>NZ_PYJN01000001.1:0-92500 GCF_003025035.1 Rhizobium sp. SEMIA4064
GGCAACGCCGCAGGGATTGGCATGCTTGATGATCGCGCAGGCCGGACCATTTTCCGGCAGGAACTCGGCAACGAGTTCATAAGCGGCGTCCGTATCGTTGATGTTGTTATAGGAAAGCTGCTTGCCCTGGAGCAGCGCCGCCGTTGAAACGCCGGGACGGTTCTCGCCGGTGACGTAGAACGCCGCCTTCTGATGCGGGTTTTCGCCGTAACGCATCTCCTCGCGCAATATGCCGCCGATGACGCGGTGGCGCGGCGTGGCGATATCGAGAGCTTCGGCAAACCAGTTGGAGATCATCGCGTCATAGGCAGCGGTGCGGGCGAAAGCCTTGGCGGCCATGCGCTGACGGAAGGCATAGGCCGTCTGACCGGCATCGGCCGAAAGCTGCTCCAGCAGCTCCGGATAGTCGGCCGGATCTGTGAGGATCGTCACATAGGCATGGTTCTTGGCCGAAGCGCGGATCATGGCGGGACCGCCGATGTCGATATTCTCGACAGTCGTCGGATAATCGCCGCCGGCCTTGCGGACATCTTCGAAGGGATAGAGATTGATGACGGCGAGGTCGATGCCCTCGATGCCGTGCTCCTTCATCGCCGCCTGGTGCTCGGCGTCATCGCGAATGGCAAGCAGACCGCCATGCACCTTCGGATGCAGCGTCTTGACGCGGCCGTCCATGATCTCCGGAAAATTCGTCACTTCCGACACATCGGTGACGGCAAGGCCGGCGGCCGCGATCGTCTTGTGCGTGCCGCCGGTCGACAGCAGGCGCACACCCTTTTCGCTGAGTGCCCGGGCAAGCTCGACAATGCCGGTCTTGTCCGAGACGGACAGAAGCGCGGTCTTTACCTTCACTTTGTCGGGGGCTGGGATTTTTTTGGAAACGACGGCCATGGCTTTCTCCAGTCTAGCGTGAGGAGATGTCCGGCAAGAACGGCGCGGGACAATATGCCCGCCCCGTTAACACAGCTTAAGCACTTAGCCTATGGCCGATGGGATAAAAACCAGCGGATTTCCGGCTTTTCGGCGATCGGGAAAACGATCTCGAGCTGGTCGGAGGAGCGCATGCCGGAAGCGTCGGCAAAAAAGATATCCTCCGCCACCAACACCTCGTTGCCCGGTGAGGAGAATACCCAGGTCTCGCCGTCAGGTGCAATCAGCAACGCCGCATCGGTTTCGGTCTGCAGCAAACTGATGGAGGGATGAACGTGGAAGCGGGCAGAGGCCAGACCGTCGCTCTTCAGCAGCGATTTCTTGCCCTCCGGCACGAAAAAGCGGTCACGACCGGCAAGAATAGTGCCGCTGGCATTCAGGCTCAGCTCGCGCTCATGGGCATAACCGAAGGTCGAGAGATAGCCGTCATGCACCGCCCGGACATAGTCACGGCCATCTTCCGTCTCGGCGCGGTCGACGATGACCTTCTTCACCCCGCTGACCATAACGGGACCGAGAGATTTCGACTTGGAAAACAGGCTCGACGAGGTATCGTCGAGCGTCACCGTCGAATGCGCCGCCGTGGCGCGCGCTGCCTGAAGATAGCGGTCACCGGCAAAATTCGGCGAGCCGGAATTGACGATGAAGCGGTATTTGCCGGAAGACATTTCGAAGGACAGGCAGCCCGCATGCGCCGTGCGGCTGAGATCCGCAGAAGCGGGCGCCCCGGTATCGATGATGACCACGGCCTGTCCGGCTGCCAGCCGATGGTATTTCGTATGCGGTAGCGCCTTGAACACCTGGCCGGCGGTTTCGTCATAGCGCAGGACGGACATCAGCTCGTTGGCAAGCGTCGACGTCGCGCCATTGAACAGCGCGAGATCGCCATCCTGATGCCGGAAGAAACGCAGGGCGGGATACATGCGGTCGATGCCGGGGATCAGCCGCGGCGGCGCATCATGGCCGAGATTGACGTAGGTCTGGCGCAACGGCAACAGATCGAGCAGCAGCTCCAGCGCCACGCGCGGATTGCGCGAGATATGCCCGCCATCTTGAAGGATCTGCCGGTCGATTTCGCGGTCGAGTGCCTGGCCGGCGCGCTTCAGCGTCGAGGCGCCATTCGGCATGGCGACCGAGGACATGGCAAGCGCGATCCGCACCCGAAACCGTGTCTCGCCGTCACGCGTCGTTGCTGCCACGCGGCGGAGATAACGGACATGGAAGACCAGCATGCGCATGAAACGGCGATAAAAGCCGCCATCGGTGCCCTGCAGGACCACGGGCGAATGCGACAACCAGGCGATCAACCGCTGTGCCGCAATATCGGGCGACCAGGCTATCCCATGCAGCCGACGGCCGTGCACGGCCATCCAGTCATTGAGGATGGCGCGCGCCAGGGCCGAGGCCTGATCGCTTTTCTCCGCCCGCAAATGCCGCAGCCAGCGGAAGCTGTGCAGGCGCGCGGCAAAGGCCTGCGACGGCAGCTCCAGGGCGAAGGGCGATTTCCCCTCCGTCTCCAGCACCCGGCCGGCCAACAGAATCCGGCCGTTCAAAAGCTCTTCGACGAAAAAAGGATCGATGCTGCGCAGGTCCGTCGGGGCCACGATCAATCGTTCCGGCACACGCATCGTGTGGCGGGTGAGACGCAATCGCGTCAACGCCGCGCGGCGCGACATTCGCCGCCATGCTTCCCGCATGTGTAAACTCACCGAACCCTGCCGGAAAACTGCATATTTGCTTATGCTTACTCTCTATCTCGGTGGTTAAGAAGAGGTTAGGAATATGCCAAATAAGGACATTGTGCCCTACTTTTGATCAGCTCGAGCGTAAGCGTTCAAAGCTCGCCACTATCGCGTGCGCCGTAGCACCACGGCGAAGAACCCATCCAGTCCGGAAGCAAAACCGCCGGCAAGCGGCAGCATGTCGGGCGTAGTGCGGAAAGCGCCGAGAGGCGAGATCGCGGCTTCGAGACCGGGCCAATCCTCGGGCTTGATCGGCACACGCTCAACCGTGTCCGTCTCAGCTAGAACGCGGGCAACAAGATCCTCGCCCTCTTCCGGATCGAGCGAACAGTTGGAGAAGACCACAAGCCCGCCAGGCTTGACCAGGGTCAGCGCGTGACGAAGCAAGCGCTCCTGCAGGCCGGCAAGCTTGGCGATATCCTCCGGCCGCTTGGTCCAAAGCACATCCGGATGACGGCGCGTCGTCCCTGTGGAAGAGCAGGGGGCATCAAGAAGAGCCGCCTCGAAGAGATCGTCGGGCTGAAACTTGGCCATGTCGGCGACGATGGTTTCCGCCTCCAGCCCAAGCCGTGCCAGATTGGCGGAAAGTCGCTTGAGGCGATTGGCGGATTGGTCGAGTGCGGTCACCTTGCCGCCGGCGAGGATGAGCTGCGCCGTCTTGCCGCCCGGCGCGGCACAGAGATCCACGACGTTGCGGCCGGCAAGCGAACCGAACAATTTTGCCGGAATGCTGGCGGCGGCATCCTGGACCCACCATTCGCCTTCTGAAAATCCGTCGAGCGAGGGAATGGAGCCTTCGAAGGCGGCGAGCCGCACGCCACCGGTCGGCAGAACGACGCCATTCAAGCGCTTCGCCCAGCCTTCGGCATCGGATTTCACCGTGACGTCGATCGCCGCCGGCTCCAGTTGCGTATCCGAAATCCTGGACGCGGCTTCAGCGCCATAGGCAGCTTCGAGACGCGTCAGGAACCAGGCCGGCATGGCGGGCACATTGGCAACCCGGGTCAGAATCTCCTGCTTCTCCCGCCCGATTCGCCTGAGAATGGCGTTAACCAGCTTGGCAAAACGGCGATTGCGCGGATCCTGGTTGGCCTGCTCGACGGCGATATCGACAGCGGAATGATCCGGCACGTCGAGATAGAGCATCTGCGCGGCCCCGACCACCAACACATGATGCAGGGCGCGGGCGCCTTCCGGCAGTGGCGAATCCAGCAGTGAAGCAATCGCCGCGTCGATGCGCGGCAAATGCCGTAGCGCCGAATTCAGAATGGCACGCACCAGTGCCCGGTCGCTCTCACCAAGCGCCTTATAGGCGGGATTGCCGCCTTCGGCATCCAGCATGCCATCGAGCGGCGTTCTGCGATCGATGACCGCGGCCAGGATCTTTGTTGCGGCGGCGCGCGCCGCAAATCCCGGCTTGGCGGGACCCGAATCATGCGGCGGGCGATTGCCGGATTGACTTCTGTCTTTGTTGAAAGGCTTCTTATTGTTGGTATTCAAGACCAGGGTCCCTTCGGCGGTTGCGAACCACCGCGACCCGTATTCGGCACGGAGCGCGATTTGCGCTCCGGATTAGCAGTCAAGATCGGTCCCGTCGAGCCAAAGCCGGGCTGCATGTCGGCAGCAGGGCCGCCACCACCGCCGTAGCGCGCCATCTTATGCAGCGCCGCGATGCGGTTTTCCGTATCCGGGTGCGTGGAGAACAGATTGTCCATGCGCGCACCGGAGAGTGGATTGATGATGAACATATGCGCCGTCGCCGGATGCCCTTCGGCCTCTTCATTGGGGATATGCTCCGCTCCACGGGCGATCTTACCGAGCGCCGAGGCGAGCCAAAGAGGATTGCCGCAGATTTCCGCACCGCGGCGGTCGGCCGAATATTCGCGCGTGCGGCTGATCGCCATCTGCACCAGCATGGCGGCTAGCGGAGCGACGATCATCGCCACCAGCACGCCGATCATGCCAAGGGGATTGTTGTTGTCGCGGCGCCCGCCGAAGAAGAAGGCGAAATTGCCGAGCATGGAAATGGCGCCGGCCAGCGTCGCCGTGATCGTCATCGTCAGCGTATCGCGGTTCTGCACATGCGCCAGCTCATGCGCCATGACGCCGGCGACTTCCTCCGGTGTTAGCGCATTGAGCAGACCTGTCGAGGCGGCGACGGCGGCATTTTCGGGATTGCGGCCGGTGGCAAAGGCGTTCGGTTGCGGGCTGTCATAGAGATAGACTTTCGGCATTGGCAGGCCTGCATTGCGCGCGAGGTCGCGGATGATGCGATAGAATTCCGGCGCGCTGCGCTCGTCCACTTCCTGGGCGTTGTAGGTGGAAAGCACCATGCGATCGGAATTCCAATAGGAAAAGAAATTCATGCCCGCAGCGGCGACGAGCGCAATCATCATGCCGGCTTGGCCGCCGATCAAATAGCCGACGCCCATGAACAGGGCGGTCATGAAGGCAAGCAGCATGGCTGTGCGCATAAGGTTCATCTGATGTCTCCATCACATCGTCAGTCCGAACCTTTCTCTTTGCGGCCGGACGCACTATGATTTGGCTATTCACCCGCCTATTTCAACGGTTCCGGGCCGCTTCACACCATGCAGACTGCAGATAACGATAATAAAAACGACGTCGACACCCATGCGGCGCCTTGCAAACCGCTCTCGCCAGCCGCCAAACGAGCGCTCGCGGAAGCCGAGGAGCGCCGTAACGCCCAAACGCAATCCGATCTTCCCCCCGAAACCGGCGGCCGCGGCGGCGCCGAGCCCTCGCGATTCGGCGATTGGGAGATCAATGGGCGCGCAATCGATTTTTGAGAGCGGCTCTAAAGGCCATTCTTCACGAACTGCCCTCGCGCCAACAATCGGGGTGCCGCCGTAAGGGAAAGCAATGCCCGTAGGCTTTCGTCAGGGTCTGTCTTTCGATGCAAATCGAACGAACTGGGACAGCACCGGTCCGCGCCCGCTCGCTTGGTCCGCCTGGTATCCTGCGATCGATGAAGCGATCGAGATTCCGCCGTCCGCGCCTTCCTGGTTTAAACGCCAGGCCATTGCGTTCGACGCGCCGATCAAACTATCTCCCAATCCGCGACCTGTGGTGCTCTTATCCCATGGCTCGGGTGGCGTCGCCACCGGATTGGAATGGCTCGGCCATTATTTGGCGCAATCCGGCTTTGTAGCCCTGGGCGTCAACCATCATGGCCATACCGGCAGCGAGCCCTGCAGGCCTGAAGGCTTCCTGTGCCTTTGGGAGCGGGCAACCGACTTGAGCGCCTTGCTCGATGCCAATGATTGTAAAGAGGCTCTAGGCGGGACATTCGAGAGCCGTGCCTATGTCGCGGGCTTCTCTGCTGGCGCCCACACCGCCATGCTGGTCTTAGGTGCGCGGATTGCCTACTCACAGTTCGAGCCGGATAACCCTCAAAAGAGCCCCATACGAGGTCCGAGAGAGTTCCCGGATCTCGCCGATCATATTCCCTCGCTGCTTCAGAACAGAATTTTTCTGGAATCATGGAGCCGGCGAAGGAACAGCTTCAAGGATGATAGATTCAAAGCTGCCTTAGCGATCGCGCCGGGTCGTTCGGTCCTTGGCTTTGCCGAAGAAAGCCTCGAGCAGATAAAGACACCGGTTCACATCATCGGAGGCGACGCGGACACCATCGCGCCAGCCGCCGAATGCTGTTCTTGGCTTCACAACAAGATGCGGTCGAGCTGCCTGGATATCATGGAGGGAGGAGTAGGCCACTACACCTTCTTGCCGGAACCCACGCCTCAAGGCATTGAAGCGGACCCAGACATCTTTCGAGACGCAATTGGCCTGGAGCGAAAGAGCGTGCACGATCGGATTGCCCGCGCGGCGGTCGCCTTTTTCAACGCTTCTGGGCGAAGTGAGGATTAGGCGAGGGAGAAACGCTCGCCTAATCCTAAGAAATCGCCATCTCACCCCCGCAAAAGGAGCGAGATAGCCTGGCATCAAGCCGCATCAGCCCTGTTCTGCCGGTTGGCGATCAGATCATCGACAACAGCCGGATCGGCCAGCGTCGACGTATCGCCGAGCGCGCCAAAATCGTCTTCGGCGATCTTGCGCAGGATGCGGCGCATGATCTTGCCGGAGCGGGTTTTCGGCAGGCCGGGGGCGAACTGGATCTTGTCGGGCGAGGCGATCGGGCCGATTTGCGCGCGAACGTGCTTGACCAGCTCCTGCCGCAACGTATCCGAACCTTCCTGGCCCGCCATCAGCGTCACATAGCAATAGATGCCCTGACCCTTGATCGAATGCGGATAGCCGACAACGGCGGCTTCCGAGACATGCTGGTGCGAGACGAGCGCCGATTCGACTTCGGCCGTGCCAAGACGGTGGCCGGAGACATTGAGCACGTCGTCGACGCGGCCGGTGATCCAGTAATAGCCGTCCGCATCGCGCCGGCAGCCGTCGCCGGTGAAATATTTGCCTTTATAGGTGGAGAAATAGGTCTGGATGAACCGTTCGTGGTCGCCATAGACCGTCCGCATCTGTCCAGGCCAGCTATCGGCGATGACGAGATTGCCGTCGGCCGCCCCTTCCAGCAGGTTGCCCTCACTGTCCACCAGTTCCGGCTGGATGCCGAAGAAAGGTAGGGTCGCCGAACCCGGCTTCAGATCGGTGGCGCCCGGCAGTGGCGTAATCATGTGGCCGCCGGTCTCCGTCTGCCACCAGGTATCGACGATCGGGCAGCGACCGTCGCCGACAACGTTGTAGTACCACTCCCAGACTTCCGGATTGATCGGCTCGCCGACCGTGCCGAGTAGGCGCAGGCTGGAGCGCGACGAGCGCTTGACGAAGTGATCGCCGGCGCCCATCAGCGAGCGGATCGCCGTCGGCGCCGTATAGAAGATATTGACCTTGTGCTTGTCGATGACCTCCCAGAAGCGGCCTTGATCCGGGAAATTCGGCACACCTTCGAACATCAGCGAGGTCGCGCCGTTCGCCAGCGGCCCGTAGACGATATAGGAATGGCCGGTCACCCAGCCGACATCGGCTGTGCACCAGTAGATATCGCCGGGGTGATAGTCGAAGACATATTCATGCGTCATCGCCGCATAGACGAGATAGCCGCCCGTCGTGTGCAGCACGCCCTTCGGCTTGCCGGTCGAACCGGAGGTATAGAGGATGAACAACGGGTCCTCCGCCTTCATCTTCGCAGGCGGGCAATCCGGTTTCACCTTGGCGGTTTCCTCGTGATACCAGAGGTCACGGCCCGGTGCCCAGCCGGTCTTGCCGCCGGTGCGGCGCACGACCAGGACCTTTTCCACGGTGACATAATGCCGGCCGGCAATATGGATCGCCGTATCGGTATTGTCCTTGAGCGGCACCGGCTTGCCGCCGCGCAGGCCCTCGTCGCAGGTAATGACGAAGGTCGACTGGCAATCGATGATGCGGCCGGCCAGCGCCTCGGGCGAGAAACCGCCGAAGACGACGGAATGCACCGCGCCGATGCGGGCGCAGGCGAGCATCGCATAGGCAGCCTCGGGGATCATCGGCATATAGATGGTGACGCGATCGCCCTTCTTGACGCCTTGCTTCTTCAGGACATTCGCCAGCCGGCAGACATGCTCGTAGAGCTCGTTATAGGTGACCTTCTTGTCGATATAGGGATTGTCGCCTTCCCAGATGAAGGCCACGTCTTCGCCATGCTTCTTCAGGTGACGGTCTATGCAGTTGTAGGAAACGTTGGTCAGCCCGTCTTCGAACCATTTGATCGAGACTTTCCCTCTGAAGGACGTGTTCTTGACCTTAGTGTAGGGCTTGAACCAGTCGATCCGCTGGCCGTGTTTGCCCCAGAAATAGTCGGGATCCTCGACGCTCTGCCTATACCATTTCTGATATTTCGCGGCATCAATCAAAGCGCGCGCTTGAACCGGCTTGGTGACCGGATGAATCTTTTCCGACATGGTTTCCTCCTCAACCTTGGCACCCGCCATCGAGATCATGGGTGCTCATTCCACGCAATCAATAGCAGCTCAAGTTACGACAGCAATTAGACAAAGCGCATTTCATCCGCAAAGAATTGCAATTCCGCAACACTGCGGTTATATAGGGCCATATTTCCCGGACAATGTGGTGTTACACCCCGGACCGCGACACCGGCGCGGACTGACAGAAGGACTATATCCATGGCTCAACAATTGCTCATGCCGAAGGCAACAGCCATCTGGCTTGTCGACAATACGGCCTTGTCGTTCGATCAGATTGCACAGTTCTGCAAGCTGCATCCGCTCGAAGTCAAGGCAATTGCCGATGGCGAAGCCGCTCAGGGCATCAAGGGCCTCGACCCGATTGCTACCGGCCAGCTCTCCCGCGATGAAATCGCACGCGCCGAAGCCAATCCGAACCACAAGCTGAAGATTTCCGAACCGAAGGTTCGCGTGCCGGAATCCAAGCGTCGTGGCCCGCGCTATACGCCGGTCTCCAAGCGCCAGGATCGTCCGAACGCCATTCTCTGGTTGGTCCGCAACCATCCGGAACTGAAGGACGCGCAGATTTCCCGCCTCGTCGGCACCACCAAATCCACCATCGAGCAGATTCGCGACCGCACGCACTGGAACTCAACGAACCTGACGCCGATGGATCCGGTGACCCTCGGCCTCTGCAGCCAGATCGACCTCGACATGGAAGTCGAAAAGGCCTCCAAGGGCCGTCCGCTGCCGACCGCCGCCGAACTCGGCGCGACGCTGCAGCCGGCACAGGAAACCGAGAAGCTCGGCTTCAGCTATGATCGCGATGACGAGAAGGAAAAGGAAATCGACGCCGACGCCGTCTTCGCCAAGCTGAAGTCGCTGAAGTCCACGACGCCGGACGATGACGACGACGACCGCTACTAAGACACGACCGATTCCGTGATTCGAAGCCCCGGTGAAAGCCGGGGCTTATTTTTTGGCCTTCACCGCGCGCCGAAAATTGCCGAGCCAACGCGAACGCTGGTAGCGCCAAAAGCCACGGCGATCTCATAGTCGCTCGACATGCCCATGGAGAGTTTTTCAATACCGGCCTTGGCTGCGAGCTTGGCGAGCAACGCGAAGTGCGGCCCAGGATTCTCATCCGCTGGCGGAATGCACATCAGCCCCTCGATCGAAAGTCCAAGCTCCTTCCGGCAGAAGTCGACGAAGGTGACCGTATCGTCAGGCGCGATTCCCGCCTTCTGCGGCTCCAGGCCGGTATTGACCTGCACATAGAGCCTCAGCATCTTGCCCTGGCGTTTCATCTCATCAGCCAAGGCGCGGGCGATCTTTTCCCGATCGACAGTTTCGATAACGTCGAACAACGCCACGGCATCCGCCGCCTTGTTCGATTGCAGCGGCCCGATCAGGTGCAGCTCGATTCCCGGTGTTTCGGCCTTGAGCTCCGGCCACTTGCCCTGGCTTTCCTGCACGCGGTTTTCGCCAAACACTCGCTGGCCGGCCAAAATCGCGGGGCGGATCGCTTCCGCATCGAAGGTCTTGGAAACGGCGACGAGCTGCACGGCGCCCGCCGGCCGGCCGGCCTGACGCTCCGCCGCCGAGATATGGGCACGAACCGCGTTCAATCGCTCTTGAAGTTCCATCTTTTCGCCTCGATATTTGCGACTGTTCCTGACACTTTGCAGTAATGAGGCAACCGGCCTTTGCCAAGGGCCGATGCCGTCGAATCCGGCTTTGCTTTGCAAGATAAGGCACTTGCCGCACCCACTAAACTTGACGCTTGGTTGGTTTCGTGATGAAGGTCACGGCCAACTCCCCATGATTTTCCGGAATACAAGATCAGATGGCTACCGAACGTTATAATCCGCGCGATGCCGAGCCTCGCTGGCAGCAGAAATGGAACGAGGAAAACGTCTTCCTCACCGACAACGCCGATCCGCGCGAGAAATATTACGTCCTCGAGATGTTTCCCTATCCGTCGGGCCGCATCCATATGGGCCATGTGCGCAACTATGCCATGGGCGACGTCGTCGCCCGCTACAAGCGCGCCCGCGGCTATAATGTCCTGCATCCCATGGGCTGGGACGCCTTCGGCATGCCGGCAGAAAACGCTGCCCGCGACAACAGGGTGCATCCAAAGGAATGGACCTACCAGAACATCGCCTCGATGAAGGAGCAGTTGAAGGCCATGGGCCTGTCGCTGGACTGGAGCCGCGAATTCGCCACTTGCGATGTCGACTACTACCATCGCCAGCAGATGCTCTTCATCGACATGATGGAGAAGGGCCTGGTCTACCGCAAGAAGTCCAAGGTCAACTGGGACCCGGTCGACAACACCGTGCTTGCCAACGAGCAGGTCATCGACGGTCGCGGCTGGCGCTCCGGTGCACTGGTCGAACAGCGCGAGCTGACGCAATGGTTCTTCAAGATCACCGAATTCAGCCAGGAACTGCTGGACGCGCTGGATACGCTCGACCACTGGCCGGAAAAAGTGCGGCTGATGCAGAAGAACTGGATCGGTCGTTCCGAAGGCCTGACGATCCGCTGGGAGATCGTGCCGGAGACCTCGCCGAACGCGGACCGTGAAATCACCGTCTATACGACTCGTCCGGATACGCTCTTCGGCGCCTCCTTCCTGGCGATTTCGGCCGACCACCCGCTGGCGAAGGAAGCGGCGGCCGTGAATCCGGCTATCGATGCCTTCTGCGAAGAATGCCGCCGCGCCGGCACCTCGCTTGCAGCACTTGAGACTGCCGAGAAGAAGGGCATGGATACGGGTATCCGCGTCCGCCATCCGCTCGACCCGTCCTGGGAGCTGCCGGTCTATATCGCCAATTTCGTCCTGATGGATTACGGCACGGGCGCCATCTTCGGCTGCCCCTCCGGCGACCAGCGCGACCTGGATTTCGCCCGCAAATACAGCCTGCCCGTCGTGCCAGTCGTCATGCCCAGGGATGGTGACGCAGCCAGCTTCGCCATCGGCGATGTCGCCTATGACAGCGACGGCGTCATGATCAATTCCCGGTTCCTCGACGGCATGAGCATTGAGGAAGCTTTTGAGACGGTGGCAACGAAATTGTCGGCGACAAACCTTGGCAATGCGCCGCAGGCCGAACGCAAGGTGAATTTCCGCCTGCGCGACTGGGGCATTTCGCGCCAGCGCTATTGGGGCTGCCCGATCCCGGTGATCCATTGCGACGACTGCGGCGTGCTGCCGGTGCCGAAGCAGGATCTGCCCGTCAAGCTGCCGGATGATGTCACCTTCGATCAGCCGGGTAATCCGCTCGACCGCCATCCGACGTGGCGGCATGTCGCCTGCCCGCATTGCGGCAAGGATGCCCGCCGCGAAACCGACACCATGGATACCTTTGTCGATTCGAGCTGGTATTACACCCGCTTCACTGCACCGTGGGAAAACGAACCGACCGACAAGGCCGCGGCCGATCGCTGGCTGCCCGTCGATCAATATATCGGCGGCATCGAGCATGCGATCCTGCATCTGCTCTATTCCCGCTTCTTCACCCGTGCCATGCGCGAAACCGGCCATGTCGAGGCGAAGGAACCCTTCAAGGGCCTGTTCACGCAGGGCATGGTGGTTCACGAGACCTATAGCCGCGGCAACGGGCTGACGCGTGAATGGGTGTCGCCGGCCGACATCCGCATCGAGGAAACCGACGGTCATCGTCGCGCGACTTTGCTGTCGACCGGCGAAGAGATTGCCATCGGCGCCATCGAGAAGATGTCGAAGTCGAAGAAGAACGTCGTCGACCCCGATGATATCATCGCTTCCTACGGCGCCGATACGGCTCGTTTCTTCGTGCTGTCCGATTCGCCGCCCGATCGTGACGTGATCTGGTCGGAAGCGGGCGTTGAAGGCGCGCATCGTTTCACGCAGCGCATGTGGCGCCTGGTGTCTGAAGCGGCAGAGGCATTGAAAGCCGTTGATGCGACTCCGGCTAAGGAAGGCGAAGCGCTGGCGATTTCACAGGTCGCGCACCGGACGCTGAAGGCGGTTCAGGGCGATTACGACAAACTCGCCTTCAACAAGGCCGTCGCGCGCATCTATGAATTCGTCAATGCACTGGCTGCGCCTCTGGCCAAGGTTGCCGCCGGCGACACGGATGCCAGCTATCGTTCCGCAGTCCGTGAAGCGGTTGAGATCCTCATCGCATTGGTCGCACCGATCACGCCGCATCTGGCCGAGGAATGCTCGACAGCACTTGGCAACATGCATCTGGTCGCCATGAGCGCTTGGCCGAGCTACGACGAAGTGCTCGTCATCGAGAATGAGATCGTGTATCCGGTGCAGATCAACGGCAAGAAGCGCGCCGAATTGACAATTGCGCGCGATGCAGATCAGAATGCCGTGCAAGAGGCTGTACTCGCCCTGGATGCCGTCGGAAGCGCATTGAATGGTCAGGCGCCAAAGAAGATCATTGTCGTTCCACAGAGGATCGTGAACATTGTCGTCTGATAATCTTTTCAAGCTCGCTCGCGCTGCAGGCGTTGCGTCTCTGGTTGCCGTTGCCGGTCTTTTGTCTTCCTGCCAGGTCCGGCCGCTTTACGCGGAAAGCACCGGCGTCACCCAGAAGCTCGCTGACGTTGCTTTTTCCGACGCCGGCACGCGCGTGGGTCAGCAGGTTCGCAATCAATTGATCTTCATCGCCGGCCGTGGCGCCGGCGAAACGAAAACCCCGAAATACACCGTCGATCTGAGCGTCAGCTCCGGCACGGGCGGCGTTCTCTACCTGCCGTCCTCTGACACCTCCGCCGCAGGCCGCACGACCGTGACAGCATCCTTCACGCTGAAGAATGTTACCGATGGCAAGGTTCTGAAATCCGGCAGCCGTTCGGTCACGTCTCTGGTGGACTTCCCGACCCAGGAATTTGCCAAGGCGCGCGCCATCCGCGATTCGGAAGACCGCGCCGCGCGCGAAGTCGCCGAACTGGTGGGCGCCGACATCGCTGCCGCGCTTAGCCGCTGATATGAGCGCGCGGCATGGCGGAAATCAAATCTCACGAGTTTGACGGATTTCTTCAAAACGCCGCGCGCAATTACCGCCTTTTTGTCATCTATGGTCCTGACCGCGGCCTTGTGTCCGAGCGGGCAGGACAGATCGCCGGCAAGATCGGCGTCGATTTGAACGACCCTTTTTCCCTGATCAAACTCGATGTAGGCGATCTTCAGAACGATCCCGGCCGCTTGCTCGACGAAGTCAACGCTATTGGCCTGTTCGGCGGCGAAAAGCTGGTGTGGATCCGCGGTGCGGCCAATGAAAAGGCTCTTGTCGAATCGCTACAGATCATTGCCGACAATCCGCCGGATGCCAGTTTTGTCATCGTAGAAGCCGGCGATCTGAAAAAGGGCTCCGGCCTTCGTAAGGTAGCTGAAAGCTCCAAAGCTGTCGCAACTATCCCTTGCTATCCCGATGATATTCGCGCACTGAATGCTCTCATTGATACCGAACTCGCCAATGAAAATCTGCGCATTACACCGGCGGCGCGGCAGGTCCTATTGGAGTTTCTAGGCGGCGATCGTATCGCTTCGCGCAATGAGGTCCGCAAACTGGCGCTTTATTGCCGGGGGCAGGGGACGATCGAAGAGGACCATGTCACCGATATTATCGGCGATGCCAGCGCCATTTCGGCGGACGACGCCGTGGACGCCATTCTCAAGGGCGATTCCGAAGCCTTTCTGCATGCCATGCAAAAGATCGCATCCTCCAAGACACCGATGTTTCTGGTCTTGCAGGGCTGCCTCAGACAATTTCAGCTATTGGACGTCATGCGCACCGAAATGGACGAGAAGCGCGTGCCGCCGGCACAGGTCATGCAGACTCTCGGCCGGCATCTGCATTTTCGACGCAAACCGATCATCGAGCAGGCTCTGAAAAGCTGGACGGCCCCGGCAATTGCGCGGGAAATGAACCGATTGCAGGCTGCCATTCTTCAAACGCGGCAGCGCGCCAGTCTGGAAGACACGATCGCCACACAGACGCTGCTGGCGACCACGCTACAATCGGCCCGCAAGGGCTGACTCACGCCAACAGATCAACGCCGCTCCAGCAACCGGCAAATCTCTTCAAGCTGCTCCAGGGTCTTGTAGGAGATCTTGACCTGACCGCCCCTGCCACGATGGTTGATCGAGACATCCAGGCCCAGCGTGTCGGACAATGTTCTTTCCAACGCCAGCGTATCGGAATCCTTCTCGTCCTTGCGGGCGCCCGCGGGCCGGGGATCGTTTTGCGCCTTGATATCATTCTGCGCCAGGCGCTCGGCATCCCGCACCGACATGCCCTTGGAAACGATCGTCCGGGCAAGTGCGGCCGGATCGGAGGTGGAAACCAGGGCACGCGCATGACCGGCCGAAAGGCTGCCGCCGGCAAGCATGTCGCGAACCGGTTCCGGCAGCTTTAGCAGGCGCAGCGAATTGGCGACATGGCTGCGGCTTTTGCCGATGATCTCGCCAAGATCGTTTTGCGTATAACCATGTTCTGCAATCAACTGTTCGTAGCCAAGCGCTTCTTCCAGAGGATTGAGGTCCGCACGCTGAACGTTTTCGACAATGGCGATTTCCAGAGCGGTTTTATCATCGACATCGCGCACGATCACCGGAATTTCGATCAGACCGGCCAGTTGCGCGGCGCGCCAGCGCCTTTCTCCGGCTATGATTTCATAGCGATCGGTCGAAACCGTACGCACGACCACCGGCTGAACGATGCCGTGCTGTCGGATAGAGCTGGCAAGATCGTGCAGCTCGGTTTCGTCGAAATAGCGACGGGGGTTCTTCGGGTTGCGACTGATGAATTCGATCGGCACCATGCGATCCGGATTGACGCTTGGCCTGCCGGCATCCACCGGTGTCGGCTGGTCCATCTCTCCGATGAGGGCGGCCAAACCGCGGCCAAGGCGCCGTTTCGAAAGATCATCATTCATCGCAATTACTCACTCCAGAACAAATAGTGAATCAAGCCGCCGCCTTGCGCTGCCGCTCCCGCTGGATCACTTCCGACGCCAGTTGCAGATAGGCTTGGCTGCCGGCGCATTTCAGATCGTAAAGGATTGCAGGTTTGCCATAAGACGGCGCTTCAGACACGCGAACATTGCGCGGGATCAACGTGTGGTAGACCTTCTCACCCAAATGCGTCCGCACGTCGTTGACGACCTGCTGTGCAAGGTTGTTGCGGGAATCAAACATGGTCAAGACAATCCCCTGGATATCGAGCAGAGGATTGACGGTGCGCCGCACCTGATCGACGGTCTCTAGCAACTGGCTCAGACCCTCCAGGGCAAAAAACTCGCACTGCAGCGGCACCAGAACCGAATGGGCTGCCGCCATGGCGTTCATGGTGAGCAGATTGAACGAGGGAGGGCAATCGACCAGGATATAGGAGAAGGCTGTAGCGCCTGCACCATTCAGAGCGCGGCGTAGCCGGAAGACGCGGTCGGCCTGCTGGGCGATTTCCATCTCGATGCCGAGCAAATCCATCGTCGAGGGAACGATGTAGAGATTCGGAACCGCCGTTTCTTGGACCGTATCGAGAATCGTATGGGTCCCGACCAGAAGATCATAGGAGGATACTTTTCGATCCCGCCGCTCAATGCCTAAGCCGGTGCTGGCGTTGCCTTGCGGATCGAGATCGACGATCAGAACACGTTCGCCGATCGCAGCCAACGCCGTGGCCAGGTTGATCGCAGTGGTTGTCTTGCCGACACCGCCCTTTTGATTTGCGATAGTAATAATCCGGTTTCGCTCGCCGATCATTGCCGCATATCCATTATGGTTAAATTCGACGTCGAGGGCGATTTAACTCCAAAACAACAGAATCTCGCTCGACAACACTGTTGTGTTTTACCAGACCAAATTCCCACCGACCACGGGCTTTCTCGACCTCGCGCTCGTAATCCCGGCCTTTATGCAGCAGCAACCGGATATTTTCATTGCGCTCCGCCCACGGTGCTGCGTAGTCCAGCAGCACATCCAGCTCGGCGAGCGCTCTTGCTGAAATCACGTCGCAGTAGGGAATGACCTTCACCGCCTCTTCAATGCGGACGGCATGGACAGCGCCGCGGGCCTCACATTCCCTGAGGCAGACTCGCAAAAACGCAGCCTTTTTCTGATTGCTCTCCACCAGATCGACATGCCCATCCGCCTGTTCCGCAAGGAGAATCGCGGTGATGATACCGGGAAACCCGCCGCCGCTTCCGAGGTCAACCCATCGAGCTGGCTTCGGATGAAGTTGAAAGATCTGGGCGCTATCGGCGATATGTCTTTGCCAGAGGTCGTTGATAGTAGAGGGTGCAACCAAATTGATAGTCTTCGCCCACTTCTGAAAGAGCTCAGCAAAGTGCTGCAGACGTCCTTGTGTTTCACGTGAAACACGCACACCGTTTAATTCCATGGCAGGACTCTCACACCTTGCAATCTCAGGAAACAAGCTTCCGCTCTTCCGGTCCAATCTGCTTCCGCAGGTGGGCTAGCAAGAGCGATATCGCCGCCGGCGTCATCCCGTCGATCCGCGACGCCTGCGCAATATTTTTTGGTCGTGACACGGTCAACTTCTGTTTCAGCTCATTCGATAGGCCGGATAGTCCTGAGAAATCAAAGTTCAACGGAATCAGACGTTCCTCTTCGCGACGCACCTGCACGATGTCGGAGGTTTGGCGATCCATATAGACCGCATAAGCAGCCTCGATCTCGACAGCTTCGACAACGCGCCCCTCAATCGAGCTCAACTCCGGCCACAAAGCAGACAGCGATTCGATGGATTGGCCCGGATAGGACAGCAGATCATATGCCGATCGGCGCTGGCCATCCTTGTTCAAATGCAGCCCGGCTTTCGCCGCTTCTGTCGGAGTGACGCTCAAGCCCTTCAATTGAGTCCGTGCCTGCTCTAGCTTCTCCATATATCCATTAAACCGTTCAGCGCGATTTGCGCCGACGCAGCCAATGGAGATACCGAGAGGTGTCAGCCGAACATCGGCGTTGTCTGCCCGCAGCGACAAACGATATTCGGCGCGCGATGTGAACATGCGATAGGGCTCAGCTACGCCGCGCGACGTGAGATCGTCAATCATCACACCGATATAGGATTCCGTGCGGCTGAACTGTATAGCCTCGCCACCAGCGGCCAAACGAGCTGCGTTCAGGCCGGCAATTAAGCCCTGCGCTCCGGCTTCCTCGTATCCGGTCGTCCCATTGATCTGCCCTGCCAGAAACAGCCCGGGAATCTTCATCACTTCAAGTGATGGCTTCAACTCGCGTGGGTCAACATGGTCATATTCAATCGCATAGCCGCACTGCAGAATCCGAACTCGTTCCAGGCCCGGAATGGTTCGGATAAAGGCGTCCTGAACCTCCTCTGGAAGCGACGTCGATATTCCATTCGGATAGATGGTGGTGTCGTCCAGTCCCTCGGGTTCCAGAAAAATCTGGTGGCCGTCGCGTTCGCCGAATTTGACGATCTTGTCCTCGATTGACGGGCAGTAGCGCGGCCCGACACCTTCGATCTGGCCAGAATACATCGCCGACCGCATGAGATTGTCAGCGATGATCTTATGGGTTTCTGAGGTTGTCCGCGTCACGCCACATTCGATTTGCGGATTGACGATGGTATCCGTCATGAAGGAAAACGGCACTGGCTCATCATCGGCACCTTGGCGTCCTACAGAATCCCAATCAACGGTCGTGCCATCCAGGCGCGCCGGCGTGCCAGTCTTCAGGCGGCCAAGCGCCAGGCCGTAGCGTTGCAGCGTGGCGGACAGCCCCATCGAGGGTTCCTCGCCGACACGGCCGGCCGGAATCTTTTTGTCACCAATATGGATCAGGCCGCGGAGAAACGTGCCGGTCGTCAGGACGACAGCACCGCAGCGGAGAACGCGGCCGTCCTTCAGAACCACCGCTGAAACGCGATCGTTCTCGATAGCGAGATCAAAGGCATCGCCTTCGACCACGTCCAGATTTTCGATCGCATTAATTTCGGCTTGCATGGCGAGACGATAAAGCTTGCGATCCGCCTGTGTACGGGGGCCGCGAACGGCCGGACCCTTCTTCCGATTCAGCATACGGAACTGGATGCCTGCCGCATCTGCGACCCGACCCATCAAGCCGTCAAGCGCGTCAATCTCGCGAACCAGATGACCCTTGCCCAGACCACCAATTGCCGGATTACAGGACATCACACCAATCGTATCGCGCTTATGAGTGACCAGGGCTGTTTGCGCGCCCCAGCGGGCAGCCGCAGCCGCAGCTTCGCTGCCCGCATGTCCACCACCCACGACTATCACGTCATATGTCTTATCGAGCATTGTCAGAACCTCGGTATTGCCGTCTCTTTGGCACACCAAATTTAGGAGTCAAGAAGGTTTCACGTGAAACGTTTTCTACGGCATGTCCGCGCCGTGTTTCACGTGAATCATTTGCCGATGCAGAATTCGGAGAAGATGACATCGAGCAGATCCTCGACATCAACCCTTCCGGTAATGCGGCCCAAACTATGCGCCGCCTGCCGCAGGAATTCCGCTCGTATATCCAGTCCAGCAGAAACGGAGCTTACGGCGCACCCCAGTGATTCAAGGCTATCCGCCAAAAGCGTCCGATGTCTCAAACGACTTGGCAACGCCAGCGATAGAGCTGCAGACCGCATTAGCAAATCGTTAACCAACAACTGGTGCAATTCCGTCAGACCAGTCCCAGTCGTAGAGGAAATGCAGAGATCGTAGCTTCCAGCTTCGATCGGATGAATATCCGATTTGGTGCCAATCCGAAAGACTTTCCCATTGAACCCGGCAAAGTCCGTTTGTGCGGTAACACCAATTTCAGCAAGCGAGAGGATGATATCCGCTTCTGCCGCCGTCTTCAGAGCCCGCTTGATCCCCTCGCGTTCGATGACTTCATCCGTGTCTCGCAGTCCGGCGGTATCATAGAGTCTAACCGCATATCCCTCGATATTGAGATCAATATGCAGAACATCGCGCGTCGTCCCGGCAATATCCGTCACGATCGCCACTTCTCGCCGCGCCAGTGCGTTCATCAAGCTCGACTTGCCGGCGTTGGGCGCGCCAGCAATGACAACCTTCAACCCGTCCCTGACGATCTCACCAAAATCGGCGCCAGCGAGATGATCCGACAATTCGGACTGCAGCTTCGCCATATCCGCCCAGACCATATCGGACACTGAGCCTGGAACATCGTCTTCATCGGCAAAATCCAATTCAGCCTCGATGAGAGCACGAGCACGCGTCAAACGGTCGGCCCATCCCTCATAGAGCTCCGAAAGGCCACCCGCTGTGTGTTCCACGGCCAATCGCCGCTGCATTTCCGTCTCGGCGGCAATGAGATCTGCCAAGCCTTCCACTTCCACGAGGTCCATCTTGCCATTCTCAAGGGCACGGCGCGAAAATTCGCCATGTTCGGCCATCCGACATCCCTGGAAGGACGCCAGCTCTTTGAGGAGGGCGGCAACAACAGCTTTGCCCCCGTGAATGTGAATCTCGGCGCAATCCTCGCCGGTAAAGGAAGCCGGAGCAGGAAAAATAAGAACCAGTCCACGGTCGACAACAAGACCGTTTCGAGTCCGAATCGTTTTTAACGCCGCTTGCCGTGGCTTTGGTAGCGATCCAACGAGCGTCTTTGTCGCGACCAGAGCCTCCGGCCCGCTGATGCGCACGACTCCGACCCCAGCCGGCAGACCGCCGCTCGATAGCGCAAAGATCGTGTCGTTAAAATTCTGCATGGGATTGATCCGCGTCCGAATCGTTTTGGCCGAGATCGATTTTCAAAACCTAAAACGCATCGCGACCATTTGGATTCGCTTCCCGCATCTTCGGTCGCCTGTCGTCTCGCAAAACCGCTGCACACTTTTGCGCGACATCTCTTAAAAGTCACGCTCACAAACAAAATCGGGCCGCATAAAAGCGACCCGATCGGTTTCTTTCGACTTGCCTCACTCTGGAGTGAGGATAAATCCGGCTAAGGATTACGTGTTCATCGAGTCGAAGAAGTCCGGATTGTTCTTCGTCTGCTTCAACTTGTCGATGAGGAATTCGATCGCATCGGTCGTACCCATCGGTGCAAGGATACGGCGGAGAACGAAAATCTTCTGGAGATCCTGGCGCGGCACGAGCAGGTCTTCCTTACGAGTGCCGGACTTGAGAATATCCATGGCCGGGAAGATGCGCTTATCGGCAACCTTACGGTCAAGAACGATTTCCGAGTTACCAGTGCCCTTGAACTCTTCGAAGATCACTTCATCCATGCGGCTGCCGGTATCGATCAGCGCGGTCGCGATGATGGTCAGCGAACCACCTTCTTCGATATTACGCGCGGCACCGAAGAAGCGCTTCGGACGCTGCAAGGCGTTGGCGTCGACACCACCAGTCAGAACCTTACCGGAGGAAGGAACGACGGTGTTGTAGGCGCGGCCGAGGCGGGTGATCGAATCGAGCAGGATAACAACGTCACGGCCATGCTCGACTAGGCGCTTGGCCTTTTCGATGACCATCTCGGCAACCTGTACGTGGCGAACGGCCGGTTCATCGAAGGTCGAGGAAATGACCTCGCCGCGCACCGAACGCTGCATATCCGTCACTTCTTCCGGACGTTCGTCGATCAGCAGAACGATCAGATAGCAGTCCGGGTGATTGGCGGTGATCGAATGGGCAATGTTCTGCAGCAGCACTGTCTTACCGGTACGCGGCGGCGCCACGATCAGACCGCGTTGGCCCTTGCCGAGCGGCGCTACGAGATCGATGACGCGCGGCGACAGGTCCTTGGAGGTCGGAACGTCGAGTTCCATACGGAAGCGTTCATTCGGATAAAGCGGCGTCAGATTGTCGAAATGGACTTTGTGACGAATCTTTTCCGGATCGTCAAAATTGATGGTGTTGACCTTCAACAGCGCGAAATAACGCTCGCCTTCCTTCGGTCCGCGGATCGGCCCCTCGACCGTATCGCCCGTCTTCAGCGAGAAACGGCGGATCTGCGACGGGGAGATATAGATATCGTCCGGACCCGGCAGATAATTGGCATTGGCAGAACGCAGGAAACCAAATCCGTCCTGCAGAACCTCGACAACGCCTTCGCCGATAATTTCCACGTCCTGGCTGGCAAGCACCTTCAGAATGGCAAACATCAATTCCTGTTTGCGCATCGTGCTTGCATTTTCGACCTCGAGCGATTCGGCAAAGGCCAGGAGATCGGTCGGGGATTTATTCTTAAGTTCTTGAAGCTTCATTTCAGCCATGAAGGGATTTACTCTGTTTTAGAAAGGGGAAAGGCAATGTTGGTCGTATTCAGAACCGCGATGAGGGTGTTCGCGGGCGACAGAACTGATACATGCCACGAAGAAGAGATGGCGGGAAAATAGCGATTCACTTTGTGCCCCGCAAGGGGGGCTGACAAAATGAAAGAAATTTAACGTCAGTGCTAAGTTTTGCTTCTTATTTCATGCAAACGGCTTCACCACGACGAGAATGACGATCAGGATCATCAACACCGTCGGCGCCTCGTTCATGAACCGCCAGTAGCGGGCCGAATGACGGTTTTCATCGCGCGCAAAGGCTCGAACGGCGCGGCTGAAGAACATATGGACACCCGTCAGCAGCACGACCAGGCCGATCTTGGCATGCAGCCATCCGCCGTGGAAATCATAGACCGACCAGGCGAGATAGAGCCCGAAAATCCAGGTCAGCATCATTGCCGGCGTCATGATCACCCGCAATAGCCGCCGCTCCATCACCTTGAAGGTCTCAGACTGCTGCGAGCCGGGCTCGGCGTCGGTGTGATAGATGAAAAGCCGCGGCATATAGAAGAGCCCGGCCATCCACGAGATCACAGCGATGATATGGAACGCCTTGATCCAGAGGTAGAGATTGTCCGGATGCCAGGCAAACAGGCCAATCGCCAACGCTGCGAATAGGAGGATCATGAAATAGGCGCGCCGGCTGGCGTAGGCGCCTGGACGAGGGTCTATCTGCTTTTCCGCGTTCACCTCGTCACCCCTTCCATGCACGCACATGCTCGACCAGAGCGGTGACGTGAGATGGATCGGCCTGAGGGGTAATGCCATGGCCAAGATTGAAGATCAGCGGACCATGGCCGAGATGCTGCAGGACGTCGTCAATTCCATCCCTGAGGGCCTTGCCGCCGGCAACGACACGCATCGGATCGAGATTGCCCTGCACCGGTCCTTCCTGCTGCAGTTCCTTGGCAAAGGCGAGCGGCACGGACCAGTCGAGACCGATTGCATCGGCCCCCGTCTTCTGCCGGTAGGTCTTCAACATATATCCAGCGCCCTTGGCAAAGGCGATGACCTTTGCTTTCGGCCTCTGTGCCTTGACCGAAGCGATGATTCTGGCAACCGGCTTGACCGCAAAAGCCTCAAACTCCTTTTCGCCGAGAACGCCAGCCCAGGAATCAAAGATCTGCACGGCATCGGCACCGGCATCAATCTGCGCCAAGAGATAGTCGGCGGAAATATCGGCAAGCAGCATCAACAGATGCTCGAATGCCTTTGGATGCCGATAGGCGAAAAGCCGAGCAGGGGCCTGATCCGAAGTGCCGTGGCCAGCGATCATATAGGTCGCAACCGTCCAGGGTGCTCCACAAAATCCGAGCAGCGTCGTTTCCTCAGGCAGCTCGCTGCGCAGCCGCCGCACCGTCTCCATGACCGGGGCCAGATAATCGACCACGCCACCGCCCTTCAGCGCCTGAATGCCGGCTTCATCAATGGGATCCATCTCCGGGCCATGCCCTTCGGTATAACGGACATTGCGCTTCAGCGCGTCGGGGATCACCAGGATATCGGAAAACAGGATCGCAGCATCAAAGCCATATCGCCGGATCGGCTGCATGGTCACTTCGACCGCATGCTCCGGGCTATAACAGAGTTCGAGAAAGCTTCCGGCCTTTGCCCGTGTCTCTCTATATTCCGGAAGATAGCGGCCAGCTTGGCGCATTAGCCAGAGAGGGGGAGGGGTCAGCGTTTCTCCACCCAGCACCCTCATAATCTTCCGGCGTTCATCGCTCACAGACATCACCCCATATAAAACCAAACATATATCTAAGGTTTCTATTTCTTAGAGTCGGTGACTATCAAGGATTAAAATCCATCCACGACTGATCCAAAATGTCGCGCATCCGTCAATATCCGGCAAAGAGTTCAGCATAAGTGCTGGATATGTGGAAAAGCGAAACGTTACGGCAATCTTTTGAAGGACTTGGCTCCTATTTCATTTCAGTCCAGACTGGGGATAAAGTGGGGAGCCTTGCTAACGAATGCAAATTATCCACATTGCCCACAAACCCAAAGAAGCGCCCTCGTCAAAATTCGAAATGTGGAAAAGTCGGCGGTTTTCCACTTGCCCCAGAGCGGTCGGTTCCCGTACCTCTCTTCTCTCCCGAGATATCAACAGGTGATGGAAAGTAGCGTGGAAAACCGGACAAGCTTCTTTCATCTGCATCTGATTTCTGACTCAACGGGCGAGACTCTGATTTCCGCCGGCCGCGCCGCCTCGGTGCAATTCCATGCCAGCCAGCCGCTCGAACATGTTTATCCGCTGATCCGGAATCGCAAACAGCTCCTGCCGGTTCTGGAAGCGATCGACCACAGTCCGGGTATTGTCCTTTATACGATCGTTGACCGCGAGCTTGCCGATTTCATCGACGAGCGCTGCCGCGAAATGGGCGTGCCCTGCGTCAATGTCCTTGAACCAGTCATGAATGTCTTTCAGACCTACCTCGGCACGGCGTCGCGCCGCCGGGTCGGCGCCCAGCATGTCATGAATGCCGATTACTTCGCGCGCATCGAAGCGTTGAACTTCACGATGGATCACGACGATGGGCAGATGCAGGATGACTATAATGATGCCGATGTCGTCCTCGTCGGCATCAGCCGGACATCGAAGACGCCGACCAGCATCTATCTTGCCAACAGAGGCATCAAGACGGCCAACATTCCCATCGTCCATGGCGTGCCGTTGCCCGAAAGTTTGATCCGGGCGACGAAGCCGCTGATCGTCGGGCTGGTGGCGACCACCGACCGGATATCGCAGGTTCGCGAAAATCGTATCCTCGGTGCAACAGCCGGTTTTGATCGCGGTGACTATATCGATCGCGCGACCATCTCCGAGGAGCTGAAATATGCCCGCTCGCTCTGTGCCCGGCACAATTGGCCGGTCATCGACGTCACTCGCCGCTCGATCGAAGAGACCGCCGCCGCCATTGTTGCCCTGCGCCCGAAGCTGCGCTAAGCGCTGAATTCCATGATTTCCGAGGTTCGTTTGATATGACAGCGCCGCTCATCCTTGCTTCTTCCAGCCCATTCCGGTGGATGCTGATGCAAAATGCCGGCCTGCATTTCCAGGCGATCGCGGCTAATATCGATGAACGTGCGATCGAAGCACCGCTGGAGCAGGATGGCGCCGGGCCGGATGCCGTGGCACTGGTGCTCGCCAAGGCCAAGGCGAAAGAGGTGAGCGATCGTTTCCCCGACTCGCTCGTCATCGGTTCAGATCAGACAATGTCGCTTGGCGATGAAGTCTTCCACAAACCGAAGACGATGGCGGATGCGGAAAACCATCTGCGAACGCTATCCGGCAAGACCCATCGTCTGAACAGTGCCATCGCACTGGCGCGCAATGGCGACATCATCTGGGAACATGTGTCCCACGCCGAATTGACCATGCGCGATCTCTCATCCGATTTTATCCATCGCCATCTGAGCCGTGTCGGCGACAAGGCGCTGTCGAGCGTCGGTGCCTATCAGCTCGAGGCGGAGGGGATACAGCTTTTCTCGAAAATCGACGGCGATTATTTTACCATCGTCGGGTTGCCGATGCTGCCGCTCCTTCAGCAGCTTCGCGAACTGGGAGTGATTGATGGGTGATTCACGTGAAACATTCGGCCCCAACGCCTTCGTTACGGGCTTTCCCGTCAAGCATTCCCGCTCACCCTTGATCCATGGCCATTGGCTGCGCGCGCTCGATCTTGCAGGCAGCTATCGCGCCCATGAAGTCTCGCCGGATGATTTTCCGGCCTTCATTGCTTCATTGAAAGATGGCTCAAGCGGCTTCGTCGGCGGTAACGTGACGATCCCGCACAAGGAGACGGCATTTAAGCTGGCGGACCGGCCGGATGAGTTGTCTGAAGAGCTCGGGGCTTCGAACACACTCTGGCTTCAGGACGGATTGCTGCATGCGACGAACACGGATGGCCGCGGTTTCACGGCCAATCTGGATGAGCGCCATCCCGGTTGGGATCGTACCGACCGCGTGGTGATCATGGGTGCCGGCGGCGCCAGCCGGGCCATCATCCAGGCGGTGCGCAATCGTGGTATTGGGGAAATTCATGTCGTCAACCGCACTGTCGAGCGGGCGCGGGAACTGGCGGGTCGGTTCGGCGAGCGTGTGCATGCCCATCCGATGGCAGCGCTGAACGAGGTGATGCGAGGTGCCGGCCTCCTCGTCAACACGACCTCGCTTGGCATGGATGGCGAGGCGGCACCACAGATCGATTTTTCGCCGCTTGCTGAAAATGCCGTCGTCACCGACATTGTGTATGTGCCGCTGAAAACGCCGCTGTTGACTCAGGCAGAAGAACAGGGCTTCGCCATTGTCGATGGCCTTGGCATGTTGTTGCACCAAGCTGTGCCGGGTTTCGAAAAATGGTTCGGCAAGCGTCCGGTGGTGGATGAGGCGCTGCGGGCACTGATCATCGCCGATATGGACAAACATTGATGATCCGCGTTGGCCTCACCGGATCGATCGGCATGGGAAAATCGACGTCGGGAAAACTCTTCGCCGAAGCCGGCATCCCTGTGAATGATGCCGACGCCGTGGTGCATGATCTCTATAGCGGCGAAGCCGTGCCCCTGGTCGAAGCCGCTTTTCCCGGAACGACGAAAGATGGAGCTGTTGACCGCCAGGAACTTGGCCGCAAACTCGCCTCCGATCCATCCGGTTTTAAGCGACTGGAAGCCATCGTCCATCCGCTGGTGCGGCAGCGCGAGCGGGAGTTTTTGGATGAACAGACTGCCGCCGGCGCCGATATCGTCGTGCTCGACATCCCCCTGCTGTTCGAGACCGGCGCCGACGAAAGGGTGGACAAGATCGTCGTCGTCAGTTGCGATCCGCAGATTCAACGGGAAAGAGTGCTTGCCAGGCCGGGCATGACTGAGGAAAAATTCAACATGATTCTCTCCCGCCAGACGCCGGATGCGGAGAAGCGGGCACGGGCCGATTATATCATCGACACCGGCGGCAGCATCGATGCGGCGCGGAAGCAGATAAAAGACATCATAGCCGATCTGCGGCAGCGGCCGGCAGACAATGGATCGACAGGCGGAGAGCCCTGATATGCGTGAAATCATTTTCGATACGGAAACGACCGGCCTCGATAATAGAGCCGACCGTGTCATCGAAATCGGCGGTATCGAACTCTTCAATCACTTCCCGACCGGCAAGACCATCCATATCTATATCAATCCCGGCGACCGCAAGGTCCATCCGGACGCGCTTGCCGTGCACGGCATTACCGACGAATTCCTGAAGGACAAGCCGTCCTTTGCCGATGTTGCCGACGAGATTCTTGCCTTTTTCGGCGAAGCGAAGTGGATCGCCCACAATGCGACGTTCGACATGGGCTTCGTCAATGCCGAATTCGCACGGCTTGGCCGTCCGCCGATCCTGCCCGACATGGTGACCGATACGCTTGCCATGGCTAGGCGCAAACATCCGATGGGGCCGAACTCGCTGGATGCACTTTGCCGTCGCTACGGCATCGACAATTCCCACCGCACCAAACACGGCGCGCTTCTCGACTCCGAATTGCTGGCTGAAGTCTACATCGAGATGATCGGTGGCCGGCAGACGGCCCTTGGTCTCGGCAGCATCAATGGTTCATCTGCACGGTCCCGGCAGGCCGACGATATCGAAGAGATCGCTGCGGATATCCTGGTGCGACCGAAGCCTCTGGCAAGCAGATTGAGCGAGGCCGAGCTGGAAGATCACGCCGCGCTGATCGCCAAGATGGGCGAAAAGGGCATCTGGTCGAAATACCGCACCGTGAATTGAAGACATAGTCCAAGCTCCAAAAGAAAATGCCCGGATCGAAATCCGGGCATTTTTGTTTCCATCGATGGAAAAAATCGAAGGCTTAGTTCGGAACTGCTTCGACCTGGGCGCGGGCCTGTTCTTCCGCAACGCGCTGGGTGAACATCTGCGCGAAATCGATCGGGTCGATCATCAGCGGCGGGAAACCGCCATTGCGGGTGACGTCGGCGATGATCTGACGGGCGAAGGGGAACAGCAGGCGCGGGCACTCGATGAAGAGCAGCGGCAGCATGTGTTCCTGCGGGAAACCGGTGACGCGGAAGACGCCGCCATAGACCAGCTCGGTGTGGAAGAGAACGCGGTCGCCATCCTTGGCTTCGGCATTCAGCGTCAGCACGACGTCGAAATCCGATTCCGACAGCGGGTTGGCGTTGACGTTGACATTGATGTTGATATCGGGGGCGTTTTCCCGGGCCTGCAGCGAGCGCGGAGCACCAGGATTTTCGAAGGAAAGATCCTTGGTGTATTGAGCAAGGATGGAAAGGCTCGGGCTGGCTGCGCCGTTACCGCTGTTCTCGTTGGCCATGGGGGTTTCCTCTGACGTCAATGGGTGTCGCCATCTAGCATTTCGAATAAGGGCTTACAACCCTTGAGGCTTTGGCCGTCCTTGGCCGCTTTGCCTACTCTTCAAGGCGCTTTTTGTCAGACCAGGGCGAGTTGCGATTGGGCTCGCGATGAAAATCGGTTTCGTCCAGATCGACGACATTCCCGGGTCCGCGCGGCCGGGTTTGAGGGCCGGGACCTGAGTTCGGGCCTTGTCCGGCGCCACGTCTGAAGGCGCGCGAGCTGCCCAGAACGACGATGCGCTTCCGCAGAACCTTCCAGGCGAGCTCACGGATCGCCGGAATGAAGAGCAGCAAACCGATAATATCAGAAATGAAGCCAGGCAGCATCAGCAGGAATGCGGCAACGACGATCATAGCGCCATGCACCATCTCGCGTCCCGGATCACCGCCATTGCGGCTCTCGGCGGAAATGCGCTGCAGGATACCGATGCCCTGGATTCTAAGGAGAGCAGCACCTAAGAGGGCGCTAAGGATCACGAGGCCCAATGTCGCCCAGACGCCGACCATCTTGCCGACGATGACGAATCCGGCGATTTCCGCAAGCGGCATCAGAAAGACGAGGATAGGAACGAGGGATATGCGCATGTTAACGTATCCTGGAAGCGGTCTTATACGCTTAGCGTTAGTCTATCGCGTATAATAAAGATACCGGTCCGCTATTTGAATGATAGATCGATGCGGACTATATGGGGATTGAAACTCTTAATTTTAACGGCGGTTCCGATACGAGATGGGTGCAAACGACTTTGTGACGATCTTTTTCCTGGTGGCAGCGGTGCTGATCTTCTTTCAGCTCCGGAGCGTCCTTGGCCGCCGCACGGGGAATGAGAAGCCGCCGCGCGATCTCTATGGTTCTCCCGATTCTGCTACGGGTCCGACCGTACCGGATGCCGGCAAGGTGGTGACCCTGCCGCGACGCGATGCGACAGAGGATGAGGATCGCTTTGCTGCCATCGACGCCTTCACGGCAGCAGGCACGCCGCTCAACGATTCGCTGCGCGAACTGAGCAAGGCCGATCCCAACTTCAATCCGAAGGAATTCGTCAACGGCGCCCGCATGGCCTACGAGATGATCGTCATGGCCTTTGCCGATGGTGATCGCAAGGCGCTGAAGGGCCTGTTGTCGCGCGAGGTCTATGAAGGCTTCGATGCCGCCATTACCGAGCGCGAAACCAGGGGCGAAAAGGTGAAGTCTACCTTTGTCGGCATTGATAAGGCCGATATCCTCAGCGCCGAGATGAAGGGCACGGAAGCCTTTGTGACGATGCGCATCGTCAGCCAGATGATTTCGGCGACCTATGACAAGGCCGGCACGCTGATCGACGGCGATGCCGAAGCCGTTGCCGAGATCAGCGATCTCTGGACCTTTGCCCGCGACAGCCGTTCGCGTGATCCGAACTGGAAACTCGTGGCGACCGAATCCGAACAATGACGACCCCATCGCAGGATTTCAGGCTTGAGCCGGCAACCTTCGCCGATCTGAAGGGCTGGAAGGATGACGATCCTTCCGGCCTTTTTCGCGCCATGGAAGACTGTCGAGCCCATATCAGAGATGTAAAGCCCTATCGCACCGGCGCAGCCGGGCTGACCGCAAATGACCTTCTGGCCCTGCTCGACGAGGCCAAGGGTTATGAGCCCAGGGATGCCGCCGAGGCCCGAGCCTTCTTCGAAGAACGCTGCCAGCCCTTCTTCATTCGCCGAGGCGACGGCGCCAGAGGTTTCGTCACTGCTTTCTACGAGCCGGAGATCGCAGTCTCCGCAACGCCGGACGAGACCTATCGCTACCCCTTCTATCGCCGGCCGGACGATCTGATCGACCTCGACGACACCAACCGGCCTACGGATCTCGATCCGTCCTATATGTTCGGCCGCCTCAAGGATGGGATCATCTCCGCTTATCCCGATCGTGGCGAGATCGATCGAGGATATCTGAAGGGCAGGGGCCTGGAGATCGCCTGGGCGAAGTCCGAGGTCGATGTCTTCTTCGTGCATGTCCAGGGAGCGGCGCGATTGCTCTATCCCGATGGGCGGATGGGTCGCATCACCTATGCCGCCAAGGCCGGTCATCCCTTCTCGGCCGTCGGCCGTCTGCTGATCGAGCGCGGCGTGCTCGACAGGACGACGATTTCGATGCAGACGATCCGCGATTGGCTCTATGCCCATCCGCAGGAAGTCGATGAGGTGCTGTGGCACAACAGGTCCTACATCTTCTTTCGTGAGGCCGATGTCAGCGATGCCTCGCTCGGTCCGATCGCAGCGGCGAAGGTGCCGCTGGTTGCCGGCCGCTCGCTGGCGGTCGACCGGTTGATCCACACCTTTGGCTTTCCCTTCTTCATCCAGTCGGAAAGCCTGACCCATCTCGATGGCGGCAAGCCTTTTGGGCGGCTGATGCTGGCGCTCGATACCGGCTCGGCGATCGTTGGCCCGGCGCGTGGGGATATCTTTACCGGTTCCGGCTACGATGCCGGAGAGCTTGCCGGCACCGTGCGCAATGATGCGGATTTTTATATATTGGTTCCGAAGGCGGCAGCTCAGAGGTTCGGCTGATGGCTTCAGAACGACAGACCAAGGAACGAAAGCTCAGTACGGACGAACGCATCCTCTGGGGCAAGGTGGCGAAAAGCACCCGGCCGATGCCGGAACGGCTCGCCGATATCGAAGCTTTCGACGAGGTTCTGGCGGCGGAGGCACAGGCCGAAGAGACCGCACGCGCCGCGAAGGCGACGGTCTCTGCCGATCCGCAAACTGCGCCGGTACCAGCCAAACAACCCTCCGGCACGCATCATCCGCTGGAACGCCCGGTCAAGCGCAAGATCGCCAAGGGCCGGCTGGCGCTGGAAGCACGGATCGACCTTCACGGGCTGATCCAGAGCGAGGCGCACGCCATGCTCCTCGATTTTCTGCTGCGGGCGCATCAGCGCGGCCTTCGCCATGTGCTTGTCATCACTGGCAAGGGCAGCTCCATGGGCAGCGAGGGCGCCTTGAAGCGTGCCGTGCCGATGTGGTTTTCCAAGCCGGAATTCCGGTTCCTGATTTCGTCCTATGAGACGGCGGCGCAGCATCATGGCGGTGATGGCGCTCTCTATATCCGCCTGTCGCGGCTGAAGGGGGAGAGGCTGTGACCCCCTTCGGCGAAGCGGTGAGAAAACTCAGGGCGCGCAAGGGTGTCTCGCAGAAGGAAATGGCCGCGGCCTTGAATGTGACTCCGGCTTATTTATCCGCCTTAGAACATGGAAAGCGCGGTACGCCGACCTTCGATCTGCTGCAGCGTATCGCCGGATACTTCAACATCATCTGGGATGAGGCCGAGGAATTGTTCCTGCTGGCGCGCTTTTCCGACCCGCGCGTCGTCGTCGATACCTCTGGCCTGGCGCCCGAATATACGGCCTTTGTCAATCGGTTGGCAGGCCAGATTCGCGGTCTCGATGCAGCAACGATCAGGGAGCTGTCCCAGCTTCTCGAAAATGCCGGTAAAAGCGGCTGAAAACCGCCTTAATCCCCTGCTTTATGCCTGATATGAGGGGCCTTCCATTTGGAAGTTCGGGGCGAAACATCCTATATTCAGGGAAAGAAAAACCGCTGATTCGGCAGTGATCGGCAGGGTTCTCTAAAACACTGGAAAGACTTCAATAAATGACCGACACATCCGTAACCGAAAACGGCGGCAATGCCGAGTATGGCGCAGATTCCATCAAGGTTCTGAAGGGCCTTGATGCGGTGCGCAAGCGCCCCGGCATGTACATCGGCGACACGGATGACGGCTCGGGCCTGCATCACATGGTTTATGAGGTGGTCGACAACGCCATCGACGAGGCGCTGGCCGGTCATGCCGACATCGTCACGGTGGCGCTGAATCCCGATGGTTCGGTGACCGTCACCGACAACGGTCGTGGCATCCCGACGGACATCCACACCGGCGAAGGTGTTTCCGCGGCCGAAGTCATCATGACCCAGCTCCACGCCGGCGGTAAGTTCGACCAGAACTCCTATAAGGTTTCCGGCGGTCTGCATGGCGTCGGCGTCTCCGTCGTCAACGCGCTGTCCGTCTGGCTGAAACTGAAGATCCGCCGCCAGGGCAAGATCCATGAAATGAGCTTCACCCACGGCGTCGCCGATGCGCCGCTCAGGGAGACCGGCGATGCCGGCAACGAGACGGGCACGGAAGTTAGCTTCATGCCGAGTTCGCTGACCTTCACGATGACGGAATTCGACTACGCGACCTTGGAGCATCGCCTGCGCGAACTGGCGTTCCTGAATTCCGGCGTCCGTATTCTCCTGACCGACAAGCGGCATTCGGACATCAGGCAGGAAGAAATGATCTACGACGGTGGCCTCGAAGCTTTCGTCTCTTATCTCGATCGCGCCAAGAAGCCGCTGGTCGACAAGCCGGTTTCCATCCGCGGCGAAAAGGATGGCATCACCGTCGAAGTGGCGATGTGGTGGAACGACAGCTACCACGAAAACGTGCTCTGCTTCACCAACAACATCCCGCAGCGCGATGGCGGCACGCATATGGCCGGCTTCCGTGGCGCGCTGACGCGCCAGATCACCTCCTATGCCGACACTTCCGGCATCACCAAGAAGGAAAAGGTGACGCTGACGGGTGATGATTGCCGCGAAGGCCTAACGGCGGTGCTTTCGGTAAAGGTTCCGGACCCGAAATTTTCCTCGCAGACCAAGGACAAGCTGGTGTCGTCGGAAGTGCGTCCGGTGGTCGAAAGCCTCGTCAACGAAGCGCTGAGCACCTGGCTTGAAGAACATCCGGCCGATGCGAAGGTGCTAGTCGGCAAGGTCGTCGAAGCCGCCGCCGCCCGCGAAGCCGCCCGCAAGGCGCGTGAACTGACCCGGCGCAAGGGCGCTCTCGATATTGCGTCTTTGCCCGGCAAGCTTGCCGACTGCTCCGAACGCGATCCGGCCAAGTCCGAAGTCTTCCTTGTGGAGGGCGATTCGGCAGGCGGTTCGGCCAAGCAGGGCCGTTCGCGCGAAAACCAGGCCATCCTGCCGCTGCGCGGTAAGATCCTCAACGTCGAGCGCGCCCGCTTCGACAAGATGCTGTCGAGCCAGGAAATCGGCACGCTGATCACCGCCCTTGGCACCGGCATCGGCAAGGACGAGTTCAACGCCGACAAGCTGCGCTACCACAAGATCATCATCATGACGGACGCCGACGTCGACGGCGCTCACATTCGCACGCTGCTGCTCACTTTCTTCTTCCGCCAGATGCCCGATCTCATCGAGCGCGGTCATCTCTATATCGCACAGCCGCCGCTCTATAAGGTGACGCGCGGCAAATCCGTGCAATATGTGAAGGATGAGAAGGCGCTGGAAGAATATCTGATCGGCCAGGGTCTCGAGGATGCCAGCCTGCGTCTCGGCACCGGTGAAGTCCGCGCCGGCCAGGATCTGCGCGAGGTCATTGCCGATGCGCTGCGCCTGCGCACGCTGATCGACAATTTGCATTCTCGCTATAACCGCGCCGTCGTCGAACAGGCGGCGATTGCCGGCGCCCTGAATGCCGAGTTGGTCAGCAACCCGGCACGGGCCGAAAGCCTGGTGAATGATGTTGCCAAGCGGCTCGACATCATTGCCGAGGAAACTGAACGCGGTTGGAGCGGTGGTCTCACCAGCGAAGGCGGCTTGCGTTTCGAGCGCATGGTGCGGGGCGTCAAGGAAGTTGTCGTTCTCGACATGGCGCTGATCGGTTCGCAGGACGCACGTCTTATCGATCAGCTCGCTTCGCGCCTCAAGGAGACCTACGACCTGCCGCCGAAGCTCGCTCGTCGCGACGGCGAAACCGAGATTTCCGGTCCGCGCATGCTGCTGGAAACCATCTTCGCCGGCGGCCGCAAGGGTCTTACCATGCAGCGCTACAAGGGTCTCGGCGAGATGAATGCCGAGCAGCTTTGGGAAACGACACTCGATCCGAACGTCCGTTCGCTGCTGCAGGTCAAGGTCACCGATGCGACCGATGCCGACGGTTTGTTTGCCCGGCTCATGGGCGACGAGGTCGAGCCCCGGCGCGAATTTATTCAGGACAACGCACTGAGCGTCGCCAACCTCGATATCTGATCGCTGATTTCAGAAATTAAAAAAGGCCCGCCTGAAACATCGGGCGGGCCTTTGCATTTCAAGATCAACTACTTGGCGATAAAGGTGCCGTTAAAGGCAACTTCGGAAAGCGGCTTGCGATGGTTCGGCACTTCGCGTTCCCTCAGCTTCTCCGGAAGCTGATCCTTGTCGCCAATCTTGCCGATCGCAACGGCAGCCTCGACGCGGAAGCCTTCCGGGATACCAAGAACCTCATAGGATTTCTCGACATGGAAACCACCCATGCCGTGAGCTGCGTAGCCGGCTAGGTGCGCCTGTAGCGCCAAGAAGCCCCAAGCTGTACCAGTGTCGAAGGAGTGGCTGTAGTTGGGCTTCTGTTCGGCCGAGCCGAGTTCGCCGTTATGGGTGCGCGAAACGACGAAAAGCAGCGCTGCGGCGGATTTCGCCCAGCCCTGGTTGAACTCGATCAGCAGATCGAGGAATTTCTCCCAGTTCTCCGAGCCGCGCAGCGCGTAGACGAAGCGCCAGGGCTGCATATTGGAGGCGGACGGCGCCCAATGGGCGGCTTCCAATATGGTCAGGAGATCGGCCTCCGGCATGGTTTCGTTGGAATAGGCACGCGGCGACCAACGGTCGAGAAAGAGCTTGTCGATCGGATATTGCGATTCGCGGGAATTGCTGGACGTCATAAGATTCTTTCCATCTGAGGAAGGCAGTCGCGGACCGTTGGGAGCGGAAAGGCGACCGGCCTTGGCGGATACGAGGCGAACCTATACCCGGCTTGCATCCGCAGTCCAGACCACGTCGAGTTCTTCGCGGAAGGCAAATCGCTTGAGGTGATCGGTCACCACATTCTGCATGCGCTCGAGATCCTGCGGATTTTCGACGTGCAGGGTCATTCGCAAAACGGAGGCATCGGCCGCGAATTCGACAGAGGTTTCAGGGCTGAACGGCACTTTGCCGGCGGTTTCGTTGAATTCGACGGTGAATCGGTGGCTCCAGTGCTTGCAAAGCTGCTGCAGATAGCGGCTGGCATGCTCGGTTTTCACGGAAGAAACGGAAGTAGGCATAGGGCGCTCCAATAACTGGAATTTGTCAGGCAAGTTTATAGTCGCATCAGGTCTCGCCCGGTAGACAGTCTGTTTCAACATTGCGTTATTTCGGTGAAACCCGATTTCGCTATGATCCCCGGCGTCAAAACGCGCGCGAATTGGAGACAGAACCGTGCTGGTGAGCGGAAAGTGGATGGAAGACTGGCAGCCGGTCCAGGCCAAGGATGAAAAGGGCGGCTTCGTTCGCCAGACCTCAAGCTTCCGCAATTGGGTGACATTAGATGGGCGGCCGGGCCCGACGGGTGAGGGTGGTTTTGCTGCCGAAGCCGGCCGTTATCATCTCTACGTCGCTCTCATCTGCCCCTGGGCCTCTCGCACGCTCATCGGCCGCAAGTTGAAGGGCTTGGAAGATGCCATTTCCGTATCGGTGGTCGAGCCGGCCTTGAGCAAGCAAGGCTGGCGCTTCGGCAATTACCCCGGCGCGACCGACGATCCGGTCAACGATGCCAGCTATATGCATGAAATCTATACGAAGGCCGATCCGCTCTTCTCTGGCCGTGCCACCGTGCCGGTGCTTTGGGACAAGCGGAAGAGCACGATCGTCAACAACGAATCCGCCGATATCCTGCGCATGTTGAACGACGGTTTCGGCGATCTCGCCCGCCATGCGATCGATCTTTATCCGGCCGGTCAGCGTGAAGCCATCGATGCTTTCAACGCCCGCATCTATCCGGTCCTCAACAATGGCGTCTACCGCGCCGGCTTTGCGACGACACAGATCGCCTATGAGGAAGCCTTCCGCGATGTCTTCGATTGCCTCGATCGGGTCGAAGGCGAGCTGGAAGGCAAGGATTTCCTCTTTGCCGGTCACCCGACCGAAAGCGATATCCGGCTTTTCGTCACGCTCGTTCGCTTTGATGTTGCCTATCACGGCCTATTCAAATGCAATCTCCACCGGCTGTCGGACTATGCCAATCTCCAGGCCTTCTGCCGTCGCATGCTCGACTGGCCGGGCGTTGCCGAGACCGTCAGCTTCGATCATATCAAGCGCGGTTACTATTCGATCGCCGCGCTCAATCCGACGGGAATTGTGCCGGCAGGCCCGGCGCTCGACGAGCTTTTCTGATACTCGACCGGCTCCGAAAACCGGTCTAAGGTCAGCCTCTGTCTGACGGAGCCAGGAGGCGGTCATGAACTGGGAGGAATTTCGGCGCTGGTCGGAAAAGGCGGCGGATTGGGGTGCGGACTATCGCGCATCGCTCCGCGACCGGCCTGTGCGGGCCCAGACGGCGCCGGGCGAAATCGCCGCGCATATCGCCGGCTCTCCACCCGAAACCGGCGAGGCGATGGAGGATATCTTCAAGGATTTTGAGGATATCCTCGTTCCCGGTATGACGCACTGGCAGCATCCGCGCTTCTTCGCCTATTTCCCCGCCAATGCCGCCCCGGTCTCGGTCATTGCCGAATATCTCGTCAGCGCGATCGCTGCCCAATGCATGCTCTGGCAGACCTCGCCATCCGCCACCGAGTTGGAAACCAAGGTGGTCGATTGGCTGCGCCAAGCCCTCGGCCTCCCCGACAGTTTCACAGGCGTCATCCAGGATTCCGCCTCCACGGCGACGCTGGCGGCCGTGTTGGTCATGCGCGAAAGGGCGCTTGGCTGGCAGGGCAACAGCCAAGGCCTCGCGGCGAACAAAGCGGTGCGGATCTATTGCACCGATCAGGTCCACACGTCGATCGATCGCGCCATCTGGATATCCGGCGTCGGGTCGGAGAACTTGGTCCGCATTCCCTCCGGCGGCCCGAACAGCGCGATGGACACGCAGGCATTGGCGGCGGCGATCGAGCGCGATCGCGCGGCGGGCCTGCTGCCGGCCGGCGTGATTCCCTGCGTCGGCGGCACCAGCATCGGCGGCTGCGACGATATCGCTGCGGTCGTCGACGTCGCTCACCGTTATGGGCTTTATGTGCATGTCGACGCTGCCTGGGCCGGTTCGGCGATGATCTGCCCGGAATTCCGGACGCTGTGGCAGGGTGTCGAGCAAGCCGATTCCGTCGTCTTCAATCCGCATAAGTGGCTTGGCGCCCAGTTCGATTGCTCAGTCCAGTTCATCCGCGAACCGGAATCCCTGGTGCGTACGCTGGCAATCCATCCGGAATTTCTGCGCACCCATGGCCATGATGGCATTACCAATTATTCGGAATGGTCGGTGCCGCTCGGTCGCCGCTTCCGTGCTCTGAAACTCTGGTTCCTGCTGCGCTATCATGGCCTCGAAGGGTTGCGGACGATGATCCGCAATCATGTCTCCTGGTCGCAGAATCTGGCTAAGCGTCTGGCCGCCGAGCTGGATTTCGAGATCGTCACCCAACCATTCCTGTCGCTGTTCTCCTTCGATCACAAGGCGCCTGCCGGCATGGATCAAGAAGAGCACACGCAACGCCTGATCGCGGCGATCAACAATGACGGCCGCATCTATCTGACGCAGACCCGTGTCGGCGGTCGATTGGTCATCCGTTTCCAGGCCGGCCAGTTCGAGGCGACGACGGAGGACATCGATACGGCCTTCGACGTCATCGTCGAAATCGCTAGATCGCTGCCTACAAGCTAGGGGCGCTGTTTTTCCAGCGGAGAGCCATACTAGGCTCTCCGAAATCGATGGGTGACACTGGTGAATAATTCGTTCATATACGGTGAAACCAATCTCGTCTTTGAAAATGCAGGGAAGGAAGACCCATGAAATTGTTGCGTGTTGGCGAAGCCGGCAAGGAAAAGCCGGCGCTTCTGGATAGCGACGGCAAGATCCGCGATCTCTCCGCTCATGTCGCCGATATCGGCGGCGAGGCGATTTCGCCCGCCGGTCTGGCGAAGATCGCCGCCCTCGATCCGAAGAGCCTGCCGGAACTGGCCGAAGGCCGTATCGGCGCCTGCGTCGCCGGCACCGGCAAGTTTATCTGCATCGGCCTGAACTTCTCCGACCATGCCGCCGAAACCGGCGCCACCGTACCGCCGGAGCCGATCATCTTCATGAAGGCCACCTCCGCCATCGTCGGCCCGAACGACAACGTGCTGATCCCGCGTGGCTCGGAAAAGACCGATTGGGAAGTCGAACTCGGCGTCGTCATCGGCAAGACGGCGAAATATGTCAACGAAGCCGATGCGCTGGATTATGTCGCCGGTTACTGCGTCTCCCACGATGTCTCCGAACGCGCCTTCCAGACCGAGCGTTCGGGACAGTGGACCAAGGGCAAGTCCTGCGACACCTTCGGCCCGATCGGCCCCTGGCTCGTCACCAAGGATGAAGTCGCCGATCCGCAGAAGCTCGGCATGTGGCTGAAGGTCAACGGCAAGACGATGCAGAACGGCTCGACCAAGACCATGGTCTATGGCGTTGCCTATCTCGTCTCCTATCTCAGCCAGTTCATGTCGCTGCATCCGGGCGACGTCATCTCCACCGGCACGCCTCCGGGCGTCGGCATGGGCATGAAGCCACCGCAATATCTGAAGCCCGGCGACGTCGTCGAACTCGGCATGGAAGGTCTCGGCGCGCAGCGCCAAACCTTCCTGGCCGACGCTTGATGAACGTGCACGATCAGGAACTTTAACGTTTTGAGACCATTATTGATGCCGGAGACGTAATTCTCCGGCATTTTTGCGTGCGCAAGATTCCGAAAGGGTTATGTTGCCCTGCAACAAAAGCTGCTAGTCTCGATAAAAGAGTTTTTCATGGATGAGGGTCGCGCTGGGGGAGCGTTCTTCGTCTGATCACCTCGAAAGGTAATGATTTTATGTTTTATCAGCTCTATGAACTCAATCATGCCGCCCTCGCACCTTTCCGCGCCGCTGCCGACATGATGCGCCTGGCCTATGCCAATCCCCTCAATCCGCTGTCCCATACGATGCTCGGCCGTACGGTGACCGCAAGTCTCGAAGTCTTCGAGCGCACCACCCGGCGCTATGGCAAGCCGGAATTCGGTCTGCATGAAACCTCGATCGGGGGTAAGCAGGTTTCGGTCCACGAAAAGATCGTCTGGAACAAGCCCTTCTGCAATCTGATCCATTTTGAGCGCAGCCTGCCGGCCGGCCATGGCAGCGATCCGCGTATCCTGATCGTCGCGCCGATGTCGGGTCACTATGCGACGCTGCTGCGCGGCACCGTGGAAGCGCTGCTGCCGAGCGCCGATATCTACATCACCGACTGGATCGATGCCCGTATGGTGCCGATGACCGAGGGCACCTTCGATCTGGAAGACTACATCGATTACGTCATCGAGATGCTGCATCATCTCGGGCCGGACACCCATGTCATTGCCGTCTGTCAGCCCTCCGTGCCGGTTCTGGCCGCAGCCGCGGTGATGGAAGCGGCCGGCGATCCGCTGTCGCCTTCGTCGATGACGCTGATGGGCGGCCCGATCGACACGCGCATCAATCCGACAGCCGTGAACCAGCTCGCCAAGGACAGGCCGCTCGAATGGTTCGCCGACAATGTCGTCATGAACGTGCCCTGGCCGCAGCCGGGCTTCATGCGCCCGGTCTATCCCGGCTTCCTGCAGCTCTCCGGCTTCATGTCAATGAACCTCGACCGGCACATGATTGCACATAAGGACTTCTTCATGCACCTCGTCAAGAACGACGGCGAGCCGGAGAAACACCGCGATTTCTACGACGAATATCTGGCAGTCATGGATTTGACGGCGGAATTCTACCTGCAAACCGTCGATCAGGTGTTCATAAAGCATGCGCTGCCGAAGGGCGAGCTGGCGCATCGCGGCCAGCGCGTCGATCCGACGGCGATCCGCAATGTGGCACTGCTGACGGTAGAAGGCGAAAACGACGACATTTCCGGCGTCGGCCAGACCAAGGCGGCGCAGACCATCTGCACCAATATCCCTGAGGATATGCGGATGCACTATCTGCAGCCGGATGTCGGACACTACGGCGTCTTCAACGGCTCGCGTTTCCGTCGCGAAATCGCGCCGCGCATCGTCGCTTTCACCCGGGAACACAGCCGCACCGGAAAGCCGGTCGTCAAACGTGTGATCAAGGGCGGAAAATCCGCCTGAAATTGCAAAGAATTAGCTTTTGTTGAATTATTGGGCCGGATTCAAAGGCTTGTCCGATTTTCCGGCTAAAAGGCATTGAAGGCTCACGAAGAGGTTACCATCTCGATTCCAGCGGTTCGGCATGTGGCCGGGCCGCTCTACTGCGAGGATACCTCACGATGAACCACCAGTCAGCATTGCTTCGCCCGGATTGGACTCCGGCTACCATTGCCCTGATGATACTTGGCTTCGTGGTCTTCTGGCCTCTGGGTCTCGCCATGCTTGCCTATATTCTCTTCGGCGAACGCCTGAGAGATTTCAAACGGGATGTGAACCAGAGGGCCGACGGCATGTTTGCCGGCTGCGGCCGCCACCGCGGTCGTTATCGCCAGCATTTCTCCACCGGCAATGTCGCCTTCGACGATTGGCGGCGGGCAGAGCTGGAGCGCCTCGAAGAGGAGCGCCGCAAACTCGATGAAATGCGCGCCGAGTTCGACACCTATGTCCGCGAACTCCGACGCGCCAAGGATCAGGAAGAGTTCGACCGTTTCATGCGCGACCGCAACAACGTCAAGCGCAATGATGAGAACGGCCCGGCTTCCGAATTTAAGACGCCGTAATTGCAACAGCTTTTCCAGTCAGAACCGGCATCCGGCGATGCCGGTTTTTCTTTGCCAGAAACCCACGCGAATCGTATAAAACTGCTTTCATGTTTCCGCTTTCGTCCAGATCCCGCCGACCTGTTCCCAAGCCGCCCGCGCCGGAAACGCGCACGTTGGACGTGGCCGGTAGGCTGATGCCACTGACGATCCGCCAGCATGAACGGGCGACGCGGATCACGCTTAGGATCGAGCCCGGTGGGCGGGCGCTGAAGATGACCATTCCGCGCGGCCTGGCGGCCCGTGAGGTCAATGCCTTCCTCGACCGGCATCAGGGCTGGTTGCTGACCAAGCTTGCGAAATTCTCCACACAGGGAAATCTTCAGAGCGGCAGCGAAATCCTCCTGCGCGGCATCCGTCATCGGATCGAGCACACCGGCAGCCTGCGCGGCCTGACCGAGGCGGTCATCGCCGACGGCGTGCCGGTGCTGCGCGTCAGCGGCCTGCCGGAACATGCCACCCGCCGCATCGCGACCTTCCTCAAGAAGGAGGCCCGTGCCGATCTGGAAAAGCTGGTGGCGGTGCATGCGAAAGCGATCCGCGCGACCGTCTCCTCCATCAGTATGAAGGATACCCGCAGCCGCTGGGGTTCCTGCTCCTCGGGGGGAAATCTGAGCTTCTCCTGGCGCATCGTCATGGCGCCGCCGCTGGTGATCGACTATCTCGCTGCACATGAAGTTGCGCACTTACGGGAAATGAACCACGGCCCGCGCTTCTGGGCGCTCTGCCGCAAGCTCTGCCCGGACATGGACGAAGCCAAGGCCTGGCTGAAGCGTCATGGCAGCCAGCTACACGCCATCGACTTCGATTGAGTAGCACGCCCGAACTTACCGAAGGCGCCTGAATTTCCGCACGCGACGACGTTGTCTCTCGCGCTAAGGTTCATTCAGGCATGGCAACGCGGATGGGACGTGTTCCGATCGGGGCGCCGGTCGCGCGGTCGATGGTGACGGGATCGATTTCGGTACCGGCCTCAGCGTCAAAGAAGCGTGTCACATCGCCACCAACAGACCGATGCTTCCGCCCCCATGCCCCAATCGCAAATAGCACCGGCAGGAAGTCTTGGCCCGCGACCGTCAGCACATACTCATCGCGCGGCGGTCGTTCCGAGTAGCGCCGTTTCTCCAATAGCCCGTGTTCCGTAAGCGCGGAGAGGCGAGCGGTCAGCATTGTCGGCGCAATACCCAGGCTCTTGCGGAATTCGTCGAAGCGAGTGAGCCCCGCATGGGCATCCCGCATGATCAGCATGGTCCACGCATCGCCCACCAATGCAAGGCTACGGGCGATCAGACATGGTTGGTTTGAAAGATTCTTCATGTCGATATCTTTTTGATAGTGACTAACTACTGATTTGATAGTAATCCAGCGTTCATCAATGTTCCACGATAAAATAAAGGCAGAGCTTGATGAGCAAGACAGAAAACGGCGTCGCCCTGGTCACGGGCGCTTCCTCCGGTATCGGGTTGGTGACTGCACGCGCGTTGCGACGCGCTGGATACCGGGTATTCGGAACCAGCCGTAAGCCCATGCCGGATACTCCGGACGGCGTTGCGATGCTGGTATGCGACGTTACCAACGATGGTTCGGTGCAAAGGACGGTCGATGAGATATTGGCCCGCGCCGGTCGGATCGATCTTCTTGTCAACAATGCCGGCATCGGATTGCTCGGCGCGGCAGAGGAATCCTCCGAGGCGCAGGCGAAGGCTCTGTTCGACGTGAACTTTTTCGGCGTCCTGCGGATGACCAATGCAATACTTCCGGTGATGAGACGTCAGCGAAAGGGCAGGATCATCAATATGAGTTCCATCCTTGGGCTGATCCCCGCTCCCTACAACGCACTCTATGCATCGACCAAGCACGCGGTCGAGGGCTATTCCGAATCCCTTGACCACGAAGTCCGCACGCAGGGAATCCGCGTCGTGCTCGTGGAGCCCGGCGTCACCCGCACGTCCTTCGAAGAGAACCTGACGCGACCGGATCATCCGCTTCCGGTATACGACACAGCGCGCACCAATGCGGAGGATCTGATGCGCAACGTTATTGGGACGGGCGATGCGCCGGAAGTGGTTGCCGATATGGTGCTCAAAGCCGCTAACGCCGCATCGCCGAAGAGGCGCTACACCGCAGGAAAGGCAGCGGGGCAGGTCCGCTTCATACGCCGCTTCCTGCCGGAGTCCTTCGTCGACAAGAACCTTCGCAAGTTCAGCAGGCTTCCCGACTGATAGCGCTGCACGGCAATTGGTGGGCCTGATTGAGCCCGGACCTTAGTCCGCAGGCCCTCCATGCCCGAGAAGATGCGCTGCCGACCGCCAGGCGTGATGTGCGATCCGGTCGAGCCGTCTGACGGTATCGATCCGCGTGAAGGCTTCGGTGGCGACCAGCTTTCCCGGTGCGACGGAGGCAAGCGTTGCGGCGCGATGGTCCCGTTTCAAAGCGTTGAGCTCTCTTGCGGCCTCCTCTGCTTCAGAGAGCGCCGTGATCACCTCGGGCGAAATGCTCCAGCCAATGGGCGCGGCTTGCGCGCTGAGGGCGGATTCGGCGGTGATCGAGTGCCCGACCGTCTGTGCCGCGCGCATGACCCGTGCGCACAGCACAGCGGCATGACGATCAAGGGTGGCTTCGGCCGGCAGATCGGGAAATTCGCCCTCTGCCAAAACGTCTACAAGGCGCGAGGCGTGATCGAGCGCGTGCAGCGTGCTCGTCATGCGCAGCCGTTCGGCCTCCGTCTCGGGCGGCTCCTTCAATTCGGAGAGGAAATCCCGCACTTCCCGAAGCGCGACACCTGCCGGAGTGCCCTGCGCCGCGGGGCCTGCTTTGGCACCCGAAAGTGCCGCGGAAACCGAAGCGGCGCTTGTTGCGAGCATATCCGCCAGGACACGCCGCACGGTCTCGACCGCGATCACCGGACTGGCGAGCACGCTCGGATCGAGCGCGCGCTGCAGCCCTGTCTGCTTTGTGGGTAGCAGGCGCTCGACGATGCGGGCGAACCATTGCGTAGCCGGCAGGAGCGCCGCGACGCCGACCACATTGTAGGCTGTATGATAGGCGGCAAGCAGCGTCATTCCGTCGACCGACGTGGAGAAGCCGTTCATCAGCGCGGCTGTGAACGGAAAGGCGACGATCGCGATCAACGCTGCGATGATCTTGAACAGCACATAGGCAAGGGCGAGACGCTTGGCTGTCGTACTGGCACCGAGCGCCGCCAATGCGGAACTCGTCGCCGTCCCGATATTTTGACCGATGATAAGCGCTGCGCCCTGCTCCAAGCTGACCGCTCCGGCGTAGAAAGCCGCAATGGTGACGGCGATTGCCGCCGTCGAGGATTGCATGACCGCAGTCATCGCCAAGCCGATGACGATGAGCGCCATCAGCCCGACGAACCCCGCGCCCCAGCCAACCCCCGGTGCGCCGAGCACTGCGGGCAGGTCGGAGGGATGCAGGCTCTCCGCAAGACCTCCCATGCCCTGCTGCAGCGTCGTCAGCCCATAAAGCACCAGCGCGAAACCCGCCAGCGCGCTGCCCGCCGCCGCGATCCGCCCGCCGCCCAGTAGCTTGGCAAGTGCGCCGATAAAGATCATCGGCAGCGCATAGGTCGAAAGCGAGACGCGCACGCCGATCAGCGCCACCAGCCAGCCCGTTCCCGTCGTGCCGACATTGGCGCCGAAAACGATCCCAAGCCCCTGCGGAAAGGTCAATAGGCCGGCATTGACGAGGCCGATCGTCGTCATCGTCACCGCACTCGACGACTGCACGAGAAGCGTGACGATCGCACCCCAGAAAGCACCCGAGAGTGGCGTGGCCGCCGCAGTGCCCAAGGCAACGCGCAAAGCGGAGCCTGCCAGCGCCTTTAGGCCGTCGGTCATGACGGTCATGCCGAGCAGAAACAGCCCGACCCCGCCGAGAATGGCGACTGCTGTCGACATGCACGTTCGTCCGCTGCGCTGTGGTCTTGCCTCATGGGAGTCATAGCACCAATCGCTCTGGTTGCCGATAGTCTCCCGCTGCATCGGCGCTCATCGTTCGAAATGGGCAGGCGCTGCCGTCGCCTCCGTGCAGCGTGGTACCAGTGGCGTTCGAACGGCTGGGAGCAGCTATATTGCTGGTCAAAGGCCCATTGATGAGCTTCGCTGCCGAGCTGCGTAAAATTCCGCGTTCGTTGCCTTTAGGCTCGACTCTTTTGCAATTTCATGTCACTCCGCTGCCATGAACCCCGATATCAAAATTTGTGGCCTGAAGACGCCGGAAGCGGTAGATCGCGCTCTTGAGCGCGGCGCCACCCATATCGGCTTCATCTTCTTTGAAAAGAGCCCGCGCTATGTGGAGCCGGATGTGGCCGGCCAGTTGGCGGAACGCGCGCGCGGCAAGGCAAAGATCGTCGCCGTGACGGTCAATCCCAGCAATGACGATTTGGATGAGATCATCTCGCTGGTGCGTCCGGATATGCTGCAGCTCCATGGCAATGAAAGCCCGGAGCGTGTGCTGACGATCAAAGCGGTCTATAATGTGCCGGTCATGAAGGCCATGGCGGTGCGCACCGCCGACGATCTGAAGCGGGTGGAATCCTATATCGGCATTGCCGACCGCTTCCTGTTCGATGCCAAGCCGCCCGCCGGCTCCGAGCTGCCGGGCGGAAACGGCATGTCCTTCGATTGGAGCCTGATGAGCTGGCTCGACGATCGGGTGGATTACATGCTGTCGGGCGGCGTCAACAAGGACAATGTCGCTCAGGCCTTAGCATCCACCAAGGCTACGGGCATCGATCTTTCCTCCGCCCTTGAAAGTGCGCCGGGCGTGAAGGATCTGAACAAGATCGACCAGTTTTTCGACGCTTTTGCAGAAGCATGTCTGCCGGAACCGGCAGCAGGGAGTAGAGAGTGAACCAGACGCCAAAACTGAATTCCTTCCGCGCCGGCCCCGATGAGGACGGCCGTTTCGGCATTTATGGCGGCCGTTTCGTGGCCGAAACGTTGATGCCGCTAATCCTGGATCTGCAGGAGGAATGGAACAAGGCGAAGAATGACCCTGCGTTCCAGGCGGAGCTGAAATCGCTCGGCGCCCATTATATTGGCCGCCCGAGCCCGCTCTATTTCGCTGAACGGCTGACGGCCGAGCTTGGCGGCGCCAAGATCTATTTCAAGCGCGAAGAGCTGAACCATACCGGCTCGCACAAGATCAACAATTGCATCGGCCAGATCCTGCTCGCCAAGCGCATGGGCAAGACCCGCATCATCGCCGAAACCGGTGCCGGCCAGCATGGCGTTGCGTCTGCGACAGTCGCCGCCCGCTTCGGTTTCCCCTGCGTTGTCTACATGGGCGCGACCGACGTCGAGCGTCAGGCGCCGAACGTTTTCCGCATGAAGCTGCTCGGCGCGGAGGTGATTCCGGTCACCGCCGGCAGCGGCACGCTGAAGGACGCCATGAACGAGGCCCTTCGCGACTGGGTCACCAATGTCGACGACACCTATTACCTGATCGGCACGGCCGCCGGCCCGCATCCCTATCCGGAAATGGTCCGCGACTTCCAGTCGGTGATCGGCACGGAAGCCAAGCAGCAAATGCTGGAGGCCGAGGGCCGCCTGCCGGATCTCGTCGTCGCTGCCGTTGGCGGCGGTTCGAACGCGATCGGCATCTTCCATCCCTTCCTCGATGACGAGGACGTCAAGATCGTCGGCGTCGAAGCCGGCGGCAAGGGCCTGCAAGGTGACGAGCATTGCGCTTCGATCACCGCCGGTTCGCCCGGCGTGCTGCATGGCAATCGCACCTATCTTCTGCAGGATGGCGACGGCCAGATCAAAGAGGGACATTCGATCTCGGCCGGCCTCGACTATCCCGGCATCGGCCCGGAGCATTCCTGGCTGAACGATATCGGCCGCGTCGAATATGTGCCGATCATGGACCACGAGGCGCTGGAAGCCTTCCAGACCCTGACGCGCCTCGAAGGCATCATCCCGGCGCTGGAGCCGAGCCACGCGCTCGCCGAAGTCATCAAGCGCGCGCCGAAGATGGGCAAGGACGAGATCATCCTGATGAATCTCTCCGGCCGCGGCGACAAGGACATCTTCACCGTCGGCAAGATTCTGGGAATGTGAGTTAGACACCATGACCGCACGTATGGACAAACGCTTTGCCGCTCTGAAGGCTGAAGGCCGCCCGGCACTCGTCACCTATTTCATGGGTGGCGATCCCGATTACGAGACCTCGCTCGGCATCATGAAGGCGCTGCCGAAAGCCGGTGCCGACGTCATCGAACTCGGCATGCCCTTCTCCGACCCCATGGCCGATGGCCCGGCGATCCAGCTTGCCGGCCAGCGCGCCCTCAAGGCCGGGCAGACGCTGAAGAAGACGCTGCAGCTCGCCGCCGATTTCCGCAAGACGGATGGCGATACGCCGATCGTGATGATGGGCTACTACAATCCGATCTATATCTACGGCGTCGAGACATTCCTCGACGACGCGCTAGCCGCCGGGATCGACGGCCTGATCGTCGTCGATCTGCCGCCGGAAATGGATGACGAGCTCTGCATCCCGGCGATCCGCAAGGGCATCAATTTCATTCGTCTCGCGACGCCGACCACCGACGACAAGCGCCTGCCGACCGTGCTGAACAATACGTCCGGCTTCGTCTACTACGTCTCGATGAACGGCATCACCGGCTCTGCTTTGCCGGACCCGTCGCTGGTCTCCGGCGCCGTCAAGCGCATCAAACAGCATACCGACCTGCCGGTCTGCGTCGGCTTCGGCGTCAAGACGGCCGAGCACGCCAAGCTGATCGGCGCTTCCGCCGATGGCGTTGTCGTGGGCACGGCCATCGTCAACCAGATCGCCACCAGCCTGACCAAGGATGGCAAGGCGACCGCTGACACCATCCAGGCCGTCGCGACGCTGGTGCGCGGTCTCTCGACGGGAACGCGTTCGGCGCGCCTTGTTGCTGCCGAATAGTTTTCCCACATAGGCGGAAGCTTCGACCGGAACAGGTTGAAGAAACGGCCTATGCCCATATCGGTTAATTCAGTCGATCAGGAGTTTTCGAATTGAACTGGATCACGAATTACGTCCGCCCGCGGATCAATTCCATGCTGGGCCGCCGCGAAGTGCCGGAAAATCTCTGGATCAAGTGCCCGGAGACCGGCGAGATGGTCTTCCACAAGGATCTGGAAGACAATAAGTGGGTCATTCCCGCTTCCGGTTTTCATATGAAGATGCCGGCCAAGGCTCGCCTTGCCGATCTCTTCGACAATGGTGAATATGAAGCGCTGTCGCAGCCGAAGGTCGCGCAGGACCCGCTGAAGTTCCGCGATTCCAAGAAATATACCGACCGCCTGAAGGACAGCCGCGTCAAGACCGAGCAGGAAGACACGATTCTTGCCGGCGTCGGCAAGGTTCAAGGCCTGAAGCTCGTCGCTGTCGTGCATGAGTTCAATTTCATGGGCGGTTCGCTCGGCATCGCTGCAGGCGAAGCGATCGTCAAGGCGTTCGAACGCGCCATTTCCGAAAAGTGCCCGCTGGTGATGTTCCCTGCATCGGGCGGTGCGCGCATGCAGGAAGGCATTTTGTCCCTGATGCAGTTGCCGCGCACGACGGTCGCCGTCGACATGCTGAAGGAAGCCGGTCAGCCCTATATCGTCGTGCTGACCAATCCGACGACCGGCGGCGTCACGGCCTCCTACGCCATGCTCGGCGATGTCCATCTTGCGGAACCGGGTGCGGAAATCTGCTTTGCCGGCAAGCGCGTCATCGAACAGACGATTCGCGAAAAGCTGCCAGAAGGCTTCCAGACCTCGGAATATCTGCTTGAGCACGGTATGGTCGACATGGTCGTCAAGCGCCATGATATCCCCGACACCCTGGCAACGCTGCTGAGGATACTGACCAAGAAGCCGGCGAATGACGTATCTGCCAAGGACCTGAACGGCGCAGCACTGCCGATGGTGGCGAGAGCCTGACCTAAAACGGAATGGCCGAAAGGCGGAGGGTGCGGGATGACGGCTATGGATCAATCCGCAATGAGCGAGGCGGCACGGGAAATCGACAAGCTGATGGGGCTGCATCCCAAAGGCTTCGATCTCTCGCTGGACAGAGTCACCCGGCTGCTCGACATTCTTGGCAATCCGCAAAAAAAGTTGCCGCCGGTGATCCATGTCGCCGGCACCAACGGTAAGGGTTCGGTGACGGCCTTCTGCCGCGCGCTTCTCGAGGCCGGCGGCCTGAGCGTGCATGTCCATACCTCGCCGCATCTCGTCAATTGGCATGAGCGTTATCGCATCGGCGTCAAGGGCGGCCGCGGCAAGCTCGTCGACGACGCGGTCTTCGCCGATGTGCTGCGGCGGATTGCCGACGCCAATGCCGGCGAGAAGATCACGGTCTTCGAAATCCTGACCGCGGCCACTTTCATGCTGTTTTCCGAGCATCCGGCAGATGTCGCGATTATCGAAGTCGGCCTCGGCGGCCGTTTCGACGCCACCAACGTTATTTCCGACCCGGCCGCTTCGGTCATCATGCCGATCTCGCTCGATCACCAGCCCTATCTTGGCGACCGCGTCGAGCTGATCGCCGCCGAGAAGGCGGGGATCATGAAACCTGGTCGTCCGGTCGTCATCGGCCATCAGGAGTATGATGCCGCCCTGGACGTGCTGATATCGACGGCCGAGCGGCTGCGCTGCCCGACCGCGGTTTTCGGCCAGGATTTTTCCGCCCATGAGGAATATGGCCGGCTGGTCTATCAGGACGAGTTCGGGCTCGCCGACCTGCCGCTGCCGCGCCTGCTGGGCCGGCATCAATATGCCAATGCCGCCGCCGCCATCCGCGCCGTCAAGGCCGCGGGCTTCATCGTTACCGAGGTGATGATGGAAAAGGCGATGATGTCGATCGAATGGTCGGGTCGTCTGCAGCGGTTGACGGAGGGCAATTTGCTGCCGCACGCGCCGCAAGGCGCGGAAATCTGGGTCGATGGCGGTCACAATCCCGGCGCCGGCGAGGTCATTGCCGAAGCCATGGCCAATTTCGAAGAGCGTCAGCCGCGGCCGCTATTCCTGATCACCGGCATGATCAACACCAAGGATCCCGTCGGTTATTTCAAGGCGTTCACCGGCTTGGCGGAAAAGGTCTATTGCGTACCGATCCGCGGCAGCGAGTCGATGATCGACCCGGTGGTTCTGGCGGGCTCGGCCTACGATGCCGGCTTGGTGGCCGAGCCGATGTCGAGCGTCGGTCAGGCGCTGGATGCAATCAGAGAGCTGGCCATGCCCGATTTGCCGGCGCCGCGCATTCTGATCGGCGGCTCGCTCTATCTCGTCGGCGATGTCCTTGCCGATAACGGCACACCGCCAAAATGATTCCGGTGAGGTGGTCATCAACCACCCGCCCTCGTGCTTCGAGACGAGCGCTGCGGGCCTCCTCGGCATGAGGGCTGACCTTTTCGCCCAGCCGCACTAGGGCTCATCATTCATCTCTGCGTTGCCGTTGCGACGAGCCCGCTCCATCCTCACCCTGAGGTGCGAAGCCTCGAAGGGCGAGGATGGTCTGTGTTCTCCGACCAACAAAAAGCCCGCACGAAGCGGGCTTTTTCATTCTCTCAGTCGATACCGATCAAGCGGCGCTGGAAATCCAGCTCTGCAGGGCGGTCTTGGGAGCGGCGCCAACCTTGATGTCGGCAACTTCGCCGGCCTTGAACATGGCAAGCGTCGGGATCGAGCGAACGCCGAACTGGGCAGCCAGTTCCGGGTTTTCATCGATGTTGAGCTTGGCGACCTTCACCTTGCCTTCGAACTGTACAGCGAGCTCTTCGAGAGCAGGCGCGATCATCTTGCACGGACCGCACCATTCGGCCCAGAAATCAACGACGACAGGCTCTGCGGACTGCAGGACTTCGGCAGCGAAGTTGGAGGTATCGACTTTAACGGTAGCCATAGGCTGCTCCTTACCAGGATTTGCGGGTTGCTAGATATGTGATGGTGCGGTGCCCAAATTTCAATATTTGGTATTTCACTTTGTTTTGAGCTCCGCAAGCGCCAATGCGAGCGCTTCTTGGGAGAGCGTATGGATCGAGGCGTTCTCGGTATAGACAAGCACGCAATCGATGCGTTTGCCGGGATAAAGCGGCGAAAGGATCTCGCGATAGATGGCAAGCTGTGCGCGGTGGGCGAAGGGAATCTCTTCGGCGACACGCGGCGGCACGCGATTCGTTTTGTAGTCGAGGATGACCACACGGTCGTCGAGTGCGGTCAGCCGGTCGATGCGGCCGGAGACGGCGTAGTTCTGATCGGCGAGCGTCAGCGTGCCCATGATCGAGACTTCGGCCTGGGCATGGGCGCTGAAAACGCCCTGCAGCTCTGGGTGCGACAGCAGCGCCATCACCGAGCCGATCAGCGCTTCGCGTTCGGCCTGCGGCCAGAAGCGCGCGGCTCGCTCGGCATAGCGCCGCGCGGCATCGGCGCGACCCGCCGGCGCGATCTCCGGCAAAGTCTGCAGCATGCGGTGAATGAAACGCCCCTTCTCCAAGGAGCGATCCGATTTGGCCTTCTCGGTGAACAAGGGTGAGGCGACAAGCAGATTGTCGGCCTCGTCGTCGATGATGGTGCCGGCACCGGAAGGGCTGAGCGGTCTGGGCAGGTTTCGCTGCGCCGGCAGCGGCCGGCACAGTCCCGCCGGCAACGCTCCTCGGTCCACAGCCGCTTCCACCTGTTCCATATGCTCGAAACTGCGCTCGACTTGGGTGACCCGCCAGCTCAATCCCTGCCATTCGCCGTCCGGTCCGGAGAAGGTGACAGGGGTGCAGCGCTCGCCATCCTGGCGCAGCGTCCGGGAAATCATAGCATGCCATGTATCGGCGTTTTCGCGGATGCCGCGATAACCGCAGACGATCAGCCGATCGGCAGCCCGGGTCATGCCGACATAGAGCAGGCGGCGATATTCCTCCTCCGCTAGCGCTTGCAGCCTCGTCGCATCGGCCTGTGTCAGCGAGTTGGCGAGCGCGCTGACCGGCACCCAGACGGGCAGCGGGATTTCGCCCTTGCCGGTCTCGATCAGCCGCAGCTTGGGCAGATGCGTATGGGTAAAGGCTTTGCCGCCGCCATCGACGAGGAAGACGATCGGCGCTTCCAGGCCTTTGGAGGCATGCACCGTCATGATGCGCACCTCGTTGCGGCCCTTATCCTGCTCACGCTTCACGGTCGGCGCTTCCAGCTCCAGCGTCGAGATGAAGGATTGCAAGCCCGGCAGGCCGGAGGTTTCGTGGTCCAGTGTGAAGGTCAGGAATTCATCGAGGATGTCGCTGACTTCGGTGCCGAGCCGCGCCAAGAACTGCCGCCGGCCACCGAAGCTGCCGAGAACGCGCGCGTAGAAGTCATGCACGGACAGGCTTTTAGACAGTGCCAAGAAGGTTTTCAGCCGGTCGACCGCATGGCGGAAGCGCTCATTGCCGTCGTCGGCGAATCTCTGCAGATGGCTCCAGACGCTTTCATCATCGCCACGATAGGCCGCGACCGCGAAAACATCGTCTTCGCCGAGATCGAACAGAGGGCTTTTCAAAAGTGCCGCCAGCGAAAGATCGTCTTCCGGCAGCAGCAGGAAACGGCCAAGCGCCAAAAGGTCCTGGATAGCAATGTGGCTGGTCAGCACCAGACGGTCGGCACCGGCGACGGGGATATTGTTGCGCCGCTTCAATGCTCGGGTCAGCGCGTTGACGAAGCTGTCGCGCTTGCGCACCAGCACAAGGATATCGCCGGCCTCGATGAAGCGGGCCTTTCCCTTCTCGATGATCGTCTCGCGGCCAATGATGTTGCCGATCGTCTGAGCCATTCGCCGCGCCAGGATCGCCGCCGGCGCACTTTCCGGCGCCGAATCGAAGGGAGCCGTCCAGTCTTCTTCCTTCGCCAGTGGCTCCGGCGCAATCATCTCCCAGAGATCGACGGCGCCAGGATGACCGATGCGGCTGGAGCGGTGCACGACCGGCTCGGCGGCGGCGCTGAGGCCGCGGGCGTTCTCGGGCGCCGTGAAGACATGGTCGACGGCAGCCAGCACATCGGCGGTCGAACGGAAGGAGAGCGGCAGGCGGATCGATGAAAACTGCTGGCCGCTGCTATCCACGCGCCTCCGCGTGCGATCGCTTTCCTCGGAGAACCGCTCGGGCCGCGCGCCCTGGAAGGAATAGATCGACTGCTTTTCGTCACCGACTGCGAAGATGGTCCTGAGGGTCGGGCGCGCGCTTTCGCCGGAGAAGAAGTCTTCTGCCAGCGATTGGATGACGCTCCACTGGATAGGACTAGTGTCCTGCGCCTCGTCGACGAGGATATGGTCTATGCCCTGGTCCAGCTTGTAGTGGATCCAGGGGCCGACATCTTTCTTGGTCAGGAGATCGGCGGTGCGGGTGATCAGGTCTTCGAAATCGAGCTGGCTGCGCCGCTTCTTCAATTCCTCATAGTCGCGGTTCAGCCGGTCGGCGAGTGTGAGCGCTGCCCGTGTGGCGCGATACATTCGCATCAGCTTCAGCCGGTCGCGACAGGCGACGACATGGGCGCGGGCGGCGGCAACGGCGTCGGCCAGCTCAGGCGCATCCGCCAGCATCGCCTTGACGAAAAACTGGCTATCCGACTTCGGTTCGCCCTTGGCGGTCAGCATGACCTTTTCGAGGATCTCCGCGCGGGCGATCGGGTTTGCCTCGCGTTTGGCAAGGCGTAGCCCGTAGGCGATATCCTGAGCTTTAGCCCCGCCCTTCAGATCGGCAAGGCTGAGATAAAGCTCCAGCGTCGAGCCGGAAAGGCCGGGCAGCGGCCAATATTGCTCCGCGATCCCGGCTTCCGTATCCTCAGGAGAAAGACCGAGCCGGGCGAGCAACGCAGCCTCGACGCCGCCCTTTCGTTCGGCTTCCGCCGTGAAGCGCCTGATAGCGTTGCGGTTGGCGACGATCTCGCCAAGCAATGTCTCCAAGCCTGATTCATCACCGAGATCAAGCACATAGGCGAAGGCCTCGGCAAGCTCGGCATTCGGATGTTGCGGCGTTGCCGTCAGCAGCGATCGACGGGCATCATCCAGCAGGGTTGCCGCGGCCCGATCGTCGAGAACGGAGAAATGGCCGGCGACATTGGCTTCCAGCGGGAATTGATGCAGCAGCGCCTCGCAGAAGGCGTGAATCGTCTGGATTTTCAGACCGCCCGGCGTCTCCAATGCCTTGGCAAAGAGGCGGCGTGCCTCGGCAAGCTTCAAGAGACCCGGTTCCGCACCTTCGATCTCGGCGATCCGCGCCTTCAGCTCTTCGTCCGGCAACGTTGCCCAGGCGGCCAGCCGATCGAAGACGCGGTTCGACATTTCGGAAGCGGCGGCCTTGGTGTAGGTGAGGCAGAGAATGGCCGACGGCCGCGCGCCGGCAAGCAACAGGCGGATGACGCGCTGCGTCAGGACATGCGTCTTGCCGGAACCGGCATTGGCCGAGACCCAGGCGGATCGTTCCGGATCGGAGGCAATGGATTGCTGCACCGTCGTCCAGCCGATCCAGACGCCGGGATCGTCGCTGTCGGGCAGGGCGGCCAGCTCGCCGTTGGAAAGCTCATTCATCGCCGCCTCCCTCCTGCTCGGTCTCCGCCGTCGACCATTCGGAGACGCGGGCGAGGTGATCGTAGTCGCCGCCATATTCGAATTGCTGGGCAGGGATCAGCCGTGACGAGAAGCCCTTTTCGCCGGATTGTAGCAGGGTGACGAATTTGACGAGCTGGTCCATCGACTCCTCGGCCAGATCCATAGCCGACTTTGTTTCCGTCTTGCCGCCGCGGCCGGAAAGTTCGTTGTTGACCTGATCGACCTTGAAGCGGTCGCCAGGCCTCAGCCGGACATAGAGCAGGTTTTCCGGAACGAGCGGGCCGACATTGCGGAAAGCGCCAGCCTTGAGGGCATAGGCTTCCAGCGCCAATTGCGGATCGAGCAGCGCGCGGGCCTGCGCCGGGGAGGGATTATAGCCGGTCTTGTAGTCGATGATATCGGCGGCTTTGCTGCCTTTGAAATCGATGCGGTCGGCAACGCCGGTCAGGCGAATGCCGATCGGCTCGATCTCGACGCCGGCCGGCACTTCCGTTGCCGTCGTGCGGATCTCCGGTCGCCGTTCCGTTTCCCAGGCGAGGAAGGCGCGGGCCACTTCGCGGAAACGCGGCCGCCAGACGCTGTCGATATGAACAGGCAGTTGTTCGGCATCGAAAAGCTCGGCGACGATACGATCCATAGCCAGCGAGGCATCCGGTGTTCCCGCGATATGACCCTCACGGATAAAGCGATCGATGATCTTGTGATAGAGCGTGCCGCGCTCCGCCGGGCCGGGATCGCGGTTGAAGGGAGCGATCGGGTCGAGCCGCAGGACGCGTCGGGCGTAGATCGCATAGGGATCGCGGCGAAGGCGGCCAACCTCGCTGAAGGAATAGCTTTTCGGCTGCAGCTCGGCCGGCGGTTTCGGAGAGGGCCTTGCCGCCGGGGCCTGGTTTTCGCCCTCGTCGATCATGCCGGCCCAGTGGCGGTATTGATCTCCGCGCGCCTTCAATTCTCCGGCAAATGTCTTGCCGCCCAGCGCCATCAGCCGCTGCAGCCATCGCGACGCCACCGTCGGGGTCGAGCCCTGTCGCAGTGCACGCGAATAGATCAGGTCGCGCGTCCCGTTCGCCATTTCAAAATCGTGGGCGAGCTGACCGATGCGGCGCTCCGGCGGCTCCAGGCCGATCTCGGTCTTCATCGTGCGGGAGATGAAGGGATTGTTGGCGGTCTGGCCCGGCCAGGAGCCCTCGTTGAGCCCGCCGAGAATCAGCGTATCGACGCTTTGCAGGCGCGCTTCCAGCGTACCGAAGATGAATAGGCGAGGATGGCTCAGCGCCCGCGGCTTGACTGCCTGACCGGCGGAGAGCGCAGCCATGATATCGATCCACTGCGGCCCATCCGCTTCGAGCTGGCCGTCGGTGTCCATGACCTCCTTCAGTAAGCTCGCCAGCGTATCGCCGGCCTCACCGGACCAGAGTCCGGCCAGATTGCCACGCTCATCAGCGGCAACGGCCTCAAGGGCGCGTCCCGTCCGGTCGGCCCATTCGGACAGCGTGGGAAGTCCGGCGGATGAGGGCGATAGCGCGGAAGCCAGCGGCTCGCATGCCATAGTGATCTTTCGAGCCAACGCGTGTGCGTGCCCTACGGCTTCCGAGGACAGGGATTTGCGCCACTGCGGCGGATGACGGTCCATCGCCTGTTCGGTGAGCTGCCGGTCGAGCAGGGACTCCAGCGTGCCGATATCGACATCGGCGATGCCGCCTCTCAAGGCGAGGATTTCCAGCGCATCGACGCCAAGCTGCAACGCATCCGGGCCAAGGCCGAAACGGGCGAGGGGATGCTTGATGAGCGAGACGATAGCAACGGGATCGCCCGGGCGAAGCGTCGCCTCCAGCAGCAATTGCAGCAGCGCCCCTTGCGGCGTGGCGGCAAGCGGCGTGCCGGCCGAATCGTCGGCGGTGATGCCGAAGCGGGCGAGCTCCGCCGTCACCCGCCGCGCGAGGTTGCGGTCCGGTGTGATCAATGCCGCTTGGCTCTCGCCGCCGTTGCGCCCCGGTTTCTCCAGCGCGAGCCGCAAGGCGATGGCGATTGCCGTGGCCTCCTCGCGCTCGTTCGTAGCCTCGATCAGCGCGACCTCGGCGAAGGCTCGTGCAATAGCGTCCGGCGCCAGTGTTTTTTGCCATGCACCCCAGCCGCTGGTCGCTTTCGCCGGCGCCAACGCGCGCGACAGGACCTCGGCGCGCATTTGCATGCTCTCCGGCGCTTCGGCGACGGTTTCCACGTCGCTTCGTTCCACGCGCAGCCGCTTCAACAGCAGCGACAGGCCATATTGCGAATGGCTGCGCGTTGTCGGATCGACCCTTCCGCTGGTGCTCGTCTCCGGGGCCACAAGCCGCCAATCCTCTTCCGGCATCGTGAGATCGAGGCCCGGCAGCACGATGACGCCCTGCGGCAGCGAGGCGACGGCGGCAATCAGCTCTGCCGTTGCCGGCACGGAACCGGTGGAACCGGCGATGATGATCGGTCCGGCATGCTGCACCGTGGCGAGCCGCTGCGCTTCGGCACGCAGGATGGCATTGCGGTGCCGGGCGGGCGAGGATTTGCCCAGTTCTTCCAGCCGTGCCGGCCAGAAGGCGCTGGCGATCTGCAGGAATTCGGCCGTCAGTTGCCACCAAAGCGCATGGTCTTCGGCGCTGAGATTGCCAAGATCGGCCCAGTCGCGATCCTCGGTCTCGATGGAATCGATAAGTTCGGCCAGATTGCGTGCCAACCAGATGGCATCCGCCGGGCTTGCCGGAGCGACGAGCGGCGAATCCGAATGAATGTCACGGACGATCTGCGGCAGCCTGTTACGCCAGGCAAGGATCAGCCGCGCCAGTTCCAGGAGCCGCGCGGTATTGGCGAGCGGCTGCGCCAGATCGGCGGTGGCGGGCAGTGCCTCTTCGAAATAGCCGCTATCGTCGTCGGTCTCGCCGAGCGGGCGGATCACCGGCAGGATCGCGGAGCGACCGCCGAGCAGATCGACGAATTCCGAACGCAGCACGCGCGCGGCACGCCTTGTCGGCAGGAAGATGGTGACCTTGGCAAGCGATAGCGGATCGCCGGGATCGTGGCGAAAGTGCTCGGTCAGCCGGCCGTCGCAGAGCGCGCTGGCAAGGGTCCTCAGAAAGGGCAGGCCTGCCGGGATCGTCAGAATACGTTGCCGGTGCCCGCCCGTCATCCGTCACGCAAACGCCCGGAAAGTCCGGATCGTTTCCTCCGCCTCGCCGATCGCCTCCGGCGTGCCGACGGTCAGCCAATGGCCGTCGAGCATCGTGCCGTAAAGCCGGCCCTTGGCGATCGCCTTGTCGAAATAGATGTTGATGTTGAAGGCATCATTGGGCGCATCATCAAGAAGGGATGGGTTCATGACAAAGGCACCGGCATAGACGACGCCGTTGTGCTGGGCGTCGCGATAGCGTGTGAGGCGACCGTCGTCAGCTATGCTGAAGTCATTCTTGCCGTTATGCCCTGTGGTTCTTTCCAGCTCGACGCACAGCATAGCCATGTCCATACGCTTCTCGTCGTAGAATCCGGCTAATTGTTCGAGGTTCGTTGGGTGACCGGGCTTCTCACCGATCCAGAACAAGTCGGCATTCATGACGAAAACCCGATCGCGGTCTAGCAGCTTCAGTCCTTTGACGATGCCGCCGCCATTGTTCATCAGAGCTTCCCGCTCGTCGGATATCAGGATTTCAAGGCCGCGATAGCTGCGCAGATGCGCCTCCATCTGGTCCGCATGGTGATGGACGTTCACGACGGCTCGCTCCACGCCGGCTTCGGCCAGCGCATCCAGCGCATAATCGATCATCGGCTTACCCGCGATCTTTACCAGCGGCTTCGGAATGGTGTCGGTCACTGGCCGCATGCGGGTTCCAAGCCCCGCCGCCAATACTATGGCTTGTCTGATAGTCATCTCGTCTCGAATTTGTGATTCGCTCAGCTTTCTTCCTTTAGCACATCGGAGGAAAACCGTCGCCGCTCTCGGGCAGCTAGACGCCGCCTATGCCAGTCCTTGCACACCATTCGCGCAAGGGAACGAGCGTTTCGTGTTCGAAAGCGATGGCGAGATAGGCGAGCGTGCGCGGCATATGCTTCATGTAGCCGGGCTTGCTGTCGCGCTGCAGCAGCCGCACCCAGAGGCCGGCGAGCTTGCAATTGCGCTGCGCCGACATGATCGCCCAGCTCTTCAAAAACTTCGCTTCGTCGAAACCGCCTTGGGCATGCCGGAGCGATAGATAATCCGCCATCAACTGATCGTGCAGATCGCGTTCGATGGTAACGCGCGCATCCTGAACGATGGAGGCGAGGTCGTAGGCGGTCGGCCCGATCATCGCGTCCTGGAAATCGATGAGGCCGATTCGCTGGATGTCTTTTTCCTTGGCTCGCCAGATGATGTTCGGCGAGTGGAAATCGCGCAGCAGCAGGTTCTTTTCCGTATCGTCCAGTTCATCGATCAGGCCGTTCCAGATCGCCAGGTAGTCCGCCCGTTCCTCATCGCTCGCCGGCGCGCCGCGTTTCCAGGGCAGATGCCAGTCGATGAGCAGCCGCGCTTCCATCGTCATGGCCGTCCGGTCGAAATCCGGAATATGATGGACATGATCCGGCGTGACCGGGATATCCTGCGGGATATCAAGGCTATGCAGATGCGCCAGGCAGGCGACGCTTGCCCGATAGCGTTCGGCAATCGGCTTGCCTTCTGCGTTAAGCACGCCATCGGTGCCGAGATCCTCGATCAACAGAATGCCCTGGTCGTAGTCGGCCGCGAAGATCTCCGGCGCTGCAAAGCCGTTTTCGCGCAGCACATTGGCGATCGCCACGAACGGATAGGCGTCCCAGGCGAGATGCGCGACCTTCGGATAGGACTTTCCGGCAAGCACGGGCGGTCCCTCTGGCAGTCGCGGCCAATCCATCAGGATCACGCGCTTGCCGCCGCCATGCGGATGGATGGACTCATAGGCGCGCAGCGAAGCGTCGCCCGTCAGGAAACGGCGCTCGGCGCCGGCATAGCCATGTGCATCGAGGAAAGCGCGGATCGCCAGAACGCGCTGGATGCGGGCGAATTGCTTGGCCGGCGCCGTGATCGTCGCTCGACGGCCTTCGCCCTCATGTTCGAGTCTGAGATCGATACGTTCTTTCGGCAGTTCGCCTTCGGCCATCTCCGGCCATTCCACCAGGCAGACGCCGGTCTGCAGCGCCTCGTCGAAGCCGAGTTCGTCGAGTTCGCTCGGGTCGCCTAAGCGATAGAGATCGAAATGCGAGACCGGGATGCGCAGCTCGTAGGATTGCACGAGCGTGAAGGTCGGGCTTGGCACGTCCAGCTCGGCATCGTCAGCCATGGCGCGCAGGAGGGCACGCGCCAGCGACGATTTGCCGGCGCCGAGATCACCCGACAGCGCCAGGCAATCGCCGGCCTTGAGCGCCAGCGCCAGATCCTCGCCCAAGCGAGTGGTTGCCGCGTCGTCTGCCAGGAAAAGGGAGATGCTGGTGTTCGCTGCTGTCATTCTGCTGCGACGGAGTGCGGCAATTCGGCGGAGGGAATCCGGCAGGTGACCGTGGTTCCCTTGCCCGGCTGGCTTTCGATCGAGACCTGGCCGTCATGCAGGCTGACGAAGCTTTCGACGATGGAGAGACCGAGGCCGGCGCCACTGCGCTTGCCGCCCTTGCCGCTGGAGGCAAAGCGGTTGAACACCGTGCGCATGATCTCTTCCGGAATGCCCGGACCCTTATCGGCGACCGAGAAGACGAAATCCGTGCCTTCGCGCGCGCATCTGAGCTCGATCGTCGAGCCTTCCGGCGCGAAATTGGCGGCATTGGTCAGCAGCTTGAGCAATATCTGCTTCAGCCGCTGCTGATCCGCCACAACGGAACCGAGGTGGGCGGGCACGGTGATTTCCAGCGTGACGCCGCTTTCCTGCAGCCGATCGGCGATCTGCATCGATACTTCGTCGAGCAGGTCGTCCAATCCAATCTCGGAATAGTTCAGCCGCATGATGCCGGCATCGACGGTCGCAAGATCGAGAATGTCGTTGACCAGCGTCAGCAGCACCGAGGACGAGGTGGAGATATGATCGATATACTCCGCCTGCCGGTCGTTCAGCGACCCGATGCCCGGCGTCTTCAACAGATCGGTAAAGCCGATGATGTTGGTCAGCGGCGAGCGCAGCTCGTAGGAAACATGCTGGACGAAATCGTTCTTCAGCTCGTCGGCCTTCAGCAGCGCCTCGTTCTTTTCCGTCAGTGCCCGCTCTGCCCGTACGCTGTCCGTCTTGTTGACGAAGGTCAGCATGGTCTGGGCGTTCGGCAGCGGAATGACCGCATAGTCGAGGACGAGGTTGGAATAGAGCTCCAGCGTGCCTTGCGACGACGGGCGTTCGTCGTCGAAGCTGGTGATTTGCTCCGCAAAGCGCTTCCAGCCGTCCGGCCGGTCGTAGGAGGGCGCGCAGGCCTCGGCCAGCGCCTGGATATGCGTGTCCGGCTTGGCCTGGGCCTCGGTGATGTTCCACAAGATGCGGAATGCCGGATTGGAGAGGCGGATGCGGCCATCGGGACCAAAGACGGCAACGCCTTCGGAGAGATGGTCGATGGTCTCGCCCTGCACCTTGACCAGCGTGTTGTAGCGCGTTTCGAGATCGACCTGTTCGGTCAGGTTCTCGAACACCCATGTAGCGCCGCCTTGGGGATGGGCGGTGGCGAAAACCCTGAGGATCTGACCATTCGGCAGGTGCCAGAGGTCGGATTGCGTGTCGAGCGCGCGATAGACGGACAAGACGCCGTCTTTCCAAGTCTTCCAGTTCAGCTGCTCGGGCAGCTTCTTGGCACCGCGCAGCCGATCCAACAGCTCGCTATTATCAGGCTTCTTCTCGAGGAAGGCGATGTCGAGTTCCCAGAGCTGGACGAAGGCCTGATTGTAGAATTGCAGCCGCCGGTCGCCATCGAAAATCGCGACCGGTGTCGCCAGGTGATCAAGCGTCTCGGCATGGCTCTTCAACGTGCGCTCCAGCTCGGCGCGGACCGCTTCCGCTTCAGAGACGTCGATAGCGATGCCTGCCGAACCGTCCGATGATTTGACGTCGATGACATCGAAGAAGGTGCGATTGCCATGGACGACGGTGGAAATCTTGTCGTGAAAGGGCGATTCCGGCGTGGTGGAGGCGCGGATGCGTTCGCGTGCGACGGTCGTCAGGAACTCACGGCCTTCGCGGATGGCTTCATCCGGCGACACGGCCTCGACTGCCTCGCCATAGGCTTGGTTGACCCAGGTCAGCTTGCCCTCGGTATCGCGCCGCCAGACGGGCAGGTCGATGGCATCGAGCAGGTTCTGGAACGCGGAGATCGAGGTCATCAGCCGGTCGCGCTCGATCTTCAGCTCGGCCAGTTCGGCGCGTAGATTGTTGAGTGCGATGAAGCGGACGAAGGCGCGGCCGCCGGATATGCGGCCCTGCGCTTCCAGGATCTCGTCACGGTTCGTCTCGACCACCATATCGAAGCTTTGGCCGCTGCCGCGCAGCTTATCGATCGCCTTGTCCAGCTCTCCGGCGGACCAGGATTTCAGCCAGCGGCCGAAAGCGAGGAATTCGTTGTCTTGCGGCGCACCGGTCTCGACGGGAAGCTGGCCAAGCAGCTCCGGCCGTGCGTTCTGCCCGTCCCAGATGACGATCCGGCGGTTCTTGTCGGCGATCAGCGCCTGATACTGCGAAATGCGCTGGTTAGCGTCCGAAAGCGCCGTGCGGATTTCGCGGCTCTCGCTTTCCATGTTGCCGCGCTGGCGGATCATCCATACCGTCGACAGGAGCGCCGCTGAAATCACGCCAAAGATGACGGAAAAAATGACCATTTCCGAGGAGGTAAAGAGACGGACTGCAGCCGGCGTGCCAGCGCTTGTCTGTGCCAGCACAGGACCCGCCAGGCCGCTGACGATGCCGCCGAAAACGCTGAAACGCAGCAGGCGGGCCAATGAGGCCAACCGGCCTGCATTCGTCCGCCGCTTTGCCCGCGGTAAAAGCATATATGCGCCGCCCTGCTGCCGCCGCGCGATCGCCGCTAGGGGTATCGCTGGCTCAGGCAGGTTGTCTTTCCCTTCAGACATAAGCGGTCTGTCTCCGTCCTTCAGAGCATGATGCCGAAAATGTAAGCGGTTTTCGGACGACATCATGCTCTACTTATTTGATTGTAGAGCGGATTCAGATTTTAGGTCGTGTCGACCTAAAATCATCCGACTCTGCTGTGCCGCATCTCGACAAGACATCCCATTTTCATGGCTCCGGGCATGCCCGGTTCGTCACGAATCAAGTCTAAAAACAATACTGCCTAAGGGAATCGTCGGGAAGGGAGCCGGCCAAAAAATAAGCCCCGGCATTTGTCAATGCCGGGGCCACAAGATATTGTGGATATCGATCGTAAGATCAGTATCTGTAGTGGTCAGACTTGAACGGGCCCTGCGGAGTGACGCCTATATAGGCAGCCTGTTCTCCAGAAAGCTCCGTCAATTTCACGCCAAGCTTGCTGAGGTGCAGGCGAGCAACCTTCTCGTCGAGGTGCTTCGGCAGCACGTAGACCTGGTTCTGGTACTGGCCGGGCTTAGTGAAGAGCTCGATCTGTGCCAGCGTCTGGTTGGTGAAAGAAGCCGACATGACGAAGGACGGATGGCCGGTGGCGTTGCCGAGGTTCAGCAGGCGACCTTCCGACAGCAGGATGATGCGGTTGCCCTTGGCGAACTCGATCATGTCGACCTGCGGCTTGATGTTCGTCCACTTGAGGTTACGCAGCGCCGCAACCTGGATCTCGTTGTCGAAGTGGCCGATGTTGCCGACGATAGCCATGTCCTTCATCGCGCGCATATGGTCGATGCGGATGACGTCCTTGTTGCCGGTGGTGGTGATGAAGATGTCGGCCGAGGAGACGACGTCTTCGAGCTGAACCACTTCATAGCCGTCCATGGCAGCCTGCAGAGCGCAGATCGGGTCGACTTCCGTGACCTTGACGCGCGCGCCAGCGCCCGAAAGCGAAGCAGCCGAACCCTTGCCGACGTCGCCATAGCCGCAGACGACGGCGACCTTGCCGGCCATCATCACGTCGGTAGCGCGGCGGATGCCGTCGACCAGCGATTCCTTGCAGCCGTACTTGTTGTCGAACTTCGACTTGGTGACGCTGTCGTTGACGTTGATCGCCGGGAAGGGCAGCAGGCCCTTCTGGCTGAGCTGGTACAGGCGGTTAACGCCGGTGGTCGTTTCTTCGGTGACGCCCTTGATGGCTTCGCGCTGCTTGGTGAACCAGCCCGGCGATGCCTGGAGGCGCTTCTTGATCTGCGCGAAAAGGATTTCCTCTTCTTCCGAATGCGGATTGGAGAGCACGTCCTCACCGGCTTCGGCGCGGGCGCCGAGCAGGATGTACATGGTGGCGTCGCCGCCATCGTCGAGGATCATGTTGGAAACGCCGCCATCGGTCCACTGGAAGATCTTGTCGGTGTAGGTCCAGTAGTCTTCGAGGCTTTCGCCCTTGATGGCGAAGACCGGAACGCCGGAGGCGGCGATTGCAGCAGCGGCATGGTCCTGGGTCGAGAAGATGTTGCAGGATGCCCAACGGACTTCTGCGCCGAGTGCGACCAGCGTTTCGATGAGAACGGCGGTCTGGATCGTCATGTGCAGCGAGCCGGTGATGCGCGCGCCCTTCAGCGGCTGTGCTTCGCCGAACTCGGCGCGGCAGGCCATCAGGCCCGGCATTTCGGTTTCAGCGATCGTGATTTCCTTGCGGCCGAAGTCGGCAAGACCGATATCCGCGACGATGTAGTCCTTTTCAGTGCTCATGAAGATCTCCAGCCTGAACGATGCAAACGGACCACAGGCGAACGCCTCGGCCGAATGCAACAAGAATTGCACGCTGACAGCGTGTGGGATGATGCCCTGTAGCAGGCTTCAAGCTGGAAATCAATGTTGATATAAAGAAGTCTTTATGTCTTTATATCCATCGATTTTTAGCGCTGCTGTCTCGGCCGTAAAATATCCAGGCCGTGCCAACCTGTCCGATTGGAGCGCAAGATTCGGATTGCGCAGTCGGCTGTAGCGAGCAAACTCGGCTTTTTCACAGCCGAGGGAACTGCCATGCTCACGCTTCATGATTACCTGCCATCGCAGAACGGCTGGAAAGCCAGGGTTCTGCTCGGGCTACTCGAAATCCCCTATACCAGCCATCTCGTGTCGATTTTCGAAGGCGAGAGCCATACCGACGCTTTCCTGGATCTCAATCCCGCGGGCGCGGTTCCCGTCCTCGAGCTGGAGGATGGACGGGCGATCGCGGAATCGAATGCGATCCTCACCTATCTTGCCGAGGGCACGCCCTTTCTGCCCGCAGACCGCTACCAGCGCGCCAAGGTCATGCAGTGGTTGTTCTTCGAGCAATACCATATCGAGCCGGTCATCGGCTCACTGCGCTTCTGGACGCTGACCGGGCGGATCGAGCGCAATCAGGGCATGGTTTCGGGGAAGCGCGAAGCTGCAGTCCGCGCTCTCACGGCAATGGAACGCAGCCTTGCCGGTCTTTCGTTTCTTGTCGGGAATGATCTTTCGATCGCGGATATCGCGGTCTATGCTTACAGCCACCGAGCCGCGGATTGCGGCTTTCCTCTGACGGATTATCCGGCGATCGCCGCCTGGGCTGGTCGTGTCCGAGATGCCATTGGTCCCGGCTACCCCGTGCACCCATACAGCATCGATCCGCATTCCGGCGCTTGAAGCCGCGGGGAGCGGGGAGGAGATTACATCTCTTCGCCGAACTTGTCGGCGACCAGACGATCCAGCGCATCGAGTGCCTCGGCGGCCTGGATGCCGCTGGCGGTGACGAGCACGCTGCAGCCGGGGCTTGCGGCAAGCATCATCAGGCCCATGATCGAGTTGCCGCCCACCGTGGTTCCGTCCCTCGAGACGGTGATGGTGGCGTCATAGGCTTCGACGGTCTGTACGAATTTGGCGGAAGCGCGGGCATGCAGGCCGCGTTTGTTGATGATCAGAAGTTCCCGGGAAAGTTCCGTCATAGGCGGGATGTTTGTCTCGTCATTTGCCGCTGAGTACACGGCTGGCCACGTTTATATATTTGCGTCCGGCCTCGGAAGCTTCAACCAGAGCCTTCTCCATGTTGTTGTCGCCCCGAACGCCCGCGAGCTTTATTAACATCGGCAGATTGACGCCGGCAATAACCTCTGTGTGGCCGCTATTCATGACCGAGATCGCGAGATTGGAAGGAGTGCCGCCGAACATATCGGTAAGAATGATGACCCCGTGCCCATCGTCGGCGCCGGCAACCGCCTGCAGGATGTCCTGCCGCCGCTTGTCCATGTCGTCTTCGGGACCAATGCATACCGTCTCTATGAACTTCTGCGGACCAACGACATGCTCTACCGCATGCCGAAACTCTTCAGCCAGCTTGCCATGAGTGACAAGCACAAGTCCGATCATGATATTACTGCTCCCATCGCACACAAACAGGTGGCACTTACCGCAATGCAGCAATGTCGTCCACCAGTGGGGGGACATCTTGGCTATGAAAAGACGAAGTGCAAGCTTAAAATATGATATTTGGGCGGCTGCGGGGGCCTAAATGGCCGATTAACCCAAACTGATGATGGTTTTCGCCATAATCACGGCGAGCGGATTCGCCGATGCTGCGGACAGGCGGATCAGCGGCAGGCGAATGGATTCTGTGACATCGGCCTTTTCGTCCTCTGGGGGAAGCCGCTCGGCCGTCGCCGGATCGACCGGGCGTATGGCGTAATGCATTTCAGCCTCGGAAACATGGGGAAGCCGAACGATGCCGGTATAGCGGATCTCCATCAGGCCGGCGATAGAAGGCGGGCATTCGGCGATGACGGCACCATCACGCTGGGTGATGAAAACCCGATCATCGGCGACCAATGCGGCGGGGAACCCAAGCGGCTTGGCAGCCGCAAGGCAGGCAAAGGCAAGCGAGGACTTGCCGCTGCCAGATGGCCCCAGAAACAGCAGGCCGGTCTTGCCGACGACAATCGCTGTCCCGTGGACATTGGTCGCTTTGCTGCTCATGCCGGTGTTTCGGCCGGCAACGACAAGATGAAGCGGGCGCCGAGCAGCGCCGCGCCATCACCATCGACAATGTTTTCAGCACGCAGGGATCCGCCATGCGCCTCGGCGATCTGCCGGCTGATCGACAGGCCCAAACCGGAATTCTGCCCGAAACCTTCCGCTTCCGGCCGGTCGGTATAGAAGCGCTCGAAAATGCGGTCGATATTTTCCGCCTGGATGCCAGGCCCGTTATCCTCGACATATATGACGCAACGCGTTCTCGTGCGCGTCAGCCTTACCGTGATTTTTCCGGTGTCCTTCGCGACGAAGGAGCGAGCATTTTCAATGAGGTTGGTGACGATCTGGCCGATACGCAGGTCGTGGCCGTCAATGGTGAACTTGGTTTTCGCACCCGGCTTGCGGTCGACGATATAGTCTATCTCGACCGCCTTCTTCGAATGCCCGACCTGTCGGGAAATATCGATCATGTCGCGCAGCAGCACTTCCAGATCGAGCGATCTCGCATCGGAGCGGGCAAGTTCGGCATCGAGGCGGGACGCATCGGAAATATCGCTGATCAGCCGGTCGAGGCGGCGCACGTCGTGCTGGATGACATCCATCAGCCGTTTCTTGGATTCGTCGCTCTTGGCAAGCGGCAACGTCTCGACGGCGCTGCGCAACGATGTCAGCGGGTTCTTAAGCTCGTGGCTGACATCGGCGGCGAAACTTTCGATCGCGTCGATACGGTCATAGAGCGCTGACGTCATGTCGCGCAGCGCGATCGACAGGTTGCCGATTTCGTCCTGGCGGGCGGAGAAATCGGGAATTTCCTCACGCTCCTTCGCCCCACCGCGGCGCACACGAATGGCGGCCGCCGAAAGCCGGCGCAGCGGATTGGCGATGGTCGAAGACAAAAGCAGCGACAGAACGACGTTGACCAGGGTTGCGACGCCGAAGACGCGCATGATCGCCAGGCGTTCGGCATGGACGATCTTGTCGATATCGCCGGCCTGCGTCGACAACAGCAACACGCCGAGCACGGCGCGGAAGCGCTGGATGGGCACAGCGACCGAGACGATCAGCTCGCCTTTTTCTGTGGTGCGCACCACGGCGCCGCGCACGCCGGTCAGCGCATTCATCACTTCCGGATAGATCGAACCGTCACCGCCGGGCGCTTCCTTGTAAACCGGCAGGTTGCCCGGCTGCAGCATCTTGTTGAGCAGGCCGCTGAACCAGTCCGACCAGCTCTGCGCCGCGTCGTCCACTGGCGGCAGATCGTAGCGCAGCACTTGACCGCGCGAATAGAGATGGCGGCTGTCGAGCAGCAAATTAGCGTCGGCGTCGAAGATGCGGGCGCGGGTGCGCGTCGGCGAAATCAGTCGCGTCAGCACCGGTGCCACCTTCTCCGGATCGATCGGGAATTCCAGGTCCTCATCGTTCGGGACGGGCGTGATGCTCTGCCCCGCCTGGAGTTCCAATAGCTTCTGCGGATCGATGGTGATGGAGTTGGTATCGACCGAAGCCGATGCCGAGACGGCGCCGGCGATGATTTCGCCCTGCGTCAGCAGGCTCTCGACGCGGGCGTCGATCAGGCCCTCGCGGAACTGATTGAGATAGAGGATGCCGCCGACGAGAACGACGAGGGCGGCGAGGTTGAAGAACAGGATGCGCCGCGTCAGGCTCGAGAAGACGGCATTGCCGAAGATGCGGCGGATCAGCGTGAAAGGGTGAGTCCACCGACGGCGGGCGATTCTGACGTCGCTCGGGCTTTCCGTGTCGTCGATATCCCTATCTTGCACCAGTTGTGCCAAGCCAGCGGCCCTTTCGAAGAACAGGATCGGCGATCCTGTCCGCATGCTCTTATTCCATTGTCCGCCGCACGGTCCAGTGAGCTATCCGAGCATGATGCCGAAAAGTCTAAGCGGTTTTCGGACGACATCACGCTCTATTCTTTGGTTCCAGAGCAGATTCAGATTTCAGGTCGATTCGACCTAAAATCATCCGGCTCTAGGCCGCTTCGCGGAAGCGGTAGCCGACTCCATACAGCGTTTCGATCATATCAAAATCGAGATCGACCATCTTGAATTTCTTGCGAAGCCGCTTGATGTGGCTATCGATGGTGCGGTCGTCGACATAGACCTGCTCGTCATAGGCGGCGTCCATCAAGGCATCGCGGCTTTTCACGACGCCAGGGCGCTGCGCCAGGGAATGCAGGATGAGGAACTCCGTGACGGTCAGCGTCACCGGTTCGCCCTTCCAGGTGCAAGTATGGCGTTCCTGGTCCATGACAAGCTGTCCACGCTCCAGCGAGCGGGCCTGCTGTGCGGCGCCCGGCTTCGCGGCAGTGCCGCTATTGGCCGCGTTCGCGGCTTCACGGGCGGAGGCGCGGCGGAGTACCGCCTTGACGCGCTCGACCAGCAGACGCTGCGAGAACGGCTTGGTGATGAAGTCGTCGGCGCCCATCTTCAGGCCGAAGAGCTCATCGATCTCTTCATCCTTCGAGGTCAGGAAGATCACCGGCAGATCGGACTTCTGCCGCAGGCGGCGCAAAAGCTCCATGCCATCCATGCGCGGCATCTTGATATCGAAGATCGCCAGTTGCGGCGGCCGGGCAAGCAAACCGTCGAGCGCCGAAGCGCCGTCCGTATAGGTCTCTACCTTATATCCCTCGGCCTCCAAGGCAATCGACACGGAAGTCAGGATATTGCGGTCGTCATCAACGAGCGCGATTGTCAACATGGTGTTCGTCTCCGTCATCAGTGCGCGTCTCTCCCGGATTTGGAATCCAGCCCAGGTGGCTTGCCAGCTCGTTGGCGGTAACCTGGCGCGCTTATGGGGATAAAGGTGGAACAAATTGTGGCAAAGATAAAGAGGCGGATTGCCGGACTCACAAACAGTTAACCAAGGGTTGTGTGACGAAACGTCTCGGCGACACCCATTCAAACGATTTAAAAATATCAAAAATTATTTAAATCGATTAAATACATGATATCATTCGATTTTTTTCGCTGTACTCTCTTGTGCTTTTAAAAAGACACCTCTACGCTTTATTTAGTTTTAACGGCTGAGGCCACGTAGAGGAATAGAACGATGGAGCAATTCGGCGTCCGTAATCCCGTAACCGAACTCGAATCGATCGGCCTGGGAGCCGCCGCCAGTGTTCGTTATAACCTTCTGGAGTCTCATCTTTACGAGGAAGCGATTCGTCGGCGGGAAGCCGATTTGACTGCTCATGGCGTGCTGAGAGCATTGACCGGACAACACACCGGCCGTTCGCCGAAGGACAAGTTCGTCGTCCGCAATGCGACCACCGAAGATCAGATCTGGTGGGACAACAATAAGCCGATGTCGCCGGAACATTTCGCGCTGCTGCATAAGGACATGCTGGCGCATGTACACGGCAAGGATCTGTTTGTTCAGGATCTCATCGGCGGCGCCGATCTGGATTACGCCCTGCCGACGCGCGTCGTCACCGAATTCGCCTGGCACTCGCTGTTCATCCGCAACCTACTCATTCGTCCGGAACGGTCGGCGCTGGAAAGCTTCATACCGAAGCTGACGATCATCGATCTGCCGAGCTTCCGTGCCGATCCGGAGCGCCATGGCTGCCGCACGGAAACGGTGATCGCCTGCGATCTCGTCAACGGCATCGTCCTGATCGGTGGCACCTCCTATGCCGGTGAAATGAAGAAATCGGTCTTCACCGTCCTGAATTACCTCTTGCCGGAACGCGGCGTCATGCCGATGCACTGCTCGGCCAATGTCGGCCCGGACGGCGATGCGGCGATCTTCTTCGGCCTGTCGGGCACCGGCAAGACGACGCTCTCGGCGGACCCGACGCGCACGCTGATCGGCGACGATGAGCATGGCTGGGGCGAAAACGGCATCTTCAATTTCGAAGGCGGCTGCTACGCCAAGACCATTCGCCTGTCGGCCGAAGCCGAGCCGGAAATCTACGCCACGACCCGCCGCTTCGGCACCGTGCTCGAAAATGTCGTGCTTGATGAACATGGCGTCCCGGATCTCGACGACGGTTCGCTGACGGAGAACACCCGTAGCGCCTATCCGCTACATTTCATCCCGAATGCTTCGGAGTCCGGCATGACCGGCCATCCGGAAACGATCATCATGTTGACGGCCGATGCTTTCGGCGTCATGCCGCCGATCGCCAAGCTGACGCCAGAACAGGCGATGTACCACTTCCTTTCCGGCTACACCGCCAAGGTCGCCGGCACGGAAAAGGGTGTCGTCGAGCCGGAGGCCACGTTCTCGACCTGTTTCGGCGCCCCCTTCATGCCGCGTCATCCGGCCGAATACGGCAATCTGCTCAAGGATCTGATCGCCCGCCACGGCGCGCGCTGCTGGCTCGTCAACACCGGCTGGACCGGTGGTGCCTACGGCACGGGCCGACGCATGCCGATCAAGGCGACGCGCGCCCTGCTGGCCGCCGCTTTGAAGGGTGATCTCGACAATGTCGAGTTCCGCATCGACCCGAATTTCGGTTTTGCGGTTCCGGTCGCCGTCGAAGGCGTCGACAGCGCTATCCTCGATCCGCGCTCCACCTGGGCCGACGGTCAGGCCTATGACGCCCAGGCGGCCAAGCTGGTGCAGATGTTCGTCTCCAACTTCGCCAAGTTCGAAAGCCATGTCGACGGCAACGTCCGCGATGCGGCCCCGGGCCTGCGTGTAGCCGCGGAATAATCCGCCGCCTGGAGGCAATGACTCACGTGAAACCCCGGCGGTCTATCTGCCGGGGTTTCATTTTGCCGTCGGCCTGTTTTCAACTGCGCGCCAATATGGGATAGACGCGCATGGCCAGCGACGCGCTTTATATCAACGACCGGATCACCATTGCCGGGTGGGAACTGACGGAACAATTCGTTCTGGCGGGCGGTCCTGGCGGGCAGAATGTCAACAAGGTCGCGACCGCCGTTCAGTTGTTCTTCAATATTCCGAATTCGCCGTCACTGAATGACCGCGTCAAGGCCAACGCCGTCCGGTTGGCCGGCCGGCGCGTCTCTAAGGACGGTGTATTGATGATCGAGGCCAGCCGCTTCCGCAGCCAGGACCGCAATCGCGAGGATGCGCGCGAGCGGCTGAAAGAGCTGATTCTCGAAGCCGCCGCCCCGCCGCCGCCACCACGCAAGAAGACCAAGCCGACCAAAGGCTCGATCGAACGGCGCCTGAAGGAAAAATCGGGCCGCTCAGAGGTCAAGAAGATGCGAGGCAAGCCCGGCGGCGAATAGGTTTCGGGCTGCCGTTTTGGTTTGATTGGGTAAAATGAGGCTTGTCAGGGGAGTCCGGCGTTGCCGTAGCTCTGTGCCTGGCCCCTCATCCTAACCTTCTCCCCGCATTGCGGGGAGAAGGGACGACAGTGTGAAACAGCGAAGCTCCCCACTCGTGACGGGTTCGGATTCGGTACGGTAAGCTCCCTCGCCCCGTAAGGCGGGGAGAGGGGCCATGCACAAGGCGCGGCGATGGTACATTCACCTGACTAGCACCACCGCAGGAAACAAAAATGCTCCTACCCAACGGAATTCGTCATCTCCCCGGCTATCTCGACCGCCCCACCCAGGAAGCGTTGGTCGAGACCATCCGCGCTGTCGTGGCGGAGGCGCCGCTCTACACACCCGCCATGCCCGGCACCGGCAAGGAAATGTCCGTGCGCATGACCAATTGCGGGCCGCTTGGCTGGGTGACGGATAAGCAGCGCGGCTATCGTTACCAGCAGACCCACCCGGTGACCGGCAGGCCCTGGCCGGCCATACCGCCGCAACTGTTCGACCTTTGGAGCAATATAGCTGGCTATGAAAAGCCGCCGGAAGCGTGTCTGGTCAATTTCTACGATGACGATGCCCGCATGGGCCTGCATCAGGATCGCGACGAACAGGATCTGGCGGCACCCGTGCTCTCGATCTCGCTCGGCAATACCTGCCTCTTCCGCGTCGGCGGCCTCAGCCGCAATGATCGTACGCTATCTTTCAAGCTTTCCAGCGGCGATATCGTCGTTCTCGGTGGGGAAGGCAGGCTTTGCTTCCACGGCGTCGACCGCATCTATCCGGCAACGTCGACATTGCTGAAGAATGGCGGACGGATAAACCTGACCTTGAGGCGGGTGAATCCGTAACTTCTAAAGCTTCCTCAACGCCACCTGTTCGATCAGATGGTTCTTGCCCTTCTGAAGGATGAGGTCGGCGCGAGGGCGGGTCGGCAGGATGTTTTGGCGCAGGTTTTTCAGGTTGATGTTCTTCCACAGCCCTTCGGCGGTCGCGATTGCCTCTTCCTCGGTGATCGAGGCGTAGCGATGGAAGAAGGAGTTGGGGTCGCGGAAGGCGGTTTCGCGCAGGTTCATGAAGCGGGCGACATACCAGTTGTGGATCAGATGCTCATCGGCATCGATATAGATCGAGAAATCGAAGAAATCCGACACCATCGGCACGATCTTGCCGTCCGCCGGCAGGTGCCGCGATTGCAGCACGTTGATGCCTTCGAAGATCAGGATATCCGGCCGGTCGACGGTCTTATATTCGTCCGGCAGCACGTCGTAGACGAGGTGCGAATAGCAGGGCGCCTTGACATCCGGCTGTCCGGCCTTGATCGCCGAAAGGAAGCGCAGGAGGGCGGCGGTATCGTAGCTTTCCGGAAAGCCCTTGCGCTGCATCAGGTTGCGGCGCTGCAATTCGGCATTCGGAAACAGGAAGCCGTCGGTGGTGATCAGATCCACTTTCGGGCTCGACGGCCAGCGGCGCAGCAATTCCTTCAGGATCCGGGCCGTGGTGGATTTGCCGACGGCGACGGAGCCGGCGATGCCGATGACAAAGGGCGTCTTGGCAACATCCGAGAGACTGAGGAACCGATTGCGCTGTTCGAACAGGATCTGCGAGGATTCCACATGCGAGGACAGCAGGCGCGATAGCGAGAGGTAGATGCGCCGGACTTCATCGAGATCGATCGGGTCGCCCATGGAGCGGAGCCGCGTCACCTCGTCGGCGGTCAACGTCAGCGGTGTATCGGCCCTGAATTTCGACCACTCGTCCGAAGAAAAGAAATAGTAGGGCGAATAGGCTTTCGCCTCAAATATATCGAGCGTCTCGTGCGGAGGCAGGGTGTGGGTCGCTATCGTCATCGCATTCTACCGGCTGGCCTTCTCCTGAAGGCCGGATTGAGCGGTGCGCCTTTCGAGCTCACCCATGACATTCTGCAACGGAATGCCTGCTATCTTCAATACGACCATAAGGTGATAAAGCAAATCGGCCGCCTCATAGGTGAGGTTGTCGCGATCGCCGGTCACCGCCGCCATGACGGCCTCGATTGCTTCTTCACCCAGCTTCTTTGCCGCTTTCGGCTGACCGGCGGCGAAAAGCTTCGCCGTCCAGGATTCCTCCGGCGACGCCTTGGAGCGCTCGGCGACGATTTTTTCGAGGTCGGAAAGGGTAAATCCGCTCATCCGTTCCATCCCTTCCTAATCGAGCCGCATGGCGATGCCATGCTGAGACATATAGTGTTTCGCTTCGCCGACCGAATAGGTGCCGAAGTGGAAAATCGAGGCGGCGAGCACGGCCGTCGCATGGCCTTCCTTGATGCCGGCAACGAGATCGTCGAGATCGCCGACGCCGCCCGAAGCGATGACAGGAACGCGCACGGCATCCGCGATCGCCCGCGTCAGCTCTAGGTCGTAACCGACTTTAGTGCCGTCGCGGTCCATGGAGGTGACGAGCAGTTCGCCGGCGCCGCGCTCGACCATCCTGCGGGCAAAATCGACGGCGTCGATACCGGTCGCGTTGCGGCCGCCATGTGTATAGATCTCCCAGGCGCTCATATTGTCGCCGCCGAGCGCCTCGGTGCGCCGCCGTTTGGCGTCGATCGAGACGACGATGCATTGATTGCCGAACTTGTCGGCGGCTTCAGCAACGAAATCCGGATTATTGACGGCGGCCGAGTTGATCGAGACCTTGTCAGCGCCGCAAAGCAGCAGCTTGCGGATATCGGCGATGGTGCGGACGCCGCCGCCGACCGTCACCGGCATGAAGCATTGTTCGGCGGTGCGCGCCACCACGTCGAAAATGGTTTCGCGATTGTCGGAAGAGGCGGTGATGTCGAGAAAGCAAAGTTCGTCGGCACCAGCGGCGTCGTAAGCCTTGGCTGCTTCGACGGGATCGCCGGCATCGACGAGATTGAGGAAATTGACGCCCTTGACGACGCGGCCGTCCTTGACGTCAAGGCAGGGGATGACGCGGGCTTTCAGGGTCATTGCGCTGCCTCCTTGGCCTGCTTGATCAGGGCCAGTGCTTCCCTCGGGTCGATCCGGCCATCATAAAGCGCGCGGCCGGAAATCGCACCTTCCAGTTTACGGGCGTCCGGTTCGAGCATGCGACGGATATCGTCCAGCGAAGCAAGGCCGCCGGAGGCGATGACGGGGATGGAAACAGCCTCGGCGAGGTCCAGTGTCGAGGCCCAGTTGATGCCGGTCAGAATGCCGTCGCGGTCGATGTCGGTGTAGATGATCGCCGCGACGCCGGCGCCTTCGAATTTCTTCGCCAATTCGATGATGCCGAGTTCGGAGGCTTCCGCCCAGCCCTCGACCGCCACCTTGCCGCCCTTGGCGTCGATGCCAACGGCGACGCGGCCCGGAAACTTTTTGCAAGCCTCGATCACCAGCGCCGGATCGCGCACGGCGACCGTGCCGAGGATGACGCGAGCAAGCCCGCGCGACAGCCAGTTCTCGATATGGTCGAGCGTGCGGATGCCGCCGCCGAGCTGCACCGGGTTCTTCGTCGCCTTGAGGATGGCGTCGACGGCCGCACCATTGACGGTCTCGCCGGCAAAGGCGCCGTTGAGGTCGACGACATGCAGCCACTCGAAGCCCTGATCCTCGAATGCCTTGGCTTGCGCGGCCGGATTGGGGTTGTAGACGGTCGCCTGTTGCATATCGCCGAGCTTGAGGCGCACGCACTGGCCGTCCTTGAGGTCGATGGCGGGGAAAAGGATCATGTTTTGGTCCTCAAAGCGCGAAGCGTCAGGGCTTCCAGCGCAGGAAATTGGCAATCAGGGCGAGGCCGAGCTTCTGGCTCTTTTCCGGATGGAACTGCGAGCCGGCCATGTTGTCGCGGCCGACGAAGGCGGTCATCGCACCGCCATAGCTGGTCGTGGCGATGACGTCGTCAGCATGATCGGCCGCCAGATGGTAGGAATGCACGAAATAGGCGTGCAGCCCGTCCGGTCCGGTCGGAATGCCGTCGAAGAGGGGATGCGGGTGCCGAAGATCCAGCGTGTTCCAACCGATCTGCGGGATTTTCAGCGTCGGATCATCCGGCGTCATCTCCTTGACGTCGCCCTTGATCCAGCCGAACCCCTGCGTGATCGTCTTTTCCAGCCCGCGCGACGACATGAGCTGCATGCCGACGCAGATGCCGAGGAAGGGGCGGCCCTTGTGTTCCACGACATCGATCACCGCATCGGCCATGCCGGAAACGGCGTCGAGCCCGCGGCGGCAGTCGGCATAGGCGCCGACGCCGGGAAGCACGATGCGATCGGCAGTGGCGACGCGCTCGGCATCGTCTGTCAGATCGATTTCGGTGTCGATACCGGCTTCGCGGGCCGCGCGTTCGAAGGCCTTGGTGGCCGAGCGCAGGTTGCCTGAGCCGTAGTCGATAATCGCGACGCGCATGGTCAGCGTCCTCCATCATAGCCGGGAAGACCGAAGCTCGGTCCGCCCTGGCTTGAGCCAGTATTCGGAGAGGAAGGAATATCCCAATTGTTCGAGCAAATATTCTCCTCGGCTTTCGGCTCGATTTCGGAGAAATGGATCTCCTCAGCCGTCGCCAGATTGGGAGCCGAAACCAGCCCTTCCGTTTTCCAGCCGCCCGCAATGAGGTTCCGGTAGGCGGCATGGCTGCCTTCGAGCGCAGCGAGGATGCGCAGGCCGAGTAGAATTGCGATGCCCGCGGCGAAAAATCCCGGCCGGCTGATCAATTCCCAGGCAATGCCCTCCAGCAGAAAGGCAGCGATCGCCAGCAGCCACAGCCGATGAAAAAGCATCCACAACGTCGGAAACAGAAACGCCGTCCAGGAAAAGCCGTCGCGGATGAAGCGCGTTCTCGCCTGGTTTTTGTCCGGTCCTCCGGGTGGCGTCAAAATCAAATAGCTTGCCATCTCTTCACTTTCCCCATGATGGGGCTCAGGCGAGGGTGCCCTTCGTCGAGGGCACGCGGCCTGCCTGCCGCGGATCAATCTCGGTTGCCGTGCGCAGCGCGCGGGCAACGGCCTTGAAGCATGTCTCGGCAATATGGTGATTGTTGGCGCCATAGTGGTTGAGGATATGCAGCGTGATGCCGGCATTCTGCGCGAGCGCCTGGAAGAATTCACGCACCAGTTCGGTATCGAATGCGCCGATCTTCGGGGTGCTGAAGGCGACGTTCCAGACGAGGAAGGGCCGGCCGGACAGATCGACGGCCGCCTTCGTCATTGTTTCGTCCATGGCGAGATCGATCGATGCATAGCGCGTAATGCCGCGCCGGTCGCCCAGCGCCTTGGCAATGGCCTGGCCGATGGCGATGCCGGTATCCTCGACCGCATGGTGGTCGTCGACATGCAGGTCACCCTTGGTGTCGATCTCCATGTCGATCAGCGAATGTCGCGAAAGCTGCTCCAGCATATGGTCGAAGAAACCGACGCCGGTCGAAATGGTCGACTTGCCGCTGCCGTCGATATTGACGGACACCGAGACCGAGGTCTCGTTGGTCTTGCGGGAAACGGTTGCCGTGCGGCTCGCTACGGTCTCTGCCATGGGCTGCTCCATCGGGATTGACGGCCGTTCCTTATCAGGCACATCCGCAAATATCCAGAAGTTAAGTCGGTATTGACTTATCTAGCCGGCTTACATGCATCATTCCGAAATAGCGGCCATTTGCAATCGCAAAAAGCCCTCTTACATAGGTGCTGACGGGGCTGAAACGCGGCCCGGCAGAAAGCCCGCCAAAATGGGGGCAAACAGGTGTTTAGATGACGACAATTGTGACTATTCGCAAGGGCGGCAAGGTAGTGATGGCCGGCGATGGCCAGGTGAGCCTTGGCCAGACCGTGATGAAGGGCAATGCCCGCAAGGTTCGCCGCATCGGCAAGGGTGATGTGATCGCCGGTTTCGCCGGCGCGACCGCCGATGCCTTTACGCTCCTCGAGCGGCTTGAAAAGAAGCTCGAACAATATCCCGGCCAGCTGATGCGCGCCGCCGTCGAACTCGCCAAGGACTGGCGCACGGACAAATATCTGCGCAATCTCGAAGCGATGATGCTGGTCGCCGACAAGCAAGTGACGCTCGCCGTCACCGGCAACGGCGATGTGCTCGAGCCGGAACACGGCGCCATGGCAATCGGCTCCGGTGGCAATTTTGCGCTCGCCGCCGCCCGCGCTCTGATGGATACGGACAAATCGGCCGAGGACGTCGCCCGCCGCGCGCTCGACATCGCCGCCGACATCTGCGTCTATACCAATCACAACGTGGTGGTCGAAACGCTCGACTCCGAGTCCTAATTCCTCTCTTGATTGTTCCTAGCCCTGACGGGAAGCACACGAAATGACCACTTTTTCCCCCCGCGAGATCGTTTCCGAACTCGACCGCTATATTGTCGGCCAGCATGAGGCCAAACGCGCCGTGGCGATTGCGCTGCGCAACCGCTGGCGCCGCCAGCAGCTCGAGCCCGATCTGCGCGACGAAGTCATGCCCAAGAACATCCTGATGATCGGCCCGACGGGCGTCGGCAAGACGGAAATCTCCCGCCGCCTCGCCAAGCTCGCCGGTGCCCCTTTCATCAAGGTGGAAGCGACGAAATTCACCGAGGTTGGCTATGTCGGCCGCGACGTTGAACAGATCGTTCGCGATCTTGTCGAAGTCGGCATCGGCCTGGCGCGCGAAAAGAAGCGCGCTGAAGTTCAGGCGAAGGCACATATGAGCGCGGAAGAGCGGGTGCTCGACGCCCTGGTCGGCGCAACCGCCTCGCCGGCAACGCGCGACAGCTTCCGCAAGAAGCTGCGCGAGGGCCAACTGGACGACAAGGAAATCGATATCGAAGTCGCCGACAGTGGCTCCGGCATGCCCGGCTTCGAAATTCCCGGCATGCCCGGCGCCAATATCGGCGTACTCAACCTGTCCGAAATGTTCGGAAAGGCCATGGGCGGCCGCACCAAGAAGGTGCGTACCACGGTGAAGGATTCCTACAAGGAGCTGATCCGCGATGAATCCGACAAGCTGATCGACAATGAGGCGATCCAGCGCGAAGCGGTGCAATCTGCCGAGAATGACGGCATCGTCTTCCTGGATGAGATCGACAAGATCGCCGCCCGCGATGGCGGGATGGGCGCCGGCGTTTCGCGCGAAGGCGTGCAGCGCGACCTGCTGCCGCTGGTCGAAGGCACCACGGTTGCGACCAAATACGGTCCGGTGAAGACCGATCACATCCTCTTCATCGCCTCTGGCGCCTTCCATGTGTCGAAGCCTTCGGATCTCCTGCCGGAATTGCAGGGTCGTCTGCCGATCCGTGTCGAACTGAAGCCGCTTAGCAAGGAAGATTTCCGCCGCATCCTGACGGAGCCGGAAGCCAGCCTCATCCGCCAGTACAAGGCGTTGATGGAGACGGAAAACCTGAAGCTCGACTTCACGGACGATGCGATCGACGCTTTGGCCGATGTCGCCGTGCACCTCAACTCCACCGTCGAGAATATCGGCGCCCGTCGCCTGCAGACGGTGATGGAGCGGGTGTTGGACGATATCTCCTACAATGCTTCGGATCGCGCTGGCGTGTCGGTGACCATCGATGCCGACTATGTGCGTGAACATGTTGGCGATCTCGCCACCAATACCGACCTGTCGCGCTTCATTCTCTAAGGGAGTTCGAGAGCATCCCGCTTTCCGGTGGAATACCCGAAGAGCGGATAAGATGCTCCAGTAGTTGCGTCTTGACATATTAATCACTCGACAGCGGGCCGTTAACTTTTTAGTTAGGGGCCCGTTTCTTTGTGTGCGATGGCTTTATTCGGCCAAGATTGTCCGTCAGGCAGCCGCATGGAAACATCGGATGAAACTTCGATAGGGCAGCCATCGTGCGACGCATTCTGATCACCCTTCTTCTGGCGGTTGTCAGCCTCTCCTGGATTCCGGCCTATGCGGACGCCGCGGCCATGGTGCCGCCGGGCAACCGCAACGCCGAGCAGCCCCCGATCCCCGGTGCCTCCGTGCGCCGCACCAAGGGCACGAATTCCACGTTCGAGCGCAAATACCAGAAGGTTCACGAACTGCTGGCGACCGATGCCCGGCTGATGTCGAAGATCAAGTCGACGGCGCGCGCCTACGGCATCGATCCGATCCACATCATCGGCGCGCTGGTCGGCGAACATACCTATAATGTCGACGCCTACGACGGCCTGCAGTCCTACTACGTCAAAGCCGCCTCCTATGCCGGCCAGAGCTTCCGCTTCGCCTATGACGGCGAAGACGTCGACGATTTCGTCGCCCGCCCGCAATTCGACGCCTGCAAGGCCAAAAGGGACTCCTATGGCCTCTGGACCTGCCGCGAAGATGTCTGGGAAAGCGATTTCCGGGGCAAGAAGGTCGGTGGCAAATCCTTCCCGGACAATCGTTTCAGCGCCGTATTCTTCCAGCCCTTTTATGCCGGCCAGACCTTCGGCCTCGGTCAGGTCAATCCGCTGACGGCGCTGGAGCTTTCCGATCTCGTTAGCAGCACGTCCGGCATTCCGAAGCTGGATGAAAAGGACGCGGGCAGCGTCTACAAGGCCATCATGGACCCGGATTTGTCGCTGGCCTTCGTTGCCGCCTCGATCCGCAAGTCGATCGATGACTACCGTTCGATCGCCGGCATGGATATCTCGGGTAATCCGGGCGTCACGGCGACGCTCTATAATGTCGGCAATTCCCGCCAGCGGGCTGCAGCACTTGCCGCCAAGAACAAGGGCGCGGCGCAGCCGGTTTGGCCGGAGGAAAATTACTATGGCTGGCTTATCAATGATAAGCTGGACGATCTGAAGTCGCTGCTCTAAACTCGGGACTTGTCTGGAAAATAAGGTTTTCGAGGAGATTGGATCTCATGGACATGATCCCGGAAGCCTTCTCTCCGCCAGCCCCGACGCCGCGCACCGTCCCGCCGTCGCGTCTGACGATCATCCGCACCATCCTGCGCAATCCGCTGGAACTATGGGGCGAACCTTCCTATACACTGCCGTGGATCATGACGCGCTTCTTTCGCGAGCACACGCTGATCGTCAATGATCCCGGCCTGATCAAGCATGTGCTGGTCGACAATGCCTCCAATTACCGCATGTCGGAGATCCGCCAGCTCATTCTCCGCCCCATCCTGCGCGATGGCCTGCTGACCGCGGAAGGCCAGGTCTGGAAGCGCTCGCGCAAGGCAGTCGCCCCCGTCTTCACGCCGCGCCATGCCCAGGGCTTTGCCGGCCAGATGCTAAGCCAGAGCGAAGCCTATGTTCGCAAATACGAGGAGGCCGGCAGCGACGGCAAGGTCTTCGATATCGCCATCGATATGACCGAGCTTACCTTCGCCATCCTCGCCGATACCCTGTTTTCCGGTGAGATCGTCACCGAAAGCGGCCACTTCGCCGATGACGTCAATCAGCTTCTGCATCGCATGGGCCGCGTCGATCCGATGGACCTTCTGCGCGCGCCTTCCTGGGTGCCGCGCCTGACCCGCATCGGCGGCCAGAAGGTGCTCGACAAGTTTCGTGGCATCGTTCGCAAGACGATGGATCTTCGGCTCGACAAGATGCGCAGGGATCGCGCCAGCGCTCCCGACGATTTCCTGACGTTGCTGCTGGAAAAGGCTGGCCCCGACGGCCTGACCATGGAGGAGATCGAGGACAATATCCTCACCTTCATCGGCGCCGGTCATGAGACGACCGCGAGAGCGCTGGCCTGGACGATCTACTGCGTCGCCAACACGCCGCATATCCGCGAAGCCATGGAGGCGGAAATCGATCAGGTGCTCGCGACCGGCGCAGAGCCCGTCGCCTGGCTCGACCTGATGCCGAATGTCCGTGCCGCCTTCGAGGAGGCAATGCGCCTCTATCCGCCGGCGCCGTCCATCAATCGCGCTTCGATTGCCGATGACGAATGGACAAGCCCAAGCGGGGAGCGCGTCGAGATCCCGGCCGATATCACCGTGCTGATCATGCCGTGGACGCTGCATCGTCACGCGCTCTATTGGGACAAGCCGCGCGCCTTCATGCCCGAACGCTTCCTTCCGGAAAATCGCGGCAAGATCAACCGCTTCCAGTACCTGCCCTTCGGCGCCGGCCCGCGTGTCTGCATCGGAGCCACCTTCGCCCTGCAGGAAGCGGTCATCGCCCTTGCCGTCATGATGCACCGGTTCCGGTTTGATCTCACCGACGAGACCAATCCCTGGCCGGTGCAGAAGCTGACGACGCAGCCGCAGGGCGGGCTGCCGATGCGGGTAACAAGGCGGTAGGGGGAAGCCTATCTCGCCCCTGGCGGCGAGAAAGCAATTTCACTGGTTTAGGAATTGCGGCGGAGAACGTGCCACATATTCAAAAGCTCAGCGCAATTTCTAAGCCATTGAAATTGCAAGAGAGGGGGTCCGTTTCTTGTTCAGGCAAATTTCTAGATTCCGTGCGTCCCTACCTACCCCCGCTCTTGCAAAAACTAAGAATTAGACGGGGACAAGCCCCCGCCTAATCCTAAGTTTTTGCTTTCTCGCCCGCCAAGGGCGAGATAGGCTCCGCGCTTACGCCTCACTCATCTCCTCAAGGGTAAACTTATCCGTGATATCTCATTTCCTGCTCGGCATCGATACCGGTGGAACCTATACCGATGCCGTCCTCTTCCACGAAGCCGATGGCGTGATCGCCAAGGCGAAATCGCTGACCACGCGGCATGATTTGGCCGTCGGTATCGCTGGTGCTGTCGATGCGGTCATCGCCAAGGCTGCCATCCCGGTTTCCGCTATCGGCCTCGTATCGCTGTCGACGACGCTCGCCACCAATGCGCTGGTCGAAGGGCAGGGCGGCCGCGCCGGGCTGGTAATGATCGGTTTCGGTCCCGACGATCTGAAGCGTGACGGCTTGGCCGAGGCGCTGGGGTCCGATCCGGTGCTGTTCCTGCCCGGTGGGCACAACGTCCATGGCAATGAGAACCCGCTCGATCTGACCGCTTTGGAAGAAGCGCTGCCGGAGCTTTCGAAGAGTGTCTCGTCCTTCGCGATCGCCGGCTATTTCGCTGTGCGGAATCCGGCTCATGAAATCCGGGTGCGGGATTGCATCCGCGAGATTTCCCATCTGCCGGTGACCTGCAGCCATGAACTCTCCTCCAAGCTCGGGGGCCCGCGCCGGGCGCTGACGACGCTTCTGAATGCCCGGCTGGTGTCGATGATCGACCGCCTGGTCGGCGCCTGCGAGGGATTTCTCGCCAAGCGTGGCATCGAAGCACCGATGATGGTTGTGCGCGGCGATGGCGCGCTGATCTCGGCCGCAGAAGCCAAGCTCCGTCCGATCGAGACGATCCTCTCCGGACCGGCGGCGAGCCTTGTCGGCGCGCGCTATCTCACCGGTCTCGACGATGCCGTGGTCTCCGACATCGGCGGCACCACCACCGATGTTGCCGTCATGGAGGCCGGCCGGCCGCGGCTCGATGCCGACGGTGCCGTGGTCGGCGGCTATCGCACCATGGTCGAAGCGGTCGCCATGCGCACCTATGGTCTTGGTGGCGATTCCGAGGTGAAGATCAACGATCGCGGCCTCGTCGCCGCCTTCGAACTCGGGCCGCGCCGCTTGCTGCCGCTCAGCCTTGTTGCGCATGTGCATGGCCAAGCGGTCCTTGGCGTGCTGGAGCAGCAATTGCGCGCTCCGCATCTTGGCCGCCACGTCGGCCGTTTTGCCGTGCGCACCGGCGTACCGGATCATTTGGCGAGCGGCCTGCAGCCGTTGGAACAGGCGCTGTTCGATAAAATCGGCTCGGTTCCCCTAGCGCTCGATCAGCTCCTGACGTCGACATCGCTGAAAGCGACCCTGGACCGTCTGGTGGCCCGCGGCCTCGTGCATCTCAGTGGTCTCACGCCCTCAGACGCCATGCATGTGCTCGGCCGGCAAAACCAATGGAACGCGGAAGCGGCTCGGCTGGGTCTGGCGCTGGCAATGCGGATGAAGGACGGCTCCGGCCGTCCGCTTGCCGCATCGGCGGAGGAACTGGCGCAAAAGATCGTCGATCGCCTGACCCGGCAATCCGCCGATGTCATCCTTGCCGCATGCCTCGCCGAGGATGGCGTTACCCATCTCGATCCGGCTAAATCGATCTCGATCGACCGCGCTCTTCGCCGCGCAACGGGCATCGCCCGGTTTGCCGTTTCGCTCGATCGTCCCCTGGTCGGTCTCGGCGCTTCCGCTCCCGTCTATTACCCCGCCATCGCCGCAATGCTGGCAAGCGAGAGCGCCATTCCCGCTGATTCGGATGTGGCCAACGCAATCGGTGCCGTCGTCGGTCAGGTTCGCGCCACCGCCACGGTGTTCGTCACCATGCCCGAGGATGGCATCTATGTGCTGAACGGGGCGGGCGAGACAATGCGTTTCACCGACGAACAGAAGACCTTTTCTGTGGCACGGGAACGGGCAATCGAGGTGGCGATGGCGCAGGCGCGGCTGAATGGTGCCGCCGATCCCGTCATCGTCATGGACGAACAGATCGATGCGCCGGAAATCGAGGGCAGTCGCAAGCTGGTGGAGGCCCGCTTCATCGCCACCGCCAGCGGCCGTCCGCGCATCGCTGCGGATTGATTATTTCTAAAAGAGCACAAATCTTTCGAACTATTGCCAAATTGACGGAGAGCGTAACCGCCCGCAAACTGGCAGCATGTTAAAATTGAGCCGTAGGACGGCCTTAGGAGTGATGGTATGAGCCGCATTGACAAGAACGGGCTTCAGATCGAACCGGTGCTTTATGATTTCCTGGTCAAGGAGGCTCTGCCGGGCTCCGGCGTCGATCCGGACACCTTCTTTGCCGGCTTCTCGGCGATCGTGCACGACCTTGCTCCGAAGAACCGTGATCTGCTCGCCAAGCGCGACCGTATGCAGGCTGCCCTGGACGATTGGTACCGCAAGAACGGCGCGCCCGTGGACATGGCCGCCTACGAAGCCTTTCTGCGTGAGATCGGCTATATCATTCCGGAAGGCCCGGCCTTCTCGGTCTCGACCGCCAATGTCGACCCTGAAATCGCCTCCGTCGCCGGCCCGCAGCTCGTCGTTCCCGTCATGAACGCCCGTTATGCGCTGAACGCCGCCAATGCGCGCTGGGGCTCGCTCTATGATGCGCTCTATGGCACCGACGCGATCCCCGAGGCGGATGGTGCCGAGAAGGGCAGAGGCTATAATCCGAAGCGCGGCGAGAAGGTCATCGCCTGGGTGCGGGATTTTCTCGATACCGCCGCACCGCTTTCCAGTGCGAGCTGGAAGGATGTCATCGGTTTTGCCGTCAAGGGCGGTGCATTGGTTATCGAAACGAAGAAAGGTGCCGTCGCTCTTGCCGATGCTGGGCATTTCGCCGGTTATCTCGGCGATGTCGGCGCTCCCTCGCATATTCTGCTCAAGAATAACGGCATTCACATCGAGATCGTCATCGATGCCGGTACCGATATCGGCAAGGCCGATCCGGCTGCTATTTCCGACGTCCGGCTGGAATCGGCGATCACTGCGATCATGGACTGCGAAGATTCGATCGCTGCCGTCGATGCCGAGGACAAGGCCGAGGTCTATCGCAATTGGCTCGGCCTGATGAAGGGTGACCTGACGGAAGAAGTCTCCAAAGGCGGCAAGACCTTTACCCGCCATCTCAATCCGGATGTGACCTACACCGCGCCCGACGGCTCGAACTTCGAGCTGCATTGCCGCTCGCTGATGCTGGTGCGCAATGTCGGCCACCTGATGACCAATCCGGCGATCCTCGACCGGGACGGCCATGAAGTGCCCGAGGGTATCATGGATGCCATGATCACCGGCCTGATCGCCTTCTACGATATCGGTCCGAATGGCCGCCGCAAGAATTCCCGCGCCGGCTCCATGTATGTCGTCAAGCCGAAGATGCATGGGCCGGAGGAAGTGGCTTTTGCCGTCGAGATCTTCTCGCGCGTCGAGGATGTGCTCGGCATGCCGCGCAACATCATCAAGATGGGTATCATGGACGAGGAGCGCCGCACCACGGTCAACCTCAAGGAGGCGATCCGCGCCGCTAGCGAACGAGTCGTCTTCATCAACACCGGCTTCCTCGATCGCACCGGCGATGAAATCCATACCTCGATGGAAGCCGGCCCGATGATCCGCAAGGGCGACATGAAGCAGGCCGCCTGGATCGCGGCTTACGAAAACTGGAATGTCGATATCGGCCTGGAATGCGGCCTCTCCGGTCACGCGCAGATCGGCAAGGGCATGTGGGCCATGCCCGATCTGATGGCGGCGATGCTGGAGCAGAAGATCGCGCATCCGAAGGCCGGCGCCAATACCGCCTGGGTGCCGTCACCGACGGCCGCCACGCTGCATGCGACTCACTATCATCGTGTCAACGTCGCCGAGGTCCAGCAGGGCCTGAAGAGCCGCGCCCGCGCCAAGCTTTCCGATATTCTCTCCGTGCCGGTCGCGCCTCGCCCGAACTGGACGCCGGAAGAAATCCAGCGCGAGATCGACAATAATTGCCAGGGGATCCTCGGCTACGTCGTTCGCTGGGTCGATCAGGGCGTCGGCTGCTCCAAGGTGCCCGATATCAATAATATCGGTCTGATGGAGGATCGCGCCACGCTGCGCATCTCCGCGCAACACATGGCCAACTGGCTGCATCACAAGGTCATTACCGAAGCGCAGATCGTCGAGACCATGAAGCGCATGGCCGCCGTCGTTGACCAGCAGAACGCCGGCGATCCGCTCTACATGCCAATGGCCGGCAATTTCGATGGCTCGGTCGCCTTCCAGGCGGCACTTGATCTCGTCCTCAAAGGCCGTGAGCAGCCCAACGGCTACACCGAACCGGTCCTCCACCGCCGCCGTATCGAACTGAAGGCGAAGCAGGCGGGGTGACCCTTCTCTCGACCAGAGGCCGCCCCGATCCTCCGAGGCCTTGTCGCTTGCGCTGACGCTCCAGTGTCAAGCCGCCTCAGGACGAGGTGGAGAGAGTCTTGCGGCTGGGGAAAGAGATCAGTCCTCATGGCGCGGAGGCCTGCAGGGCCGTCTCGAACCACGAGGGTGGGCGGGGCGGTTAGCATCGACCCCAAACAAAAAGGCCGCCGGACAACGATCCAGCGGCCTTTTGAATTCTAAATAATACCAGCGATTACTGGATCACGACGACCTTGGTGCTGTGACCCGGCAGAACGCGGTTGTAAAGGTCGATGACGTCCTGGTTCATCAGGCGGATGCAGCCCGAGGAAGCGGCAGTGCCGATCGAAGCCCATTCCGGCGTGCCGTGCAGGCGGAACAGCGTATCCTGGCCCTTCTCGTTGTAGAGATACATGGCGCGGGCGCCGAGCGGATTTTCGAGGCCCGGGTTCATGCCGTCATCGACGTACTTGGCGATTTCCGGACGGCGGACCGCCATTTCCTTCGGCGGATGCCAGCTCGGCCATTCCTGCTTCCAGGCAACATATGCCGTGCCCGACCATGCAAAGCCCTGCTTGCCGACGCCGATGCCGTAGCGCATGGCTTCGTTGTTGCCCAGGATGTAATAGAGATGGCGCTCGCGGGTGTTGACGATGATCGTGCCCGCAGCTTCGTCAGACTTGAAAGAGACGATCTGGCGGCGGAACTGCGGCTTCACCTTCTGGATCGGGATCGCCGGCAGTTGGAAGCCGTTGTCGCTCGTGACGCCGTAATCATTGTCGAACGTCTTCACGGTGTCGGAGGCGGAGTTGGCGGTAGCGGTCGGCGTGGCTGCGGCAGTGGTGGCATAACCAGCCGTGGCAAGCGTTGCGACAAGGCCGAGTGCGGTCATAGCATTGCGGATGCGCATGGAAGTCTCTTGGTGAGTTGTGACAGGGAATGGGATGGTATCAACCATCTTTGACTACGGTTTATTTTCTATTAAATTTAGCTTTGCAAGCTGGTGTGGGGCGACAAAAATAGCTCCGCTGCGCAAATTAAAGGGACATGGTTTTTTTGCAACAACGCTTGTTCGGTCCCCGAGGCAATTCATGACGATTTTGAGCGTTTACAATAACAATCCGTTAATAGATGGCCGCCAGTCAGAACGGGCGATGCTTGTACGCAGGGGCGTGCAACTATTACTGCACGAGATGCGCCATGCCGTCTTGCCGGAACTGCCGCTCGCCAGCGGCCGTCGCGCCGACCTCATCACGCTGTCCGAAAAAGGCGAGATCTGGATCATCGAGATCAAATCCTCGATCGAGGATTTTCGCGTCGACCGCAAATGGCCGGATTACCGCCTGCACTGCGATCGCCTGTTCTTCGCGACGCATAAGGACGTGCCGCTCGATATCTTTCCGGAAGACTGCGGGCTTTTCCTGTCGGATGGCTACGGCGCGCACATGATCCGCGAAGCGCCGGAACATCGCCTGCCGCCGGCCACGCGCAAGTCGGTGACGCTGAACTTCTCCCGCGCCGCCGCCCAGCGGCTGATGCTGGCCGAATGGGCGACGGGCAAGTCTTTTTCGTCTGAATGAAGGTTATTTCGGCGCGCGCTTGGCGAGAATGCGTTGCAGTGTGCGGCGATGCATATTGAGGCGGCGGGCCGTTTCGGAGACATTGCGTTCGCACATTTCATAGACGCGCTGGATATGCTCCCAGCGAACCCGATCGGCCGACATCGGATTTTCCGGCACTTCGGCCTTTTCGCCTGGCCGCTGCGTCAGTGCCGCATAGACGTCGTCGGCATCCGCGGGCTTGGCCAGATAATCGAGCGCACCGAGCTTCACCGCGGTGACTGCCGTTGCGATATTGCCGTAGCCGGTCAGCACCACGATATGCGTGTCGTCGCGCCGTTGCCGGATTGCCTCGATAACGTCCAGGCCGGTACCATCCCCCAGACGGAGATCGACTACGGCGTATTTCGGCGGATTGGTCTTGGATTTGGCAACGCCTTCCGCCACTGATTCCGCCGTATCGACCGCAAAGCCGCGTGTCTCCATGGCGCGCGCCAGCCGGCGCAGAAAGGGTCCGTCGTCGTCGACGATCAGCAATGTCGCGTCGGGGCCGATATGGTCCGCGATGTCCTTGGCCCCCGCATGAGGGTCGGTCAGCTCTTTATCCGTCATCATGTTCAATCCCGGCGACAAACCGCCTGCATAGTCCTACTGACTTTAACGACCGGTGTTTTAAGCCGTGAAATTCATTTTGTCGAATTACTGTCGATTAACATGCGCGGCCATTCGATGCGGATGCGCGCACCCGGCGTTTCCGGATCTCGATTGCCGAAGATAAGCACTGCACCCGAACGCTCCAGCAGGGTTTTGGCGATGAATAGGCCTAGTCCGAGGCCGCCGGCCGTATCGTCGCGCTGCCGTGTCGTGACATAGGGCTCGCCGATCCGCGTCAAGATATCGGCAGAATAACCGTTGCCGTCGTCCTCGATGACGATCGCCAGCGTATTGGGATCGTATTCTACCGTGACGGTCACTTTCTTTCGGGCGTAGTCGACGGCGTTTTCGATGAGATTGCCAAGCCCGTACATGATGCCGGCATTGCGGTTCAGCACGGGTTCGCCGACCCGTGGGCTTTTTTCGATCAGCTCCAGCTTGATGCCGAATTCGCGGTGCGGCGCGATGATCTCCTCCATCATCGATGACAGCGTCAGCCGTCGCATATGCGCCTCGTCCTCGGAGGAGAGTGTCGTCAGCCGTCGCAGGATGTCGCGGCACCGCTCGCTCTGGCTCCGCAGCAGCGCCACATCCTCGCGGAAGCGGTCGTCCTCCCTGAGTTCGCGTTCCATCTCCTTGGCGACGACGCTGATGGTTGCCAACGGTGTGCCGAGTTCGTGCGCCGCCGCGGCTGCCAGTCCGTCGAGCTGTGACAGATGCTTTTCCCGCTGCAGCACCAGTTCCGTCGCCGACAGCGCATCGGCAAGCTGCGTCGCCTCCATGGAGACGCGGTAGGCGTAGAAGGCGGCAAAGGCCATGGTCGAGGCGATCGAACACCAGACGCCGAGCTGCATCACGCTGTGAACATTGATCTCGACGCCGTCATACCAGGGCAGCGGAAAAGGCGAGAAGGCAAGGCCGGTGATGCAGATCATCGCCAGCACGATCAGCGTCATGCTGTAGCGGATCGGCTGTGAGGCAAAGGAAATGATGACAGGGACGCAGACCAGCGCAGAAAAGGGGTTGGCAAGCCCGCCGGTGATCAAGAGCAACCCGCAAAGCTGCAGAAGATCGAGGCCGAGCAGCGCAAAGGCGGCCGGCGGCTCCAGGCGGTGCGTCGGCGGATAGCGCAGCGTCAGGAAGAAGTTGATCCAGGCAAGGCAGGCGATCAAGACGCAGCAGGCGAGCAGCGGCAGCGGAAATTTCAGCCAGAAGGCGACGATCATCACCGTCACCGTCTGGCCGCCGACCGCAAGCCAGCGCAGCCGCACCAGCGTCTGCAGCCTGAGCCGCCGGCTGGTGTGGTGATCGTCCTGCGGCTTGGCGTCCGCATCCGCCATCTTGTCCAATCCTCTGAAGAAACGGGCCATTCTCAGGTACCACGCGGCTTGGCTCTTGTCGTCGGCAAAGCATCTGCCGGATCCTCCGGCCAGGGGTGCCGGGGGTAGCGTCCGCGCATGTCGGCGCGCACGTCTTTCCATGACCCGGCCCAGAAGCCGGGCAGATCGCGCGTCGTCTGGATCGGCCGGTGCGCCGGCGACGTCAGTTCCAGCACCAGCGGCAGCCGCCCACCGCCGACGGCCGGATGCTGCTTCAACCCGAAAAGCTCTTGAACGCGGATCGTCAGCAGCGGTTCCTCGCCTTCATATTGGATCGGATGGCGTTGGCCGGTCGGGGCTTCGAAATGCGTCGGCGCCATCCGACCAAGGTCGCGCTGCAGCTCATGCGGCACCAATGACATCAGCCCATTGGAAAGCCCGCCAGCCGAGATGTCGGAAAGGCCGCGTGCCTCGGTCTGGAACGGCGTGAACCATTCGTCCAACTGCGAAAGCAGGGCTTCGTCGCTCATGTTTGGCCACGGCTCCCCGATCGTCCGGTGCAGGAAGCCGATCCGCTCGCGCAATTGCGTCGCCTCCTTCGAAAAGGGCAGGACGCCGAGCCCAAGCTCGCGAATGCCGTCGGCCAGCGCCTTTGCGGCCTGCTCGCCGGTCGGTCTCGGCAAAGGCGTTTCCTCGAAGATGATGGCGCCGAGCCGCGTGACGCGGCGGGCGCGCACCTGCCGGCTGGCCTTGTCGAAGACGCTCTGGTCTTCCGTGCGGATTTCGCCCGGCAAATGCTCCTCGACGTCAGCTCGCGCAATTTCCGCTGCCGCCAGGATACGAGCCTGCGCCGCCCGGCCGGTCAGATCGGCAATCACCAGCATCGGCGAACCGGCCAGGCGTTCCGTCTCCGGCAATTCGGCGCCGCGCCCGTTCGCCATGACAAAGCGCCCGCGTCCGCCACGCTGCAGGGCGATACGGTCTGGGAAGGCATGCAGCAGCAATGCGCCGGCCAATATAGGTACTCCCGTAGCCGCAGCCTTGCCTTCGCCGGCTGCTGCAGCCAACCGCCCGGCCAGCCGGCGCGATGCCTCGGCCCTCTCGCCCTTTTCCGTCTTGAACCGCCGCAGGCGCTCTTCCAGATCGATGCTCTGTCCGCCCAGCCCCTGTTCCGTCAGCAGTACGGCGAGCATCGCTGCCTCTCGCGCCTGGCCGAATTCCGCTGCCGAGATCACCATGGCCGAAAGCCGCGGCGGCAAGGCTAGATCGCGCATCAGCCGCCCGCGCGTGGTCAGTCCGTTTTCGGCGTCCAGAGCCCCCAATTGCCGCAACATCGCGCGTGCCTCGGCAAGGGTCGTCGCCGGTGGTTGATCGACAAAGGCAAGTGTTGAAGGGTCCTGTACGCCCCAATGAGCAAGATCGAGCGCCAGCCCGGAAAGATCGCTGGAGAGGATCTGCGGCGGCGTGAAGGCCGGCAGCGCCGCCGTCTGGCCGGGATGCCACAATCGGATCGCAATACCGGGCTCGGTTCGTCCCGCGCGGCCGGCACGCTGATCGGCGGAAGCCCGCGATACCCGCACCGTCTCCAGCCGGGTGATGCCAGTCGACGCTTCGAAGACGGGCAGCCGCTGCAGGCCGCTATCGATGATGATGCGCACGCCGTCGATGGTGATCGACGTCTCGGCGATCGACGTCGCCAGCACGATCTTGCGCGTGCCTTTGGGCGCCGGACGGATCGCCGCGTCCTGTTCCTTCTGTCCGAGATTGCCATAAAGCGGCGCGATCACGGTCTCCGGCGCTATCAGGCCTTCAAGCCTTTCCACCGTGCGGGTGATTTCCGCCTGTCCGGGCAGGAAGGCGAGGATCGACCCCTGTTCCGTTGCATGCGCGTCGAGAATCGCCCGTGTTACCGTGTCCTCGATCCGCTCGCCGGCCGGCCGGTCTTGATGGCGGATGTCGATCGGGAAGCTGCGGCCCATGCTTTCGATGACGGGCGGACGCCCGAGCAGGGCAGCGACGCGTTCGACATCGAGGGTTGCCGACATCACGAGGATACGCAGATCCTCGCGGAGCGCCGATTGTACGTCCAGCGCCAGTGCCAGGCCGAAATCCGCATCCAGCGAGCGTTCATGGAATTCGTCGAAGATGACCGTGGAGACGCCGGATAGTTCGGGATCGTCGAGGATCATCCGCGCGAAC
>NZ_PYJN01000001.1:97500-182500 GCF_003025035.1 Rhizobium sp. SEMIA4064
CCGACAAGGGGAGTGAAATAGTACCTGAAACTGGATACCTACAAACAGTCGGAGCCCGCAAGGGTGACGGCGTACCTTTTGTATAATGGGTCAACGACTTAGTGTAACAAGCAAGCTTAAGCCGGTAGGTGTAGGCGAAGCGAAAGCGAGTCTGAATAGGGCGATATAGTTTGTTGCATTAGACCCGAAACCGAGTGATCTAGCCATGAGCAGGTTGAAGGTTGGGTAACACCAACTGGAGGACCGAACCCGCATCTGTTGCAATAGATTGGGATGACTTGTGGCTAGGGGTGAAAGGCCAATCAAACTCGGAAATAGCTGGTTCTCCGCGAAATCTATTTAGGTAGAGCGTCGAGCGAATACTCCCGGGGGTAGAGCACTGGATGGGCTATGGGGACTCACCGTCTTACTGATCCTAACCAAACTCCGAATACCGGGAAGTACTACTCGGCAGACACACGGCGGGTGCTAACGTCCGTCGTGAAAAGGGCAACAACCCTAACCTCCAGCTAAGGTCCCCAAGTCATGGCTAAGTGGGAAAGGATGTGAGGATCCCAAAACAACCAGGATGTTGGCTTAGAAGCAGCCATCATTTAAAGAAAGCGTAACAGCTCACTGGTCTAGTCAAGGGTCTTTGCGCCGAAAATGTAACGGGGCTAAAGCCATGCACCGAAGCTGAGGATTCCTCTTTGAGGAGTGGTAGCGGAGCGTTCCGTAAGCCAGTGAAGGGACAGCCGTGAGGCATCCTGGAGGTATCGGAAGTGCGAATGTTGACATGAGTAACGATAAAGAGGGTGAGAGACCCTCTCGCCGAAAGACCAAGGGTTCCTGCTTAAAGTTAATCTGAGCAGGGTTAGCCGGCCCCTAAGACGAGGCGGACACGCGTAGTCGATGGGAACCACGTTAATATTCGTGGGCCTGGTGGTAGTGACGGATTGCTCAACTTGTAAGGTCTTATTGGATTGATCTTGCAGGGACGCGGTTCCAGGAAATAGCTCCACCGTATAGACCGTACCCGAAACCGACACAGGTGGTCAGGTAGAGTATACCAAGGCGCTTGAGAGAACTATGTTGAAGGAACTCGGCAAATTGCACGCGTAACTTCGGAAGAAGCGTGACCCTTATGTGCGCAAGCATGTGAGGGTGGCACAGACCAGGGGGTAGCGACTGTTTACCAAAAACACAGGGCTCTGCGAAGTCGCAAGACGACGTATAGGGTCTGACGCCTGCCCGGTGCTGGAAGGTTAAGAGGAGGGGTGCAAGCTCTGAATCGAAGCCCCAGTAAACGGCGGCCGTAACTATAACGGTCCTAAGGTAGCGAAATTCCTTGTCGGGTAAGTTCCGACCTGCACGAATGGCGTAACGACTTCCCCGCTGTCTCCAACATAGACTCAGTGAAATTGAATTCCCCGTGAAGATGCGGGGTTCCTGCGGTCAGACGGAAAGACCCCGTGCACCTTTACTATAGCTTTACACTGGCATTCGTGTCGGCATGTGTAGGATAGGTGGTAGGCTTTGAAGCAGGGACGCCAGTTCTTGTGGAGCCATCCTTGAAATACCACCCTTATCGTCATGGATGTCTAACCGCGGTCCGTCATCCGGATCCGGGACAGTGTATGGTGGGTAGTTTGACTGGGGCGGTCGCCTCCGAAAGAGTAACGGAGGCGCGCGATGGTGGGCTCAGACCGGTCGGAAATCGGTCGTCGAGTGCAATGGCATAAGCCCGCCTGACTGCGAGACTGACAAGTCGAGCAGAGACGAAAGTCGGTCATAGTGATCCGGTGGTCCCGCGTGGAAGGGCCATCGCTCAACGGATAAAAGGTACGCCGGGGATAACAGGCTGATGACCCCCAAGAGTCCATATCGACGGGGTTGTTTGGCACCTCGATGTCGGCTCATCGCATCCTGGGGCTGGAGCAGGTCCCAAGGGTTTGGCTGTTCGCCAATTAAAGCGGTACGTGAGCTGGGTTCAGAACGTCGTGAGACAGTTCGGTCCCTATCTGCCGTGGGTGTAGGAATATTGACAGGATCTGTCCCTAGTACGAGAGGACCGGGATGGACATATCTCTGGTGGACCTGTTGTCCTGCCAAGGGCATAGCAGGGTAGCTATATATGGAATGGATAACCGCTGAAGGCATCTAAGCGGGAAACCAACCTGAAAACGAGTGTTCCCTATCAGAGCCGTGGTAGACGACCACGTTGATAGGCCGGGTGTGGAAGTGCGGCAACGCATGAAGCTTACCGGTACTAATAGCTCGATTGGCTTGATCGTTCCCATTGCTCATGCTCATCAGACGAACGTAAACGTTCATCTGCAATGAGTTTTGTCCTCACGCATGTACGGGTCTTCGACCCTATGCTGCGGACGGCGCGCCGGACTGCCGGCGACGCGCTCTGCGCTTGCGGACTTTGTCCGAAAACGCATCCAACGACGTGTTTAAAAAATCCAGCTTCTCATTCAAAGTTGCGCTTTGCCGACCTGGTGGTTATGGCGGGGTGGCTGCACCCGTTCCCTTTCCGAACACGGCCGTGAAACGCCCCTGCGCCCATGGTACTTCGTCTTAAGACGCGGGAGAGTAGGTCGCTGCCAGGTCTGCCAATCGCAACTTCCGAGCAAACCCAATAGGGTTTGTCCGATTACAATCTTCTCTGATCAACAAACGGCCTAGCCGTGTTACAATAGGCCGCTAACAAGCGGCCTTTGTCGCTTCTGGAAATACGACTTCGAGACCCAAATACAGTTGTCTCGAAAACAGGTGTGCTCCAAAAGGTGCCCACCTAACACGGACAAATCCTCCGGATTTGCTCGGATGACGCAAGCCGTAAGGCTTGCTGCGTCGAGACGAACTGCAAAGCAGTTCGCTCGAGGGCGGACAAACCGCAAGCGGTTTGCTCGGATGGCGCGGGGTGGAGCAGCCCGGTAGCTCGTCAGGCTCATAACCTGAAGGCCGCAGGTTCAAATCCTGCCCCCGCAACCAATCCAGCTTCCTTCCACACAACAAAGCCGCCAAAGATCACACACAAAGCCCCACACGGGGCTTTCTGCGTTTTTAGGATGCCGTTACGCTAGCAATCGCAGTCTCATCAGATCTCCAACATTGGCCGGATGTCCAAGATGCTTGCGGTCAACCATGGGCCTGAGGTCGCACTGGCTCCTGTCCAAACCTCGTGCCGGCGTGAAAATATTGTGCCTTCTCTCAATCGAAATGCTTTTCGGGTGGGCTACGTCCGGTATTTCCGCTCATATGCATCATTGTCAGCGAAGCAGCGGATTCGCCGCGATCGGACGAACAGAGGCGGCTACGACAGTCTCGTCGGTTAGATCCCAATGAAAGGATATCGACATGGCCAGGACAGCGCGGGGTGCGCAGAAGGATTATGTCTACAAGATCGTGAACTCACCTGTCGGCGAGTTGAAACTCGTTGCCAGTCATGAGGGCTTGGCGGCAATTCTCTGGGACAATGACCGGCCAAATCGCGTTCGGCTGAATATCGTTGCGGAGGATGTCAATCATCCTGTTCTCATAGAAACGGAACGGCAGTTGCGGGAATATTTTGCCGGCGAACGACAGGTTTTTGAGCTGCCGCTCGACTTCTCCGGCACGGAATTTCAAAAGAAGGTGTGGCAGGCACTGCTCACCATTCCCTTCGGCGAGACACGCTCCTATGCCGAAATTGCCGTGCAGATCGGTGCTCCCAAGGCCATACGCGCGGTCGGCGCCGCCAATGGCCGGAATCCGGTCTCCATCGTTACGCCGTGCCATCGCGTCGTCGGATCGGCCGGTGACTTGAGAGGATTTGCCGGTGGCCTCGAGCGGAAGACCTATCTTCTGGAATTTGAGGGCTCCGAAACCAAAACCTTCAATTTCGCGGCGTAATGGTTGCCCGCATCCGCTGCGACAAAGATTCATCCGGTAGCAATAAAAACAGCCCGCTTGTCGAACCAAGCGGGCTGTTTCGTTTTCGGCCTCAGTCATGTGAGAGTGGCCGGCCCGTATTCCTGAGCCGGCCATCGGCGTGCATCAGCCTTCAAGCCACTTCACCTGTTCCGGCGTCAGCTTGATGTCGAGTGCCGAGAGGCTGTCTTCCAGCTCGGCGATCGTGCGCGGGCCGATCAGCGGAATGACCGGGAAAGGCTGGGCGACGACATAGGCGAGCGCGATGTGGATCGGGTTGCGGCCGAGCTTCTGCGCCAGTTCGATCGCCCGGTCGCGGCGGCCGAAGTTGCGCTCGGAATACCAGACGCGAACCAACTCCTCGTCGCTGCGCTTGTCGCGGCCGGCGCGGTCAGTAAAGAAGCCGCGGCCCTGGCTGGACCACGCAAAGTTCGGGATCTGCTTGGCATTCAGCCAAGCCTTCCATTCCTCGTCGGAGGCAGCAATGCAGCCGGCCCAGATCGGATCGAGCATCTCCGCCAGCGAGAAATTGTTGGAGAGAGCTGCTGGCGCCGCCTTGCCGTTCTTTTCGGCATAGGCGATCGCTTCGTCGAAACGGGCGCGGGTCCAGTTCGAGCCGCCGAAGATGCCGCGAATGCGGCCGGCTTTGACCTCGGCATCCATGGCATCGACGAATTCACCGACCGGAACGGCCGTGTTGTCGCGATGCATGAAATAGATATCGACATAATCGGTCTTCAGCCGGTTCAGCGATTGGTCGAGCTGCTTGGCGATCATGTCCGGATAGCAAAGCGGCGAATGCACGCCCTTGCCGATCAGCACGACCTCCTCGCGCGGAACCTTGCGGCTGGTGTGCCAGTCGCCGAATATGCTCTCCGTCTTGCCGGCGCCATAGACGTAAGCCGTGTCGAAGGCATTGCCGCCGGCTTCATAGAAGGCGTCGAGCGTCAGCGATGCTGCCGCGAAATTCGGGAAGAATTCGAAGCCGAGCGTGACAAGAGAGGCCGGCTTGGCAATGCCGGGAATGGTGCGCTTCGGAATGCTGTTGCCCATGGTGACGGGTGCTCCGACGATATTCGTCGTCCGCCGCGTCGCCTTCTCGACCTCATATTCGAGGCCGACAGTGGCGCGCCACTGATCGAGAGCGCGCAGGTTTCCGATCGAATCGGCCCAATTGATGCCCGGATAGGCGAATTCCGCCTGGCCGGCGCGAATGGCATCGCCCGCGGCGTCGACCTCGAAGGAGTAGAGCCAACGGTCTTCCTTGACCTCGATAACCTGCGTTTCCGCGCCCTTGATGAGCTCGATCTTGCCGACGCCGCCCTTGTGGCCGGAGGCGAACCAGAAATCCTTGACTTCCAGACGCCCGTCCGAGCCGATGATGCGCAGCGTATTGTCCTGATTTGCCATGATCGAGCAGGATACTTCGGCGATGATATTGTTCGGGAATTTCAGCACTGCTGAGGCCCATTCGTCGACGCCGGTCTGGCCGAGATGGGCGACACCGGAGACTTTTTCCGGGTCGAGGAACGGCTTGCCTTCAACGGCACCGGCAATCAGCCGCGCCATGGATACCGGATAGCCGCCGACATCCAGGATGCCGCCGCCAGCCGTGTCGTTGGCGAACAATCGGTGTTCCGGCTTGACCGTGCCCATGTTGAAGCCGAATGAGGAGCGGATGATGCGGATCTCGCCGATCACGCTGCTTTTCACCAGTTCGATCAGCTTCGCCGTCTGTGGATGCACGCGGTACATGAAGGCTTCACCGGCGAAGACGCCAGCCTTCTTGGCTTCGTAGTAGATCGCCTCGGCATCATAGGCGGACAGCGCGATCGGCTTTTCGACGAGGACATGCTTGCCGGCACGGATCGCCTTGATGGCCCATTCGGCATGGCCGGTATGGGGCGTGGCGATATAGATGGCGTCGATTTCCTTGTCGGCCAGCAGCGCCTCATAGCCGTTCACGATGCGCGCGCCGGGGAAGTTATCGCCAAGACCCGGCTTGTCGGGATTGCGGCTGGCGATGGCCACCAGCTTGCCGCTGCGGGAGTGAGCGACGCCTTCGGCAAAAGTCTGTGCGATCCTGCCGGGGCCGATGATGCCCCAGCGGATGGATGTCTCGGTAGTCATGAACTGGTCCTTTCCTAAATCTGCATGCTGTCTTGGGAGTGACGGGACTTGGGAGCGATGGAACGGGGAGCGGTGGAAAAGAGCGCCTATCGCAATCGGTTGCCGGCGCCGTCGAACAGGAATGTCTTGGCTGCGGAGAGTGCTACGTTCAGCGTGTCGCGATTGTTGGTGTTGCGGGATTCCTCCCGCTCGATGACGATCTGCTCTCCGCCGGCGATGTTGGCGTAGATGTAGCTGGTATTGCCGAGATGCTCGGCGACGTCGACATCGACGGTTACATCGATATCGCCACGACCAGCCTCGAGAAAATGTTCCGGCCGCACGCCGAGCGTCACCGCCTGGCCGGTTTCGACCTGAGCCGTAGCGATCGGCAATGACAGACGGACGTCGCGCTGATTCTTCAGGGCCACCGTCACGCCGCCGTCTTGCTTGGCAACGATCTCGGCCGGCAGGAAATTCATCTTTGGCGATCCGACAAAGCCGGCGACGAACTGGTTGGCGGGATCGTCGTAAAGGTCGAGCGGCGCGCCGATCTGCTCGATATTGCCGCTGCGCAGCACGACGATCTTGTCGGCCAGCGTCATCGCCTCGGTCTGATCGTGCGTCACATAGATCATCGTCGTGCCGAGCTTCTTGTGGAGGCGCGAGATTTCGACGCGCATCTGTACGCGCAGCTCGGCATCGAGGTTGGACAGCGGCTCGTCGAACAGGAAGATCTGCGGTTCGCGCACGATGGCGCGGCCGATAGCGACGCGCTGGCGCTGGCCGCCGGAAAGCTGCTTCGGCCGGCGCTGCATCAGTTCAGTGATCTGCAGGATCTCGGCCGCCTGCTTGACGCGGCGGTCGGTATCGGCCTTCGGGTTGCCGTTCATGCGCAGGCCGAAATTGAGGTTCTGCTCGACCGTCAGATGCGGATAGAGCGCGTAGGACTGGAAGACCATGGCAATGCCGCGATCAGCCGGCTCCATATCGTTGACGACGCGGCCGCCGATCTTGAGTTCGCCGCCGGTGATGTCTTCGAGACCGGCGATCATGCGCAGCAGCGTGGACTTGCCACATCCGGACGGCCCGACGAAGACGACGAACTCGCCGTCCTTCACGTCGAGATTGGCGCCGTGGATGATTTCAAGGGTACCGTAGCGTTTGACGACATTGGTAAGGGACAGTTCAGCCATACGGGTCTCCCGGAATTATTTGATTGCGCCGGCGGCGATGCCGGCGATGAAGTGGCGCTGCAGGAGAACGAAGACGATGAGAATCGGCGCCGTCAGCATGACGGCACCCGCCATGATGCCGCCCCAGGATACCCTGGTAAGGCCGATCAACGTTCCGAGCGCCACCGGCGCGGTCATCATCCCCGGTCGGGAATTGATGAGCAGCGGCCAGAGGTAGTTGTTCCAGGAGGCCAGGAACAGGATGATGGCGAGCGCCGCCATGGTCGGTCTTGCCAGCGGCAAAGCGATGCGGAGGAAGATCTGCCATTCCTTGACGCCCTCGACTCGTGCGGCGTCAAAGAGCTCGCCCGGCATCATCGAGAAGGCCTGGCGCATGAACAGCACACCGAGCGAATTGAAGAGCGGTGGCACGATCAATGCGACCCATGTGTTGCCCAACCCGAAATCGCGCGCCACCATGATGAATTGCGGAATGACGACGACGGAGTAGGGCAGCGTGATCGTGCCGAGGATGATGGCGATAACGCCCGAACGGCCGGCGAACTGGTAGCGCGCCAGAGCCCATCCGGCCATCGAGGTCAGGAGCACCGACAGGAAGGTATAAATGACTGCGACGCCGATGGAGATCGTCATTGCACCGAGGAAGTTAGTGTCGGCCTGCAGATTCCGGACATTGTCGAAAAAGCTCGTCGATGGGACCATGACGATATCGGGGCTGAAGATGCCGTAGTCGGGCATGGTCGAGAAGATGAACATCATCCAGAGCGGAAACAGCCAGATAAGGGCAAGCGGTGCGAGCAGGCCGTGCAGCGCGATCGAGCGGATCAGATTGGATTTGGACTTCGATTTCATTTCGGTTCGCGCCCCACCCAGAGATTGAGAAGAGAGATGACCACGGCGAGCGCCGCCATCGTGTAGGCGATTGCGGAGGCATAGCCGAAGTTGGTCGACTGGAAGGCCTGGCGATAGAGCAACAGGCCGAGCGTCTCCGTCCCGCCGCCGGGACCACCCCTGTTGGTGATCAGATATGGTTCGGTGAAAAGCTGCATGGTGCCGATGACGGACAGGACCACGCAGAACAGAATGATCGGCTTCAACAGCGGCAGGGTGATATGGATGAACTGCTGGAAGCGGTTGACGCGGTCAAGCGTCGCGGCCTCGTAAACATCCTCGGGGATCGATTGCAGCCCGGAAAGGATGATGATGGCGTTGTAGCCCGCCCAGCGCCAGGTGACGGCGATGATGATGAGCACCATTGCGGCATGCGATTCGGCGAACCACGACACCGGTGCGAGGCCGATCATGCCGATTAGCTTGTTGATGATGCCGAAATCGACGTTGAACATCAGGCGGAAGACAGCGGCATAGGCCACCTCTCCAACGACGACCGGTGCGAAGAAAGCAAAGCGAAAAATGCCGCGCGCTCTCAGCAGCGGTGAATTCAATAGTACCGCCATGACCGTGGCGAGCGTGATCATCACGGGTACCTGGACGATCAGGATGATCAGCGTGTTTTGAAGCGCGTTGTAGAAGGCCGGGTCGCCGAACAGGCGCCCCCAATTGAGCGACAGGTTAAAGACCCACGGATTAACCCGGGTGTTCTGGAACGAGATCAGGAACGAATAGATGATCGGCCAGACCCAGAAGGCGGCGAACACCAGAAGATAGGGTGCAAGGAACGCATAGGCGCTCCGGTTTCGCAACCGCATGAAAGCCTTCTCCTTTATGCGCAGTGAAATGACGCGTGACGTCGCATCCCCGCCGCCCTCAGGGCGGCGGGGATGCCGAGCGCGGCTTGGGATGCGCGCCCGGCAGTGTCACTCACTTCGCGAGCGGCAGACCTGTCGCCGAGGCGATCTGCTGTGCCGCATCGTCGAGCGCGGCCTTGCCGTTCGGGTAACCACCAGCGAGGTATTTCGTCTGCACGGCCTTTATGACCTCATCGGCGTCGCTGAAATACTGGGTGCCGGGGCTCGGGCGGATCTTCGGCAGGGTGGCGAGGATATCGGCCCATACCTTCTGACCGCCCCAATAAGGCTGCGGCTGGTTGACGAAGGGATCTTGAACCGCCGTCAGCAGCGACGGTACCAGCCCGAAGGACTTCAGCATGGTAACCTGGCCCTCATTGGTGCCAAGCGTATATTCAAGGTATTTCCAGGCTGCCTCCTTGTTCTTGGAGCCGCTGGCGATCGCGAGCGAAGAGCCGCCGAGATTGGCCGCATGCGGGCCATCGGCCGTCATGCTCGGCATCGGATAGACGCCCCATTTGCCGGCGAGATCCGGCGAGGTGGAGCGAATGGTGCCTTCATACCAGCCGCCATAGAGCTGCGATGCCACCTTGCTGGCGGTGTTCGACTGAATTTTCTCGTTCCAGTTCGCCGCGCTCAGCAGGCCCGCGTCCTTGAACTCCTTCACCTTGTCCAGGGCCTTCACGCAGGCTGGCTGGTTTACGGTGATGCTCTGGCTGTCATACGAGAAATAGCCGCAGCCCTGTTCGTTGGCGAGCATGCGGAACCATTCAGTGTCGCCGTTTAGATCGGCCTGCGCCATGATCACGCCCGGATTGGCGGCGGAGATCTTCTTGCCGGCGGCAATGAAATCGTCCCAGGTCTTGATCGTTGCCGGATCGACGCCCGCCTTTTCATAGAGATCGCGGCGGTAGAACATGGCGACCGGGCCGGAATCCCAGGGCATTGCATAGGCGGCATCGCCGACCTCAAGCTCGGCACGCTTGAAGTCCGGGAACTGCTTCTTGAGCGCATCCGTGTAGCCGAGCTTCGTCAGATCGGTCAGGCAGTCCGGAAAGCGGTTCCAGAAGATCGATGCCTTGTGATTTTCGATCGACATGATGTCGGGCAGACCGTCACCGCCGGCGGCGCAAGCGGCCAGCATCTTATCGAAGACCTGCGGGTTGCCGATGTCCTGAACCTCGACCTTGATGTCGGGATATTTTTTATTGAATCCTTCGACCGTGGATTTCAGCGCCGACGCGGCGATGTTCCAGCTCCAGACTGTGATGGTGGTTTGTTCCGCATAAGCAGAACCGGAAGCCAGCAAGGCAGCAAGTGCCGCCGCTCCCGCGAGTTTTAAACGCATTGAAAATCCTCCCTTTTCAATTGCCGTCCTCTAGCGAACACGCTTAAACTAGCTACCGGTGCGCTTCTGTCTCCTAAAAAAGGAACATCGACTTGGCGGAAAGTAAGGTGGGTCATCGAGCAGTTTATCAGCCGGGCGCGAGCAGCATCGAAGGGCTGCCGACGACCCTGCAGATGTTTCATACCCATCCGCCCCTGATGGTGATGCCGCATTGGCATGCGCAGGTCGAGGTGAACTACCTTATACGCGGCACGGTTCACTACCGTATGAACGACCATGAAATTCAGCTTCGTGCCGGCGATATCTGCGTGTTCTGGGGAGGGCAGCCGCATCAGATGGATGATTCGTCGGAAGATTCGATCTATGCCGGCGCGCATCTGCCGCTGGTGCATTTCTTCCGCATGCGCCTGCCGCTCGATATTTCCGGCCGTCTGATACGAGGCGAGACCCTGGTCACCTCCGCGACGGATGCCGCCGACAACGAGAATTTCGCCCGCTGGTATCGTTATGTCCGCTCCGGGGATCCGGCCAAGGCCGAACATGCGGTTGCCGAACTCCTGCTGCGCCTGGAGCGCATTGCTTTCGAGCCCTATCGCATGCTGCCGGAAAAGCGGGAGCATCAGTCGAGCGAACAGGTCCACCCGCAATCGTCGCGCAGCCTGGCGCGCATGTGCGATTTCATTGCCAGCAATTTCCTGCACGACATCGATACGGTTGATATCGCCAAGGCAGCGGATCTGCATCCGAAATATGCGATGAACCTCTTCAAGAAATGCACCGGCATGACGCTCAGCAAATATGTCAACCTGCTGCGCTTGTCGCGCGCCCAGGCCATGCTGATGCGCGACGGCGCCAACGTGCTGCAGGTGGCGATGGACAGCGGCTTCGGCTCGATCAGCGCCTTCAACAAATCCTTCCGCCATATTGCCGGCATGTCGCCTTCGGATTTCCGCCGGGATATGCGCATGGTGACGGCAATGAGCGTCGAGGGCGCCCAGCCCGCGCTGCGCCGGTCCGCCTCGCAATTCTAGCGGCCGGCCTCTTGCCGTCGCCGGCGATAGGGCCCACGTCACTGGGCATATTCTTTGGAGGACGATTTTCATGCGGCAATTTTCGGCATGCATCGAATGGCTGTTTGCCCGCGAAGGTGACAATTTTACCGACCGTATCCGGCTGGCGCATCAGGCCGGACTAAGCGCGGTCGAGTTCTGGCGCTGGACGAACAAGGACCTGGATGCAATCGCATCCGCGGTCGCCGAGACCGGGATCGCCGTTTCGGGCATCGTCGCCGAGCCGATGATCGCGCTGACAAATCCGGCGAACAAGGAGGCTTGGCTGGAGGGCTTGCAGGTGTCCGTCAATGTGGCGCAGCGCCTGGGCGCTTCGGTTTTGGTTGCGCAGGCGGGTGACGATTTGCCGGAGTTTTCACGCGCCGAACAGCGGGAAGTCATGATCTCCGCCTTGAGCGCCGGCGCCGATATCTTGAGCGGCTCAGGCGTTCGGCTCGGTCTGGAGCCTTTGAACACGAAGATCGACCATGTCGGCTACTATTTGTCCTCGACGGTGGAAGGCCTGGATATCGTCGTCGAGGTGGGCCGGCCGGAAATTGGTATCGTCTACGATATCTACCATTCGGCTGTCATGGGCGAGCGGACGGAAGATGTGGTCGGCAAACGCGCCGATCGCATCGTGCATGTCCACGTCGCGGATCACCCTGGCCGTAACGATCCCGGCACCGGCGAGATCGATTTGCTCGGCCGTCTGAATTGGCTGTTTGCCCATGGCTATAGCGGCAGGGTCGGTCTCGAATACCGGCCGAAAACGGAGGATGCCGAGGCCGTTCGTGCGGTTGTGAGGTCGCTGTCGGCCTGACGGTCAGACGGGTTCGAGCATGCCGAAAACGGCGACTAGCGCAATGACTGCGATACCGAGGACGATCTCGGCAATACTGCCGCGACGGATGGCGCTCAAAGCCCGGGCCCGATCGCGTTGCATCCGCGGCACGAGGATGTAGCGATTGACGATCGCCAACAGGCTCATGCCGGCGACCAGCACGATCTTTATGGCAAGCAGCGCTTGATACGGAGATGACCAGTTCGTCGGCAGGCGCTGAAGGACCAGCATCGTATTGACGAGGCCGGAGGCGATGACCAGCGCCACGGCGCCATGCCCGACGGTGGAGAAGCGCCGAAGCGCCAACAGTGCTTCCGCCCGGTCTTCGGGCGCGTTCAAAAGCCGGAGGATCGGGACCAGCGGCACCAGGGCGCCCAGCCAGCCGCCGCCGGCCAGGACGTGAAGAATGTCATTGGCGCGATGGGCGAGCTTGAGCCAGCCTTCATGCATCGAGGCGTGACCGGTGAGCATGAGGGCGGCAAGGCCGAGACCGGAGCCGAGCGCCACGCCCGGGCGACGCCAACGCTCCGGCGGCAGGAAAGCAAGAACGAGGATGAGGGCAGCGGCGGCTTGGGCGAGCCACGCCTGCCCGACCGTCGTTTCGAACAGCACGTCGCGGATCGTGCCGGCATTGAAGGCATCACTCCAGCCATTGCCGATGATGGCGCTTGCAAGCGGCAGCGAGGCAAGCGTCGTCAGCCCGGCAATCAGCGCCGCAAGGAAGGGGGCGGTGCCGAACATGCGCCATACCTTCTCCGCCAGCACTTTCGGCACCAGAAAGCAGAGAAAGGCCGAGGCGCCCCACAGAAGCATCAGGGATGCGCCGTGAAGGAACCGGCACGCCTCAAGCGCTATGTTGGGATCGATCAAGGTTTTACTGTGAAGGTGTAGCTGCCATTGGTCTTATGGCCGTCAGCGGAAAGAGCATGCCATTCGACGGTATAGGTGCCGGCGCCAAGCGTTCCGGAGACGGGAACCATCAGCACGGTGTCGTTCTGCATCAGCATGGGATCGCCGAGCTTGACGACTGCCTTGTCGGGGCCGGTTACCTTGATGCCGGAGAACTTCAGGTTCAAGCCTTCGCTGAAAGTGAGGTCCAGTTCGCTGGGCGAGGCCTTGATGGTACTCTTGTCGGCCGGGGTTGCCGAATTCAGATGTGCGTGCGCAAAAGCCTGACCGGAAAGGCCGAGTGCGAGAATGGCGGCGAGGCTGAACCTGGTAATGGTCTTGGTCATGAAAAGTCGTCCTCCTGGGTTACCGAGCGCGATAGAATTGTGGACATCCTATGTCAAATTTTACAATGCGAAATGGCTATGTTCGGGACGCTTTGCCGCAAGGTAATCCTTTGTTGATGACTTCCGCCGACATAGACACCTGGCAGACGCGTTTATCCCTGTATTCGGCAAAGAATTGTCGCTTTTCGGTTATTTTTGCTTAGAGCACTTCCAGGAAAAGTGCGCAGCGGTTTTCCGTCCGGAATGCGTCAAAACAAAGGGATAGAGCGGGAAAGCGATTCCGTGAAACGCTGAACCGCTCTACGAGGGGTTAGAGCGCTCGGGATGGTGACATTTCGATGAGGGAAGTTTCATGGCGGCAAATACCATACGCGAGAAAGTCACTCGCGGCTTCAGCCCGCGCCGGCGTCGTGAGCACCTCGATAGCTTGGACGTGCCGACCTATGTGATCGGCGACGTGCATGGCCGCTACGACCTCCTGAGCGTGCTCGAACGCAAGATTTTCGCCGATGCCGCCGCACTGCCCGGCCGCAAGCTGATCATCATGCTTGGCGATTTCATCGATCGTGGCCCGGCCTCGGCACAGGTCGTCAGCCGGCTGATGGCGCCGCTGCCGAATGGTTTCGACCGGATCTGCCTCACCGGCAATCATGAGCTCGCCATGCTCGCCTATGCCGATGGTGAAATATCCCTGGACGAGTGGGTCGCGCTCGGCGGTGAGGCGACGCTGAAATCCTATGGCGTGGATATCCAGGCTCTACGGCAGCAATATCCCCGGCAGAAAAAACTCGACACCTTCATCCGCACCTGGCTACCCGACGATCATCTCAACTTTCTCCGCCGGCTGCCGATTCTGCTGGATACGCCGCAGGTCCTGTTCGTCCATGCCGGTATCGATCCGGAACGACCGATCGAAGCGCAGGACGATGACGACCTTGTTTACATCCGCTCGCGCTTTTACGACAGCGCGCAACCGCTGCCGAAGCTGATCATTCATGGCCATACGCCGGTCAGACAAGCCGAAGCGCATGGGCTTCGGCTCAATATCGACACCGGCGCCTTCCGTTCCGGAAAGTTGACAGCGGCGCGTCTGTGGCAAGGCCATATCCACATCACCTCGACTTGAGGCCGGACGAGGCCTCGCATTTTAAGCCCCGCGCAGTATCGTTATCTCCTTGTCTGTTCTATAGAACAGGACGAAAAACGAATTCAGACGATAGAGCCGGGAGAGCTTCATGGCCGCGACCATCCGTTATCACGAAGGCGATATTTCTGCTGCCGATGCCGCCCGCTACACCGGCTCCATAGCGATCGATACCGAAACGCTCGGCCTCATTCCACGCCGCGACCGGCTCTGCGTCGTGCAGCTTTCGCCGGGTGACGGCACTGCCGATGTGATCCGCATCGCCGCCGGCCAGAAAGAGGCGCCGAACCTCGTCGCCATGCTGGCCGATCCCTCGCGCGAGAAGATTTTTCACTACGGCCGCTTCGATATCGCCGTGCTGTTCCACACGTTCGGTGTCACCACGACGCCGGTTTTCTGCACCAAGATCGCTTCGCGCCTCTGCCGCACCTATACGGACCGTCATGGCCTCAAGGACAATCTCAAGGAGATGCTCGAGGTCGACATTTCCAAGGCGCAGCAGTCTTCCGACTGGGCGGCCGAGACGCTCTCGCCGGCACAGCTCGAATATGCCGCCTCCGATGTGCTTTACCTGCACGCGCTGCGCGGCAAGCTGAGGGAGCGCCTTGTGCGCGATGGCCGCATCGAGCATGCCGATGCCTGCTTCACCTTCCTGCCGACCCGGGCAAAGCTGGACCTCCTCGGCTGGGAAGAGACCGATATTTTCGCGCATAGCTGATCGCCCGTGTCAAAAGCGAATTGAAAAGAAAAACCGGTGCCGCGGAGGTGGCATCGGCTCGGTAGTTAGTAATCTGTTAAGAGACGGCCTGCTATTCTACCCCTGATTTCATGCATTCGACCGACGTTTTTCTGCGTCGACCGGTCGGTCAACCGGCTTGCGAATTGCTGATGGCCGCATGAGCGGACTCCGACTGAACCTGCCTTCTGCTTCCGTCTTTTCAGACAAAGGAGCATCCCATGTTGTCTTCCGTGAGTGCCGTGTCTGCTTTGGGTATAACCCTTGAAAAGCCGGCGGTTGCCACCGCCGAAACGTCCGGTGCCCAGACGACCGCGACGCCGCTTGCCGTGCTGCCGAATACGGTGAACGCCAGTGTCGAAGGCAAGTTGAACATGCTGCTGGTGGCGGCGCGCGAACGGATGTTCGACAGTTTGCTCTCCGTCATCGATGACGCCAGCACGGCGTTGAACATTTCGCGCGAGCCAGATGAGAGCAACGCCGCTTTGGCACAGCGGCTGGCCGATACGATCCTCAGCCTGCCGCCGCAACAGCTTGCGGTCGCCCAGCAACTCTTGGACGCGCAGGCGGAAACGCCGATCCCGTTGCCTCTCATTGCCGAGGTGCTGACCAATCCGGATGGGCCGGAAGCCGTGCAAATCGCCATCAGCCTGGATGCGGCGCTGACACCGGAGCCCGACGCGGTCATCAAGGCCGTTGTCAATTCCTATGGCCAGAATGCCGGCGAAACGGAGACGATCGAGTCGCAGGCCCAAGTCCCGGCCCAAGTCCCGGCACAAGCGATCCTGAAGACTACAGACGTCGTTCCGGCGGCTACCCCGGCAGTCCTGCCGGCTTCGCCGGAGAGCGTTGCGGCGCCAGCACCCGCGGCCGCTGTCCTCGCTGCAATTGCCGCGCAGGTGGCCGAGGAAACGCCGGTGGCGATTGCACCGGCTCAGGCAGTTCTCGTTGCTGCGGCGATTTTGGAACCGGAGCTCTTGCCAAGCCTCGAAACCGCCTCGACCCCGCAAGCCATCCCAAATCAGCAATCCGCCCCGCTTCCGCTGGCTGCAAGTGCGCTTCTCATTGATGCCGGCAACGGCGAGACCGTCCATCCGCAAAACGTCATCCCCGTAGCGGGCAACATGTCGTCAGCGACATCGGCCGAGGAGAAGCTCCCCACGGAAATCGCTCTGATCAGATCGCCGATCACGCCACCGCCTGTGCCGCGGGACATCCAGCAGATCCGGGCCGATATCAAGGAAGGACTGCAGGTCGTCATCGGCCGTGCCTTGGAAGTCACCGGCCCCGAGCTTCTGCAGATTATCCACGACGATGAGTCCGCGGCAGAAAAGATTATCGCGCAGGCGCTTGCCGCCAATGCCGACGACCAAAAGGACGTGCCGCTGCCGCCGCAGACGACCGCCAATGAGGACACCCGGAATCTGGCCGCCACCATGGCAAGCCAGAACGCGACTTCTACGGATGAGGTACCGAGCGCGCCGGCTGCGCTTCAGAGCAAATCCCTGGGCGATATGCCGGGTGCACCCGCTATGAATATGCCCGATGCTGCGTCGCAGATGGGAACGTCGGTCCCGCTGCCGCAAGGCATTCCGTTTGCCATCGCACAATATTTGCCAGTGGATGTCTCGATTGAAGAGAAGGAACTGGAAAGAGTCGATCGTGTCGACCCCGCCGATGACGAGGAGCACGAACAGGGGCAGGGCGGAGAAACGGCGCAGGACGAGAGTGAAGACGATTCTCAGCCTGAGGAAACGCATCAGCCGACGGCTTCAACATCCGAAGAGGCCGATGCAGAAGCCACTCTCTCGGAAACCAGCGTCATCGCGCCAGAACCGCTCGCACTGCCTGCACCCGCGCCGCAGGACTCCCTGCACGATCACGCCTTCGATTTCTATCAGCGCATGGTGGAATGGGAATAACCGGGCCGCGTCAGAGCGCCGTGTGTTCGTCTGAACGCACAAAGATAGTTCTAGTCTTTGAATCCTGTGTAGACTCAAACAAAAACCCGCCGGATCGCTCCGGCGGGTTTTTTATCTCTAAGGCTTCAGCCGAAGATTATTCGGCGTTGCGGTTCTTCAGAGCCGCACCCAGGATGTCGCCGAGCGAAGCACCCGAGTCGGACGAACCGAACTGAGCAACTGCTTCCTTCTCTTCTGCGATTTCCAGAGCCTTGATGGACAACATGATCTTGCGGTCCTTCTTGGAGAAGTTGGTGACGCGGGCGTCGACGGTCTGACCGACCGAGAAACGCTCCGGACGCTGCTCGTCGCGGTCACGCGACAGGTCGGCGCGGCGGATGAAGGAGGTGATGTCGTCGTGGTTGACGAGCTTCACTTCGATGCCGCCATCGTTGATGGCGATGACTTCAGCCGAAACGACGGCATTCTTGCGCAGTTCGCCGGAAGCAGCGGCTTCGCCGACTGCATCCTTGCCGAGCTGCTTGATGCCGAGCGAGATGCGTTCCTTGTCGACATCGACGTCGAGAACGACGGCCTTGACGACATCACCCTTGTTGTACTCTTCGATGACCTGCTCGCCCGGACGGTTCCAGTCGAGGTCGGAGAGGTGAACCATGCCGTCCACATCGCCGTCGAGGCCGATGAACAGGCCGAATTCGGTCTTGTTCTTGACTTCGCCTTCGACTTCAGTGCCAGCCGGATGGTTGCGGGCGAATGCTGCCCACGGATTTTCCAGCGTCTGCTTCAGGCCGAGAGAGATACGACGCTTGGTCGGATCGACTTCGAGAACGACGACTTCGACTTCCTGGCTCGTGGACAGGATCTTGCCGGGGTGAACGTTCTTCTTGGTCCAGGACATTTCCGAAATGTGGATGAGGCCTTCGATGCCCGGCTCCAGCTCGACGAACGCACCGTAGTCGGTGATGTTCGTAACGGTACCGGAGATCTTCTTGCCTTCCGGATACTTGGCCTGGATGCCATCCCACGGATCGCTCTCGAGCTGCTTCATGCCGAGCGAGATGCGGTGGGTTTCCTGGTTGATGCGGATGATCTGTACCTTGACCTGCTGGCCGATGGACAGGATTTCCGACGGATGGTTCACACGGCGCCATGCCATGTCGGTGACGTGCAGCAGGCCGTCGATGCCGCCGAGGTCAACGAACGCACCGTAATCGGTGATGTTCTTGACGACGCCGTCAACAACCTGGCCTTCTTCGAGGTTCTGAACGATTTCAGAACGCTGCTCGGCACGGGACTCTTCCAGAACCGTACGACGCGAAACGACGATGTTGCCGCGGCGCTTGTCCATCTTGAGGATTTCGAAGGGCTGCGGGTTGTGCATCAGCGGGGTAACGTCGCGGATCGGACGGATGTCGACCTGCGAACGCGGCAGGAAGGCGATAGCGCCATCCAGATCGACGGTGAAGCCACCCTTGACCTGATTGAAGATGACGCCTTCGACGCGCTCGCCAGCTTCGAACTTGGCTTCGAGCTTGATCCAGCTTTCTTCGCGGCGAGCCTTTTCGCGCGACAGAACAGCTTCGCCAAGCGCGTTTTCGATGCGCTCGACATAGACTTCGACTTCATCGCCAACCTTGAGCGTGCCGTCCTTGGCGCGTGCACCGAATTCCTTCAGCGCGATGCGGCCTTCGACCTTGAGGCCGACGTCCACAACGGCGACATCCTTTTCGATGCCGGTGATGATGCCCTTGGTGACATAGCCTTCAGCCAGATCGTTCTTGGCAAAGGATTCTTCGAGAAGGGCTGCGAAATCTTCGCGAGAGGGGGAAGTTACAGACATAAAATCTCCTGGCGTGTCTCAATCAGGATTGAGGACACTGATGCGCCGGTGGTTCGTGTTGAACAGGCCTGCATCCGTCCGCCTCCCCTTGGGGAAGGCTATCCGGCGCTTGGACGGAATGTCAGGCTTCTAAATCAGCGACTTCGTGCGCAAAGCACGCGAAGTCGCTCGCATTTTCAGGCATTTCGGCTCAGACCGGCATCGATAAACGATTTTGCCGTCTGAAACGCCGCTTCTATACTCATTTCTGAGGTATCAAGCAAGTACGCGTCTTCCGCTGGTCGCAAAGGGCTGTCGGAGCGGCCCATGTCCCGCTCGTCGCGCCGTTTCACGTCCTCGAAAATTGCTGCATAATCGGCGCTGCCGCCGGCATTGACGATTTCGTCGTAGCGTCGTTTCGCCCTGACTTCCGCCGATGCCGTGACATAGATTTTTACCGGAGCATCGGGGCAGACGACAGTGCCGATGTCGCGCCCATCCAGAACCGTGCCCGGCTCCCTCAGCGAAAAGGCCCGCTGCGCGTCGACCAGCGCCCGGCGTACCGCCGGCATGACGGCGATCTTCGATGCCGCCTCGCCGATCTCGTGCTTCGACAGGACCGCGCGGTCGAGCCCGGAAAGATCGACTTTTCGCGCTATCGTCTCGGCAACCGTTTCGTCGTCGAGCGGCAGGCCGGCGTCAAGGAGGGCTTTGGCGGTCGCCCGATAGGTCAGGCCGGTATCGAGATGGTGAAAACCATATTCCTCGGCGATCCGGCGCGACAAGGTTCCCTTGCCTGCCGCAGCGGGTCCGTCGATGGCGATGATCATTCTCTTTATATCCCTGCCTTCAGTCTTGCTTTTGTCTGTCGTATCGCCGCACCAGCTCGGCCATTTCGGCGGCTGAACCGCTGTCGATTCCGTCGAGGCCTTGGGCGACGCCCTGCCGATCGGCGGCGGGACGGTTCTGGCTGACCTTCCACTTGCCGTCAATCGTCTCGATGTCGATCTCGATGCCGATAATACCCTTCAACTGCGCAGCGATGAAATCCGGCGGCGCATCGTCGACCGTCCAGGGCTGCGGACGGCCGCTCTCGTTCTCGCCGGTCAGCATGCCAATCTGCGCCCGCAGCCAGGCGGGATCGTCGATGACGCGCGCATTGCCGCGAACCTGCACGACCGCATAGTTCCAGGTCGGCACGACCTTGCCGGTCTCCTGCTTGGTCGCATACCAAGATGGCGTGATGTAGCTTTCGGCGCCCTGAAAGACGACGAGGACCGGCGCTCCCGCCTGGATTTCCCGCCATTGGCCGTTCGCCCTGGCGATATGCGCCTGCAACGTGCCCTTGGGTGAAAGGCCGGTCTTGAGATGGAACGGCACAAGATTGGCGATCAGCCCGCCATTGCCGGCGGTGATCAGCAATCCCAGCGGATGCGCGCGGATCAGCGCGTGCTGCGTGCCGAGATCGTCTTCGCGATGATGAGGCGGCTGGTACATGGTCCGGAACCGTCTGTCGTTGTCGGGCGCGTCATAGGACCGGCGGCCCCGAATGGCCACCGACTGCTCCCGACTTGGGTTGCGTCACGCCTGCGGGCGCTTTCACCCGCAGGCCGGCCAAGATTTTATCAGCCCTCGACCTCGATCGTCGCACCCAATCTTGTCATGAGGTCAAAAAACTCCGGAAAGCTGGTGGCGATCATGGTGGAGTCGTCGATGCTGACCGGATGTTCCGAGGCAAGCCCCATCACCAGGAAGCTCATGGCAATGCGGTGGTCGAGATGGGTCTTGACCTGGCTGCCGCGAGCGTTGCCGAGACCTTTCCCGTTCGGCCGACCATGCACCGTCAGCGAATCCTTGCCTTCGGCGCAATCGACGCCGTTGAGCGTCAACCCTTCCGCAACCGCCGAAAGCCGGTCGGATTCCTTGACCCGCAGTTCCTCCAACCCAAGCATGACCGTCGCGCCCTCGGCGAAGGCGGCGGCGACGGCGAGGACCGGATATTCGTCGATCATCGACGGCGCCCGCTCGGCCGGCACTGTGACGCCTTTGAGCGCCGAGGAGCGGACGCGGAGATCAGCGACATCCTCGCCGCCGGCAAGACGCCTGTCGAGAACCTCAATATCGCCACCCATCTCCTGCAGCGTCAGGATCAGGCCGGTGCGGGTGGGGTTCATCAGCACGTTGCGGATGGTGATATCAGAGCCGGGAACGATCAGCGCCGCGACCAGCGGAAAGGCCGTCGAGGAGGGGTCGCCGGGAACGTCGATAATCTGGCCGGAAAGCCTGCCCTGGCCCTGAAGGCGGATGGTGCGCACGCCGTCCCGATCGATCTCGACCGAAAGATCGGCGCCAAAGCCGGCCAGCATCTTTTCGGTATGGTCGCGGGTCATGACCGGCTCGATGACGGTGGTGATTCCAGGCGCATTGAGGCCGGCGAGCAGCACGGCGGATTTGACCTGCGCCGAAGCCATCGGCACGCGATGGGTGATCGGACTGGCCGTCTCCGGCCCATGCAGCGTCACCGGTAGGCGGTCGCCTTCGCTGGATTTGACCTGCACGCCCATCTGCCGCAGCGGATCGAGGATGCGGCCCATCGGCCGCTTGGAAAGCGAGGCGTCGCCGATGAATGTGGATTCGAAATCATAGACGCCGACGAGGCCCATGGTCAGGCGGCTGCCGGTGCCGGCATTGCCGAAATCGAGCGGTGCTTCCGGGGCCAGCAGCGCGCCGTTGCCGACGCCCTTGATGATCCATTCGGCCCCGATCTTCTCGATCCTGGCGCCCATGGCCTGCATGGCCTTGCCGGTATTGAGCACATCCTCGCCTTCGAGCAGGCCGGTAATGTGGGTTTCGCCGGCAGCCAGGCCGCCGAACATGAGGGCGCGATGCGAAATGGATTTGTCGCCGGGAACGCGGATGGTGCCGGAAAGATTGGTCGAGTGGCGCGCCGTCGCGGGCCGCGGATGAATGTCGTGCGGCATGGGCAATTCCTTTGCGATGCCGTTATTTACGCCGCATTATCGCTGGCTTAGCTCCTGTTGCGCCAACTGACCTGCGGTTCACGCTGGCTCGTTACCATAGACCCGCTGCCCGGTCATCCTGGAATGCCGGGAAAACCAGTCCCGGCGTATATAAAGTTTGGCTTTGACAGAGAGAGCCGCAACGATTAAGGGGACCGGCTGATAATTTCCCTTAAAACGCCGGCTTCCCCGGCATTGCCGAATCTTTATTCGGCCATTCATGAGGCTTTGACAGTGGCGAAAGCGGAACTTGGAACAAAACGTACCGATCCAGATACCGGCAAGAAGTTCTATGACCTGAACCGGGACCCGATCGTCTCGCCCTACACCGGCAAGTCCTGGCCCTTGTCCTTCTTCGAGGAAACCTCCGCTTCCAAGGAAGTTCCGGAAGAAGACGAAGTGGCTGAAGTCGATACCGAAAACACGGAAGTCGAACTCGTATCGCTCGAAGATGCCGATGAGGCTGCTACCGGCGACGATATTCCGGACATGGGCGATGACGATGTCGAAATCGGCGACGATGACGACGACACCTTCCTCGAAGCCGACGAAGACGAAGATGACGACGACATGAGCGACATCATCGGCGTCACCGGCGACGACGACGACGTTTGATTTGCGAACAATCGGCCCGGTGAACAAGAAAAGTTTTCCGGGCCGAAAATTTCGGCTTGCTATCTGCAAAAACCAGAAGTAATAAGCCGCCACCCCGACGGGCGAAGCGCTCGGAAGGGACCCAGGGCCGGTCAAACGGCACCACCTTGATGGGGCTATAGCTCAGCTGGGAGAGCGCTTGCATGGCATGCAAGAGGTCAGCGGTTCGATCCCGCTTAGCTCCACCACGCTTCGCCCTTACGGGCTTCGCGTGGCGCAGCCGCAGGAAACCGTTAGGCCGAAGCAGTGCCCGGCAAAGCCCGCAGGGCGACGACGGGCTTAAATCTCAATTACAAGCTTTGCGTAAGACAGCCACGGGAAACCGTTAAGCCAGTATGCTCGACATGATTCGCGGAGCGTGACGGCAAGCCTGATGTGGTATGTTTACATTCTCCAGAGCGTCGATTTTCCCGAACAGCAATATACTGGATCTACGTCGGATCTTAAGCGGCGACTTGCGGATCACAATGCCGGCAAATCAAGTCATACAGCAAAATTCGCGCCCTGGATTTTGCTCTGGTATTCCGCTTTTCCAGACAAATACAGAGCACTGGAATTTGAAACATATTTGAAATCTCATTCTGGCAGGGCGTTTGCGAAGAAGAGACTTATTTGATCGGATTCGTTTGCCGATGAGGCGGAAGTCGGTCTCGCCTTTAACGAAACTACCCTTGCCAGTACCTGTATCGATTGGCGCTCAGATCGCTGCCAAAAACTAGGCGGATTCTGATGCGTCACGTCATCTCGATGTCTACTATCCGACGCCTCATATTCAAGTATCCTCATTATTCACAGGGGCGTGTTATTGACTGTCGAGGCATAATCGAGTAGGGGTGCGTGCCTTTTTTAAGGCATTGAAAATATACAATTTTTTGGAATCACATTGAATATTTTTCGAATTTGCGTCGCGAACGAAGGTGAGAAACACTTGTCAAGTGGCGTGATTCGACATACAAAATCAACATCCTGTTGATGACAGGAGCCTAAAAGGCCCCCACCGCAATGGGGGCCCCAATCCAGGCACAAGTCTAGGGGAAGTCTGGGTTAAACCGTAGTCGCGCGGCAACGCGGCCAGCGGCGGCAGTGCGAACAAACATGTTCCCACTGGCCCAGACGGAACCGCCAGTAGTCAGCAACTGACACTGGGCGGAATGCGGGACATGATATTCTCATATCCCTCTCCTTTCTCTTTAAGAGCAAGGAGGACCCGCTCTCACCAGTCCTTCGGCGCTTCATGCGACGAAGCTAAACCTCCCTGGTTGCTACCAAGAATGCCGCCTGAATGCTGCGGACAAGTGATGCCAATCTAATACTAGCATCGTGGCTTAGAGGCAAGGTGAGCCTGCGTGGGATGCCTCTAATTCCCCAGTAATTCCTCATAGAGGGGCATTTGACTATAGATTCACTATTTACCGAGTCTAGTAGAAAGGCTCTCAGCGGGGCTGTATGTCAATTTTATTGCCGTGCCGCACTTGTTCTGGCGGCGGCACTCAGCTAGCGATTCGACTTCTCGTGGCATCGAGGGAGCAATTTAACGGTTTCAACATAAGAACAGTTCTTCGTATCCCGATTAGACCCTAAGGCTGATTGATCCGCGGTTTCCCTGACAGCACTTACCCTGCATCCCGCACCCCTTCTCCCCGCCCACCCAACCAAAATCGCCACATTGCAGCGCACAAAAATCTGCTAGGAAAAAACGAATCGTTTTCTGCTGTTGCTCTTGAGAGCTCCAGCTCGACACGCCCGAGGATGCATCTTGTTCGTTTTTTCGAAACTGGTCTGGATTTTTGGTCAGCCGCTGTCGCTGGCTTTTTTCTTCGGTGTATTGGGCCTGATCGGCAGCCTTGTTCGCAGGCGCTTTCTTGCGATCGTCTCGTCGCTGCTGTCGGTCCTGATCCTGTTCGTCGCGCTTTATACGACCGCCGGCGCCTATATCGTGCAGGGGCTGGAGGAGCGGTTTCCGCATCCGGCGGCTGATCCTGCCGATCTCAAATGTATGATCGTTCTCGGCGGTGCCACGCAGAATGAGGTGACGACGGCGCGGGGTGGGTATGAGCTCGATTCGGCTGGCGATCGTCTCATCGAGACGTTGCGGCTGGCGCAGAAGTTTCCGCAGGCACGTATCGTCGTCTCCGGCGGCGATGGTTCGATCAGTGGCAATTACGAGGGGGATGCGGTCATTTCTGAGCGCTTCTTTGTTGCGCTCGGCCTCTCGAAGGATCGGCTTGTCGAGGACACGACCTCGCGCACCACCTTTGAGAATGCGGTCAACACCAAGCAGCTCCTGGCGCAGAACGGTCTTTCCGGTTGCCTGTTGATCACATCAGGCTTCCACATGCCGCGCTCCATGGGCATTTTCCGCAAGCAAGGCATCGATGTTGTCCCCTGGCCGGTCGATTACCGCAGCACGGGCAAGGAAACGCTGGGCTTCGATTTCACCCAGCCGTCGCTGAATGCGCAGTTGCTGGCGACGGGCGTCCGCGAATGGATCGGTCTCGTCGGCTATTACGCCGCCGGCCGTACCTCGGCGCTGTATCCCGGCCCCTAACTACGTGGCCCAGCCCGTAACTACATGGCTGGCCCTTTCGGCCATAACACCTATTTTTTCGCGACGGTGACGAATTTCACGCCGCGGACGCGGACGGTGATTTCACAAGGGTCACCCTCGGTGCGGTCGCAGAAGTGCGGGTGCATTTTCATGACCAGCACCATGTTGCCGAAGCGCTGGATGAAATCGTAGCCATAGATCCGTGCGGTGGCGACGAGAATATAGCCGCCCTCGGCGACATGGATGTAGAAGTTGTACGGGCAGCCCTCGTCGGTGCAGTCGGGGCCCTTTTCTCCCTTGCAGGTAAGCTCGCCCTCGTTGACGACGATGTCGGTCAGCGTGTCGTTGTTGATGTCCCGTTCGGTGGCGAAACCGTCGCCGAAGCTCGCCTGGCCCTCGCAACGCTTGGTGAAGTGTTCCTTCTCGAAGGCCACCGGATCTTGCACCAGCGATTGCTGCGCTTGCGCCACGACGGGCATGATCACGAGCGCGATGAGATTCAGGATCACGATCAGCAGGGATTTCACCGGCATTTCCTCTTGAAGGCGCAGGATCGGCCGCAGGGTTGTGGCGACCGCTGCGCCATCTTTGCACCTGCCTGCTTGCGCGGCCCTTGCCGCCGTGATTCACTTCGTCGAAAATCGCGCCGGCACTCTCCTGGAGCCTCGAATGTCGCTTCTTTCGTTTCTCGACTATGCCGGCGTCGCCCTCTTTGCCGCGACCGGCGCGCTGTCGGCCTCGCGCAAGCAGCTCGATCTGATTGGTTTCCTGTTTCTCGCGGCGGTCACCGGGATCGGCGGCGGTACGCTCAGGGATATCATCCTCGGCCGCGTGCCGGTCTTCTGGGTGCTGAACCCCACCTATATCATCATCTGCGCCATAGCCGGCGTGCTCGTCTTCTTCACCGCGCATCTGTTCGAATCGCGCTACCGGCTGCTGATCTGGCTGGATGCGATCGGTCTGTCGGCCTATTGCGTCATGGGCGCGGCCAAGGGCATGGCGGCGACGGGCTCTCCAACGGTTGCCATCGTCACCGGCGCGCTGACGGCAACCTTTGGCGGCATCCTGCGCGATCTCCTAGCAAACGAGCCCTCGGTGCTGCTGCGGCCGGAAATCTATGTGACCGCCGCGCTCGTCGGCGCTGGCGTCTTCACCGCTGCCAACGCCACCACCATGCCGCTCTATGCCTCAGCGGCACTTGGCGTCACCGCAGCCTTTATCGTACGCGGCGGCGCACTCTGGTTCGGCTGGACCTTCCCGACTTACCATCATAAGCCCGGCCGGCATCCCGACGATGTGATGTGAAATGGGAGGCAGTAGGAATTAGCCAGTAGGCAGTAGCAAACGGCTGGATGACAGCTCTACTGCCGACTGCCTATCACTGCTTGCGGCGCAGGCGAATGACCACGTCGACATGGGCGATTTCCATGCCCCTCGGCGGTTCCGGCAGATTGCCGATCGTCAGATTGCTGATCGGAATATCCAGCACTTCGTTCTGGCCTTCGATGAAGAAGTGGTGGTGGTCGGACACGTTGGTGTCGAAATAGGTCTTGGTGCTTTCGACGGCGAGCACGCGGATCAGGCCGGCCTCGGTGAACTGATGCAACGTGTTGTAGACGGTGGCGAGCGAAACCGGCACGCCGGCGGTGACCGCCTCTTCGTGCAGTTCCTCGACGGTTAAGTGGCGGTCGCCCTTGGCGAAGAGAAGGTCGCCTAGTGCGACACGTTGTCGGGTCGGTCTCAGGCCTGCGCTGCGCAGCCTGGTTTCGATCGCGATTTCGGCCTCTTCCGCCATTCAGGGAACTCCGGATTCCTGATCTCTATAAATCTTTACTAAGCCATATAACTTTTGCCTGGATTGCTTTCAATAGTTTCGATGGGGTGGGAAGGCGGCCAAAAGCCGTAAAAAGAAGGTTCTTGGCGCATTTGCCTCTGGTAGCAACCCTGGCCTTCCTGTATGCGACCACCACATAACAGTGAAGTGTGTCCGATAGGGCGATGGAATGCGAGCGTCATGCTTGCGCTTCATTTTCTGTCGATCTTACACTAAAGCTTCACATCAATCGGCATTTGCGCGGGGGAAACGGAACTTTATGACGACGAGACAATCCAGCTTCAACTATGAGGAAATCCTGTCCTGCGGCCGCGGCGAACTGTTCGGCCCGGGCAATGCGCAGCTTCCCTTGCCGCCGATGCTGATGGTCCATCGCATTACAGATATTTCCGAAACCGGTGGCGCCTTCGACAAGGGCTACATTCGCGCCGAATACGACGTGCGTCCCGACGACTGGTACTTCCCCTGCCATTTTGCCGGCAATCCGATCATGCCGGGCTGCCTCGGCCTTGATGGCATGTGGCAGTTGACCGGCTTCTTCCTCGGCTGGCTCGGCGAGCCCGGCCGTGGCATGGCGCTGTCCACGGGCGAAGTGAAGTTCAAGGGCATGGTTCGTCCGGATACCAAGCTTCTCGAATACGGCATCGACTTCAAGCGCGTCATGCGCGGCCGCCTCGTCCTCGGCACCGCCGACGGCTGGCTGAAGGCCGATGGCGAGGTCATCTATCAGGCGACAGACCTGCGCGTAGGCCTGTCCAAGGACAAGACTGCCTGAGCTGCGGCACCGCCGCCCCACAAAGACAGAGCTTTTAGAAAAGGTCATCGACATGAGACGGGTAGTAGTTACGGGTCTGGGTATTGTCTCTTCGATTGGAAACGATGCGCAGGAAGTCACCGCCTCGCTGCGCGAAGCCAAGTCGGGCATTTCTTTCTCCTCCGATTTCGCCGAACACGGTTTCAAGTGCCAGGTCTGGGGCTCGCCGAAGATCGACACGACGGATCTGGTCGACCGCCGCGCCATGCGCTTCCTGTCGCAGGGCGGCGCGTGGAACCACGTCGCCATGAAGCAGGCGATTGCCGATAGCGGCCTCGAAGAGAGCGACATCAGCAATGAGCGCACCGGCATCATCATGGGCTCGGGTGGTCCGTCGACCCGTACGCTGATCGAAGCCGCCGATATCACCCGCAAGAACAACAGCCCGAAGCGCATCGGCCCCTTCGCCGTGCCGAAGTCGATGTCGTCGACGGCATCGGCGACGCTTGCCACCTGGTTCAAGATTCACGGCGTCAACTATTCTATTTCCTCGGCCTGCTCGACCTCGGCGCACTGCATCGGCAATGCCGCCGAGATGATCCAGTGGGGCAAGCAGGACGTCATGTTCGCCGGCGGCCACGAAGATCTCGACTGGACGATGTCGAACCTCTTCGACGCCATGGGCGCCATGTCCTCCGACTTCAACGAAAATCACCCGGAAACCGCTTCGCGCGCCTATGACGCCAAGCGCGATGGCTTCGTCATCGCCGGCGGCGCCGGCGTGCTGGTGCTGGAAGAGCTGGAACATGCCAAGGCGCGCGGCGCCAAGATCTACGCCGAAATCGTCGGCTACGGCGCCACTTCGGACGGCTACGACATGGTCGCGCCGTCGGGCGAGGGCGCTATGCGCTGCATGCGTCAGGCACTCGCGACCGTGAAGGGCGATATCGACTACATCAACACCCACGGCACCTCGACGCCTGTCGGCGACAGCAAGGAAATCGGCGCCATTCGCGAGGTATTCGGAGCCAAGATCCCGCCGATCCAGTCGACCAAGTCGCTGACGGGCCATTCGCTCGGCGCAGCCGGCGTGCAGGAATCGATCTACTCGATCCTGATGATGCAGGAGCGCTTCATCGGCGAAAGCGCTCATATCACCGAACTCGACCCGGAATTCGAAGGTGTGCCGATCGTGCGCAAGCGCATCGACAATGCCAAGATCGACACGGCTCTTTCCAATTCCTTCGGCTTCGGCGGCACCAACGCGACGCTCGTATTCCAGCGCTATAACGGATAAGGCAATGACGGGAATCATGCAGGGTAAGCGCGGCCTCATCATGGGCGTCGCAAACAATCATTCGATTGCCTGGGGTATTTCAAAGGCGCTTGCTGCCGAAGGCGCGGAACTGGCTTTCACATTCCAGGGCGAGGCGCTCGGCAAGCGCGTCAAGCCGCTTGCTGCCGAAGTTGGCTCCGATTTCCTTCTGCCTTGCGATGTCGAAGATATCGCTTCAGTCGATTCCGTCTTCGACCAGATCAAGGAACGCTGGGGCAGGCTGGACTTCATCGTCCATGCCATCGGCTTTTCCGATAAGGCCGAGCTAAAGGGTCTCTACGCCAACACCACGCGCGATAATTTCACTCGCACCATGGTGATCTCCTGCTTCTCCTTCACCGAGATCGCCAAGCGCGCCGCCGAGCTGATGGTCGAAGGCGGCAGCATGCTGACGCTGACCTATAACGGCTCGACGCGCGTCATCCCGAACTACAACGTCATGGGCGTCGCCAAGGCGGCCCTGGAAGCCTCCGTGCGTTATCTCGCCGCCGATTACGGCCCGCGCGGCATCCGCGTCAACGCCATCTCCGCCGGCCCGATCCGAACGCTCGCCGGCGCCGGCATTTCCGACGCCCGCGCCATTCTCTCGTGGAACCAGCGCAACGCGCCGCTGCGCAAGTCGGTCACCATAGACAATGTCGGCTCGTCGTCGCTCTATCTCTTGTCCGATCTATCGGCTGGCGTCACCGGTGAAATTCATTTTGTCGATGCCGGCTACAACATCACCTCGATGCCGACGCTGGAAACGCTGTCGAGCGCGGACGCCGAGTAAATTTCCGACATCCGGATACCGAGGCCGTCGCCTCGACTGTGCAAATCTGCAATATATTGGGGCCGCTGCGAGCGGCCCTAGTTTTTTGGAGGCCCGCGTGTCGCATCAGATTTGTATCTTCTGCCGCACGTCGGAACTGACCATCCTCACCGAAAATTCGGCTAACTTCGCGATCAGAGACAAATTCCCGGTTAGGCCGCTGCACACACTGATCATTCCCAAGCGCCATGTGACCGATATTTTTGCGACCGATGCGCAAGAGCGTGAAGCCATCCACGAACTTGCCATGCAGTGCCGAGAGGCAATCGGCACAGAGGACGCATCCGTCAGCGGATTCAATTTCGGCTCGAATATTGGCCGTGCAGCCGGTCAGAAAATCTTTCACGCACATGTCCACCTGATCCCGCGCCGTCTGGGTGAGGTGGAGCTGCCGGCAGCGCGACTGGACTGAGCGGCTGTGCTGCCGCAAACATTGTGAATGCTGATGACACCCTCGGTTTCGACAGGTTCGCCTTTCACCGGATTTTCGCGCGGTTGGATGCGAAGAACATCGGATCCATCGGCGTCGTCGAACGGCTTGGTCTGCGGCGCGAGGCGCATCTGATCGAAAACGATCGCTTCAACGGCATCTGGGGCGACGAATATGTCTATGCCGTGCTGAGCCGCGAATGGGCCTCCAAGGCGCCGAATCGGGCGCGTTAATCTTCATTCGATAAGATTTTACGAAAATTTTAGGTTAATTCTATCTTGCCGGGGATGGCCCGTTACGACCGGCCGGAATTCCGATACAAGGCAGGCATTCAACAGTATTTCCTGCATGTCCATCGGCATTCATTGACCATTTACGGGAACCCCAGCCGTGAACACCATAACTGTTGCCAATCCCAAGCCGTTCGATCCATTGGATGAGACGGCGTCGCTCGACGCTGCTGCCACCACAAGGGCATTAGGCCCGGATGTATTGCGCGCGCTCGCCATCCTGCTCGTCATGCTCGTGCATCTTCCGGCGGAGGCGACTCCATTGCCGCTGGCCGGAATCAGGCCCTATGGCTGGATCGGTGTCGACATATTCTTTGTGCTGAGCGGCTATCTCATCGGAACCCAACTGATGGCGGAAGCCGCGCGCAGCAACGCCGTCGACTTCAAGGCCTTTTACCTGCGCCGGGCATTCCGCATATTGCCGGCCTTTCTGCTGGTGCTTGCCTTCTATACGTTCATTCCCTCCCTGCGTGACGCGCCGACGATGCAATCGGCCTGGCGGTTCCTGACCTTCACGGCCAATTTCGGGCTCGATCCGCGCTTCGGCGCCACATTCACCGAAGCTTGGTCGCTAAGCGTCGAGGAACATTTCTATCTCGTCCTGCCGGTTCTCGTCGTCTTGCTGAAGCGGCGCGCTACAGTGGTCTTCATCGCCTTTCTGGTTGCGACAATCGTCATGGCCGGCATGGGCCTGAGATTTGCCCTCTGGCAGAACCAAGTCAGCCCTGCTGCGGAAATGCACGCCTACAGGGCAGCGCTCGCAGTCTATCTGAGGGACGTTTATTATCCGACTTACAATCGACTGGACGGGTTGACCTTCGGCGTCGTTCTCGCCGCGATCCGGCTGTTCAAGCCATTGTTATGGGAAAGATACATGCCGCCATATCTCGCGCTCGGCATCGGCGGCATGTTCGTGACAGCGGCGCTCGTGGTCTTCTCGGTCCGCGGGCCTTTTGCGGAAACCAATTTGCCGCTTGTGTTTCAGCCTCTTCCAGGGGCGGTGGTCGGCTTTCCGCTTTTCTCGGCGGGCGTGGCGTTCATTCTCGGTGCGCTGCTGGACCTGCAGCCCAGGATCGGGCGCTGGCATCTTCCAGCGATATCAGGTATCGCGACGCTCTCCTACAGCCTCTATCTGACCCACAAGGGCGTCTACCATCTCGACCAGATGGTGTTCGGTAAGGACAATCTTCAGGGGCTTTCCGGCTTCGTCATCTATCTCGCCACCTGCTTCATCGTGGCGGCAACGCTGTGGTTTCTCGTCGAAAGAAACTTCCTGATCCTGCGGGATCACCTGATGCCTCGCTCGAACCGAACCAGCTAAATCCCACGCATTAAAAAGGCGGCCAATCGGCCGCCTTCAGCGCTTATTTCTTTGCCCACAGCGCCCTGAAGCGCGCGTTGCGGCAGGTCTCGCCATGCTCGCGGAAATTTTCCGCCAGCACCGGTTCATAGGGGAGGCCGCGATTGGCGACCAGCATCAGGCGGCCGCCGCCGCGCAGTGCCGAGGATGCCGCCTTGATCATTGCCTGGCCGAGCGAAGGCTCGGCGGCATGGCCCTCGTGAAATGGCGGGTTCATGATCACCAGATCGTATTTGTCCTTGACCGGCTCGCTTGCCAGATCGTGCCAGAAGAAGCGCTGGGCGACCTTCGGGCAATTTTCAAGGAGATTGGCGCGGGCGGCCTCCAATGCGTTGTAGTGGGCCTCGTAGAGGTCAAGGCGCGCGATCCGCGGCGATTTGGTCGCCAGTTCCACGGAAAGATAGCCCCAGCCGGCGCCGAAATCGGCGGCGTCGCCGGAAAAATCGGTCGGCAGGCGCGATGCCAGCAGTTCCGAGCCAGCGTCGATGCGATCATGCGAGAACATGCCGGCAGCAGTGGTGAACCGGCCGTCGATGCGCGTAGCAGGCTTCGCCAGTTGCGCTGCCGGAGCGCTTGTGTCGGCCGGACGCGTAAACCAGAAGGCCACGCCGTGGTATTTCGGCATGTGCTCGACATCCAGGCCAAAACCTTCGATGCGCTTGCGTAGCGGCTGAATGCCGTCTTCCTTGCCGCCGGCGACGACGATCAGCCCGCCCGCCTTCACGCGCTTCAGCGCCTCGGCAATATGGGCTTCGTTTTCGCCCTTGTGCTTGGTGCTGAGCACCAGCGCGCCGTCATAATCCCTATCTTCGATTTCCGGCGTCACATTGACACGCTGCGCCTGCAGTTGGCGATAGAAGGGACGGAAACCCTGGACGGCGGAAAGCTCGGCGGCAAAATCGCCTGGCAGCGCAAAGCCCGCCTCGGCGCCAAGAAACAGGATCTGCTTGCCCTCGCCAGGCGCGGCAACAGTGCCGGAAGCAAAAGGATGGAACAGGGTCTTCAGGGCATCGCGGCTCATGGGCGTGATCTCGTCATGGAAATGGGTTTCGTCTGTCGGATATGCGCGGCATTTTCTACTTCGCGCCTGCCTCTCACCCTAGCCCTTTCCCGGGTTGGAACGGGGAGAGGGTTAGGGTGAGGGGCCGGGCACTTAGTTTCTACAAAAATGGTCGGCACCGATAATATAAAAAGGGCGCGGAAAAGATCCCGCGCCCCGAAACGTGCGTGAAGGCGCAGCTTATTCGGCCGCGTCGTCCTTCTTCTTTTCGGCAGCGATTTCCTGGCCGGTTGCCTGATCGACAACCTTCATGGACAGGCGAACCTTGCCGCGCTCGTCGAAGCCGAGGAGCTTGACCCAGACCTTGTCGCCTTCCTTGACGACGTCGGTCGTCTTGGCAACGCGCTCGGAGGCGAGCTGCGAGATGTGGACGAGGCCGTCGCGGGCGCCGAAGAAGTTGACGAAAGCGCCGAAATCAGCGGTCTTAACGACCGTGCCTTCGTAGATCTGACCGACTTCCGGCTCGGCAACGATCGAGTGGATCCACTTGCGGGCCGCTTCGATTTCCTTGCCGGAGGACGAGGCGATCTTGACGGTGCCGTCGTCTTCGATGTTGATCTTGGCGCCGGTCTTTTCGACGATTTCGCGGATGACCTTGCCGCCGGAGCCGATGACTTCTCGGATCTTGTCGACCGGGATGTTCATGACTTCGATGCGCGGTGCGAATTCGCCGAGCTGGCCGCGGCTTTCGGTGATTGCCTTGGACATTTCGCCGAGGATGTGGGCACGACCGCCCTGTGCCTGGCCGAGCGCAACCTTCATGATCTCTTCGGTGATGCCGGCGATCTTGATGTCCATCTGCAGCGAGGTGATGCCGTCGGCGGTGCCGGCGACCTTGAAGTCCATGTCGCCGAGGTGGTCTTCGTCACCGAGAATGTCGGAGAGAACGGCGAAGCGATCGCCTTCCAGGATCAGACCCATGGCGATGCCGGCAACCGGCTTGGCCAGCGGAACGCCGGCGTCCATCAGAGCGAGCGAGGTGCCGCAAACCGTTGCCATTGAGGACGAGCCATTCGACTCGGTGATCTCGGAAACGACGCGCAGCGTGTAGGGGAACTGTTCCGCCGTCGGCAGCATCGGGCGGATAGCGCGCCATGCGAGCTTGCCGTGACCGATTTCGCGACGACCCGGGGAACCCATGCGGCCGGTTTCGCCAACGGAGTAGGGAGGGAAGTTGTAATGGAGCAGGAAGCGCTCCTTGTACATGCCCGTCAGGCTGTCGACATACTGTTCGTCTTCGCCGGTGCCGAGCGTGGCGACGACGATTGCCTGCGTTTCACCGCGGGTAAACAGCGCCGAACCATGCGTGCGCGGCAGAAGGCCGACTTCCGAAACGATCGGGCGAACGGTCGACAGGTCGCGGCCGTCGATGCGGCTCGAGGTGTCGAGGATGTTCCAGCGAACGATCTTCGCCTGCAGGTGCTTGAAGATGGCGCCGACTTCTTCGGCCGTGTACTTGGCTTCGCCTTCCTCGGGAAGGAAGTGGGCCTTGACCTTCGCCTTGACGGCGTCGACGGCAGCGTAGCGATCGGCCTTTTGGGTGATCTTGTACGCGGTACGCAGTTCGGCTTCAGCGAGGCCGAGCATCTCGGTTTCGAGTGCGGAATAATCTTCCGGCGAGAAATCGCGCGGTTCCTTGGCGGCAACTTCGGCGAGCTTGATGATCGCGTCGATTACCGGCTGGAAGCCGCGATGACCGAACATGACAGCGCCGAGCATGACGTCTTCCGGCAGTTCCTTGGCTTCGGACTCGACCATCAGAACGGCTTCTTGCGTGCCGGCGACGACGAGGTCGAGGCTCGATTCCTCCATCTCGTCGAGATGCGGGTTGAGCACGTATTCGCCGTTGATGTAGCCGACGCGGGCGCCACCGATCGGGCCCATGAACGGAACGCCGGAGAGCGTCAGCGCTGCCGAGGTGGCGACCATCGACAGGATATCCGGATTGTTTTCGAGGTCATGCTGGATGACGGTGACGACAACCTGCGTGTCGTTCTTGTAGCCTTCCGGGAAAAGCGGGCGGATCGGACGGTCGATCAGGCGGGAAACGAGGGTTTCGTTTTCGCTCGGGCGTCCTTCGCGCTTGAAATAGCCGCCGGGGATCTTGCCGGCTGCATAGGTCTTTTCCTGGTAGTTGACGGTGAGCGGGAAGAAATCCTGGCCCGGCTTCGGCGACTTGGCGGAAACGACGGTGGCGAGAACAACGGTTTCGCCGTAGGTCGCGATGACGGCGCCATCGGCCTGGCGGGCGATCTTGCCGGTCTCGAGCTTCAGCGGGCGGCCGGCCCACTCGATTTCGACGGTATGGATATCGAACATATCTTGTCCTTGCGTAGTGCGGGAAAAGGCGCCGTCGTCCGTATCGGCAAGGCGCATCTTCAACCGCACGAAATGTGACGCATCACGGGCAAGACAACGAGAGGCTTTCAAAGGTCGGCCGAAGCATGAAGCTTCGGCTGAAAGCATCCGGCAATCCTGCCCCATGACAGGTCAACGGTTGGTGTTGGCAGAACCGGCCCATCCGGCCTGCCGGCTGTCTCACATCGCGCAAACGGAAAACGCGACGGAAACAAGTCTGATGGGTTTCAAACCCTTCATAAGCATCCGGCGGACGTTCACGCGAACGCCCGCCGGAAAATTACTAGCGACGGATACCGAGGCTGGAGATCAGCTTGGTATAACGGCCTTCGTCCTTCTTCTTGAGGTAGTCAAGAAGCGAGCGCCGGCTGGAAACCATCGTCAGGAGGCCACGGCGGGAGTGATTGTCCTTCTTGTGGTCCTTGAAGTGGTCGGTGAGGTTGTTGATGCGCTCGGTCAGGATCGCAACCTGGACTTCCGGAGAACCGGTGTCGCCTTCGGCAGTAGCGTATTCCTTGATCAGCGCAGCCTTGCGCTCAGCAGTAATCGACATCGGATGGTCCTTTCTATGAGAGGAAATAATGTCGCCAAACGCCGGGATGTCGTCCAGCATTGGCCGCGAATGCAATCGGGCAGGCCCGATGCTGGCGCTGCCTATAAACCAAATGAGCGCCAATGGAAAGAGGGTTCTCCCCTGGGCGGTTTTCAGCGCCCCGCCATCGCATCGCGGATCATCGCATCGTAACCCTCGGGATCTTGCAGCATGGCGAAATGGCTAGCGTCCTTCAGGATAACGAGCTTTGCGCCGGGAATGTCCTTCGCCATCATCTGTGTGTGGTCGAGCTTGATCGCCTCGTCATGGTCGCCGATGGCAAGCGTGACAGGCACCGTTATCTTTCCAAGGTCGGCTGCCGTCCATGCCGGTTGCGTCTCCCACATCTGCGAGATCTGATCGACGAAAGCCTTGTATTCATTCGGTGTTGGCGACAGCTTCCTGTAATAGTCGCCGGCGACATTGATGTAGTCGTTGAAGGTTTTGTTGTTCAGGACGTCAGGTTTCAGGCCGTCGGTCGTCACATTTGCCGCCTGGGCGATCACACGCGTCAGTTTGTCGGGGTATTTCATCGCCATGTCGATGCCGATGATGCCGCCATCCGACCATCCGACCAGCGTCACCTTGCCAATCTTCAAATAGTCCAGCAGCGCGGCGTAGTCCGAGGTCATCAGATCGTAGCCGAAGGGCTGCTGGCTGCGCGTTGAGCGGCCATGCCCGCGGCTGTCGGCAACGACGACCAGATGATCTCTCGCGAAATCGGCAACCTGACGGCCCCAGACGTCGGCATTTCCGAGTCCGCCATGGATGAAGAGGATCGGGTCGCCTGCACCATATTCGGCATAATACATCTTGATGTCGTTGACATCGGCCATGCCGCTCGTCTTCGGCTGCGGCATCGGCGGAAAAGCCGGCAGCCCGGCCCAGCGCTCGCCGGAATGCGCGCTCACTACTGTGAGGAACAACGAAAGGACTGCCAGTATTCCGATGGTAATTCTGCGCATGTTCTCTCCCTTGAGGGCCGTCATGGCCCGTCGGGAGCATATCGCATCGCCATTACCCGCAATAGCTGTATTTTCCGGCTGGCCGAAACTCAGCCGAAGACGCGCTTCGGCCGAAATTCGCCCTGGCCGATTTCGCCGATGGCGATCAGCTTGCCGCGCGCCGTGGCATAGGCCTCGCTCTCGGCGACCGGCGCATCGCGCCCACGCACGAGAATGGGATTGCCCATCTTCAGGCGATGCGCCTGGTCGTCGTTGATGACGAGATGCGGCAGTGCTGACAGTGCTTCCGCCGTATCGATCAACAGAGCGTCGAGGGCGGCGAGCCGTTCGTCCGCATCCTCGATAGCCTCAAGTGCGACGAGATCGGCGAGCGGCACCATCGCCTCCTCGGCGAAGGGTGCCACGAAGCTGCGGCGCAGGCCGGAAATATGGCCGTAGCAACCGAGATCGCGGCCGAAATCGCGGGCAAGCGCCCGGACATAGGTGCCCTTGCCGCACTCCACTTCGAAATGCGCCGTATTGGCATCGGGGCAGGCGAGCAGCGTCAGGCGGAAAATTTCCACCTCGCGCGACGGAATTTCAACCGTTTCGCCATCGCGGGCCAGATCATAGGCGCGCTCGCCAGCGATCTTGATCGCGGAAAACTGCGGCGGGATCTGCTGGATGACGCCCGTATATTTCGGCAGCAGCGCGCGAATATCCTCTTCGCTCGGACGTTTGTCCGAAGTCTCGGTTGCTTCGCCTTCGAGGTCGTCCGTGGTGCGTTCTTCGCCCCAGGTGACGGTGAATTCATAGATCTTCCGGCCGTCCATGACATAGGGAACGGTCTTGGTGGCGTCGCCAAGGGCGATCGGCAGCATGCCGGAGGCAAGCGGATCGAGCGTGCCGGCATGGCCCGCCTTTTGCGCCTTGAACAGCCATTTGATCTTGGAAACGGCCTCTGTCGAGCCGAAGTCTACCGGCTTGTCGAGGATCAGCCAGCCCGAGATCGGACGGCCTTTGGGCTTGCGTGGTTTGGACATTCTCTGTCTCTGTTATCGATCTTCGTCGGTGTCGGTATTGCCGTCTTCGAGGTCGCGTTGGACCTCCGGCGAGCGCAGCAGCGCGTCGATCTTCTGGTAGTTGTCGAAGCTGGTATCGTCGCGGAAACGGACTTCAGGCATGTATTTCATCTGCCGAAGCTGCGGCCCGAGACGGCCACGGATGAATTTCGCATGGCGATTGAGCGTTTCGATGACGATCTGATGATCGGCGACGCCGAGCGGTGTCACATAGGCGGTGGCGATCTTCAGATCCGGCGACATGCGCACTTCGGAAATGGAGATCACGGTGCGCTCGATCAGGTCGTCGCGCACTTCGCCGCGCTGCAGAACCTGAGTGATCGCGGCGCGCACCTGCTCGCCGACGCGAAGCATGCGCTGCGAGGGCGCGGAAGAAGTTGGTCTTGTTGCCATTTGTCTTGGTCCCAAAAGGTTCGGGCGCCGGACTGGATGTTCCGGCGCCCGTCCCAATATTTCAATCTATCCTGCCTTACAGCGTACGGGTGATGTGCTCGACGCGGAAGCACTCGATCGTGTCGCCGGCGCGAATGTCTTCGTAGTTCTCGAAGGCCATACCGCATTCCTGGCCGACATTGACTTCGGAGACTTCGTCCTTGAAGCGCTTGAGCGTCTTGAGCTTGCCTTCGTGGATGACGACGTTGTCGCGTACCAGACGAACACCGACGCCGCGCTCGACCTTGCCTTCGGTGACGCGGCAACCCGCGACCTTGCCGACCTTCGTGATGTTGAACACCTCGAGGATTTCGGCGTTGCCGAGGAAGGTCTCGCGACGTTCCGGAGACAGCAGGCCCGACATCGCCGCCTTCACGTCATCGACGAGATCGTAGATGATGTTGTAGTAGCGGATTTCGATGCCTTCGCGCTCGGCGAACTGACGTGCCTGAGCGTTGGCGCGGACGTTGAAGCCGATGATGGCCGCATTGGAGGCTTCGGCCAGCGACACGTCGGACTCGGTGATGCCGCCTGCGCCCGAATGGACGATGCGGGCACGAACTTCGTCGGTGCCGAGCTTGTCGAGCGCGCCGGCAATGGCTTCGATCGAGCCCTGCACGTCGCCCTTGATCACCAGCGGGAATTCCTTCACGCCGACGCTCTGTAGCTGGGTCATCATCTGTTCAAGCGAACCGCGCTGGCCGGACTGACGGGCAGCGGCCTTGTCGCGGGCCAGACGCTGACGATATTCGGAAATCTCGCGAGCGCGGCTTTCGCTTTCGACGACAGCGAACTTGTCGCCCGCCGCCGGCGTGCCCGACAGACCGAGAACCTCGACCGGCGTCGCCGGCGTCGCTTCCTTCACATGCTCGCCCTTGTCGTTGATCAGTGCGCGCACACGGCCCCACTGGTCGCCGGCAACGACGATCTGACCCGGACGCAACGTGCCCTTCTGAACGAGGACGGTGGCAACGGAGCCACGGCCACGATCGAGCTGGGCTTCGATGACGGTGCCTTCTGCCGTGCGGTTCGGATTGGCCTTGAGATCAAGGATTTCCGACTGCAACAGGATGGCTTCGAGCAGCTTGTCGAGGTTGGTGCGGTTCTTCGCGGAAACTTCCACGTCGAGCACTTCACCGCCCATGGATTCGACGAAGACCTCGTACTGCAGCAGTTCCGTGCGGACCTTCTGCGGATTGGCTTCATGCTTGTCGATCTTGTTGATCGCAACGATGATCGGAACACCGGCCGCCTTGGCGTGGTTGATCGATTCGATCGTCTGCGGCATCACGCTGTCGTCAGCCGCAACCACCAGGATGGCGATGTCGGTCGCTTGAGCGCCGCGGGCACGCATTGCCGTGAAGGCGGCGTGACCGGGAGTGTCGATGAAGGTGATCTTCTGACCGTTCTGCTCGACCTGATAGGCGCCGATATGCTGGGTGATGCCACCGGCTTCGCCGGCCACCACGTTGGCGTGGCGGATGGCGTCGAGCAACGAGGTCTTGCCGTGGTCGACGTGACCCATGATGGTGACGACGGGCGGACGGGAAATCATTTCGCCGTCTTCGTCGACAACGTTGAAGATGCCTTGTTCGATATCCGATTCCGAAACGCGCTTGACGGTATGGCCGAATTCGCCGGCGATGAGCTCGGCCAGATCGGCGTCGATGACGTCGCCCGGCTTCATCATCTGGCCTTCCTTCATCAGGAACTTGATGACGTCGACGGCGCGTTCGGACATGCGCTGGGACAGTTCCTGAATGGTGATGGTTTCGGGCAGCACGACTTCGCGCGAAATCTTCTCGCGCGTTTCCTGCATCTGGCTGCGGCGGAACTTTTCCTGACGGCGGCGCATGGCCGAAAGCGAACGGCCGCGGGCGCTGCCGTCTTCGTCGACGTCGGCCGTCGTCACTGTCAGCTTGCCGCGGCGGCGTTCCTCGTCCGTCTTCGGACGCGTGGTGACCGGCTTTGCCGGTTCGGGGCGGACGACCTTGCCGCGAGCAGGGCCACCACGCGGCGGGCCGCGATCGTCGTCTTCTTGGTTGAGCCGGCGGCGGTTGGCGGGCGCTTCCGCGGCGGGAGCGCCGGGGCGTGCAGCCTGGGGAGCCGCATCCGGGCGACGGGCAACGACGGGCGCTGCGGCCGGCTGAACCGTGGGCTTCGGTGCTTCCACCTTGGCTTCGACCGGTGCGGGCGCCTCGACCTTGGCTTCTGCGGCGCGGGCAGCCTCTTCGGCGGCGCGGTGGGCAGCTTCGGCCTGTTCAGCGATGCGGCGTGCTTCTTCTTCCTGCTGGCGGCGAGCCTCTTCCTCGGCGCGGCGGACCGCATCGGCGGCATCGCGTGCCTGGGCTTCGGCAAGTGCGCGGCGTCGCGCATCCATTTCGCCGGCCGACAGATGGTTGAGAACCACCGGTCGCGACGAGCGGTCTTGCTGCAGACGCTGCTGGTTGTTCTGGTTGGATTGCTGCGGCCGCTGCTGCTGGCCACCCGGCTGATGAATGCGCGGAGCCGGCTGCGGCGGGCGCGGCGGCTGCGGTGTCGGTTCCGCGACGCGCGTTACGGATGCCGTCGCGGCAGCCGTCGTTGTCGTCGGGGTGATCATCGGCTTTTCGTCTTCGGGGCGTAGCGGGCGGCGCTTACGAGTTTCGACCACGACCGCCTTGGTGCGACCGCGGCCTATGTCCTGGCGCACAGTGCCCTGGTTCACGCCTGAGGGCTTCAGGGTGAGGGTCTTCTTACCCGAAACACTCAGCGTCTTGTCGTCTTTACTATCGGTCATTCCGTTCCCGTTCCTTCGGACAGGGTACGGAATCGTCCGTCAGACCCTGTCGTTCAATGCATGTACCTTAATGAGGCGTCCGGTATCGACCGGTGACCGCGTCATTGTTTTCGCCGGCCAGCGCCGCCCGTTGCCCGGGACTGACCGCCGTTGCGGTACCGTTCGAGCAGGTTTGCGCGCTTCACTACACCCTCTCCTGCCTGCCCTGCAAGCGCTGCGGCATGGATAAAAGCGTTCTGGCCCATCAGTTCTTCCATTTCCGCCTCCGTGAAGACACGGAATGACGGTATTTCCTTTTCAGTCTCCATACCAAGATGCCAGGCCTTGCGTGCCTGGTCGATCTTGCGAACGCCGTCGGCGGCAGCATCCATCGCATGGAACACGGCAAGTGCCGAGCCGTTGCGAACGGCGCCATCGACCTTCGACGAGCCGCTGACGAACTGGCCCGCCTTGCGCGCCATGTTCATCATCCCGGCGAGTTGCGCTGCAAGAAGGCGGTCGACGGTGGCGCCGAGATCGCTCGGTGCCGTCACCTCCGCCTTCAGGGCGCGAGAAAACAGTTTCTTCGCCACTGCCTTGTCCACCAGCGTCCGGTCGAGTTTGACCCAGCAGCCGCGTCCCGGCAGTTGCCGCTTCAGATCGGGAACCACGGTCCCGTCCGGAGCGGCTACGAAGCGGATCAGCTCATCCGGTGATCCGCTTTCGCGTGTTACGATGCACATACGGCCGTTCAGGTCGCCACCGCTGAGATCGTCGTCTTCAGGCGATGCGTCCGGTCCCCCGGTGCTCATCATGCTTCCTGCTCGGCCTCATCCTCCGTTGCCTCTTCCGCCTCGGAGGCGAGATCGGCTTCGGTGATCCAGCCGGCCAGCAGGCGGGCCTGCACGACCATCTGCTCGGCCTCGACGCGCGACACTTCGAGCTTCGAGAACAGGCCTTCGAACTTCTTCGTTTCGCCGTTCTTGCGTTCGGTCCAGCCGACGAGATCGTCGGCGGCGCAGCCCGCAAAGTCCTCGATCGTCTTGATGCCGTCCTCGCCGAGGGCGACCATCATCTGTGCGGTCATGCCGTTGATCTGGCGCAGCTCGTCGGAAACGCCGAGCGTCTTGCGCTTCTCGTCCATTTCGGCTTCCAGGCGCTCCAGATATTCGCGGGCGCGATCCTGGATTTCCTGGGCGGTCTCTTCGTCGAAACCGTCGATAGACGAAATTTCGTCAAGATCGACATAGGCCAGTTCTTCGACGGCGGCAAAGCCTTCGGAGGCCAGAACCTGGCCGACCATTTCGTCGACGTCGAGCGCATCCATGAACAGGTTGGTACGCTCGTTGAATTCCTTCTGACGGCGTTCCGATTCCTCGGCCTCCGTCATGATGTCGATGTCCCAGCCGGTCAACTGCGAGGCGAGACGGACGTTCTGGCCGCGGCGGCCGATGGCCAGCGAGAGCTGCTCGTCCGGAACCACGACTTCGATGCGCTCTGCATCCTCATCGAGAACGACCTTGGCGACTTCCGCCGGCTGCAGCGCGTTGACGACGAAGTTCGCCGGTTCGTTGGACCACGGAATGATGTCGATCTTTTCGCCCTGCAGCTCGCCGACGACGGCCTGAACGCGCGAACCGCGCATACCGACGCAGGCGCCGACCGGATCGATCGACGAGTCGTTCGAAATGACGGCGATCTTGGCGCGCGAGCCCGGATCGCGGGCAACCGACTTCACCTGGATGATGCCATCGTAGATTTCCGGCACTTCCATGGTGAAGAGCTTGACCATGAACTGCGGATGCGTGCGCGACAGGAAGATCTGCGGGCCGCGCTGTTCGCGGCGCACGTCGTAGACGTAAGCGCGAACGCGGTCGCCGTAGCGGAAGTTTTCACGCGGGATCATCTCGTCGCGGCGGATGATGCCTTCGCCGCGGCCGAGGTCGACGATGACATTGCCGTATTCGACGCGCTTGACCGTGCCGTTGACGATTTCGCCGACGCGATCCTTGAACTCGTCGAACTGGCGGTCACGCTCGGCTTCGCGCACCTTCTGCACGATGACCTGCTTGGCCGACTGGGCGGCAATACGGCCGAAATCCATCGGCGGCAGCGGATCGGCAATGAAATCGCCGAGGGCGGCGTCGGGGTTGCGGTCGCGAGCCAGTTCCAGCGGGATCTGCGTGGAATAGTCCTCGGCCTTTTCGACGACTTCGAGCAGGCGCTGCAGACGGATTTCGCCGGTCTTCGGATTGATGTCGGCGCGGATGTTCGACTCCGTGCCGTAACGCGAGCGCGCGGCCTTCTGGATCGCGTCCGCCATAGCGGCAAGCACGATCTCGCGGTCGATGACCTTTTCGCGCGCCACTGCATCTGCGATCTGCAGAAGTTCTAGCCGGTTCGCACTGACTGCCATTGTCTTTAGTCTCCGTCTTCCTGCCGTGGGGGTTCCCGTCCCGTACGGCGGTTCGTTGATCGGTTATTCTTCTTCGTCCGCTTCGTTCTGGTTCGCAGCCTCGGCTTTCGCCAGCTTGTCGGCGCGCAGTGCATCGCGGATGAGGTCGTCCGTCAGGATCAGCTTGGCATCGGCCAGCGTGCTGAACGGAATGGTCACCTTCGGCTCTTCGCCGTAGGCAACCTGGTCGCGCTCGATCGTAAAACCATCGGCGCTGACATCGGCGATCTTGCCACGGAACCGCTTGCGGTTATCCACCAGGATCGAGGTCTCGCACTTGATGAGATGACCGATCCAGCGGCTGAAATCCGACTTGCGCACCATCGGGCGATCAATGCCGGGCGAAGACACTTCCAGATGATACGCTTTATCGATCGGATCTTCCACATCCAGCACCGGCGAAATCGCCGTCGAGACCTCTTCGCAATCCTCGACGGTCATTGTGCCGTCGTTGCGCTCGGTCATGATCTGCAATGTCAGGCCGTTCTGATTGAGAAGGCGCGCGCGCACCAGACGGAAGCCCATGCCCACAAGCACAGGCTCGATGATGGCGGCAATCCGCTGGTCGAGGCCGGTTTCGACGATCAGCCGCGGTTCATTGGCATTGTCTGCGTTTGTCTCTTCCGACAAGCGTTCACTCCTGCATTGTGCATGCATTTGGAGATCGAGCTAATAAAAAAGAGCGGGTCCTTGCGGCCCACTCTTCATCACACGATCAAGAATTTGATGCCGATATAAGCCCGTTCCCGTCAAATTGCAAGGTCTTCGCACGCAAAGCCGGCTTTGCGGATTATTTCCGGAATTCTGTAGCAGGTGCCGTTAAGTTTTCCGGGCGTCATGGACGGCAACTTTGCGCCGATAGCGGTCATCGCTATTTTTTTGCCGACGACGGGCGCGAAGACGATGCTCACTTGAAATTACATTAGCGCTAATGTAATTTGCTTATCATGAATAACAAAGACAGGCCCGGTTTGGGCGAACTCCTCCGTTATGTCAGCGAACTTGTCGACCAAGGCGCGGCCGAGCGGTATCGGGCACTCGATATCGACTATCGCCCCCGCTACACACCCGTGTTGCGCGCCCTCAGCGCCGGAGCCGTTACCGTGACCGACATTACGAGCGCCAGCAGCCTCACCCAAGGGGCGATTAGCCAAACCGTTAGCCTGATGCTGAAGGACGGATTGGTCGTTCGGCATGCATTGGATGACGGGCGGAAGAGCGGCCTCAAGCTGACCAAGCGCGGCTCCGAACTTCTGAAGAGGCTGGAACCTCATTGGGAAACGACGTTCCGTGCCATCCGCGAGCTTGAGGCGGAGATCGGGTTTCCGGTCCTGAAAGTTCTGGGAAACCTCGCGACTGCCTTGGAAAGACAGGGCTTTGCGGATCGATTGGCGGACGCCGAAAAGTGCGGGAGAGATTCATGACTGGGAACGCCGAGATCACAACCGCCAAAAACTGGTTCGACAAGGGGGGCAGCGCCTACGCGTTGTTCAGACCCGAATATCCCGCGGGACTTTCGACGTTCCTGGCGCAGACCGTCGGCGGGCGGGGTTGCGCTGTCGATGTCGGATGCGGAAACGGGCAACTGACGCGACAGCTCGCGGACCAATTCAAGAGGGTGATCGGCATCGATCCCAGCGAAGACCAGATCGCCAACGCGCACCGGCACGCCAACGTGGCGTATCTCTGCGCACCTGCGGAACAACTTCCGCTGCCTAACGGAAGCGCGAGTTTGATAACCGCGGCACAGGCGGCCCATTGGTTCGACCGCCCGCGATTCTACGAGGAGGCACGGCGTGTAGCAGATGACGGCGCGGTCATCGCGTTGATCAGCTACGACGTCATGCGGCTCGCGCCTTCTGACCTTCAGGATCGGTTCAATAGCTTCTACCACGATGAAATCGGCCCCTACTGGCCGCCGGAGCGCAGGCTTGTGGACTCTGGATATTCCGACATCGAGTTTCCGTTCGAGGAGATATCGTATCCCGAAATGACCATAGATCGTGTCTGGGAACTCGGAGAATTGCTGGGTTATCTGTCGACTTGGTCCGCCGTCCGGCGCGTAAATGAGGCTGGGCGGGGCGACATCCTAGAAAACTTCTTCCGCGATATCTCGGCGATCTGGGGCAGCCCCACAAGCAAGCTGCCGATTTCCTGGCCGATCAACATGCGATTGGGGAAACTATGAGCCAGTCCAACACATTACCTCTGCTCTCTGTCGGACTGCGTCATACGGAACGCCTTTCCGTTGCTCCAATTCACACTGTGCCTGAGATCGACGAATCTTGGCCTGGCTTCCGTGACATGCCGCCAGTGCTGGCGACGGCAATGATGATCGCCTTCATCGAGCAAACATGCGTGCAGGCCCTGCGGCCTTTCCTCAGCTCGGGGCAACGCACAGTTGGCACTCATGTCGATGTCAGTCACGTCGCCGCAACACCTGTCGGGATGACCGTCACGGCCGAAATAGAGTTGATCGAGATCGAGGGAAGGTCGCTCCTGTTCAAGGTAACCTGCCGCGACGATGCCGGTGTCATCGGAGAGGGAACGCACCGACGCGCCATCATTGAGATGGATCGCTTCATGAAGAGACTTGGCGAGAAGTCTGCAGCGGCAACAACGCATCCTTGAAGGTGCTCACGCCAAGACGCTAGTCTGCTTCGGGCCGAAAGCCGCCAAATTCCGCTTATTTCAGCACGCCGAGCATCGAGCTGTCGGGATAGCAGGTGGGCTTGCGGCCGCTCTTTTCCTGCCATTGGCCGATCGATCGGCGGGTCTTGTAGCCCGGCAATCCGTCGGTGCCGCCGACATCGTATCCCTTGTGCTCCAAGGTCACCTGCATGCCGGCGACGTCGGAGCGCAGCATCTTGCCGACATCGCCCCATTGGCCCTGGAAGGCGCCGGAGCCATAGGCGATGCGGTCGGCGAGATTGCCGATGTAGAGGCCGTAGAGATCGGAATTATTGTATTCCTTGATGACGTAGAAATTCGGCGTGACGATGAATTCCGGCCCGTCGCGGCCGGCCGGCACGAGCATCATGCCATTCGCGCGTAGCTCATCGGACGGAAAAGTCTTGCCGGAAATCCTGGCGATACCGAGCGAGGTCCAATGCGAAATCGGCTTGGCGAGATCCGGCCCCTCCTGCGCGCAGGAAACATTTTCCGGGATCGTCACTTCGTAGCCCCAACCGCGGCCGCGCTGCCAGCCCTTCTGAACTAAATAGTTGGCTATGGAAGCGAGCGTATCCGGCACCGACGTCCAGATATTGCGATGGCCGTCGCCGTCGAAATCAACAGCATATTTCAGATAGCTGGTCGGCATGAACTGCGGCTGGCCGAGCGCGCCGGCCCAGGAGCCCATGAACTGATCGGGCGTGACGTCGCCATGCTCAAGAATGCTGAGCGCTGCGATGAGTTCGGTGCGGAACATCTCCTTGCGCGTCGACATGAAGGCCTTGGTCGCCAGCACCTGGATCGCCGAATTCGGCAGTTTCGCCGCTCCGAAGCCGGTCTCGCGACCCCAGATCGCCAGCACGATCGGCCCAGGCACGCCGTAGACCTTCTCGATCCTTTTCAGCGTCGGACCATATTGTGAAGCGAAGCTACGCCCGGTCGCCGCCAGCTTCTGCAGCCGCGCCTCGTTGAAATAGGGGGCGGGCGAGGAGAATTCCGCCTGCGTCTGCGGCTGTTCCTTCGGCTTTGGAAAACCCGGCGGCACGAGATCCGGCAGATCCCAATTCAGCGTTATGCCGGAAAAAGCGGCCTTGAAGGTCTTTTCAGAAATGCCGTCCTTCTGCGCTTCCGGCCAGAGGTTCTGTTGCACCCAGCTTTGGAACTGCGCTTCGACATCGGCTTTTGAGGCGGCGAGGGCGGGGAGAGGGAGGAGGATGCAAAGGAGCGAAAGGAAGCAAAGAATCTGCCGCACCACTGATACCCCCCTCTGTCCCTTTCGGGACATCTCCCCCACAAGGGGGGAGATCGTTGGGAGTTTGCCGCGCCTTTCGCGAACCCGATATGCTTTAGTCTCTTCGGAGACAATCGCGATTTGAGGTAGAGCGGTGCCACAGGCTATCGATCTCCCCCCTTGTGGGGGAGATGCCTGAAAGGGCAGAGGGGGGTTGCGAGGAGCACTGGCGACGAGCGCCTTGAGCGCGAGCGAAAGGCAATGTCCTTGCGCCAATCCGTTTTCCTCCTTCAAATCGCCGTTCGCGCCCGCAGCGCCGCCGTCAGGGTGCCTTCGTCGAGATAGTCGAGTTCGCCACCGACTGGTACGCCATGGGCGAGGCGAGTGATTTTTACCTCCAGGCCGGCGAGTTGGTCGGTTATATAGTGTGCTGTGGTTTGCCCTTCGACCGTCGCATTGACGGCGATGATGATCTCGCGGACACCGCCCTCGCCGACCCGTTCGATCAGGCCGCGGATGTTGAGATCATCAGGGCCGATGCCGTCGAGCGGCGACAGCACGCCGCCAAGTACGTGATAGGCGGCGTTCATCGCGCCGGCGCGTTCCAGCGCCCAGAGGTCGGCGACATCCTCGACAACGATGATGACGGACTGATCGCGCCGGTCGTCGGTGCAGACGGTGCAGGGATCGACGGTATCGACATTGCCGCAGTGCGAGCAGATCTTCACCTTGTCGTAGGCGTCGCCCATGGCATGGGAAAGAGGGCCAAGCAACTGATCCTTCTTCTTGATCAGGTGCAATGCCGCGCGTCGCGCCGAGCGTGGGCCGAGGCCCGGCACTTTTGCCAGGAGCTGGATGAGTTTTTCGATTTCGGGGCCGGTGACTCGCTTTGCCATGGGAGGCTTTTAGCTCATATGCTGACGGAACGGAATCGCGGAAGGGATGATCGCCCTATGAAAATTCTGGCCGTCTGCATCGGCGCCGCCGAAAAACTTCCCGGCAAGAGCTACAGGACCGGCATCTATAAGCATGCGGTCGGCGGTGCGGTCATGATCGACGCCGAGGGTATCATCGGCGACGCTATCTGCAATGGCGAACATCACGGCGGACCCGATCAGGCCGTCTATGTCGAGGGTTCGCTGACGCTGGATTGGTGGTCGAACGAATTGGGGCGCCGGCTGGAATACGGTACGTTCGGCGAAAATATCGTCATCGAGGGGCTCGATAACCGCGAGGTCGCGGTGGGTGACAGATTCATAGCAGACGATCTAGTTCTGGAGGTGACCTCCGCCCGCATCCCCTGTGCGACCTTCGCGGCGAAGATGGGCGATCCGAAATTCGCCAAGCGCTATATGCAAGCCGGCCGTCCCGGCATCTATTGCCGCGTCATCAAAAACGGCACGGCTGCCGCCGGAATGCCGGTGACCTATAGTCCCTATGCCGGCGCCAAGGTCACCATGCCGGAATTGATGGCGACCTTCGGCAGACGTTTGTCCCCGGAGGATCGGGTGCGTTATCTCTCCGCGCCTATTCATTACAAGCTCAGAGCGCTTCTCGATGACAATCCCTAAGCAAGCCCGGTGTAAAACCGTTCGAATAGCGCCTGCCCTTCCGGCCAATCGCCGATACCGGAATTCGCATTGATGTGGCCGAGCGCGCCGGCATCGATCAATTCGCTGCCCCAGACAGCAGCACTTTCCGTCGCATAGTCGAACGAGCCGAAGGGATCGTTGGTGCTTGCGATGAGAAGCGAGGGAAACGGCAATCGTTGGCGCGGCGGATTGGCGAAGCTCGGGGCCTCCGTCAGATAGACGTCGCCCGTGGGATCTGGCGCGGAGACGAGGAAAGCACCGAGGATTTTTGCCGATGCGGAGGCCGCCCAGTGCGCGACCAACTGGCAGGCGAGGCTGTGGACGACAAGGATAGGCAGCGTCCTGGAACGGCTGATCTCCCGGTCGAGCGCGGCGAGCCAATCCGTCAATTCCGGCCTGTCCCAACTCGCCGGCTGAAAGCGGCGCATCTCGGGATTCTGCCGCTCCCACAGGGTTTGCCAGTGACCTTCCCCCGAACCGCCAAGGCCGGGCAGGACGATGATATCCCTCATGTCTTTCCTCTCGCACTGTGTTGACGGAGGGAAATTGACACGCTGCATCGCCGGTTGACATCACAAACCATCGGATAAAACTTGCGCCAGCCGATGAATTCAAGGTGCGAGATGGAAAGCTTCGAGAAGGACCTGGACCCGACCGATCTGTCGATGATCGAGATTTTGCAAGGTGATGGGCGGATTTCCGTATCGGAACTCGGCCGCCGGGTCGGGCTTTCGCAGCCCGCCGCGTCCGAACGTCTCAAGCGCCTTGAGGAGCGCGGCATCATTGCCGGCTACCGCGCCGTCGTCGATCCCGCTGCCGTCGGCCTCGGCATGATGGCGATCGTCCGGCTGCGGACGACCCATGAGCATATACGCCCCTGCCTGAAACAATTTTCGGAGATGCCGCAGATTATCGAGGTCCTGCGGCTGACCGGCGAGGATTGTTTCCTACTCAAGGTGCTGGTGCCGACACCATCAGACCTTGAAACCATCGTCGATTCCATCGCTCGCTACGGCGCGGTGACCACGTCGCTGGTGCTGCGGAACGAGCCGGCGAAACCGATCGGCCGCGAGCTCATCCGCAAGACGATGGTGCGTTGAACGGAGCGCTTCTCAGAAAGGCAGCTTGAAACCGGGCGGGATCGGCAGGCCGGCGGTCAGTTCGCGGGTCTTTTCGGCGGCCAGTGCTTCGGCCTTTTCCTGGGCGTCCTTATTGGCAGCGACGATCAGGTCCTCGAGGATTTCGACATCGTCTTCCTTGAAGAGCGACGGATCGATCTTGAGGGACAGCATCTGGCTCTTGCCGTTCACAGTGACGGTAACGAGGCCGCCGCCGGCTTTGCCTTCGGCCCGGATGTCGGCGATTTCCGCCTGCATCTTTTCCATCTTGGCCTGCATTTCCTTCACTTTGCCCATCATGCCCATGATGTCGCGCATCGTTGCTGGTCCTTTTTTCTCGTCTTTGTCTTGTTATTTTGGGTTACAATCCAGGTCGAAAACCGCTTTCCGTTTTATAGTACGGCTCTTCGATTTGATATCATACCCTTAGAATTCGATATCATCGCCCGGCAGGATATCGCCGTCGACGGATTCGGCAGTCGCCGGAGCGGCCACTTGTTCCTCTTCTTCCGGATCGGGCGCCCGCACGCGAACGTCGATGATCTTTGCGCCCGGAAATTGCGATAGGATTGCGGCGACATCAGGGTCCTGGCGGGCATCGGCGACCCGCTGCTGCTGCGCGTTCGCCTCGGCCTCCACAAGCGTCGGCTCGCCTTCCTCGCGGCTGAGGCTGACGATCCAATGGATGCCGGTCCATTCCTTCAGCTTGACGGCAAGCTCGTTCAGCAGCGTTGTCGGCGCACCCGGCGCCAAGCTGACGTCGAGCCGGCCTGGCTCCAGCCGCACCGGGCGAACGAAGCTGCGCACCAGCGCCTTCACTTTCGGATCGCGCTTCTGGCCGGCAAGTTCCGCGATATCGGCCATCGAATTGACGGGGACGAGCGGCTTCGGCGCTTCGGCGGGTTTCGGCTCGATTCGGCCGATAACAGGGCTCGCTTGCGGCTGCGTATTCGGAACCGAGCGCAGCATGGCGACCGGTGCTGCCGGCGACGGGGCGGGCCGCGATGGTGCGGTTTCGACCGCACGCGCCATGACATTGCCCTGATAGGAGACCGGTGTTCCCATGCCGTTGCCAGCCGACGAAATGGGCGAAGGACGCGTTCCGCCGCTATTGCCATCCGAAAATTCGGCAAGTCGCCGCGCTGCGTCTTCCGGCGCCGGCAGATGGGCGGCATGGGCCAGGCGGATCAGCACCATTTCAGCGGCGCCGGCCGTGCGGGCAGCAGTTTCAGTCTCCGGAATGCCCTTCAGCAGCATCTGCCAGAAACGCGACAGCGTCGTAACCGCGACACCTTGCGCGAATTCGACTGCCTTCGTGCGCTCGACCTCGCTCAGCGACGGATCGTCGGCAGCATCGGGCACATATTTCAGGCGGGTGACGAGATGGGTGAAATCGGCAAGGTCGGTCAGCACGACGACAGGATTGGCGCCGGCTTCATACTGGCTGTTGAATTCCGCCAGTGCGGCGGCGACATCGCCCTTGATGATATGGTGGAAGAGATCGACGATGCGCGCACGATCGGCAAGCCCCAGCATCGAGCGGACGGCATCCGCCGCAACCACACCGCTGCCATGGGCGATGGCCTGATCGAGCAGTGACAACCCATCGCGGGCCGAGCCTTCGGCGGCCCGGGCGATCATGGCGAGCGCTTCCGGCTCAGCCTCGATGCCTTCCTTGGCGGCGATGGTGGTGAACAAGCCGACGAGATCGGAAGCGCTGATGCGGCGCAGGTCGAAGCGCTGGCAGCGCGAGAGCACCGTGATCGGCACCTTGCGGATTTCGGTGGTGGCGAAGATGAATTTCACATGCTCGGGCGGCTCTTCCAGCGTCTTCAGCAACCCGTTGAAGGCGGCCGTCGACAGCATGTGCACTTCGTCGATGATATAGACCTTGTAGCGCGCCGAAACCGGGCGATAGCGCACCTGCTCGATGATCTCTCTGATGTCGTCGATGCCGGTATGCGAGGCAGCGTCCATCTCGATGACATCGACATGCCGGCCTTCCATGATCGCCTGGCAATGCAGGCCGGGCTCACGCAGGTCGATGGTCGGACGGTCGATTTCGGCGGTCTTGTAGTTGAGGGCGCGCGCAAGGATGCGGGCCGTCGTTGTCTTGCCGACACCGCGCACGCCGGTCAGCATATAGGCCTGGGCAATACGGCCGGTCTCGAACGCATTGGTCAGCGTCCGAACCATCGGCTCTTGCCCGACCATCAGGTCGGTAAAATCCTTGGGCCGGTATTTGCGGGCCAACACCCGGTAACCGGTGCCGGTCGAAGCGGCATCTTTTGCTTGTCGCTCGGTGTCGCTCATTGCCCTGCTTATTGCCCGCTGAAAGCCGGGCCTTGCTTTCGGAAAGGGTGGGAGGCTGGCACGATGACCCGTGCCGGGCTCGTTAGGGCTGCTTCCTTCCGGACCTGACCCGGTTGGCGAGTGGCTCGTCCACCACCAACCTCCCGGATGCACATATCGGCAATATCGGCATCAAAAGCAAGCCAAGCTCAAAAAAAACTGCTAAACATTTGATAAAACATCGGAGGAAGACCCATTGCAGGATTTTGCGCTCGACGATCGTCTGGCGAATGACAGCGTTTCCGTCGCTGTTACCGGCCTTTGCGACGTGCGGCTGATGAAGGATCGCCGCTGGCCATGGCTTGTGTTAATCCCCCGGCGGCCCGGCATATCGGAAATATTCGAGCTGACGCCGCTCGATCAGGTTCTGCTAACCTTCGAGACCAACAAGGTCGGTGCTGCCTTGAAGACGGTAACGGGAGCGACAAAAATCAACATCGGGGCCCTTGGAAATATCGTCCGTCAGCTTCATGTTCATGTCATTGCGCGGTTCGAAGGGGATGCGAACTGGCCCGGCCCGATCTGGGGCTATGGCAAGGCGGAACCCTATGCGGACGCAGACATGAACAGCTTCATAGCCAAGTTGCGGGACACGCTTTCACAATGAACCATTCCATATTCTCTACGGATGCCCCCCACCCGGAAGCCAGCAGCCTTACCGCCTTTGCGGAAAATCAGCTTAATCGGGATGCCGAGCACCGCGACGAGGAATCGATCAAGCACGCGCTCGCCAAGGAAGGCACGCATATCCTGGCATTTGCCCAGGATCGGCTTGTTTTGAAGCATGATGGGCAGGTGCTCGATCCGCTGTTTGCCCGCTACGAGCTGCAGGAGCTTGATCCGGACTGGGAAGCGGCGGTGTTGCTTGGCTACCGCAGGACCGGCGAGCCGCGGCTGGCCGTTCCGGTGCGCATCAATGCCGACGAACTCGCCAGCCATTACAAGCCCGCCGACATGCGCGCGCTCTGGCGCGATCACCTGCTCGAAGGCGAAATCCTTGGCGAAGCGGCGCAAGGCATGAGCCTTATCCGCTGGAACGGCGACAACCGCTTCTGCGGCCGGTGCGGCTCGGTCATGGAGCTCCGCATCGGCGGCTATAAGCGCGTCTGCACGGCCTGCGAACACATGATCTTCCCGCGCACCGATCCGGTCGTCATCATGCTGACGATCGACGAGGAGAAAAATCTCTGCTTGCTCGGCCGCAGCCATCATTTCGCGCCCGGCATGTATTCCTGTCTGGCCGGTTTCGTCGAACCGGGCGAAACCATCGAAAATGCCGTGCGCCGCGAGACGCACGAGGAGTCCGGCATCCACATCGGCCGCGTTCGCTACCATGCCTCGCAGCCCTGGCCGATGCCACATTCCCTGATGATCGGCTGCTATGCCGAGGCAAAGTCGAGGGAGATCCATATCGATGCGAACGAGCTTGACGATTGCCGCTGGTTCACGCCGGAAGAGACGCTCGCCATGCTCGATCGTGTCTCGGCCTCCGGCAACACCTCTCCACCCAAGGGCGCCATCGCCCATCGCCTGATGCGCGACTGGGTGGAGTGGAAGCGATAGGCGCTTGTCATGGCGCGCTCGGAACGGCTGCTAACCCTGCTGCAGACGCTCAGGCGCTACCGACGGCCTGTCAGCGGCGCGACGCTTGCCGAGGAGACCGGCGTCAGCCTGCGCACGCTCTATCGTGATATCGCCAGCCTCCAGACGCAAGGCGCCATGATCGAAGGCGAACCGGGCATCGGCTATGTCCTGAAGCCAGGCTTCATGCTGCCGCCGATGATGTTTTCGCAGGATGAGATTGAAGCGCTGGTGCTGGGATCGAGATGGGTCGCCCGCGCAACCGATTCGCGATTGGCAGCAGCCGGAGCTGACGCTCTTGCCAAGATCGCCGCCGTGCTGCCGGCCGAAATGCGCGAGGCGGTCGACCAGGCGGCAGTGGTCGTGGCGACGCGGCGTATCACCGAGGACAAGGCCGATCTTTCCCTCATGCGCAAGGCGATCCGCACGGAGCGCATGGTGCAATTGACCTATGGCGACGTGAACGGCGCCATTTCGACCCGCCGTATCTGGCCCTTCGCGCTCGGTTATTTCGACAATGCGCGCATCATCATGGCCTGGTGCGAGCTGCGCCAGGATTTTCGCCATTTCCGCGCCGACCGCATCGTCGATTTCGCGGTGCTGGAAGCGCGCTATCCACGACGTCGTATTACCCTTGCCAGGGAATGGCATGCCCGGGAGGGCATGGTTCACGATTGATTTTCACCGATAACACTACTGCCAGAAACTGTCAGTAGGCAGGACTATGATGGGCACCATCCCAAGCAGGAAGGAGGACCGATCATGGCAAGCAACGCTTTCATCGTCACGAAACAAACGCATCGCGGCATCATCGAGGCGCGCAAAGGCAAAGATCTTTCTATGCCGGCATGGCCGGTCCGCCTTCTGCGGGTTGCGCTTGGCTATTTCGCCCATGGCCGAGATCGACTCGATATCGAGGGCGTGCCGGATTCAATGAAGCGCGATCTGGGCTTTCTGGACGGTCATGCCCCGTACCGTGAGGAAAACCGGATGCGTTAAAGACGCATCTTCATCCGACCATCCGCTGACAAAGCCATCCCCGGCAGGCTCTGCCCTGTCTGCCGGACCGCATCCTTCATGCCCTTATATCCCCTAAACCAAGAGGAATATCCAAATGACCAGCCCGAATCTCATCATTTTCTACGTCAAGGATCCGGCCGAAAGCGTGCCTTTCTATCGCGACCTGCTCGGCCGCGAGCCGGCCGTTGCCGCGCCGAATTTCGCTGCCTTCCCGCTCGACAATGGCTTCACCCTCGGCCTCTGGCGCCGCAGCAATGTCGAACCGCAACCGTCAGCTATCGGCAACCGCGGCGAACTCGCCTTCATGGTCGAGGGCGATGGTGCGGTCGCGGAGCATTATAAGGACTGGAAATCCCGTGGCCTGCCAATCGCGCAGGAATTGACGACAATGGATTTCGGCCCAACCTTCGTCGTGCTCGATCCGGATGGCCATCGTCTCAGGGTTTGTGAGCCGGATAAGTAAGGCCCCAATTGCGGCTCTGCCCCTCACCCTCACCCTCTCCCCGCAAGCGGGGCGAGGGGACGACCTCGGGCTGTCGCTGAGCTCGATGATGGAAGGGAGGCTGCAGGTGTCTCTATCCCCTTCTCCCCGCAAGCGGGGAGAAGGTGGCCGCCCTTCGACAAGCTCAGGAGGCCGGATGAGGGGCTAATACGGCGACTAGGATCGTTCCAACTGAAGCAGCGGTTGTTGCCTAGTGTATCCCTGTAAAACGCCTAAGCATGCAGCTCGAGTTGACTTGCGGCATTTGGAGAAGAGACTGATCGATAAATTCAGAGTCATGCGAGGAACAATTGCTGCATCATATTTCATTCGGCGTCTCGGATATCGAGAAGGCCGCCGCGTTCTACGACGCCGCCTTCGCGCCGCTCGGCTATGTCAGGGTTTGGGAAGACTTGAACCCCGGCGATCCCGACCAGGCGATCGGATATGGGCCGCCCGGCGATGGCGATAAGTTCGCCATCAAATTGCGGGGCAAGGAGGCTTGCGCTCCTGGCTCGGGCTTTCACCTCGCCTTTGGCGCGCCAAGCCGTGATGCCGTCGTCTCATTTCACAAAGCGGCGCTCGCTCATGGCGGCAAGGACAACGGGCCGCCTGGTCTTCGGCTTCATTACGGGCCGAACTATTTCGCAGCCTTTGTTATCGATCCGGATGGACACCGTATCGAGGTCGTCACCAAGGCTGCGGATTAGCTAACGATGGAAATGTAGCGATCCAGCCACCCGCCCTAGTGGTTCGAGGCTCCAGCCCTTATGGGCTTCCGCACCTCACCATGAGGGCTAACCCTTTGCGCCAACAACGATACTTGCTCCACCTCATCCTGAGGAGCGTAGCCCGTCGGGCGGAGCCTCGAAGGATCGAGGTGGCCTCCGAAACGATCCGGGCTTACAGATCACCCCGCATCGGATGGCCCTTGTAGACGCCGAGGATGCGGACCTTTTCGGAGAAGAACCGCAATTCCTCCAGCGCGCGGCGCACATGCGCGTCGGAGGGATGGCCCTCGATGTCGGCGTAGAACTGCGTCGCTACAAAACGGCCGCCGAGCTGATAGCTTTCGAGCTTGGTCATATTGATGCCGTTGGTCGCAAAGCCACCCAGGGCCTTGTAGAGCGCAGCCGGAATGTTGCGGACGTTGAAGACAAACGTAGTGACGATCTTTTCCTCGGCCGAGCTGCGCTGAGCCCAATTCTCGTCTCGCGACAGGATGACGAAGCGCGTGACGTTGCTTTCGGTGTCCTCGACATTTTCCGCAACGATTTCCAGCCCATAGAGATCGGCCGCCAGTCGCGGCGCCAGCGCCGCCATGGTGCGGTCGCCGGTTTCCTGCACGAGCTTGGCAGCACCCGCCGTGTCGCCGGCGATGATTGGTTTCCAGCCGTTGGCGCGCACCACCTTGCGGCATTGGCCAAGCGCATGGATGTGGCTGTGCACCGTGCGGATCTCTTCCTTCTTCACACCCGGCAGAACCATGAGCTGGAAGTGGATCGGCATGAAATATTCGCCGACGATATGCAGCCGCGATTCCGGCAGCAGATGATGGATATCGGCAACGCGGCCGGCGATCGTGTTCTCGATCGGGATCATGCCGAGATCGGCATCGCCATTATCGACGGCGGTGAAGGCGTCCTCGAAGGTCTGGCAAGGCAGCGGTTCCATCGTCGGGAACATGTCACGGCAGGCCATGTCGGAATTGGCGCCGTAGTCGCCCTGGAAAGAGATCTTGTTGGTCTTGCTGATCATTGGACTGCCTTTAGGGAAATTCCGTCAGAGAGAGGCGCCGGAAAGGATGCGGCGGGCCTTTTCGAGGTCGGCGGGAGTATCGACACCGAGCGGTATCGTGTCAACGATCTCGACATCGATGCGCATGCCGGCCTCCAGCGCCCGCAATTGCTCCAGTGATTCGCGCTTTTCCAGCGTCGAAGGGCCGAGGCTGACGAATTTCTCCAGCGCGGCGCGGCGATAGGTGTAGAGGCCGATGTGATGATAAAGCGGCCCGTTGCCATAAGGGGCCGTGGCGCGGGTGAAATAGAGCGCGCGCAGGCGGCTGTCCGAAATGGGCGAGCCGACAACCTTGACGACGCTCGGCAGCGTCTTTTCTTCTTCGTCCTTGATCTCGACGGTCAGTGTGGCGATATCGACGGCCGGATCTTCCAGCGGGCGCAGCGAAGCGCGGATGGTCTCGGGATCGATGGTCGGCAGATCGCCCTGAACGTTGACGACGATCTCCGCGCGGCCCTCGGGATCCACGGCCTGCAGGGCTTCATAGATTCGGTCCGAGCCGGATTGATGATCCGTGCGCGTCATGACGACTTCGAAACCCGCATTCGCAACGGCGGCAAAGGTGTCCTCATGGTCAACAGCGACGACGATGCGACCGATCGCCGCCTCGCGTGCGCGTTTGGCAACCTGTACGATCATGGGCAGGCCGCAAATATCGGCGAGCGGTTTACCGGGCAGGCGTGTGGAGGCCATCCGGGCCGGAATGAGTACCAGCGTCTTGTCCAAGTTGGGATCTGTCATTGTTGGGCCTTCTATTCCCGCCGGAAAAGTGTCAAAAAGTCTCACGGTGGAGACCGTTTACAGAGTTGCAAGAAACAGTCAAAAGACATAGGTTTCGCGCGAATTCAAGATGGGCCGGCAGCCGCTGCCGGAGGCGAGGGGAGCATAGCAGATGAATTCATCCTACGTGAACATGGGTGTCGGGGCACTTCTGGCCACACTTTTTGTGCTGAAGTCCGTGTCGCTCGCGTCGGGATTTATTTTCCATTCAGAGACACCGGAAAAGCCGGGCTTCGCAATTATCGCCGCTGAAGAATCGTCTGCAGGAGCAGGCGGCAAGGCAGCCGCCGCAAAGCAGGAAACGCCGATCGCGCAATTGCTGCAAAAGGCCGACGCCAAGGCTGGCGAATCGATCTTCAAGAAGTGTCAGGCCTGTCATGACGGCACCAAGGGCGGGCCGAACAAGGTCGGTCCTGACCTCTGGGGCGTCGTCGATCGTCCGATCGCCTCGCATGAAGGTTTCGCATATTCTGCCGGCATGAAGGATTTTTCTAAGGGCAGCAGCGAAAAGTGGACCTATGATCATCTCTACCACTTCCTCGAAGCGCCGAAGAAATTCGTCTCCGGAACGGCGATGGGCTTTGCCGGCCTGCCGAAGGAAGAAGATCGTGCCAATGTCATCGCCTATCTGCGCACGCTGGCCGACACGCCCGAGCCGCTGCCCGATGCGAACGCGCCGGCAGCGACGAACTAAGTTGCTTCAAGCGAATCTATGCAAAAGCCCGGTCGTCTCGGCCGGGCTTTTGCATGTCGGTCTGCCGTTCAAACGGCGGCGGGCTTACGCAAAGCAGCCAAGCACCTTTTGAGATCGCGCGCAGCCGGCCTTGTCACTAGCCGAGCATATAGGCCCAAAGCGACACCGAAACTACGCCGAGGGCCGTTGTCAGCGTGATTGTCGAAGCAGCAAGGCTGTGGCCGACGCCGAAGCGATTGGCAATGAGCCAGGCGTTCACACCTGTTGGAACCGAAGACGTGAGCACCAGCGCCTTTCGCCATTCCGGGCTCAGGCCGAGAAGGTAGCCGGCCGCAAGCACGCAGGCTGGCAACAACAAAAGCTTGAAGGCCGAAGTGACGCTGGCAACGCCGAGATTACCGGAAAGCCCGTAGTGCCGCAGGGCCATGCCGAGTGAAATCAACGCGGCCGGGCCTGCTGTATTGGCGATGCTGTCGACGACGGTGCCGAGCGTTGCCGGCAAGGGAATGCCGATAAGGTGCACGACGAGCCCGGCGACAAGTCCGATGACCAGCGGATTGCGGGCGAGATTTCTGCCGACCTGATTCAGGAGTTCGCCCGTGCTTCGCCCCGTGCCGCCACTCGCCTTGCGCTCCGCCTGTTCCATCAGCATCGTGCCGGCGATCATCATGACCGGGAGATGCACGGCAATCAGGATCGACAGCGCCACGATGCCGTCGGGACCGACCACGCGGCTCACCAGCGGCAGGCCGATGAAAACATTGTTGGCGAAAGCGGACGACACTCCGGCGAGCACCCCGATCCGCGCATCCCGCCCGAACAGCCGCGTCGCCGCCAGATGACCGGCCGTCCAGGCGACCGCGACTCCGGCGAAATAGGCGATCCACAATCGAAACGGCGAAGCTCCATGAAACTGCGCGCCTGCAATGGTCTGGAAAAGCAGCAGCGGCACGGCAATCTTGAAGACGAATTCGCTCATCGCCTCGCCGACGCTGGCCGTCAATATTCCGGCACGCACGATCAGCCAGCCGACGAGGATCAGCAGGAAAATCGGCAGGACATCGGAGAAGATTTCGGACATGCCGGGCGAGGAAGCTGTGACGGGATCTTGCGGATTGATCCCAAAGTTGTAGCAGCTTGCCGCATCGTGAGAAGCCGAAAAGCGGTCGGAAACAAAAAAAGCGGGTTGCGCCCGCTTTTCCGCATCTGGTCCCGCCGGAGTCCTCCCGGTGCACAAGCCGCCAGTTCATCCGTGGTCGGCACGCGTACCGGTGAGGCGGAAGGTATCATACCTTCCAAGAGCTGGCCGCGAATGCCTTGTCCGCATCCCATGCCAGTTCACTTGATAAGCGTTTACAGATGGAAAGTGACAAGCAAATGACTGGTTGAGATTTAGTTACCGCGCGAGCAACCGATTTTCCTTCCAAACTTCGGAAAAACCGCTAATACCGGATACCGGCTATCACCAATACCGGGGACCCCCTTTTTGATGACTCGTTTCGATGTACTGACCGTTGGCAACGCTATCGTCGACATTATCTCCCGCTGCAACGATCAATTCCTGATCGACAACAAGATCACCAAGGCCGCGATGAATCTCATCGATGCCGATCGTGCCGAACTGCTCTATTCGCGCATGGGTCCGGCGCTCGAAGCCTCCGGCGGCAGTGCCGGCAATACGGCGGCAGGTGTTGCGAATTTTGGCGGCAGGGCAGCCTATTTCGGCAAGGTTGCGGAAGATCAGTTGGGCGAAATCTTCGCCCACGACATCCGCGCCCAGGGCGTGCACTACGAAACCAAGCCGAAGGGCACGTTCCCGCCGACCGCCCGTTCCATGATCTTCGTCACCGAGGATGGCGAGCGTTCGATGAACACCTATCTCGGCGCCTGTGTCGAGCTTGGCCCGGAAGATGTCGAGGAAGATGTCGTCGCCGCCGCCAAAGTCACCTATTTCGAAGGCTATCTCTGGGATCCGCCGCGCGCAAAGGAAGCGATTCGCGAGTGCGCCCGCATCGCCCATGCCAATGGCCGCGAAATGTCGATGACCCTGTCCGACAGCTTCTGCGTCGGCCGTTATCGCGAGGAATTCCTCGATCTCATGCGCTCGGGCACCGTCGATATCGTTTTCGCCAATCGCGATGAAGCCCTTTCGCTGTACGAGACGGACGATTTCGAGAAAGCGTTGAAGCTGATTGCGGGCGATTGCAAGATCGCAGCCGTCACCATAGGCAAGGATGGCGCCGTGATCGTACGCGGCGACGAACGCTATGTCGTCGATGCCCATCCGATCGAAGAGCGCGTCGATACGACCGGCGCCGGCGATCTTTTCGCCGCTGGCTTCCTCTTCGGCTATACGCAGAATCGCAGCCTCGAAGATTGCGGCAAGCTCGGCAACCTCGCGGCAGCCATCGTCATCGAGCAGATCGGCCCACGGCCGATGCGGTCGCTGTCGGAAGCGGCCAAGGAGACGGGGCTTCTCTAAATAGCCGCACTCATTGCTGGTGCTGACTTCGAAAGCCGCTTGCAGCAGATCATTGCGGGCGGCTTTTTTGGTTTGGCATTAAAGGCGGCCAAGGAACTCTATGGTTCCGGCCTCATGGAGAATGAGTATTCCAAGGCCCATGAGGACGAACGGCACTATCAGATGTCCATAACGTCTGATCGGGGCGCCGATCGTCGGGTGATTGACGAGGAAGTGCGCGGCGGCCAGCCACAAGGCCGTCATCAGCGCAAAAACAATGGCGATGATGGCGATCTCATCGATCGTGCGCGTGGCGAAGAGCGGAGTGTAGATGCTGATATTATCGCCGCCATTCGCAATCGTCACCGCCGCGACGGCAATGATATTGCCATGCCCGATTGACGCCTTCTCATGGTCTTCCGGATCATCCTCTTCTTCACGGCCTTGCCGCAACGCCCATAGCTTCTTCAAACCGAGGAAGATCGGCACCAAGCCGAGAAGGCCGATATAGGCGGCGGGAACAACGAGAGAGATCAGGGAGGCAACGGCGCTTACGCCACAAAGAGTGGCAATGCCCAGATATTGGCCGAGGACAATTTGCCGGGCGCGGAATTTACGGTCGGCAAAAAATCCGAGCAGGATAAAAATATCGTCCACATTCGTCGATGCAAACAGGACGATGGCAATGCCGAGATTCCCGAACAAATAGTCCACGAGCACCGTTCCCTGCCCTGGATACCGATGCATCACCGCATCGAAAAAATCACGCGGTCGCGGCTGCCATGGAGCCTTGCGGGGCTTTCTTTTACTTGAAGGCTTCACCGGGGTAGGCGCCCCAGATTTCGGATTGCGCCACCCAGCCTTCGGTGCCGTCGGCGGTCGCCAGGCACCAGTCGCCAGTGCATTCGCGGATATTCATCATCACGCCCGGCTGGAGCTTGGCAATGACGGTGCTCGACGGCTGCGCGTCGCGGCGCATGTTGACGAAGACCGCCTTGCCCTTGCCCTTCATCCACGGCGCGGCGATGGCCGAGCGCTGGCCGGAGAGCAAGGACTGGTTGACCCAGCCTTCGGTGCCGTCGGCGTCACGCACGCGGCGCCAATTGTCATATTCCTGAATGATCTCGACCGGCAATCCCTGCTTGAGATAGAGCCACGACACGGCGTAGTCCCCGCTGGGGCCGACGCGCAGGTTGACGCGCTTCGACTTCAAGGTGACGAACCTCGGCAGCGGTAATCCGCTCGGTCCCTTGGCGGCCTGGGCCGCGGCAAGATCGGCGGTGGCGCCGGCCATCATCAGGCCGATCGCAAAAGCAGCGCAGGACTTCAGGATTTTGCCACGCATTGGATTTCCGTTCGCTCATCATGACCAAGACGCCGTCAGGCGACTTTTTTGTTCCGGTCATCGGCAAATCCCTGCGCCTCGCGCGCGAGTTTTGTTTGTCTTCGCCTGCGGGTCTGGTAGAAATGCCCGGAACGGGAAAATTATCCTGCTTCTTGGTTAAGAACATCTGAACAAGGCATCGCCGGTCGCCATGACGACGAAGAAAAAACCGAAGGTCTATATCACGCGCAAACTGCCGGATGCGGTGGAGACGCGGATGCGCGAACTCTTCGATGCCGAGCTCAACATTGACGATACGCCGCGTACCCAGGCTGAGCTTGTCGAGGCCGTCCGGTCCGCCGATGTGCTGGTGCCGACCGTCACCGACCGCATCGATGCTGCGCTGATCGAGGAAGCCGGGCCACAGATGAAGCTGATCGCCAGCTTTTCCAATGGTACCGACCATATCGACATCGAAGCCGCCGCTCGTCGGGGCATCACGGTCACCAACACGCCGAACGTTCTGACCGAAGACACGGCCGACATGACCATGGCATTGATCCTCGCCGTGCCGCGACGTCTCGCCGAAGGTGCGCGCGTGCTGACGGACAAGCCCGGCGAATGGGCCGGCTGGTCGCCCACCTGGATGCTCGGCCGCCGGATTCACGGCAAGCGTATCGGCATCGTCGGCATGGGCCGTATCGGCACCGCCGTCGCCCGCCGTGCCAAGGCTTTCGGCCTGTCGATCCACTATCACAACCGCAAGCGTGTCAGCATAACGACCGAAGACGAGCTGGAGGCGACCTATTGGGACAGCCTCGATCAGATGCTTGCCCGCGTCGATATCGTTTCCGTCAACTGCCCATCTACGCCCGCGACCTTCCATCTGATTTCGGCGCGCCGGCTCGCGCTGCTGCAGCCGACCAGCTATATCGTCAACACGGCGCGCGGCGATGTCATCGACGAAACGGCGCTGATCAAGATCCTGCGCGAAGGCAAGATCGCCGGCGCCGGTCTCGACGTCTTCGAGAACGAACCGGCCGTCAATCCGAAGCTGGTAAAGCTCGCCAACGAGGGCAAGGTGGTGCTGCTGCCGCATATGAGTTCGGCCACGCTCGAAAGCCGCATCGACATGGGCGACAAGGTCATCATCAACATCCGCGCCTTCATCGACGGCCATCGCCCACCGAACCGCGTTTTGCCATTTCGCTGAGCTAAATCAGGATCTTCCGCATCTCGATCGACGTGGTGCGATCGAAGCCGGCATGGCGGGCCTCGGCGGTTTTCTGGAATCCCCAGTTGGCAAAGGTAGTGTGATTGCCGGTCAGTTCGACTCGCGTTTCCAGCCGCAGCGCACCGAGTCCACGCTCCCGCGCAGTCCTCTCCGCGAGCCTCAGCAAGCGCCTGCCGATCCCCTTGCCCTGCGCGGCCGGTAGGACCGCGAGCTTGCCGATATAGAGGCTATCCGGTTCCGGACGGCAGAATGTGCAGCCGGCTAATCGATTGTCTTCGAAGGCCACATAGGCGATTTCGTTCTTTGCCTTTTCCCTGAGCGATTGCGAGGTCAGCGACAGCGCTGACGAGGGCGGATCGATCCGCCCGTTCATATAGGCGAAGGAGGCGAGAATGAGCGCAAGCAACTCGTCCCAGCGGTCGAAGCTGTCGTCGAGACGCTGAAGAATGATATCGGTCATTATTCCGCCGCGGCCCTGGAGCGCTTGCGGCGATAACGGACAGTCTCGAAGCGGGCGGCAAGCCCGTCATAGAGCAGCAGCCGGCCGATGAGCGGTTCGCCGATGCCGGTGATGAGCTTGATCGCCTCCATTGCCATCAGCGTGCCGATGACGCCGGTCAAGGCGCCGATGACGCCAGCCTCGGCGCAGGCGGGGATAAGGCCCTCCGGCGGCGGTGCCGGGAAGAGATCGCGATAGCGCGGATTGGGCAGGCCGTCGGCGTCATTCTCATAGGGTTTCAGCGTCGTCACGGACCCGTCGAAGCGTCCGACTGCGCCGGTCACGAGCGGCAGGCGCGCCGCCTCGGTCGCATCGGCAGCGGCATAGCGCGTGTCGAAATTGTCGGAGCCATCGATGACAAGGTCGAAACCGGCAAGATGTCGCGTCGCGGTATCGGGGCTGAACCGTTCCTCGAAACGGATAGTATGCACATGCGGATTGAGGCGGGCGATCGCATCCGCCGCGCTCTGCGTCTTCAACTCGCCGATCGTCCCCGTATCGTGAATCACCTGCCGCTGCAGGTTGGAAAGCGAAACACGATCGTCATCGGCAATACCGAGCGTGCCGACACCGGCGGCGGCGAGATATTGCAGCACCGGCGTACCAAGGCCGCCGGCGCCGATGACCAGCACGCGTGCCGCCTTCAATCTTTGCTGACCGGCGCCGCCGACCTCGGGCAAGAGGATATGGCGGTGATAGCGGGCGATTTCGTCTGAGCTCAAAGGATCCATGCGAGCGAGCCTATCACAATTGCGGCGGAGGAGGCGCTAGGATTTCGTAATGCCGCCATGCGCGACGGTAAAGAATTGCGCGCGCTCGCCAAGCGCGGAAAACATCGCCTTGTCGGTGCCAGTCATGAAGGCCTGGCCGCCGAGCCCGTCGATCAGGTCGAAGAGGGCGGCGCGCCGGCCTTCGTCCAGATGCGCAGCGATTTCATCGAGCAGCAGGATCGGTGCATGGCCAGTCAGGTTGCCGACGAGGCGGGCATGGGCGAGGACAAGGCCGACGAGTAGCGCTTTCTGTTCGCCCGTCGAGCAACGCTCCGCCTCCATACCTTTCTCACGATGACGTACCAGAAGATCGGCGCGGTGCGGGCCGTCAAGCGTGCGCCCGGCGGCCGCGTCGCGATAACGTCCCTCGCGCAGCATTTCGGCATAACTGTCCTCGAGATCGACGGCGGGGCGATCGAATTGCCCATCAAGAAAGCCGGAGAGTTCAAGCGCGGCTGATGGAAAGGGCGTTGCTTCACGCGATTCGGCGATCAGCCGCGAGAGAAGGCCGAGCATTTCCTGCCGGGCAAGCGCCATGGCGATGCCGAGGCTCGCCATTTGCTCCTCGATGCCGGCAAGCCAGGACGGATCGAATCGGCCTTCGCCAAGCAGTTTGTTGCGGCTGCGCATGGCGCGCTCGAAATCGCTGGCGCGGCGGCCATGTGCCGGATCGAGCGACAGCACCAGCCGGTCGAGGAAACGGCGCCGTTCGGAGGAGCCGCCAGTGAACAGCCCGTCCATGGACGGCGTCAGCCAGAGCACGCGCAAATGGTCGGTCAACTCATCCGCGGTCTTGGCCGGTGTGCCGTTGATCCGGAGCTTGCGTGCCGTCGTCTCGTCGGTCGCGTCGACACCGGTGCCGATCTCGACTTCGCCGTCCATGCCATCAAGCTCGGCGAAGATCGAAAAGCCGCCCGATGCGTCGACGCGGGTGACATCCGCATAAGCCGCGCGCCGCAGCCCGCGCCCGGGTGAAAGGAAGGAGATTGCCTCCATCAGATTGGTCTTGCCGGCGCCGTTATCGCCGGTCAGCACCACATGCCGCTCGTCAAGCGCAAGCGACGCCGCCGCATAATTGCGGAAGTCGGTCAGCTTCAGGCGCGAGATGAAAACCTTGTGCGGCATCGGGCATCCGGATTCGTTCTGGCCAGAGAGCTATGCCGAACGATGCATAAGCGCAAGAGCCGCCCGCCATCGCCATTCCCGCCCTCCGAAAGAGCGCGCCTATCGATCGCACGCATAGGTCGGCCGATTTTATCGCGGCGCATCGGGATTTCGCGACAACGCGGCCAGCAAATCGGCCAATTGGTCGGCTCGGGCATCATCCAGCTTGTCACCCACATGGCGTTGGAGCGCCGAGGCATAGACGGTCCACATGCGGGCCTGTATGGCACGACCGGCATCTGTAACAATGACCCAGCGGCCCCGACCATCGTCAATAAATACTTCGCGCTGAACAAGGTTGGCCCTCTCCATTCTGTCGAGAAGGCGGGAAAGGTTGTGTTGCGCCAGGAGTGTACGCTGCTCGATCTCATAAGGGCGCAACTTGCCATCTTCGGCTCGCGACAGCTCGAGCAGAACGTCATACCAGCCGAGCGGCGGCAAGTCGGCTGTCTTCAAGTCCCGTTCGATTGCTGCAAAAACAAGTTGTTGCGCACGCATGAGGCGTACCCATGCCCGCGTGATCGCGGTTGATGGCCGTGGGGCTGTGGTATCTGAACAATCGGACATAGATGCAATTACATCTACATTGACCGATAAGGCAAGCTCTTATATAGATGCAATTACATCTATCTCGAGCGGAGACCTTTTCATGACCCAGCATCGCCTGACAGACCCCGGCGTCGTGCTGCTGTCCATTGCGCAATTCCTGTTCGGCGACGGGCCTTGCGCGCTCCGATCCTCACTTCCAATTCGCTGATTCACAGAAGGAGCTATACGATGTCCGACGCCAAGCTGACCCTCATCAGCCATCACCTTTGCCCCTACGTCCAACGCGCCGCCATCGCGCTTGCCGAAAAAGGCGTGCCGTTCGAGCGTCGCTATGTCGATCTGGCGGCAAAACCCGACTGGTTTCTTGCAATTTCCCCTCTTGGCAAGGTGCCCCTGCTGATCATACGTCAGGATGATGGTACTGACGCGGTCCTCTTCGAGAGTGCCGTCATCTGCGAATACCTGGAGGAGACCCAACCTGGCGGTCCGCTACATCCCGCCGATCCGCTCACGCGTGCCCGGCATCGCGGGTGGATCGAATTTGGTTCCTCCATCCTCTCGGACCTATGGGGATTCGAGACTGCCAAGGATGCCCAAACCTATGAGGTCAAGCGTACGGCGCTGGTCGACAAATTCGCGCGTGTGGAAGCACAATTGGGTGAGGGGCCGTTCTTCGCCGGCACTGCATTCAGCCTCGTCGATGCTGTGTTTGCGCCGATTTTCCGCTATTTCGATGTGTTCGATATCATCGCTGCGACTGGCATATTCGCTGAGCTGCCGCGCGTCAGGTTCTGGCGTGCGTCTCTTGCTGCCCGGCAAAGCGTCAAGGACGCCGTAATGGACAACTACGGAGATCGCCTCAAGATGTTCCTTCAGAACCACGATGCGTGGCTGCTGAAACTCGCAAACTGAAAGATCGAGCGCGTCATCATCTGACGCGCAGCCCGCCTGGATTCCACAATATGTGAGTTAGTGGCCGGCCGAATCATCGGCCGGTTTCACGTGAAGCAATGTGATTCGCCGCTTAGTCGCTGAACGTGTCGAAGAAATCCTTCATGCGGGCAAAAAAGCCCGTTGATTCGGGATTGTTGTCCTTCGAGGAGATCTGCTCGAATTCCTGCAGCAGCTCGCGCTGGCGCTTGGTGAGCTTTTGCGGCGTTTCGATCTGGATCTGAATGTAGAGATCGCCGACCTGGCTGGAGCGCAGCACCGGCATGCCCTTGGCCTTCAGGCGGAATTGCTTGCCGACCTGCGTGCCTTCGGGAACGGTGACGCGCGATTTCGTGCCGTCGAGTGTTGCGACGTCGAAAGTGCCCCCAAGGGCAGCCGTCGTCATCGAGATCGGCACAGCACAATAGAGATCGGCCCCATCGCGCTGGAAGAATTCATGCGGCTTGACGGAGAGGAAGATATAGAGATCGCCCGAAGGCCCGCCACGCAGGCCGGCTTCGCCTTCGCCCTGCAGGCGGATGCGCGTGCCATCCTCGATGCCGGCCGGGATGTTGACCGAAAGCGAACGCTCTTCGGTCACGCGGCCCTGACCGTGGCATTTGGTGCAGGGATCGGGAATGATCTGGCCGCGGCCATGGCAGGTCGGACAGGTGCGCTCGACCGAGAAGAAACCCTGTGCGGCCCGTACGCGGCCGGCACCCTGGCAAGTACCGCAGGTCTTCGGCTGCGTGCCCGGCTTGGCGCCGGAACCGGAGCAGACGTCGCATGTGATGGAGGTCGGCACGCGAATCTGCGCCGTCTTGCCGGTGAAGGCCTCTTCGAGCGAGATTTCCATGTTGTAGCGAAGATCGGCGCCGCGTTCGCGACCGCCGGAAGAACGCCCGCGCGAGCGTCCGCCACCCATCATCTCGCCGAAAATATCTTCGAAAATATCGGAGAAGCCACCGCCGCCGAAGCCGCCGCCACCAAAACCGCCGCCGCCGCCCATGCCGCCATGTTCGAAGGCAGCATGGCCATAGCGATCATAGGCCGCGCGCTTCTGCGGATCCTTGAGCGTCTCGTAGGCTTCGTTGATTTCCTTGAACTTTCGCTCGGCGTCCTTATCCTCCGGGTTCTTGTCCGGATGAAATTTCATCGCCAGCTTGCGAAAAGCGCTTTTCAGCTCTTTCTCGTCTGCCGTTCTGGCGACACCCAACGTGTCGTAAAAGTCCGCTTTTGCCATTAAGGAATAGACCCCGGAAATGGATTTCCGGCTGCCCTAAGGCAGCCGGATCTGAGTTTCCGCAAAACCAGTTAAGGTTTGCGATTATGCCGACCGCTTGCGGTCGTCCTCGTCCTTGATTTCCTCGTAGTCGGCGTCGACGACATCGTCCTTGCCACCTGCCGAGGCATCAGCGGTAGAGCCTTCCGCCTGCTGGGACTCATAGATCGCTTGGCCGAGTTTCATGGAAACTTCCATGAGGGTCTGGGTCTTGGCCTTGATGTCTTCGGCATCGGGCTCGGAAGCTTCGGTTGCCGCCTTCAGTGCTGCAATCGCATCGGAGATCGCGTTGCGGTCCGCTTCGGTTACCTTGTCGCCATAATCCTTCAGCGACTTCTCGCTGGAGTGGATCAGGCTTTCGGCCTGGTTCTTGGCTTCCACGCCTTCGCGGCGCTTCTTGTCTTCGGCAGCGTGCGCTTCGGCATCCTTGACCATCTTTTCGATGTCGGCGTCAGAGAGGCCGCCCGAAGCCTGGATGCGGATCTGCTGTTCCTTGCCCGTGCCCTTGTCCTTGGCCGAAACCTGGACGATGCCGTTGGCGTCGATATCGAAGGTGACTTCGATCTGCGGAACACCACGCGGAGCCGGCGGCAGGCCAACGAGGTCGAATTGGCCGAGCAACTTGTTGTCGGCAGCCATTTCGCGCTCGCCCTGCGAAACGCGGATGGTCACGGCCGACTGGTTGTCGTCGGCGGTCGAGAAGGTCTGCGACTTCTTCGTCGGGATCGTCGTGTTACGCTCGATCAGACGGGTGAAGACGCCGCCCAGCGTTTCGATGCCGAGAGACAGCGGGGTCACGTCGAGCAGCAGAACGTCCTTGACGTCGCCCTGCAGAACGCCGGCCTGGATGGCGGCGCCGAGTGCGACGACTTCATCCGGGTTGACGCCCTTGTGCGGCTCCTTGCCGAACAGTTGCTTGACGATTTCCTGCACCTTCGGCATGCGGCTCATGCCGCCGACGAGAACGACTTCGTCGATTTCAGCGGCGGTAACGCCGGCATCCTTGAGCGCTGCCTTGCAGGGAGCGATCGTGCGCTGCACGAGATCGTCGACCAGGCTTTCCAGCTTGGCGCGGGTCAGCTTCAGCGTCAGGTGCTTCGGACCGGTGGCGTCTGCCGTGATGAAGGGCAGGTTGATTTCGGTCTGCTGCGAAGAGGATAGTTCGATCTTGGCCTTTTCAGCAGCTTCCTTCAGGCGCTGCAGAGCGAGCTTGTCGCCCTTGAGGTCGATGCCGTTGTCCTTCTTGAATTCGGCAACGAGATATTCGACGAGACGCATGTCGAAGTCTTCACCGCCGAGGAAGGTATCGCCGTTGGTCGACTTCACTTCGAAGACGCCGTCGCCGATTTCCAGGATCGAGATATCGAAGGTGCCGCCGCCAAGGTCGTAGACAGCGATCGTCTTGCCGTCCTTCTTGTCGAGGCCGTAAGCGAGTGCAGCAGCCGTCGGCTCGTTGATGATGCGCAGAACTTCAAGACCGGCGATCCTGCCGGCATCCTTGGTTGCCTGGCGCTGCGCGTCGTTGAAGTAAGCGGGAACGGTGATGACGGCCTTTTCGACCTTTTCGCCGAGATAGGATTCGGCGGTTTCCTTCATCTTCTGAAGGATCATTGCGGAAACTTGTGCGGGCGAATAGCCCTTACCCTGCGCTTCGACCCAGGCATCGCCATTGTCGCCGCGAACGATGTTGAAAGGAACGAGATGCTTGTCCTTCTCGACGGTCGGATCTTCGTAGCGGCGGCCGATCAGGCGCTTGACAGCGAAGAGGGTATTGGTGGGGTTGGTGACCGCCTGGCGCTTCGCCGGCTGGCCGACGAGGCGTTCACTGTCGTCCGTGAAGGCTACCATTGAGGGGGTGGTGCGGGCGCCTTCGGCATTCTCGATCACTTTCGCGTCCTTACCGTCCATGACGGCGACGCAGGAATTCGTGGTTCCAAGGTCGATACCAATTACTTTTGCCATGTCATTCTCTCCTTGAAGCAAGCTATCGGAACCCCTGTCAGGCATTCCATTGACAGCCCCTTACGGGATGGTCTTGAGGATTGCGCAGCCATGACTGCGGTGATGCCGCGTATATAAGTAGCGGTTTTACTGACTGCAAGGCAGGAAATCACCCGGAATCCAGCAAAACGAATGGTTTGTCGTCCAAATTCCACAGTGTCCCATCGAGGCGGGGAGCCTGCGGAATTTGCGCGACCATCTATCAGATCAGCCTTGACCCGGCCATGCAAGCGGCAATGCTGAGAATCGCTTCTTATTGCCCCAGGATGATGTCGAGAAGCGAGGAGCGGTGCCGCCGGACCGTCGCCGTCGTCGGGCCGGGATCGCCGATATCGGCAGGCGGGATATCGTCGTCGTACCGGTCCGAGCTGTAAGGATTGTTGTCGGCAAGGCCCACGGGCGGCAGATCCTCGGGATCGTCGTTCATCGCGGCCTGGTTGACGGGTTGCTGCTGCTGGATCGGTTGCTGCGCCGGGCGCTGCCGGATCATGGGCTGGCTCTGCTGCTGCGCGCCCTGGCCGTCATCGCTGCCGGAGATGATGGCGCCGATCGTCGTCTGCTGGTCGGTGTTCGGCTGGGCTTCCGCCACCGGCAGGCCGTTGTCGATGATCTGGCCGCCGCCGAAGATCGGGGTCGGCGTCAGGCCCTTATGGGCGGCGACCATGAATTCTTTCCAGGCCTTGGCCGGCAGTCCGCCGCCCGTTACCTTCTTCATCGATTTGCCGTCGTCATTGCCGAACCAGACGCCTGTCGTCAGATGGCTGGTGAAGCCGACGAACAGCGCATCGCGGAAGGATTGCGTCGTGCCGCTCTTGCCCGCCGCCTGCCAGCCGGGAATGCGGGCGGCCTTGCCGGTTCCGAAGTTGATGACGCCGGCCATCATCGCATTCATGTTGGTGACGACATCAGGATTCAGGACCTGCGGTGGATTGTCGAAATTTGCCTGATAGAGCACCTTGCCGGAGGCGGTCGTCACCTTGGCGATAACGTGTGGTGTCGCCTTGTAGCCGCCGTTCATGAAGGAGGCATAGGCCGAGGTCAGCTCCAGCAGCGAGACTTCCGACGTGCCGAGTGCGATCGAGGCATTGGCCTGCAGGTCGGATTCGATGCCCAGCCGATGCGCGACCTTGACCACCTGCTCCGGTCCTACTTCGGTCGCAAGCTGGGCGGCCACCGTGTTCAGCGAATGGGCTACGGCCGTGGCGAGCGTTACCGGCCCGCTATATTTCTGCTCGTAATTCTCCGGCGCCCAATTGCCGATTTTCACCGGCACGTCGTTGCGGATGGAGTTCGGCGTCAGGCCCATCTCCAGTGCCGCGGTATAGACGAAAGGCTTGAAGGCTGAGCCCGGCTGGCGCTTGGCGGTGACGGCGCGGTTGAACTGGCTCTGCGCATAGTCCCGGCCACCCACCAATGCGCGGATCGCGCCCGTTGCGTCGACGGAGACGAGGGAGGCTTGCGAAGCGTTGAGTTTCTTACCGTCCTTGGCAAGCACATCGTTGAGCGCCTGTTCGGCCTTCTGCTCCAGCGACATGTCGATCGTGGTGTCGACGGTCAGATCCTCTTTGACGGCGCCGCCGATCAGGCCGGGAAGCTGGTCCATGACCATATCAGCGACATAGTTCTGCGCGCCGCTCCAATAGCTCGTCGCGTGCGTCGGCGGCTGCGACATCGCCGTCTTGATATCGGCTTCGCTGATGAAGCCCTGATCGCGCATCGCCTGCAGCACGAGCTGGGCGCGAGCCTCGGCTGCGGCGGGATCGCGGGCGGGCGACAGCTTCGACGGCGCCTTGACGAGGCCGGCGAGCATGGCTGCTTCGCCGAGATTGACGTCGCGGGCCGACTTGTTGAAGTAACGTTGTGCCGCCGCCTCAACGCCATAGGCATTCGCGCCGAAGTAGACGCGGTTCAGGTACATCGTAAGGATCTGGTCCTTGGTGTACTTGTGCTCCAGCCAGATGGCGAGCAGCACTTCCTGCACCTTGCGCTCCAGCGTGCGCTCCGGCGACAGGAAGAGGTTCTTGGCGAGCTGCTGTGTCAGCGTCGAGCCGCCCTGCACGGCATGGCCGGTCAGCACGTTCGTCACCACTGCACGGCCAAGGCCGATCGGATCGAAGCCGAAATGCGAATAGAAGCGGCGATCCTCGATGGCGACGATCGCCTTGGGAATATAGGGCGACATATCGCTCAGCGTCAGAGCTTCGCCGCCGGTCGCGCCGCGATTGGCGATGATGCTGCCGCCGAGATCGGCGATCTTGACGTTCGGCGGCCGGTCGGGAATGGCCCAGGTGCTGGCGTTCGGCATGCGCGATCCGTAATAGACCACGAGACCCGCGGCGCCGATGCCGGCCCAGATGCAGAGTACGATACCCCAATAGATCACCGAGCGGACGAAGCCGAAAAAGCCACCGCCACGCTCGCGACGCGGCTGCTTACGCCGTTTTTTGGAGCGGCGCGGTCTGTCCGGCAGAGGGTCCTCGCCGCGACCGGAAGAACGCCCGCCGCCGGCAATCCGCTCGCCCGCGCTGAAACCATCATCGCTGCGTTCGTTGCCGCTTGAAAACGAGGGTTCTATCCTCTGGCCTGATCTGCTTTTGCCTGCCATTGCGGACCGGTCGTACCCCCGATGGTTCCATATGCCGATGTCTGATGTTGGGCTGTCACGCGCCCGCTCGTCCCCCGCGCTCGCATCGCCTGGGCATTAAAGCCCGGGTGAACTGTAAATGCGGCGATTTAAGGAGGGATTAAAAACATCTTTAACCGATCGCAGCGGCAGCATTCGTCCATCCACAACGGGTTTGTTCAAGGAACTTTTGTTTTTCTCGTGCATTCTCTCTTCATAAAATAAGAGGGCGAGCAAATGAGTTCACATATCAACTTCGAGAAAGTCGGCGAAAATAAGCTGCGGGAAGTCTGGAGTGTCGAGGATTTCGTGCGGCGCCATCGGATTTGCAAGGAAGAGGAACTGCGGCTGAAGAAGCTGTTCGGCGACTTCGCCACCAAGCAGGAGCTGCTGTCGAACGCGCAGAGGCCCCCACTGTTTCGCTAGAGGCTGTTTCGTTAGAGCGGGTGGACAGGCCGAACCGACGTTCATCGTGGACCGCTGCGACCGGTTGGTCCATTGCGGGGGAGGCCTTATCGTGTGGAAACGCTTTGAATTATGGCTGATCGATCAGCTTGACCGGATTTTTGGATTGGAGCGGCTCGCTCGCCGGGCCGGCTTCTCGGCCGATGATGCGAAGCGGATTGCACGCGAGAAGTGAAAGCATCTGACAGGCAGCATGAAGAAATCATCAAACGGCTCACCCGATCTATGGTGCTACCGGCCGAGGCTCATCCCTTAATTCCAGATTGTAGAAATACGCATATCGCCCCGTTTGCGAGAAAACGACCTTTGGTCTCGCTGGAACTTTATGCCTATTAAAAACTTTATCCTTACGTGAAACTCCCTGAGTCGCCGGCTACTCCATGTGGCCGGCGAATTTACCTCTTTTGAATCGTTTTGATTCTATGAAATGTGCTTGAATGTTCCATATTTTCGAATGCTCTGATTGAGGTTATAGTGGAGTTATGTGACCGTCTTGGAGGGCGGTCCCAGGCACTTGGTAGCGCGTGAGGAGGAGTATTCATGCGACACATCAAATGGAGCAACCCGATCGAGATCGGTTTCGCCCATGGCAGCTTCCAGATAGTGACCGGCCCTTCCGAGGCCCTGAATTGCATGGCCAACCTCTGGCCAGATCGGCGTGGTCCGCTTTATGTGGCTGCGAGAAGCGTCTGCCGAGCTGCGATCGACGGACGGAAATCCGCCGAAGAGGCGCGTGAAATGTTCATTTCCGCGACGCGCGAGGCGCATTTGAAAACCCATTGAGGCAGCGCGGCGCATCGACGCCGCCTGATTACTCAATCTTCCGAGCCGGCGAAGGCCGGCCGCTGTCGCGCAACTCCGAATGCGCGTTCTTCCTGACATCATTGATCCCGGTTTCGCCGCCATACCGATGGTTCGGCGATTTCCAGGCATAAGTGCGCAACGCGAAAGGCCAGCGACGCGGGGTCGCTGGCCTAATCATATTGCTGTCACGTCAGCGATTACCGGTTGGAGCCTCTTGGCGTCATGCGGCAATCAGGTTGCGTAACCGGGCAGGGGTCGACATGGTCGGGGCTGTATGGCCCTGGCGAACCGGCATTCGGCCGTGGATTGTTCTGCCCCTGTTGTGGTTGTGGCTGCGGTCGCGGCTGTTGCTGCTGCGGTTGTTGCTGCGGTGGCGGCCGGCGTTGCTGATCGCCCTGGCGGTTGTCGTCGCGCCGACGGTCCTGACCGCCGCCCCAGTCCTGGTTATTGTCCTGTTGTCCGCCCCAGTCGCGATTGCGGTCTCGCTGGCGGCGCCAGTCCTCATTATCCTGCTGGTCGCCCCAATCGCGGTTTCGGTACGGACGGCGATCCCAGTTGCTGTCTGAGCCGTCATCCCAACCGGGGTTACGATAAGGACGCTGGTCCCAATTCGCATCCGGACGGCGGTAGCCCCAGCCCGGCCCGCGCCGCCAGCGATCGCGGTCGCGGTAAAAGTCGCGGCCACGGTAATAGCGATCCCAATAGTCGTCGAAGTTGAAGGTGATGGTCGGAATGCCGAGCGGCCGGTAATATTGCGGTCCGACATAGATCCGGCGCGATTGATAGGTTGCCTGAATGTACTGACCGGCGACCCAGCCACGGCCGCCGAAGAAGGAGACGTCGCACCACGGTGTTTCGTTGAGGCAGCCGTTGATCTCCAGCGGTGTGCCGACGGGGATTCTGGTCACTGCCGGATACTGCGTGCTCGGGCCGGACCGCATATTGACGTTGGCGGTGGCAAAACCCTCTGCGGCTTCCGCGATCGCCGGTGTCGCAACGAATGCGGTCAGCGCAATTGCGGCAAGAAGCTTATGTCTCATCAATGCTCTCCTTCGCGCGTCGCCGGCAGGATGGGATCGGGCGGCGACTGCGCTGATTGCTGTTGTCCGCTTGCCCGACATCTCCGGCAAGGGACATGTGGTGCGGTTACAGGACCCGGCATGCCGTTTCCAGTTTCGATAAGATGAAAGTTAGCGCAATCACGGGATTTGGTTAGGTCCGGCGCTATTCTTCCAATCTTTTCAGCAGTTTTAGGAGAGTTTGCATGAATGCAGGTTGAACGAATACGGGTAAAACTCTCAAAATTTGTATTAATTTTTATAAAGGCCTACTTATTATCTTGAGGGTTACCATGGCTTTAGTGAGCGAATTGCCGCGTTCTCCAGTAATATGGCGAAGAGAATAATTTTCACCGGCCTTGAAATCGCCACCTTGTCACCCGATATGGTGTGCAGTCAGGCAGCCGGAGAATGGCGGGCGCGCTTCAAAGCGAGCCGTTTTCATTCCATGGAGATTGCGGAAGTGACGTTGACCTTGTGTTAACCTTTCGCGATCAATCTGGCTGCAGTTCCACCTTCCCTTTGACCACGGATGTACTGGCACTGATGTGAGGGTGGATGACGAAAGGCCGGTTCGCTCCGGCCTTTTTGTTTATTGGCTGTCTGGTGGCGTGCTTTGCGGAAGCGGAGCGCGCCATTTTTAATTTGATCCCATTTTTCCGACCAAAGAAAAACCGCCGCGGTTGCCCGCGGCGGTTCTTATGAAAAGCGCCCGACGAAGCCGGGCGGTCTGTTTAGTTGACGGTCTTCTTGGCAGCGACCTTGACGACCTTGGCAGGTGCTGCGGCAACGATTGCCTTTTTGGCCGGAACATAACCGGCGCCGATATTGACGTTCAGAGAGATGTAATCGATGGCACTCTGTGAGACAGCCTGGGCAAGGCTGTTCTGCGCATCCGAAACGTTGCGCTGTGCGTCGAGAACGTCGAGCAGCGAAGAGGCGCCGTCCTTATAGCTTGCCGTCGAGAGTTCGAGGGCTTCCTGATAGGACTTCACCTGCGCCCGCAGTGCGGAAACCGTCTGCGCATCGCGGCTAACGGCCGACAGGGCGTTTTCGACCTGTTCGACACCAGACAGCACCGTTTGCTTCCAGACGATATACTGTTCGCGGCTGCTAGATTCGGCGCTCTTGACGTTGGCGCGCAAGGTGCCGCCATCGAAGATCGGCAGCGACAGGCTTGGGCCGAACGACCAGGTCGTCAGGCTGCCGCTGATGGACTTCGTGTGAATGTAGGACGGCGAAATCGAACCACCGAGCGTGATCGTCGGGAAGAGCTGGGCTTCCGCTACGCCGATCTGTGCGGTTGCAGCAGCAAGGTTACGCTCGGCGACACGGATGTCGGGCCGGTTGCGGATGAGATCCGCCGGGACACCCGAATCGACACGGCCGCGGAATACCGGCTGGTTACCGCCGCTCTGCAACTGGGCGATAATGGTCTGCGACGGTACGTTGAGCAGCGTTGCGATATGATGCACCGCCTGCCGGTAGCTAATTTCGAGGCTCGGAATTGTCGAAAGCGTCTGGTTGACGAGACCTTCAGCCTGGACGACGTCGAGGCGGGAAGCAGCACCGGCATCAAGCTGGAACTTGGTCAATGCGAGCGTCTCGCGGCGAGACCTCAGGTTATCCTGCGCGATAGAAATGCGGGCCTGATAGAGGCGGACATTGACGTAGCTGTTTGCCAGATCCTGCAGATAGGTCAGGCGAGCGACGTCGACGTTGGAATAGGCCGCATCCAGCGATGCATTGGCGCTTTCCTTGGCGCGGCGGTATTGGCCCCAGAGGTCGAGCAGCCACGAAGCCGTGAGATCGCCGCTGGTGGTGTTTCGCGTTTCGGTTTGCGTGCGCAATCCGCCCTTCTCGCCGCTGGTCGTATTACCGCCTTGCACGAGGAGGCTCGGCAGCCCGCCGGCGGCGGCGGAAACAACATTGGCCTGGGCCTGATTGATGCGTTCCAGCGACTGCTGGATGTTGAGGTTTTCTGCAAGTCCCTGCTCAACCAAGGTGTTCAGCTTCCTATCGCCGAAGGCTGTCCACCATTGCGAACTCGAGACGTCGCTATTGATCTTCGTACCGCCCTCCGAGAACTTGCCCGCGAGGGGCATTTCCGGTGGCTTATGATCGGGGCCGCTGACGCAACCTGCCAGAAGAAGCAGCAGGGCGGGGGCGGCAGTACGAATGGATACCATCACATTATCCCACAATTCATTTTACATGGTCACTATCTTACGGAGTCAACGTGACCCCATGTGTGTCGGCGCTTCTGTCTACGCAATACCAATCAAACGAGCCGAAGCATTCGGCGTCAATCTATCAACAAGTTTGCAATAGCACAGTGCCTTTTGCGATTTTTCGCGGCGGAACACGTGTGGGAACATGACAAATAGGGGGGTTCCGGTAAAAAAATTATGAAGTGTTGCAAAAAACATACCCTACCCATTGCTACTTAAAGCAGTGAATGGTTAAGGATTCGAGATCCGACGCAACTCTGGGGCGGTCATTCCGTGCAGGTGCACGGCTAAATGACCATTCGGACGGTTCGTTATGGGAAGTAATGGGAGAGGCTTGCGCGAACCCGGTCGCGCGGTGTTGCACCGCGGTCGTCGGGAACGAAGGGCGTAGCCGTAATCGCTTCGTAAGCGCGGATGTACACCTTCGAGGTCTGTTCGATCAGATCGAGCGGAATTTCGGGTATCTCGTCCTTATAAGGATCGCACCGCTCGCTCACCCAGGCGCGGACGAAATCCTTGTCGAAACTTGCAGGGCGCGCGCCCTTTTCGAAGCTCTCTTGGTAACTGTCGGCCAACCAGTAGCGGCTGCTGTCCGGCGTATGGATTTCGTCGGCGAGAAGGATGTTGCCGTTTTCGTCGGTGCCGAACTCATATTTGGTGTCGACGAGGATCAGCCCCCGCTTGAGGGCAAGCTCCTGGCCGCGGGCGAACAAGGCCAGCGCGTAATCAGACAATGTCTGCCATTGCTCCCTCGTCAAAAGCCCTCGCTCGACGATCTGCGCCGGCGTCAGCGGTTCGTCATGGCCGCCGTCGAATTCCTTGCTGGTCGGCGTGATGATCGGCTCCGGCAGGATCTGATTGTCGCGCATGCCGTCCGGCAGGGTGATGCCGTACATCTCGCGCTGACCCTTCTTATAGAGCGTCAGGATAGAGGTGCCGGTGGTGCCGGCGAGATAGCCGCGCACGACAACCTCCACCGGCAGGATGTTTAGCCGCTTGCCGACGACCACATTGGGATCGGGATAGGCGATGACGTGGTTCGGGCAGATGTCCTTCGTCGCCTCGAACCAGTAGCGCGCCGTCTGCGTCAGTACCTGTCCTTTATATGGGATGCAGGTGAGGATGCGGTCGAAGGCGCTCAGCCGATCGGTGCTGATGATGATGCGGCTCCCGTCCGGCAGGTCATAATTCTCGCGCACCTTGCCGCGGTAATAATTGGGCAGTTCCGGAAAATGGGCTTCGGAGAGAATTCGCAACTTGGTCACCAGCAGGCTCGTGCATCCGCCCTGCGGATGCTTCATGGTTGGACCCTTAACGCATAATACCAGAAATCGGAATCGATTTTCGGACGGGATTATCGTCATCGGTTAAGCGCGGCTGCGCTCAAATCCAGAACCAACCGATCAAGGCCAGTGCCAGGCCATAGCTGACAATGGTCAACAGCCAGCCGGCGCGCAGGAAGTCGGTGAAACGATAGCTGCCGATGCTCATGGTCAGCGTATTGTTATGATGACCGAACGGCGTGATGAAATCGAGCGAGGCACCGGCCGCAACCGCAATTAGATAGGCATTGGCGGAATGCCCCGCCTTGGCCGCCAGTTCGAAGGCGATCGGCGTCAGCACGATGGCGACGGTGGCGTTGTTGACGAAAGGCGTGATCACCATCGCCAGAAACAGGATGAGCGCGACGCCGAAACCCGGCCGTTCGATCGGCACGATGGCGCCGAGCCCGCCCGCCAGCATCTCCGCCGTCCCCGATGTCGCCACTGCCGTACCGAGCGGGATCATCGCCGCCAGCATAATGATGATCGGCCAGTTGAGATCGGCGATCGCAGCGCGCAGATTGATGAAGTTCAACAGGGCCATCGCCAGGATGACGCCTGCAAAGGCGATCTCCGGGCGAAGCAGGCCGGTAGCAGCGGCAAGCACGCCGCAGGCAAAAAGCAGAAGCGGCCAGAAGGAGCGCAACGGCGGCGTGTGGTCGTAGCTTGCGGCCAGCGGCAGGCATTCGCATTCTTCCAGCGCCTCAGCGATAGCATGCTTCGGCCCTTCCAGCTTGAGGATATCGCCGATCGAAAGCGTAAGATCGTCGAAACGGCCTTCGATGCGCGGCGAGCGCATGGAAAGCCCGGTGATCGCGACCCCCCGCGACCGGAAAACGTCCAGCGATTGGACGCGCGAGCCGATCAAAGTGCTTTGCGGCATGACCACCGCTTCGCTGCGAATGAAATCGGACCCGTAGGGATCGGGATGGGATTCGAGCATCAGTACGCCCTTGGCCGAAAGCCTGTCGAACAGCACGTCCGGCCCTTCGGCAAGCAGAATGTCGCCGGCCTCGATCACGGTGCTTTCGGCAGGAGAGGCAAAGCGGCTGCCGCGGATCAGCGCATACGGCTGGATACCGAAAGCCCGACGGCAGTCCACCAGGCGCTGCCCGACCAAGGGGGAGCCATGCGGTATCCGGCGTTCCGCGATCATCTGCCGGTCCACGGTCCGGCCGGGGACTGCATCTTCCTCACTCGATCTGGGAAACAACCGCGGAACGGTCGCGGCAATCACAATCACGCCGACCACGGCAACCGGCAGGCCGACATAGGCGAAGTCGAAAAAATGGAAGCCGCGTCCCGTCGCCCTGAGCAGCGCGTCGCTGACCAGAAGGTTAGCCGGCGTGCCGATCAGCGACACCAATCCGCCGAGTAGTGCTGAAAACGAAATGGGGATCAGCAATTGTCGCCGTGGAATGGCGGTGACGTCGGCGATGCGCAGCGCCACCGGCAGCGCGATGGCATAGGCGCCGATATTGTTCATGAAGATCGAGATGAAAGCCGTCAGTCCGGAGAGAGCTCCGATGATCACAAAGGACGGCGGATCTGCGGCAAGCAAGCGGTCCGCCAGCGCGCCGAAAAGCTGCGCCCGTGCCAGCACCTGCACGATCAGCAGGATTTCGATCACGGTGATCACGACCGGGCTCGCGAGGCCGGAAAACACCCCCTCTGACGAATAGAGGCCCAGCGCGTATCCCGCAAGCAGCCCGGCGATCGAGATGACCTCGATCCGGAAACGGTCAAGACAAAACAGCGCCAGCATCAGGCCCAGAAGGATCAGCAGGGATGCTTGTTCGAACGTCATGGGCGGGCCCCGGAGATTCGCTAAGACCCAGAATGAACCAGCCGGCCGGTTCTGTACAGCCCCGGCGAGACCGCCGTCAGGCAGGCCTGCGCCAACCGCCGTTTCCGCTCCTTTCGAGGATCGGCGTCGAAAAAACGCCGACGATCCGCCCGTTCCACGGCATGCCGGTGGCATCGACCCGCTCCCGCCAGCGCTCGGATTGCAGCATGGCCACCCCGATCACGACAGGCTCGATGCCGCATGCCGCCAAAAGCTCCAGGCCGGAGACGATGGAGGCGCCGCTCGAGATCACGTCGTCGATCAGCCCAACCCGCTTTCCTTGCAGAAGCGGCAGCATGCGCGGATCGATATAAAGCCGCTTCTCCTGGTTCGGCGTGGTGATGGAGGACAGCGAAACCGACAGATCCTCGCGATACCAGAATTTGCGCGAGGTGCCGAGCGGAACATAACGCTGATGGCCGAGAGCACGGGCAACCGCGCTTGCTAGCGTCAGCCCGAGCGTTGGCAGCCCGGCGACAACATCGACATCATGTATCGCGATGCGTGCGGCTAGCGCTTCGGCCAGCGCCTCCTGCACGGAAAAACTGGCCTGATTGATGATCAGCGAGGCCAGCGCGTGGTCGCCATCGGCCAGCACACGGATCGGCAGACGCATTTGCCGCCTGTCGGGCAGCTCCGCCACATAGAAATCGCGGAACTCGCCGCTTGCATCAAAGCTTTGCGGCGGATGGATTTCCTGCCAGAAATCATGAGGCTGCATTGCGTCCCGCCTTCAGCCCATTTCGCCCCTTCTTTTCCAAGCCCGCACGGCGGCGAAGCCCGAGAATTTCCGCCTCCGTCAGCGCCCGGACCGCGCCTTTCGGAAGATCGCCGAGCGCGATATCGCCAAAAGCGACGCGCACCAGTCGCAGGCATTCGATGTCGAGCACCTCCAGCATCCGCCGGATCTGCCGGTTGCGCCCCTCCTTGAGCTCGACCTCGATCCAGGCATTGCGGTCACCGCTGCGCAGCAGGCGGGCGGAGATGGCGGTCAGAAGCTCCCCATCGTCAATGATTCCACGTTCCATGCGGCTCAGGAGTTCTTGGTCCATGATGCGGTTGACCTGGACATGATAGATCTTGCTCACATGGGTGACGGGATCGAGCAACACCTGCGCCAACACGGTGTCATTGGTGAAGAGAAGCAGCCCTTCGCTTGCCTTGTCCAGCCGTCCGACCGGTGCCAAATGTCGGGCGTCGATATCCTTCAGACAGTCATAGACCGTCGGCCGGCCCTCGGGATCGTCGCGTGTCGTCACCAGCCCGCGCGGCTTGTTCAGCATGAAATAAAGCTGCTTTTCTGCTGCGATCTCGACGCCGCCGACGGCAATCCGCGCCCGGTCGAGATCGATCCAGGCGGCCGGATCGGTGATCTTGCGGCCGTCGACTGTAACGCGGCCGGCAGCGATCAATGCTTCGGCCTGGGTGCGCGAGCAATAGCCGAGCTTCGACAGCGCCCGCGGCAGCGTTACGCGCTTGCCTTCAGCCTCCGGCCGGCCTTTCGCCCCCTTGCCTGATCTCTGCGGTGCATGCCTTTGGCTCACCCCGTTGCCTCGTCCTTGTTGTGTCGATGGTTAGGCGTATCGGCCCGATAAAGCACGAGGCCAATCCTTCGCACGGGGAACGTCGCGACGCAAATCGCAGCAAAGGGAAACACACAGGAGAGACAGGGCTCGCGCCTTGTCAACGCGAGCCCTGCCGGCGGGCCGGAGCGGCGATGGGTCGGGTGCGGCGGCGCCGGGGTAGCTGTCGCCGCCCGCTCCGGAGGGGGCCGTCGCGGCGAAACCTGCATGGCCTCTGTTGCCGGAATTTTTCAGAACGGCGGAAATTTGTTACAGTTTGTATCACCGGCCGTTTCCTTGTTGTCAAAACCGCCCTTCGCCTCGCATGGATGCGTCATGGTTTGTGCATCGCTTCTTCTGGTCGAGGACGACCGCGAAATTCGGGCGCTTCTGGAGGAGTTCCTGAGCCGCGAAGGGTTTGCTGTCGAGGCGGTCGAAAGCGCCGCCGCCATGGATCGCGCACTCGCGAGAGGTTTTCCCGATCTCATCATTCTCGACCTGATGCTGCCGGGCGAAGATGGGTTGTCGGCCTGCCGCCGCATACGGGCGCGCAGCCAGGTGCCGATCCTGATGCTGACTGCGAAGTCCGATGATATCGACCGCATTCTCGGCCTTGAAATGGGCGCCGACGATTATCTCGGCAAACCCTTCAATCCGCGCGAGCTCTTGGCGCGCATCCGCGCCATCCTGCGCCGCTCCGGTCCCGAACGACCCGAGGAGGGCAGCGGCCCGCGCCGGCGCAAGAGTTTTGCGGGCCTCATCGTCGATCTCGACGGCAGGGCGATCGAGATCGAAGGCGAGGGTCCGGTGCGCCTGACGACCGCGGAGTTCGATCTGCTCGTCTGCTTCCTGGAACGGCCGCGCCGGGTGCTGTCGCGCGACCAACTGCTCGACTGGACGCGCGGCCGTGGCGCCGATCCCTTCGATCGCACCATCGACGTGACTGTCTCGCGCCTGCGCACCAAGCTTGCGCATTATTTGCCCGATGGCGCGCAGGTCATCACCACTGTCCGCAATGCCGGCTACCTGCTGACCGTCGATGTGAGGGATGTCTGAACCATGCTGAAACTCGGCCTCGTTTCCCGCATCATCATGATCGTTGCCGTGGCGCTGTTCATCATCCAGCTCGCCGCCTTCGTCGCCGCCAGTTTGAAACCGGACTTGCCGCTCAACCACCAGCTATCGCCGGCGATGCAGGTCAAGTCGGCGATGCGCCTCCTCGATGCCATTCAGCCCGAGGCGCAGGAGCAGGCCGCGCGGGCGCTGAACGCCACTGGTCTCGATCTGCGCCTGGTCGATGCCGCAGCGCCCGCGCAAAATGATGCAGCCGATCTCACTCTCGGCCGCACACTGGCCCGTGAGTTTGCCAACATGGCGTTTGGCGATCGTTATTTCAGCTTACGCTCTCTCCCGGAACGACCGCAGGGTTGGTTTTCAGTCGGTGCTCCCGACCGAACGATAGAAGTGTCGATCGGCGTTGCCGGCGGCAAGGTTGCCGTCTTCAGCCTGGCCGATACGCCGACGGTGCGGCTGCGCGGCGTGCCGGTGGGCTTCATGGCCGGACTTCTCGGCGTGCTGGTGGCGGTGATCGCCGTCTGCGCCGTGGCGCGCGAGACGCGGCCGCTGACCAGGCTGTCACGCACCGTCAATTCCATCGGAAAGGGCCTGCAGCCGATCGATATTCCGGAGCGGGGCGCCTGCGAGCTGCGCATGCTGATCCGCGCCATCAACGGCATGCAATTGCGCATCGCTGCCTTGATCAACAACCGCACCCTGATCCTCGGGGCGATC
>NZ_PYJN01000001.1:187500-312548 GCF_003025035.1 Rhizobium sp. SEMIA4064
TATTTAGGTAGAGCGTCGAGCGAATACTCCCGGGGGTAGAGCACTGGATGGGCTATGGGGACTCACCGTCTTACTGATCCTAACCAAACTCCGAATACCGGGAAGTACTACTCGGCAGACACACGGCGGGTGCTAACGTCCGTCGTGAAAAGGGCAACAACCCTAACCTCCAGCTAAGGTCCCCAAGTCATGGCTAAGTGGGAAAGGATGTGAGGATCCCAAAACAACCAGGATGTTGGCTTAGAAGCAGCCATCATTTAAAGAAAGCGTAACAGCTCACTGGTCTAGTCAAGGGTCTTTGCGCCGAAAATGTAACGGGGCTAAAGCCATGCACCGAAGCTGAGGATTCCTCTTTGAGGAGTGGTAGCGGAGCGTTCCGTAAGCCAGTGAAGGGACAGCCGTGAGGCATCCTGGAGGTATCGGAAGTGCGAATGTTGACATGAGTAACGATAAAGAGGGTGAGAGACCCTCTCGCCGAAAGACCAAGGGTTCCTGCTTAAAGTTAATCTGAGCAGGGTTAGCCGGCCCCTAAGACGAGGCGGACACGCGTAGTCGATGGGAACCACGTTAATATTCGTGGGCCTGGTGGTAGTGACGGATTGCTCAACTTGTAAGGTCTTATTGGATTGATCTTGCAGGGACGCGGTTCCAGGAAATAGCTCCACCGTATAGACCGTACCCGAAACCGACACAGGTGGTCAGGTAGAGTATACCAAGGCGCTTGAGAGAACTATGTTGAAGGAACTCGGCAAATTGCACGCGTAACTTCGGAAGAAGCGTGACCCTTATGTGCGCAAGCATGTGAGGGTGGCACAGACCAGGGGGTAGCGACTGTTTACCAAAAACACAGGGCTCTGCGAAGTCGCAAGACGACGTATAGGGTCTGACGCCTGCCCGGTGCTGGAAGGTTAAGAGGAGGGGTGCAAGCTCTGAATCGAAGCCCCAGTAAACGGCGGCCGTAACTATAACGGTCCTAAGGTAGCGAAATTCCTTGTCGGGTAAGTTCCGACCTGCACGAATGGCGTAACGACTTCCCCGCTGTCTCCAACATAGACTCAGTGAAATTGAATTCCCCGTGAAGATGCGGGGTTCCTGCGGTCAGACGGAAAGACCCCGTGCACCTTTACTATAGCTTTACACTGGCATTCGTGTCGGCATGTGTAGGATAGGTGGTAGGCTTTGAAGCAGGGACGCCAGTTCTTGTGGAGCCATCCTTGAAATACCACCCTTATCGTCATGGATGTCTAACCGCGGTCCGTCATCCGGATCCGGGACAGTGTATGGTGGGTAGTTTGACTGGGGCGGTCGCCTCCGAAAGAGTAACGGAGGCGCGCGATGGTGGGCTCAGACCGGTCGGAAATCGGTCGTCGAGTGCAATGGCATAAGCCCGCCTGACTGCGAGACTGACAAGTCGAGCAGAGACGAAAGTCGGTCATAGTGATCCGGTGGTCCCGCGTGGAAGGGCCATCGCTCAACGGATAAAAGGTACGCCGGGGATAACAGGCTGATGACCCCCAAGAGTCCATATCGACGGGGTTGTTTGGCACCTCGATGTCGGCTCATCGCATCCTGGGGCTGGAGCAGGTCCCAAGGGTTTGGCTGTTCGCCAATTAAAGCGGTACGTGAGCTGGGTTCAGAACGTCGTGAGACAGTTCGGTCCCTATCTGCCGTGGGTGTAGGAATATTGACAGGATCTGTCCCTAGTACGAGAGGACCGGGATGGACATATCTCTGGTGGACCTGTTGTCCTGCCAAGGGCATAGCAGGGTAGCTATATATGGAATGGATAACCGCTGAAGGCATCTAAGCGGGAAACCAACCTGAAAACGAGTGTTCCCTATCAGAGCCGTGGTAGACGACCACGTTGATAGGCCGGGTGTGGAAGTGCGGCAACGCATGAAGCTTACCGGTACTAATAGCTCGATTGGCTTGATCGTTCCCATTGCTCATGCTCATCAGACGAACGTAAACGTTCATCTGCAATGAGTTTTGTCCTCACGCATGTACGGGTCTTCGACCCTATGCTGCGGACGGCGCGCCGGACTGCCGGCGACGCGCTCTGCGCTTGCGGACTTTGTCCGAAAACGCATCCAACGACGTGTTTAAAAAATCCAGCTTCTCATTCAAAGTTGCGCTTTGCCGACCTGGTGGTTATGGCGGGGTGGCTGCACCCGTTCCCTTTCCGAACACGGCCGTGAAACGCCCCTGCGCCCATGGTACTTCGTCTTAAGACGCGGGAGAGTAGGTCGCTGCCAGGTCTGCCAATCGCAACTTCCGAGCAAACCCAATAGGGTTTGTCCGATTACAATCTTCTCTGATCAACAAACGGCCTAGCCGTGTTACAATAGGCCGCTAACAAGCGGCCTTTGTCGCTTCTGGAAATACGACTTCGAGACCCAAATACAGTTGTCTCGAAAACAGGTGTGCTCCAAAAGGTGCCCACCTAACACGGACAAATCCTCCGGATTTGCTCGGATGACGCAAGCCGTAAGGCTTGCTGCGTCGAGACGAACTGCAAAGCAGTTCGCTCGAGGGCGGACAAACCGCAAGCGGTTTGCTCGGATGGCGCGGGGTGGAGCAGCCCGGTAGCTCGTCAGGCTCATAACCTGAAGGCCGCAGGTTCAAATCCTGCCCCCGCAACCAATCCAGCTTCCTTCCACACAACAAAGCCGCCAAAGATCACACACAAAGCCCCACACGGGGCTTTCTGCGTTTTTAGGATGCCGTCGCGGCGACGATATCAAATGGCCCTCGCCAACATAAAGACGCGCATACAGCCCAGACACCCAGCGCGCAGTCAGGCTGCTTGCCCGTCTGGCAAACCCAGCCAATACCTAGAGGCGCCGCCTCGAGTTCGTTTCGGCCAAGATTGCCAATCATCCGATATAGCCAACCTACACTTTGGCATCGTGTGGCCAATGCTTCCGTTCGATAGGCTCGCGCGCCGGCTTGGCGCATTCTCCCCGGCATTGGTCACGACCACTGCAAGAGCAATTTCTAAATCGGAAATCGGGAGACTGGACATGAAAATCGTTATTATCGGTGGCACAGGCCTTATCGGTTCAAAGACGGCGGAGCGGCTGCGCAAGAAGGGTCACGAAGTGATCGCTGCCTCGCCGAATACCGGGGTGAATACCATCACCGGAGAGGGATTGGCGGCAGCTCTTGCCGGCGCACAGGTCGTACTTGACCTGGCGAATTCGCCATCCTTCGAGGATAAGGCCGTCCTGGAGTTTTTCGAAACCTCCGGCCGAAACCTGCTTGCCGCGGAAAAAGCCGCCGGGGTGAAGCACCATATCGCGCTCTCGGTCGTCGGCACTGAGCGCCTGCCGAAAAGCGGCTATTTGCGCGCCAAGATGGCCCAAGAGAATTTGATCAGGGCTTCCAAGATCCCCTATACCATCGTTCACTCGACGCAGTTCTTCGAGTTCTTGGGCGGGATCGCTCAATCGGCAACGGTCGGCGACACCGTGCACCTGCCGGCCGTCAATTTTCAGCCCATCGCCTCGGACGATGTTGCTGATGTCATGGCGGATGTGGCGCTGGCCCCGCCGGTGAACGGTATCGTCTATATTGCCGGGCCTGAACGTGGGCGCTTCACCGACATTGTCGGGCGGTTCCTGAAAGCGAGCAACGATCAGCGCAAGGTCGTAGGGGATCCGCACGCGCTCTATTTTGGTACGGAGTTGGATGACGGTTCGCTCGTTCCTCGGGAAGGGGACAAGCCACGCATAGGCGCTGTCCGTTTCGACACTTGGTTCAGCCAATCTGCCCGCAAGAACTGACAATCAGGATTGCCGAGGCCTGGTTGGTCGCCAGGCCGTCCGCTCTCCTCCATTCTCAAATTGGAGATTTCACATGATCAGGATATTCCTTGGTGCGCTGGCGCTGGCCGCCGCTTCCGTGACCACAGCAAACGCCCATGGCGACTCGGCCAAACTCGTCTACGAGCATGCGCTGCCGAACGTTCCCGGCAAGAGTATCAAAGCCGTGCTCGTCGAATATGAACCGGGCGGCACTTCGCCTGCTCATACGCATCCAGCCTCCGCTTTCATCTACGCAACGGTCCTTGAGGGATCGATCCGAAGCAAGGTCAATGACGGACCGGTAAAGGTCTATCGTGCCGGCGAAAGCTTTTCAGAGTTCCCGGGCGATCATCACGGTATCAGCGAGAATGGTAGCAAGACGAAGCCTGCTCGCCTGCTTGCCGTGTTCGTTGTCGACACCAACGAGACCAACCTGACGACCTACGAGAAATGAGTTCGATCATCTCGCGGCAAGCCTCCCACTAACATTTGCCGCATCTCGAAGTGGCGTCGCGTCGCGGCGTCACTTCGATCGAGCTCTTCGGCTATGGGGATCGGCGGCCTGCGGCGAATGAGGGCAGGCATTGAATTCGGCAGCCGAAGCCGCGAGCGAAACATCTATTGCCCCGGCAGTCGGCCGTTGGGCACCGACAGGAGGCGATGATGCGCATCGAACGGCTCTACACAATGACATCGGCTCGCCTGATGGTGATCGATATCAACGCCACGCTGCAGGCTGCCGCTCTTTCGCTTTCCAATCCTGGGATAGGATTGGCCGTCGTCAGCGGCGAGAACGGGAAAGCAACCGGCGTGCTCAGCAAGTCCGACCTTATTCGCCACCTTACGGATCGAGAGCCGGAGGCCTCGGTGGTGACGCTCATGAGCAGGAATATCGTCTCCTGCGATCCCAATGATGAGCTCCTGGCTGTCTGGCAGATCATGGTGGTGCAGCGTCTTCAAAACATGCCGGTACTCGGTACGGATTCGAAGCCTCTTGGCGTTCTCGATATCCGCGATGCGATGAAGGTGCTCTTTGAACAGGAACAGCTCCAGGAGCATATGCTGGCGGATTACATAGCGGGAACGGGCTACAGGTAAGTGGCAACGGCCTGAGATCGGCCTCTCGATATTCAATCATTATCAATGTTGCCGCCGCCGAGAGATGATCATCATGCTGCAGGCATATCTTGACGGACTCGCGCGCGCTTCTCTGGCATGGCTGATCATTCTCGAGCTGGCTGGAATAGTCGTATGGCACTTGATCCCGCGTTGGCGGGCGAACCTCCGGCTTGTCGTAGAGATTGCCTTCTTTGCCGCGATGACCGCCGTTCTTGTCTACAGCGATATCTCGCCCAGCCGGTTTCAAGGTTACGGTCTTGAAGATGCTCATGCCTTTGTCGTCATCATGGCGAAGCTGCTGTGGTGGCTTCATCTCGCATGGGCCATCATCGGCTTCGTACGCATTTATCTGGTTCTCGAAGGCAAGCCACGCGAAGCTCACCTTCTGCAGGATATCGTCGTCGGGCTGGTCTACCTTTGTGTCACGTTGTCCGCTCTGGCCTTCGTGTTTGGCATTCCGATCGGAACGCTGGTCGCCACGTCCGGCGTGATTGCAATCGTCCTTGGTTTGGCACTCCAAAACACCCTGGGGGATGTTTTCTCGGGCATCGCTCTCACGCTCGGCCGCAGCTACTCCTTGGGCGACTGGATTCTGCTTGCGGACGGGACGGAAGGGCGTGTCATTGCCAGCACATGGCGGTCGACGCAGGTTCTGACCGGAGCGAACAATGTCGTCGCTCTGCCCAACAGCGTGCTTGCCAAGCTCGGACTGACGAATATCAGCCAGCCCGATGAAACGCATCTCCTCAAAATGACGGTGCGAGTCGCGCCGACGCGAATGCCCTCCATCGTCGAGGACGTTATGCACGCGGTCTTGGCCGGCTGTAACTCGATCGTTAGGGAGCCGCCCCCGCAGGTAGCGCTGAAGAACTTGGATGCCGTTGCCCTGGAAGTTGAGCTGCAGTTCTCGGTAAAGAACCCATCGCTGCGGACGAAAGCCCGAAATGAAGTGATGGACCTGTTTTATCGCCACTGCAAATCCGCCGGATTACTGCTGGCGATGCCACCATCAGCTATCGCGCTGATGACCGAACCGCCCACGGAAGAGCGCGCCAAGCCGCCCGAGATCACGCCGCTTGCCCTCATTGAAGCGATTCCCATTTTCGTTGGCCTGACGGGGTCCGAGAAGGAGCTCCTCGCCGGATCATGTGCGGTCCGCGAATATCAGAAGAATGATGTCATCGTTCATCAGGGAGAAATGCTGGCTTCCATGATGATCATCCGCGCCGGCATCGTCGCAATGCGTCATGGCGAGCAGGAACAGAGACGGCTGTCGCCAGGGGATTTCTTCGGCGAGAGCGGTTTGCTCGCGGGAATGGGCGAAGTCTGCACGCTGCAGGCGCTCACGCGCGTCACTGTCTACGAAATCGATCAGCAGAGTTTTGCGCCCCTGCTCGACGCGCGCCCGGCCATGGCGGAGGAAATAGCCGCAAGACTTTCCGCCCGCGCCGATCACGTTCGCCATCTGCCCCTCTCGACAAAGGGGGGAGAGGAACGGAGCGCCCGCGCCTTCCTGAAGGCGATGCGGACGATCTTCCGCAGCTAGCAATTATTGCGCCGCTATTGGCGACGGGGTGTGCAACGAAAAGTCGCCCTTGCAGGGCCACCGGCATGTGTGGCGGCTTCCTGGGCTGGCTTGGCTGTTCTCTCTATGCCCAGCCCTTATCGCGTGCCGGTCAATTTGGAGAATGGTGGAAGTCCGGCTCTTTTACCGAGACTCGGCTCTTTCCCTCTGAATCTGATGAGGATTTCCTCGCCGTCCACGGAGGCCCGTGTTCTCTCAAGATCTTCCCGTTCGGCGGCAGCCTGATTCCAATGTTCCTGATCGCGGCCGTCGGGACGGCCAGCTTCTTCCCACAAAGAATATGCACGTTTTTTGATCCACTCATGTGCCTGTTCAGTCGGCATTATGGTCTCCTCCAGATCAAGGAACGTTTTTAGGAAATTTTTGTCTCGATGAATGTGTGCCGGCGGACGCCAACATTTTGTGGGAATTTTCAGGCGCCCTCGACCACGGACGGAAAACCAACATTTGAAGGGAATGTTCCCGGCTTCTGATAAAAATTATAGGCGCCGCGGATCGGCGCATCAGAAACGCTCGCTAAGCTCCCTCGTGGGGACGATGACAAGCATGGTGGAGGCCTCGATCGGTGTCTTCACGCTGTTCGAATGCGCGAGGTTTCCGCGATCACTACCGCCAAGCTCTTGACGCTCGAAGGATGCTTCACAATTATCCATTTAGTTACTAGCGTCGCGCTTGGTTCGTGTCTCCAAGGGACATCGCGTTGGCGAAGCTGACATATTGATATCCCTGGAACCAAGCGGAGGAGGCGATGGTTACCGCCATTGATGTCAAAGCCGCAAGAATGTCGCTGGCATTTTCGACACTGGGCTGTGCGGAGTTGGAACTGGACGAGGTGCTCGCTCTGGCAGCACGCCACGGCCTCGACGCGATCGAAATTCGCGCGCTCGGCGGCATGATCGATCTGCCGTCCTATTTTGCCGAACGCTTCGGCACTCCGGCCGGCCTTGTCCATGCCCTGGAGCGTTCCCCGGTGGCCGTTTGCGCGCTGAACACATCGATGCGTCTCGTTGGCGCTACGCCGCAAGCGAAGGAAGAGTTCCTGCGCTATCTTCCATGGGCCGAAGCGGCCGGCATAAAGGCGCTGCGCGTTTTCGATGGCGGCAGCACCGGCGATACCGGCGAACTGTCCGAGGCACTGTCGACGCTGGAATGGTGGCGCGAGACCGCCAGCCGCGAGGGTTTTGCCGCCGATATCATGGTGGAGACACACGACTTTCTGGCGCACCCGGACGCGCTCGGCCGTTTTCTGGAAGCGGCACCCGATTGCGCCCTGCTCTGGGACACGCATCACACCTGGCGCAAAGGCGGACAAGATCCTGCGGAGACCTGGAAGCAAGTACGCCAGAACGTCAGGCATCTGCATGTGAAGGATAGCATCTCGAAGGCGAGCGGAAAGCTGCCATATACCTACGCGCTCCCGGGCGCCGGCGAGTTTCCTATGCCGGCGCTGCTCTCCGCATTGGCTGCCGATTGCTATGATGGCGTCATGAGTCTCGAATGGGAGCGGCTGTGGCATGCAGATCTTGCGCCGCTCGATCATGCCTTGCGGGAGGCAAGGCAAGCGAACTGGTGGCCGCAGCCCGATTAAAGCGGCCCCAGAGGTGATTCGCTGGTATTTGTTGCGGGCCCCGCCGGAAGAACTTACGTGCCCGACGCATCCCTCAATATAGCGCCCAATGGTTTGTGGCCGGAGATTGTTGCCGCTCGCTTCGGCAATAATTGAATTAGTAACTCAAAAAAATCGCATCAATTGAATGTTTGATGATACTAGTTTACATATTAGGAATATATTGATTCTAAATATGCTGTCGCCTTGACGCGACATATTCTGCTTGCGGAAGGGAAACTCTAGTTACCTTGAGTTAGAGGGCGTCTCACAGATGGAAAAGGCGGCTTTTGGGCACCAGAAATCCCATGCTCCCAGCCTGTTTGCGTCATTTTCACACGTCGGCCTTTCTTTCCAAATTTCGGTTTGCTGCTCATCTTGCAGCCGTTGGAGGCTTGATGAGCGGTAGAGGAAACCGGACTGACAAGGGGCATAATGCCCTGATTTTGAAGGCAATCGCCAAGGGCGGCCTGAGCTTTGTCGTACAGCCGATCCATGACGTCAAAAACATCGAAGAGATTCTTTATGCCGAGTGCCTGGCGCGCGTAACGGATGCCGAAGGCGTCGTTCACACAGCTGGCGCCTTCGTGCCGCAGTTGGAACGATTGGTCGGCCGCTTCGACCTCGATTTCCGTATGCTGGACATGATTCTGGCGGCCTTGACGGCGGATACGACACTGACACTCGGCTGCAATCTATCCGCAGCCACGTTGTCGGCGCCGGATCAATTTGCCGATATCTTCAGCCGAATCAGCCAACAGCCCGAACTCGCCTCCCGGCTTATCGTTGAAATTACCGAGACTTATCCGCCGGTCGGTGCCGCCATCGAACGATTGAAAATGATACGTGCACTCGGTTGCCGCATCGCGATCGACGATTTTGGCACCGGCTTTGCGACGCCAGCGCACCTGCTGCAGGTCTCGGCCGATATCATCAAAGTCGATGCGTCTTTTGTCCGCGATATCAGGCCAGGCCCGGATGGCCGCGACAGCCTCTATCATCTGGTCGGCTTTGCATCCTGCCTTGCTCCCATGGTCATTGTCGAGGGAATCGAAACCGAGGCGCAATTGGAGGCGGCGCGCACGAGCGGCGCGACGCATGTGCAAGGTTTTCTTCTGTCCAGGCCCGTGGCGCTTCAGCAGCTTCCACAGACCAAGGGCAAATTCGGCCTGCGGGAGGTTGGATGAATATTCCATCCCTCGTCCCACAAAACTGCGCGGCAAAACGAACCGACGGCTTGGAGTTCATCGGCGGGAAAAGCGGCTTGCCTGCCTTTCTTTCCGCCTCAATCGCGGAGGTGACGGTATGATCAAATATCCTTCCTTCCATCGGGATTATGATGTCTCCGCTGCCTCCACAGCACAGGATGTGCAGGCGCAAGTGCGGCTTAATCTGCTGTTCGAGGAGTTGCAGGGCCTGTTCCCCGGCGCTTCCTACATTGGTAGCGGATTGCCGTTCGCCCTTGTGGGCGGAGAGGACCCGCATATCGTCATTCGCAACGTGTTGGGAGATGTCTCCGGACGGGTCACGATCGACGCCGAAAACGGCCTTTATGTCTTTTGTGAACTCGACCGTGCCGCCGGCATCGTGCTGGCGACGGCGAGCGAAGAGCGGCTGATCGATGAGATCGTCGCACATCTCTCCGCCTGCGATGACAGCCTGGCGCCGCACACGGTGAACACCGCCGTCGGTGTTCTCGTCGGCCAGACCGTGGAGGATGTCGAGCGCAGGCTGATCCTTCAGACCCTGCGTCACTGCAACGGCAATCCAACCTATGCCGCCTTCATGCTCGGCATTCCCCTTATCGTCCTATGTACCAAGCTGGCCACCTATTTTGCCGATCCTGCAAAGGACTTTGCAGACGCCGCAGAGGATTTTGCAGATGCGGCCGGCCATGCCGAGCCCGTGGAGAAAGACCGACAATGAGCAGGCGTCCTCATCCAGGGATGCCGAAGATGCCGCAAACCAAAACCTGTGGAGTTTGAACCAATGCAAGATTCACGAATGGGTTTGTACATGAAGCAATCACGCGAGGCGGCTCACACCAGGCCACACGAGATCCGGGAAACGATGATGGACGCTTTCAGCAGCAGAAGAGACCAGCCCCAGCCGCAAATGCATGTTCTGTTTGATGGCTGTGTGAAGATTGTTTCGGCCTATGTCAGCCACAATCCCATTCTTGTCGGCAACCTTCCGAAGTTGATCGCGGATGTGCATGAAGCGTTGCAGGCTTTGGATGGATCCGCGCCTCCGCTGGAGCAAACCAGGCCGGTTCCCGCCGTCGATCTCAAGAAGTCGGTGACGAACGACTACATCATCTGCCTTGAAGATGGAAAACGCTTCAAGACGCTCAAACGGCACCTGCGCGTCCACTACGGCATGACGCCTGAGGAATATCGGGCAAAATGGGGTCTTGCTCCCAACTATCCGATGGTCGCCCAGAACTATGCGAACCGCCGTTCGGAACTCGCCAAACTCTCCGGCCTCGGCGCCAACGGTAACAAGCCGCAAGAATAATGGCGCCCTTGGGGAAGGGCGCCATCAACCTCCAGCGATATTTGCCGGCTAAACGACAGCCGGCTCGATAACTTGTGACGCCAGTTAGAAGACCTGGCGAAGCACGATGAAGAGCACGAAGGCAAGCGCGATCGAGGCCGGCAGGGTCAAGATCCAGGCCATCAGCATGTTGCGAACGGTGGACCATTGCAGGCCCGAACCGTTGGCGGCCATGGTGCCGGCGACGCCGGAGGATAGGACGTGCGTCGTCGAAACCGGCAGGCCGAGATGGTCGGCCGCACCGATCGTCAGCATGGCGACGACTTCGGCGGCTGCACCCTGGCCATACGTCAGGTGGGTCTTGCCGATCTTTTCGCCGACGGTGACGACGATGCGCTTCCAGCCGACCATGGTGCCAAGGCCGAGTGCCAGCGCCACGGCAACCTTCACCCAAAGCGGGATGAACTTGGTCGCGTGATCGACGGCGGCGTGATAGTTGGTCACGGCTTTCAGGTCGTCGGCGCTCATCGGCAGCAGCTTCTGCTTGTCGATCAGCTTCAGCGATTCACCGATCAGATAGATGTCGTTACGAACGTTGCCGACGAGGCCGTTCGGCAACTTTTCGACGCTCGGATAAGCGGCGATCTCGACGCTCGTGGCGTGGATATAGGCCTGCAGTGCCGGGGTGGTTGCGTCCGTCCAGGTCTTGCTCTTCACGGCATCGCTGACGACAGCCTTCGGGTCCGCAGGCGTGGCAACGCCGGGCTTCACATACTTGCCGAGGACAGTTTCGACCTGCGTCGAGGCTGCCTTGTAGGCATCGAGGTAGTTGATATCGGGTGTCCGGTTCAGCGCGAAAGCGGTCGGTACGAGGCCGATGAGGATGAGCATGATCAGACCCATGCCCTTCTGGCCGTCATTCGAACCGTGGGCGAAGCTGACGCCGGTGCAGGTGAAGATCAGCAGAACGCGAATCCACAGCGGAGGCGGCGCATTGCCCTTCGGCGCTTCATAGAGGTCCTTGTTGCGGATCAGAACTTTGGAAACCAGCAACAACAGCGCAGCGAGGCAGAAACCGATGATCGGCGACAGCAGCAGCGACAAGCCGACATTGCTTGCCTGCGACCAGTCGACACCGCTCGTGGCGGAACCGGCAGGGGCGAGGAACTGATTGGCAAGACCGACGCCGATGATGGAGCCGACGAGCGTGTGCGAGCTCGATGCCGGCAAGCCGAGATACCAGGTGCCGAGATTCCATACGATGGCGGCGGTCAACAGGGCGAAGACCATGGCGAGGCCGGAGCCGGAGCCGACCTGCAGGATCAGTTCGACGGGCAACAGCGCCAGGATGCCGAAGGCGACGGCACCGGAAGAGGTCAGCACGCCGAGGAAATTGAAGAAGCCCGACCAGATAACGGCAAACTCAGCCGGCAGCGAGCGGGTGTAGATGACGGTTGCGACCGCATTGGCGGTGTCATGGAAACCGTTGACGAATTCGAAGCCGAGCGCGATCAGCAGCGCCAATCCGAGCAGGATCCACGGAACCGCGGCAGCATTGGCAAGATCGCTGCCAAGGGCATAGCCAACATAGGCAAGGCCGCCAAGTACAACGATGCCGAAGATCGGCAGAAACCATTTAGCGGAACCGCCCGCGCCGTGAATAGGGTGATTGCTACCCTCAGTATTGCTTGAAACGACGTCGACCATCTCAAACTCCTTTATGACAAATAAAGTTGACCATTTAAGCGCGGTTGATGAACCTCTAATGACGCATAAAGAGATACTTATGCGGGTCATGGTTGTATCGTGCTTGCTCGCCGGCAGATGCGTTTCGCGTTAAGCGAAAGCTTATGGAAGGATCATCTCAACTTAACGTTCAACGTCTTGATTTCGCCGCGAAAATGCCTTTTTCGGTTCACCCGGCGTTCAGACGGCAGGGGTTTAAATCCGCTTGCAAGGGACTTGAAGAGAGGATCATCACGATGAGATTGTCCGTGATTGCCGTTGCTGCCGTCCTCGGCAGCCTTGTCGTATCTTCGGCAGAAGCGATGCCTATCGCTGCCGTTGGAACCGTAGCTAAAGCGCCGGTCGTAAACGTCGATTATGCCTGCGGCCGTGGCTGGCACTTGACGCCTCGCGGCGCATGCCGGCCGAACCGCTATGGACCGCCGCGCGGCTATGGCTGGGGATATTACAGAGCGCCACCGCCGCGCTGGGGTTGGTATGGCCATCGCCCCTATTATCGTGACGGCTGGGACGGTGGTTGGCGGGGCCGGCCGCGGGATTGGTGAAATCAGACACGTCGCCGTCCGGTGACGGCGGGTGCCGTCTACTAGAGCGGGGCAGCGATTCATGGAATCGCTTTTCCGCTCTATCTCTTTGTTTTTACGCATTCCAGACGGAAAACCGTTTCGCACGTTTCCTGGAATGCGCTAGTCGGCAACGACCGGCTTTATCCGCAGGAGCCGCGCGGTCCACCACAGCGCGGTCACTGCCGTCATCAGTGCCAGCATCGTCGCGGCAAGGCTTTTGCCGTGCAGAAAGATGCCGGCGAGCTGCGGCCGGACAAGGTCGGCCGTGTTGAAGCCCTCGCCACTGAAACGGCAGAGAACAAGCGATAGATTGTTGCGTACAAGCACGCCGTCGATTTCGGAGATGAGATCGCTGGCGGCCGCTTTTTCATCCTTCATCGTGCGCATCTGCAGCAGCGCCATCTTGGCCGCGGCGAGATAGGCATGCGAGCATTCGTTAAAGGGGCTGTCCTCATCCGCGACGCTTCCCGGCATGACGCCCCAAAGGCAATAGGCGCGCTGAATCTGTGCGAAGTTCAACACGCGACGGAACGCCTCGTCGGTGTCGGATGCCGATGAGGCAAGCGCAACGATACGCCCGTAGTAGGGGGCGATCACAGCCATCTCACCATGGCTCAGACTTGGTATAGGAATGCCCGCTTGGCTTCCCGACGAACCACCGGTATGCGCCTTCGCCTCTATTGGCAGGCTCAGGATGCAGATCAGGTAAAAGACCGACAATAGAATGGCTGGTTTCAGCAAGTGAGTCCCACGCATGAAGACATGCGGGGGACATATCAGGCTTGCCATTTCAGGCCCGGCGCATGGCCGTGCGGCCGTTGCGAACCTGCGGCAGATCGCGTTCGGCCCATGCCCCGAAGGCGAGGCCAAGCGTCGTCCATAGGATCGCGTGCATGCCGAGCGAAGAGATCCGGAATCGCCAGAGCACGACGGCGGAAAACTGCTCCGGCACCTCGTTGATCGCCGGCAGCAGGTATTGCACCAGGCCGATGAACACGATGTAGGCGATGCCGGCGAAGATCGCGCCGTTCCATGATCCGTAGCGCGCCGCCAACTGACGGGCGAGGGATACCGCGGCAACCATGGCGACGATGGAGGCCACGATCATCACGAAGAACAGCTCGGTCCTGGCGCCGATCGTATCCGGAGTGCCGATTGCCGGCGGATTGGCCGGATATTTGATGTCGGGAACCAACGAAATGGCGATAAAGGCGGCGATAGCCAGCAGGGCGGCAGTGCCGCGCGCGCCAAAGGGGCTGACACGGCCGTAGACATAGGCGAAGACCAGGGCAAAAAGCCCGCCGACCGCTGCGGCATAGATGATGATGCCGGTAAAGAGACCGAGGCCCGCCTGCGTGGCGCGGCTGACGATCTCCGGTTCCGGCATTTCACCTGCCGCCTGGGCAGCCTGCTCCTCAAACGCGATCGCTCGATCGACGAGCGGCTCGCCGAACGTATGCGCGAAGGCGAAAATGAGAATGCCAGCAAGCACTCCGACCAGCATGCCGCGGAGCAAAAGGCGTCCAACCATGAGCGTTACCCCTTAGTGGCAGGGGAAGCCGAGCAGGTGGCGCGCGTCATGCACGAATTCGTGCACGTAGGATCCGGAGAACAGCGCCGTCGCGCCTTCTTCTGCGCCGATGAAATAGATCGCCAGCATGAGGAGAAGCCCGGCAAAGATCGCCCAGGGCAGGATTTCGCCAGCCGGGATCGGAGTCGGGATTGCGGTCGGTGCGAATGTGGTGTCAGACATTGTATTCCCTTTTTTGAATAACGCGTTCCATTTGCGGAAGGGTTTTTTACGGGAAGGGTCTGGCTCTCTAGGGGCGGTATCCGCCCTTCGATTACAGTGGCGCGACCGCGCCGGGATTGCACCGGCTTCCACACCCGTAACACTAAGTTTATATCTGGCAGCAAAGATAGTTGTCAATCAAACGCCATCGCGATGCGAAATCGCGACAAGGATGGAGTTATCGAGCTGTATGAAAGGGCGTCTGAGCTGGATTTGTCACGGGCCGACCCGCGCCAATCGTGAGGGACGCTTTCCCGGCGACGAGCCGCTGGAGGCAAAAGCGCTCGAGCGTATTCAACTGCCGTCCGGGCTCGCAACGGTCGACCGGGCGTGGACGAGCCCGGCGCTGCGGGCTCGGCAGACGGCTGCGGCTTGCGGGCTCGACGTCAGGGAGGAGCTGTCTTTCCGGGAGTGCGACTACGGGCGCTGGCAGGGCAGGCCGATCACCGAACTGCATGAGAGCGATCCGGAAGCGCTGACGCAGTGGATGCTGGATTTCGATGCGGCGCCGCATGGTGGCGAGCCCTTGTCCGCCGTGCTCGCCCGCGTCGGAGATTGGATGAAGACCCACATCGGCGATGGCGGTCACACCGTCGTCGTTACGCATGCGACCATCATTCGCGCCGCCATTCTCCATGTGCTGCAAGCGCCGCCTGCGGCGTTCTGGACCATCGACATCGAGCCGCTCGGCATCGTGGAGATGACCAGCGATGGCCGCCGCTGGCAGCTTCGTTTTCCGAATGCTGCAAGATAGCGCTCTAGTGGCGCGCCTTCCCCCGCTGCCCCTCGAAATAGACGAGATAGGCGGCAAGGCCTGATGTCATCACGGCAAGCCCGTACCAGGTGATGGCGTAGACGAGATGATTGTTGGGGAAGACGATCTGCGTCAGGCCGCCGACCGGTAGGTCGTCTGGATTCTTCGTGTCGTCCGCATCGATGAAATAGGGTGCGACGTTCTGGAGGCCCCGCGCCGCGGCGATCGCCGTGACGTCGCGGGAATACCAGCGCTCTTCCGCCGGCACGTTGGAGCGCAGCAGCGTGCCCTTCGGCTCGTTGATCCGCAGCAGGCCGGTAACGGTCGTCTCGCCGGCCAGCTCGCCTGCGGGGCGGGTGTTCGGATTGCGCTTGTCACTCGGTACGAAACCGCGATTGACGATGATAATCGTACCATCGGCCTCTTTCATCGGCGTCAGCACCCAGTAACCCGCACCGAGCGCGGTCGAGGCATAGACCTGCGCTTCCTTGTCGTTGAGGAAGGTGCCGGTTGCCTGGACATGCTTGTATTCATAGCCGGCGGCATCGATCGTGGGCCATTCCGCCGGACCGGGGGCGGCGACGGGCGGCGCATGCACGCGGGCATCGACGCGGGCGATCAGATCCAGCTTCCAGGACAGCCGCTTCACCTGCCATGTGCCGAGCGCAATGAGCGCCGCAGTCAACAGCAGAAGCAGGATCACCCAGATGGCAAGCGTGAGCGCGGAGCGCGGCTTTTCGGAAAGGGAGGGGGGGGGGATGTCGGTCAAGGCGCAAAACTCCATCGGAGGCGCGGCGCAGTCGTCCGGCGAATATCTGGCGCCGGGAATGGCGGCGGGCATCCGTCGGGACGCCCGCCGCTCGATCGTTATGGCAGGTTGCGCATCATGTCGGGCGACATGGTCATCATGTTCGAATTCAGGTGGTGCATGACCCAGAGCGAGCCGGAGAGCGCAATGATCACCAGCACGATGGTGAAGATCAGCGCCATCATGTTCCAGCCGCCTTCCGACTTGGTGTTCATGTGCAGGAAGTAGATCATGTGCACGATGATCTGGATGGCGCCGAGGATCATGATCAACACCGCGGTGACGGCCGGATCGGAGAAGACCTTGGCCATGACCAGCCAGAAGGGAATGGCTGTCAGGATGACGGAGAGGATGAACCCCGTCATGTAGCTCTTGAATGTGCCGTGGCCGGCCTCGTGGCCGCCATGGCCGTGATCGTGACCATGACCGTGGGCGTCAGCGGAATGATGCGAAGGATTGGCGTTCGAGCTCATCCGAGAACTCCCATGAGGTAGACGAAGGAAAACACGCCGATCCAGACGACGTCGAGGAAGTGCCAGAACATCGACAGGCACATCAGACGGCGCTTGTTTTCGACGATCAGCCCCCGGCGGCTTGTCTGTATCATCAGCGTGATCAGCCAGACGATACCGGTGGTGACGTGCAGGCCGTGCGTGCCGACCAGCGTGAAGAAGGCGGAGAGGAAGGCGCTGCGCTGCGGGCCGGCGCCTTCCAGGATCAGGTGATAGAATTCGTTGAGTTCGAAATAGATGAAGGCAGCACCGAAGAGGCCGGTGATCGCCAGCCACAACAGCGTTCCCGACTTGTTGTCTTTTTCCATCATCAGCATGGCAAAGCCGTAGGTGATGGAGGAGAGCAGCAGCATCGTCGTGTTGAGAGCGACGACCGGCAGCTCGAACAGGTCAGCCGGCGACGGGCCGGCCGCATAGTTGCGGCCAAGCACGGCATAGGTCGCAAAGAGCACTGCGAAGATCAGGCAGTCGCTCATGATGTAGATCCAGAAGCCCAGCATCGTGCTGCCTTCGGGATGATGCTCTTCCTTCAGGTAGAAGGCGGGCGTTTCGCCGTCTTTCAGAGCTGGTGCGCTATGGGTCGTCATGGGTCTTATACCTGTCCTGCGAGCTGCTTCGTACGCTCGTTCTCGGTCTTCACGACCTGATCGGCGGGGATGTAGAAGTCGCGCTTATAGTTGAAGGTATGGCCGATCGTAATGGCGATCATTGCGACGAAGGTGATGGCGGCAAGCCACCACATGTACCAGATCATGCCGAATGCGAAGGCGATGGAGAGAACGCCGAGGATGACGCCCGTGCCGGTATTCTTCGGCATGTGGATCGGGATGAAACCCTCCGTCGGACGCTGATAGCCACGGTTCTTCATGTCCCACCACGCGTCGTGATCGTAGACGATCGGCGTGAAGGCGAAGTTGTAGGCCGGCGGCGGCGACGAGGTGGACCATTCCAGCGTACGGCCGCCCCAGGGGTCGCCGGTATGATCGCGAAGTTCTTCGCGCTTCATGAAGCTGACGCCGAGCTGGATGAGGAAGCAGGCGATGCCGATGGCGATCAGTCCGGCGCCGAAGGCCGCGATGATGAACCAGATCTGCAGCGACGGATCGTCGAACTGGCTTACGCGGCGGGTGACGCCCATCAGGCCGAGGATGTAGAGCGGCATGAAAGCGAACCAGAAGCCGATCTGCCAGAACCAGAAGCTCATCTTGCCCCAGAAGGGATCGAGCTTGAAGCCGAAGGCCTTCGGGAACCAGTAGTTGACACCCGCGAACATGCCGAAGAGCACGCCGCCGATGATCACGTTATGGAAGTGGGCGATCAGGAACAGCGAGTTGTGCAGCACGAAGTCGGCCGGCGGAACCGCAAGCATGACGCCGGTCATGCCGCCGATGGTGAAGGTCACCATGAAGCCGACGGTCCACAGCATCGGCGGCTCGTAGCGAATGCGGCCGTGGTACATCGTGAACAGCCAGTTGAAGAGCTTCGCACCCGTCGGGATCGAGATGATCATCGTGGTGATGCCGAAGAAGGAATTGACGCTGGCGCCCGAGCCCATCGTGAAGAAGTGGTGCAGCCAGACGAGGTAGGAGAGGATCATGATCACGCAGGTGGCGTAGACCATCGAGGCGTAGCCGAAGAGGCGCTTGCCGCAGAAGGTGGCCACGACTTCCGAGAAGACGCCGAAGGCCGGCAGGACCAGGATGTAGACTTCCGGGTGACCCCAGATCCAGATGAGGTTGACATACATCATCGGATTGCCGCCGAGGTCGTTCGTGAAGAAGTTCGTACCGGCGTAGCGATCGAGGGTAAGCAGAGCGAGCGTGGCGGTCAGGATCGGGAAGCTCGCAACGATCAGGATGTTGGTGCAGAGCGACGTCCAGGTGAAGACCGGCATTTTCGTGAAGGTCATGCCCGGCGCGCGCATCTTGACGATAGTGGCGATCAGGTTGATGCCCGAAAGCGTCGTACCGATACCCGCGACCTGCAGGCCCCAGATGTAATAATCGACGCCGACGTCAGGACTGTAGGCGATGCCGGAGAGCGGCGGATAGGCCAGCCAGCCGGTCTTTGCGAATTCGCCGATGAAGAGCGAGATCATGATGACGATCGCGCCTGCCGTTGTCATCCAGAACGAGAAGTTGTTCAGGAACGGGAAGGAGACGTCGCGTGCGCCGATCTGCAGCGGCACGACGAGGTTCATCAGGCCGGTGACGAAGGGCATCGCCACGAAGAAGATCATGATGACGCCGTGGGCGGTGAAGATCTGGTCGTAGTGATGCGGCGGCAGGTAGCCCTCGGAACCGTTGAAGGCGATCGCCTGCTGCAAACGCATCAGCAGCGCGTCGGAAAAGCCGCGCAGCAGCATGATCAAAGCCAGCACCACATACATGATGCCGATCTTCTTGTGGTCGATGCTGGTGAACCATTCCTTCCAGAGGAAGCCCCAGAGGCGGAAATAGGTGAGCAGGCCGAGCACGGCGATGCCGCCGATGGCGACGCCGATGAAGGTCGCGACGAGGATCGGCTCGTGATAGGGGATCGAATCGAGCGTCAGCCGACCGAAGATGAATTTATAGAGGTCCGGGTTGGAAAACATGGATTGCCTCTGTCCTTATAAATGTCTTGTTACTGAGCGCACGGGATCAATTGCTCGGCTGCTGTGCCGGCGTTGACGAACCGGCGGTCGGTGTAGCGCTGGACGAACCGGCTGAAGCGCCGTTGCCCATCTGCATATTGCCCATGTCCATGCCCTGCATGGAGGCGTCGCCGTGCTGCATCTCGTGAGCTGTGGTGTCGCTTGCCTTTACCGGCGTGACCTCACCGGCATCCGCACCGCGGTTGTCGTAGATCAAGCGCTCGCGGTTTTCCTGGCTGTCCTTGCCGGCGCCGCCCTTGGCATCGATATGCATCATCTCGCCCATGCACATCTTGCTGGGATCGGCGCACATATTGAGGATGGCGTCATAGAGACCGTCGTCGACCGAATTGAAGTAGCGCACCGGCTCTCTTTCGCTCGGCTTGGCGAGCGCCAGATATTCCGTGCGGCCGAGGGCCGTGCCCTGGCTCTTCACCTTCTGGACCCATCGGTCGAAGTCGGCTTGGCTAAAGCCATGGAATTTGAAGCGCATATGCGAGAAGCCGGCGCCGCTGTAGTTGGCGGACAGACCCTGATATTCGCCGGGGTGGTTGATGACGGCATGCAGCTTCGTTTCCATGCCCGGCATGGCGTAGATCTGGCCCGCAAGTGCCGGGATGAAGAACGAGTTCATCACCGAGGAGGCCGTGATCTTGAAATTGATGGGTGCATCCACCGGCGCGGCCAGTTCGTTGACCGTGGCAATGCCGAGATCGGGGTAGAAGAACAGCCATTTCCAATCGAGCGCCACGACTTCGACATTCACGGCCCTCGTGGTGGTCGTTACGGGCTTGCCGGCGTTGACGCGATCGAGCGGCCGATAGGGATCGAGCTGATGGGTGCTGATCCAGGTCACCGCGCCGAGCGCAATGATGATGGCCAGCGGCGCCGACCAGATCACCAGTTCGAGGCGGGTCGAATGATGCCATTCCGGATCATAGACCGACGTCGCGTTCGACTGGCGATATCTCCAGGCAAACAACAGGGTAAGGAAAATCACCGGGACGATGATCAGCAGCATCAGGACGGTAGAGACGACGATAAGGTCGCGTTGCTGCACGGCGATGTCGCCGGAGGGAGCCATTACCACCATATTGCAGCCCGAGAGCAGCAGGGTGAGCGGCAGGACGGATAACAGGCTGAAAATCTTCGATAGTCTTGGCACGTCTCAAAGCTCTTTTTGTTATTGACCGTACCGCGACTAAAGGACGGCGGTCATGAACGGTATGAGGTGTTTCGTCGCACCGCAGCAAGCTTGGGTGCAATGCGGGATCGACTGCAAACGTCACCTATCGGGAAAATCCTGAGAAATCCAGAAGGTTTTCCAACGACCGGTTGCCTTTGTCGCGGCTAATATACCGAGATCGGCGGATATGGCTACCGGTGGCGGCACGCCAACCCGGCATTGTCTTGGCAAAAAGGTCCGAATTCGGCCGGATCCAATCGCTAATTCGCGAATTATTCCATGCACGATACTTGATAAGTTCGTAAGTTTGATAAAACATCTTATCTCGACGCGACTTCGTGGAGGAATTCGCGTCCGGAGAGGGAGGCTCCCGTATATGGTCAGCGCCACGCATGAATCATTAAATCCAACGTCCGCCGGTTTGGAACGCGATGCTCGCAATATGCATGCTCGCGGTACTGTCGACCCCGGCAGTATTGCCATCGGCGTGATCATCGGTCGCACGTCCGAGTTTTTCGATTTCTTCGTTTACGCCATCGCATCCGTCCTGGTCTTCCCGAAGCTGATCTTCCCCTTCGCGGATCCCCTGCACGGCACGCTGCTTTCCTTCCTGGTTTTTTCGCTCGCCTTCATCGCCCGCCCGGTCGGTTCGTTTATCTTCATGGCGATCGACCGCACCTATGGCCGCGGCGTCAAGCTGACGATCGCGATGATTCTGTTGGGCGGGTCCACGGCGTCGATGAGCTTCCTGCCTGGCTACCACGAAGTCGGCGTCTATGCGATCGTCCTGCTTGCCGCCTTGCGTATCGCTCAGGGCCTCGCGCTCGGTGGCGCCTGGGACGGTCTTGCCTCGCTGCTGGCGCTCAACGCGCCGGCCAACCGTCGTGGCTGGTATGCGATGATCCCGCAGCTCGGCGCGCCGACCGGCTTCATGCTGGCAAGCGCTCTGTTCGCATATTTCGTGGCAAACCTCTCGACGGTGGATTTCCTGGACTACGGCTGGCGCTACCCCTTCTTCTGCGCCTTCATGGTCAACGTCGTGGCGCTGTTCGCCCGGCTCCGTCTGGTTGCTACACCGGAATTCGGTGCGTTGCTGGAGCGCCATGAGCTGGAGCCGGTCAGGATGACGGAGCTTCTGCGTGTGCATGGCCGCGACGTGCTGATCGGCGCTTTCGTGCCGCTGGCAAGCTTCGCGACCTTCCATCTGGTCACGGTCTTCCCGCTTGGTTGGGTAACACTTTATAGCGCGCAAACCCCCGGTTCGTTCCTGTTGGTGGAGTTCCTCGGCGCGATCTGCGGTATCGCCGCAATCGTCAGTTCCGGCCTGCTCGCCGACCGTATCGGCCGCCGCAATCAGCTTGCCGTTGGTGCCGTGTTGATCGCGGCCTTTGCTTTCGTCGCACCCTGGCTGCTCGATGGCGGTGTCACCGGCCGCCATGTCTACGTGGTGGTCGGCTTCACGCTGCTCGGCCTCTCCTTCGGCCAGGCCGCCGGCGCCAGCGCCTCGCGTTTCAGCCGGAACTATCGCTATAGCGGTTCGGCATTGACCTCGGACCTCTCCTGGCTGATCGGTGCCGGCTTTGCGCCCTTCGTCGCGCTTGCCCTCTCCAGCCAGTTCGGTCTGGTCTATACCAGCCTCTACCTGCTCTCCGGCGTGGTTTGCACGCTGGTTGCGATCTTCTTTAGCAAAACGCTGGAAACGCGCGACAACTGATCGAACCTTTGGAACATTGAAAGCCGCGGCGTGAAAGCGCCGCGGCTTTTTCTTTTGATAAGACCGTGTGCATCGTCGATGCGATCGAAACCACCTACGTTCCGCGCCTGGCTGGACCTCGCCGACAAGCGATCCCTTAAATCTTGACTCCCTTTTCAAACTTTTGTGATAAAAAAGGACACACTGAAACTTGAAAACGATAGTCAAGAAAAATATAGGCTACCGCACCACCGTCACGGACGGGTTTCAAGCGAGAGGACGCCTATGACTTTTTCCTTTACCCATCTCACCAGCGCCTTAGCGCTTGCCGCAGGTCTTGCGGTTGCGCCGCTGATGGCCAATGCCGCCGAATCCGAAGGCATCGTCGTCTATAATGCGCAGCACGAGGCGTTGACGCAGGCTTGGGCAGATGGCTTCACCAAGGAAACCGGCATCAAGGTGACGATCCGCAATGGCAGCGACATGCAGTTCGCCAACCAGATCGTCGAGGAAGGTGCGGCATCTCCCGCCGACATATTCCTGACGGAAAATTCTCCCGGCATGGCACTGGTCGATGCCAGCAAGCTCTTTGCGCCCGTAGATGCCGATACGCTGGCGCAGGTGCCGGAAACCTTCAAGGCGGCGGATGGCGATTGGGTCGGCGTTGCCGCCCGTTCCACGGTTTTCGCCTACGACAAGACCAAGCTCAAGGAAAGCGATCTGCCGAAGTCGCTGCTCGACCTCGCCGATCCCGCCTGGAAGGGCCGTTGGGGTGCATCGCCGGCCGGTGCCGACTTCCAGGCGATCGTCAGTGCGCTTCTTGAACTGAAGGGCGAGGACGTCACCAAGTCCTGGCTGAAGGCTTTGAAGGCAAACGCGACCCCCTACAAGGGCAACAGCGTTGCCATGAAGGCCGTCAACGCTGGCGAAATCCAGGGCGCGGTCATCTATCACTATTACTGGTTCGGCGATCAGGCGAAGACGGGCGAAAACAGCAAGAACGTCACGCTGCATTACTTCAAGAACCAGGATCCGGGCGCCTTCGTCAGCATTTCCGGCGGCGGCGTTCTCGCCTCCAGCCAACACAAGAAGGAAGCTCAGGCGTTCCTGAAGTGGATCACCGGCAAGGGCGGTCAGGCCGTTCTGCGCGACGGCGATTCCTATGAATATGCCGTCGGCAATGGCGCTCAGTCGAACCCGAAGCTGGTGCCGCTCTCCGATCTGCAGGCGCCCAAGGTCGAGCCTTCCAAGCTGAACAGCAAGAAGGTCACCGAACTCATGACCGAAGCCGGTTTGATCTAAGTCCTTGCATCCGGTCCGCATGCCCTGCTAGGGGCATGCGGATGGCCATTCGGCCATTTCGATCCCGGCAATCGCCTTTGGTGGCGATTGCCTTCCTATTTCAGGGCGTGAAAGGCAGCTAAGGCTTGCTGCAGAAGAACACATATGCCGCGCCGGCCGCTCAGGCCGCTGCCATGCGATTGCCCCCGTTGACCGCTGCGTCCGGTGGCCGTGTTCCGCACGCTTCTGTCATCGCCCTTGCATCCGTCGTCGCGCTTTTGAGCCTTGTGCCGCTCGGCTTCATCGTCTGGGTCACGGTCGATACCGGCTGGAGCGAAGCCATCGCGCTCATTTTCCGCAGCCGCGTCGGTGAATTGCTGACCAATACGGTCCTTCTCGAAGTCTGTACCATCCCGCTCTGCATCATGCTTGCCGTCACGCTCGCCTGGCTGACCGAGCGTACGAATATCCCGGGTGCCCGCATCTGGTCGTGGCTGGCGGTCGCGCCGCTTGCCGTGCCCGCTTTCGTGCACAGCTATGCCTGGGTCAGCCTGTTGCCGGGCATGCGTGGGCTCTGGAGCGGCGTGCTGGTATCGGTGCTTGCCTATTATCCCTTCCTCTATCTGCCGGTGGCTGCACAGTTGCGCCGTCTCGATCCGGCGATCGAGGATGCCGCCGCCTCGCTCGGCCTCGGTCCCTGGCGCGTCTTCTTCCGGGCGATCCTGCCGCAGCTTCGCCTTGCCATCTGCGGCGGCTCGCTGCTGATCGGCCTGCATCTGCTGGCGGAATACGGTCTCTATGTGATGATCCGCTTCGACACCTTTTCGACGGCGATCGTCGATCAGTTCCAATCCGCCTACAACAGCCCGGCCGCCAATATGCTCGGCGGGGTTCTCGTTTTCTGCTGCCTGCTGCTGCTCGGCATCGAGGTTTTGGTGCGCGGCAACGAGCGTTACGCCCGTGTCGGCTCCGGCGCAGCTCGCCCGGCGGACCGTCGCCGTCTCGGCTGGCTCGTCATCCCGGCCATCGCACTGCCGCTGGCAGCGGCCGTGCTGACGCTTGGCGTGCCGTTCGTGACGCTGGCGCGCTGGCTTTATCTTGGCGGCGCCGGCATCTGGCGGATGGATACGGTCGGCTCGGCCTTGCTGCAGACGATCGCGCTTGCCGTTGCCGGCGGCTTGCTGGCCACCATCGCCGCCGCTCCCATGGCCTGGCTCTCGGTGCGCGCGCCGAGCCGGCTGCAGCGCATTCTTGAAGCCTGCCACTATTATGTCGGCTCGCTGCCGGGCGTCGTGGTGGCGCTAGCGCTGGTGTCGATCACTGTGCGGCTGGTATTGCCGCTCTATCAGACCTTTGCGACACTGCTGCTCGCCTATGTCCTGCTGTTCCTGCCGCGCGCATTGGTGGGCTTGCGCTCCAGCATAGCTCAGGCACCGGTCGAGCTCGAACGCGCCGCCATGGCGTTGGGACGCACGCCAAGCCAGGCTGTGCGGCAAATCACCATGCGCCTTGCCGCGCCTGGTTTTGCGGCGAGCGTCGCCCTTGCCGCTCTCGGCATCACCAACGAATTGACGGCGACGCTAATGCTGTCGCCCAACGGCACGGAGACGTTGGCGACGAAATTCTGGTCGCTCACCAGCGAGATCGACTATGTCTCCGCCGCGCCCTATGCCTTCATGATGGTGGTGCTGTCGCTGCCGCTCACCCTTCTTCTCTATGCACAATCCAAGCGGACGGCCGGACAATGACCTTTCTGGCGATTAAAAACATCGGCAAGCACTATGGCCCGGTGCACGCGCTTGACGACATCGGCCTCACGGTCGCTGCAGGCAGCCGCACTGCAGTTGTCGGCCCTTCCGGTTCCGGCAAGACGACTCTGCTGCGCATCATCGCCGGCTTCGAGACCCCGGATACCGGCCAGGTGCTGCTGGAAGGACATCTGCTGGCGGATGGGCCGGCCGTCATACCCGCGCATCGCCGCGGCATCGGCATCGTTTCGCAGGACGGCGCGTTGTTTCCGCATTTGAGCGTGGCAGAGAATATCGGCTTCGGCATGGAGCGCGGACAAGCAAACCGCGCCGAGCAGATCAACGCGTTGATCGACATGGTGGAGCTCGATCGCGGCATGCTCGATCGCCGCCCGCACCAGCTCTCCGGCGGCCAGCAGCAGCGCGTGGCACTTGCCCGCGCGCTCGGCCGCAAGCCGAGGCTGATGTTGCTGGACGAACCGTTTTCTGCGCTCGACACGGGCTTGCGCGAAAACATGCGCAAGGCAGTTGCCCGCGTCCTACAGAATGCAGGCATCACCACGATCCTGGTAACGCACGATCAGGCGGAAGCGCTCTCCTTCGCCGATCAGGTGGCGGTGCTGCGCGAGGGGAAATTGGTGCAGGCTGGAACGCCGCAAACGCTCTATCTCAATCCCCGCGACCGCGAGACGGCCACCTTCCTCGGCGACGCCATCCTGTTGCCGGCCGAACTGGGCGATGGTTTCGCCGATTGCGCGCTTGGCCGCATCCAGACGGACGCAAACGGCCGGCGGGGACGGGCGGAAATCATGCTGCGCCCCGAGCAGTTGCGGTTCAGCATGATCGACGGCACTGCCTCCGATGCCGTATGTGCTGGCAATGTCATCGATGTCGAATTCGGCGGCGCGGTCTGCACGGTGACGCTTGCTCTTGCCAATGTCGCAGGCGTTTCACCGCTCACCATCAAAAGCTCGAGCGTCGGCCTGCCGGAGATCGGCAGCACCGTGCACGTCAGCGTGCTCGGCAAGGCGCATGTCTTCGATGCGGTAGGCTGAAAGCCTCTTTCCGGTTGAAACCGCTGGCCCCTTCGTAAAAACACCTTCGCCCCAGCGGGGAGAAGGCCGAGCGAAGCTCGGGTTGAGGGGCGTTGCACCGTTAGGGTTGCCCTTCGCAGGTCCTCGTCCCTCATCCACCCTCCTGAGCTTGTCGAAGGGCGGCACCTTCTACCCAAGGCGAGAAGGCAGCACCGGCGTCTCCAACACCCGCCCCGTCACTACATCCGCAATCCCGCGATCCGTCTGGTGCGGCCCGATGTTGCAAGCGAGCGTCGCGCCGAAGCAGGCTTTGAAGACGAGGTAAGGCGGCCGCCATTTGGTGATCTTTTCCATCGCCTTGCGGATGGCACGGAAGGCGAGGGCGGTTTCTTCGAGGGGCATTGCGGTCACCAGCCCGGATAGGGGTAGGGGCAGCAGCATGTCGACTTGACCATTCGAAACAACGGCCATTCCGCCGCCGGCGGCGATGACGGCGTTGGCGGCAACCGTCATGTCCCTGACATTGCCGCCGAAAACCGTGAGATTGTGGCTGTCGTGCGAGACCGTTGTGCAGAAGGCACCGCGCCATTCGCCCCAGCCGGTCAGAAAACCGACGCGCGGTCGTCCGTCCGCCTTGCCGTGACGATGAACGACGGCGATCATCGTGGTCCCCGCAGGCGGCACGACGAATCCGTCCACGACATCGGCCTCTGCCTCGCCCCATTGCGTGAAGCGCGGCTGGTCGATCGTTGCAAGACGCACCCGATCGCCGGCGGCCGATACACGAAAATCGTCTTCGCTGAGAGGCGCGAGTTTGACCGAATTCTGGAGCGGCGTGGTATCGAGATGAGCGATCCTGCCGATGATCTTGCCAGCCTCGGCAACGATCCTGCCGTTGGCAATCACCTGCTTCGCCTTGAAAGCGTGAAGGTCTTCGAAAATGGCGATGTCGGCGCGGCGGCCGGCGGCGATCAGACCGAGATCGTTGCGGCCAAGCCGCATGGCGGCGTTCAACGTCGCGGCCCTCAATGCCCATTCGGGCTTCAGCCCGTCGCGCACCAGACGCCGGACGACATCGTCCAAGCCGCCGTCAAAATGCAGTTCGTCCGGAAAAACGTCGTCGGTACAGAGGGTCACCGTCTGCGGCATGAAGCCGAGATTGTTGATGACCTGGACGAATTGCTTGAGCAGGTGGTCGTGCGAGCCGCGCAGCTCGATCGTCATGCCGGCGGAGAGCTTGGAGAGCAGATCGGCGCCGGAGGTCAGCTCATGGTCTGAGGTGACGCCTGCCGCCATGAAAGCATTGAGATCGGCGCCTTCCAGCCCGCGGGCATGGCCGCAGACGAGCTTGCCGGATTGCAGCCCGGCATTGACGATCGCGCTTGTGCGCAGATCGCCGTCTATGACGCCACGCATGGTCATGACCTCGGCAACGCCGGCGATTTCGGGCCAGGCCAGCATGCCGGCCATGGCGGAAGCATCGAAATCGGCGCCCGCCAGCTCCAGCCCGGGCGCGGAGGGCACACAGGAAGGGGCAAGCGGGATCACCCGGAGCGGCAGCGACCGTGTCGCCTCGATCGCCCAGCGCACGCCGCCGAGGCCATGCACATTGCCGAACTCATGCGGGTCCCAGACGACACTCGTCACCCCATGCGGCAACACGGCTTCGGCATAGGCCGCCGGCGTCACCATCGAGCTTTCGATATGCATGTGCGTGTCGATCAGGCCGGGAGAGAGAAAGGCACCGCTGGCGTCGATCGTCCTGATGGCGTCCGTGCGGCCGCCCGGCGCATGCACGCTCGCGATCAGCGCGCCGACGATGCCGATATCGGCGGCCCGGATTTGGCCGGTCACCATGTCGACGAGCTGGCCGCCTGTTATCAGCAGGTCGAAAGGCGTATCGCCACGAGCGACCTCGACGGCACGAAGCCGCAGCTCATGTGCATTGAGATCGGCGGGCTCGCTTGGAGAATGTCGGATCATCGGCGTGCCTCGTTGATCAGCGCGCCGAAAATGATGACGCGCGCCATGTCGGCGTCGATCTCGGCGGCAAAATAAGCATTGAACTCCGCATGTGACGCGCGTGTCTCGACGACGGTGCGCCCGCGGGTGTGCCGCCCCTGCAGCTCGACGTCGATCCGGGCATGCTGAAGCGTGGCGATGTCGGGAGCGACGAAAATAGCGGCAGCGGTCGGATCATAGATCGCCATGGCGGGACGGCCGCGGCTGATGCCGATATTGACGTAGCCGCCCAGGAGATCGCCAAGCAACTCGGCGTTCTTGCCGGCGGCCTGGCGCACAAGGTCGACATCGTCAGGCCGCGCCAGCACCTTGCGGCAGACGTCGAGATCGATCATTCGCAGCGGCAGGTGATGGGCTAGCACGATGGCAAGCGCTTCAGGATCGGCATAGGCATTGAATTCGGCGGAGGCCGTGTGGTTACCGGAGGTCACGCCGCCGCCCATCCAGGTGAGTTCGTCGATGCGGGCGGCAAGATCGGGCCGGGCGAGCGCCAAGGCAGCGATATTGGTGAGCGGCCCGAGCGCCAAAATTCGTTTCGGCTCCGTGTCGCGCTCCAGCCAGCCACAGAGGGCGGCGAAGGCATCGCTTACCGGCAATTCATTCGCCGGCGGCAAGCTTTTGCCCATGGTCGGCATGCCGCTTTGTCCGAGAATGCGTTGCGCTGTTTCCAGCTTGCAAAGCACCGGCAATTTGCGGCCCGTGTGGATCGGAAATTCCCAGCCGAAAGCTGCGGCGGCACTGGCGGCGTTGTGGCGCACCTGCGCTAGCGGCGCATTGCCGCTCACCAGCGAAACGCCGTCGATCACGAGGCTCGAATGCGCCACCACCAGAATGGCGGCGATATCGTCGAACCCCATATCGGTATCGATCCAGATCCCCATGGCCCTATCCGTGTTTTGCAAGCGAAGCTGCTGCTGCGACCGGCAGGTCGAAGGCGAGCTCGCTGCCCATGGCGTGAACGGCCGCGGCCGCGTCCACTTCGGCTTTGATAGGCCCGAGCGGCGTATCGAGCAGATATTCGCGGCTGTCGCCGGCGAAAGACGTGCCGCGCACGGTGCCCCTGAAAGGACCTGAGCCCAGGGTTACCGCACGCGGCCGCCAGGCCAGGCCCGCCGCAGACGATGGCGCGGGGGACGAAAGCGTAACGGCGCCGTTCGCCGTCTTCAGCCTGCCGTTCTCCAGCGCAAAGACATTCTCGAAGCCGACGAAATCGGCAACGAAGGCCGAAACCGGCCGGTTATAGATATCCTCCGGCGAGCCGATCTGCTCGATGGCGCCGTTCAGCATGACGACGATGCGGTCGGCGAGCGCCAGCGCCTCCACCTGATCGTGGGTGACGAAAATCATCGTCACGCCGGTTTCCTTCTGCACCCGTTGCAGCTCGGTGCGCATTTCCAGGCGCAGGCGGGCGTCGAGATTCGACAGCGGCTCGTCGAGCAGCAGCACCTTCGGCTCCATCACCATCGATCGCGCCAGTGCCACGCGCTGCTGCTGGCCGCCGGACAATTGGCCGGGCTTGCGGCCGGAGAAGCTGGTAAGACCCACGGATTTCAAACCGGCACCGACACGGGCGTCGAGATCATTGCCGCGCATACCCTTGAGACGTAGGCCGAAGGCGACGTTTTCATAGACGGTGAGATGCGGAAACAGCGCGTAGGATTGAAAGACCAATCCGACGGCGCGCCTATTGGCGGAGACGCGGGTGATATCGGCGCCATCGAGCTTGATCTTGCCGGACACGGGCGCGAGCAACCCGGCAATTGCCCGCATCGTCGTCGTCTTGCCGCAGCCGGAGGGGCCGAGCAGGGCCACAAGTTCGCCTTTGCCGATCGACAGGGTGAGGTCATTGACCGCGACCGTGTCGCCATAGGCGAGCGTCAGCCTGTCCAGCGTAAGGTAGGAGGGGTCAGACATAGCGGGAAAATCCTAGGAAGCGCTCGGCAAGGAAGACGATGCCGATGGAAAGGAAGGCAAGCAGCGCCGACAAGGCCGCGACGGAAGGGTCGTAGGTCGTTTCCATATAGCCCAGCATGTCGATCGGCAGCGTCTGTATGCCTGGCTTGGCGAGAAACAGCGATACCGGCACCTGATTGAAGCTGGTGACGAAGCCGAGGATGAAGGCGGCGAGCACGCCGCTGCGAATATTCGGCAGCACCACGCGAAAGAAGGCGCCGAGCCGCGACGAACCGAGGAGCACCGCCGCCTCTTCCATATCGGAGCGCAGATTGTTGAGGCTGGCCGAGACCACACGCACGGCATAGGGAAGCACCAGTGCCGTATGCGCGAAGAATAGCGCCAGCGTGATATCGAAGGAGAAGGGCACGACGAGGTAGCGCAGGATCGCCAGACCTACGATGATCCCCGGCACGATGATCGGCAGGGAGACCATCGTGCGGATCGTCTCGCCGCCCGGCAGCCTGTATCGCGACAGTGCGTAAGCCGCCGGAATGCCGAGGATCAGCGCGAAAAGCGTGCCGCCGATCGCCAGAAACATCGACATGGCGAAGCTTTCGCGGAAACTGTCGATGGTGAAGACCTTTGCCACCCAACGCAGCGACAGGCCCTGCGGCGGAAAGGCCAGCGTTTCGCCGCCGGAAAGAGATGCCGCCACGATGATGACAAAGGGGCCGATGAGGAAGATCAGCAGCAAGAAGAGGACGAGCGGAGAAAACAGACGCCGCATCATGCCCGGTTCCTCGCGGTGGCGAGCCGCTTCAGCACCAGATTGGCGCCGAAACTCATGACGATGAGGATGAAGGCGATAACGCTGGCCGAAACATAGTCGTTGGAGACCGAGATGCGCTGATAGAGCAGCGTCTCCAGCATCAGCACTTTCGAGCCGCCAAGAATAGCCGGCGTGATATAGGCCGTCAGCGAGCCGGTGAAGACCAGCGTGCCGCCAATCACCAATCCCTCGCGCGTCAGCGGCAGCACCACTTTCCAGAACACCTGGAACCAGTTGGCGCCAAGGACGCGCGCGGCCGGAATGGCATCCTTCGGCATGTTCTCGAGCGCGCTGATCAGCGACAGGATCATCAACGGCAGGAAGAGCTGCAGAAGGCCGATGAAGACGGCGGTCTCGCTGAACAGCAGGCGCAGCGGCTCATCGCTCAAGCCGAGGCCCTGAACGGCCCGGTTGACGATGCCGGTACGCCCGAGAATGACGATCCAGGCATAGGTGCGCGCCACCGGCGAGATCATCAGCGGCAAGACGACGAGACCAACCAGACGGCCCTTGCCCTTCGGCGGCAGGTTGACGATAGCGAAGGCGCTGGCATAACCGATGACGGCGGAAACAGCCGTGACCTCGACGCCGAGCCGGAGCGTGCGCAGGAAGACCGTCTGGTTCAGCGCCTCCGAAAAGAAGCCGGTATAGGCCGAAAGAGTCCAGCCGCTGGTGGGGATATGAAAGCCTTCCGAGAGCAGAATCAGCACCGGCGCGAGGAAAACCACTGCGACGAAGACCGCCGCAGGCAGGGCAAGCGCCAGAGCTTCGGCCCTATTCTGGAACATTAAGGCTAACCTTCATGAAAATGGGGAAGACGGATATCCCGATGCTGCATTCGGGATATCGTTTCGACATGGCCTTATTGGCCAACCCTGTTATTCCATTCCTTGACCCAGTCATCGCGCTGGTCGAGAGCGACCGCTGACGGGATCAGCTTCAGGCTTTTTGCCGTGTCTTCACCATAGGTCAGGTTTTTGGCGACATCGTCGGGTAGCTTCACGTCCTTGTTCGCCGGGCTGTCGATGAGTTTCGTGGCGAGCGCCGTCTGCACCTCCGTCGAGATCCAGAAATCCATGAACTGCAAAGCGAGATCCCGGTTCTCCGAGCCCTTGGTGACGACCATGACATTCATGCCGCCGGTCTGGCCTTCCTTCGGCGTTGCCCAGGCGACGGGCACGTCGAGCTTGGTGAAGCCCGCCCAGGAGAAGCGTCCGATCGGCGCGGCCCAGATTTCTTCCTGCTGCATCAGTTGCACGAGCTGCGAGGATTTTTCGTAGAAGGTGACGATATCGCTCTTGTGTTCGCCGATGGCGGCGATTGGGGCAGCGAGGTCGGGCGTATCCTTGCCAAGCGCGAGGCCCAGCATGTAGAGCGCCGGCGGACCCTGGTTGGTCGTAACGTTCGGCCATGCGACATGGCCGACATAGTCCGGCTTCAGAAGATCGGCCCAGGAATCGATCTTCATCTTGTCCAAGCGATAGGCGATCGAGGTGGCATAGAACGTATAGCCGACGCTCATGCCGTCGCCGTTCGGGTCTTTGGCGAGGTCGTAGAGCTTGTTGAAGTTGCTGAGCTTCGAGGTATCGATCTTGTCGATCAGGCCGGCACGGGACGCCTGCAGCGCGTCCGCCATGGAGATTACGGCCATGTCGACAACCGGATTGGCCTTGTTTTCCTGCATCTTCGCCAGGCGCTCGACGCTGTTTCCGGTCTCGACCACCAGCTTGCAGTCGCATTTGGCTTCGAAGGGATCGTAGACGAGCTTCTTGTAGTCGTCCTGGGCGAAGGCATAGACGGAAATGGTGAGCGTGCGTTCCTGTGCCTGTACGCCGAGCGATGAAAGAGCAAGCAAGGTGGTGGCCGAAGCCAGGAGCAATCGTTTCATGTCAGGAGCTCTCCCGCTGAAAGGTTTGTGCTTGCCAGCCCGAGCGGACCGGAAGATTGACGGACGACAAGCTGCATTGGCACGCGGGATTTCTCCGCCGTGACAAGCCGGTTGACGTGCAGCGGCTCGTCCGCGGACGCTTCGCGCGGTCTCCCCTTTTTGATCGGTTCGCCATTTTGGATGGCGCTGACCAGTGCGGTGATCGCGATCTCGGCAATCGCCGCGATGTCCATGCGTATCGTGGTGAGCGCGGGTGTCACGACCGGCGACCAGATGAGATCGTCGAAGCCGGTGACGCTGGCGCTGTCCGGAACGGCGATGCCGGCCCGTTGCAGTTCGGTGAGCGCGCGCAAGGCATGCAGGTCGGAAACGGCGGCAAAGGCCGTAAAGCCCTGCTGCACCTTGTCCGCCAATCCCAGCAGGCAGCCAGGCCCGTCCTGTTCCTCCAGCTTTTCGATCCAGAGGACCTCGGTCTTTATCGTGGCGTCGAGGGCGGATTTGAAGCCGCCGATGCGGTCGTTCTGTACGCTGGAGGCGCTGCTTCCGCCGATCAACAGAATCTTGCGGTGCCCGAGATTGCGCAGATGACTGGCGATTTCACGACCGCCCTGCCAGTGGTCGGCGGAAACCGTGTTGCCCGGCGTCGAGGGCGTATCGATGACGGCCACGGGACAGCCGGCATCGGCAATGCGGGTGCCGCGCCGCGGCACGATCACCATGCCGTCGACGCCGCGTTCCACCAGCCGGTGGATCGCCTCGGTCTGCGTGCCGACGTCACCGCGCGAATCGGCAATCAGCACACCATAGCCGGCGATGGCGGCGGCATGTTCGATTGCCTGGGCGATCTGCGGAAAGAGTGGATTGGAGATATCGGGCAGAACCAGCCCAAGAACGCCGCTGCGCCCGGTCCTCAGCGCCCGGCCAGCCTGGCTTGGCACATAACCGAGCGTGGCCGCCGTGGCGCGGATGCGCTCCACCAGTTCAGCCGAGACTCGCCCCTTGCCGGAAAGGGCATTGGACACCGTGGCAACGGAGACGCCGAGCGAGGCGGCGATCCTGCTGAGATTGGGGCCGGGGCGCGCGGTTGCCATCTGGTCGGTGCACCATGGGGACGTCGGGTGATTAATCGTTTAATCAAACGCCTATAGAAATTGGCGGCTTTTGTCGAATCCAAATTGAGGCGGGTAGGTTGCAATCTTATTGCCGGCCACGGTGGCGGCACGCTGCGACGGAAGGCGAAAATGAAGGGGAGGACGCGCGATCTCGCTCGCGCGTCCTCGTTTGAAACTCAAGCGGCGAGCGCGTCGAGGATGCGGACCCAGGAGCGGATGCCCTTGTGATAGGATTTCAGCTCGTATTTCTCGTTCGGCGAATGGATGCGATCGTCGGCGAGGCCGAAACCGACCAGCAGGGATTCCATGCCAAGCATCTTCTGGAAGTCTCCGACGATCGGGATCGATCCGCCCATGCCGATAACGATAGCCGGCTTCGGCCACTCGCTGGAAAGAGCGTGCTTTGCTTTGGTCAGTACCGGCGAATCGTAGGACAGTTGGATTGCCGGCGAGGCGCCATGGGCATGGAACTCCACCGAGCAATCGGCTGGAACCTTCGAGCGGACGTAAGCGCGGAAACTATCGCGGATTGCATCTGGGTTCTGCTGCCCTACGAGGCGGAACGATACCTTCGCCGACGCCTTGGCGGCGATCACGGTCTTGAAGCCGGCGCCGGTATAGCCGCCCGTGATGCCGTTGACCTCAGCCGTCGGTCGCGCCCAGGTGAGTTCCATCACCGAACGGCCTTTTTCGCCGGAGGGTATGGAGAGGCCGACTTCGCCGAGGAATTTTTCCGTCGTCATGCCGAGCGTTTCCCAGGAGGCCTTGATGTTGCCCGGCGTCTCTTCGACGCCGTCATAGAAGCCGTCGAGCGTGACGCGGCCGGTCTCGTCATGCAGGCCGGCGAGAATGTCGGTGAGGATGTGGATCGGGTTGGCGGCCGCGCCGCCGAACATGCCGGAATGCAGGTCGCGATCGGCGGCATTGATGATGATTTCTTCGCCGACGAGGCCGCGCAGGCCTGCCGAGATCGCCGGCGTATCGCCATCCCACATGCCGGTGTCGCAGACCAGCGCATAGTCCGCCTTCAGCTCGGCGGCGTTCTCTTCGAGGAACGGCTTCAGCGACGGGGAGCCGGATTCCTCTTCGCCTTCGAACAGGATGGTGATGCGGACCGGAAGCGCACCCTTGATTTCCTTGTAAGCGCGGACGGCTTCGACAAAGGTCATCAACTGGCCCTTGTCATCAGAGGTGCCGCGGCCAGTCAGGATCTTGCGGCCTTCGCCCATATCCTTGACGGCAGGCGCGAAGGGATCGCTCTCCCAAAGCTCGATCGGATCGACCGGCTGCACGTCATAGTGACCGTAGAACAGCACATGCGGCGCATCGGCGCTCGCTGCATCATGATGGGCAACGACCATCGGATGACCCGGCGTGTCGCGCACGGAGGCGGTGAAGCCGAGCGAGGTCAGGTAGGCGACCAGCCATTCCGCCGCCTTGTGGCACTCCGCCTTGAAGGCCGGATCGGTCGAGATGGATTTGATACGCAGCAGTTCGAACAGATTGTCGAGACTGGACGGAAGGTTCTGATCCGCACGGTCGAGAACGGGCGATACATCGGTCATATCCGACTCCTTACGTGAAAATTGGCCGGACGATAGACCAAAGCCAGTTCGGTTTCGAGGCAGGAAAATCGAAAATTTCCGAATGCACGGTCAGTTGAACGAGACGCGCGGTGCTAGAGATGCTTGGCGTTTTCCAGGATGCGCCTGATATATTCGAGCAGCAGTTCGCGCTCGAAGGTGCGGAAGCCTCGAAACAGCTCCTTGTCCGCAGCCATAGCGGCTTGCACGGCTTCCGTCTGCATGGCGGCAGCTTTGCCGGTCAGGAACACCAGTTGCGCGCGTTTGTCGGATGGATGCGGCCGGCGCTCCACCAGCCCATCGCGTTCCATGCGCGACAGGGTATTGGCCATCGTCGCCTGCTCGATGTCGACGCGCTCCAGCAATTGCTTCTGGGTCAGCCCGTCTTCGGACCACAATTCCAGCAGGATCGGAAATTGGCCGGGGGAAAAACCAAGCCCCGCCGCCCGTTGTTGCAACGAGCGGGCAAATCCCTTCGCCATCTGATTGGCAAGGTAGGCCGCAGAGTCCATGCGATTAAATCCCATGATTGCAAGTATGCCCGTATTTTGGAGCAAAACAATCATCAAATCTTGGGTGAAATGTGTCTGATGCAGGCCAAATTCTGGTGATATTTGGCGGGTTGTTTTACTGACTATGTGAATGAAATCTAATAGAAAAGCCGCCATGGTCTGGAGGTGGGACCATGGCGGCTTCAAAGGGGGGACAAAGGCCCGGAGAGGGGGATAGGCCTTTGTCCAAGTCTGACATGGCGGGGGACAGGCCGGTTGCCAGACCCTCGGCGTAATCAATCGCCGGTGAGTATGAAATGAGGCTCTAAATATGGTTTTTCAAGGGAATCCGCAGATTAGATTGATTAAAAATTGGTAACGTTTGAGTGAGAAATTTAGCCTGTCCGCAGACCGCTTGATTGGAACTTTATATGGACGTTGGAGGTGCGCCACGCTATCCATGCTTCCATGAAAAAAGGTGATCATCTCTTCCTCGTCGACGGCTCCGGTTTCATTTTCCGGGCCTTTCATGCCCTGCCGCCGCTGACGCGCAAATCCGATGGATTACCGGTCGGCGCCGTCTCCGGTTTCTGCAATATGCTGTGGAAGCTGCTGACCTCGGCGCGCGATACCTCGGTCGGCGTTACGCCGACACACTTTGCCGTCATCTTTGACTATTCCTCGAAGACATTCCGCAAGGATATCTACGACGCCTACAAGGCAAACCGCTCGGCACCGCCGGAGGAGCTGATCCCGCAGTTCGGGCTCATCCGCCAGGCGACGCGCGCCTTCAACCTGCCTTGCATCGAGACCGACGGCTTCGAGGCGGACGACATCATCGCCACCTACGCCCGCCAAGCCGAGGCGGCCGGCGCCGACGTCACCATCATTTCCTCCGACAAGGATCTGATGCAGCTCGTCACCCCCATGGTCCACATGTATGACAGCATGAAGGACAAGCAGATCGGCATCCCCGATGTCATCGAGAAGTGGGGCGTGCCGCCGGAAAAGATGATCGACCTGCAGGCCATGACCGGCGATTCCGTCGACAACGTGCCCGGCATTCCCGGCATCGGCCCGAAGACGGCGGCGCAGCTTCTGGAAGAGTTCGGCGATCTCGACACGCTGCTTGCCCGCGCCGGCGAAATCAAGCAGCAGAAGCGCCGTGAAAACATCGTCGCCAATGCCGAGCTGGCCCGAATTTCCCGGCAGTTGGTGACGCTCAGGACCGATGTGCCGCTGGAGCTGCCGCTCGATGATTTGGTGCTGGAATCCCAGGACGGCCCGAAACTGATCGGCTTCCTGAAGGCGATGGAGTTCACCTCGCTCACGCGCCGTGTCGCCGATGCCTGCGATTGCGATGCGGCTGCGATCGAACCATCCGAGGTCAAGGTCGAGCGGGGCGACACTGCCCATGGCCCCGACCTCGATGTCGCTAAAAATGTCGATCTTGTTGCTGGCGGCGAGGTGGCTGCCGAAGGTGCCTCCGTGCCGGCGCCGGTGGTCAAGGCGCGTATGGCGTCTGAAAGTGCCTCAGAGCCCCGCGAACTCGCCAAGGCACGGGCGGCAAGCTTTGCCACCGCGCCGATCGATCATTCCACCTATGTCACCATCCGCGACGTCGCTACTCTGGACCAGTGGATAGCGAACGCGCGCGAAACCGGCATCGTCGCCTTCGATACGGAGACGACGTCGCTCGACGCCATGCAGGCCGAAATCGTCGGTTTTTCGCTGGCGATCGCCGATAATCGCAACGATCCTTCCGGTACGGTCATCCGCGCCGCTTACGTGCCGCTCGGCCACAAGAACGGCGTCGGCGATCTGCTCGGCGGCGGATTGGTGGATAATCAGATCTCGTTGCGCGATGCGCTTCCGCGGCTGAAGAATCTGCTTGAAGACACCTCCGTCCTCAAGATCGCGCAGAACCTGAAATACGACTACCTGCTGATGAAGCGCTATGGCATCGAGCTCAAGGCCTTCGACGACACGATGCTTCTGTCCTACGTGCTCGATGGTGGCGCCAATGCCACGCATGGCATGGATAGCCTGTCGGAGCGCTGGCTCGGCCACAAGCCGATCGCCTACAAGGATGTCACCGGCAGCGGCAGATCCAACATCACCTTCGATCTCGTCGATATCGACCGGGCCACGGCCTACGCCGCAGAAGATGCCGATGTGACGCTGCGGCTCTGGCTGGTGCTGAAGCCGCGGCTGTCCGCCGAAAAGCTCACCAGCGTCTATGAGCGTCTGGAACGGCCGCTGGTGCCGGTTCTCGCCCATATGGAGGAGCGCGGCATGACCATCGACCGGCAAATCCTGTCGCGCCTTTCCGGCGAGCTGGCGCAGGGTGCCGCCGCCCTCGAGGATGAGATTTACACGTTGGCCGGCGAGCGCTTCAACATCGGTTCGCCGAAACAGCTCGGCGACATTCTCTTCGGCAAGATGGGCCTAGCCGGCGGCAACAAAACCAAGACCGGGCAATGGTCGACCTCGGCGCAAGTGCTGGAAGACATGGCGGCCGCCGGCTTCGAACTGCCGCGCAAGATCGTCGACTGGCGCCAGCTCACCAAGCTGAAATCCACCTATACCGACGCGCTGCCGGGCTATGTCCATCCCGAGACCAAACGGGTCCATACCTCCTATTCGCTGGCCTCGACCACGACCGGGCGCTTGTCCTCCTCCGAGCCGAACCTGCAGAATATTCCGGTTCGCACGGCCGAAGGTCGCAAGATCCGCACGGCTTTCATTTCGACGCCAGGTCACAAGCTGATCTCGGCCGACTATAGTCAGATCGAACTGCGCGTGCTGGCGCATGTCGCCAATATCCCGCAACTCGAACAGGCCTTCGCCGACGGCGTCGATATTCACGCCATGACGGCCTCGGAAATGTTCAGCGTGCCGATCGAGGGCATGCCGAGCGAAGTGCGCCGCCGCGCCAAGGCGATCAATTTCGGCATCATCTACGGCATTTCCGCCTTCGGCCTCGCCAACCAATTGTCGATCGAACGTTCGGAAGCCGGCGATTACATCAAGCGGTATTTCGAACGCTTCCCCGGCATCCGCGATTATATGGAAAGCACCAAGGCGGCAGCGCGCGACAAGGGCTATGTCGAGACCATCTTCGGCCGCCGCGTGCATTTTCCGGAAATCCGCTCCTCCAATCCGTCCGTGCGCGCCTTCAACGAACGCGCCTCGATCAATGCGCCGATCCAGGGTTCAGCGGCCGACGTCATCCGCCGCGCCATGATCAAGATGGAGCCGGCACTTGCGGCCGCCGGCCTCGACGATCGCGTGCGCATGCTGCTGCAGGTGCATGACGAACTGATCTTCGAAGTCGAAGACGCCGATGTCGAGCGTTCGACGCCGATCATCGTCTCGGTCATGGAAAATGCCGCCATGCCGGCGGTCGATATGTCCGTGCCGTTGAAGGTCGACGCGCGCGCGGCTCACAATTGGGACGAAGCGCATTGAGCGGTGGGTTGGAAACGGTCTATCCCGCCCCTTCGACAAGCTCAGGAGGGCGAGATAGGCCCTTTGCGTATGCCTCGTCTTCTTCGGCTCCGGCCGCTTACTTCCCAATCAGCGCTTCCAGCACCGAAATGATAGCACGCTCGGCCTCTTCGAGCGTGCTGCTATTATCGATATCGGCTATGTCATAGCTGCCCTGAACGGTCAGCGAGCTTCTTTCCAGCCGCTTCAGCACATCCTCACGGCTCTCGCGGCCTCGTGCCATCAGCCGCTCGGCCAATACCTCGCGCCGCGCCGTGACGTTGATGACCTTAAGCCGTGGAAAGGCGGTCTGGAAACGGTCGAGTACGGAGCGCGAACCATTGGCGATGACGAGATGGCCGAGGGCTAGCTCATCGCGGACCGCTGCCGGAATACCATATTTCAAGCCGTGCGCTTCCCAGGAGATGGCGAACGCGCCGGCGCGCTGCATGGCGTCGAAATCGGCATCCGAGACGCTTTTGTGATCCTCGTTGCCAGCATCGCCTTCGCGGGTGATGACGCGGCGGACGAAATGGACATCCGGCCGGCCGGCGAAATACCGGGCGGCGAGATTCATCAGCGTATCCTTGCCGGCACCGCTCGGCCCGACGACGACGGCGAGCGTGCCCGCGGTCGCATAGGCCAGGCCAAGATTAGCCGGCTTTATGTTGGCCTCGACCGTCATGCGACACGTCGTCCTTCTCGCCAGACCGAGCGCGTCACCGGCACGCCATGATCGCGGCGGACACGCACGAGATCGGCGCGCAGGCCTTCGGCGATGCGGCCACGGTCGTTCAGGCTGACAGTCTTTGCCGGGGTGGCGGTCACCATGGCGATCGCTTGCGGCAGCGAAATGCTCTCGATCTCGTCGGCAAGGATGAAGGGAGCATGCAGCAGGCTGAGCGGCACATAATCGGACGACAGTACGTCGAGCACGCCGAGTTCGGCGAGATCGCGGGCGGCGATATTGCCGGAATGCGACTTGCCGCGAACGATGTTCGGCGCGCCCATCAGCACGCTCATGCCGGCACCATGCGACGCCTTGGCGGCGTCAACGCTGGTCGGGAACTCAGCCAGGCGAACGCCGTAATTGATGGCTTCGTCGACATGGGCGAGTGTCGCGTCGTCATGGCTGGCGATGGTGATACCGCGCTCGGCGCAAACCTTGGAGATGACATCGCGATGCGGCGTTGCGTATTTGGCCGATTCTTCCTGGCGCTTGGCAACGAAACGGGCAAAGGCCTCGTCGCTCAAGCCGCGCTTCTTCTGATAGTAGAAGATGTATTGGTCCATGGTCTGGAACTGGCGCTGGCCCGGCGCGTGGTCCATCAGCGAAACCAGACGGACATAGGGGTCCTTCTCGAAATCCTGGAAATGATCGAGGACGTTGTCGGCGGAGACTTCGCAGCGCAGATGGATCAGGTGTTCGGCGCGCAGCCGGTCCTCGCGCTCTGCCGCCTGAATGGCATCGGCCATGTCGCGCATCTCGCCGCGCTCGAAACCGCCGTCTTCATCTGAGCCCATGCGCAGGCAGTCGAATACTGTCGTGATGCCGGAGGTGACGATCTGGGCGTCATGCGCCTGGATGGCCGCTGTCTTGTTCCAGCGCACGCCGGGGCGCGGCGAATAATGGGCCTCCAGATGGTCCGTATGCAGCTCGACCAGGCCCGGGATCAGATAGTCGCCCTCGAAATCCTCGCCGATAGCAGACTTGCCCTCGGAAATGCCGGCAATGCGACCGTCACGGATCAGCACGGAGCCTTCGACGATTTTGTCTTCGAGGACGATGCGGGCGTTGGAAAGGACGGTTTCTTTGGTCATGTCAGGTCTTTCGCTATTAGGCGCCGGAAAGCGGCAGCCAGGAACGGACGGTAAAGGGGGCGCCGCGCTCTTCTTCGATGAAGACGGCGAGGCCGGAAACGGCGAGTGCCTTGCCTATATAGTCGGCGAAGCGCTCGCGCAGGACTTCTTGCATGTCGGCTTGACGTTCGGTTGGGACGCGCCCGGTCAACGTCATATGGAAACGGAATTCGTCATTGACGTAGGGATAGCCCCAGCGCAGCAGATTGGCGCGCTGCGGTTCTGTCAGGCCTTCCGGCTTGCGCCGGGCGATGTCGTGATCCGAAAGCGGTGCGCGGAATGGTTCGAAAGTCTTGACCACACGCGAGGCAAAATCCCGCAGCGGCTGGTAAAGCGAGCCGGGCACGAGCGCGAAGAAATGACCGAGCTGGCCGAGCACCAGTTCCGGAATGGTGAAAGCCTTGGTGCGCGCGGCGAACTCGGCGGCGACATCGAGAAGATCGCACTCGGTCACCGAGCCGGCAAGCTCGAATGGCGCTTTCAGCGTGGCGTGAAAGCCGTAGCGGCGCGGATCGGCGGTCAGTTCGGCATGGCCTTCCGGCACGGGACCCATGGCCTTGTCGGAAAAGATGTCATCGGAAAATGCATCGCGGCCCAGCCAGAGAGCGGCAAGCGCGGTCAACGGATCGTCTTTGGGCGGCGTGAAATAGAGAGCATAGCGCAAGGCTGCGTTCCTTGGAAAAATCGGCTGCGCACGACACTGTTGGGTGATTTGCGACAAACCGCAAGAGCAGCAAGGCAGCAGCGGCTCGAATCCGGCTAAAGCGAACTCAAGCAATGTTGTCTTGCCGACCTGCGCTACCGGATTCCCGTGACAAAATGATGATGCGCTGCGATTTTTCCGAAGGCTTTCTACCTGCCGTTTTGCGTGCCCATCAGGCGCGAGCGTAGCGCATTGGAAGCGGCGTCGAACAGGAAGACGACGATGAGGATCAAGAGCACCATATAGGCAACGTTTTCCCAATTGGCATTGGTGCGCATGGCCTCCCAAAGCTTCAGGCCGATGCCGCCGGCACCCACTGCGCCGATGATCGTGGCGCCGCGCACATTAGATTCCCATTGGTACAGAGTCTGGCTGACGATGACGGGAACGATCTGCGGCATGATCCCGTAGCGATGCACGAGAACCGTCGAGGAGCCCGTCGATTTGACGCCTTCGCGCGGCTTGTTGTCGATGTTCTCCAGCCCTTCGGAATAGAGCTTGCCGAGGGTGCCGGTCTCCGTCAGGAAGATCGCGCCGCTGCCGGCGAGCGGGCCGGGGCCGAAGGCGCGGGTCAGGAAAAGCGCCCAGATCAGCATGTCGACCGAACGCAGGAAATCGAAGAAGCGCTTCAATATCTGATTGACCAGCCGGTTCGGCGTGATGTTGCGCGCCGCCATGAAGGCCAGCGGGAAAGCGGCGAGCGAACCGAGCAGCGTGCCGAGGAAGGCCATGACGATCGTCTGGAACAACTTGGTCCAGACATCGCCATGCTGCCATGCGCCATTGTTCCAGATATTGTCGAATGCCAGCGAGAGATTGGACTGGTCCGGCTCCAGTCGCGGCCCGGAAACGATCAGGCTGATGACTTCGCTCGCCGGCTTATCGAAGAAGGGCGAGTGCGTATCGAAGACAAAATTTGCCCAGCCGATGAAGCGCTTGCGGATCTTCACGCGGTCGGTGGAAATGCTGACGTCGCCGGCAAAGCCCATATTGGCGAGGATATTGTCGTCATAAACCGTGATCCATGACGGCAGTGGCTCCGAGCCGAGGACCTTCGGCGCAGCGCCGGTGAAGTCGATCGGAACAGTGACGCCATGTGCGGTCAGGATCGCTTGCGTCTTGGTAACCGTCACGCTGCGGCTGCTGCCGCTGACGGAGACGGTCAGGCTGCCGTCAGGATTGTTCGTCACCCAATCCGGATGTGGATCGTCGCCGAGCGGCGAAAAACGCGGATATTTGACGCTGATCTTGTCACCGGAAACGCGGAACTCCGGCTGCACGTCGTAGCTGACCCATTCACTCAGATAGATACCGACGCGTTCCCAATGTGCTTCCGCGACGATCTTCGGCAGGTCGAAGAACCAGACGGCGTAGATGCCGTAAAGGATCACGCCGAGAAAGATCATCAGCGCGCCGAAACGCTGGCGGAACGATCGGTGCAGGATTTCCGGATAGCGGGCTTCGATTTCCTGCATGCGGCCGGCGTCGATGACGGACATAGGCAACCTCAGTGTTGCAGAAGGAAGGCATGTTCGCCGACGAGACGGCGACGGAGCCATGCGGAAAATTGGTCGACGGCGATGATCGTGACGAAAAGCAGCAGCACGAGTGCCACCGTCTTGGCGCCAAAACCGCGCGAGATCGAAAGCTTCAGCTCCTCGCCGATACCGCCGCCGCCGACGGCGCCGATGATGGTGGAAGCGCGAACGTTGATCTCCAGGCGCAGCAGCACGTAGGACATAAAATTCGGCAGAACCTGCGGCAGCGCGGCGAAGCGAACGCGCTCCGTCCAACTCGCGCCGACCGCCTTCATGCCCTCGTCCGGCTTCATGTCGATATTCTCGATCACCTCATAGAAGAGCTTGCCGAGCGCGCCGATCGTATGCAGGCCGACGGCGATGATGGCAGCGATCGGGCCGATCGACAGGATCGCCGAAAACAGGCCGGCGATGACGATCTCGGGAAAGGCGCGCAGCAATTCCATGAAGCGTTTGGTCACCAGACGAACCGGATGCGACGGCGACATGTTGCGCGCAGCAAAGAAGCTGAGGGGCAGGGCGACGACAAAGCCGATGAGGGTGGAAACCAGCGCCACGTTGATCGTGATGATCATCAGCTCGAAATATTCAGGGATATAGAAATCGCCCCAGACATAGACGCGGCCTAGCGGGAAATTGAATTCCTCGCCGCCGACGCCGTTTGCGCCGTTGGGGCTCGGCAGGTCGAAGAGCGCACGATAGACGTCGGACCAATCCTTGGGGATGAGCCAGCTCAGGAAATCGAAAAGATGCGGCAGGCGGTCGAAGAAATGGCCGGCATTGCTCTCGTCGGCAAAGCGGACGGAGCTCACGAAGGCGGTGATCAGGATCAGCAGGCCAATGCCGGTATAGAGGCGGCGGCGAGCCACCATCCTGCTCCAGGCGTCGCCGATGTCCTTGGCGCTCTGAGGCGCACCTTGCATCTGTAGCTGAGTATCGGCAACCGTCATGAAATCCTGCCCTTGTGATAGGAAAAGGGCGGCCGTCGCCGGCCGCCCCGCAGTCTGGATAGGGATCAGCCGCCGATGGCAGCCTTACGAACTTCGACAACGGCCTTGTAGAAGTCCGGGTTGACCTTGACGTAACCCTTGAAGTCGCCGCCTTCGATTGCCGAGAAGCACTTGGCGTCGGTGGTCGGGAGCTTCAGGAAGAAGTCGGTCAGCTTGGCCTGCCATTCGGTGCCGAGAGCGTTGCGAACGACGAGCGGGCCGTTCGGGATTAGCGGCGAGCGCCAGACTTCGACGAGCTTGTTCGGATCGACGGCGCCCTTGTCGACTTCCTTGCGGAAGGTACCGGAGGTGTAGCCGTCCTTGAAATCGCCGAGGCCCGAAGAGTCGTCAACGGCAACGTCGACCTTGCCGTCATAGGCGGCGAGCAGGTTGTTCTCGTGACCGCCGTTGAACTGGGTGGAAGCGAAGAACTTGTCGTTCGGCATGCCGGTGGTCTTCGGAATCTGCGTCAGCGGAACGAGGTAGCCCGAGGTGGAGTCCGGGTCGGCGTAGCCGAGCTTCTTGCCCTTGGCGTCGGCGATCGTCTTGATGCCGGAGGACTTCAGGGCGAGACCGATCGAGTAATAGCCGGTCGAGCCGTCCGTCTGCTGCGTGGTCAGGATCGGGGTAACGGCCTTCGGGTCCTTGATGTAGGTGGCTGCATAGCCGGAAGCACCAAGTTCAGCGAAGTCGAGCGTGCCGCCGAGCAGGCCCTGGATGACGCCGTCATAGTCGGCAGCCGGGAACAGCGATACCTTCTCGAAACCGAACTCCTTCTTCAGGTGGTCGGAGAGGCAGGCATAGTTGCGCAGGCGGTCGGCTTCGTTTTCGCCACCGAGAATACCAACGCGGAATTCCTTGATGTCCTGAGCGGCAGCGCCGCCAGCGAGCGCGAGAAGCGCCGTGGCTGCGAGAAGGGTCTTCTTCAACATGGGTTCGTCTCCTGATTAACCGGTGTCCCCGGATGTCTTCGGTCTAGAAGAAATGCGCCCTTGACGTGGGCCTTCGATCGCGGCCGGCTCCCTCAGAGACCGGCCAGTGCCAGCGGTTGCGGGCCGGCAGATGCATTTGCCGCGCCTTGCGCGGGCTGATCGGAAAGATTGATGGCGGTCGACGTCATCGTCTCGTCGACACCGGCGCCATCTTTGTCGGTGCCGTAGATTTCCTTGACGGCGGCGGCCGTCAGATCGGCCGGCTTGCCGTCGAACACCACGCGGCCGGCCGCCATGCCGACGATGCGTTCGCAGTAGTTGCGCGCGGTATCCAGCGTGTGCAGGTTGGTGATGACGGTGATACCCTCGCGCTCATTGATATCGCGCAGCGCATCCATGACGATCTTGGCGTTCAGCGGATCAAGCGAGGCGATCGGCTCGTCGGCAAGCATCATTTTCGGCTGCTGCATCAGGGCGCGGGCGATGGCGACGCGCTGCTGCTGGCCACCCGACAGCGTGCCGGCCATCTGCAACGCGGTCTGTTCGATGCCGAGGCGTTCAAGCGCCGCGATGGCTTCGATACGCTCTTCGCGGCTGAAGATGGACAACAGGCTGAGCGTCGTCGAGCGCTGGTTCAGGCGGCCGAGCATGACGTTGGTAAGCACGTCGAGGCGGGGAACCAGGTTGAACTGCTGGAAGATCATGGCGCAATCGCGCTGCCAGTTGCGCAACGCCCGGCCGCGCAGCTTGGAAACTTCGATGCCGGCGAAATGAATGGAGCCCGAGCTCGGATCGGCAAGGCGGTTGATCATGCGCAGCAGCGTGGACTTGCCGGCGCCTGAGCGGCCGATGATGCCGACCATCTGTCCTTGCGGAATGTCCAGCGTCACGGAATCGACAGCGAGCTTGTTTCCGAACCGGCGCGAAACATTCTTCAGCTCAAACATGAGGCCTTCCCTTTCGCGGCTGTCCGGCTCCGCAACAAACGTTGACGTTGGCGCAGCGGAAACCTGTTGGACGAGCGCATGGGCTTTCGCTTCGAAAAGCCTCGAGACCGCCATACGCTGAGCATAGGCAACGCATTAGTCCCCGTTCGTGAAGCTCCAATGTCAGATTTGTGTAACTGCTGTTACAATCCCCGCCGTTTGCGCCCTCCCGTAACGGCATGCAAAAGCCCGAAAACCGCAGGGTTTTCGGGCTTCGGAGAGGATTCTAGCAAGGATTGTGCCGCGGGCGTCAGGCGCCGTAGCGGATCAGGAAGTCCTCGGCCGCAAGGGCGCGGAAATCGTCAAGCGCAGTACGCAATGTGGTGTGATCCCAGTCCCACCAGGCAAGCTTGTCCATGCGCTCGCCGACAGCTTCGGTGAAGCGCTGGCGGATGAGCTTGGCCGGCACGCCGCCGACGATCGTATAGGGCGCAACATCCTTGGAGACGACCGCACCGGCGCCAATGACCGCACCGTTACCGACGGTGACGCCCGGCAGGATGGTGGCGCCATGGCCGATCCAGACGTCATGGCCGATGGTTACGCGGTTGTCGCGCCGCCAGGTGAAGAAATCCGTCTCCATATCGGCATCCGGCCAATAGTCGGCGGCGCGATAGGTGAAGTGATGCAACGTCGCCCGCCAGGTCGGATGGTTGGTGGCGTTGATGCGCACAGCCGCGGCAATGTTGACGAACTTGCCGATCGTCGCACACCAGACCGCGCCGTCCTGCATGATGTAGGAATAGTCGCCGATCTCGGTTTCATCGATGCGGCAGCGGTCGGAGACTTCGGTGTAGCGGCCGAGCGTCGAATTGCTGACGCTGGCCGAGGGGCTGATGAAGGGCGTTTCGCCCAATTGGCGGCTCATGCGGCGGACTTTCTGGGCGAAAATTGCGACACATCGAGAACGCGGCTGCCAACGGCCTCGCGCACTTCCTCGTCATGGAAGATGCCGAGGAGGGCGACGCCGGCCTTTTTCTTCTTTTCGATCATGTCGACGACGGCAGCACGGTTTCTCGCGTCGAGAGAGGCGGTCGGCTCATCGAGCAGCAGAATGGCATGATCGGTGATGAAGCCACGGGCGATATTGACGCGCTGCTGTTCGCCGCCGGAGAAGGTGGCGGGCGGCAATTGCCAAAGCTCTTCCGGCAGGTTGAGCTGCGCCAGCAGGCTGCCTGCTCTTTCGCGGGCGGTCTCGGCACTTGCGCCACGCGCCAGCAGCGGCTCGGCAACCACGTCGATGGCAGCAACGCGCGGTACGGTGCGCAGGAACTGGCTGACATAGCCCATGGTATGGCGGCGGACTTCCAGCACGGTGCGCGGATCGGCGGCGGCGAGATCGACGATCCTTTCCTTATGCATCACCAGGATCTGGCCGCTATCGACGGCGTAGTTGCCGTAGATCATTTTCAGCAGCGAGCTCTTGCCGATGCCGGAAGGGCCGCCGAGAACCACGCATTCGCCCGATGCGACCGAGAAGGAGACGTCGGCGACGACCGGCAGGCGGATGCCGTCGCGCAGGTGCATGGTAAAGCTCTTGAAGACTTCGGAAACGACGAGGGGAGTGGCCATGGCTTTAAACCTGCAGGATCGAGGAGACGAGCAGTTGCGTATAGGGCTCGCGCGGATCGTCGAGCACGCGGTCGGTAAGACCATGCTCGATCACCACCCCGTCCTTCATCACGATCATGCGGTGCGACAGCAGGCGGGCAACGGCGAGGTCGTGCGTGACGATGATGGCCGACAGGCCGAGATCGTTGACGAGGCCGCGTACGAGATCGAGCAGGCGGGCCTGAACCGATACGTCGAGGCCACCGGTCGGCTCGTCCATGAACACCAGCCGCGGGCCGGTCACCAGGTTGCGGGCGATCTGCAAGCGCTGGCGCATGCCGCCCGAGAAGGCGCGCGGTTGATCGTCGATACGGTCAGCGTCGATTTCCACGCGTTCCAGCCAGTCGATGGCCGTATTGCGGATATTGCTGTAGTGCCGGTTACCGATCGCCATCAGCCGCTCGCCGACATTGGCGCCGGCCGAAACGGTCATGCGCAGGCCGTCGGCCGGGTTCTGGTGCACGAAGCCCCAGTCGGTGCGCATCAGGAAGCGCCGTTCGGCCTCGTTCATGCGGAAGAGTTCGCGATAGGTCTCGTCGCGCATATGGTACTCGACGCTGCCGGTGGTCGGCCGCAGCCGGGTCGAAATGCAGTTGAGCAGCGTCGTCTTGCCGGAGCCGGATTCGCCGACGATCGCCAGCACTTCACCGGGCCAGAGATCGAAGGATACATTGCGGCAACCGATGCGGCTGCCATAGAATTTCGAGATATCCTTGACCTTGAGGAGTGGCGTGTCGCTCATTCGGCGGCCTCCTGGTTGGGTGCCAGCATGGTGCCGATATGGCCATGGGCGCGGCGGTCTTCGCAGAAATCGGTGTCGGAGCAGACAAACATCCGCCCGCCCTTGTCGTCGAGGATCACTTCGTCGAGATAGACCTGCTCGGCACCGCAGAGAGCACAGGGCTTATCGAAACGCTGCACTTCGAAGGGATGATCCTCGAAATCGAGGCTGACGACTTCGGTATAGGGCGGCACGGCATAGATACGCTTTTCGCGGCCGGCGCCGAAGAGCTGCAGCGCATCCGACATGTGCATCTTCGGATTGTCGAATTTCGGCGTCGGCGAGGGGTCCATCACGTAACGGCCGGCCACCTTCACCGGGTAGGCATAGGTGGTGGCGATGCGGCCGTTGCGGGCGATGTCTTCGTAGAGCTTCACATGCATGAGGCCGTATTCCTCGAGCGCATGCATCTTACGGGTCTCGGTCTCGCGCGGCTCCAGGAAACGCAGCGGTTCGGGGATCGGCACCTGATAGACCAGCACCTGGTTGGGTCCAAGCTTGCCTTCCGGGATACGGTGGCGCGTCTGGATGATGGTTGCCTCGTCCGTGCGGGTGGTGACGGCGACGTCAGCCACCTTCTGGAAGAAGGCGCGGATAGAGACGGCGTTGGTCGTGTCGTCGGCGCCTTGGTCGATGACCTTGAGCACATCGTCCGGCCCGATGATCGCGGCGGTCAATTGCACGCCGCCCGTGCCCCAGCCATAGGGCATCGGCATTTCGCGCGAGGCGAACGGCACCTGATAACCGGGAATGGCGATCGCCTTCAGGATGGCGCGGCGGATCATCCGCTTGGTCTGTTCGTCGAGATAGGCGAAGTTATAGGTGGCGAGTTCGGTCATTCGGCAGCCTCCGTCATCGGGTCCTTGCCTGCATTCTGTGCATTCTCGAAGTCGCGGCGCATGCGGCGCACCAGGTCGAGTTCGGCCTGGAAGTCGACATAGTGCGGCAGCTTCAGATGTTCGACGAAGCCGGTCGCCTGCACGTTGTCGGAATGGGAGATGACGAATTCCTCGTCCTGGGCCGGTGCGACGATATCCTCGCCGAGTTCATCGGCGCGGAGCGCCCGGTCGACCAGCGACATCGCCATGGCCTTGCGTTCGCTTTGGCCAAAAACCAGGCCATAGCCGCGGGTAAACTGCGGCGGTGCCTTGGCCGAACCCTTGAACTGGTTGACCATCTGGCATTCGGTCACCTGAATGCTACCCAATGACACGGCAAAACCGAGTTCCGGCACATCCAATTCGACCTCCACTTCGCCGATGCGGATTTCGCCGGTGAAGGGGTGGGTGCGGCCATAGCCGCGCTGGGTCGAATAGCCGAGCGCCAATAGGAAGCCTTCATCGCCGCGGGCGAGCGCCTGCAGGCGCAGATCGCGGGTCATCGGGAATTCCATCGGTTCGCGCGTCAGGTCGCCGGTTTCGTGGTCGATCGGCATGTCGCCGTCGCCTTCGATCAGCCCTTCCTGGCTCAGAATTTCCGAGACGCGCATCACGCGGCCTTCTTCCGCCGGCCGCTGCATCGGCTCGTCCACCGGCATATCCGTGAGCAGGCTCGGGTCGAGCAGGCGGTGCGTATAGTCGAAAGTGGGACCGAGAAGCTGGCCGCCGGGCAGGTCCTTGTAGGTGGCGGAGATGCGGCGTTCGATCTTCATCGCCGAGGTATCCAGCGGCTTGGAATAGCCGAAGCGCGGCAGCGTGGTGCGGTAGGCGCGCAGCAGGAAAATCGCTTCGATCATGTCGCCGCGCGCCTGGCGAACGGCAAGGGCGGCGAGCGTGCGGTCGTAAAGCGAGGCTTCGGCCATGACGCGGTCGACGGCGAGCGCCAGTTGCGCGACGATCTGGTCGATGCCGATGGCAGGCAGCGAACGATCGCCGCGGCGACGATCGGCGAGCAGCCGGTGAGCATTGGCGATGGCGGCTTCGCCGCCTTTAACGGCAACATACATGCGTCACATCTCCGTCGCGATGATCTTGGTGGTGCGCGGCAGGCAAAGGAATTGCCGTTCCGCCGTCAGAACGAGATCGACGCCGCGCGGGAAAAGCGCGCGATTGTCGTTCCAGATGCGCGGAAAAGTATCGGGCAGGCCGATCGGAGCGATCATGCGGATACCGGCGATGCCGGGGCCTGAGAGCGCCAGTTCCTTGCCGCCCTCAAGGGCTGCGATTTCTAAAACCAGTGTCGTCGAACGGTCGGGATATTCCTGCGTGCCGACGGCGAACTGGTTGAAGGAGGCGAGCGCCATGCCGGCCTCGACGAAGGCAAAGCGTGCCTCGATCTTTTCCGGTGTCACCGGCGTGCCGGTGTGGAAGCTGAGCCAGGCGGGCATGGCCGATTTGGCAAGACCGCTCGACAGCCAGACCGGCGTGTCATGGTCGCACAGCGCCAGGCTGATCGCGCCGGCTGCAATGCCGAGCTGGGCGGGCGGAGCGATGTCGGAGGTAACGGTCTGGATGATGCCCGGCCGTGCCATGGCATCCATCATCATCTTGAAGACGCTCTGCGCGTCGAACACCGGATCGGTAAAACCGCCGGTCAGCGCCTCGTTGCCGGCGATCATGGAGGTGGTGGAAGGGCTCATTTGTCTTCTCCGCGGACCATGGTGAAGAAATCGACGCGGGTGGCGGCCGTTTCCTCGGCACGTTTGCGGTCATATTCGGCAATCCGATCGGTAACCGGCAGCAGGATCGCCTTCTCCACGAATTCCTTGGTGGCGGGCTGATGCCAGAGTGCATCGAAGATTGCTGCAAGCCGCACCTTGTCGCGGTCGGTGCCGAGAGCATGCGCGTGGCCGATCGCACCGGAGCCGAGCTTGACGGTGGCGCGCGTCACGGTAACCTCGCCGAGATTAAAGGGTGAACCGCCGCCACCGATGCGCCCGCGCACCATGACGAGCCCGGTTTCCGGACCTCGTACAGGCTGGACCACCGGTTTGTCGGGCAGTGCCTCCCAGGCCGCGTCAAGCTCGTCGCGTTCGGCCCGCGCCAACAGATCGGCGGCGCGCTTGCGTTCCCGCCGCTCCTGCGCCGCCGCCTCTTGTCTCTGTGCTGAATTCATCGCGTCATCCTCAAAATGTCTATTGATATAGACAACCATACAAGGTAGTTTTATATTTATTGGCGAGACGTGACAAGCGTGTGACATTAGCAGCAGGCGACATGGCGGGGCAGAAGGTACAAAGACAGACGGGCGTAGCGCTCTGGCGGCAGATTGCTGACCGGATTCGCACTTCGATCAATCACGGCGATTTCGATGAAGCAGGCATGGTGCCGCCGGAAACGGCGCTGGCGCTGCAGTTCGGGGTCAACCGCCACACGATACGAAGCGCACTTGCGGCACTGGCGCAGGAAGGGATCGTCAGGGCCGTGCAGGGGCGCGGCACACTGATCGAGCGCAAGGAGCGCCTGAGCTTCCCGATTTCGAGGCGGACGCGATTTTCACAAGGGATTGGCGATCAGGTGCGCGAGACCCGCAGCGTCCTTCTTGCGACCAGCGAAGAGCCTGCGAGTACGGAATTGGCGCGGCAGCTCAAGATCAAGATCGGCACCCGGCTGGTGCGCCTGGAAACGCTCGGTCAGGCGGATCATCGTCCGGTTTCGCGCGCCACAAGCTGGTTTCCGGCGGATCGCTTCGGCGCCATTGCCGAGATTTATCGGACGACCGGATCGATCACCAAGGCGTTTCGCGAGCTTGGCGTACCGGATTATGTGCGTGTCGTCACCGAGATCACCGCGACCCATGCCGACGAAGGCGATCTGGCCGACCTGCAACTATCCCCGGGCGCCATCGTGCTGGTCGCCCAGGCGCTCAATGCGGATCTCGACAATATCCCTGTGCAATATTCGATCTCCCGCTTCGCCGCCGACAGAGTGCGGTTCACCGTTGAGAATTGAGGGTGGGCTAGCCCCTCATTCGACCTGTCGGCCCCCTTCTCCCCGCAAGCGGGGAGAAGGGGATGGGCGCGCGCCCCACAGCCTTCCCTCTACTAACCTGTCGAGACGAGGGTACAAAGGTCGTCCCCTTTCCCCGTAAAACGGGGAGAGGGCTAGGGTGAGGGGCTTTCAGGCGTTATTTGGTTACGCTCAATGCGCGCCGGACATGTCGCCGAGCACTTCCTTGGAAGCGACGGTGGAGTCGGCGTTGAGCTTGTAGACCATCGGCACGCCGGTCGCGAGGTTGAGCGACAGGATCTGTTCCTTGCTGAGCCGGTCGAGGACCATCACCAGCGAACGCAGCGAGTTGCCGTGGGCGGCGACCAGTACCTTTTGGCCGGCGAGCACGCGCGGCAGGATTTCCGTGAGGTAATAGGGCCAGACACGGGCGCCGGTGTCGCGCAGGCTTTCGCCGCCGGGCGGCGGGACGTCGTAGGAGCGGCGCCAGACATGCACCTGCTCTTCGCCCCACTTGGCGCGGGCATCGTCCTTGTTCAGGCCCGAAAGATCGCCGTAGTCGCGCTCGTTCAGCGCCTGATCCTTGATGGTTTCGAGACCGGGCTGGCCGACTTCATCGAGGATGATCTTCAGCGTGTGCTGGGCACGCGTCAGCGCCGAGGTGAAGGCGACATCGTACTTGATGCCGTAATCGGCGAGCGCCTTGCCACCGGTCCTGGCTTCTTGGATGCCGAGTTCGGTGAGGTCGGGGTCCTTCCAGCCGGTAAAAAGATTCTTCAAATTCCAGTCGCTCTGCCCATGGCGAACGAGGACGAGAGTACCGCTCATGAAATATTCCTCCTTGATAGAGCAATTCCAGGAAAAGTGCGTGGCGGTTTTCCGTGCGGAATTGCGTGAGAACAAAAGGCTGGAGCGGTTCACCACTCCAGGATGGGATCAGCGTGTGGAAAGCCCGAGGACGTCGAGCATGGAATAAAGGCCGGGTTTCTTGTCGCGCGCCCAGAGCGCGGCCTGAAGCGCGCCGCGGGCAAACAGCGAGCGGTCACCGGCGCTGTGGGACAATGTCAGGCGTTCGCCTTCGCCGGCGAAGATGACGGAATGGTCGCCGATGACGGCGCCGCCGCGCAGCGTGGCGAAACCGATGGTGCCGACTGGCCGCGGACCGGTATGGCCGTCGCGCACGCGCACGGAATGATCGTCGAGATCGATGCCGCGGCCCTTCGCCGCCGCCTGGCCGAGCAGCAACGCGGTGCCGGAGGGGGCGTCGACCTTGTGCTTGTGATGCATCTCCAGCACTTCGATGTCCCAATCTGCCGGCGGAAGCGCTCGCGCCGCCTGCTCGACAAGGACGCTCAAGAGGTTGATGCCGAGGCCCATATTGCCCGATTTGACGATGCGAGCGTGGCGGGAAGCAGCCTTGAACTTGGCTTCGTCTTCCGCCGAGCAGCCGGTCGTGCCGATGATGTGGACGACGCGCGCCTGGGCGGCGAGGCCTGCGAAGGTGACGCTGGTGGCCGGTGTGGTGAAGTCGATCACGCCTTCGGCATGCAGGAAGGCTGAAAGCGGATCGTCGGTGACGGGAATGCCGATCGGCCCCAGCCCGGCAATTTCGCCGGCATCCTTGCCGATGAAGGCGGAACCGGGACGGGCGACCGCGGCGTGCAGGGTAACACCTTCCGTGGCGTGGATGAGGCGGATCAGGGCTTGGCCCATACGTCCGGCTGCGCCCACCACCACCAGCTTCATCGCATCATCGGTCATGTCTTCTCAATCGTCTTATTTGCGGGAAGTGCCGGAAACGGCCGGCCGCTGGAGGTTGTTGAGGCGAGCGTAAAGGCCATTGTCGGCGGTCGCAAGCGTCTCGTGGTTGCCCTCTTCGACGACGCGCCCGTTCTGCATGACAATGATCTTTTCCGCCCGCACGACCGTCGACAGGCGATGGGCGATGACGACGACGGTGCGGCCGCTCATGGCTTCGTCCAGCGCCTTCTGCACGGCTGCTTCCGATTCGGTATCGAGCGCGGAGGTTGCTTCGTCCAAAAGCAGGATCGGCGCGTTGCGTACCAGCGCGCGGGCGATCGACAGGCGCTGGCGCTGGCCGCCGGAAAGCGTCACGCCATTCTCGCCGACCGGCGTGTCATAGCCTTGCGGCTGGGCCAGGATGAAATCATGGGCATAGGCGAGCCGGGCTGCTTCCTCGACTTCGGCATTCGTCGCCTCCGGACGGCCATAACGGATGTTGTCGCGGATCGTGCCTTCGAAAAGGTAGGGCTGCTGCGAGACATAGGCGGTCTGCTCGCGCAATGATTGCTTCGTGACATGGGCGATGTCCTGCCCATCGATGAAGATGCTGCCGGCCTTGGGATCGTAGAAGCGCGGGATGAGATTGATGACGGTGGACTTGCCGGCGCCGGAGGGGCCGACCAATGCCGTCGTCTCGCCGCCCTCGGCAACGAAACTCACGCCGTTCAGAACCGCCTCGTCACCATAGGCGAAGTCAACGTCACGAAACTCGATACGGGCCTGGGTGACAGTGAGTGGCTTGGCGTCGATCAGGTCGCGCTGGCGCGGCTCCATGTCGAGCAATTCGTAGATCATGCGCGCATTGACGACGGCCCGCTCTAGCTGCACCTGCAATTTGGCTAGACGGCGGGCCGGATCATAGGCGAGCAGCAGCGACACGATGAACGAAAACACCGCACCTGGCGGGACGTTTTCATAGATCGAACGATAGGCGGCATAGGCAAACACACCGGCCACGGCAAAGCCGGCGACCGTTTCGATCAGCGGGCCGTTACGCTCGGAAATACGGGCAATGCGGTTTTGTCGGTTTTCAGCCGCCGTAATCAGCTTATCGACTTTGCGTTCGAGTTCGCGCTCCATCGTGAAGGCTTTGACGATGGAAACCCCTTGAATAGTCTCCTGCATCGCGCCGAGCACACGGCTGTTGAGAATGACCGCCTCGCGCGTAACGGCGCGCAGGCGTCTTGAGATGTGGCGCAAGGCCAGAAACACAGGCGGCGCAATGACGAAGAACAGGAGGCTGAGTAGCGGGTCCTGATAGACCATATTGGCCAGCAGAAAGACAAATGACAAAAAGTCACGCGCGGTCGATGTGATGATAAGGTTCATCACATCGCGGATACCGGAAACGTTCTGACTCACTCGCGCCGCAATCTGAGCCGAACGGGCTTCGCTGAAGAAGCCAACCGACAATGTCATCAAATGTGCATAGAGGCGCCTTTGATAACGGGCAATGATGTCATTGCCAATTTTAGACAGAATGACCGATTGAAAATAACCAGCAAAACCACGGGCCACAAACGCGGCCAATATCGCAAAGCAAATCAGCCACATAACCTCGGCGCGGCGCTCGTAAAAAGCTCCGTTCACGATCGGTCTCATGACGGCGGCCATCGTCGCCGTAGACGCTGCGACGACAACGAGGCAAAATATTGCGATCGAGTAGCCCCAGATATGGTCGCGACCGTTTTCAGCAATGATACGCTTCAGCACAGCGGCGATCGTCTCACTGTCGATATCGGTTTTTTTGGTGTCAGGTGACTTCAAATATCGGCTTCCTGTCTCAAACCAAGCGAGCCGCATATGGCACGAGCTTTCGCGGGTCTATAAAGAGTTGGGACGACTTTGGCTAGATATGGCCTGTTGCACTGGTTAAAGCGGGTCATGGAGCCAAGCTCATTATAAGGGAAGGCAGCGCCTTCAAAAAGGCGTCGCGTGGTCGTGAGCGATCCCCTCGACGACCGCCGCCGAAGCCCACTTGATCAACGCCGCCAGCGGCGGCCGTCCGTCGCCAGGCCGAAATTGGCCGGCATGCGGGCGTAGGCCGAAAGGCCGGCGAGTGCGGCCAGTGGATGGGTGACCACATGCGTCGGGATCGTTTTCAGCAGCGCGGAATGCGGCGCCTTATCCTCGAAGGCGGCGCGGAATTCCGGCTTCTGCAGCGCCGGCAGGATCTTTTGCGAGATGCCGCCGGAAAGGTAGACGCCACCGCGCGCCATGAAGACCAGCGCGATATCGCCCGCGACACGACCGAGATAGGTGACGAACAGCGTCACGGTTTCTTCAGCCTGGGCGTTGGTGCCGGCAAGCGCATGGGTGGTGATATCAGCCGGTTGCGTCAGCACGGGCTCGATGCCGTCTGCCTTGCAGATCGCGTTGTAAAGATATTGCAGGCCGCGGCCGCAGAGGACCTGCTCGGCGGAGATACGGCCCTCGATGGGCTCCAGGTGCGGCCAGATCTGAAGATCGCGCGCGTTGCGCGGCCCGAGATCGATATGGCCGCCTTCGCCGGGCACCGGGATCCAGGCATGTTGGGCATGTATAAGCCCGGCAACGCCAAGGCCGGTGCCAGGCCCGAGTACGGCACGCGAGGCGATCATGCCTTCGGAGGTTTCGCCGATGGTCTCGCGATGCTCCTCGGAGACACCGGCTATCGCCAGAGCCTGTGCCTCGAAATCATTGATGATCAGCACATCCTCGAGACCGAGATTGGCGATCATCGTCTTCGGCCGGATCACCCAGTCGCAATTGGTCAGCGGAATTTCGTCGCCACGAACCGGCGCCGCAACGGCAAGGATCGCCGAACGCGGCTGCACCGCCGTCTTGTCGAGGACGCCCTGCTGGATCGCCTCGTCGATTGTTTTGAAATCGGCGGTATGCACGTTCGGGAAATGCTTCGGCTCGGCATAGACATCGACGAGGATCGAAAAGCGTGCGTTGGTTCCCCCGATATCGCCGATCAGAATAGGAAAGGGCAGGGGGGCTTCGCTGTGATTGAGCTTGGGCATGGCCAGGTCCGTGGTCTGCCGCCGAGGCGGATTAATGGTTCAGTGTTTTGATCAGTCGTTCTGCGGTGGCTTCGTTGAGAGCCATGGGAATGTCGTAGAGAACGGCAAGCCGCGTCAACGCTTTCACGTCGACATCATGCGGCACAGGGGTCAGCGGGTCGATGAAGAAAACAAGCAGATCGATATCGCCGGTGGCGATCATGGCGCCGATCTGCTGATCGCCGCCGAGCGGACCGCTCTTCATGCGGGTGACCGTAAGGCCAGGGCAGGCATCGAGCACCCGGCCGCCGGTCGTGCCCGTGGCAACGATATGCCAATTGGAAAGCGCATCCTGATTGCGGCGGGCAAATTCCGCCATTGCATCCTTCTTCTGATCATGCGCGATCAGCGCGATGCATTTGCCGGCCATGAAGCTCCCGTTCCGCTCAGGACCTAGTGCCCAAGACTTTTAATCGATTTATCTGCCTTCTATACCAAGAGACAAGCCTTTGAAAGACGGGTCGAACCGGTCGAAACCGGTTCAGCCGCTTTACTGCTGCGGGACGCTGCCGGGCGGGGTGTTGCCCGTATCGGCGCTGGAAACCGGCATCGCACCGGTCGTGGCGCTGGCCGCAGCAGCCTTGGTGCCGAAGGTAGCGGCGCGGGCCGAGGCGACGGAAGGTGCATCCAGCACGGCCCGGCAGGACTTTGGCAGATCGGAAACCATGACTTCGCGCGGCTTTGCCGGCGGCTTCTCGGTGGGCTTCGGCTTTGCCCAGGGCGCCGGTGTGAACCACCAGGCGAGCGACTTGTCGCAGCCGTCGCCAGCCGCCACAGGTGCCTGCGGCTTGCAGTTGGCCGAGCCTGCGGGGCAGCGGATGCGGATATGGAAATGCGAGTCATGGCCATATTCGGGGCGCAGCTTGCCGAGATAGGTTCGGTCGCCGGTCCACGTGTCGCACATCTTCTTCTTGATCGCCGGATTGACGAAGATGCGTTCGACTTCGGGGTAGCTCGCGGCGCGCATCAGGAGGCGGGCATGCTCCGGTGTCCAGACCTTGTCGTTGATCGTCAGGAACTTGTCCTTCGCCAGCATGCTGGTGAAGGGCAAGGTTTCGCGCTCGGCCGCTGTCAGCGTGTGCGACGGCATTGGCGTCAGCCAGACGTCGGCATCGAGGCCGATCTGATGCGAGGCATGACCGTTGAACATCGGGCCGCCGCGTGGCTGCGAGATATCGCCCACCAGAATGCCCGGCCATCCGTCATATTTGGCGGCGTCGCGCGACAGGCGCTCGAGGAGTGTGATCATTTCCGGTCGGCCCCAGCGGCGGTTGCGCGACGGGCGCATCGCCTCCCAGGTCGGCCCGTCGGTCGGCAGCGCCACGGCGCCGGAAAGGCAGCCCTTGGCATAAAAGCCGATCGATTGCGGCGGTCCCTGCGTCGGCAGCGTTACGGCGCCGAAGATCGCCTTGGCGCTGCCGGGCGTCGGGGTTGCCTGTTGCGCCAGCGCATCGCCGCTGATGAGGCCCGCGCCGATCGTGGCGGCGAGGGAAAGTTTGCTGACCAAATTGAAGGTCCGAACCAGGACAGAAATCATGTGGTTCCCTAAGAAGCTGCCGGCAATGGCCGAGGTGATTTGCGCGCGAATCTACCTTGAAAAGCAATTTTGGTGAATCCGTGTTTTATCGCTCGAGCCTAATGAGCGGCCGCAAATTGCCCGCTCGGACCGCTAAGTACATGATCAGCCAGCCAGAATTTCCGCCGTCTTGCGGATGCGCGATAGCCGCGGCAAGACCTTGGTGCAGGCGAAATCCTGCATTTCCTGCGAAAGGGTCGTCACCGCATCTTCGGCGACGATGATGGAATAATTGGCCGCATAGCCGTCGCGAACGGTGGATTCGACGCCGAAATTGGTGGCGACGCCGGTAAGGATCAGTGTTTTGATGCCGCGGCGGCGCAGTTGCAGATCGAGTTCGGTGCCGTAAAAGGCGCTCCAGTGGCGCTTGACGATGGCGATGTCGGGTGTCAGCGCTGCGATCTCGGCGGGTACGGCGAGAGCTGCGGGCGGTAAACCTCCCTCTGGAAAGCTGAAGGTTTCATCCACGGGCTGGTTGACAGCATCGACATAGTTTGCGGAAAATCCAACGGTCACAAAGACTGTGGTGCCGCCGTCGGCTTTCAATTTTTTGGCGATGGCGGCGGTATTCTCGACGACCTGTTGCGCAGAGTGGGGTGCGAGCGGGCGGCTGAGAACTAGGCCCTGCAGATCGATGGAGACAAGTGCGGTGGTTTGGGGATCGTAAAGAGGCATCAGGGGGCTCCGGGGAAATATGAGGTTATCCTCACAATGACAAATATGAGGGAATCCTCGCAAAAATCAAGCGCGGAACCGCAAACGCGTATTCCGAAGCGCCGCCGCGGCCATGATCGCGTTGCCGTGCTTCTGGAAGCGGCCGCAAAAATCTTCGTTCAAAAGGGCTATGATGCTGCGACGATGACGGAGATCGCCGCAGAAGCGCACTCGTCGATCGGCTCGCTCTATCAGTTCTTCCCGACCAAGCCGCTGCTTGCCGAAGCGCTGCATATCGATCGGCTGGAGCGGCTGAAGGCGGTGCTTCAGGACATCGCGGAAAAGAGCGGCGGCCTTTCGGCGGCCGATAGCGGGGAGGCAATCTTCGACAGGCTGGGCGCTTTCATCGAGGAGTTTCCGGAATTTCCGGTGGTTGCCGCCCGCCGCGACGTGCCGAAGGACCGAAAGATGCGTTCGCGGGCGGAGCTGAAGGAGCTGATTTCCGCCATCCTGCGGCGAGCCGAGCCGCCGATCACGGATGATGTCGCCTTGATGTCGGCGATCGTTCTCGAACTGCTGCGCATCGCCGTCGTCGCCGCCAACGAGCCGGAAACGGCAGGCGACCGGCGTCTCGTCCACGAGTTTCGCCTGATGCTGCGCAAACGCCTTGAAGAAGCTGCGGCAAAAGCCTGATTTCGCGGAATGGCAGTCGGCGGGTTTGTGAACAGATGAGCAATTCCGTCCTGCTTTTCGCCCTCATTTGGCCTATGCTTGATTCCCATCAAATCATCAGAGGATCATGAATGGCATTGTCGCGGTTGAAAGCAGGCTTGGTTGCTTCTCTTTTCTGCCTGCTAGTCTTGCCGGCGCCCTCCAACGCCGACGAGTTACAGTTCCGTATTGGCACCGCCATTCTCGGTGATCTGAAATACCAGCCCGGCTTCAAGCATTTCGACTATGTCAATCCGGACGCACCGAAGGGCGGCGAGCTGAAGCTTTCGAGCAACGGTACGTTCGATACGCTCAATCCCGTTTTGCTGAAGGGTAACCCCGCAGCGGGGCTCAGCCTGGTATTTGATACCCTGATGAAGTCGGCCGACGACGAAGTCTTCTCTTCGTATGGATTGCTTGCAGAAGGCGTGTCCTATCCGGAAGATGTCTCGAGCGCCACGTTCCGTCTGCGGGCTGAGGCCAAATGGGCCGACGGGACACCGGTCACCCCCGACGATGTCGTCTTCAGCTTCGAAAAATCGAAGGAACTCAATCCGTTCCTGACGAGCTACTATTCACATGTGACGCGTGCCGAAAAAACCGGCGACCGTGACATCACCTTCTCTTTCGACCAGAAGAACAACCGCGAACTGCCCTCCATTCTCGGACAGCTTCTGATCGTGCCGAAACATTGGTGGGAAGCAACGGGTCCCGATGGCAAGCCACGCGACATCACGCGTACGACGCTGGAGCCGCTCATGGGCTCCGGGCCATATAAGATCGTGTCGGTGTCGCCGGGATCTACCATCCGCTATGAACTCCGTGACGACTATTGGGGCAAGAACCTCTCCGTCAATGTTGGCGAGAACAACTTCGGAGCCATCTCGTATGCCTACTACGGCGACGACGATGTGGAATTTGAGGGTTTTCGTGGCGGCAATGTCGATTTCTGGCAGGATAACAGCGCCAGCCGTTGGGTAACGGGCTATGACTTCCCGGCCGCCAAGGATGGCCGCATCAAGCGGGAAGATTTGCCCAATCCGCTGCGCGCGACCGGCGTGATGCAGGCGCTGGTTCCGAACATGCGCCGCGATCAGTTCAAGGACCAGCGGGTACGCGAAGCGCTCAACTACGCCTTTGATTTCGAGGAGATCAACCGCACGGTCGCTTATGGTGTATATCACCGTGACGACAGCTATTTCTTCGGCACCAAACTCGCTTCCTCCGGTCTGCCCCAGGGGGAAGAGCTGAATATTCTGAACGAGATCAAGGACAAGGTGCCGCCCGAGGTCTTTACGACACCCTACAGCAATCCCGTAGGTGGCGATCAGCAGAAGTCTCGCGACAATCTTCGTAAGGCAATCGCGCTTCTCAAGGATGCCGGCTATGTGATCAAGGGCAACCAGATGGTCAATGCCAAGACCGGGCAGCCCTTTTCCATCGAGATCCTTCTCGGCAGCCCATTTGTTGAAAAATGGGTGCTGCCCTATACGCAGAACCTCAAGAAGATTGGCATCGACGCGCGCGTACGCACCGTCGATTCCTCGCAATACATCAATCGTGTCCGCAGTTTCGACTATGACATGATCTGGAATGTGTGGGCCCAGACCCTCAATCCCGGAAACGAGCAGACGGATTTCTGGGGTTCTGCCTCAGTTAACCGTCCAGGTTCTCGAAATTATGCGGGCATAGCCGATCCCGGTGTCGATGCACTGATCACCAAGGCCATCTTTGCCAAGGATGTCGCCGAAAAGGAGGCGTCGGCGAGGGCGCTCGACCGTGTTCTGCTCGCCCATCACTACGTCGTTCCGCTGTTCTATGCCACCAGCTTCCACATCGCCTATTGGGACAAGTTCGAACATCCGGCCAATCTGCCGGAATATTCGATGGGCTTTCCCGAGACATGGTGGTCGAAGAACGCCGGCAAATGAGCGGCTCTTGCAATGACGGGCATGCTGGCTCCAAATGCCCCATGCCGATTCGGCAATTTCAGCCTGAAATGACTGCGCCGGCTCTATTCGGCGGAAGGGAACAAACGACTTGAACGACGGATGGATTGAGGCGGGAGCAGGCATATTCCTCGATGAGGGAGTGACGGGCTGATGGGTGCCTATATCCTCAGACGTCTGCTGCTGATGATCCCGACCATCATCGGCATCATGGCGATCTCGTTTACCATCGTGCAGTTCGCGCCCGGCGGTCCTGTCGAGCAGGTGATCGCGCAGTTGACCGGCCAGGGCGACAACGCCAATGGCCGTCTTTCCGGCGGTACCGATCTGCTCGGCCAGCAGAACGTCGACGACAGCAGCTCGAAATATCGCGGCGCGCAGGGGCTCGATCCGGAGCTGATCGCCAAGCTCGACAAGCAGTTCGGCTTCGACAAGCCGCCGCTTACGCGCTTCGGGCAGATGATGTGGAATTATATCCGCTTCGATTTCGGCGAAAGCTTCTTCCGCAATACCACGGTGATCGATCTCATCGGCCAGAAGCTTCCCGTGTCGATTTCGCTCGGCATCTGGATCCTGATCTTCTCCTACGCCATCTCCATCCCGCTCGGCATCCGCAAGGCGATACAGGATGGATCGACCTTCGATGTCTGGACGTCCGGTGTCATCATCATCGGCTATGCAGTTCCGAGTTTCCTCTTCGGCATCATGCTGATCGTGCTTTTCGCCGGTGGCTCCTTCTTCGATTGGTTTCCGCTGCGTGGCCTCGTCTCCGATAATTTCGCCGATCTTACGTGGTGGCAGAAGATCATCGATTATCTCTGGCACCTCGTGCTGCCATTGATCTCGCTGTCGCTCGCCGCCTTCGCCACGACGACGCTTCTCACCAAGAATTCCTTCATCGAGGAGATCAAGAAGCAATATGTCATCACGGCCCGCGCCAAAGGGCTGAGCGAGCGGCGGGTGCTCTATGGCCATGTCTTCCGCAATGCCATGCTCATCGTCATCGCCGGTTTCCCCGGTGCCTTCATTTCCGCCTTCTTCACCGGTTCGCTGTTGATCGAGAATATCTTCTCGCTCGATGGCCTCGGCCGCCTCAGCTATCTCTCCGTCGTCCAGCGTGACTATCCGATCGTGTTCGCAACGCTCTATATCTTCTCGCTGCTTGGCTTGTTCGTCGGCCTGATCTCGGACCTGATCTATACTTGGATCGACCCCCGCATCGATTTCGAGCGGAGGGATGTCTGATGGACGCAGCGACCAACTCGACGGCCCCGGCAGTAGTAAAGCCGCCGCGCAAGGGCCTCTTTTCCCCGACCAACGTTCGCCGCTGGCAGAATTTCAAGGCGAACCGCCGTGGCTACTGGTCTCTCTGGCTGTTCCTGATCCTGTTCGTTGTCAGTCTCGGAGCGGAATTCATCGCCAACGACCGGCCGATCCTCATTTCCTATAAGGGCGAGATCCTGACGCCTGTCTTCGTCGATTACCCCGAGGAAAAATTCGGCGGCTTCCTCGCGCAGACCGACTATCGCGCAGAGGATATCAGGCAGGAGATCAACGCCAATGGCTGGATGATCTGGCCGCCGATCCATTATTCCTACCAGACCGCCAATTCGAACCTTCCGAAGGGAACCTCAGCTCCGACCGCTCCCTTCTGGCTGATGAGCAAGGAACAGCGCTGCTCCGGCTATGAAAAGGGCGTTGATGATCCGAATTGCACCCTGAGCAATCTCAACTGGCTCGGCACGGACGACCAGGCACGCGATGTGCTGGCGCGCATGATCTACGGCTTCCGCATCTCGGTGCTGTTCGGCCTGGCGCTGACCATCTGCTCGGCGGTCGTCGGCGTTGCCGCCGGTGCCATCCAGGGCTATTTCGGCGGCTGGACCGACCTTCTCCTGCAGCGTTTCATCGAGATCTGGTCATCGATGCCGGTACTCTACATCCTGCTGATCATCGCCTCGGTCCTGCCGCCCGGTTTCTTCATCCTTCTCGGCATCCTGCTTCTGTTTTCCTGGGTGGGCCTCGTCGGCGTCGTGCGTGCCGAATTCCTGCGGGCGCGCAATTTCGAATATGTCCGCGCCGCCCGCGCGCTCGGCGTCAACAACATTACCATTATGTACCGCCACCTGCTGCCGAACGCCATGGTCGCGACCCTGACCTTCGTGCCCTTCATTCTCTCCGGCTCGATCACGACGCTGACCTCGCTGGATTTCTTAGGCTTCGGCATGCCCCCCGGCTCGCCTTCGCTTGGCGAAATGATCGCCCAGGGCAAGTCCAACCTTCAGGCCCCCTGGCTCGGCCTTTCCGCCTTCTTCACGATGTCGATCATGCTGTCGCTTCTGATCTTCATCGGTGAAGCCGTCCGCGATGCATTCGATCCGAGGAAGACGTTCCGATGAGCGCAGACACCCCATTGCTTTCAGTCCGAAATCTATCCGTCGCCTTTCACCAGGGCGGCCAAACCTCGACTGCGGTCGACGGCGTCTCTTTCGATATCGCCAAGGGCGAAGTCTTGGCGCTGGTCGGCGAATCCGGGTCGGGCAAATCGGTGTCGGCCAACTCGATCCTGAAGCTGCTGCCCTATCCGACTGCCAGCCATCCCTCGGGAGAAATCCTGTTCAAAGGCAAGGACCTGCTGAAGGCGTCTGACAATGAGCTGCGTGCCGTCCGCGGCAACGACATTACCATGATCTTCCAGGAGCCGATGACCTCGCTCAATCCGCTCCATACGATCGAAAAGCAGATCGGCGAAATCCTGGCGCTGCACCAGGGCGTGGTCGGCCAGCAGGCGCGTGCCCGCATACTGGATCTCCTGAATCAGGTCGGCATCCGCGAGCCGGAAAAACGGCTCAAGGCCTATCCGCACGAGCTGTCCGGCGGCCAGCGTCAGCGCGTGATGATTGCCATGGCGCTCGCCAACCGGCCGGAGCTTCTGATTGCCGACGAGCCGACGACGGCGCTCGATGTGACGGTGCAGGCGCAGATCCTCGAATTGCTGCGCGAGCTCAAGGGTGCACACGGCATGTCGATGCTGTTCATCACCCACGATCTCGGCATCGTCCGCAAATTCGCCGATCGCGTCTGCGTCATGACCAAGGGCCATATCGTCGAGACCGGCACGGTCGAGGAGGTCTTCACCCATCCGCAGCATGAGTATACCCGGCATCTGCTGGCTGCCGAGCCGCGCGGCGAGCCGCCGGTGGGCGACACCAGCAAGCCCGTGGTCATGGAAGGCTCCGACATCAAAGTCTGGTTCCCGATCAAGGCCGGGCTGATGCGCAAGGTGGTCGACTATGTGAAAGCAGTCGACGGCATTGATCTCAGGCTAAGAGCCGGCCAGACGCTCGGCGTCGTTGGTGAATCCGGCTCCGGCAAGACGACGCTCGGCCTGGCGCTTGCTCGGCTGATCTCCTCCAGAGGCCGCATCAGCTTTGTCGGCAAGGACATTGCGGACTATTCCTTCAAGGAGATGCGGCCGCTGCGCAACCAGCTTCAGGTCGTCTTCCAGGACCCCTACGGATCGCTGAGCCCGCGTATGTCGGTCGGCGAAATCATTGCCGAAGGGCTGAAGGTGCATGAGCAATCTCTATCGGCGGAAGAGCGCGATCGGCGCGTCTGCTGGGCGCTGGAAGAGGTGGGTCTCGATCCCTCGACCCGCTGGCGCTTCCCGCATGAATTTTCCGGCGGCCAGCGCCAGCGCATCGCCATTGCCCGCGCCATGGTGCTGAAGCCGCGTTTCGTCATGCTGGACGAGCCGACCTCAGCGCTCGACATGAGCGTACAGGCGCAGGTGGTCGATCTGCTGCGCGACCTGCAGCGGCGCCATGACCTTGCCTACCTCTTCATCAGCCATGATCTGAAAGTCGTGAAGGCGCTTGCGAACGACCTGATCGTCATGCGCTTCGGCAAGGTCGTGGAGCAGGGTGTGTCGGCGGAGATTTTCCGTGCGCCCAAAGAGGATTACACTAGGGCGCTTCTCGCAGCCGCCTTCAACATCGAGGCGGTCCCCACCGCCGCCGTCCAGCAATAAAAGACAATCGCCATGCCGGTCAAAAGCCCTGTTCTCGTCGATCTCAAATTCACGCCTGAAGCCATCGCCGCGGCCCTTAAAACCGCTTTCACCGATCGTGGCAGCATCAACCTCGCCGATCCCGCCAATAAAGGCGCGGATCTGAGCCAGGTCGATTATGCCCTTCTGTGGAAGCCGGATGCCGATCTCTTTCAGCGCGCGCCCAACCTCAAGGTCATCTTTTCCGGCGGCGCCGGCGTCGATTCCATGTTGAATATCGAGGGTCTCCCCGACATTCCCATCGTCCGCTTCGTCGACCGCAGCTTGACGGTGCGCATGACGGAATGGGTCGTGCTGCAATGCCTCATGCATCTGCGCGACGTCTTCGGTCACTTCAGGCACCAGCGCAAGCGCGTCTGGGGCCATCTTTCGGCGCCCGAAGCACGCGAAGTCACGGTCGGTGTCATGGGCCTCGGCATTCTCGGCCTCGATGCCGCCACCAAACTCAAGGTCATGGGCTTCGACGTCATCGGCTGGTCGCGACAGAAAAAGCACATCGACGGCATGGAAACGTTCGACGCCGGCGAGCTAGATGCCTTTCTCGCGCGGACTGATATTCTCGTCGGTCTGCTACCGCTGACGCCGGAGACGACGGGGTTTTACAACAGCGCGCTCTTTTCCAGGCTTCGCCGCGGCGGTGCCCTGGGCAAGCCGGTATTCATCAATGCTGGACGCGGCAAGAGCCAGGTCCAGGCCGATATCGTCTCGGCGATCGAAACCGGCGTACTCGGTGGCGCGTCGCTCGATGTCTTCGATGTCGAGCCGCTGCCGATGGACGCCCCGCTCTGGGGCATGGAGAATGTCGTCATCACCCCGCACGATGCGGCGGTCTCCGAGGAATATTCGCTGATGCGCCATATCGAAGAACAGATCGCCCGCTTCGAGCGCGGCGAGCCTCTGCAATACCTCGTGGATCGCAGCCGGGGCTACTAAGCGCCTTCGGAACCTTCCAGACCCGCCTCCGTTTTCCAAATGACGTCGCCGCAAGGCGAATTTGGAAGGAGGCTGTCATGCCACGGAAGCTGGAAACCCATACGCGCTGGGAGGATTCTGATCACCGTCTGCATGAGGAAAAGGAGTTGCCGGCGACCGAGGCCAAACAGGGGCATATGGGACGGCGTGTATTGGCGGTGCTTCTTGTCGCACTTGCGCTGACAGCGATCGTCTGGGCGCTGGCGGAACTATGGGGCGGCAAGCCCACGCAGACGACGCCAGTGACGACGACCCCGGTGACGACCCAAGATCAGACGGCGACACCGAAACCGCCGGCTCAAGGCAATTCCCAGCCGCAATGAATTCGGCCATCAGCCACGATCTAAGCCAATGCAGCGGATGTCTGTATCAGCGCGTTTATTTCAGTATCAATTTTCTTTCAGTGACTGGACTTTCGCTCAACATTTTTTGATAAGAGGAGCATTATACCCGCCGCCAGCGAGCTGGAGGCGCGAAGCATGACGTCCGGGGCGTAGGGAGACGGGCAGGAACGAGATGACGAAAACGGATATCGCCACCCGTGTCTATAACCATACCTGGAAGCTCGATCCGATCATCCGCAGTCTGATCGATACGGATTTCTATAAGCTTCTGATGCTGCAGATGATCTGGAAGCTTTATCCGGACGTCAATGCCACCTTCTCCTTGATCAACCGCACGAAAAGCGTCCGGCTCGCCGAAGTGATCGACGAGAAGGAGTTGCGCGAACAACTCGATCATGCGCGTACGCTCAGGCTTGCCAAGAAGGAGATGATCTGGCTAGCGGGTAACAGCTTCTACGGTCGTGCCCAGATCTTCGAGCCGGAATTCCTGGGCTGGCTGTCGAATTTCCAGCTTCCGGAATATGAGCTGTCCAAGCGTGACGGGCAGTATATTCTCGACTTCCACGGGTCGTGGAAGGAAACCACCATGTGGGAGATTCCGGCCCTCGCCATCATCAACGAGCTCCGCTCGCGTGCGGCGCTGAAGGCGTTGGGTCCTTTCACGCTCGATGTCCTCTATGCGCGAGCCAAGGCGAAGATGTGGGAAAAGGTCGAGCGGCTGAGTGAGCTGCCGAATCTGCGCATTTCCGATTTCGGCACCCGGCGACGCCATAGTTTCCTCTGGCAGCGTTGGTGCGTGGAAGCGCTGAAGGAAGGTGTCAGCCATGCTTTCACCGGCACCAGCAACGTCCTTCTCGCCATGGATTCCGATCTTGAGGCCGTCGGCACCAATGCGCACGAGCTGCCGATGGTGGCGGCGGCGCTGGCCGAGACCGATGAGGCGCTTGGAAAGGCGCCCTACAAGGTATTGCGCGACTGGAATCGCCTTTACGGCGGCAACCTGTTGGTGGTTCTGCCCGACGCCTTCGGCACGGCTTCTTTCCTGCGCAATGCGCCGGAATGGGTGGCCGACTGGACCGGCTTCCGCCCCGACAGCGCGCCTCCGATCGAAGGCGGCGAGAAGATCATCGAATGGTGGAAGAAGATGGGCCGCGACCCGCGCCAGAAACTTCTGATCTTCTCCGACGGTCTGGATGTCGACGCCATCATCGCCACCTACAAGCATTTCGAGGGCCGGGTCCGCATGGGCTTCGGTTGGGGCACCAACCTCACCAATGATTTTGCAGGCTGCGCGCCCACCGAAATCCATGGCCTCAACCCGATCTCGATCGTCTGCAAGGTGATCGAAGCCAATGGCCGCCCGGCCGTCAAACTCTCGGACAATCCGCAGAAGGCAACGGGCGAACCCGCCGAGGTCGAGCGCTATTTGAAGTTCTTCGGCGCCGAGGATCGGGTGGATCAAGAGGTGCTGGTGTAATCATCTTGTTTTCGATAGAGCATGTGACGGCTCTACCGATTGTTGTAAAGCTAGGACCCCACTACCGTTTCGACTCAAGGATCAGCCGTGGTACGAAATCATTATGGCTACGGATTGTTATTGTGCCTTGTCCTCTCGCAACCCGCTTACGCGCAAACGGATGACGGAACAGCCGCATTCGCAAAGCGTGACTATAGATCGGCACTGCTGAATTGGCAGCCACGGGCGGATCAGGGTGACGCAACGGCTCAGTACGGCCTGGGGCGCCTTTATTTCTTTGGACTAGGTGTACCGCCAGACTCTAAGCAAGGCATTTTCTGGTTCCGCAAGGCGGCCGATCAAAACAATCCCTACGCTGAACGTCGCTTGGGTCTCGTTTATTCGGTTGGCGAAGACGATGTAGCTCCGGACCCTGAACAGGCGAATATCTGGTTTCAGAAGGCAGTAGCTGGCTTGAGCAAGGTAGCCGAGGACGGCGATGTCATGGCTCAATATTTGCTTGGCGGTATGTATTCTGACGGCGAAGGCGCGGAGCCAGATGCCGCGAAGGCGAACTTCTGGTTTCAGAAGGCGATGGGTAGTTTCCGCGAGCAGGCAGAGCAGGGAACAACCTCGGCCCAATACTGGCTCGGCCAAATGTATCTTAACGGTCAAGGTGTAAGCCGAGACGTAGATCAGGCAATTATCTGGCTCTCAAAGGCTGCGGAGCAAGGCGATCTAGGCGCCCAACTCTGCCTTGGCGAGATCTACACTTATGCGCAATACGATCGCAAGGATAGCGACATGGCGATTAAGTGGCTTACGAAGGCTGCGGAACAAGGCGACCCAGGGGCGCAAAAGCGTCTTAGTGCCGTCTATGCGGAGCGTGCACATCCCGCTGATGCGTCGGCGTCGGCTTACTGGTATCGCAGGGCGACGGATACAGAAGCGTCATCTGCAGCTAAGGACAGCCCTTCCGAAGCGGTCAAGCCAATCAACCTACCATTTTCTTCCAAAAATTGAATCTGGTGTGGAGGCATTCGTACAAGTGGGCGTCTGTTGACGCTGGTCGGTATTTGTTCGCCCCAGGGGGCAAATCACATGCTACTGCACACTCCGCCCCACCCGTTTGAACAGCGACCACTTGCCGCCCTCCCAGCGATATTGATCCGGCGAGATCACATAGGGCACGTCGCTGAGATCGGCGCTGATCAGTTCGAGGAGTTGCAGTCCTTGAACGTCGTTTTCGTGAGTGAAGAAGACCTTGTCCCGTGACAGGAAGGCCGCGATCGGTGCTGCACCGCCGGATTGGTCCTGTATCTGGGCCCAGAATTTTGGCAGGAAGGCGACGCTGGATTCAAACTGGCCGTCGATCTCGACATATTGAAACCGACTGCGTTTGGCGACCTGTACGCCGGTCTTAGTGAGAAATTTATGGAGATTGGCCTGCGCCGTCTCCGCCAGTTCGCCGACGTCGATGCCCCAGTCGTCCAATGCGTTGGTCATCACATAGCTGACCGCGGTCTCGCCATTGACGACAAAAAGCCTGACAAGATTCTCGGCTTCATCGAGATAGACGAATTGCGGCGGATCGGGTTCGTCCTTGACTGCCTGTATCATCTGCCGCCGTGCGACGTCGACGAAGCTGCGCGATTTCAGCACCGGCAGCACCTTGTCGAGCTCATCGCCGCCTTCCAGGGCTTCGGTCATGTTCAGATAGTTGAGCAGAGCCTGAGCACGCGCTTGTCCCTTCTTTTCACGCAGCGCCAATAGCGCGTTGCTCAAGAATTTCGTCATTGTGTCGCCGTTGCGGCTATGCAGCGTCAGGCTGCCGGCGCCGGGATCATAGTCGACTTTGACCACTTCGCCGAAAAATGGCAGGCGCTCTTGCAGGTAGGCGGCAAAGCGGGCCTCGTCTTGCAGCGCTTCGTCTGGGATGTTGAGATCGAGGCTCTTGATCGCCGACGTCCCGGCGGGCTGTGGGGCTGGCGGCTCAATCTGCGCGTCCGGTCGTTTGGCTCCGCCGAAGAGCTTTTTCAGGAAGTTGAACACGCGAACATCCCCAAACGGTATCGCTGCAAGCCTAGCGTGCCCCCGGCTCATGCGCAATGCCAGCATCTAATTGATTGCATGACTTGCGTAAGCGACTGCTTTTCCGCACTAAAATGGCGTATAGTTTGCAAAAACGGGCCGATTGCGAGAGGGGCAGCGCATATGAGTATTGTCGGGGGTGGCAGACGGTCGATTGGCGCGCTGCTTCTATGTCTTATTGCTTTTTCAGTACCGGCCGTGGTCCACGCGCAAAGCGCGGCTGAGCCATCGGTTGCCGCGCCGCCCCCGGAAAAGGTCCGAGAACTCATTCAGTTGATGAATGAGCCTGACGTCAAGCAGTGGCTTACGTCGCAGCTCAATGCCAAGCCTGCTTCCGCGGACAAGCCTGCCTCCGGCGGCGGTCAGATGTCGGAATTGTCGGATACCCTTGGCCATACGCGGCGGCACTTGGAGCTAGTGTCTGGTGCAGCGATGACGTTGCCTTCCGAGGTGATGACGGCCACTATGAAGCTTGAAAACGAAGGTGAGGCGGCCGGCCGGCTGCGCATCGGCATCCAGGCACTGGTGCTGTTTTTCTTCGGTCTGGTGGCCGAACTGGTGGTGGCGCGCCTGATCAACGCCAAGCATATGCAGCTTACCGAAAGGGCGGCTGGGGTCGAGACCGAATTGCAGGCGGCGCGCTTTCAGTTCATGGGCGGCGTGGTGCCGGCCATCGTCCACGGCGTGGCTATGCTGGTTCCGCTGCTCATCTTCGACTGGCCGCCGATCATCGAAAGTTTTGCGATCGCCTGCGTGATCGCGATTGTCTCCATGCGGCTGGCGGTTTCGCTCGGTAGATTGTTGATGGAGTTGATCGCGATGCGTCGGGCGAGCGATGTTCTCGACGAGGATGGCGGCGCCGCGCGTATCGCCGAGCGGCGGCGGGTTGCGAAATACTGGTATAGGCGAGGCACGCTGTTCGTCATCTATTTTGCCTGCGGCTGGGCGGTGATCCAGGCCATGCTGCCGCTTGGCTTCTCCGATGGCGCCCGCGCTCTTGTCGGCTATACGCTTGGCATCGGCCTGTTCCTGATTGCCGTCGAGGCAGTCTGGGCGCGCCCTGCGCATCCTGGAGCGAACGGCAGAAAGGTCATCTCATGGCTGTTGACGATCTATTTCGCCGCGCTTTGGTGCCTGTGGGTGACCGGCTTTAATGGCCTGCTCTGGCTTGGCATCTACGCCATTCTGCTGCCGCGCGCGCTCTCTGTGTCCTCGCGGGCGGTGGAGGCGCTGCATGATGCGGCCAGCGGCGTTCTTGGTGCCGGCAAGCTTGCGACGGTGATGCTGGACCGCGGCGTCCGTGCGGTCATCATCGCGCTTGCCGCCCTCTGGCTCGGACACATGCTCGGTGTCGAGGCAGCCATGATGATGAGGCAGCCTGAATCCACGATCGACCGCGTGGCCCGCGGCATCCTCGGCGGCATCGTCATTCTGCTGGCCGCCGATTTGCTCTGGCATCTATCGAAAACCTACATCAACGGCAAACTGTCGGCATCCGCGCCGCTCGTCAACGACAGCGAGGAGATGAGGGCCCGGCGCGCCCGGCTGCACACGCTGCTGCCGATCTTCCGCAATATCCTTGCCGTTGTCATCGGCATCATCGCCATCATGATGGTGCTGTCGGGTCTCGGCATCGAGATCGGGCCGCTGATCGCCGGTGCCGGCGTGGTTGGCGTCGCTGTCGGTTTCGGCGCGCAGACCATTGTCAAGGATGTCATCAGCGGCATCTTCTATCTCTGGGACGATGCCTTCCGCATCGGCGAATATATCGAAAGCGGCAATCACAAGGGCGTGGTGGAATCCTTCAGTCTTCGCTCCGTGAAACTTCGCCATCAGCGCGGTCCGCTGGCGACGGTTCCCTTCGGTGCGCTCGGAGCGGTCAACAACATGAACCGCGACTGGGCGATCGACAAGATCATCCTGAAGGTCACCTACGACACCGATCTCGCGAAGACCAAGCGCATCATCAAGGAGATCGGCCAGCGGTTGCTCGACGATCCGGAACTGGCACCCAACATCATCCAGACACTGAAGATGAAGGGCGTCGAGCAGTTCGGCGATTTCGCGATCGAGATCAGGCTGGCGATCACCACCAAGCCCGGCGAAGTTTCCGTCATCCGCCGCAACGCCCTGGCGATGATCAAGCAGGCCTTCGATGAAAACGACATCCATTTTGCGTTCCCGACTGTGCAGGTTGCAAGCGAGAAGGATGCGGCCGCCGCGGCTGCCCGCCAGGTGATCGAGATGCGGACCGCAGGCATCGAAGGCGAACAACAGGCGGGCTAGAGCAATTCCAGGAAAAGAGAGCGGGCAAGCGATTTCGTGAAACGCTAGCCCGCTCTAGCAGTCGGCCTCAGAAGGTCTCCTTATAGGGGCGCAGGTCGATCTCCTGCGTCCAGGCGGAGGGATGCTGGCGGTGGATATGCCAGTAGGTCTCAGCGATGGCATCGATGTTGAGCAGCGTGTCGGCCTGCACGTCCGGCCGCCTTGATCGCAATCTTTCGCCGTCGATGCCGCCATCGATGATGGTGTGGGCGACATGCAGGCCGAGCGGCCCGAATTCCCGTGCCATGCTCTGGCTGATCATCCTCAAGCCTGCCTTGGCGGCGGCGAACTGCGCAAATCCGGCCTTGCCGCGCAGGCTCGCCGAGGCGCCGGTAAAGATCACCGTGCCGCGTCCGAGGGGGACGAGATGCCGGGCCGCCTCGCGCCCGACGAGGAAGCCGCCGAAGCAGCAGATGCGCCAGAATTCCTCGAACTCGGCGGCGGTGACACCGCGAAAGCCGATGTGGCGGTTAATGCCGGCGTTGAAAACGATGAAGTCGGGCGGATCAATGTCGTCCTGCGGCGCAAAGGCATGCTCGAACAGCCGCTTTACTGCCGCCTCGTCGGTCGCATCGGTTTCTATGGCTTCGGCGCTGCCGCCGGAGGCGTTGATGGCGTCGGCGATCTTGGTGATCTTTTCCAGCGTCCGGCTGGCGATGAAGACGTGGTAGCCTTTGTCGGCGAGCAGCCGGCAGAGGGCGGCACCGAGACCTTGTTCCGCTCCCACTCCAACGATGATGGCGCTTGGCGTGCTCATTCCGCTGCCTCCCTGGCGTCCAGTGTCGGATAATCCGTATAGCCCTCCGTGCCGCCGCCGTAAAAGGTCGGGCGGTGATAGGAGTTGAGGCCCGCGCCGCGGCGAATGCGTTCCGGCAGATCGGGATTGGCTATGAACAGGCGGCCGAAGGCGATGGCATCGGCATGGCCGGCGGCAAGGGCCGCCTCGGCGGTTTCGGGCTTGAAATTGCCGGCGGCGATCAAGGTTCCCGACCAGGCGGGGCGGAAGAGCTCGGCTGCCGACGGTACGTTCTTGTGGTCGACTTCGGCTTGGCCTGCACCGCTGGCGCGCGGCTCGATCAGATGCAGATAGGCAAGATGCAGACGGTCGAGCTCTCGAATGACATGACCGTAGAGCCGCAGTGGATCGTCCTCGCCGCTGTCGTTGGCAATGCCGAAGGGAGAGAGGCGGACACCGACGCGATCCGAACCCCAGAGCCTGGATACTTCTTCGATCACTTCGAGCAGCAGGCGTGTCCGGTTCTCGATCGATCCGCCATATTGGTCGGTGCGGTGGTTCGAACGGGCCTGCAGGAATTGTTCGATTAGATAGCCGTTGGCGCCATGGATTTCGACGCCGTCGAAACCGGCCTCCTTCGCATTGGCCGCGGCCTGGCCATAGACGTCGATCAGTAGCGGCATCAGATCGGTATCGATCGCCTGCGGTGTCTCAAAGGGCACGCGTTCGAATGATGCCGTGAAAGCATTTCCGGAAGCCGCGATCGCCGAGGGGGCGCATGGCGGAAGGCCACCGGGCTGATGCGAGGAATGGGAAATGCGGCCGACATGCCAGAGCTGGAGGAATATTCGGCCGCGCTTGGCATGAACCGCATCGGTGACCGCTTTCCAGCCGGCGATCTGCTCCGGCGTATGGATGCCCGGCGTTGCCGGCATGCCCTGTCCGCTCGGCGAAATCTGCGAGCCTTCGGAAATGATCAACCCACCAGGCGAGGCGCGCTGCGCATAATATTCGGCGTTCATGGCGGAAGGCACATTGCCCGGCTGGCTTGCCCGCATGCGCGTCAACGGCGCCATGACGACGCGATGCGCCAGTTCGTAAGGACCGACGGCGAGCGGCGAAAATAAGGTAGCTGTCATGAAATCTCCTGCCTGGAGCGGATTTTGCTCCCTGGGCGGACGGGCCGATCAGCGGCGGTTCGGTCGGGGGAACATTCGAAATATGATGATCATCATTTATCCGAACAATCGGACGCGCGCAACCAAATCCCGCGCAAACAAGACTCGATGGTGACGAACGCTGCCGGAGGCTACGCCGCAATCTTGCGAAGGAAAGCCAATATCGTATCGTTGAACTGTGCCGGCCGCTGCAGCGGCGCGAAATGGCTGACGCCGGAAAGCAGGATGAACTCGGCACCGGGGATGCTGCGGGCGAGATGGTCGGCATGCTCGCGCTTGATGAATTCGTCGTGTTCGCTGTGGACGATTGCGACGGGTACGTCGATCTCCGCGAGATCGGAGGCGGAATAGTTCGGCTCCGTCCGCTGCATCAGGCCGACCGCCTGAACGAAGGCGTCGAACTGATCCGGCGTCGCCGACAAGGCGGCATAATCCTTCACATGCCGGGAAAAGCAGCGGTCGATGATCGGCGTTGGCACGAATCCCTTCGTGCCGCTGGGGTCCATGTTGCATGCGAAATAGAAAACGCCGGCAATGCGCGCCGGATTGGTCCTCGCGAGGATCAAACCGGTGCACGCCCCATCGCTCCATCCGACGACGGCTGCCTTTTCGATGCGCAGCCTGTCCATCACCGCCAAGACGTCCGACGCCATCAGTTCATAGCTATAGGGCCGCACATCGCGCGTGCTGCGCCCATGGCCGCGGCTGTCGATGACGACTGCCCGGTAGCCGGCTTCGATCAAGGCCGGAACCTGGTACCCCCAATTGCCGCTGTTCCCGAGACCGCCATGCAGCAGGATCACCGGCATGCCCGCGCCATAGGCCGCATACCAGATGCGGGCGCCGTCGTGTTCGACATAACCCTGGACATCCGCGGCCGGCAGCGCCGCCGCGCCATCTGCGGCAAATTTTTCGAGATCGTCGTCCTGGAATTCCATGCTGATCCGCCTCCCTGACACCGCCCTTATATCGCATGACGCCGTGAACTCGAAACCCGGAAGAGCGGCTTTGCCGGCCGATGTTGCGCTAGAAGAACGGGCGCAGGGCCAGCTCCGCACCGAGCAGGATGAGGGCTATCAGGAACCATCGGCGAAACGTTGCGGGGCTGACCCTCCGCCGGATCGCCTGTCCCAGCCACATTCCGAGCAGCGCCGGCGCGACAGCGAGAGAGGACATCGCCAGATTGTCGAGCTGAAAAGCACCGCGCGAGGCCAAGCCGATCGCAAGCGCGATGGTCGAAACCGTGAAGGAAAGCCCGAGAGCCTGGATCAGATCGTCCTTGCCCAATCCGAGAGCCTGCAGATAGGGAACGGCGGGAATGACGAGGACACCGGTGCCCCCGGTGACAGCGCCGGTCATCAGCCCGATCAGGGGCGATAGCCAGGGCTCCGCCCGCTTCGGCACGGCCAATTGCCGGGCAAATAGGGTATAGCCGGCATAGATCATCAGGGCGGTCCCGAGCGCCATCGTGGTCCAGCGAGTATTACCGCTCGCCAGAAGCGAGGAGGTGGCAACCGTGCTGATCAGGATACCGAGCAGCATGGCCCAAAGCCTGCCGGCGAGTGCAGCAAAACGCGGTCCGGCGAATAATTGCCAGATATTGGAGACGAAGGACGGCACGATCAGCAGGGCCGCTGCCGCAACCGGCGGCATGATGGTGCCAAGCAACCCCATGGCAACCGTCGGCAAGCCCATGCCGGTGACGCCCTTGACGATGCCGGCGAGAAAAAAGGTCAAGGCGGTGGCGAGGATCAGCCAGGAGGAATGATCGAACATGCCGCCAGTTGTGCCAAGTCTGCAGGCCGCACGCAATGCGGAATGGGTCCCTAATTGAGAATACCACTTGACCTCGATCGAAGATCGTATACGTTATTCACATAAGGATATCGTATACGATATCGATAGTTGACGCCCGGGGGGAACGAAAAGAATGCCCTGCGCCCATCGCGCTACAGGCACTCGTTCCCCACGAAATCAAATGAACACTCAAGCACAGGGATCGGTCGATATGGGGTTCAAAAGAACAATTCACGCTGTTGATACGCACGCCGGCACGCCAATGCGCGTTGTCACTGGGGGCATTCCGCACATCCCTGGGAACTCGGTCTACGAGAAGATGAAATGGCTTGAAAGCAACGACGATCAGCTACGCAAGCTGCTATTGCGTGAGCCGCGCGGCTATTCGGCGCATTGCTGCAATATCATCGTGCCGCCCTCCCATCCTGAAGCGGATGCTGGCTATGTGATCATGGAGCAGATCGAATATCCCGTGATGTCTGGCGGCAATACCATTTCGGTGGTGACCGTATTGCTGGAAATGGGCATGCTTCCCATGAAAGAGCCCGTCACCGAGCTGGTTCTCGAGGCTCCCGCCGGACTGATCCGCGTCAAGGCGGAATGCAAAGACGGCAAGGTCAAGAACGTCACGTTCAAGAATGTTCCGGCATTTGCAGCCCACCTCGACGCTGTAATCGATGTGCCACATCTCGGTAAGGTCACTGTCGATGTTGGCTGGGGCGGGATGTTCTATGCCATCGCGGATGTCCGCCAGTTCCCTGGTCTTGAATTGATACCGGAGTACGGCAGAGAGATTGCGCGCGTTTCATCGATGATCAGGCAGGCAGCCATCGAACAGTTGCCGGTCATGCATCCGGACTATCCGGGCGTGGGCATCACGATCTCGCAGCTTTCCGGGCCGACAGACGACCCGAATGCCGACTGGAAAAATGCGGTGACGATGGCCTCGGGAGATTTTTCCTGGGACAATCCCGCCACCTGGACCGGAGCACTTGATCGCTGCCCCTGTGGCACTGGCACCTGCGCAAAAATGGCCGTGCTGCATGCAAAAGGTGAATTGCCGCTTAATCAGGCGTTTCGACATCAAGGCATTCTGGGCAACATTTATACCGGTCGCCTTGTCGAAGAGGCAACAATCGGGGACAAGCGCGCCGTCGTCCCGACCGTCTCCGGTACGAGCTGGATCTACGGATTGAATACAATTGTATTGGACAATGATGATCCGTTCACCGAGGGTTTCACAGTCGGAGATACCTGGGCCTAGTCTCCAGGCTGGAAGCTGATATTTCATTCTATCCGAACTGGATGCCAGCGCACCAAATGGGGTGCTGGCACAACGCCAAGGCTGCTACAGATTCTAGCCAGCCGGACAAAACGGAATTGGATATTTGACATGAATGAAGAGGTAGAACTCACTCAAGCGGAAGCCGAAGAGCTGGCGACACGAGCATGTCTCGCAGCCGGTGCCGACCCATCAAGTACCCGCTCGCTTGTGAACGCGACATTGTCCGCCGCACTCTACGGTCCAGCCACGCTCGGTTTTCCGCATATGGTGGACTACCTCAACAGCTTTCGTGAAGGGCGCATCAAGTGCGATCCAACGCCCACCCTAACGCGTCCCTTCCCTGCATTCTTTGTCTCCGACGCCGACAAGGGCATAGCGCAACTCGGCTTCGACCTCGCATTCCAGGGTTTAATCGAAGCGGCGCGAAATTTTGGAATTGCCGTCTTCACCCAAACCAATAGCTACACGGCGGGAGAACTAGGTTATTACGTCCGCAGGCTTGCCGAAGAGGGGATCGTTGGGCTCGCGGCGACGAATGCAAACGCTATGGTGGTTGCAAAGGCGGGTGGCCCGGCCGTCTACAGCACAAATCCGATGGCGTTTGGATTTCCGCTGGGGGATCGATCGCTGCCATTGATCATCGACCAGGCTTCGAGCGCGACGGCTTACGTCAACATCGTCGCTGCGGCTAACGAGGGCCGGCCGATCCCGGAAGGATGGGCGGTGGACGAAAATGGAATGGATACCCGCGATCCCGCCAAGGCACTGACCGGAGCCCTATTGCCTTTCGGCGGCCGCAAAGGCGCGAATGTAGCATTGCTGGTGGAAATGCTCTCCGCGGGCCTTTCGGGAGGGCCGTGGTCGTTGGACACGCCAGACTTCAGGTCGGGCGACGCATCTCCGGCAGTAGGATTGACGGTCATTGCCGTCATGCCAGGCCCTGATGGTGATGATCGCGTTGGCCGCGCGCATAAGCAAGCCCTCCGCCTGCAGGATCACGGCGTGTTCATTCCGGGTGTGGACGGCATTCCATACCCTCCGCCGTCGTCACAGGGGCTGAAGATGCCTCGCAGCGTATTCGAGGCGATTTGCGGCTTTTTCTCAGCGTAGGGGTCTCCCCCTACGGTCGACTGTCGCCTTGGCTTAGTCGTACTCCGCTATCACCTCGACAGCGGAGGTTTACGATTTATCGGTCGCTTTGGGTCGATGCGCCAGCAGAGATTCGCAGGCCCGCATGATGTGGGCATGAACCAGCGCAGCCGCCTCATCGACGTTACGTTTGCGGCATAGGTCCAGAATCTGCCTGTGCTCTCGGTCCGCAGTTTCCTGTCCGCTTGAGAGGGAAAGCTGGACCCTCAGATACCGCTCGATCCGGTCATTCACGGATCTGATCATGCTTAGTAGATATGGGCGATCGGCATCCTCGTAGAGGCAGGAATGGAATTGCCAGTTGAGTTCGGCCCACCTTGCGACGTTGGTTTCCAGCGCGAAGGCATCGCAGTAGGCTTGCGCTCGCTCGAACGTAGCCTCGGTCATATTCGGGATCGAAAACCGGATTGCGCTGGATTCCAATATTGCGCGGACCTCGAAAATCTGAACGATTTCGGGTTCGGAAACAGACGTTACAACGGCGCCCTTGTTCCGCTGGAATGCGACGAGCCCTTCCGCTTCAAGCCGCTTCAAAGCCTCCCGCACCGGAATTTTCGAGACGTTGAACATCCGCGCGACGTCATCTTGGCGGATGGGCTCGCCCTCGTCCAAAGTGCCGTCGATAATCGACTCGCGAATGAACTTAAGGATGATGTCGGACGCCGTCGGTGCGGCTCCGAGATTTGGAATAACCTCTGATTTTAGCGGCATTCGAACCCATTTCCACGGCTACGGCACAAGTCCACGAATATCGTAGACGATGTTGGATCTCAAGATATTGGCTTGGAGCATTTATCCTAGATCGTATCCCTTGGCTTGGATGGGTGGTCTATACGGCAATTTGCCAGGAACTGCCTTTAGCAAAATGCCTCTTGGCTCCTTACCGCAGCTCGGAGCGGGTATACGCAGGAATTGCTCCCTATCTTTGAAGTTGAAAATTTCTCGATATCAGTACGTGGATATATGAGTTGGCCGCGACTGCACGCCTATTGTTTGAGATGTACGACAGCCTAGGCGAGTTCCATGAGTCGTCGGCAACAAAATCGCTGCGTCTCCGTCGGAAATCAAGTATAACTTGATCGCTTCTTACTTAGGTTCGCCCTAAAGTTTCAGCCCAAGGTCGCCATTTTAAGCAATGCGATTTCCGACCGGGTAAGGACGGTGGAGTCACTAAACTGGAGTTCCGAGAGTGATCAACCATGTCCTGCAATCCTACGTCGTTCCCGTCTGCCTCTACGCTGAAGAGGGCAGAAAGGCCGGTCTGCGGAGGCTGGTCGGTAGTGCTTTCTTTTGTGGTTCAAAGGGATGTTTTTTAACCGCGCGACACGTAATGGATCAGGCCACCGCCGAAGCCGAAAAAGAAGGTTGGCTAATTGGTTTGTGCGCAAAAGCGGATAACGGGCAATCTGTCGATAGCGTTATCTACCCTCTTTCACTCTGGGAGTTCGCTGCCCATCCCTATGACATCGCGATAGGTCGTTTGGACTACTTTCCGGGCACGCCTTTGTTCGCGAAAAGCGCACATGTTGGTATCTTCGAGGAAGTCCGATCCCTAGGGTATCCTTCATCTGTGCATGTAAAGGACGGTGATGCCCTCTGGCTCAATTTGAGGGGGCAAAATGGACAGGTTCAACGTCTCACTCTTCCTCGGGACATGATCTCATCTCATCCTGACGGTTTCGAACTTAGCTTTCTGTTAAGTCCGGGCATGAGTGGCTGCCCTGTTTATACACTCGATGGAAATGTTATCGGAGTGGGCGTTGGCTCGTTCGGTTCCCGGATCGTAGAGCATGAGCTTTCTGAAGTAGATGACAACGGACACAAATTCACCGAGCAGCGGCTTCGGATCGAAGAATTTGGCTTTGCTCACGATCTTCGGGGGCTCCTTGATTGGACACCCGAATTGCTTGGAGGAATGAAACTCTCCGAGGCACTCGGTTCGTAGGGGCGGTTTCGACACCTACACCAAAGACAAATACATAGAGGAACGGCCCATGGCCCTTAAAGGGGGTGCGCTAAGCGCTGTTATAATCATAGCGTTACTTGTCGGCGCAAATTTTCTCTTCAAGGAGGACCCTACGCCCTCCCAGCAGAAGCTGTCAGCTAGCGAACAACTTTGCGTCAACGCCGCCGCCGAGATATTCAAGCAGACGATTGCTGCCGATGCGCAGCGCGCCAACGAGAGTGTTAACGTCTTAGAAAAATTGCCAAGTAGCACTCAAAATCCAGCGGAGTTCGCAAGTATTATTGCTTCGATGAATGCCCGCGATGTTCAGGCGGAAATTAATGAGGATGCGGCTTATTGCGAAAAACTAGCCTCGTGCTTCTCACAAGTTGACCACCAGAAGCGATTCAACGCTTGTTTTGGTGAAGCACAGAGGCAGCGAGCTTCCGATAAGAACTGACTTCGACCGGTTGTCTGCTTGGTCACAATGGATCGCTTGTTAAACCCGAGCGCTTCTTTTCGAGCGGGTGCAAAGCAGCGAAGTCACGGAATTAATTCCGTAATGAAGGTGAGCTTTGGCACGCATGGAGATTTTGACCGGCCAGGAACGCCAACGCGTTTGGTCTGACGAGCAGAGGCTGGGGATTTTGAGGAACGTTTCGGCGGGCATTGCCGCGGCCGCCGACATCGCTGTCAGCATGAAATCTGTCCAACCAAAGCGGGAAAGTTGCACAAACGAAAGGACAATAAGATGAAAAATCAACCGCTTGTTGATTTGATGGCGGACAGGGAGGGATTCGAACCCTCGGTACGCTTTCACGTACACACGCGTTCCAGGCGTGCGCCTTAAACCACTCGGCCACCTGTCCTTTGGCGTTTCGCAACCGGTCAGGAGGCAAATCGTCGGAACGGCCGCGATATATACCGATGAATTTCTTAGGATCAACCCGAATCTGACAGATTTTTGACTTCCCGACAGAAAACTCCAGACCTTTGGTCCATTGCGCTTGTCTGGCTCTCAACTTATCTAAGAAGAAGGATGGCGCAGAGTGCGGTCGGCCAGTCGTTTATGGCCGATGGAGTAATGAGTATGCGGAGGATACGATGCGCTTTTTGTTGCGTTTTGCCAGCCTTGTCGCGCTGGTCGTTGCGGTGATCGCCGGAACTATCGATTCCATTCAATCGGTTGCTGCCTCCGCCGTCGTGGTGACGCCGATGGAGGACGCTTGGAACGATGTCAGCCCATCCTCGCTTGCAACCGTCCAATCGCTGATTTCCTATTACATCCATCCGCGCCTTTATGATCTGGCCGTGCAGTGGCTGTTGTTCCAGCCGACGTTCGCGGTGTTCCTGGTGATCTCGCTGCTTCTGTGGATGATCGCCTACAAGAAGCCGCCTGTCGCAGGCCGCTTCAGCGTCTGAGACTTCGCTGACGCGTTGAATTCAGTCAACCAGGCGCCGGAGAGGGGAGAAGGAACTTGCTTGACCACGACCTCGGCCCCTTCGGCATAAAGGCAGAGCGCCGGAATTTCACTGCCGGCCTTACATACTTGCCCGCGACACCGTTTCATCGGCTTGGAATTCATATGGGAGCGCCGGTCAACTGTATGACGCCCACAATGCCGGGCGGATCGATGTCGAGCCAGGGGTTGGAGACGTAAGACGAGGCCGAACCAGCCTGCAAGAGGTTCTGGCTTCGATGACGAAAAATCTCTGATCTGGGAATTGGGATCTCGACACGACGGCCGAAGATCGAGCGATCGAGTCATGTTTCAGGCAATCGCGCTGATATAGATCGCGAGGGTATCAAGACAACTGATCGCGAGCGTGGTAAACCTTCGAGGTCGTTCCTGCGACATCTGTTGTCGGCCCTCGCTTGACTAATAAAATTGCAGTTTGAGGGCGAAAATGTTCAGAAATCAGCTCCTTTGAGCGGGTTTTTGGCAATTCCCACAAATCTTTACCAACTGAAAAATTTCTCGTGAATTTTTCCTGCAGCCATGCAAGGATGCGCGCCAGCTTGGCCTCGGGGGAGGCCGGCGGTTCCGCAGACATGTCCGGTCAACGGGCTTGCGGGAGGACCCAACAAGATAGCAACAATAGGGCTGCAACTCATGAAAAAATCCCTTTTGACCCTTTTCGCCTTGGCTGCCATGTCGGCAACGGCGCTTGCGGCCGACATCAAGCCGGCGATCGTTTATGGCACCGGCGGCAAGTTCGACAAGTCCTTCAACGAAGCTGCCTATAACGGCGCCGAAAGGTTCAAGAAGGAAACCGGCGTCGCCTATCGCGACTTCGAGCCGACGGGCGACACCCAGGGCGAACAGGCACTGCGCAACTTCGCCAGCAAGGGCTTCAATCCAGTTATCGCCGTCTCCTTCGCCTGGACGTCCGCTCTGCAGAAGGTTGCCGCTGAATATCCGAAGACCCAGTTCGTTCTGATCGACGACAGCCTCGATCTGCCGAACGTTCGCTCCGTCAAGTTCAAGGAAAACGAAGGTTCCTACCTGGCTGGCGTCATGGCTGCCATGGCTTCGAAGTCCGGCAAGATCGGCTTCGTCGGCGGCATGGACATTCCGCTGATCCGCAAGTTCGAATGTGGCTATGAGCAGGGCGCCCGCGCTGCCAATCCGAAGATCGAAGTCTTCCAGAACATGACCGGCACGACCGGTGCTGCCTGGAACGACCCGGTTCGCGGCGGCGAGCTCACCAAGAACCAGATCGACCAGGGTGCCGACGTTGTTTACGCGGCTGCCGGCGCGACCGGCCTCGGCGTGCTGCAGACGGCCGCCGACAACAAGAAGCTCTCGGTCGGCGTCGATAGCAACCAGAACTATCTGCATCCGGGTTCGGTCCTGACTTCCGTCGTCAAGCGCGTCGACCTCGCCGTCTATAACGCCTTCACCGACTCCAAGAACGGCAAGTTCACCGCCGGCACGCAGGAGCTCGGCCTCAAGGAAGAGGGCGTCGGCGCGGCCATGGACGACAACAACAAGCCGCTCGTCACGCCGGAAATGAAGGCTGCCGTCGACAAGGCGACCGCCGATATCATTGCCGGCAAGATCAAGGTCCACGACTACACGACCGACAACGCCTGCCCGAAGAGCTGATATGAAATAAGGGCGTATGACGTATCCAAAACGTCATACGCCCTTTTCTTATCCGGAAGTCTGATTTCTGGAGCTGCGTAGTGAGCCAAACGCCTGCCATCGAACTCGTGGGCATCGACAAGAAGTTCGGTGCTGTTCATGCCAACAAAGATATCAACCTGACCGTCGCCAAGGGCTCGATCCACGGGATCATCGGTGAGAACGGTGCCGGGAAGTCGACTCTGATGTCGATCATCTACGGCTTCTATCATGCCGACAGTGGCGAGATTCGCATCAACGGCAATCCTATCGCCATCCGCGACAGCCAGACGGCGATTGCCGCTGGGATCGGCATGGTGCACCAGCATTTCATGCTGGTCGACAATTTCTCCGTGCTGGAAAACGTCATGCTCGGCGCCGAGGGCGGCGCCTTGTTGGCGAAGGGTGTCACGGCCGCCCGCGCCGAACTGAGGCGCCTGGAGACGGATTACGGCCTCGATGTCGATCCGGACGCCTTGATCGAGGAGCTTCCCGTCGGTCAGCAGCAGCGCGTCGAGATCCTGAAGGCCATGTATCGTGGCGCCGAGATCCTGATCCTGGACGAGCCGACCGGCGTTTTGACGCCAGCCGAAGCCGACAATCTGTTCCGAATCCTCCGCGTGTTGCGCGACCAGGGCAAGACCATCATCCTCATCACCCATAAGCTGCGCGAAATCATGGCGATCACCGATACGGTATCGGTCATGCGCCGCGGCGAAATGGTCGCCACGCGCAAGACGGCGGAAACCACCGTCGAAGAGCTCGCCGAGCTGATGGTCGGCCGTCGCGTGTTGCTGCGCGTCGAAAAAGGCTCCGCCCATCCCGGAGAGGTCGTGCTTTCCGTTCGCAACCTGACCGTCAAGGATGGCCGTGGCGTGACCATGGTCGACAATGTTTCCTTCGATGTCCGAGCCGGCGAGATCGTCGGTATCGCCGGCGTTGCCGGCAACGGCCAGTCGGAACTGTTGGAGGCGATCGCCGGCATCCGTAAGCCGGCGTCCGGCGAAATCTACCTGCATGGCGAGCCGATCGGTATCGCCGACCCGGCAGCGCTGCGTGAGCTTGGCCTTGCCCATATCCCGGAAGACCGCCATCACATGGGCCTCGTCCTCAAGTTTGAGGAATATGAAAATTCCATTCTCGGCTATCACCGCGACACCAAATATGGGCGCGGCGGCATGCTCGATCTCGACGCCATGCGCAAGGATGCGCTGGAGAAGATCGAGAAATACGACATTCGCCCGCCGAACGCCCGGCTGAAAACAGCCAATTTTTCGGGCGGCAACCAGCAGAAGATCGTCGTTGCCCGCGAGATCGAGCGCGATCCGAAGGCCCTGCTGATCGGCCAACCGACACGCGGCGTCGATATCGGCGCCATCGAATTCATCCATCGCCGCATCATCGAAATGCGCGATGCCGGCAAGGCGATCCTGCTGGTATCGGTGGAGCTGGATGAGATCCGCGCGCTTTCGGACCGCATCCTCGTCATGTTCGCCGGCCACATCGTCGGCGAGAAAACGGCTGACGCCGGTGAACAGACACTCGGCCTGATGATGGCCGGCATTGCCGCATGAGGCCTTGATGAGCACTGCTTCCGTTCCGCTTCCCAATTGGATCAATTATGGCCTGATCCCGGTCATCAACCTCATTATCGCCTTCCTGATTTCCGGCCTCGTGGTCTGGTTCATCGGTGAAAGCCCGCTGGATGCGCTGAACCTGCTGCTGCAGGGCGCGCTCGGGAGCGGCGAGGGCATCGGCTTCACGCTGTTCTATGCCACGAGTTTCATTTTCACCGGTCTGTCGGTGGCCGTGGCCATCCATGCCGGCCTGTTCAACATCGGCTCCGAAGGTCAGGCCTACGTCGGCGGCCTCGGCTGCGCGCTGGTGGCGCTGACGCTCGATAAGTATGTGCCCTGGTACGTGACGATGCCTTTCGCGGTCATCGGTTCAGCCATTTTCGGCGCGCTCTGGGCTCTTATTCCCGCCTGGCTCCAAGCCAAGCGCGGCAGCCATGTGGTCATCACCACCATCATGTTCAACTTCATCGCCTCGGCGATGATGAATTTCATCCTGGTGCATGTGCTGATCGTGCCCGGCAAGATGGCGCCGGAAACCCGCACTTTCCTCGCGGGCGGCCAGCTTCCGAAGCTGGACTGGCTGATGGGCATCTTCGGTTCGACGATCGGTGCGGCGCCCCTTAACGTTTCCTTCCTGATCGCGCTGGTCATGTGCTTCCTCGTCTGGTTGCTCGTCTGGCGTACCAAGCTCGGCTATGAAATGCGCACGCTGGGCTTGAGCCCAACGGCTGCCGTCTATGCCGGCATTCCCTATGCCCGCACGGTCATCATCGCCATGCTGCTCTCGGGCGGTTTGGCCGGCATGATGGCGCTCAATCCGGTGATGGGCGCTTCGGCGCGCCTGCAGGTCGAGTTCGTGCTCGGCGCCGGTTTCGTCGGCATCGCCGTCTCGCTGATGGGCCGCAACCATCCGGTCGGCATCATCCTGGCGGCGATCCTGTTCGGCATTCTCTATCAGGGTGGCGATGCGCTTTCCTTCGACATGCCCAACATTACGCGCGACATGATCGTGGTCATCCAGGGTCTGGTCATCCTCTTCGCCGGCGCCCTCGAATATATGTTCCGGCCCGCGCTGGTGCGCACCTATCAAAAATTCGCCACGACGTGAGGATCGGACGATGGAATATTATGATCTCCTCATCAGCATACTTGGCTCGACCATCCGCCTGTCGATTCCGTTGATCTTCACGGCTCTTGCCGGCCTGTTTTCCGAGCGCGCCGGCATTTTCGACATCGGCCTCGAAGGCAAGATGCTGGCATCCGCCTTCGCCGCCGCCTGTGTCGCCTCCGTCTCCGGTTCGGCCTGGGCTGGTCTCGGCGCCGGCATTGTCATATCGGTCGCCTTTGGCCTGCTGCATGGCTTCGCCTCGATCACCAATCGCGGCAACCAGATCGTCTCCGGTGTTGCAATCAACTTCCTGACCGCCGGCCTGACCATCGTGCTTGGCCAGGCCTGGTTCGGCCAGGGCGGGCGCACGCCGACGCTGCCGGCCGAGGCGCGTTTCGCTTCGATCACGCTGCCGGGCGCCGCCGCCATTCATGACGTGCCCTTCATCGGGCCGCTCTATGCCAACGTCATCTCCGGCAACAATATCCTCACCTATCTCGCCTTCCTTGCTGTGCCGATTTCCTGGTGGATCCTCTATCGCACCCGTTTCGGCCTTCGCCTGCGCGCCGTCGGCGAAAATCCGGGCGCCGTCGATACGGCCGGCATCTCCGTCGAGTGGCTGCGCTATCGGTCGCTGATCGTCGCCGGCATTCTCTGCGGCTTCTCCGGCACCTATCTTGCCATTGCCCAATCGGCTGCCTTCATCAACAACATGTCGGCGGGCAAGGGCTATATCGCGCTCGCGGCGCTGATCTTCGCCAAATGGAAGCCGGTGCCGGTCATGTTCACCTGCCTGCTCTTCGGCTTTCTCGATGCTTTCGCCAATTTCATGCAGGGCAAGGCGGTGCCTGGCATCGGTGAAGTGCCGGTGCAGATTTTCCAGGCGTTGCCCTATATCTTGACCTGTATCCTGCTCGCAGGCTTCATCGGCGTCGCCAAACCGCCAAAGGCGGGCGGCGTGCCCTACACCAAGGAGCGCTGATCCATGTCGCATGATCTGTTCGAGGCCGCTCGCGGAGCGATGGCGTTTGCCCATGCCCCCTATTCGAAATTCCCTGTCGGCGCGGCGATCCGTGCCGAGGACGGCAAGGTCTACACCGGCGCCAATATCGAGAACCTGTCCTTTCCGCAGGGCTGGTGCGCCGAGCCGACCGCGATCAGCCATATGATCATGGCCGGCGCCAAGAAGATCGTCGAAATGGCCGTCATCGCCGAAAAGCTGCCGCTCTGCCCGCCCTGTGGCGGGTGCCGGCAGAAGATCGCCGAATTTGCCAGCAAGGAAACGCGCATCTATCTCTGCGACGAAACCGGGGTGAAGAAGACCATGACCATGGACGAGATGCTGCCCTTCAGCTTCGAAACCGAGATACTCGGATGACCGCCGCCGCCGACCTCTTGGCCGCAAAGCTCGGTGATCTTCAGCCGCGCTACGGCGTCGTCCTCGGCTCCGGCCTTGGTTCCCTGGTCGATCAGGTCAGGGATGCCGTGCGCATTCCCTATGCCGATCTTCCCGATTTCCCCGTCAGTGCCGTCTCTGGTCATGCCGGCACGCTGGTCGCCGGTTATCTCGGCGATGTGCCGGTCCTCATGCTGTCCGGCCGTGTGCATTATTATGAAAAGGGCGACGCCAACGCCATGCGCGTGCCGATCGAGACGCTGAAGGCTCTCGGCGTCGAGACACTGATCCTCACCAATTCGGCCGGATCGCTGCGCGAAGAAATGCCGCCGGGATCGGTGATGCAGATCACCGACCACATCAATTATTCCGGCATGAACCCGCTGATCGGCGAAGAAAGCGACAAGCGTTTCGTCGGCATGACCAATGCCTATGATACCGACCTGATCATGCGCATGCGCAAGGCGGCGGAAAAGGCCGAGATCAAGCTGTCGCATGGCGTCTATATGTGGTTCTCCGGCCCGAGCTTCGAAACCCCGGCGGAAATCCGCATGTCCCGCATTCTGGGCGCCGATGCCGTCGGCATGTCGACGGTGCCGGAAGTTATTCTTGCGCGTCTTTTCGGCCTGAGGGTTGCAGCGGCCTCCGTCATTACTAATTATGGGGCTGGCATGACCGGCGCCGAGCTCACGCATGAAGAGACGAAGGACATGGCCCCGGTCGGCGGCGCTCGCCTTGCCGCCATCTTAAAAGAAATGATTGCGGACGGAGGAAACGACCAATGACGAGCCATTCCCTCAGAGAAACGGCGGCCGTTGCGCTTTCCCTTCTCGATCTCACCAACCTTAAGGACGATTGCACGCCGGCGCAGATCGAGACGCTCTGTGCACGCGCTCAGTCGCCCTATGGCAACACCGCCGCTATCTGCATCTGGCCGCGTTTCGTCGCCCAGGCACGCGGCATTCTCGGAACCGACCATGCGGTGAGGATCGCGACCGTGGTGAATTTCCCGGCCGGCGATATGGAAGTGGCCGACGTCGCCGCCGAAGCGCGCGAGGCGATCGCCGATGGTGCCGATGAGATCGATCTCGTCATTCCCTATCGTGCACTGCTGGCCGGCAACGAGCAGGCCGTCACCGACATGGTTGCCGCAGTTAAGGCCGAATGCACGGGGCCGGTGCTACTGAAGACCATTCTCGAAACCGGCGAACTCAAGGACGTGGCGCTGATCCGCCGTGCTTCCGAACTGGCAATCGAGGCCGGCTCCGATTTCATCAAGACCTCCACCGGCAAGGTCACCGTCAACGCGACGCTGGAAGCCGCCGACATTATGCTGCGGGCGATCCGCCAGAGCGGCCGCAAGGTTGGTTTCAAGCCGGCCGGCGGCATCGGCTCCGTCGCCGATGCGGCTCTCTATCTGAGCCTTGCTGAGACCATCATGGCGCCGGATTGGGCCATGCCCTCGACGTTCCGTTTCGGCGCATCGAGCCTGCTCGACGATATCCTCAATGTGCTCGGCGGCGGGCAGTCCACCGCGGCGGCATCCGGCTACTGAGCGATGATTCCGCAGGAGATCATCCGGCGGAAGCGGGACGGCGGCACGCTTCACGTCAGCGATATCGACGCCTTCATTGCGGCCCTTGCCCGCGATGAGCTGGCCGAAAGCCAGATTGGTGCTTTCGCCATGGCCGTCTGGTACAGCGGCATGACGCGTGAGGAAACCGTGGCGCTGACGCTGGCCATGGCCCGCTCCGGCGATATGCTCTCCTGGTCCGGCATCGACAGGCCGATCGCCGACAAGCACTCGACGGGTGGCATCGGCGATAATGTGTCGCTGATGCTGGCGCCAATCGCCGCTGCCTGCGGCCTCGCCGTACCGATGATTTCCGGCCGCGGCCTCGGCCACACCGGCGGCACGCTGGATAAGCTGGAATCGATCCCAGGCTACGGCATCACCCCGCATGCGAGCCACTTCCGCAAGGTGGTGGACGAGGTGGGGTGCGCCATTATCGGCCAGACGGGAACCTTGGCGCCTGCCGACGGCAAGCTGTATGCCGTGCGCGATGTCACGTCCACGGTCGATTCCGTGCCGCTGATCACTGCTTCGATCCTGTCGAAAAAGCTGGCCGCCGGCCTCGAAACGCTGGTGCTGGACGTCAAGATCGGCAATGGCGCCTTCATGACCTCGCTGGAGGAGGCCGAGACGCTGGCCCGATCGCTAGTCGAGGTGGCGAATGGCGCCGGCGTCAAGACCTCGGCTTTGATCACCGACATGAATCAGCCGCTGGCAGATGCCGCCGGCAATGTCGTCGAACTCCGCAATTGCCTGGATTTCCTCAGGGGTGGTAAGGCGAACACGCGGCTGGAGACGGTCGTGCTGGCCTTCGCTGCCGAGATGCTGACGCAAGCCGGGATCGCAAAGACATTGCTCGAGGCGGAGGCAAAAGCGCATAAAGCACTCTCTTCCGGCAAGGCGGCCGAGCTTTTCGCTCGCATGGTCCAAGCCCTCGGCGGCCCTGCCGATCTGCTGGATCACCCGGACAAATATTTGACGGCCGCGCCGGTGCAGAAGCCTGTTCTTGCGTCTTCGGACGGTTGGCTTGTCGCCTGCGATGCCCGCGCCATCGGCATGAGCGTCATCGATCTCGGCGGTGGTCGCCGTCATCCACAGGACAAGATCGACCATCGCGTCGGCTTTAGCGATATCCTGCCGCTCGGAACAAAGGTCAGCAAAGGCGATCGCATCGCAACCGTTCATGCTGCCGACGAGACGAGCGCTGAAAAAGCCGTAGCCGATCTCAGCGCAAACTATCGGATCGGCGACGCCGCACCTGTTCTGCCGCCGGTGATCGTTGCGCGGATTTAACCGGCAATTATTGCGTCAAACGCAGTGAGCCGTTTTCGGCACTATAGGAATTGAGCTTTTTCAGAAAGCTCATGCCGATCAATGTCGTGCTCAATGCGCTGTCTTTCGCAACCACGGCGTCGACATCGCGGACCTTGATCGTGCCGATCTCGAGACGGTCGAGTTTGACGAGAGCCACCTTGGACGGGCCGTTGGCCGTCTGCGTGGTGTAGCGATAATCGAGATCGCTGCCGCTGATGCCGAGCCGGCGGGCCGTGCTCTCATTGATCGCCACATAGGTTGCGCCCGTATCGATCATGCCATGCACCGGCCGGCCATTGACTTTGAAGTCGCCCTCGTAGTGACCACCGGCGCCTGCGGGCAACAACACGCTCCCATATGCCGCCGGCGTCGCGGCAGGCTGCTGCGGCACGGCAACCTTGACTGCGGGCGCCGAGCTTTCGTTGCTTGCCGTTTGCGTGCCGAGCAACGCGGGAACCTGCGTAGCCGCAGCGGCAATGATACCGGCAAACACAAGAACGCGAACGAGCATCGGCGAGATCCTTCCCATGGGCTTCGCCATGTCGAGCCCATCGATCCAGCCAGTTTAAGACTGCTTCGCTGACAGGCCGCTAAACAGATCAATAAAAAGCCCGGCAGTTGGGGGCTGCCAGGCAAAAAAAGCAGATATGACGGCGGGATTTACTTCGTGCCGTACATCCGGTCGCCGGCGTCGCCGAGGCCGGGAACGATATAGCCCTTTTCATTCAAATGGCTGTCGATCGCCGCCGTGAAGACGGGGACGTCCGGATGCGCCTTGCAGAAATTGGCGATGCCTTCCGGGGCGGCGAGCAGGCAGAGGAAGCGGATATTATGGGCGCCGCGCTCCTTCAGCTTGTCGATCGCGGCGATCGAGGAATTGCCGGTTGCCAGCATCGGGTCGACGACGATGATCAGGCGCTCGGATATGTCGTCCGGTGCTTTGAAGTAATATTCGACCGGCTGCAGCGTCTCATGATCGCGATAGACGCCGATATGCGAGACGCGGGCCGAGGGCACGAGGTCGAGCATGCCTTCCAGCAGGCCGTTGCCGGCGCGCAGGATCGAGGCGAAGACCAGCTTCTTGCCTTCCAGGATCGGCGCGTCCATCGGCTGCAACGGCGTCTCGATGGTCTCGATCGTCAGTTCGAGGTCGCGCGTCACTTCGTAGCAAAGCAGCGTCGAAATCTCGCGCAGAAGCCGGCGAAAGCTTCCCGTCGACGTCTCCTTCTTACGCATGATGGTCAATTTATGCTGCACGAGCGGGTGATCGATGACAGTGACGCCGTCCATGGTTTCAGCCTTCCAATAATTCCGTGATATCGGATGTTTCTTTCACGGAAATCGCCTCTTGTGCAAGAAAATAGGCCGCATTTTGGAACGTCATCCCCAGTCGGCGACCTAAAAATAATGCGGTCATAATCTGGCGAGCAGGGATGCCCGCGTGGCGTCGTCCACAAATGCCGCCTCGACCGCAGTGCGGGTCATGGCATTGATCTCGTCATCGCTGAAGCCGAAGGACGTGGATGCCAGCTCGTATTCGCGTTTCAGCGAGGTGTGGAAGAAGGGTGGATCGTCGGAATTGATGGTGACGCGCACGCCCGCGTCGCGCAGCTTGCGCAGCGGATGCGACGGGAAATCCGGAAAGACATTCAACGCCACATTCGAGCCGGGGCAGACTTCCAGCACCGTGCCGAGATCGGCGAGACGCTTGACGAGGTCGGCATCCTCGATGGCGCGCACGCCATGGCCGATGCGCGATGGGCGGACCAGCTCGACCGCATCGGCGACGCTGAAGGCGCCGCAGACTTCGCCGGCATGGATGGTGAGGCCGAGGCCGGCTTCGCGGGCAATGTCGAAGGCACGCGCGTAATCGGCAACGCGGCCCATGCGCTCCTCACCCGCCATATTGAAGCCTGTAATCAGCGGGTTGTCGCTTCCGGCGGCATATTCGGCGGCCTTGATGACGCGCTCCGGCCCGAAATGGCGTTCGCCGGTAACGAGCAGCCGGGCGACGATGCCGCTCTTTTCTTGTGCCGCACGAATGCCGGCCGAGACGCCGGCCATATAGGCATCCGCGCCAAGGCCGATACGGTCGCCATGGTCCGGCGAGACGATCAGCTCGCTATAGATCGTGCCGATGCCCGCAAGCTCTTCGAGATAGGTCTCAGTCAGCAGCGCGTAATCTTCCTCGGTACGATAGACCTCGGAGACCTTGTCGTAGCAGACGAGGAATTCGGTGAAATCTTTCCAGAGGTAGATACCGTCACGCATGAAGGCGCTGGTGTCGACGTTGTATTTCCGTGCCTGCGCGAGCGTCAGCGCCGGAGGAGCAGCACCTTCCAGATGGCAGTGCAGCTCGACCTTCTTCAAATGCGATGTCACAGAAAACTCCTTCCATGCGGCCCTGCCGCTATTCCCAAATGGCGTGCAACGGTTTCGCCGATATCGGCATAGGTCTGGCGGACGCCGATCGAGCGCGAGCGAACGCCCGGTCCATAGGCGATCACAGGCACGCGCTCGCGCGTGTGGTCGGTGCCGCGCCAGGTCGGGTCGCAGCCGTGATCGGCGGTCAGGATGACGAGATCGCCGGGCTTCAGCTTCTCGTGCACCTCCGGCAGCCTTGCATCGAAGGCTTCAAGCGCGGCCGCATAGCCGGCCACATCGCGGCGATGACCATAAACCATGTCGAAATCGACGAAATTCGTAAAGACGAGATCGCCATCGGCTGCCTCGTCCATGGTTCTGAGCGTCGCATCCATCAGCTTCATGTTGCCGTTGGCCTTGATAACCTTGGAGATGCCCTGATGGGCAAAGATATCGCCGATCTTGCCGACCGCATGCACGGTGCGTTCGGCTTGGACCAGACGGTCGAGCAGGGTCGGTTCTGGCGGCAGCACGGAGAAATCGCGGCGATTGCCGGTGCGTTCGAATGTCGCCTGCGTCTCGCCGATGAACGGCCGGGCGATCACGCGGCCGATATTGTAGGGATCAAGTAGGGTGCGGACGATCTGGCAGAGAGAGATCAACCGTTCCAGGCCGAAATGACGTTCATGTGCGGCAATCTGGAAGACGGAGTCTGATGAGGTGTAGCAGATCGGCTTGCCGCTGCGGATATGTTCCTCGCCATATTTGGCGATGATCTCGGTGCCGGATGCGTGGCAGTTGCCGAGAATGCCGGGGAGATCGGCCGCCTCGCAGATGGCCGCGACCAGCTCCGGCGGAAACGCGTCGCCCTCGGTGGAAAAATAACCCCAGTCGAACATGACGGGCGTGCCGGCGATTTCCCAATGACCGGACGGCGTATCCTTACCGCGCGACACCTCATTGGCGCAGCCGTAGAGACCATAGAGCTTCTCCGGCCGTGGCATGCCGTCCGGATAGCGGCCTGTCGCCGCCTTGGCGATCTCCAGCAAGCCGAGGCCTGACATGTTCGGCAGCGACAAGGGGCCGGAACGCAGGCCCTCGCGGTCTGCGGCGCCAGCCGCGCAGAATTCGGCGATATGGCCGAGCGTATCGGCACCCTCATCGCCATAGGCGGCCGCATCCGGGCTGCCGCCGACACCAAAGGAATCAAGAACGAAGAGAAAGGCGCGCGCCATGGTCCACCCGATAGGATTGCTCAATGCGCGACGTCCAGCGTCAAGCGCATTGGACGTCACCCATATAACGGCGACGTCAACTTGGCAATTTCCAGTTCATCTGGAGAATATAGCAGGGATTCACAACGATACTGTTCAACAATCGCTGCAGGTGACCGAAGTGTCGGTGCGTGGGCGATAGAAATACTCGCGGCTGATGGTGATCTGGCTGCTGCCGGCGGGCAGGAAATCCGAGCCGAAGCTGATGAGCTGATAGGGAATGGCGAGTTCGGTGCGCACCAGAAACGTGCTTGGCAGATCGATATCGCTGGGAACGGTGACGGCGCTGCCGGTCGAATAGGGCTTGCTGCCGTCCTGCGCCCAAGACCAGGCAACGGTGGCGTTGCCGCTTGCATCGAGCTGAATACCGGTGATCTTCAGTGTCAGGCCGGTCGCGTCGTAGGGCGTGAAAATAGCGCTGGCAACCGAAGGCATAGTGGCGAGCACTGTCTTGCTGACGCTGGATTGCTGCGTCACGATATCGGCGATCGATCCGGCCGACCGGCTGGCGCGCTTTTCGACGCTGAGCGCTATGGTGAGCTCGAAGGCGCCAAGATAAAGCATCAGCAGCACGGGGAAGAGAATGGCGAATTCGATCGCGCCGACGCCCTTCTCGTCGCGAACAAAGCGCCGCAGGGGAGCGCAAAGCTTAGCTCTCAGCTCTTTTAGACCCATCGCAACCTTCCTCACGGATAATTCTCGTTTTGGAAGGCCGCCGTCGCGACGATGAGATAGGTCGTCGGCATCGAACCGTCGGATGGCCGAATAGTGGTGAGATAGGGCCGCAGCAGGTCGGTCATCACCTGCCAGCGATAGTAGGCACGCACCATGTTCTTCGACTGGGCGCCGCCGGGTGCAAAACTGAAGCCCGTCGTCTTCAGATCAGAATAGGGGTCTGACGACATGCGCGGCACGGTTGTCGGCATAGCGGCGAAGGTCGCGTAGCTTTCGACGTCGAGATAGAGATTGGTCGGCGTCGCCAACTCGGCCGCCGAACAGACGATGATCACAGAGATCTCGTTGCAGAAGGCCTGGCGGAACTGCGCCGCGGTCATATCGGTCGTCGCGTTGTGATTATAGGTGATTTGCCCGGTTCTGAGTTCGCGCGACACCGTGTCGACGGCGTTGGAAACAACTTGTTCGGCGGTGAAGGCGACGAAGGTTTCCAGAATTGCGAAGATGATCAGGAAATAGGGGATCGCCAGCAGCGCGAATTCGATGGCGGCAGTGCCGTCGCGAGAGCACACCAATTCGCGCACGCGTCCACCTGCACGGCGCCGTGCAAAAGTCTTGCCCCCAAGAATATCGTCATCTGGCATCATACCGGAATCCGTGGCGATTTAATTGGGGCTAAGCTAGAGCTGGTTTCTTGATAATCCGTTTCGCATCTCTCTTCATATTGAAGGGATGCTTGATTTATTTAAGAAAGCCGAGCTTTGTTTAAGTATAACTGAATGTAAGTGAGTCCGAAGGCATCGCCGCTATTGGCTGGTGGATGCGGCGGCTGCAGTGCTGTTCTGTTGGGCATGCTGTTCGCAATTGGGTGTGCAGGACAGCACCGAGCGGTCGGTCTGGCGGTAGACGCGGACCGTATTGCCCTCGTCGATCGAGACAAGGACACGTTCGTCGACGATGGCATTGCCGTCGGAATCGAGCAGGACGATGTTCGTCGTGCCGAAACTGCGGCCGGTCAGCACGATGGTCTTTGGATCGGCGACAGTGGCGTCTGCAACTTGCGAGTTGCCGACAATGACCTTGCTGACAGGACGATCGAGCTTCAAGACGCGCGCATGGTCCATATAGACTCGCAGCATGCCGTTATCCGCAGCCTGGGAAAACTGCGGCACTAGGCCCACTGTTGCGGCGACGCAGGCAAAGAATGCTATTTTGCCGCGGGTTGGCATGGTCTCTGGGCCTCGTAAAGCTGATGGCGAAAATGATTGCCAAATAGAATGAGAAAGATTGGTGAATGAACAATTAAGAGAAGGGCTTTTCGTTCAATTCCGATGCAGCGGCATCTCGGCCTCTCCCATTTTGGGATTTCCCTACGGGAGTTGTAATATATCGGAACAATTCGTATGCCATCCTAATATACAAGCTCCTAATCATTGCCGGGAGGCTGAAGATTTTCTTTAAAAATGCGCGGAAAGACATGAATTGACGTTAACTAGTCTATTTGGGTTTTAGTTTTTCCGATCTGTTAACCCACTTCCTTAAAGCGATGGAAACGGCCAATCGCTAGCGTGTAGCTCATCCGATCAACGGCAAACAGTTGGCGGACGTGCTGTCAACAAAGTGAGTGGAGTTTACCTATGACCAAGCTTTTTTCGCGTTTCCTGAAAGACGAATCCGGTGCGACCGCAATTGAATACGGCCTGATCGCAGCGCTGATCTCCGTCGCCATCATCGCTGGCGCAACGACCCTGGGCAACACGCTCAGCACCGTGTTCAATAATATTTCCACCAAAATGAACGCCGCTTCTACCGCACACTAATTGATTGCGGCGCCTCGGCGGCATGTTTGGATCGAAAACGGCACAGTTGGCTGGCGTGCTGCCAACTAAGTGAGCGGAGCTACCTTATGACCAAGCTTTTTTCGCGTTTCCTGAAAGACGAATCCGGTGCGACCGCAATTGAATACGGCCTCATCGCAGCGTTGATCTCCGTCGCCATCATTGCCGGTGCAACGACCCTGGGCAACACGCTCAGCACCACGTTCAATGGCATTTCCGACAAGATGAACAACGCTTCCACTGCGCATTAATCGTGCGGAAGTATAGTGATGTAAGATATTCGAAAACCGCTCCATATCGTGAGCGGTTTTTGACTTTTATAGGTTAAGCTGGGGACATCCGATGCTTGAAGCTGCAACATTGCTGATCTTCCCGCTCTGCCTTGCGGTCGCGGCCTTTTCCGACCTGTTTACGATGACGATACCAAATCGGGTGTCACTCATCCTGCTCGGCTCATTTATCGTGCTTGCGCCCTTGCTCGGCCTGGCATGGGCTGACATCGGCATGCATTTCGCCGGCGGGGCCATTGTGTTTTGTGTCTGCTTTGCGCTCTTTGCGTTGAACGTCATGGGCGGTGGCGATGCCAAGCTGCTGGCGGCATCGGCGCTCTGGTTCGGCTTCGATCCGTCGCTTCTTTCTTTCCTTGTCTATGTCGCCTTCCTCGGAGGCATGGTGACGATAGCCATTCTGGTGATACGCTCGCATTCGAGTTCTATCATGGCCATAGGCCTGCCGCTGCCGAACTCGCTGCTGGTAGCCAAAAAGATCCCTTATGGTATTGCCATCGCCATTGGCGGCTTCCTGGCTTTTCCCTCGTCGCCTATGGTCGCGGCAGCATCTTCGCACATTATCTAAATTAGATAATTCTAAGTGTTAACGGCGTATTGCCAATTTTATATTTTAGATCACTTTAATAGTTATTATTAAATAACTGTAAATGTAATATACCATTAACCATAATTACACCAATTCCTGAGCATTCTGCGGGGCGAAGAGTCGTATTCCCTAAGGAATGATCATGAAACCCGCTCGCTTAATGATACTCGCGGTAGCAGTTGTCGCGGCAGGCCTTGCCGGACTGCTGGCGATGCATCTGGCCGGCTCACGTAATGTCGTGCCGCAGATCGAAGCGGTGGTAGAGAAGGAAGCGACGGTCAATGTGCTCGTCGCCGAAGCCAATCTTCCGGTCGGCGCGCGCCTGAATGAGAAGTCGATCCACTGGATGGCCTGGCCGCAGGGCGGCGTCGTCAAAGGTTTCATCACAGAAACCGAACGTCCCGATGCACTGAAGGACCTCAGCGGTGCAGTCGTCCGTCTGCCGATCTTTGAAGGCGAACCGATTCGCGACGAGAAGGTCGCCGATTCCAATAGCCACATTCTGTCCTCGCTGCTGCCGTCGGGGAAACGTGCGGTTGCCACCGAAATTTCCGTCGCCACCGGCGCTGGCGGCTTCATTCTCCCCAATGACCGGGTCGACGTGATCATGGTGCGCAAGGGCGATACCCAGAAATTCGTCACCGAGACGGTGCTCAGCAATGTCCGCGTGCTCGCCATAGATCAGCAGGTCGAGGAAAAGCAGGATGGCACCAAGGCCGTGGTCGGCACGACCGCAACGCTTGAGCTGACGCCGGATCAATCCAAGGTGCTTGCGGTTGCTCAGCAGTTGGCCGACCGGCTGACGCTGGCGTTGCGCTCCGTTGCCGATGCCCAGCAGCCGGATACGGTCGCCGCCGATTACTTGCTGACCGGAGATAACGGCGCTGCCGTCGTTCAGGTCATCAAATCAGGCTCGATCGTCACCAACGGCACAGCCGCAGCCAAGACGCCATGAGAAGGGGCGGGATCATGTTCAAGACCAGTAAATCGATCGGCCTCCTCTCGCTTGCGGCTCTCTCCTTTTCTGTCGCTTTCGGCGGCCTGCCTTTCACAGAGGCGCCGGCCTTCCTGCGCATGGCGACGGCCAAGGCCGACGGTTCCGATAGCATCGTCACCATCGCCGGCCTCGGCACCAAGCGCACCCTGAAGCTCGGCCTCAACAAGGCGCTGGTGGTCGACCTGCCGGCGGACGCCCACGATATTCTCGTCTCCGATCCGAAGATGGCCGATGCGGTCACGCGTACCTCGCGTCGCATCTATCTCTTCGGCAAGACGGTCGGCCAGACCAATATTTTCGTCTTCGGCCCCGATGGGAAGGAGATCGTCAGCCTCGACCTCCAGATCGAGCGCGACATTTCCAGTCTTCAGGCCAATATCAAGCGCTTCATTCCGGACTCCGACATCAACGTCGAGATCGTCTCTGATAACATCGTCATGACTGGCACAGTTCGTACGCCGCAGGATTCGTCGCGCGCCGAACAGCTCGCCGAAGCCTTCCTCAAGGGCGGTGAGGCGACGACCCGTAACGAAACCGCAAGCGCTAGCGGCGGCGACAATTCCGTCGCGCTTTTTGCCGAAGCACGCCAGACGTCGCAGATCGTCAACCTTCTGCAGATCGAGGGCGAGGATCAAGTGACGCTGAAGGTCACTGTTGCCGAAATCAAGCGCAGCGTGCTGAAGCAAATCGGCTTCGACAATCTCGTCAGTAATTCCTCCGGCCTGACCGTCGCTCAACTCGGTAGTGTCAGCAGTGATGCGGCCACGGCCACGGCCGGTGGTGGTATCGCAGCCCTTTTCAAGAGTGCGATCGGCAAATACAATATCAGCAGCTATCTCACTGCCATGGAGCAGGCCGGCGCGGTACGCACATTGGCGGAACCGACGTTGACGGCAATCTCCGGGCAGGCCGCGACCTTCAATTCCGGTGGTCAGCAGCTTTACTCCACGACCAACAGCGACGGCACTGTAACGATCACGCCCTATACCTACGGCGTAAGCTTGGCCTTCACGCCGGTGGTTCTCTCGGCGGGACGCATCAGCTTGCATATCCAGACTCAGGTGTCGAATCCGGTCGGCACGGCGGGAACCGCGACGTATAACCAGCGTGCGGCCGATACCTCGGTCGAGTTGCCCTCCGGCGGTTCCATTGCGCTGGCCGGCCTTCTCAGTGATAGCGTTCAGCAAACCACGAACGGCACCCCCGGTGCCTCTAAGATCCCGATCCTCGGCGCACTCTTCCGCCAAAAAAGTTTTGAACGCGACGAAAGCGAACTTGTGATCATCGCGACGCCTTATCTGGTGCGGCCGGTAGCGCGTCCTCAACTCGCTCGTCCCGACGACAATTTCTCACCGAGCAACGATGTCGCCGCCTTCTTCATGAACCGTGTCAACAAGATCTACGGGCACAGGGATGGGCCGCCGGTTGCGGATGCCGATTTCCACGGCACCGTCGGCTTTATCTACAAGTGAGGGGAGACGGACAATGACGCACCCCTCTTCAACCGGAACAACGAGAGACCGAAAAATGGCCAGCCTCGATCGCAATGCGCCCCGCATCACCAAGCCGCGATTTGCAGCCCTGGCCCTGATCATGATGGCTGCCGCCGTCAGCGGATGTGCCGGTTCGCCGGATGGTATGACGACCAGTGCGATTTCCGACGACTATCGTCAGCGTCATCCTATCGTGCTGACCGAAAAGGAGCATCACGTCGACATTCCTGTCGTTGCGGGTGATCGCCGTATCACGACCGGCGCCCGCGACACGGTTCGCGGTTTCGTGCAGGATTATAGAGCTCATGCTTCCGGCACTATCGAAGTCCTGGCGCCCAGCGGTTCGGCCAATTCGCCTGGGGTTTCTGCGTTCCGCCGGCAGATCCGGCAGGAGCTTGTCGCAAGCGGCATTCCGTCGGCGCGCATCGTCGACAGTTATTACCAAACCAGCGGCCCGGGCGATGCAGCCCCGATCAGGCTCCGCTTCTTGGCAACGACGGCGACCACCAATGCCTGTGGCCAGTGGCCGGAAGATCTGTCCGCCAATGCCTTCGACAATCAGAACTACTACAATTTCGGCTGCGCCACTCAAAACAACCTCGCAGCACAGGTCGCCAATCCGACCGACCTCATCGCGCCGCGCGCCATGACGCCGATCGATGCCGACCAGCGCAGCAAGGTGATCGACAGCTACCGCAGCGGCACTACCCCAACGAGCACGGCTACGATCGGCGGCTTTAGCGGTTCCTGAGCATGAGGATAACTGGCCGGCGGAACAGGATAGAATCATGAGCGCTATCAATTACGATATCAGAAAGACCGAGGTGGAGGCCGAAGATGCGCCCCGCGCGGGCGATCTCGAAAACATGCGGCCATTGCCGCGCATCTCCGTGCACGCCTTTTGCGAAAGCGAGCAGATGCAGCAGGTGATGGACCGATGCGCCAATGACCGGCGCATGTCCAAGGTCAGCCTCAGGATCACCAGCGGCAGCACGGCGGCGGCGGCAAACATGTTCGCCTCGACACCGACGCCCAATCTGATCATCCTGGAAACCCGGGCCAATCCGAGTAATCTGCTGGCAGAGCTCGCGCCGCTTGCTGCCGTCTGCGATCCCAGCACAAAGGTGGTGATCGTCGGCTATCACAATGATATCGGCCTTTATCGCGAACTTATCCGCAACGGTATTTCCGAATATATGGTCCAGCCGGTTGCCATGGTCGATGTCATGGCGGCGATGACGGCCATCTTCGTCGATCCCGATGCCGAACCGATTGGCCGCAGCGTTGCCTTCATCGGCGCCAAGGGTGGGGTAGGGGCGTCCACCATCGCGCATAATTGCGCTTTCGGCATCTCCAGCCTGTTTTCGACCGAGACCATTCTCGCCGATCTCGACCTGCCGTACGGCACTGCCAATATCGATTTCGACCAGGATCCGGCCCAAGGCATCGCAGAAGCTGTCTATGCGCCGGAGCGTCTCGACGAGGTTTTCCTCGATCGTCTTTTGACCAAATGTTCGCAGCACCTGTCGTTGCTCGCTGCTCCCTCCATGCTCGACCGCGCCTATGATTTCGACGGGCAGGCATTTTTGCCCGTGCTCGACGTCCTGCAGCGCAGCGCGCCGGTGAGTGTGCTCGACCTGCCGCATCTCTGGACGGAATGGACCCGCTCTGTGCTGTCGGCCGTCGACGAAGTCGTGATTTGCGCGGCTCCCGACCTTGCCAATCTGCGCAACGCCAAGAACATGCTGGATGCGCTGCGGAAGCTCCGCCCCAATGACAAGGCACCGCATCTCATCCTCAATCAGGTCGGCATGCCGAAGCGTCCGGAAATCGGTCCCTCCGAGTTCTGCGAGCCGCTGGAGACCGATCCGATCGCCATCATTCCCTTCGATATCAATCTGTTCGGCAACGCCGCCAACAGCGGCCGCATGATTTCGGAGACCGACCCGAGATCACCGGTCGCCGAGACCTTCTCGCAGATATCGCACATCGTTACCGGGCGCGTTGCGCTGAAGAAGACGAAGAAGGGCGGCCTGCTCGGCCTCCTGAAGCGGAAGTAATCGTTTGATGTCGCATGATCTTGTTCGAAGGCCGGTTCGGATTTTTGAGATCATGCTCTAGCGTAGAATTGGATCGACGGCATGTTTGGCAGACGCGGAAATGAAGGTCCTGCAAAAAGCGGCGGCGTAACGCCCCCGCCGTCGCCGCCGCGTGCACCGTCCGCGGCTGCGCCTGCGGCATCGACCGTGCTGGTAGAGCCGGCGCGCGAGGGGTCGCAACAACGCCAGCAAGTGGCGCCGCCTTCGATGCAGACGCCGACCCGCCGCCGGCCGGCGCGCACCGAAGAATATTACGATACCAAGTCGCAGGTCTTTTCCGCGCTGATCGATACGATCGACCTGTCGCAGCTCGCCAAGCTCGATGCCGAGGCAGCGCGCGAGGAAATCCGCGACATCGTCAATGACATCATCACCATCAAGAATTTCGCGATGTCGATTTCCGAGCAGGAGGAACTGCTCGATGACATCTGCAACGACGTGCTCGGTTACGGTCCGCTCGAGCCGCTGCTTGCCCGCGACGATATCGCCGACATCATGGTCAATGGCGCAGGCCAGACATTCATCGAAGTCGGCGGCAAGACGGTGGAATCGGAAATCCGCTTCCGAGACAATGCCCAGCTCCTTTCCATCTGCCAGCGCATCGTCAGCCAGGTCGGCCGCCGCGTCGACGAATCCAGCCCGATCTGCGACGCCCGCTTGCCGGACGGATCGCGCGTCAACGTCATCGCCCCGCCGCTGTCGATCGACGGCCCGGCGCTCACCATTCGTAAATTCAAGAAGGACAAGCTGACGCTCGACCAGCTCGTCCGCTTCGGCGCCATCACGCCGGAGGGCGCTACGCTGCTGCAGATCATCGGCCGCGTTCGTTGCAATGTCGTCATTTCCGGCGGTACGGGTTCGGGCAAGACGACGCTTTTGAACTGCCTCACCAACTACATCGATCGCGACGAGCGCGTCATCACCTGCGAAGACACGGCCGAATTGCAACTGCAGCAGCCGCATGTCGTCCGCCTCGAAACGCGCCCGCCAAACATCGAAGGCGAGGGCGAGATCACCATGCGCGATCTCGTCAAGAACTGCCTGCGTATGCGCCCTGAACGCATCATCGTCGGCGAAGTGCGCGGACCGGAAGTCTTCGACCTGTTGCAGGCGATGAATACCGGCCATGACGGTTCGATGGGCACGATCCACGCCAACACGCCGCGCGAGTGCCTGAGCCGTATGGAATCGATGATCGCCATGGGCGGCTTCAGCCTGCCGGCAAAGACGGTGCGCGAGATCATCTCAACTTCCGTCGACGTCGTCATCCAGGCTGCCCGCCTGCGCGACGGTTCGCGCCGCATTACCCAGATCACCGAGGTGATGGGCATGGAAGGCGATGTGATTATCACGCAGGATCTGATGCGGTACGAAATCGAAGGCGAAGATGCGAGCGGCCGCATCATCGGACGGCATATGTCGACCGGCATCGGCAAGCCGAATTTCTGGGACCGCGCCCGCTATTACAACGAGGAAAAGCGCCTGGCGACTGCCCTCGACGAAATGGAAAACAAGTCGAAATAGGACTTTCCCGATGTTCGGTGTCGATCCGATGGTGCTTCTGATTGTGGTGCTTGCAGCCGTCTCCGCGGCGGCTGTCTGTTACGGCATTCTCTATTCCCGGATCGAGGTGCAGAAGAAAACCGACGGTCGCGTCAACCGCATCAAATCGGCCGAGACCGACCGCGCGAAGGTCAAGGCGGCGCGCGACCGCGTACAGGAATTGTCGAAACGGCGCAAATCGATGCAGGATTCGCTGAAGGAGCTGGAAAAGCGCCAGTTGGAGAACACCAAACAGAAGCAGTCGCTGAAAATGCGCCTCGGGCAAGCCGGCCTCTCCGTGACGCCAGGGCGTTTCTATCTCTTCAGCGTCCTGTTCGGCTTCTTCGTCATGCTTGTCGTCCTCTTGGTCGGCGCGCCGCTCGCCGTCATACTCGGCCTTCCCTTCGCCGCGGCCTTCGGCCTGCCGCGTTGGGTCATCGGTTTCCTCATCAAGCGCCGGCAGAACAAGTTTCTGGATGAATTCCCCAATGCGCTGGATCTCATCACCCGTTCGATCCGCTCGGGCCTGCCGCTCAATGACGCCGTACGGCTCGTGGCGAGCGAGGCTCGCGAGCCGGTGAGGTCCGAATTCCGTCGCGTCGTCGAAGCCCAACAAGTCGGCCTCAGCATGCCCGACGCCTGCGCGCGCATGAGGAACCATATGCCGTTGCAGGAGGTGAACTTTTTCTCCATCGTCATCTCCATCCAGGCGCAGGCCGGCGGCAACCTGTCCGAAGCGCTGGGCAACCTTGCGCGCGTGCTGCGCGAACGTAAGAAGATGAAGGCGAAAGTCACCGCGCTATCGATGGAAGCAAAAGCCTCGGCCGTCATCATCGGCTCGCTGCCCTTCATTGTCGCGACGCTCGTCTATCTGACCTCGCCGCAATACATGATCATCCTTTTCACCGATCCGCGCGGCCATTTGATCCTGGGGGGCGCCGGCATCTGGATGTCGGTCGGCATCTATATCATGCGCAACATGGTCAATTTCGAGATTTAACCGGAAGGAGACGCCGAGCCATGTCCTCCGATTTAGCCAGTAAATTGACCGATCCCGGCATGATTCTTGCCGTTTTCGTCGCGATTGCGGTCTTTGCTACCTTCTACACGATCGCCGTGCCCTTCCTGGAGCGCGGTGATCTCAACAAGCGCATGAAGGCCGTTTCCACCGAGCGCGAACAAATCCGCGCCCGGGAACGCGCCCGCTTGACGGCCGACGGCGGCAAGGCGTCGCTGCGCAGCCAGAACAACCGCAATGTCCGTCAGATCGTCGAGCGCTTCAATCTCCGCACGGCCTTGGTCGATACCAACACGGTCAATCGGTTGCGGGCGGCCGGTCTGCGCTCGGAAAATGCGTTGAACATATTCCTGGTGGCGCGTTTTCTGCTGCCGTTCCTGTTTTTGATGGTTGCCGTCATTTTCGTTTTCGTCCTTGGCTACTTCGCTGCCAAGCCGTTCGCGTTTCGCCTTCTTGGCGTCATCGGCACCGCCTATCTCGGCTTTTATGCGCCGAATATCTATATTTCCAATCGCATGACCAAACGGCAGAAATCCATCAAGCGCGCCTGGCCGGATGGGCTCGACCTGATGCTGATCTGCGTGGAATCGGGCATTTCCATCGAAGCAGGCATGCGTCGCGTCTCCGAGGAAATGGCGGAGCAGTCGGCACCGCTCGCCGAAGAAATGGTGTTGACCACGGCGGAACTCTCGTTCCTGCAGGATCGCCGTAGCGCCTTCGACAACCTCGCCAGCCGTACGCAGATCGAAATCGTCAAATCGGTGACGCAGGCTCTGATCCAGGCCGAGCGTTACGGCACGCCCATCTCGCAGGCGCTGCGCGTGCTGGCGCAGGAAGGCCGCGACGAACGCATGAACGAAGCGGAAAAGAAGGCGGCCGCCCTGCCGCCAAAGCTGACCGTGCCGATGATCGTCTTCTTCCTGCCCGTCCTCATGGCCGTTATCCTCGGCCCGGCGGCTATCCAGGTGATGGATAAATTCTGACATACAAACTTGCCGCCGGCGTAGGACGTGACTAGTTTCCAATCCTGCGTCACGGGCGATGAGATGGATGGTATCGGCGCGGGAGGAAAGCGCCGCTCGCCCGGACGCTAGTCCGGGAGGATTTGCATGTCGTCCATAGCCATCTTTTTCAGCATCATCGCTGCGGTTTTCATTGGGGCGGTCAGTCCCGGCCCGAGTTTCGTTCTCGTTTCCCGCATCGCCGTTTCCCGGTCGCGCAAGGCGGGCCTTGCCGCCGCTCTCGGCATGGGCGTGGGCAGTGTTACCTTCGCGACCTTGGCCTTGTTCGGCTTGAATGCGCTTCTGATGCAAGTCGAATGGCTGTATCTCTCGCTGAAGGTCGCCGGCGGCCTGTATCTGATCTATATCGGCATTCGCATTTGGCGCGGCGCGGCACATGACGTCGCTATCGACACCCCTGCCACCCCGAGCGGCGGGAGTATCCGGCGCAATTTCTGGTTCGCGCTTGGAACGCAGCTCAGCAATCCGAAGACGGCCATCTTCTACGGCAGCATCTTTGCCGCGCTTCTCCCCGCGCAGCCCGTTGCATGGCTGATTTTCGCTTTGCCGCCGGCCGTCTTCGCCATCGAGGTGGGCTGGTACACGGTGGTGACCATCGCCTTTTCATCGAACCGTCCACGCGCGCTCTATCTCGGGGCGAAGCTCTGGATCGACAGGGTCGCAGGCGCCGTCATGGGAGCGCTCGGCGCCCGGCTAGTCACGGAAGGCCTGCCGCGTCACATCTGGCGCTAAAAGGTTTAGTTGACCGCTTTCTTGGCGTCGCCGGCAGCGAGCTTCTGCCAGGAATTCTGCTGCGCCAGCATGGAGCGCAGATAAGCGACATTGGCGTTGGCCTGCTGCGCTGTCAGTTCCTGGCGGGCGATCTGCTCGGCTTCGGCGAAGCGGCCCTGCAGCCCGACCACGAGAGCCAGGTTCTGGCGGACGCGGCTGTCGGCCGCCGGCTGAGCGACGGCGGAGCGAAGATAGGTCTCGGCGGACTTCAGATCGCCGGTCAGCACGTAGGACATGCCGAGATTGGAAAGGATCGACGGCTCGTTCGGCTGCAACACCAGGGCGTCGCGATATTTGCCGCGCGCCTCGGTCGAGCGCCCGAGCTGATCGAGGATCGCGCCTTCGGCCGAAACCAGCCGCCAATCCGGCCGGTCCGGCGTCTGCGCGCGATCGATGGTCGCGAGCGCGTCCTGGAGCTGCCCGGCGGCGGCTTGGGCCTTGCCGTAGGCAGCCAGCACGCCACGATCATTCGGATGTGCGATCGCCACCTGCTGCATGACCGCGAGCGCCTGATCGTTGCGGCCGCTCATGCGCAGCGCGTTGGCGTAGTTGACGCCGGTATCGCGGTCTTTCGGATTGGCGTCATAGGCTTTGCCAAGGCTAAGGGTCGCCTGCGCGAGATCCGAGCCGTTCATCTCTTCGACTGGCTTCTTCGACATCGTCGGGATGGAGCCGGTCGTCATTTTGTCTTTGCCGGTCGTCGAGCAGCCGGCGAGGGCAAGCGCCACGAGCGCTGCCGAAGCACTGTGGAGCAGGAAGGTCTTGAATGTAGACGAGGTTGACGAAGTGGCCATGGCGCCTATTCCCGGAATGCTTGAGTCCTGCGCCTGGCCTCAAATCGGAACAGGGAAAGGTTTGACGCAATGTTCGCTCCAGCAATAATCTGTTAACCCTAACAGACAGTTAATCTGCGATTCTCGGAAATCATTGCCAAAGGATAGTTATGGCCCCCTATCAATTCATCGAGCGTGCAAGTCCCTTCAACTCGAAGGGCGGTGCGACGTTGCCGATCTTTGCCGTCACTCCGGCGCATATCGAGACCGGCACCATCGATCCCATCGCGCTCGATTGGGCGCGTAAGGCCGGCTACAAGGCCGATAGCGGTTCGTTGCTATTGATTCCGACCGAGGAAGGCCATCTCGGCGGCGCATTGTTCGGCCTTGGCTCCAACCCTTCGGAACAGCCCTTCCTGACTGGCAGGCTGGCGCGCAACCTGCCGGCCGGCGATTGGCATATCGAGACCGCACCGCTCACGGCAAACCGGCTTTCGCTCGGCTTCGGCCTCGGCAGCTACCGGTTCGAGCGTTACAAATCGGAAAAGGCAACTCCGCCGACGCTGATGATCCCGCGCGACACGGACGCGACCGACATCAAGCGCCAGCTCGCCGGCGTCTTCCTTGCCCGCGACCTCATCAATACGCCGACGAACGATATGGGGCCGGAACAGCTAGAAGCAGCCTTCCGGGCACTCGCCGCACATTATAAGGCGGATGTGTCCGTCATCGTCGGCGATGACCTCCTGAAGGAGAATTTCCCGCTGGTTCATACAGTCGGCCGCGCCAGCGCCGATGCGCCGCGCCTGCTGGAGCTGCGCTGGGGCAAAAAGGGTCATCGCCGCATTACCTTAGTCGGCAAGGGCGTCTGCTTCGACACCGGCGGCCTCGATATCAAGCCTGCATCTTCCATGCTGCTGATGAAAAAGGATATGGGCGGCGCCGCCAACGTCATGGGCCTGGCGCTGATGATCATGGACGCCAAGCTGAAGGTCGATCTGCGCGTCATCATTCCGGTCGTCGAAAACTCGATTTCGTCCAATGCCTTCCGTCCCGGCGACATCTACAAGAGCCGCAAGGGCCTGACCGTGCAGATCGACAATACCGACGCCGAAGGCCGTCTGATCCTCGCCGACGCACTGTCCTATGCCGACGAAGAAGTGCCCGATCTGTTGATCGACATGGCGACGCTGACCGGTGCAGCCCGTGTCGCGCTTGGCCCGGACCTGCCACCCTTCTTTACGGATGATGACGATCTCGCCCGCGATCTCACCGAAGCGAGCCTCGAGACCGACGACCCGCTGTGGCGCATGCCGCTCTATATGGGCTACGACAAGGATATCCGTGCCAAATTCGCCGATATCACCAACGCCCCCGCCGGTGGCATGGCAGGCTCGATCACCGCTGCCCTGTTCCTCAAGCGCTTCGTGACGAAAACGCCGAGCTGGGCGCATTTCGACATCTTCGGCTGGGCACAGAGCGAACGCCCGCATTCGCCGGGCGGCGGCGAGGCGCAGGCGATCCGGGCGCTGTATCATCATATCCGGCAGAGTGTGCGGTAGAGGCCTATAGTCCCCTCTCCCCGCATCGCGGGGAGAGGGTTAGGGTGAGGGGCCAGGCACAAAAGCACGACAACGGCGGACTGGCCTGACCATCACCGATAACCGGTCCGAAAAGACGGAGATTCCCGTTTTGGGGTTGCTTTCGAGAAAGCCCCTCATCCGAGCCCTCGACCTTTCGCTCCGCTCTATGTCTCGGTCCCACCTTCTCCCCGCATCGCGGGGCGAAGGTTGGCGAATTCCCCTTGAAACCGCCATGATCTTGGCCGAGACTGAAACGGTAGCGTAACGATCTCCGAGGTTGCCCTTGCCGCTTGAACTCTCTGCCTCGCAGGCTCTTGGCCTCTGGCAAGGCGTGGCGCTCGAGCAGGTGCGTCGCGAGGGTCATGATCTGACGCTTCGGCAGATGGCGATCCTCCTGCAGATCTATCTCGTGCCGCCACCGCATACGGTGCGGGGGCTCGCCGCAACGCTTGGCGTAACCAAGCCGGTCATCACCCGTGCCCTGGACACGATGGGTGAGATGGGGCTGGTCGACCGCGTCCGCGACGAGCGTGATCGCCGCAATGTCATCATCAAGCGTACTGTCTCAGGCGCGCTCTATCTGGAAAAGCTCGGTGATCTCGTCATCGAGCAAGGCCGCAAACTATCAGTCTAGAGCAGTTCAGCGCTTCACGGAATCGCTGAACTGCTCTATCTCTTTGTTTTCACGCAATTACGGACGGAAAGCGGCTCACGCACTTTTCCTGGAATTGCTCTAGAGGACCATGCTCATGATGCTCGACCGCCGCCTCAACGCCTTTCGGCCCGATCTTGCCGAAGCCTCTCTGCGGGGCAAGGTCGAGGCCGACCGTTTTGTCGAGGGTACCAGGGCGCAGGTCGTCGCTCCCGTCGTCGCGCTTCGCCAGCAGCCGGATCTGGCGCGCGGCATCGATACCGAACTCTTGTTTGGCGAAGAGGTCGATGTCTTCGAGCGAAAGGATGGCTGGTGCTGGGTGAAAGCGTTGTCGGATGGTTATGTCGGCTATCTTCCCGAAAATACGATCCGGAGTGAACAGGCGCCACCCACTCATGTCGTTGTGACACAGCGGACGTTTCTCTATCCCGAGCCGGAGCTGCGCAAGCCCCATACCGATATCCTGTCCATGGGCAGCCGTGTGCGCGTCACCGGCACGGCCGAGACGCGGGGGAACCACTATGTCGTCCTCGAAGACGGCACGGCCATCTTCGCCAAGCATGTACAGCCGATCGGTTACAATGACGGCGGCGATTATGTCGATGTCGCCTTGCGGTTCCTGGAAACCCCCTATCTCTGGGGCGGTCGGTCCGGCCTCGGCATCGATTGCTCCGCACTGGTGCAGCTCGCATTGCTGATGACGGGCCGCGCCTCGCTGCGCGATACGGACATGCAGGCGGCTGGCCTCGGCGAACCGATCAGCCGCGAGGAATTGCGCCGCGGCGATTTCGTCTTCTGGAAAGGCCATGTCGCCATCATGGAAGACGAGAAAACCATCGTGCATGCCAACGGCCATACCATGACCACGGCGCGTGAAGATTTTGCCGCCGCCGTCGAGCGCATCGGCTGGCTCTATGAGCAGCCGACAGGCTACCGCCGCCTGGCGGGTTGAGAGCCGGCCGGAACCAGCCTGAATCTAAACCGTTATTTCCTCGATTGAACACCCGTCTTGTTCGAGAGGAGAAGCATCATGCCAATTACGGCGATGGAACAGGTGGTCAGGGATATCCTGCGCGACGCTCATCTGAGGCATAGTCGCAAGATCGATCGGCTCCGTGAGCTGCAAAGCGAAGCGTGCTGCATCCAGCGTGCCGGCAGCAAACGCATGATGAGCATAGATGATGGCCTTCAGGACGACCTACGCGTCATCGAAAAGGCGCTGCGCGATCTCAATGCCGACATGCCCGAAAAGGATGCCACCACCCGGTAGGCGATGGCACCCTCAGCTCGCTTCGAATAGGTATTTTTAGGGTGTGCGTGGCCGCGCGATCCAGATCCCGGCGATAATGACGATACCGCCGAGGGCCTGTATCAGCGTGACGTTTTCGCTGAACAGGAACCAGGCGAAAAGCGCGGCTGCGATCGATTCCAGGAAAATGACGAGCGAGGAAAAGACGGTTGGCAGCTTTCCAAGCGCCACCGAGAGCAGCCCCTGTCCGCCGGCATGGCTGATAAGGCCGAGCGCCAGAAGCACGCACCATCCCGAGATCGACTGCGGCAATATCCGCGGTTCGAAGAAGAAGGCGGCGAGGAATAGGATCGCCGAGGTCATGATGCTGAGCTCGAAGGTGACGCGCGCGGCATTTGTGTTTGGACGCGCCGTGCCGACCGCCAGAAAATAGAGGCCGAAAAAGGCGCCGGTAATGATAGCCAGCGCATCGCCGACGGCGCGGCTTGGATTGAATGCAAGGCTTTGCGCCACAAGCGCCGCACCGCCTGCAAGGCAGACCAGAAGGCCAACAAGCGTGGCACGATCAACCCTCTGCCGCAGTAGAAGCCAGCCGAAAATGACGACCCACAGCGGCGCCATGGTTGCGAAGAACGTCGCATTGGCAATGGTCGTCTGCATGATGGCGAGGTGCCAGAAGAGCAGGTCACCCGTAAAGGCGATGGCGGCGAGAATGGTCGGTATCGTAAAGCTGGCGCGAGGCGCCGTGACGTCCGCAACCTCCGCATATCGCATCCAGATCCAAAGGATCGGCAAGGCCAGGAAGACACGCCAGAATGCGCTGGCGAAAGGTCCGACGTCGGCCAGACGGACGAGGCTTGGGGAGATGCTCATGGCGAGCGCCGCAAGGAGCATCGCCACGACGCCGAAAAAGAACTCTTTCGAGCCGTCGGAACCTGCCTTGCCGGCGGCAGAGTGGTTTGCATTCGCCGTCTCGCCAAGATCTGCGGCGCGCATATCGTATTCAGTGTCCGGTTGTGACATTCTCGTGCCTTTGCAAGTCAGGTAATTTGTGGCGCAAAGCTAATACAGGCGGAAAGAGGATTTGGCTCCATTTTGATGGTTTTCATGCAATTTTGTTTCTTCTTTGCGGTAAGGATGTTTTGAAATGCGCAAACCCGTCGATCTCGATGAATTCGACCTGGCGATTCTCGAAATCCTCCAAAAGGACAACGCTGTTCCGCAGCGCAAGATTGGTGAACTGGTCAATCTGTCTGCGCCTGCCGTGCAGCGGCGCATCAAGCGCATGCAGGCGAGTGGCGTCATTCAGGCTGACATCGTCGTTGTCGATCCGGCAGCCGTGGGTTTGCCGATTACCATCATCGTCGAGGTCCATATCGCAAACGAGCGTTATGACCTTGTCAATGCGATAAAGCGCAGCTTCCTGGAGGCGCCGGAAGTTCAGCAATGCTATCAGGTCACCGGCGAAGCGGATTTCGTGCTTGTCGTCGTCGTGGCCAGCATGTCCGACTACGAGGCGCTGACGCGGCGTCTGTTCTACGACAATCCGAATGTCACGAAGTTCAAATCGCTCGTCACCATGGACCGGGTGAAGATCGGTCTTTCCGTGCCATTGGTGCGGGATTAGCCGACTATCTATGCCTGCTGTTCATCCCGGCCGCTTCGGCCAGTTCGTGACCCCGCCGGTCCATGTCTCATAGGCATTCGACAGTTTCAGCACCAACAGATCGCCGAAGCGCGGGCCGATGATCTGCAGGCCGATCGGCATGCCGGAGCGGGAGAAGCCGCAATTGATCGACGCGGCCGGCTGCTCCGACATGTTCCAGGGAACAGTAAAGCCGATATGCTCGAAGGGCAGGGCAGGGTCGTTGGTGGGCGAGGCCCATTCGGCGGAATAGGAGACGATCGGGTTGGTCGGCGAAAGCACGACGTCCACCTCTGCGAAGAGCCTTCCGCAACTCCTACGCATCTCGATGGTCTGATTAAAGCCGCGCACGGCATCGACGCCACTGATATCGGCGCCACCCTTCGCCCAGCTATGGATATAGGGCAGGATGCTGTTGCGGCGTTCCTCGCTCAATCCGACGATATCGCCCCAGAAACGCGCGCGCCAGAAGGCATCAAGCCCGTCCAGCATCTGCCGGGTCAGCACCGGCGCGACGTCGATGATGATGGCGCCGGCCGCCTCGAAACGCTTGGCGGCGGCAACGACCGCGTCGCGCACTTCGTCCTCGACGGGCAGGCCGCAGCCTGCCTCCAGCATCAAGCCGATCTTCATGCCACGGATATCGATGCCGAGATCCATCCAGTCGATCTCGTTTGGCGGCAGGCTGGTGCAGTCGCGCCAGTCGGGACGCGAGAGCGTCGCCATGGAAAAGGCGGCATCCTCGACGGTGCGGGTCATCGGTCCGGCGCATCGCCCGAGATAATAGGGATCGATCGGAATGCGGCCATGGCTCGGCTTGAAGCCGAAAATGCCGGTCCAGCCCGCCGGCAGGCGTATCGAGCCGCCGATATCGGTGCCGATATGCAGCGGTCCATAGCCGGCTGCGGCTGCGGCGGATGCGCCGGCGCTGGAGCCGCCCGGATTCCGCGAGGGGTCCCACGGATTGCGGCTGAGCTGGTGGAAGCTGGAAAGGCCGGAGGAGAGCATGCCGTAATCCGGGCAGGTGGTCTTGGCGAAAATCACTGCGCCATCCTCGCGCAGGCGCGCGGCGATCGGCGCATCCTCGGCGGCGGGAATGAGCTCGACCGCGGCCGTGCCAAGCGGTACCGGCTGCCCCTTGGTGGCGATCAGTTCCTTCAGCGTCACCGGAATGCCGTCGAGAGGTCCAAGCGGCGCGCCCTTTGCCCAGCGCTCCGTGGACGCGGCCGCCTGCCTGCGCGCATCCTCGGGATCATAGGCATAGAGAGCCGATATTGTCGGTTCCCACGCCTCGATATGCTTTTCGAGTGCAAGCCAATATTCGGTGGGAGACAGGCTCTTCTCAGTGAATTTGCCTTTGAGTTCGTGGATGGAAAGATCGGTCGCTTCGGTCATGATCTATACTCTTTATGTCTCAATCAGCGTGTCGCTTCGCGGGGGTCGAGGAGATCGCGTAGCCCGTCGCCAAGCAGGTTGAAGCCGAGGACGGAGAGCGCGATGGCAAGGCCTGGCAGCAGGGCCAGCCACGGCGCGGCCTGGAAATAGGTCTGCGCGTCAGCAAGCATCCGCCCCCAGGTCGGCGCCGGCGGCGGCACGCTGAGGCCCAGGTAGGCAAGCCCGGCCTCGGTCAGGATCGCGAGGCCAAGCTGGATCGTCGCCTGAACGATGATGCTACCCATGATGTTCGGCAGGACATGGCGGACCGTAATGGCAAGCTGCGTATTGCCGATGGCGCGCGCCGCCAGCACATAATCCCGGCTCCAGGCCTGCAGCGCCGAAGCGAGTGCGCCGCGGGCAAATACGGGCACCATGAAGACGGCAATCGCGATAATGGCGGTTTCGCGCCCGGTTCCGAGAAATGCGCCGAGGATCATCGCCGAGAGGATTGGCGGCAATGCGAAGATCACGTCACAGGCCCGCATGACGAGCGCTTCGAGCAGGCCCCGTTGCGCAGCGACGGTAACGCCGATGATTGTTCCGAGCGTCCCGCCGATCGCAACGGCAGAAACGGAGATCGACAGCGAATTCCAGCAGCCGGCCATCAGCATCGACAATACGTCGTGGCCAAGCTGATCGGTGCCGAGAAGGCCGAAGCCGAAAGGTGGTAGCAGCTTGTGGATGATCTGCATCTTCGCCGGCGGTACAGGCGTCCAGAACAGCGAGACGATGGCGACGCAGACGAGGGCGACGATGATCAGGGCGCCGAGCATGAGGTTCGTGCGCCGCAGCACCCGAAAACGGGAGCGACGTGGCAGGGCAGGGGCGACGGTTTCGACGATGTTCATCGTGCCCCTCCGGCGCGCAGTCTGGGGTCGATGGCGAGATAGGAGAGATCCACCAGAAAGTTCACGACGATGACGAGGCCGGCAAAGAACAGCACGACGTCCTGAAGCACGATGACATCACGCTGGCTGAGCGCCTGATAGGCGAGGCGACCGAGGCCAGGCAGGGTGAAGACATTCTCGATCAGCACGGCGCCTGCAACCAGAAAGGTGAACTGCAGCCCGAGGATGGTGAGCACCGGCACCAGCGCATTCGGCACCACATGCCCCCAGAGCACGCCGCTGCGCGACAGGCCCTTGGCGACTGCCGTGCGGGCAAAATCCTCATGCAGCGTGTCGAGTACGGCCGAGCGAGTAACCCTGGTCAATACCGCCGCCTGCGGCAGAGCCAGCGCGACAGCCGGCAGCACGAGCGATTTCAAGGCGGGCCAAACTCCGTTGCTCCAGCCAGGAAAGCCGCCGGCCGGCGCCAAGCCGAGCGAGGTGGCAAACAGGAGGATCAGCAGCAGGCCGACCCAGAAGCCCGGAACGGCGATACCCATCTGTGAAAACAAGGTGGCGACCATGTCGAAGAAGCCGCCGCGTCTTGCGGCGGCGGCGGCGCCAAGCGGCACGGCGACGAGCATGGAAAGGATGATGGCGAGGATGGCAAGCGGCAACGTTACGGCCAGCCGCTCGATGATGAGACCGGCGACCGGCACGCCGTAAGTATAGGATTTGCCGAGATCGCCCGTCAGCGCGCCGGCAAGCCATTGGCCGTAGCGAATGAACAATAGTCGATCGAGGCCCATGTCGTGCCGCAGCGCCGCAAGCGTCTCCGGCGTCGCCGAGGTGCCGAGCGTGATGGCGGCGGGATCGCCCGGCAGCAGGGCCATCACCGTAAAGACCAGCAACGAAACGGCGATCAGGGTCAGGATAAGACCTATGATCCGGCGGGTAAGAAGTACGATCATTGCATGTCCACCGCCGGATCAGGTCCGGCATCGAAACATTTCACGGCGGGCGAAGGGGTCCGCCCTGCCGTGTGTGCGGGAGTGAAAGAGATCAGTCTTCCCAGGAGACGTTGGCCAAGACATTCGAGGGGATCGGCTCGTTCTCCCAGAGCCCTTTCAGCTTCTTGTCCCAGACCCCGAGTTTCGGCATGACGAAGAGGAAGAGCGCGGGGGCATCCTCGGCAAGAATGCTTTGCGCCTCGCCATAGAGCTTGTTCTGCACAGCAGGATCGGCGGTTAGCTGGATCTTCTTCATCAGCTCGTTGAAGACCGGGTTCTTATAATTGAAATAATAGGGTTCGCGCGAATAGATGTCGATGTCCAGTGGCTCGGCATGGGCTACGATGGTCATGTCGTAGTCGCGGCCGGTGAAGACGTCCTGCACCCATTTTGCCGGGAATTCCGTCGGCTCAATATTCATGGTGACGCCGATATCGGCAAACATCGCCTGCATCACCTGGGCGCTACGGGGCGCATAGGCCATCTGCGGCGTCTTGATGGTGAAGGTGAAGCCGTTGGGATAGCCTGCCTCGGCAAGCAGCGCCTTGGCCTTGGCTGGGTCATAGGGCAATGTCCCCGTCAGGTCCTGATATCCCGGGTCGTTCGGCGTGTAGTGGCTGCCGATCGCCGTGCCGAAACCGGACCAGGCGCCCTCGATGATCGTCTTGCGATCGAGCGCTATCATCAGGGCTTGGCGCACGCGCTTATCGTCGAAGGGTTTGCGCGTGTTGTTCATGCCGGCGACGACTTTGAGTTCGGTATTGCCGACCTTGGTCATCAGTCGCGCATCGCCGTCGAAAGAGCTCATCAGCTCGGGTGCGGCGAATTCCGGAAATGCATCGAGGTCGCCGGCCTTCAGGGCTGCGGCTTCCGCCTGCGGATCGGAAATGAAGCGGAAGGTCACCTTGTCGAGCTTCACGTCGACGGATTTGTTCCAGTAGTCCGGATTCTTTACGAGCTCCACATGGTCGCCCTTGCCCCAGGCCGAGAATTTAAATGGGCCGGTGCCGACAGGCGTCGTCTTGTCGTCGGCAGCAGATTTCGAGCCGACCATGACCGAAGACGGCCAGCCGAGCCAATAGAGCAGGCTGCCGGTCGGAGACGAGAGATGCAGCACCAGCGTTTCGGGGTCCGGCGTGTCGATCGAGGCGATGGTGGCGAAGAACCGTTTCTGCGGATTGACGGACTTGGCGTCGCGAGCGCGGTCGAGTGCGAATTTCGCCGTTGTTGCATCGAACGCCTCGCCGTCATGGAATTTGACGCCGGTCTGCAGCTTGAATGTATAGGTGAGGCCGTCGGGAGAAATATCCCAGCTTTTCGCGAGCTGCGGAACGATCTTGCCGCTTTCGTCGATGGCGACCAGCCCTTCGAAGATATTTTGCCAGGTGACTTGGCCGATCGCGACAGGCGCAGCGATCGTCGGATCGAGGCCTGTGGGTTCGACGCTCATGCCGATGTTCAGCGTCGTCTTGGCTGCTTCCGCCGGCGCCATGCCGAGCATCAGCAGCCCAGCAGACATCGCGGCACCATAGGCAAGACGGCGTGCAAAATCGCTGAGCCTCAGACGTAAAATTTTGGTCATCTCAGTTCCCTTGCTGCGGCTCGCGATACCGATTTTCCCTTCGGCATACGGCCAATTTTTCAAAATAGCGTCATCTTGCAGGGTCGAAATAGATCAGCGCCCGGGTCTACGTGGGCAAAACTCCGGTTAGGTCACGCGATCCGGAAAGCGGTCCCGCCAGGCCGGCAGCGCGCCCTGGACCGGCAGCGCCGTCGCCTCATAGACGCCCCGGGCAACGGCGCGCGCCATGACGATGGCGGCGAGATGGCAGAGTTCCATGAAGCTTTGCAGGTCAGCTCTTTCGTGCTTGCCCGTCGACGCGGCGAAAACCGTGTCGCCGTCGAGCGGCAGATGCGCGGGCAACAGCGCACGGGCAAAGCCGTCATGGCCGCAGATCGACAGCCGGTGCGCTTCCGCCTTGGTCAATGCAGCGTCGGTAACGATGGCGCCGATCGTTGTTGCAGTAACATTCGCTCCCTTCAGCCTGAGGCGCGAGTCGATGGTTTCGGGCATGCCGAGGCCGCCGAATTCGCCGTCGATCTCGAAGGGTGCGGCCCAGAAATGCGGTCCTTCGCCTATGGTGGCAGAACCCAGCGCATTGACGGCGACGATGGCCGCGATCCTATGTCCCTGGCTGCTGACGGCGCTGGCTGAGCCGAGGCCGCCCTTGACCATCGCCGTCGTCGCGCCCGTGCCGGCACCCACGGTGCCGAGCGGGAAGGCGCCCTTGCCTGCCGCCTTGAAGGCGGCGTAACCCATATCGCGATAGGGCGAATGCAGGCCCCAATCCTTGTTGCCGCCATTGATGAGGTCGAAGAGGATCGCCTGCGGCACCAGCGGCACGCGGGCGGTGCCAACCTGCAGGCCGCGGCCGATATCGCGCAAGCCTGCCTGCACGCCGCCCGCCGCATCGAGCCCGAAGGCCGAGCCGCCCGACAGCACCAGCCCGTCGACCACACTGACCGTCATCGCCGGATCGAGCAATGCCGTGTCGCGTCCGCCCGGCGCGCCGCCGAGCACGGAGCAGGAGGCGACCGCAGGTTCCTCGAAGATGATGGCGGTGACACCGGAGCCCAGCGCAGGATCGGTGCAATGACCGACGGAGACGCCTTCGATATCGGTCAGAAGATTGAGGAGATCAGCCAATGAAAAATCCTTCGCCTTTCAAAGCGCGAGGTCGTCATGGCGATAGGATCGCAAAGAAAGGGAAAAGACAAGATGGGGTTGTCGAATGGGGGTACTGCTCGGGCCGACCCTCGTGGTTCGAGGCTCCGGCTTTCAGCCTGCGCACCTCGCCATGAGTGCGGAGCAAATGCGGCGATCGGACGAAGAGGCGTGCGAAAGATCGGCCAAAAAGATCAGCCCCCGCTCCGGGAGCGAAGCGTCCCTAAAAGAGCGAGGGCTGGTGATGTGATGAACTTGTGAAACAGCTAAACCGATCCATCAAACGTGGATCGGCTTGGCCTGTTGGCGGATGAGGAGATCGCGGATGGCGAGCTTGACCTCGTCCGCGCTTCTGAAACGCTGCTCGTCCAGATCGTGGACGTGGTATTTCACTGCGATAAACTTCAGCCGGTCTTCATCCGGAATGACGATGCCGACGGGAACGCCAGCATATTCGATGACTTGTTTCTTCATAAAAAATACTCCCTCCGCGCCCTAGCGGCGCAGACATGGCGAATTGACTGTTTGAATCCGATAAGGGGACGAACGTCACATTCGACAGCGCGGGCGGGAGAGTACGCCCGAGCGGTCATGGCCAAGCACGGACCGCCCAAGGATCGAAGCGATGACTACAGAGTTCAGCATGTCACTTCCTTAGTTGGCGTTGCACTTGTGTGAGCTCCGAGTGCGGAACCCGCGATCTGGTATGCTATTATCTACAAACTTAGTAGAGAATAACAATTTCATCTTCAGAAACATATTCCGAAAGATGTCAAAATGTCGGCGACCAGGAAAATAAAATTCCGTATCAGGCTGAATTGCGAGAAAGACTATATCAACTTCTCGCGACCCTCCCGTCCCGGAGCGGCATTGCCGATCACCGTCAGACAGATAGGAATTGCGATGAGATTCGACAATGCCCTCGGAGGATTAAAATCGCTCCGTCACCAAATCACCTCAATGGTTAACGCGGGGAATAACGGGCCTAAAAGCCGTCATTCAGCGCCTTTTCCAGGGCGTTGACGAAGAAATCGGCGCTTTCCGCCGAGAGGCAAAGCGGCGGTTTTATCTTCAACACATTCAGGTGATCGCCGGTCGGCTGCATGATGACGCCAAGCCCGAGCATCCGTTCGCAGATAGCGGCCGTCTCTTCCGTCGCGGGTGTCAGCGTCTCGTGATCGCGGACGAATTCGACGCCGAGATAGAGGCCCATGCCGTGCACGGCACCGATCAGCGGGAAATGGTCCATCAGCGCGATCAGCCCTGCCTTCAGGTGGTCGCCGATGATTCGGGCATTCTCCTGCAGGCCTTCGTCCGTCATGATGTCCAGCACGGTCAGGCCGACCACCGAGCTCACCGGACTGCCGCCGGCGGAGGAGAAGAAATAGCCCTCTTTCTCCAGTGATTCGGCAATCTCCCGCCTCGTGATAACGGCGCCGAGCGGATGGCCGTTGCCCATGCCCTTGGCGATGGTGATGATATCGGGCACGACGTCCTGGCTCTCGAAGCCCCAGAAATGATGGCCGAGCCGGCCGTAACCCACCTGCACCTCGTCGGCGATGCAAAGGCCGCCGCGCTGACGCACGGCCGCGTAGACATCGGCGAGATAGCCGCGCGGCAGGGCGATGCCCCCGGCGTTGCCGTAGACCGGTTCTGCGATGAAGCCGGCAAGACCCTCGCCCTTCTCGTCCACGCCCTCCAGCAGGGTCGTGACGCCAGCCATGTAGTCCACAGCCGAATCCGGACCGCGGAACGGGCCGCGATAGGTATTGGGCGAAACGAGCGGATGCACCCAGTCCGGACGCGTCGTCAACGCCCGTGGATTATCGGCAATGGAGGTGGAGACGGCATCGCTTGCCAGCGTCCAGCCGTGATAGGCCTCCAGCAGGCAAAGCATGTTTTTCTTGGCCGTATGCGCCCAGGCAAGCCGGATGGCGAGATCGTTGGCCTCTGAACCGCTGTTGACAAGGAAGACGCTGTCGAGAGCATCCGGCGCCAAGGCTGCCAGGCGCTCCGAAAATTCAGCAACGGCTGCGTAATGGAAGCGGGAATTGGTGTTGAGCCGTGACCATTGCCGCTCGATAGCCGCCGTCAGCCGTGGATGCGCATGGCCGAGCATGGTCACGTTGTTGACCATGTCGAGATAGGCGCGCCCTTCCGTGTCGAACACGAATTCATGCCAGCCACGCTCGATCTGCGGTGGAGCGTCGTAATAATGCTTTTGCGGCTTGGCAAAATGCGCTTCGCGTTGCGTAAGAAGTGCGGCGCTATCCAGTCGCGGCGCTTCGCAGGCCTGGCTGAGAAGCATGGCGGGCGAGGGGCAGAGGGTCGACCAGCCATCGGCCTGATCGGCGGTGGCAAAAAGCGGCGGCACCAGCCCCGGGACGCGGCAGAGCTGCACGCGCAGTCCCCCGATGGCCGAGCCCTCGCTGCCGATGGTGCCGACGATCGCCCCTTGCTCCACACCGGCGCCCTCTTCCAGAGTACACTCGACGCCATCAAGATGCAGGCTGACGGCTTCGCCGACCAGAACGAGATGTTGGCCGTTCCACTGGATGCGCCCGGCAAAGGGGGCTGTGACGGTAGTGCCGGCTGGCAGGCAGATATCGTTATGCAACGCGAAATTCTGCGGCGGCGTCATGCTGAGGAGATCGGCATGCGATAGACGGAATTCGCCGTAGCGGGTTGCAGCCGAGCCGGAGGCGATAGCCGCTTTGGCAAGCAACCGCCAGTCCATGTCGGGCTTCAGCCAGTTGCCGTCGAAAAAATGCGGGCTGGTCGCGGAAAGATCGACGGCGGCAATATGATCCGATGCGATATCCGGCAGCAATGCGGACCAGCCTTCGGTGGCGATTGGAGCGAGATCGATGCCTGCGGCCCGCAGGATCGCCGCTTCCATCACGTCCGGCTGCGCGCCGGTAGCGACGTCGAAAATCTCGCGCTCGAGTTCCAGATTGCCGCGTACATAGTCGTTGTCGGGGTCGATGGCGAGCTGCTTCTCGCCGCTGGCGGCAAGAATCACCGCGCGGGCGACGATCAGCGGCCAGAGCGCCTTCAATTCGGCCTCCCCGAGCGGATAGATCGCGTGATAGGCCTTGATGGCGGGGAGGATGTAGAAGGGATCGCCTTCTGCATGGTGGAGCAGCGAGGCGCAGGTGACGGCGAGGTCGCCCACCAGCCAGCCCTGGATGATGTCCCCGAAATCAATCACCCCATCCGGGATAGGCTGCCCATGCGCATCCGGGTGGCTGACGACATTGTCGCCAGTGACGTCGTGATGCACGGGCTGCACGCGTAGCCCGCTTGCAAGCGGCTGGATGCGCTTGACGGCCGCAACCATTGCCTTGGCGATGCGGTCGCGCGCTTCGTGATCGGTGATGGCCGACAAGAGCTGCACGGCAATCGGCCCGGCGCGGCGCAGGTCCCATTGCAGGCTGCGATGGAGGCCGGGATGTTCGAAATCAGCGAGATCGCGGGCGAGCCGCCCCGCGAGCGCACCCAGCGCGGAAACGGAGGCGGTGGGCAGGTGCTTGCGCCGCGTCAGCGATTGGCCGGGGAGATAGCTGAGCAGCCGGACGAGATAATCCTGCTCGCGAATGGTGACGACAAGAATGTCCCGGCCGTTCAGCGAGGGGATGATATTGGGTACGCGCGGCGCATCCGGTTTGGCATGCAGATGCCGGATGGCGGCGTTCTGCGCCTCCAGCTCGACCGTGTCGTATTCCGTCCGACAGATCTTCAGAACGTAGCTATTGTTACCGGCGTCGATGCGATAGTTGCGGTCCTGCTGGCTGCCGAGTTCGGTGATCGTTCCGGCCAGGCCATAATGCGTCTGCAAGATCTCCGCCGCCGCCTCCGGCGTGGTATCCGGTCTTGGCAGTTGCATACGATTGACGAGCGCGGCGTCGGTCATGGCACCCCCGGATGGTTCATCTGCATCGACACTAAACCATTCCGTCCAAAAGAAAATCACCGAAAGCGAATAGGATGATCTAACGTTAATACGGAAGATAGGCTCCCGATTGCGCTCGCCTAGAGTGCCATGCGTTCATTTGAACGCAGACTTCACTCAACCTCGATTGAATAGCTGCAGCCGGCGAGCGTCTTGCCGGGATGGTTGATATCGGTCGAGACATCGAGGGCAATGCGCGAGTGCAGGACCGTATCGGAATTCTCCAATTGCTCCTTTTTGGAGAATATCTCCCTTTCGGCAAGGAATTTGTCGAACCTGTCGACCGCGGCGGTGACATCCAATTGCTTGGCAATAGGATGTGGATCGGACTCGTTGAGCAGGGCAAGCGGGCCGGAGGAGGCAAAAGCGATCCTGTCGGTCTGTCGCCCGAAAACGCTAATCGGCTTTGCCAGCTTGAATTCCCGCAGCAGAAGGCTGTTTGAGGGCTGTTCGGTAATGCCGAACTGTCTCATCGCATCTTCGCTTTCCGGTCCGGTCAGCCACATGGCAAAGCTGTTATAGCTTTGCACGTCGTATGTCGTGCATTCGATCAGTTTAGTGAGATCGATCTTCGTAGGGTCTTCTTCCGAGGTCATCGCGGCAGTCGACACCTGTGTGCTCACAAGGATAGCAAGGGCCGAAAGCGGCAGGATTCTATCCAGATATGATCGCATTTTCCTCCTCCGCAACTTCCAAGCGACTCGATACCGGTCGCATTAAATCGCAATTTGGCGGGAAAAGGAAATAGTGGTCCTTCGGACCAAATCGCGCGCTTGCGAATGCCGCGTCATCGGGCGGCTTGAAACAGTCCGCCGGAACATCCGCCTGCAGGTGGACTGACCTGCAAGCGGATAGAATGCTTTGTCTTCAAAAAACTAAGGCGAGCGTTGCGCGTCTCAGCCCATGCGTTCCGACGCATAGCTTCCGGGGCTTGCCGGGAAGACGATGGTGCGGTTGCCGTTGAGGAAGGTGCGGTAGTGGATATGGGCATGGATGGCGCGGGCCAGCACCTGGCTTTCGACATCGCGGCCGATCGAGACATAGTCTTCCGCCGACTGCGCATGCGTGATGCGCGCCGT
>NZ_PYJN01000010.1 GCF_003025035.1 Rhizobium sp. SEMIA4064
GGCCGCGATGCCTTCATGGCTTCGCTTCTCAATCGCTATGTGCCGAAAGCGACCTCCGCCGAATCGTCGCGTCTCATGGCAAGCGTTGGCGGTGCAAAGCAGGTCGCTTCGGCGAAGGATGATGTTGATGTTGACGTCGATGCGCAAACCACGGCGACGACACGCAAACGGGCCGAGTTCACTCCCTCTTCAGCTCCACTCGCCTATGCTGCCACGACAAATGTGACCGTGCCGATGGATCGCCCGATGGCGATGGATGAAATCCAGAATGCCGGCAAGCCGGCGACCGGCGGTTGGCAGGTGCAGATTGCGGCTACTCCGACGGCGCAGGCGGCCAAGGACCTGCTGTCTGAAGCTCAATCCAAGGCGGGCGGCGCGCTTGCCAACGCTTCGCCCTATACCGAAGCCGTCGGCAAGGGCAGCAACACGGTCTATCGCGCCCGCTTTGTCGGCTTCGGCAGCCGCGATGACGCGAATTCCGCCTGTGCTGCACTGAAGCGCAAGGATTTCAATTGCATGCTGCTGCCGAACAAGGGCTGAGCGGAAATCAAGTTTTGAAACTATCAAGACGGCGGGGCCATAAACTCCGCCGTCTTGCTATTTCCGGCAGAATCGTTCACTTCTGTAAGGAACATACAGGGAACGATATTGATGTTGTCAGGTCTGATCCAGCAGTTCGAAAAGGCTTCCGCCACCTATGCCGCCGCCAATGGATTGGAGCGCGACGCCGACTGGTTTGTTCTGAAGCTGCAGGAAGAGATGGGCGAGCTCACCCAGATCTGGAACAAGACGACCGGTCGGGGAAGACGCAAGGGCATGACCGATGAGGAATTGGCGACCGCGCTCGCCGACGAGACGGCTGACGTGCTCGGCCATATCCTTCTCTTTGCCCACCGCAACGGTCTCGATCTCGCTGCAGCGGTAGAGCGGAAATGGCTGTTCCGGCCGGAAGAAGGCAACGCTACGTAGTCGGAACCGCTACGCCTTCGTCCCGCCGACTGTCACCTGATCCATCCTCAGATGCGGCTGGCCGACGCCGACGGGGACCCATTGGCCGCCCTTGCCGCAATTGCCGATGCCGGTGTCGAGTTTCATGTCGTTGCCGATCATGGAGACACGCTTCATCGCATCCGGGCCATTGCCGATCAGCATGGCGCCCTTGATCGGCGCGCCGACCTTGCCGTCTTCTATCAGGTAGGCTTCGGTGCAGCCGAAGACGAATTTGCCGGAGGTGATGTCCACCTGGCCGCCACCGAAGGAAACGGCATAGATGCCCTTCTTCACCGAGGCGATGATCTCTTCCGGCGTTTTGTCGCCGCCGAGCATATAAGTGTTGGTCATGCGCGGCATCGGCGTGTGGGCATAGCCTTGGCGGCGGCCGTTGCCGGTTGCCTTCATGCCCATCAGGCGGGCATTCTGCCGGTCCTGCATGTAGCCGACCAGCTTGCCATTTTCGATCAGCACATTGTAGGCCGAGGGCGTGCCTTCGTCGTCGACCGTGATCGAACCGCGGCGGTTTTCGATCGTCCCGTCATCGACGACGGTGACGCCGGGAGCGGCCACCATTTGGCCCAGAAGCCCGGCGAAAGCCGAGGTCTTCTTGCGGTTGAAATCGCCTTCCAGCCCGTGGCCGACAGCTTCGTGCAGCATGACGCCCGGCCAGCCGGAGCCGAGAACGACGTCCATCGTGCCGGCCGGCGCATCGATTGCCTCGAGATTGACCATTGCCTGGCGCAAAGCTTCGTCGGCACCGCGGCGCCAATTTTCCTGCGTGACGAAATCGCCGAAGCCGACGCGGCCGCCAGTGCCGAAGGAACCGGATTCCTGCCGGTCACCTTCGCCGACCATCACCGAGATATTGATGCGCGTCATCGGCCGGATATCGCGGACGCGGTGACCGTCGGCACGCAGGATATCGACCACCTGCCAGCTCGCAGCAATGGAAGCCGTTACCTGACGGACCTTGCTGTCCTTGTCGCGCAGATAGCTGTCGATCTCCTGCAGAAGCTTCGCCTTGTCCTCGAAGCTCGGGCTGCCGATCGGGTTCTCGTCGCTATAGAGCACCTTGTTGGTGCGCTGAGGCGCGGCGGCGTAGGAACCGGCATAGCCACTGGTGACGGCGCGCACCGCATCGGCGGCGCGCTTGAGAGCCGCTTCGGAGAGATCGCCCGCATGCGCATAGCCCACCGCTTCGCCGGCAACGGCGCGCAGGCCAAAACCCTGCTCGGTGTTGAAGCTGCCGCCCTTCATGCGTCCATTGTCGAAGGTCAGCGATTCCGCCTGGACATGCTCGACGAAAAGCTCGCCGTCGTCGGCGCCGGAAAGCGCATCGGCGACGATGCCGCGCAGCTTGGTTTCGTCGGTATCGAACAAGGTAAGGAGATCGGTATTCATGGATCAAGTGCTCCGTTCAGAGCCGATGTAGGTTTCGGATGACGAGAGAGCAAGCCCTATCGATTTACGGAAGCGCGTCGTAGCCTTCGGCGAAGCCTTTGAGATCGACGGGAATGCCGATGCCTTCTTCCGGCGACTGGAAGACGATGAAGGTGGCGGTCGCACCGCTGCGCAGCGTTTTCAGCAACTCGTCCTCAAGCACCACTTCGGCATAGCAACCGTCCGAGAAGCAGCGCACGAAATAGGCGCGGCCGATATCCTTGCCGTCGACATTGAGGCCGAGCCCATTCGGCAGCAGCACTCCGAGCGGCGCCAGCACGCGAAGAATCTTCGACTTGCGATCGGCGGTTTTCAGCACAACAACCGAAAGACCGACTTCCGGTCGGTCCTCGGCGATGACGTTCTGCATCAGCGCGCATTGTTCGGTCGATGCGCCCGCCGGCTTGTCGCAGACCACGGACCATGCGCCATGGCTCGAACGCACCGTACCCGGCGGTTGTGGAACCTGGCTGGTCGGAAGCTGCTGGGTATGCGCCGGCGGTTGTTGGCCCGGCTGCTGCGGTTGCTGGGTTTGCAGTTGCTGAGCCTGCGGCGCCGGCTGTGTTTGCTGTGCCTGCTGCGCCAGAACGGGTGCTGCGGCCGCGGCAGCGATGCTGGCGCTGACAAACCAAAGCCGGGCGAGGGAACGAAAACCCATGGAAACCTCTAGATTCGAATCAGTGCCGCTATTGTTGAAGCCCACGCCGGCAAATGAAAAGCCCCGCGTGCTGAATTCCAACCGACTGCGGCGGAAATACGACCTCTATCCCATTTTGCCCCGGCAATGCGATGGACCGTGATGCAATTTTTCGTATGATGATGAAATGCTTGCCATGTTTCGGCGGGCCGGGGGACTACACTTCGCGCAAAAATGCCGCACGAACAACTGTTGTGAGTTGTTGCGGAGTGCTCCAAACTGTGGTTTGAAGCGCAATGGAATGTAGGGATACTGCGTTTGAGATTGATCTGGGATCAAACGCTGGAGGGAGAGACATCGTGATTAAGAGGGCTTACGCAGCTCTGGCGGCTATCGCCTGTCTGCTTTTTGCGACCGGCAGCTATGCCGATCAGCCAAAACCATGGGAAACCGGCCTGCAAGAGGCAGCCACCGGCAATATGCATCAAATACGGTGGTTCGAAGCATACACGCTTTGGTTTATCGTTCCCATTACGCTGCTGGTGCTCGTCCTTTTGATCGTCGTCATGGTCAAGTTCCGGGCATCGAAGAATCCGGTGCCCTCCAGAACGAGCCATAATACGCTGATCGAGGTTATCTGGACCGTCGGCCCGGTTCTCATTCTTCTGTTCCTGGCTGTTCCGTCCTTCGATCTTCTGACCACGCAGCTCACGTTCCCCCCAAATCCTGACGTTACGGTCAAGGTGACCGCCACGCAGTGGCAGTGGAACTATGAATATGAAAACAGCGGTAACACACCGCTGGCCTTCGATTCCTTCCTGCTGAAGGATCAGGACCGCGCCGCCGCCGGCAAGGAAGACAGGTCGAAATATCCGCGGCTTCTCGCCGTCGACAACGAGCTGGTGCTGCCCGTCGGCAAGGTCGTGCGCGTCCTTGTTACCGCCGCACCGACAGATGTCATCCATTCCTTCGCGATGCCGTCCTTCGGCATCAAGATCGACGCCGTTCCCGGCCGTTTGAACGAAACCTGGTTCAAGGCCGACAATGAAGGCATCTACTACGGCCAGTGTTCCGAGCTTTGCGGCAAGGACCATGCATTCATGCCGATCGCCATCCACATCGTCTCCCAGGATCAATACCAGCAGTGGCTGACCACCGCCGCCGGCGACCTGAGCAAGGCAAACAAGGCCCTGATGGCCGCCGTCGATCAGCCGGCTACTGTCAACGTCGCTGAAAACACGGCTCAGTAAGAGGGATAGGGATAATGGCTGGATCTACGGCACACGACGATCATTCGCACGCTCTTCATGATGCTCACGCGCATGACGACCATCACTCTCATACGCCCACTTTTGTGAACCGTTGGTTCTTCTCGACCAACCACAAGGACATTGGCACCCTCTATCTGATCTTTGCGATCTTTGCCGGTATCGTCGGCTTCCTGCTCTCTATCGCGATCCGCATGGAATTGCAGGAGCCGGGCATCCAGATCTTCAGCGGTCTGGCCTCCATGGTCTACGGCTATTCGGGCGACGCCTCCATCGATGGCGGCAAGCAGATGTACAACGTCTTCGTCACCGCCCACGCGCTGATCATGATCTTCTTCATGGTCATGCCGGCGATGATCGGCGGCTTTGCCAACTGGATGGTGCCGATCATGATCGGCGCGCCGGACATGGCTTTCCCGCGCCTGAACAACATTTCCTTCTGGCTGATCGTTCCCGCCTTCCTGCTGCTGATCCTGTCGATGTTCGTCGAAGGCCCGGCTGGTGCCTATGGCGCGGGCGGCGGCTGGACGATGTATCCGCCGCTGTCGGGCATCGTCGGCCATCCCGGCCCGGCGGTCGACCTGGTGATCTTCGCGCTGCATATCGCCGGCGCCTCGTCAATCCTCGGCGCGATCAACTTCATCACCACCATCCTCAACATGCGCGCTCCGGGCATGACGCTGCACAAGATGCCGCTGTTTGCCTGGTCAGTGCTGATCACGGCCTTCCTGCTGCTCCTGTCGCTGCCGGTTCTCGCCGGTGCCATCACCATGGTGCTGACCGACCGCAACTTCGGCACGACCTTCTTCGCGCCGGAAGGCGGCGGTGACCCGATCCTTTACCAACATCTGTTCTGGTTCTTCGGTCACCCGGAAGTCTACATCCTGATCCTGCCGGGCTTCGGCATGATCAGCCACATCATCTCGACCTTCTCGCGCAAGCCGATCTTCGGCTATCTCGGCATGGCCTATGCCATGGTCGCAATCGGCGCCGTCGGCTTCGTCGTCTGGGCCCACCACATGTACACGGTCGGCCTGTCGCTCGACACGCAGCGTTACTTCGTCTTCGCGACGATGGTCATCGCCGTTCCGACCGGCGTGAAGGTCTTCTCCTGGATCGCGACGATGTGGGGCGGCTCGATCGAGTTCCGCACGCCGATGATCTGGGCGATCGGCTTCATCTTCCTGTTCACGGTGGGCGGCGTTACCGGCGTGCAGCTCGCCAATGCCGGTCTCGACCGCGTATGGCAGGACACCTACTACGTTGTCGCGCATTTCCACTACGTTCTGTCGCTCGGCGCCGTCTTCGCCATCTTCGCTGCCTGGTATTACTGGTTCCCGAAGATGACCGGCTACATGTACAGCGAGAAGATCGGCAACTGGCACTTCTGGATCACCTTCGTCGGCGTCAACATGGTGTTCTTCCCGCAGCACTTCCTCGGTCGTGCCGGCATGCCGCGCCGTTACATCGACTATCCGGATGCCTTTGCTGGCTGGAACTATGTTTCCTCCATCGGGTCCTATGTTGCAGCCGTCGGCCTCTGCTTCTTCTTCTGGGGCGTCATCGATGCTTTCGTGAAGAAGCGTGTCGCTGGCAACAATCCCTGGGGCGAGGGTGCGACCACTCTGGAATGGCAGCTTCCTTCACCGCCGCCGTACCATCAGTGGGAAGAGCTGCCGCGCATCAAGTAGCTTATTTCCGGACGCCGTGATAAGCGGCGTCCGGCTTAACGGACATTGGATGAAAGAATGACGGTCATCGACAATCACGAAGTGCTCGCGAAGAAAGGCGAAATTGGCCTGTCGGAAGCGAGTGCGCGCGATTATTTCGAGCTTTTGAAGCCGCGGGTCATGTCGCTGGTCGTCTTCACCGCCTTTGCCGGACTGGTGCTGGCGCCGGGCCATATCAACCCGGTTCTCGGCCTGATCGCCATTCTCTGTATTGCCGTCGGCGCCGGTGCGTCCGGTGCGCTGAATATGTGGTACGACGCCGATATCGACGCGGTCATGAGCCGTACGGCACGCCGTCCGATCCCCGCCGGCCGCGTCAAGGCTTCCGAAGCGCTTGCCTTCGGCTTGGTTCTGTCGGGCTTTTCGGTGACGATCCTCGGTCTGGCCGTCAACTGGCTTTCAGCCGCGATCCTCGCCTTTACCATTTTCTTCTACGCCGTCATCTACACGATGTGGCTGAAGCGCTCGACGCCGCAGAACATCGTCATCGGCGGCGCTGCCGGCGCTTTCCCGCCGGTCATCGGCTGGGCCTGTGTCACCGGTAGCGTGACGATGGAGAGCATCGTGCTCTTCCTGATCATCTTCCTCTGGACGCCGGCCCATTTCTGGGCGCTGGCGCTGTTCAAAATGCGCGACTACGAAGCCGTTGGCGTACCCATGATGCCGAATGTCGCCGGCGTGCCGACCACCAAGAACCAGATTGTCGCTTATGCCGTATTGACGGCCCTCATCGGCGTCGTGCCGGCGTTCATCGGTTTGGCAAGCTTCGGCTATGGTGTTGTCGCCGCCCTGCTTGGCGCGGTCTTCATATACTGTTCCATCGCTGTTCGGCGCATGCCGGATGGCGATATCAAGATGATCCCGGCGAAGAAACTCTTCGCCTTCTCGATCTTCTATCTCTTTGCAATCTTTTCGGCATTGCTGATCGACCGGCTCGTTGCAGTGCTGATGTCAGGCGGTGCGGGAGGCTGGCTGTGATCGAACTCGTCAAGCTCACGGAAGCGCAAAAGAAATCACGGCGAGGGCGCAACATCGCGCTTGGTTTGGTGCTCGCCGGCCTGGTGATCCTGTTCTACGCGATCACCATCATCAAGGTCGGCACCGGACACGTTTGAGGAGGCGTGATGGAGGAGGGGACAACGAACAAGGCAAGAAGTGCCGGCCGCAACAACGGTCTGGTCGTTGCCATGTGCCTGAGCTTCGTGATCGGCATGAGCGCCATGTGCGCCGCTGCCGTGCCGCTCTACCGCATCTTCTGTGAGGTGACCGGCTTCAACGGCACGACGCAGCGCGTCGATCAGGCGTCCAGCGTTATTCTCGACAGGCCGATCAAGGTCTCCTTCGACGCCAATGTTGCCCCGGGCGTGCCCTGGGATTTCAAGCCGATGCAGAAGGAAGTTGACCCCAAGATCGGTGAAACGGTCGAGATCAAGTTCCTTGTCGAAAATAAGTCCGACCAGCCGACGCGCGGGCAGGCTATCTTCAACGTTTCGCCGGTGGAAGCAGGCGCCTATTTCAACAAGGTGCAGTGCTTCTGCTTCAACGAGACCGATCTGGCACCGGGGGAAAAGCGCGAGATGCCGGTGGTTTTCTACGTCGATCCTGAGATCACTAAGGCGGAAGAAACCAAGACGATCACAGCGCTGACACTATCCTACACCTTCTATCCGCGCGACGGCGCGAAGCCTGTGGCTTCCAACGACGCAGCGAAGGTGGCGGAAAAGAAACTTTGATGGAGAGTGCCTCCGGCTCAGCCGGAGGCGATATGGGAAAAGTCATTCGGGGAATTGCTGACATGGCAGAGGCGCATACGAAGAAACACGATTACCACATCATCGACCCCAGCCCGTGGCCGATCACAGCGGCCCTCGGTGCCTTTGTCATTACCTTTGGCGGCGTCTGCTTCATGCGCTACCTGAACGGTGGCGCCGTGCATCTGTTCGGCCTGAATTGGGCGCAGCCTTGGCTGTTCTTCATCGGTTTGGCCATCATCCTCTATGTCATGTACGGCTGGTGGTCGGATACGGTGAAGGAAGCGCATGAGGGCGCGCATACCCGCGTTGTCTCGCTGCACTTGCGCTATGGCATGATCATGTTCATCGCCTCCGAGGTGATGTTCTTCGTTGCCTGGTTCTGGGCCTATTTCGACGTCAGCCTCTTTCCGAACGAGGCGATACAGGCTTCGCGAACGGCCTTCCTTGGCGGCCAGTTTCCGCCGAAGGGCATTGAAGTCCTCAATCCCTGGCATTTGCCGATCTATAACACCATCATCCTGCTGCTCTCGGGCACGACAGTCACCTGGGCGCACCACGCGCTGCTGCACAATGACCGCAAGGGCCTGATCCAGGGGTTGGTCCTGACGGTACTGCTCGGCGCGCTGTTCTCCTGCGTCCAGGCCTATGAATATGCGCATGCGCCCTTCGAGTTCAAAAACTCGATCTACGGCGCAACCTTTTTCATGGCGACCGGCTTCCATGGTTTCCATGTGTTGATCGGAACGATTTTCCTGCTGGTCTGCCTCATCCGCGCGCTTCGCGGTGACTTCACGCCGAAGCAGCATTTCGGATTCGAAGCGGCCGCCTGGTATTGGCACTTCGTCGACGTCGTCTGGCTCTTCCTGTTCTTCTGCATCTACATCTGGGGAAGCTGGGGCGCGCCGGTCGCGGCCGGCTAAGCGGCAGACGCAGAAATATCAAAGGCGGGTGCTTCGGCGCCCGCCTTTTTCATTGTGAGAAGGGCCTCTCAAGCGCTTGCCGCAAGCCGCTCGAATGCCGTCGGATGCGGAACACCCCGATCCATGAGCTGCCTGATCTCCTCGGCGCAGGCTTGCGCGGTTTTGACCGAGGTATCGACCTCGAGATCGTAGATACCGGGCCGATGCACCTGCGCCTGCCAGGCTGATATCGGTGCGGGAATCGGGGCATCGGCGGAAACGCTGACATAATCATTGCGCCTTTCAGCGCCTTCCGCCAAACGCCGCTGAATGACGGTCTCGATCGGGCAGCGCACCCCGACGAAAAGAACGGGCAGGCCCGCGAGTTGGCGAGCGCAATCCGCTAGGATTCCGAGCGGCCTTGAATGGGCGTCATGATGGCCGAATTCAGCTACCACGTTGAGCCCAAGACGGCTGTGGGCCGCAATCGAGGCATAGAGCGCCGAATAGAATGTCTGAACCAGCGGCTCCAGATCAGGCCGCTCGCCACCGGGCCGCAAACCGATCCCCGGCCGGTAACGCTGCGGAGTGATATGCCGCACATAGGCGTCGACGCCCAGATTCATCCATGGCCCGTCGAAACTGGCCTGAATTGCTTCGACAATGCTCGATTTTCCGGATCGCGGTGCACCGTTCAGGATGATGATCTGACCGACCTTCGTATCTTGATGATTGTCCATACCCTCTTTCTATGGCCGGGATCACGATTTTCAAGCGGCACGGAAAAATCGGCCGCGACATCATGCTGCGGGCAATGTTCGCTCGCGGCGCGGCGGTCACCATGCTTTTCGATTGGACGGATGGCTGCATCGCGGCTACTGATGATGACAGGACGAGATCCGGACGCTCGTCGTGAATGGTAATCGATCGAGATCAAACTTTGAGCCCAGAGCAAGACAGCCCCGAAGGTCACGGGACAGGCCCGAATCAAGAGGCAAACAGCGACAACGCCCTCTTTCCACCCGTCGATCCGTTCAAGGTCGGCATTCAGGGGTGCTGCCCGCGCTGCGGCAACGGCAAGCTCTTCGATGGGCTGTTGTCGCTGAAACCGCGCTGCGCTGCCTGCAATCTCGATTATGCCTTTGCCGATGCCGGTGACGGGCCTGCGGTCTTCGTCATCCTCATCGTCGGCTTTATCGTGATTGGCTCGGTGCTGTGGCTGCAGGTCAATTATGCGCCGCCGATCTGGGTGCATATCCTGCTGTTCGGCCCTCTGACCATCATCCTGTCGCTTCTGTCGCTACGCTGGTGCAAGGGCATCCTGATCGCGCTGCAATACCGCAACAATGCCAGCGAAGGGCGCATTCATCGTGACTGAGGCGATCATGCCCGCTCGCCGCGCCAATCTTTTCTGGCAGATCGGCAAGGCGCTGATCCTGCTTACGGCGCTCGGCATTCTGCTGGTCCTCGGCACTTGGCAGGTCGAACGGCTGCATTGGAAGGAAGGCTTGCTGGCCGACATAGCCGAGCGTCAGGCCGCTGCGCCCGTGCCGCTATCGACGATCGAGACCATGGCCGCATCCGGCGGCGATATCGAATATCGCGTCGTCACCGCGACGGGTCGATATCTCAACAACAAGGAACGGCATTTCTTCGCGACTTTCGCTGGCGCTTCCGGCTTCGATATTTATACGCCGCTGCAGCTTGCGGACGGGCGCTATCTCTTCGTCAACAGAGGCTTCGTGCCCTACGACGCCAAGGAGCCGGAAATGCGCGTGCAGGGGCAGTTGACGGACGAACAGACCGTCACCGGCCTTGCCCGCGCCAAGCTCGCCGGCCAGCCCTCGGGCATGCCGGACAATGATCTGGCGAAGAACATATTCTATTGGAAAGACCTGGACGCCATGGCTGACAGCGATGGGCTTCCACGGGATAAGGTGCTGCCCTTCTTCGTCGATGCCGACAAGACGCTCAATCCTGCCGGCTTGCCGATCGGCGGCGTCACCATCGTCGATCTGCCGAACAACCATCTGCAATATGCCGTGACCTGGTATGGCCTTGCGGCGGCGCTGGTTGCCATCGTCGCTATCTCCTGGTGGCGCAAACGTCATCCGGACGCACCCCGGCAATAGTTTCGCGCAATAGAATAGCTTCATTTCGATGGAATATTCGGCTAGAGCATGGTCCCAAAAAGTGCGCAGCGGTTTTTGGATAAGATCATGCGGACTAAAGCTCGTCGGGATCTTTCAGATTCGCTCCCACGCTTTAGCTCTTTATTTTTGCATGTCGTTTTCGCAAAACCGCCGCACACTTTTGCGCGACATGCATTAAATGGAGCAAGCGGCGGGGCGAACCTATATCTGTAGCCTTGCCATCGCCCCGAATTTCGGAAGAGACATGAACATAGCGGTTTCCAAACCTGACCTGACCATCCGGCTCTGCGGCCCGCGCGGCTTCTGCGCCGGCGTCGATCGCGCCATCCAGATCGTCGTGCTGGCGTTGAAAGCCTATGGTGCGCCGGTCTATGTCCGCCATGAGATCGTGCATAATCGCTATGTCGTGGAAGGGCTGGAGGCCAAGGGTGCCGTCTTCGTCGAGGAGCTCAACGAGATCCCGGCGGAACATCGCGCCCAGCCTGTCGTCTTTTCCGCCCATGGCGTTCCGAAGTCCGTGCCGGCAGATGCCGACGCGCGCAATCTCTTCTATCTCGATGCCACCTGCCCGCTGGTGTCCAAGGTGCATAAGCAGGCCATGCGGCATAACCGTCTCGGCCGCCACGTCATCCTCATCGGCCATGCCGGCCACCCGGAAGTGATCGGCACCATGGGCCAGCTTCCGGAGGGTTCGGTGTCGTTGATCGAGACGGTGGAGGATGTCGACGCCTATGAACCTGCTGACCCGGACAATCTCGGTTTCGTCACGCAGACGACGCTCTCGGTCGACGACACCGCCGGCGTCATCGCGCGGCTGCAGCAGAGATTCCCGAATCTCACCGCGCCGGCCGCCGACTCGATCTGCTACGCCACCACCAACCGCCAGGAAGTGGTAAAGGAAGCCGCTCCGGGCTGCGATCTTTTCATCGTCGTCGGCGCACCGAATTCGTCCAATTCCAAGCGTCTCGTCGAAGTGGCGCTGAGAGCAGGGGCCAAGAAATCCGTGCTTGTCCAGCGCGCCTCGGAAATCGATTGGGACGATATCGGCGATATCAAAACCGTCGGCCTCTCCGCCGGCGCATCGGCGCCGGAGGTCATCGTCAACGAGATCATCGAAGCCTTCCGCGCGCGCTACAATGCCGTGGTGGAGCTTGCCGAAACGGTCAAGGAGACCGAGAATTTCCTCGTCAATCGCGAGCTGCGCAATATCGAACTGACGGTGGCCGACATGGCCTTCGTCAATGGAGATTGAAGGGCCACCTCGTCCTTCGAGGCCTTGCCGCTTGCGCTGACGCTGCATCGACAAGGCACCTCAGGATGAGGTGGAGAGAGTTTCGTCGCCAGGTGCCAAAAATCAGTCCCCACCCTGAGGTGGCCCAAAGGGCCCTCGAAGGGCGAGGGCGGGTGGTTGCGGTGGCCGGCATGTATCAAAGGGAATAATTCGTGGCCGTTTATACCGATATTACCGAAGACGATCTCAAGTGGTTCCTGACGGAATATGATGTCGGCACGTTGCTCTCCTACAAGGGCATCGCCGAGGGCGTCGAAAACTCCAACTTCCTGCTGCACACGTCGCGCGAGCCTTTGATCCTGACGCTCTATGAGAAGCGCGTCGAGAAGGGCGACCTGCCGTTTTTCCTCGGCCTGATGCAGCATCTGGCAAGCCGCGGCCTTTCCTGCCCGCTGCCATTGCCGCGCAAGGATGGCGCGTTGCTCGGCCATCTCTCGGGCCGTCCGGCCGCGCTGATTTCCTTTCTCGAAGGGATGTGGTTGCGCAAGCCCGAGGCAAAACATTGCCGCGAAGTCGGCAAGGCGCTGGCCGCGATGCATGTCGCCGGCGAAGACTTCGCCATCAAGCGGCCGAACGCGCTGTCGCTTGAAGGCTGGCAGGGGCTTTGGGAAAAATCCGAAGCGCGCGCCGACGAGGTTGAACCAGGCTTGCAGGACGAGATCCGCGGCGAACTGGATTTCCTGAAGCGCCATTGGCCGAAGGGCTTGCCGGATGGCGTCATCCATGCGGATCTGTTTCCGGACAACGTCTTCTTTCTCGGCGACGCGCTTTCGGGGCTGATCGACTTCTATTTCGCCTGCAACGATCTGCTCGCCTATGATGTCTCGATCTGCCTCAACGCCTGGTGCTTCGAGAAGGACGGCGCCTACAACATCACCAAGGGCATGGCGCTTCTGGAAGGTTATCAGAGCGTTCGGCCGTTGGACGCCGCCGAAATCGCCGCGCTGCCGACACTGTCGCGCGGCTCGGCGCTGCGCTTCTTCCTGACCCGCCTCTATGATTGGCTGACGACGCCAGCCGGCGCCTTGGTCACCAAGAAAGACCCGCTCGAATATCTGCGCAAGCTGCGCTTCCATCGCCAGATCGCCTCTAGCGCCGAATATGGGCTGAAGGCATGAAACACGTCGATATCTTTACCGACGGCGCTTGCTCCGGCAATCCCGGTCCCGGCGGCTGGGGGGCGGTGCTGCGCTATGGCGATGTCGAAAAGGAGCTTTTCGGCGGCGAACAGGAGACGACCAACAATCGTATGGAGCTGATGGCGGCGATCTCGGCGCTCGGCGCCCTGAAAACGCCCTGCGAAGTCGATCTCTATACCGACAGCGTCTATGTCAAGGACGGCATCTCCAAGTGGATTTTCGGCTGGAAGAAAAACGGCTGGAAAACTGCCGACAAAAAGCCGGTGAAAAACGCCGAACTCTGGCAAGCCCTGGAAGAAGCCCGCAGCCGGCATCAGGTGACCCTGCATTGGGTCAAGGGCCATGCCGGACACCCGGAAAACGAACGCGCCGACGAGCTGGCGCGCAAGGGCATGGAGCCGTTTAAGAGGAAGTAGGGGGTGGCTGTGGGCCGATGGTTGGATGGTCGCGCTACGCCAACGGCGGGCGCCTTAATGGCGTCCGCCTCGATCTAGCGCGCACAATCGCCAGTTAATGAGCAGCTTGACTGGCCATCTTCTTGTCCAGCTCCTCTTTCAAAGCCTCCAGATTGAAGCTTGCGCCCTTCTGCATGGGCGGGAATTCGAGGAAGGTCTGGGCGGCTTTTCCCATCTCCTGCTGCAGGAAGACGTAGCGCCAGAATTCGTAAGCCCACCAATCCTTCGCGAAGAGCGACTGGCCGAGGCCCGTGCGCTCGAACGGGTCCAAGCGGAGGTTAAGGAGGATCGGCCAGTCGACCTTGACGGTGGCGCCGAACCAGCCATTCGGCTGATCTGTAAGCCGGTACTTGAAGTCGTCGATGCGCACCGCACCTAGCGTGGACTCGGCAAAATAGAAGACTTCATGCCGTTGCGACGGGCCCTTGCCAGTGATGAGGTCGGTCTGGTCATAACCATCGAGATGCACCTTGTAAGTCCGATCACCGATCTGCTTGCCCTTCTGGAGCTCGCCGACGATGTTCGGATCGCCGGCAGCAGCGACGAAAGTTGGAAACCAATCCAGCCCTGAGACAATCGAATTTTCCACCTTGCCTGCCGGTACGTGGCCGGGCCAGCGGATGATCATCGGTACGCGGAAGCCGCCTTCCATGACAGTTCCCTTGCCACCCGCAAACGGGGTCTGCCCGCCGTCAGGCCAAGTGAAGTTCTCGGTGCCGTTGTCAGTGGAGAAGGCAAGGATCGTGTTGTTCTCGAGTCCGTTGTCCTTCAGGTACTTCATGACAGAACCGACGATGTCGTCAAGCTGCGCCATGCCGGCTTCCTCAAGAGACCAGCCGTTCTCGGGTGTTCGCATTTTCTCGTACTTCTCCGAGAGATGCGTAACCACGTGCATGCGCGTGGGATTGAGCCAGAGGAAAAACGGCTTATCGTCCTGCCTTGCCTTGTCGACGAACTTGAGGGCATTCGCCAGTATCTCATCGTCAACTGTCGTCATGCGGTCCGGGCAAAGCTCGCCGGCATCCTCGATTCTCTGCTTCCCGATCTTGCCCCAGCGCGGCTGTACGGTTGGATCATCCCCGTCGGTCGCATAGCTATGAACCATGTTCCGGGGACCGACCATGTCCTTCACCGCCGGCGGGTATGTAGAATGGCAGGGGTCCTCCATCGCATCGAGGTGATAGAGGTAGCCGAAGAATTCATCAAATCCATGCGCCGTGGGCAGGAACTGGTTGAGGTCCCCCAGGTGGTTCTTGCCGAACTGGCCGGTGGCGTATCCCATCGATTTGAGCACGGTGGCAATTGTCGGCGCCTCGTCGGGCATGCCAAGGGTAGCACCGGCCTGTCCGACGGTCGTCAGCCCGGTACGGATCGGCAGCTCGCCGGTGATGAAGTTCGCTCGACCCGCCGTGCAGCTCGCCTCAGCGTAATAGTCGGTAAACCGCATGCCATCAGATGCCAGTCGGTCCAGGTTCGGCGTCCTGCCAGCCATGATGCCCTGATTGTAGGCGCCGATATTGAACCAACCGATATCGTCGCCCATGATGAACACGATATTGGGCTTTTGTGGCTGCTGCGCGGAGGCCGAAGGCGTGATTGCCGGCGACGCCGCAAAACATAATCCGACACAGGAAGCGCCAAGCAGTTGGCGCGCCAAACTACTCCAGTTCATGTTAATCTCCCTCTGTTGGGCGAGCATGGTTTGTGAATTGGGCATGCTCGCTGTGATGGCCACCACATACGCCAGCGCCGATAGCCGGACCGCGGTCCCTCAAATCCGCAACCAACGTCAAGTTCGCCCCCTCGGGACGATGCATGCGATTTACCAAGGAGTATTACGCGCTGAGCGCATGACTTGACCCAAAGATGCGGGAAATCGCCTCTTTACGGCCTAACGAAGTCGATTAGGCGCTCAGCCACCACCATATGCAGCCACGCGGACTGCGGCGACCGATCGCTATAGCTGCTGGAAGGTAACATAACACGTTTCTCGCGAGGCGTCCGCAATTCGGTAGCAACGACTGCCGTTCCTGCTAGCCCGTGATAGAATGCGCTGCGGCGAGGACCGCTTCGAGCCGAAAGGCGTCATGGTAGGTGCTCACCAAAAAGCCCAAACATAGCAACCCCGCATCTTGCCCCATCCCCCTTTCCCTCTATGCTGCGCCAAAACAGCTAGGGAGATGAATATGATCCTGCATTGCGTTTTCATGCGGCTGAAATCCGCCATGACACAGGACGAGAAGAAAGCGCTTTTCGAATCCATCGCCGCCTTGCAGCAGGTCATCCCCGGCATCATCGATGTCAAATATGGGCCGAATGTCTCGCCGGAGGGGCTGCATGGTGGCTTCGTCGATGGCTTCGTGGTGACGTTCGAGAGCCCTGAAGTGCGCGATGCCTATCTCGTGCATCCCGAACACGTTGCCGTTGGGGGGCGCATCGTGTCCTCGACCGATGGTGGCCTTGCCGGCCTGCTGGTTTTCGATCTCAATCTTTAAAGGGCCGCTGACATACACCCGTAGGCCTCGTTATACTGGTCGCCTGCGCGTAACGACGCGGAGATTCATCTCCGAGCGCAAGCGGAAACCCATCGTCTTGTAAAGCGAGATGGCCGGTGTGTTCGTGGCGTAGGCGTGTAGGTAGACGGTTTCGTTTCTCGCCGAGATCTCGCCGGCAACGAAGCGGAAGAGCAGGGTGCCAAGGCCGCGTCCCTGAAAATCGGGATGGGTGCAGAGACCGCTGAGTTCGGTAAAACCGGGCTGCCGCATGCGCTGGCCGGCCATGGCGACGAGGCGGCCATCGATCTTCACGCCCCAAAAGGTGCCGAGGCTCTGGGCGCGCAGTGTGAAGGGACCGGGTTTGGTCAGCGTAGCCAACGCGAGCATTTCCGCTGCATCGGCTTCCGTCAGCGGCTCGATCCGGCTGTCCGAGATGCGCTCATAGGGCCGTTCGGCGATCATCTGCACCAGTCTGCCTTCAGTGACGATCGCCAGTCCTTCAGGGATCGAGAAAGGATTGACTTCGACGAGGGCCATGACCTCGTCGGCCACCGGCAGGCTCGCCAGAGCCTCGAGGCTTTCAGCCGTATCATCGGCGGGGGCTGCGAAGGGCACGATGGACGGCAGATAGCGGCGGGCGCGCTCGCTGCCTTCTGCCAACGTCGCGTGGGCAGTTCGAAGGGCGTTCCAGGCGGGACGGTCGAGAATATGGCTCATGGTGTCTGCTCCTTGTCGAGACGGCCACGACGGGCAAGCGGCGCTTCGGCAAGCCCATTCTCGATTGCAGCGAGCTGTTCCAGGATCGGCCCGGATATTTCGCCGCAGAGTTCGATAACCGCCCGTTCGACGCGCGGCCAGACCGATCGTTTCGAATAATCGACGAGTTCCTGCCCTTTCGGCGTCAGCGAGACCAGTCTTCGCCGCTGATCCTCCGGTGAGGCCTGCATGTTGACGTAACCCAGTTCCAGAAGCTGCGAAACAGTGCGCGTGGCACCCGGCTGGGTGATGCCGACTGCCTGGGCAAGTTCGCCGATGGTCAGCGGACCGGCGCGATCGATCGCCGCGAGGAAGGGATATTGAGCGGACTGGAGAGAGACGCCAAGCTCATCCATAATCTGCTGTGTATCGGCCTGAAGGCGTTCGCCGATACGGCGGAAGCGGCTGCCGAGGCAGAGGAAACCAAGCGATTTCACGATATCTTCAACCACAGCGCTTTCCAGTCCTTGTTTATATAATGCATTATATAACTTATTATGTAAATTCTGTCAATTCTGCCCGCTGGTTTTCGCTCTCGATCTCTAAATGAAAAGGCCGCAGGCACATGCCCACGGCCATATTTGTACGGCTTCCTCAGCTCGACTTCGCCATCGCGGCGGCAAGCTGATCAACGTTATAACGGAACATTTTTTCATATGTCGGAGCCGGGCCGTTGGCCTTGGAGAGGGCCTCGACATAGAGTTCGCCGCCGGGCTCGGCGCCGGTTGCCTTGGCGACCTGCTTGACCAGGCGTGGATCGTTCGAGTTCTCGAAGAAATAAGTCTTCACATGCTCGGCCTTGATCTGCTCGATCAGCTTGGCGACGCCGGCGGCCGAAGCTTCGGTTTCGGTGGAAACGCCGAGCGGCGACAGGAAGGTGACGTCGTATTCGCGGCCGAAATAGCCGAAAGCGTCATGGCTGGTCAGGATCTTGCGGCGATCCCCGGCGATCTTGTCGAACTTGCTGTGCGCATAGGCGTCGAGGTCGGTCAGCGTCTTGGTATAGCGCTCGGCATTGGCCTTGAAATCGGCGGCATCGGCCGGATCGGCGGCGGAAAGCGCTTTTTCGATATTGGCAACCCAGATCTTCACATTGACCGGGCTGTTCCAGACATGCGGATCGGTGACGGTCTTGCCGTCGTCGACCATGGTGCGGGTATTGATGCCTTCGGAGACGACGACCGGCGTGCCCTTATAGCCGGAAGCGCTGATCAGTCTATCCATCCAGCCTTCCAGACCTTCGCCGCTAACGAAGGTGACCTTGGCCGTATTGAGCTTCTTGGCGTCCGTCGGCGAGGGCTCGAATTCATGGGGATCGCCGTTCGGGCCGACGAGGCTCGACACCTTCACATGGTCGCCTCCGACCTGTTTGACGACATCGGCCAGCACGGTGAAAGAGGCGACGACGTCCAAGGTTTCGGCCGAAGCGGGCGCCGCAATGCCGAAGGCGATGAAGGCCGGCAGCGCCGCCGAGAGAAGCAGTCTGCGTCTGATCATAAAAATCTCCTTGATCAAATTAGCCCCTAAGATGGGGATGGGGAATAAACCGTCGGGCCAGGCCCGAAGGTGCGAAGAGAATGGAAAAGCCGTAGATCAGGCTCGCCGTGATGATGATGGTCGGGCCGGAAGCAAATTCGAGGTGATAGGAGGCGATGAGCCCGATATAGCCCGACGCGGTCGCGGTTGCCGCCGCGATCGCCATCATTGCGGGCAGGCTGCGCGACCAGAGTTGCGCGATCGCCGCCGGCAGCATCATCAGCCCGACTGCCATCAGCGTCCCGAGCGCCTGGAAGCTGGCGACGAGATTGAGCACCACCAGCAGCAGGAAGAGGAAATGATAGACCGGGCCTCGACCGCCCACAGCGCGCAGAAAACCGGGATCGAAGCACTCCATCACCAATGGCCGGTAGATGACGGCGAGCGCCAGGAGCGTCGCCGTGGTGATCGCGCCGATCTGGAAGAGGGCAGGGGCATCGATCGCGAGGATGGTGCCGAAGAGCACATGCAGGAGATCGATATTGGAGCCGCGCAGCGATACGATGAGTACGCCGAGCGCGAGTGAGGTCAGATAGAAGCTGGCGAAACTCGCATCCTCCTGCAGTACCGTCATGCGGCTGACGAGCCCGGAGAGCAGTGCCACCGACAGGCCGGCCACAAGCCCGCCAAGCCCCATGGCCGTCAGCGACAGCGAACCGGCGATCAGATAGCCGATGGCCGCCCCCGGCAGTACGGCATGGCTCATGGCGTCGCCCATCAGGCTCATCCGCCTCAGCATCAGAAAGACACCGATCGGTCCGGAGCCAAGCCCGAGGCAAAGGCACGCGATGAGTGCGCGCCGCATGAAGCCATAGTCGGCGAAGGGCGCGAGGAAGATATCATAAGCCGTCATTCGGCGGGCTCCCGCTTCGCCAATTCCCGCTGGATAAGCCCCCGCTCCGGCAGGCAATCCTCAGCATCCTCGTCCCAACGCTCGGCCATGGCTCGCGCCTTGATGAGATTGTCAGGGCTCATGATGTCCTCTGTCTGGCCCCAGCCGACGAGTTCGCGCGCGATCAGCAGCGTCTGCGGAAAATGCGCGCGCACCTGATCAAAATCATGCAGCACGGCAATCACCGTGCGCCCGTCGCCATGCCACCGCAGGACAATGTCGAGGAGGTCGCGTGTCGTGCGCTGGTCGATGGCGGTAAAGGGCTCGTCGAGAAGGATGACGCGGGCGTCTTGCAGCAGCAGCCGCGCGAAGAGTACGCGCTGGAATTGCCCGGCCGAAAGCGAGCCGATATGCCGGCGCTCGAAGCCGGTGAGCCCCACCGCCGCGAGCGCATCCCGGGCGTGCTCCGCATCCGCACGCGAGAAGCGGCCGAAGGCGCCGGAATTTTTCCAGGCGCCGAGCATGATGGTATCGGCGACCGAGATCGGAAAACGCCTGATGATGTCAGCCGCCTGCGGCAGATAGCCGAAATCGTTGCGCGTCAGCCCACCACGATCGATAGTCCCTTCCGCCGGTCTCAATTCGCCGATGATCGCCTTCAAGAGCGTCGATTTTCCGGCCCCGTTCGGCCCAGCAATCGCCGTCAGGCTGCCGGCCTGGAAGGCGCCGGAAACGTGATGCACGGCGGGATGGCGATCATAGGTCACGGTGAGATTGTTGAGGCGGATCGAAGCACTCATGCCAGCGCCACCGCCCAGCCGATCGTCGCCCAGAGGATTGCGATACCGATCGCAACGAACGCGAGACGCGTCATTGCAGAACGGCCAATTAAGGAGGAGGCAAAGGGATTATTTCGGAAAGGCATGTGGCAACTCGCATAATGTAATAACATTACGTCTTGTTGCGAAGGGAATACGGCAAAAAAGTGGCGATGACAGGGTTCGAGCCGTTGCAACGCAATCCGAAACTGTGAAATCTGGCAGGAATGCTATATATAGGGCATATATTGTTATCGGATATCGAGATTACCGGAGCAAACTCATGAATGTCTCTATCGGAGAGCGTTTGGAAAAGTTCGTGGAGAAAGCCGTTAAAGAAGGGCGCTACAGTTCTGCGAGCGAGGTGGTGCGCGAAGGTTTGCGACTCGTCGAGGAGCGCGAAGCAAAACTTGCTTCGCTACGCCGCACTTTGGAGGCGTCGATTGCTGCAGGCGGCGACATCTCCGATGAGGAGCTCGGGGCCGCTTTGGATGCTAGAGCTGCAGAACTCGCCAAAGAGGGGTATTGAGTGGCTCGGCTGCGTTACACGAGAGACGCGCAAAACGACATTCTCAATATCCTGACATTCATCGCACATGAGAGCGGCAGTCAGAAAATAGCTCTGAAATTTACGACCGCGTTGCGCGGTAAGTGCTCTGATCTTGCGTCGCTACCTGGCCATATGGGACGTCCCAGACCAGAACTCCGGCATGACATACGTAGCTATGCCTTCCGGGGCTACGTAATCTTCTTTCACTATGTCGGCGATGTTTTTGAGGTCTTAAAGGTACTCGAAGGCCATCGCGATCTCGACAGCCATTTTCATCATGATGATTGAGGCAAAGCAGCGCTCCTCGCACTCCTTTGCCCCTCTGTCGAAACCTAAAGCTGCTCGATCATCGCTGCCGCGCCGGAAACCGTTGCCTGGCCGGGGCTTTCCTCGATGTTGAGCGACTTCACCACGCCGTCTTCCACCAGCATGGAATAGCGCTTGGAGCGGATGCCGAGGCCGCCGGCGGAGAGGTCGATGTCGAGGCCGAGGGCTTTGGCGAAAGAGGCGTCCCAGTCGGCAAGGAAGTGGATCTTGCCCATGCCGCCTGAGGATTGCGCCCAGGCACCCATGACATGCCAATCATTGACCGCAACGACAGCGATGTCGTCGACACCCTTGGCGAGAATGGTGTCACGGTTTTCCAGATAGCCCGGCAGATGGTTCAGCGAGCAGGTCGGCGTAAAGGCGCCGGGAACGGCGAAAAGCACGACGCGCTTGCCGGCAAAAAGCTGCTCGGTGCTGATCTCGACCGGGCCGTCGGCGGTCTTTTCCTTGAAGGTGGCGGCAGGCAGTTTATCGCCAACAGCGATGGTCATGGCATTCTCCTTGGGTCACAATTTAGGCGGCCGAACCGCCGCCCTTTGAATGAAAATGGTTGGGCGAAACTATAGATCCGCGCTATTCGAACGCAAGCGTGGTTTCCATGGCGCGTTCACCGTCGATGACAAGGATGCCCCAGCTTTTGCCCTTGATATCGTAATTTTTAGGAAGCTTTCCAATCGCGATGTCGGTCGCAAAAGTCTTGCCGTCGCGTGTGCCGTTGGCCTGTTTGAAAAAGACATAGCCGGTCGGGCCGGTCACGTAGATCGATGGAGCGCTTCCTGTTGTCTCCGGCAGCGTCAGGCGCAGCGAAAGGGTCTTCGCATCGGGCGAAAGTCGGTGATTTTCGACGGCAAAATCCGCAGAAGGAGCCTGCGGCAGCGAGGCGTTGGCAGCGTCCAGCAAGGCTTGTTCATGCGGCGTCGATTGGCCGGCCGCCGATAGCGGCAGCGAAAATTCGGCCTGGAAGGGAATGCAGATGTCCTTGCAGAGCCCGATAAAGGCGGTGAGGTGGAGTGTCGATGGCTGTTTGCCGGTGAGACGGAAGTCAAGCGGCAATGTCACTGGCGCATCATAGCCGATTTCCTGGATCGCGCCGACGGTGATCGGTTTGGGCGTGGGAAAGCTCGTCTTTTCCAGCGCAACGCCGCTATCGGGCGTCGGGCTCACCTGCGGCGGAATTCCGCTTTCGCCGGGCTCGCGCCAATAGGTGATCCAGCCGGGTGCAGGCTCGATCTGCAGAGCGGCGCGGATATGACCCTGAGCATCCGGCGCCAGCGCCACCAGCCGCATGCGACCGCCCTCATTGTTTGCCCAGTCGCTCATGGCGGCATGGGCGGTGCCTCCAGCCAGTGTTGCGGCGGCCAGTGTTGTTAACAGTGGGATAAAAAAGAGTTTTCCGATCATGGAACAAGGATTTACCGGATGGCGCAGGCCTGTGCCAGAACGACGCGAAAAAGAAATGATCATTTTCAGTTGATTGATTTATGACATTGCCCCATCTTCTCTTCGAGGGGCGCAGTTACAGACTGCAGTCAGGAGGTACGATGTCCCTATCGACGCTGAAGAATAAGAGCGAAAGAGGTTTTCTCGACGGCCAGTTCCTGATTGCCATGCCGGGTATGGAAGACCGGAATTTCCATCGCACAGTGATCTATATCTGTGCTCATTCCGCTGCCGGCGCCATGGGCTTCGTCATCAACCGCGCGCAGAACCTGACCTTTACCGATGTGCTGCTGCATCTTGAAATGATCAAGGATGACGATGCTATTCTTCTGCCGCCGGTCGCCCGTGATTTCCCGATCCAAACGGGGGGGCCGGTCGAAAGCGGCCGTGGCTTCGTCCTGCATTCCGACGACTACATCAGCGACAGCAGTATTCCGGTGAGCGACGATATCAGCCTGACGGCGACATTGGATATCGTGCGCGCCATTTCCAAGGGCGGCGGGCCGAAGCGCGCCACCATGCTGCTCGGCTATGCCGGCTGGGGCGCAGGTCAGTTGGAGGCGGAAATCAGCAATAACGGCTGGCTCAATTGCCCAGCCAATGAAGAGCTGATCTTCGACCGCAGCCTCGACGACAAGTATGAACGAGCGCTGGCATTGATGGGCATCAACGCCGCCATGCTGTCGCCGCATGCGGGGCACGCCTGAGCCGTCCACGCCCTTGTGGAACGAAATATTGATAGTGACGTTTCCCTGTCACCGCACCGGCAAGCCCGCCGGTGCCGAATGAGGAGGCGTTCGCTATGGGCAGCATGAGTGACAAGGTATCCGGCAAAGCCAACGAGGCCGCTGGTAAGGCCAAACAGGTTGCCGGCAAGGCCACGAAGAGCAAGAGCATGCACGCCGAAGGCACGGCCCAGAAGGCTAAAGGTAAGGCCCAAGTGGCCGTTGGCAAGGCCAAGGAGAAAGCCAAGGGCGCGGCACACCGGATTTGATCCGATAGTTCGCTACGCGCCAAGTTAAGTGCTGCGTCCTTTCGCGTGCTGTCGCATGCGCGGCGCAGTGAAAGAGCCTGTCACGAAACTCGCGACGGGCTCTTTTTCTGTTCGTCATGGCCAAGTTTTGGAGCGCTTTGCATGAGGCTTTTCGCCTGCGACCATTGTGGCCAGCCGGTCCATTTCGATAACCGGCAATGCGTGCGCTGCGGCTATCAGCTCGGCTTTGTTCCCGAACGTCTTGCGATGTATGCGCTGGAGGCGGATGGATCGAATTGGCGCCTAGTCGCCGACCCGACCCGTCTCGTCCGCTTCTGCGCCAATGCCGCACTCGATATCTGCAATTGGATGGTTGAGGCCGGTGACCCAGAACCCTTTTGCATCGCCTGCCGTCACAACCGGCTGGTGCCGAATACCGACACGCGGCAAGGCGTAGACCGCTGGCGGCGCATCGGCCAGGCCGAGCGGCATCTGTTCTATTCGCTGTTGCGTTGGCATCTGCCGCACCCCGATTGCCGGCAGGATCCCGAGGGTGGCCTGGTCTTCGACTTCCTCGAGGACGAGGTGCAGGGCGGCACTGTTGTGCCGGCCAGGACCGGCCACGAGGAGGGGCTGATCACCATCCGCGCCGCCGAGGCCGATGATGTGACGCGCGAACAGGCCCGCACGTCGATGAACGAGCCCTACCGCACGCTGCTCGGCCATTTCCGCCACGAGACCGGCCACTTCATCTGGAACAAGTTGATCCGCGACCGCAATCGGTTCGATGCCTTTCGCGTCGTGTTCGGCGATGAGCGGGTGGAATACGGCGCGGCGCTACAGCAACACTACGACAACGGCCCGCCGCCAAACTGGCAGGACAATTTCATCAGCGCCTATGCGAGTGCCCACCCCTGGGAAGATTTTGCCGAGTGTTTCGCGCATTACCTCCACATCGTCGACACGCTTGAGACCGCCCGCTCCTTCGGTCTTGCGGTCGATCCTCGCGGCTATCACGAAATGGCGGCGGAGGTGGATTTCAATCCCTATAAAGCTGAGAGCGCCGAACAACTCGTCAGCGCCTGGATTCCGCTGAGCGTCGCGATCAATTCCATCCAGCGCAGCATGGGGCAGCCGGATTCCTATCCCTTCATCCTGTCGCCGCCGGTCGTCACCAAGCTGGAATATATCCGACAGGTGATTGCAGAGGCATGATCTGCCTTCTCTGCAAACGAGGAAAGGAGGCCCGAAGCGCAAGCGCCGTACAGGCCTCTCACTGATAGGCGAGGGCGCCGGCTACGCCCGCTTCGTCAGCGGAAAGCGTTCCTTCAGCAGGCGCACCACTGAATCCGAGCCCATCGGCGGACCGAAGATGAAGCTCTGGCCATAGGCACAGCCCATCTTGGCGAGTTCGAGCGCATCCTCTTCCGACTCGATGCCTTCGGCGACGACACGCATGTTGAGCTCGCGCGCCATGGAAATCACCGAGCGCAGAAGCACGGCCTTCTTGTCGCTTTCATCACGCACCATCGCCTTGTCGAGCTTGATCGTGTCGAACGGGAAGCGGGTGAGATAGGAGAGCGAGGAGTAACCGGTGCCGAAATCGTCAAGCGCCAGGCCGATGCCTGCTTCGCGCAGCTTGCCCAGCACAAGGCGGGCCTGTTCCGGATTCTCCATCACCTGCGATTCCGTCAATTCGAGCTTGATGCGGTTCGGCTCGCAATGGGTTTTGGCGAGCAGGGCGCGGATATCGTCATAGAGCTCATTGTTGAGGAGCTGCACGCTGGACAGGTTGATGGAAACGAAGAGCGGCAGGTCGCCGGTCTGGCGCTGCCAGCCCATCAGGTCATTGGTCGCCTGCTCCATCGCAAACATGCCGAGCGGGCCGATAATGTCGGAAGCCTCGGCGATCGGGATGAATTCCGACGGCGGAATATTGCCGCGTTTCGGATGCTCCCAGCGCATCAGCGCCTCGAAACCGGCGATTTCGGCATCTTCCAGCCGAACGATCGGTTGATAAACCAGCGACAGTTCCTTGCGCTCGACGGCGCGGCGAAGGTCCGTTTCAAGCTGCAGGCGGTCGGTACCGAAGCTGCGGAACGCAGGCTGGAAAGGTTCGACGCGATTGCCGCCAGCGCGCTTGGCGCGGTACATGGCAAGCTCGGCGTCACTCATGAGACCGGTCGCGCTCTCCTGCTGGTCGACCCAGGAGGTCAGCCCGATCGAAGCCGTCAGGATGATTTCGCGATTGGCGAAATTGATTGGCACCATGATCGCCTTGCTGATCGCATCGGCGAAATCGGCAACCTTCGCCGGGTCGCGTTCGGAAACTAGAATAAGGCCGAACTGATCGCCGGAAAGCCGCGCCAGCGTGTCCTGCGGCTTCATCAGGCGGCGCAGGCGCCGCGTCAGCGCGATCAGGATATTGTCGCCGGCAGCGACACCGAGTGTATCGTTAACCAGCTTATAGCGGTCGATGTCGATCACCATCACAGTCGGACGCACCTGATTGCCTTCCGGTGCCAAGGTGAGAACGGCCTGCAGGCGGTCGATGAAGACCTGGCGGTTCGGCAGGCCAGTCAGATTGTCGTGCAGCGCGTCGTGCAGCAGCCGCTCGATCGAATTCTTCTGCTCGGTGACGTCGACGACGGTGCCGACGCAGCGGATGATTTCGCCGTTCGAGCCGAGCACCGGCCGGGCGCGGATCGACAGCCAGTGGAAATGCCCGTCTTCGGCGCGAATCCGGAACTCATGGTTCAGCCGGCCTCGGCGGTGTTCGAGGAGCACGTCGAGCGTCGCGCGGAAGCGGTCGCGGTCGTCGGGGTGCAAGCGCGGCAGCCAGTTGCGCGCCGCGCCATGCATGGTGCCGGGCGACAGGCCGAGTTTCATCGAGATATCCGGTGTCGTCACCACGCGGTCGCGTGCCACGTCCCAATCCCAAACCGTATCGCCGGAGCCGGTGAGCGCCAAGGATTGCCGCTCGAGATCGGAAAACAGGCCCTGCTGAAATGCGCCGCCGGCAAAGGCGTGCTGCATCACCGTAAACCCGATCAGCAGCACGATCAGAACGAGGCCGCCGCCGAGCGCCGGCTGGATGATGTCGTTGTCGAGCTTGCCGGTGATCGTCATCCAGGCGCCGAACAGCCAGACCAGGATCAGCGCCCAGGCGGGCACCAGCAGAATGGCGCGGTCATAGCGGCTGAAGCCGAGATAGATGATCAGCAGCAGGCCCGCGGTTGCCGTCAGTGCCAACGACAGCCGCGCGACACCGGCCGCGATCGACGGATCATAGATCGCGACGCCGAAGAGAAGGGCGAGACCGAGTACCCAGGCAAGGGTCACATAGCCCAGATGCGCATGCCAGCGATTGAGGTTCAGATAGGTGAATAGGAAGATCACCAGGCTCGAAGCGAGCGCCACCTCCGCACAGGCGCGCCATATTCGCTGATCGCTGGAAGTGATGCTGATAAGTTTGCCGAGGAAACCGAAGTCGACGCAGATATAGCCGAGCACCGCCCAGGCAAGCGCGGCCGTCGCCGGCAGCATCGAGGTGCCTTTGACGACGAAGAGAATGGTCAGGAACACCGCCAGCAGACCGGCAATGCCAAGCACGATGCCGCGATAGAGCGTGAAGGCGTTGACCGTATCCTTGTAGGCATTCGGCTCCCAGAGATAGAGCTGCGGCAGGCTGGGTGAGGAGAGTTCGGCGACGAAAGTCACGACCGCGCCGGGGTTCAGCGTGATGCGGAAAACATCCGCCTCGTCGCTCGGCTGCCGGTCGAGGGCAAAGCCTTCGCTCGGCGTGATCGCGATAATGCGTTGCGAGCCGAGATCCGGCCAGAACAATTTCGAGTTCACCAGACGGAAGTGGGGCGCGACGATGACGCGTTCGAGCTGCTCTTCCGAGACATTGGCGAGTGCAAAGACGGCCCAGTCGCCCTGATGGTTCGGCGAAGAAGAGCGTACCTCAATACGGCGGCGAATGCCGTCGGCGCCGGCTGCGGTGGAAACCTGAAAGGCCTCGCCCTGATTGGTGTAGATCTCGGTCGTCGCTGTCAGGTCAAGCGCGGTGTCGTCGCGCGAAATCTTCACGGGTTCGGCTGCGTGCGCCATGCCGGCAAGGAAGAACAACAGCACAGCCGTGAGCGTCGCGAGGATCGCGGACAACCATTTGGCCAATGGCGGGGTCGGCGTGAGATCGGCGGTCATCGTTTGTCGGATTTTCTGCTCGGGTCGACGTCGGACGCCAACCGGGAAAACATCACGTGATCACGCCACTGACCGTTAATTTTTAGATAACCGCGCAAATGACCTTCCCGTTGGAAACCGGCCTTTTCCAAAAGCCGCATGCTACGCTCATTATCCGGAATACAGGCTGCTTCAATACGGTGCAACTCAAGTCCCGAAAAGATATAGGGTATAACCAACTGAAGTGCGGCGAACATATGGCCCTGGCCCGAATGCCGCTCGCCCATCCAATAGCCAATCATGCAGCTTTGTGCAGCACCACGACGGATGTAACCGATGGTAATGCCGCCGAGCAAGGTCATATTCTCTTTAAGAAAAATGAAAAGGGGAATCGCCTGGCCGGAACTGTATTCCTGCTTTCCCCGGATGACACGGGCCCGATAGGCGCCCTCGGTCAGTTCGTCATGTCGCCAGGTAGGCTCCCAGGGTTCCAGGAAGCGCCGGCTTTCGGCCCGCAACCGGTGCCATTGATTGAAGTCGGAATAGCGCGGCAGACGCAGCAGATAGGTCGCGTTTTCGAGTTCGACCGCGTCCGGATGACGTGACAGAAACCGAAAGACCGATTTTTGCATTCCGCCCAGTACTCCCCAAAAGATTGAACCCATCGGCTCGCGATGCGGTCTTAGCCACTCGCGCTTTTGGAGGCGGGGGTCGACGATGACAAGGATGTGACGATATCTTCCATCGGCGCCAACTGCTCCAGCGGACCGATCGCCGACAGCGTCGGCACCGTGTCGAAGAACAGGCGGCCGGCAAGATCGGTCAGCCGGTCGATGGTAATGCCCTGCAGCCGTTCCAGCATCTCCTGATTTGGAATCGGCCGGCCGTAAAGCATCATTTGCCGCGCGATCTGGCCGGCGCGGGCCGCCGGGCTTTCCTGCCCCATTAGCAACTGCGCGCGGATCTGGGCGCGGGCACGCTCGATTTCCTGCTGTTCGATCTTGTGCGAGGACTTATGCAGCTCGTCAACGATGACCGGCAGCAGTTCCGGCAGGTTCTCGCCACCGGTCGCGGCATGGATGCCGAAAATGCCGGTGTCGGAAAAGCCCCAATGGAAGGCATAGACGGAATAGCAGAGGCCGCGGAACTCGCGCACTTCCTGAAACAGCCGCGAGGACATGCCGCCGCCGAGGATGTTGGCGAGGATCTGCGAGCAATAGAAATCGCGGGTGTGATAGGCGCGTCCCTCGAAGCCGAGCAGGATCTGTGCATCCATCAGGTCGCGCGTCTCGCGGATATTGCCGCCGATATAGCGGGCTGGCTCGATGACGGGCGGCGCCGACGGTTTGGTCGGCAGGGAGGAGAAGCGCTCTTCGACCTGGCGCACGAAGCTTTCATGATCGACGGCGCCGGCGGCCACCACGAACATGCGGTCGGTCGTGTAATTCCGGCTGAGATAACCGCGAATTTGATCGGGCGAGAAGGAGACGACGGTCTCCGGCGTGCCGAGAATCGCCCGGCCGAGCGTCTGGCCGCGATAGGCGACTTCGGAAAATTTGTCGAAGACCACGTCGTCGGGCGTGTCGTTCGCAGCGTTGATTTCCTGCAGGATGACCTGCTTTTCGCGCTGCAGCTCATCTTCGTCGAAGGCGGATTCGGTCAGGATATCAGCGAGGATATCGACGGCGAGCGGCACATGATCCTTCAGCACGCGGGCATAATAGGAGGTCGTCTCGGTCGATGTGGCGGCATTGACTTCGCCGCCGACATTTTCGATTTCCTCGGCGATCTCACGCGCCGTGCGACGGGCCGTACCCTTGAACGCCATGTGTTCGAGCAGATGCGCGATGCCGTGTTCCGCTTCGGTTTCGTTGCGCGAACCCGATTTGATCCAGACGCCGAGTGCCACGCTTTCGAGGTGTGGCATCGTCTGGGTCGCTATTGTCAGCCCGGACGCAAGCCGGGTGCACTCCACTGTCATCGTCTGTCTTTCTGCGTCTATCATTCCCCGGCCCGGGCATGCTTGCCGATAAAAGTTTCAACGGCTTTCAGCTCGGGATCGAGGACATCGAAACGCTCCTCCCTGTTCATCAATCCAGCAAGCCACGTCGGAAGCGCCGGGTCAATACCACATGCGGATTTTACTGCCGCGGGGAATTTTGCCGGATGCGCGGTCGCAAGCGTCACCATCGGGCTTGATGACTTCTCGTTTTTCTCCGCCACGAAGACGCCGATGGCCGTGTGCGGATCGATGAGATAGCCGGTGTTGTCGAGTGTTTCGCGGATCGTCGCAGCGACCTGCTTCTCGCTGGCGCGGCCGGCGCGGAAATCCCTCTTGATGAACTTCAGGGCATCTTCGCCGATCGAAAAACCCTTCGATTGTTTCAGGCTTTCCATCGCTGCGCGCACCTTCGATGCGTCACGGCCATAGGCTTCGAACAGCAGCCGCTCGAAGTTGGAGGAGATCTGAATGTCCATCGACGGCGCGGTAGTGGCCTTGACCTCGCGCATCTCGTAGCGGCCGGTCTTCAAGGTGCGTGCGAGAATGTCGTTTTCATTGGTGGCGATCACCAGCCGGTCGATGGGCAGACCCATGCGCTTGGCGACGTAGCCGGCGAAAATATCGCCGAAATTGCCGGTCGGAACGGTGAAGGAAATCTTCCTGTCCGGACCGCCGAGGGCGACGGCCGTGGTGAAGTAATAGACCACCTGCGCCATGATGCGCGCCCAGTTGATGGAATTGACGCCCGAAAGTTTGACGCGGTCGCGGAAAGCGGTGTCGTTGAACATGGCTTTGACCAGGTTCTGGCAATCATCGAAATTGCCGTTGAGCGCCAGCGCATGCACATTGGCCGCCGTTGAGGTGGTCATCTGCCGTTGCTGCACCGGCGAGACCTTGCCATGCGGGAAGAGGATGAAGATGTCGGTGCGTCCGCGTCCGGCAAAGGCGTCGATCGCCGCGCCGCCGGTATCGCCCGAGGTCGCGCCGACGATGGTCGCCCTCTGCCCGCGCTTTTCCAGCGCATAATCCATCAGCCGGGCGAGCAACTGCATGGCGACATCTTTGAAGGCAAGCGTCGTGCCGTGGAACAGCTCAATCACGAAGCTATTCGGACCTGTCTGCACCAGCGGCGCGACGGCCGGATGGCGGAAGGTGGCATAGGCCTCGTCGATCATGCCCCGGAAGACATCGTCCGGAATTTCGCCGTTGGTGAAAGGCGACAGCACGGCGAAGGCGACGTCCTGATAGCTCTTGCCGCGGAAGGCGCGGATCTCTTTTTTCGTAAGAGTCGGCCATTCACGGGGCACATAGAGCCCGCCATCGCGCGCAAGGCCGGCCAGAAGGGCATCGCAGAAGCCAAGGGCAGGGGCTTCTCCCCGCGTTGAGATATAGTCCACGGTCTATAATTCCTTTGGTCGCAAAATTGCCGGAGTGGTGGGGTGAGAGAATAAAAGAACGAAGCGATGGCAGCCCGTCTTTTTGCGTCGGATCAGCCGCGTGGTTTTCGCGTTTGTGCAATGCCCGCCCAGCTCAGTCTGGCGGGCGGCGGCTTGCGCCAATCTGTGGACGTCGAAAAGTGAGCCAAAACGGTGCCTACCCAATCGATTTTTCGCTGCGCCGCTGGTATAGACCATCGCCAAGTGTCATAAAAGGCCCGTCGAACAGGCTGCAGGCCGATAATGTAAATTATTGCAGAGGGTGGAATAATAGTGTTTGGCAAGGTTTCGCGTCGTCTTTTCTCCGCTTCGCTTATGGCATTGTTGGCAGGTTGTAATTCTCTTGGTTTTGGCGGTAGCGACAAGCCGTCCGGAACGGATGTGACGGTAGCGCCGCAGGCAACGGCGGCCAACGCGTCATCTGCCAGCCCCGCGCCACAGGTGACCGGTGGCCAGGCCTATATCGCCGGCAAATGCCCGCAAGTCGTAATCCGCGACGAGGCATCCAGCTATCGCACCTACGCCAAGGGCGCCAAGGATGATCCGAACCAGTTGACCTATCAGGCATCGCTCGCCCAGGCGACGCGCCAGTGCACGACCGATGGCACCAGCCTTAGCATCCATATCGTTGCGCAGGGCCGCCTTGTTGCCGGCCCGATGGGCGGCCCTGGCAAGGTGACCATACCGATCCATGTCGCCGTCATGGACAACAGCACCGCGCTCTATAGCAAGACCGTCAATTTCACCGCCGAAATCCCGCCGGGCGAAACCACGACGCAATTCCTCTTCACCGATGACGACATCAACGTCGCTGGCGGCTCCGGCGGTTTCACCGTGGTCCAGGTCGGATTCGATCAAGGGCCGCAGAAGCCGGAAAAAGGCCAGAAGCCTGTTCATAAGAAGCATAAGTAAGGCTGAGATTTAGGCAGTAGGATTGCAGGCTTGGTTTCAAGTCTGCGGATTTCGGCAACAGATACCGCGAGCTGTGATTTAGCGAGGGCAACTTCGCTGAAATTAGATACCAATATTTAAAATTGATCTCGAAGTTATATTGAACTGCATTGCTTGACCAAAACTAAGAAAGTTCCCTGCTTATGATCGAAGCGGTAGTCAAGAAAACGGGTGGAGTCCCATCGAACTACGCTATCATATTGTTCGGATTACTTTTCTTTCCTATTCAGATAGTCGCGATGCTCTTCGCCAAGAGGAGGCTCCACGAAGGAGATGACTGGGAAAGGTCTCATTATCAAATGCAGTATCGCAGTGCAGCGGCCTATCTGGTGATAGAAGCCGCTGTATTCGGCATCAAGGCGGCGACGTTATTCCTAATGCACGGAAAAATTTCCGCCGAAGTAACGAGCCTTCGGACTTGGTTGGTCTTCACCACCTTTGCAGGCTACGTGCCATTGGCTTGGCTCGCTATACGGTGCGTACGGGGCCTGTTTCTAGCAGGGGCGAAAACACCTTTGGTAAACCCGCGTTCTTATACCATTTGGCCTCGTTAAGGATTCAAAACGACAAAAAGTCGTTCGCACGAAGCTAGGCAAGACCGAGCCTATTGCCTCACAAAACGCCTTCCCACTCCGCCAGCGCCATGACCACGCCGGGCAGATCTGCCATCCGGGAGATGACCGTTTCCGCACCCGCATCTGTCAGCCGGTCGGCATGTGAAGGGTAGGTGTGCGAAGCGCCGGTGAAGCCGATGACGCGCATGCCGGCGGCGCGCGCCGCCTGGACGCCATGGACCGAGTCTTCGACGACGATAACGTTGGCCGGCGAAACGTTCGACTGCTTGGCGCCATGCAGGAAAATATCCGGCTTCGGCTTGACGCGATCGGCGCCGAGATCCTTGGCGGAATAGATATGCGGTGCAAAGAGTTCCTTGTAGCCGACCTTGGTGAGCATCATCTCGAGCCGCGCGGAGCTGGAGTTCGAGCAGACGCAACGCGGGATCGGCAGGCGCGACAGGGCGAGGGGAACGCCCGGGATAGCCTTGACGTCATTGGCGAGCCTCAGGTCCAGAAGCTTCTCTGACTTGTCGAGCAGCGATGCCGACAGCGGAATGCTCGCCTCACGCTCGACTTCGAACAGAATGTTCTGCCAGGTCATGCCGGAAAAACGCTCGCCCATTTCTTCGGCGCTGATCGGGTAACCCGCTTCCGTCAGGAGCTTGGATTCAACTTCCGCCGCGATGATTTCCGAATCGACCAGAACGCCGTCGCAGTCGAAGATGATGAGGTCGAAGCCATTGCCCATAAGAATACACTGCCTTTGAAGGAGCTCTGGATTTGGCATGCCTTATCCAAAAGCCGCTTAGCGCTTTTGGGGCCTGCTCTGAAAAGGATCGTGCGGCTTTACACGATGCTCCGGCAAAGCTCAACCAATCAGCAGGCATGGCAGAAGTGCGCTGACGGAAGGGATAGGCCAAAGTTTAAGGCCCGAAGTCGGCTTCCGGGGAGGTTATCGGGACGAATCTGCTCCCAATTCCGCCGACAGCCTATCCGGCCTCACTGAGAATGAGTCAGCCGTGATGGGTCATGTTGAAAAAGTCGCTGCGCAGGCTTTTGGCATGCAATGGGCCGACCTGCGCCTCATATTCCTCTTGAGCCGCCTGCCAGAAAGGCTCTACCTCCGCGATCTTGCCTTGCCCCGCCGGCGATAGCTCCAACATCAGCCGACGACTCCCTTCCGTTTCCGGCACGCTGATGATCAGTCCCTGTCGCTGCAGCGGCTTCACGGCCCGCAGCAGGGTCGTGCGGTCCATCAGCATCGCGGCCGCCAGTTCGTTCATGGTCAGGTGGCCATTCTGGTGGAGGAAATTCAGGAGCGAAAACTGGGTGCTGGTTATGCCGGTCGGCGCCATATGCCGCTCGTAAAGTTTCGAGACGTGCCTCGCCAGTTGCCTAGTCATCAGGCAATGGCACGCAAGGGGACCAAGATCGTCTTCGGTTTGCATGGGTACACTATGCTTGTGCATATGCACTAAGTCAAGTTGCAGTTGCACTTGCCCTCGGTGCCAGCCATGCGCCGGTACGTGACCATTCCGGCGGCTAGAGGCAGGCGCTGTCCTATCCTCTATCCATCTCGCCGGCTTCGATCGGAAATAGCGCCAGAAACCGGCGTTCGCCCTCCGAGGTAAACAGGATCGAACGGCTGTTTTCCGTTCGTCGCGCCCAGCCCTTGTCGAAGAAATTGGAAAGCAGCGCCTTGCCAAGGCTGCCGGCGAGATGGGCTCGGCGTTCGCTCCAGTCGAGGCAGGAGCGGCAGAGCGGACGCCGCGTCGAGCGCAGCCCGGTCACGTCTATGCCGATCGAGGTAAGCTGTGTTTCGCCGCGTTCCGTCAGGCTCAAGCCGTCATCAAGCGCCGAGATCGCGCCGGATGCGATCAGGCTGTCAAGCATGCGCACGCCGTAATCGCCGGCAAGATGGTCGTAGCAGATGCGCGCTTTGCGCAGCGCCGGTTCTTTCGGACCGGGGCGATGGCGCAGGTGTCCCCGCGTGGCGGCGAAGCCCATGATATTTTCGAGCAGCTTGCCGACGCCATCGTCGGCCAGCGCGAAATAGCGGTGTCGGCCCTGCTTTCGTTGCGCAAGCAACCCGCCTGCTTCGAGTTTCGACAAATGCGTGCTCGCCGTCTGCAGCGTGATGCCGCCGACCTCCGCCAGCTCCGTTGCCGTCAGAGCACGGCCGCCCATCAGCGCGGTGAGCATGTTCGCCCGCGCCGGGTCGCCGATGAGTGCGCCGATCTGCGCTATGTCAGGACCTTCCTTCATACTTCGATCGTAACCGAAGCATCGACGTCACGCAATATGCGAGAACATCTTCATCACGAAAGGAGAAAACCATGATCACCTGTTTCATCCGCTACGAAATCGATCCGTTCAAGAAGGAGGCCTTTGCCGAATACGCCAAGGCCTGGGGCCAGGTCATTCCACGCAACGGCGCTGATCTCATCGGCTATTTCGCCCCACATGAGGGTTCGGCGACGACCGCTTACGGCGTCTACAACATCGAAAGCCTGGCTGCTTACGAAGCCTATCGCGCGCGCCTCGCAGCCGACCCGCTCGGCAAGGCGAACTACGATTTCTCCTGCCGCGAACGCTTCATCCTCAGGGAAGATCGCATCTTCCTGAAAAACGTGTCGCTGCCGCACGGTCCGAAGGTGACGCCATGATCGCTGTCATTTTCGAGGTCGTTCCCTATCTCGGCGAGCGTCATCACTATCTCGATCTTGCCGGCAAGCTGCGCGCGGAGCTTGAAACGATCGACGGTTTCATCTCCATCGAGCGCTTCGAGAGCCTGACGCAACGCGGCAAGCTTCTCTCGCTGTCCTTCTGGCGCGACGAGGCGGCGGTGAAGGAGTGGCGCAATCGCGAAGCTCATCGTGCGGCACAGAAGGCCGGGCGAGGGGCGATATTTGCCGACTATCGGCTGCGCATAGCGCATGTGGTGCGCGATTACGGGATGAATGAGCGGGACGAGGCACCGGCGGACAGCAGGGCGGTACATGACGGATCGGGGACCGTAAGCGACGACGGACAATCGGCGCAAGCTTGAGAATTTGCAAAATGTGGTGCTCGCTTTAGCCTTTGGTAACCAACTTAGGTAACCATAACACTCAGTTAATCGTATCGAGTAAGTGTAACAGCGAGTATCACATGGCGTCAGTTTTCCCGCTTGCCGACCTCAGGACTTCCGCAACGCCGGGCTCTTGGGTCGACACGATCATCAAGGGCGATTGCGTGGCCGCTCTTGAAGCACTGCCCACCCATTCCGTCGACGTTATCTTCGCGGACCCGCCGTACAATCTGCAACTCGGCGGCACGCTGCATCGTCCCGACCAGTCGCTGGTCGACGCCGTCGATGACGAATGGGACCAGTTTGCCTCCTTCGAAGCTTATGATGCCTTTACCCGCGCCTGGCTGCTTGCCTGCCGTCGCGTGCTGAAGCCGACGGGCACGATCTGGGTCATCGGCTCCTATCACAATATCTTCCGCGTCGGCGCGACGATGCAGGATCTGAACTTCTGGATCCTCAACGACATCGTCTGGCGCAAGACCAATCCGATGCCGAATTTCAAGGGCCGCCGTTTCCAGAACGCCCATGAAACGATGATCTGGGCGAGCCCAAACGCCAAGGCCAAGGGCTACACCTTCAACTACGATGCCATGAAAGCAGCCAATGACGATGTGCAGATGCGCTCCGACTGGCTGTTCCCGATCTGCAGCGGCGGCGAGCGCTTGAAGGATCAGGATGGCAAGAAGGCCCATCCGACACAGAAGCCGGAAGCCCTGCTTGCCCGCGTCATCATGGCGTCTTCCAAACCCGGTGACATCATTCTCGATCCCTTCTTCGGCTCGGGCACCACCGGCGCCGTTGCCAAGCGTCTTGGCCGCCACTTCGTCGGCATCGAGCGTGAGCAGGATTACATCGATGCGGCCAGCGCCCGCATCGCCGCTGTCGAGCCGCTCGGCAAGGCGGAACTGACCGTCATGACCGGCAAGAAGGCTGAAGTTCGCGTCGCCTTCAACGTGCTGATCGAAAGCGGCCTCATCAAGCCCGGCCAGGTGCTGACGGATGCGAGGCGCCGCTATAGCGCCATCGTGCGCGCCGACGGCACGGTCGCCTCCGGCGGCGAGGCCGGCTCCATTCATCGCCTCGGTGCGAAAGTCCAGGGCCTTGATGCATGCAACGGATGGACGTTCTGGCACTTCGACGACGGGCAGTCTCTGCGCCCGATCGACGAGCTGCGTTCGATCGTCCGCAACGATCTGGCCAAGGCTGAATAATCCCAACTATTTGCGCGGCATGATCTTATCCGAAAGCCTTTCCCGGTTTTCGGAATCATGCCGCAGCCGGATCCGCACATCCGCCTTCTTCCGTCGAGTACCTCCAGTTAGGGAGGAAGGCGAGACGCCCAGAGTTTACGAACTCTGGGCGCTTTTTTGGGCCTTCTGGCTCAGAATTCCTGATAGTCCGTCACCTCGACCCGGATGACGCGTCCGTCTTCATCGAAAGTGATCGTCTCCTCGCCCTCGCGGATGAGTGGTTTGCCGGTCTTGCTGTTTGTCGCCCGGACGGACCAGACAGAGCGGCCGGAAAGCGGCGTCAGCGTTTCCACCAAGGAATTGACGGCGGTTTGATCCGGATAGGTGTCGAAGTATCCCCGAAATGCCTCCATGATCGCCTCGCGGCCGGCAAGGCTGCCGACGCCGTTGGAGACATAGGTGGCATTCTCCTCGAAGAAGTTCTCGATTGCTTCGTAGTCGAGCCTGTTGATCGCGTCATGAAAGAGGGTGATGCGTTCTGCCGGATCGAAAACCATAGCTCAAACCTCGATGCCGTAGGCGGCGAGATCGCCGCGCAACTTCTCGGCGCCGGTGAAATGGACTGCATTCCAACCCGCGGCTTTTGCACCTTCGACGTTGGCGAGCGAATCGTCGATAAAAATGGTGGAGGCCGGGTCCAGACCGAAACTTTTCACATGCGCCTCGTAGATTGCAACATCCGGCTTGATCAGGCCAATGTCGCCGGACACGGTGACGCCGCGCGGCTTGGAGAGGAAATCAAAGCGTGTCTGCGCTTCGCGAAACGTGTCGGAGGCAAAATTGGTGAGCATCGTGACGTCACGGCCCTCGGCAATCAGCTTCTCCAGGATGGCGACGCTATCGTCGTAGGCATGCGGCACCATATCGTGCCAATTCTTGCGGAAGGCGCGGATATGTTCTTCCCGCTCGGGATGCTCAGCAATCAGCAACGCTTCGGCCTCTTCCCACGTCCGGCCACGATCCTGCTCGATATTCCATTCATTTGTGCAAACATTGGCGAGGAACCAGGCTCGCTCCGCGTCATCCGGGATGATGCGGTTAAAGGGGATGCTCGGATCGTAGTGAACAAGCACCTTGCCGATGTCGAAGACGATGTGCCGGATTTCCGTGGTCATGAATTATGCCCTGATATGTAAGTGCTGGCTTTACTGAATGCGCGTGGAATAGCCTGTGCGATCGCTTTTTTCATGACGGTCGGCAAGGCCTGCGCTTCAAGATTTGTAACCGGCTCCCACCATCCGTCATTGCTGGCAATCTTCGATGCCACCTGGGCGCGATAGATCGATAGCCGTAATTCGAAGTGGGTGAAGACATGCGTAACGGTGCCTGCTACCTGCCAATCAGCCGGAAAGGGAGCGGCGGTGGCGCTGGTCTCGCCGTCGATACGTGCCGTCCAGCCGGTCGTCGGCACTTCGGTCATACCGCCGAGAAGGCCGCTGGCGATGCGCCGGCGCAGGTAAATCTCGCCATCGCCATTCACCGCCACGAAAGCGGCACCCTGGCGTACCGGCCTTTCCTTCTTTGCCGCTTTGACCGGAAAATGTTCGGGATCATGCAGCCGCAATGCCTCGCAGGCATTGTTGAAGGGACAGAGCGAACAGGCCGGCCGTTTCGGGGTGCAGATCGTCGCGCCCAGATCCATCATCGCCTGCGCGAAATCACCGGGGCGATCGGCTGGCGTTAGCAGCGCCACTTTCTGCTTCATCAATGGTTTGGCGGCCGGCAAGGGTGTGGCGATGGCGTAAAGGCGGGAGATGACGCGCTCGACATTGCCGTCCATGACAGCCACTTGCCGGTTGAATGCGATGGCCGCGACCGCCGCAGCCGTATAGTCGCCGATCCCCGGCAAGGCCCGCAGCCCATCCTCGGTTTCAGGAAACTGCCCGCCATGCTCTGCCGCCACGGCCTCCGCGCATTTCTTGAGATTGCGGGCGCGGGCATAATAGCCAAGCCCGGCCCAGGCGGCCATGACATCGTCGGTAGGCGCCGTCGCAAGATCACGAACCGTCGGCCAGCGTTTCAGGAATTTGGCGAAATAGGCTTTGACCGCCGGCACCGTGGTCTGCTGCAGCATCACCTCCGACAGCCAGATATGATAAGGATCGGGCCGGATGCCGCGCGCAGCCATCGGCGGCGAAATCCGCCAGGGCAGGTCGCGGTGATGACGGTCGTACCAGGAAAGAAGCTCTCCGCTCAGGGACGATATCTGCGGTAAAATATCCATAATTTCCTATCGGTGAAGCGATTACATCCAACTCTCTAGACGCAATTGCTCGAGAAGTGAAAGTCGGAAAATATGAGACCCCCTAAACGCTGGAGATGAAGGAGAATTCACCATGCTTATCGAGCTTTTCGATCGTCTATTGAATGCGAGTCCCAACCTGGGGCTTCTGAATATCTGCGTCTTAGAAATTCTTTTCTTGTCGCTCGTCTATTGTATGATGTGGAAGTTATCGCACACACAACCATTTAAGGTTGTCATCGCTTATCTCAAACAAGAATTGCGGCCGCAGCAAGAGAAGCGCTCGGATCGCTCTTAAATGCTTTATCATGCTTTCGGTGCGCTCATCTTCTTTGTAATGGCGCTAAGCGTCTACGCCGCGTCGTCGGTTGTGTTGCTCGTTGCAGCTTGGCACACAGGTGAGAAGGGCGCATTTCCCCTACAGCTACTGGCCTTGGGATTTTTCCTTCTTGGTCTTGTTGCAACGCAACTGATGCGCAACAATGCAGTGAAAGAGTGGAGATTATTTCGTGCTCTTTTGCAAAACAGAAAAGGCAGTTCTCTTTGACATTCCTGCCGCGCCAATGCTTCGTTCTGACGCTGGGAAGCGACCTATAACCTCAAAATGAGCGAATATCGTCTGTCAAAAATGCCGCGTCGCGGCGAAAAACAGATTTCCGAGCTGACCAACGGTATCATTGATCCCGTTCTGGCGAAGCGTGCGGGAATTAATACCGCGCTGCTCGGTTCCTGGGACGAGATCGCCGGCGAGGATTTCGCCGAATGTACGCGGCCGGAAAAGATCGCCTGGGCCAAGCGTGGCGGCTCGGGCGACGATGGCGGTTACCAGCCCGGTGTGCTGACCATAGCCTGCGAGGGCGCCCGCGCCTTGTTTCTGACCCATGCGCAGGGCGAACTCATCCAGCGCATCAATGGTTTCTTTGGCTTCCACGCCGTCAGCCAAATCCGCATCGTTCAGAAGCCGGTCTCCATTGCCTCCAAACGCTCGCGCACGCCGCCGCCGCTGAAGGGCGAGGCGGCGCGAAAGCTGGAAGACATGATGGACGGCATCGAGGACGACAAGCTGCGTGCGGCAATTCAGAGGTTGGGCACCGTGATGGCGTGGAAGCGGGGCAAGAGATAGTTCTATTGTAATGACGAAAGCGGTTGGTCGGTGGGTTCCGGAATGCTATATTTGTATAGCACTTTGGAGAGAAGATGATGTTGGCCCTACGGCTTCCGCCGGAAATTGAAGCAAGGCTCGATGAGCTCGCCAAGCGTACCGGGCGTAGTAAAAGCTTTTATGCCCGTGAGGCGATCCTGGAGCACCTGGACGACCTTGAGGATATCTATCTCGCGGAGAAGCGCTTGGAAGAGTTTCGCCGGGGCGAGAGCGATACCGTTTCCCTGGCTGAGTTAATGGCACGCTATGGCGTGGACGATTGAGTTTCAGCGATCTGCGGAGCGCGAACTCGAAAAGCTTGGACATGAGACTGCGCGCCGCATTCTTAAATTTCTTCATGAGCGTGTTGCTAAGCTGGACAATCCGCGCTCCATCGGAGAGGCTTTGAAGGGTTCTGATCTCGGTGATTTCTGGAAATATCGGGTCGGAGACTGCCGAGTCATAGCGCACATCGAAGATAGCGCCATACGAATTCTGATTGTCCGAGTCGGAAATCGCCGCGAGGTTTATCGAAGATAGTCTCACATAGCGGTTCATCTTCAGGATCGACCGCTCATCCCCGTCAATTCTGACGATAATTTAATCTCTTTGTCTTCGGTAGGTCACAATTCTTTGAAGAAAGTTGGCCAAGCGTGCCTTGTTAGTAGCAACTAGCCGTTATATCGCAGTGAACCATTCAAAGACCTCTTAAACGACGGGTGACTTTATGCCGATGTCTGACATGCTCTTGACCAAACGCCACTTGCTGGGCGGCACCGCCGTCACAGCCCTCTCCCTGGCGTTCGCTGCCTTTGCCGACACCGCATCCGCCGCCAATGCCACTACGGTCGGCGGCGCCCAGGAGACCACCAACAGCGCTGCTTCGCCGGAGGATGCAATTCCGTCGTCGGAAGGCAACGTCGACATGAACGAGGTGCTGAAGCCCGGCCCGCTGCCGGAAATCGCGCTCGGCAAGGAAGACGCCCCGGTCAAGATCGTGGAATACATGTCGCTGACCTGCCCGCACTGCGCGCATTTCGCCACGACCACCTTCGATGCGATCAAGCAGAAATACGTCGACACCGGCAAGGCCCGCTTCATTATCCGCGAATTCCCCTTCGATCCGCGCGCTGCTGCTGCCTTCATGCTGGCCCGTTGCGCGCCGCAGGAACAGTACCTGCCGATGGTCGATATGCTGTTCAAGCAGCAGATCGCCTGGGCGTCGCCGGATGTCGATGGTCGCGCCGCACTGCTGCAAATGTCGAAACTTGCCGGTTTTACTGAGGATAGCTTTACGAAATGCTTGACGAACCAGAAGCTTCTGGATGATGTCAACTCAGTTAGGGAACGTGCAGCCAAAGACTTCGGCGTCAATGCTACGCCGACCTTCTTGATCAACGGCAAGCGTTATGCAGGGGACATGTCGGTTGGTGCCATGTCGAAGCTCATCGATAGCCTTCTCTGATCCGCGCCTTTTAGAAACGGCGGGCGGCGGGGAAACCTGCGCGCCCGCCTTTTTGTGCCCGCCTGTTACCTTCTCCCGCTCGGGGAGAAGGAGGTCTGACCCATGAAGTTCAACAGGCTTCGTCTGGTCGGCTTTAAGTCCTTCGTGGAGCCGGCGGAATTCGTCATCGAGCGCGGTTTGACCGGCGTCGTCGGGCCGAACGGCTGCGGCAAGTCCAACCTGGTCGAAGCGCTGCGCTGGGTGATGGGCGAGAATTCCTACAAGAACATGCGCGCTTCCGGCATGGATGATATCATCTTCTCCGGTTCCGGCAATCGCCCGGCGCGCAACACCGCGGAAGTCGGGCTCTATCTCGACAACAGCGACCGCACGGCGCCCGCCGCCTTTAATGACAGCGACGAAATCCAGGTGACCCGTCGCATCGAGCGCGAGCAGGGCTCGCTCTATCGCATCAATGGCAAAGAGGCCCGCGCCAAGGATGTGCAACTGCTGTTCGCCGATGCCTCGACCGGAGCGCGTTCGCCGTCGATGGTCGGGCAGGGGCGTATCGGCGAGCTGATCCAGGCCAAGCCCCAGGCGCGCCGGCAGCTTCTTGAAGAAGCGGCCGGCATTTCCGGCCTGCATTCGCGCCGGCATGAGGCGGAACTCCGTTTGCGCGCTGCCGAGGGCAATCTCGAGCGTCTCGACGACGTAACCTCGCAGCTTGAAAGCCAGATCGAGAGCCTGAAACGCCAGGCGCGTCAGGCCAACCGCTTCAAGATGCTCTCCGCCGACATCCGTGCCCGTGAGGCCATGCTCCTGCATATCCACTGGAAACAGGCCAAGGAAGCGGAAGCGGAGGCTGACAGCGCCCTCAACCAGGCAACTGTTCTGGTCGCCGAAAAGGCGCAGATACAGATGGAGGCGGCAAAGGCGCAGGGTATCGCCAGCTTCAAGCTGCCGGATCTGCGCGACGAGGAGGCGAAAGCCGCTGCCGCATTGCAGCGTCTGCAGATCGCTCGCACCCAGCTTGAAGAGGATGCCAACCGCATTTTGCGCCGTCGAGACGAGCTGACCCGGCGGTTGGCGCAACTGGCTGAAGATATCAGCCGTGAAGAGCGCCTTGTTGCCGACAATGCGGAGATTCTGGGCGGGCTCGATGCGGAGGAAGCCGATATTGCCGACATCCTCGCCGATTCCGGTCGGCTTGCCGAGGAGACACGCGAGGCTTTCGATGAGGCAGCCGCCAAGCTGGCCGACAGCGAGCGTATCTTTGCCACGCTGACTGCCGAGCGCGCCGAGGCCGCTGCCGCCCGCAATCAGCTCGAGCGCGCCATCCGCGATCTCGCCGACCGCAAGATGCGGCTGGAACGCCAGATGGACGAGGCCAGCCGCGAGCTTGACGCGATCGAGGAAAAGATAGCTGCCCTGCCGGACCCCGGCGAAAAGCGCGATGTGGTCGAAGCTGCCGAAACCGTCGTGGTCGATGCCGAGGCGGCGATCCAGCTCGTCGAGGCGGCCCTTTCCAGGGCCCGTGAAACCGAAGCTTTGTCGCGCACGCCGGTCGATCAAGCCCGTTCGCGGTTGAATGCCTTGGAGACGGAAGCGCGTACGATCGCCAATATGCTGGCGGCGGGAGCTACCGCGGCCACATTTGCACCTGTTGCGGAAGAGCTGCGCGTCGATCGTGGCTTCGAGATCGCGCTCGGCGCAGCGCTTGGCGACGATCTGGAATCGCCGCTGGATCCGCAGGCGCCGGTCTATTGGTCCGACAATGGCAGCGGCGCAACCGATCCCGCCTTGCCGGAAGGCGTCGTGCCGCTGATCTCGCATGTTGGGGCACCGGCGGCATTGACGCGACGTCTTCGCCAGATTGGCCTTGTCGCTGCCGAAGATGCCCTGCATCTCATGCCGGCGTTGAAGCCGGGCCAGCGGCTGGTGACGAAGGACGGCGCCGTATTTCGTTGGGACGGGCATGTGACCGGGGCAGACGCCCCCAGCGCGGCGGCTTTGCGGCTGGCACAGAAAAATCGTCTTGCTGAGCTCGAGGCCGAAGCCGAAATGGCGCGCGATGTCCTGGCCGAGGCCGAGGAGCGCTTGGCGATTGCCGGTGATGCGATCCGAGCCGAGGAAGGCCGTCTTGTTGCCGCTCGCGATACCAGCCGGCTTGCTGCCCGCCAGCTCGCGGAGGCTCGCGAAGCATTGGCGATGGCGGAGCGTGCCTCCGGCGATCTCATCCGCCGTCGCGACGTCATTTCGGAAGCCGCCAGCCATCTGCAGGCGCAGATGGAAGAGGTAACGGTGCGGGATGAAAATGCTCGCATCGAACTGGAGGATGCACCCGATCTGGCGGCCATCGATCTCAGGCTGCGCGATCAGCAGGTGGATGTCGCGACAGATCGCGGCGCGCTCGCCGAGGCGCGTGCCCGTTACGAAGGGCTGAATCGGGAAAACGAGGCGCGGCAGCGCCGCATCCTGGCGATCCGGCAGGAGCGTGACGGTTGGCGCCAGCGCGCCGCCAGTGCCGAAGAGCATATCCAGACCTTGCGCGACCGCGAGGAAGAGGCGCGTGATGAGGCCGCCGAGCTGGACCTCGCTCCGGATGAATTTGATGACAAGCGTCGTGGCCTGATGAATGAATTGCAGAGGGCCGAGGAGGCACGCCGCGCCGCGGCCGACCGCTTGGTCGAGGCGGAAATCGTTCAGCGCGAGGCCGATCGCCAGGCGGCCACAGCACTGTCAGAACTGGCGGAAAGCCGTGAAAAGCGCGGCCGCATCGAGGAGCGGCTGGTTTCTGCCCGCGAGCGTCGCCAGGAAAGCGAGTTGCGCATCCGTCAGGCGCTGAATGTCGAACCGCACGAGGTGTTGCGGCTTGCCGGCCTGTCGGCGGGGCAAAACGTCCCTGATTTGCGTGAGGTCGAGCGCGAGCTGGAGCGGCTGAGGATCGAACGCGAGCGCCTCGGTGCCGTCAACCTGCGTGCCGAGGAGGAAAGCAGGGAACTGACCGAGCGGCTGCGCGCCCTGATCAAGGAGCGCGACGATGTCATCGACGCTATTCGTAAGCTCCGCGGTGCGATCCAGAGCCTCAACCGCGAAGGCCGCGAGCGGCTGATCGCAGCTTTCGACGTGGTCAATGTGCAGTTCCAGCGGCTGTTTACCCATCTCTTCAGCGGCGGCACGGCCGAGCTGCAACTGATCGAATCCGACGATCCGCTGGAGGCGGGCCTCGAAATCCTCGCCCGCCCGCCGGGCAAGAAGCCGCAGACCATGACGCTGCTTTCCGGTGGCGAACAGGCGCTGACGGCGATGGCGCTGATCTTTGCCGTCTTCCTCACCAACCCGGCGCCGATCTGCGTGCTGGACGAAGTGGACGCGCCGCTCGACGATCACAATGTCGAGCGCTATTGCAATCTCATGGACGAGATGGCCGCCTCGACCGAGACGCGTTTCGTGGTCATTACCCACAATCCCATTACCATGGCGCGCATGGACCGCCTCTTCGGCGTGACCATGGCCGAACAGGGTGTCTCACAGCTTGTTTCCGTTGATTTGCAGACTGCGGAGCAGCTGCGGGAAATCGCTTGAGGCGCCTTTTTCCGATTGGAAAAAAGAAAAACTATTTCCATATCGACAAGAAATTGCTGCTTCGGCTGCCGCACAGCCGGAAAGCGTGTTAGATTTCTTTTCGATCAATAATACGTGGCGCTAATCCGCCCGGAAGGGAAGCATGTCTGGATTTGATGGCGGTATTTTCGATTTCCTCGGAATATTCGCCGTGTTGTTCCTCGTCGCCGCCAATGGTTTCTTCGTTGCGGCCGAATTTTCGCTTGTCTCCGTTCGGCGCAGCCGCGTGGCCGAACTGGTCTCCGAAGGGCGGACGAACGCAACCGCCTTGCAACGGGCGGTCGACAATCTCGACGCCAACCTCGCGGCCACTCAGCTCGGCATCACCATATCTTCGCTCGCTCTCGGTTGGGTGGGTGAGCCGGCGCTTGCCCATCTGTTGCAGCCGCTTCTCGATTTTCTGCCTGGCACCTGGGCTGCTGCCGGGTCGCACGCCGTCGCCGTCGCGATTTCCTTTGTTATCATCACCGCCCTGCACATCGTTCTTGGCGAACTGGCGCCGAAGAGCCTGGCATTGCAGCGCAGCGAAGGCACCGCGCTCGGCGTCGTGCGGCCGCTTGGCCTGTTCCTATTTCTGCTGCGCCCGGCGATTGTGGTGCTGAATGGTCTCGGTAATCTGGTTCTGCGCCTCTTCGGGCTGCGGCCGGGCGCCGGCGAAGGCTCGCTGCATTCCCCTGCCGAAATTAAAATGCTGGTGGCCGAAAGCCAGGAGGCAGGCCTGTTGGAACAGGCGCAGCAGGAACTGGTCGAACGTGTCTTCAACATCGGCGATCGCGATGTCTCCGATATCATGACGCCGAGGCTGGAGGTCGATTGGATCGACGCTGAAGACACGCCGGAGGAGATGCTGAAGGCCATTCGCGAAAGCCGGTTCGAACAGCTCCTCGTCGGTCGCGGGACGATCGACGAACCGATCGGCATGATCCTGAAGAGGGATCTTCTCGATCAGCTCCTGAACGGCCAATCGCTCGATCCGATAGCGGTCATGCGTCAGCCCCTTATCGTTCACGAAGCGACGGCCGTTTTCAAGGTGCTCGAAAGCTTCAAGCGCGCGCCCGTCCGTCTCGCCATGGTCATCGATGAATATGGCAGCCTGGAGGGTATCGTTACGCAGACGGACCTGTTGGAAGCCATCGCCGGCGACTTGCCGAATATGGAGAACGAGGGGCCGGATATCGTCGAGCGTGCCGACGGCTCATTGCTGATCGAAGGCATGATGCCAGCCTATGACGCCTTCCAGCGGCTCGGCCTGCGGGAGCGCTCCGAAGACAGCAATTTCCATACCTTCGCCGGCTTTGCCCTCTACCAGCTTGGCCATATCCCGGAGGTCGGCGAGAGCTTCATATTCGATGGCTGGCACTTCGAGATCGTCGATCTGGACGGCATGCGGATTGACAAGATTCTGGCAAAGCGGGAGGCGGGGGCTTAGTCGCCTGTATCCGGCCGTTAGGTCGCGGTCGATGGCGGATCGTTTGGTTTGCCTTTGAATGGTGCCACCTTGATTTCTCCCTCCCGCTTGCGGGCTTGAGCAATGTCGTAGCTATTCTGCATCCGCATCAGGGTATCCATAGATACGCCAAACGCCTTCTCGATTCTGAGCGCCATTTCTGGCGATAGGTGGGCTCTTTCGTTGAGAAGCGCGGACAAGGCTGGGCGTGTAACGCCTAGCGCCTTGGCCGCGTCGGTGACGGAAAGCTCAAGAGCTTCAATAATCTCGCTTTTGACGAACCCGCCCGGATGGGCTGGATTTTTCATGCGGATGCCCTGTGCAGCGTTCATTGCCGCCTCCTAGTGATAATCTTCATAATCGAGGTCGATGATCTCAATTTCTATCCGGTCTATCCGAAACGTCAGCCGCCAGTTTTTCGTGACAAGAGGCTCCAGGTGCCTTTGCGGTCGCTGGTGAGCAGATGCGCTTTCCAACTCGGCACCGTCCGCAATTCCTCCTCCTGTTCCATGTCCTGGAGGAACGAAATAATTCGTCGCAGTTTCGGCACGAACGCCGGTTGCAAGCCGGAGGCATCATCCTCATCGATGAACCGGCGCAGCCCCTTATGAATCACGTTTCTGATCTTCATGATTTTAGTTAGTGGGGCGGGTGTCTTGCGTCAGGTGCCGCTTTACGCATCCATTGCGATGGCGTGATTTTCAACGCTGTGATCCGATATTTATTGTGCGACGCAACATTTTGCCGCATTTGTCGATTTTCATTTCCGCCTCAATGAATTAAGTTCAACCTTGGGAGTTGGACGGGGGAAAATGACGAAGTGGGTTTATACATTCGGCGACGGGAAGGCCGAGGGTCGCGCCAAGGATTATGAGCGGCTCGGGGGGAAGGGCGCCAATCTTGCTGAAATGTGCAGCTTAGGCCTGCCGGTTCCCCCTGGCTTGACGATCGTCAGCGAAGCCTGCGCTTTCTACTACAAGAACGGTCGCAACGTTCCGGAAGATCTGAAGCCGCAGGTAATGCAAGGGCTGAAGCAGATGGAGACGATCACCGGGCGCAAGTTTGGCGATACGGCTCGCCCGTTGCTCGTTTCCGTGCGCTCCGGCGGACGCGCCTCCATGCCCGGCATGATGGATACCGTCCTCAATCTCGGCCTCAACGACGACACGGTTCAGGCGCTCGGCCATGATGCCGGCGACGCCCGGTTCGCCTGGGACAGCTATCGCCGCTTCATCCAGATGTATGCTGATGTCGTCATGGGTCTCGACAACGAGATTTTTGAGGAAATCCTGGAGGATGAAAAGGCCCGCCTCGGCCACGAGTTCGATACCGATCTTTCCGCCGTCGAATGGCAGCATGTTGTCTCGCTCTACAAGGCCGTCATCGAAGACGAGTTGGACGAGGCCTTTCCGCAGGAGCCTGAGGTGCAGCTCTGGGGCGCCGTCGGTGCGGTGTTTTCCAGTTGGATGAACCCGCGCGCGGTCACCTATCGGCATTTGCACAATATTCCGGAGGCCTGGGGCACGGCGGTCAATATCCAAGCCATGGTCTTCGGCAATCTCGGCAATTCGTCTGCCACCGGCGTTGCCTTCACCCGCAATCCCTCGACGGGCGAGAAGGAACTCTACGGCGAATTCCTGGTCAATGCGCAAGGCGAGGATGTCGTCGCCGGCATTCGCACCCCGCAGAGCATCACAGAGGCGGCCCGCATCGCCTCCGGCTACGACCGACCGTCGATGGAAAAGCTGATGCCGGAAGCCTTCGGCGAATTCCGCCGCATCTGCGCTGAGCTGGAATCGCATTATCGCGATATGCAGGATCTGGAATTCACCATCGAGCGCGGCAAGCTCTGGATGCTGCAGACCCGCGCCGGCAAGCGCACCACCAAGGCGGCGATGAAGGTCGCTGTCGACATGGTCGACGAAGGTGTGATCACCCAGGAGGAGGCCGTTTCGCGCATCGAACCCTCGACTCTTGACCAGCTCCTTCACCCGACGATCGATCCGCGCGTGCACCGCGAGGTCATCGGCTCCGGCTTGCCCGCCTCGCCGGGGGCAGCGACCGGCGAGGTCGTCTTCACCGCCGAGGAGGCGATCATTGCCGAAGAGGAAGGCCGCAAGGTCATTCTCGTGCGCATCGAGACGAGCCCGGAAGATATTCACGGCATGCATGCCGCGGAAGGGATTCTCACCACGCGCGGCGGCATGACCAGCCATGCGGCGGTGGTTGCCCGCGGCATGGGCATTCCCTGCGTCGTCGGCGCCGGCACCATGCGCATCGACATGCGCAACGAAAAGCTGATCGGCATCGGAGTCACCCTGAAAAAGGGAGACATCGTCACGATCGATGGCTCCACCGGTCAGGTGCTGAAGGGCGAGGTGCCGATGATCCAGCCGGAACTGTCCGGCGATTTCGGCCGTATCATGGCCTGGGCCGATCATTCGCGCCGCATGACGGTGCGCACGAATGCGGATACGCCGGCAGATGCCCGTGCTGCCCGTTCCTTCGGCGCCGAAGGCATCGGCCTTTGCCGCACCGAACATATGTTCTTCGAAGGCGACCGTATCCATGTCATGCGCGAGATGATCCTCGCGGAAGGCGAGGAGGGCCGGCGTGCCGCACTCGCCAAGCTCCTGCCGATGCAGCGCCTCGATTTCACCGGCATGTTCACCATCATGCACGGCTTGCCGGTGACCATCCGTCTGCTGGACCCGCCATTGCACGAGTTCCTGCCAAAGACGGACGAGGAAATCGCCGAAGTGGCCGGCATCATGGGTATGGAGCCGGCCATGCTGCGCCAGCGCGTCGATGCGCTGCATGAATTCAATCCCATGCTCGGTCATCGCGGCTGCCGCCTGGCGATTTCCTATCCCGAAATCGTCGAAATGCAGGCTCGCGCCATCTTCGAGGCGGCGGTCTCCGCGGCAAAGGAGACAGGTGCAGCGGTTGTGCCGGAGATCATGGTGCCACTGGTCGGCCTGCGCTCGGAGCTTGATTACGTCAAGACATGTATCGATGAGGTGGCCCGCGCTGTCATGACGGAAGCCAAGATGAAGATCGATTATCTCGTAGGCACGATGATCGAGCTGCCGCGCGCTGCCCTGCGCGCGCACATCATCGCCGAGGCGGCCGAATTCTTCTCATTCGGCACGAACGACCTGACGCAGACTACCTTCGGCATGTCGCGCGACGATGCCGCCGCCTTCATCCCCACCTATCAGCGCAAGGGGATCATAGAGCATGATCCCTTCATCTCGCTCGATTTCGATGGCGTGGGAGAGCTGATCCGTATCGCTGCGGAGCGCGGGCGCCGCACGCGCAATGATATGAAGCTCGGCATTTGCGGCGAACATGGCGGCGATCCGGCCTCGATCCACTTTTGCGAGGAGATCGGGCTGGATTATGTGTCCTGTTCGCCTTTCCGCGTGCCGATCGCAAGGCTTGCGGCAGCGCAGGCGGCGATCAGAGGCAAGGCATAGCTTTCGTCGCCGGGAGAAGCGAAGCGGTCAATGATACCAACGGCGGTGATAGTATCCCGGCCCGACCACGACGGACGGCCCCCAGAAGAAATCATCATTGCTTTCCATGAAAGCACGCTGATCGGCGCGCCGGCTTAGGTCCTGATTCATCAGGCAGTTGGCGAAATTCTCAGTGCCGCGGCGGAAGCCGTAGCTGCTGCATCTCGCTTCATCCGCCGCGCGAATCTCCTCAGCTGTCTGACAGGCTGACAGCGTCAGAACCATGACAATGAGGGAGAGTGCGGGAAAAATACGCATGACTCGATATCCTCGGCACAAATATGCACGCAGGAATTATAATCTCCCGCAATGAGGTGCGAAAGGTATATTGCCGCCGGTTCATCACGAACCGTTGAACGGCGTGGGGAGGGGCTTGGCCGCTCAAGCGTCGCCGCGCGGCCTTTCCGGCAGGCGCTGCAGCAGATTGACGAAGGCATCGGCGAAGCGGAGCAGGGGCTCGGTTTCCTCATCCGGCTGCAGCAGGCGGATTTCCGCATCGTCCTCGTCGAGCACCGCGAAGATGACGCGCATGGTCTCGCTATCCTCGGGGATCCGCAGAACCGCAAGCCGGCGGCAATCCGATATCAATCCCGTTGCGGGGAGATCGAACAGGAATTCGCCATGGGCAGCCCGGGCGGCATGTCGCACTGCTTCGCAAAAGGCTTCCTCGCCACCGGAAAAACCTTCGAGCGATAGTTCCAGCTCAAGGAGTTCGAGCGGCAGGGTGGGATCGGCGGCATCGGCGACCGTGCCGGCGGCTGCAGGCAACGGCTTGGCGGCGATGTCCGGCGATTGCGTCGTTTCCATCTCCTCAAGTCCTTTCATGGCCTCAGTAAAACCTTAAAAAGCATGGCCCTTTTTCAGAATTTAAGCAAGTACTCACATTTTGCGTCGGCTACCCCTGCAATTGGCTTGCGTTCGCGTGTTAATCATCCCCATCGAGATCTGATTTATTTTCGCCATTTCTTGTTCTAAACATGGGGTCGACCTTCGGGATTGGAGTGCATCCGCCTTCCGATCCGACGTGCCGACGAGTTCTTGATGACCATTCGCTTCGACCGTCCCGTTTCGCATGCCGCCCGTGCCGCGCGCCTGATTGCATCCTTTGCGCTGGTGCTGTGCGGGGTAATTCTGGTCGGCCATCGATTCGGGCCGCTGGAAACGCCCTATTTCGTCCTGCTGATGCTGATTTCCGCTGGCTTTGCCGCGGTGGCGGTGCTGCTCGCCGTCATTGGCTTGACGCAGCTCTGGCGGGTTGCCGCCATAGGTGGCGTTTCGGCCTTCAGGGCGCTGATCTATGCCGCGCTGCCGCTGGTGATCGTCGGCATCGGCGTGGAGCGCTATTGGACACGGCCCGCCATTTATGACGTCTCCACCGATCTCGTTGACGCTCCGGAATGGCTGGCGGCGCCGCAGGCCAAGCAGATCTGGCTGCCGGCAAGGCATTTTGTGACGGCAGAGGACCGCGAGGCGCAATATGCCGCCTATCCGGCCCTGACCGGGCGTCGCTACGAAGGCGCTATCGACCGCGTGCTCGAAGCGGTGCGCAAAGTCGCCAAGGACAACCATATCACCATCGTCAAGGCAGAAGGCGCCGATGTCGTTGATCCGAATGGCTATGAAAAGCCGAAGCGTCGTGCGCCGCGGCAGAATCAGACTCCGACACCGGACGACACTGCCGTCACCGACATGCCCGATGTCGTCCCCGTGCCGACGCCGCGCCCCTTTCGCGATGGCGTGGCGGACCTGATCCGCCAGAATTCCGACGTCGTCCTGCAGGGCGAGATCCGCACCCGCCTTCTTGGCCTGAATTTCGATGTGCTGATCCGCCTGCGTGAAGAGGCGGAGACGACGCTTGTCGATGTCCGCGTCGCCTCCCGCTATGGCCAGGACGATCTCGGCATCAGCGCCAATATAGCCGAAACCTATCTGAAGGCGCTGGATGCCGAACTCCTTGGCATCGCCGGAAGCTGAAGCCGCTCACGCCAGCCGATACGTTCCGAAGAGAGCCGGCGGCCCGTCCGTCTCCACCTGGCCTTTTCCCACCAGATCCTCCAGATGCGCCAGCACCGAGAGCGCGGCTGCGCCATGCAGGCGGGGGTCTGTGTCGCGATAGATGGCTTTCACCATGTCGGGGATCACACGATCGCCGGCCTTGATCCGCTCCAGCACGGCGCGCTCACGCATGCGCCGATGGGTCCTGAGGCCGCGCACGAAGGAGGCGGGTTCCATCACCGGCCCGCCATGGCCGGGAAAGAACCGGCGGTCATCGCGGGCAAGCAGCCGCTCGAGCGACGCCATATAGTCGGCCATGGAGCCATCGGGCGGCGCGACGATCGTCGTTGCCCAGGCCATGACATGATCGGCGGAAAAGACGATGCCGCTGCCTTCCAGCGCAAAACAGGCGTGATTGGCCGTGTGGCCCGGCGTCAGCAATGCAGTTAATTGCCAACCGTCTCCCAAGACGCTTTCGCCGTCGGCAAGCGCGATATCCGGCCGGAAATCCGTATCGGAGCTTTCGGCGAAGGGATTGATCTCTCCCTCGTGCAGCGGCCGCGCCGCGCGGTGTGGCCCTTCGCCGACCGTCAGGGCACCCGTTGCCTCCTTCAGCCGCTTGGCGAGCGGAGAATGGTCGCGGTGGGTGTGGCTGACGAAGATATGCGTCACCTCGCGCCCCTTCAGCGCCGCCATCAGCGCCGCGAAATGCGCCTCATCCTCCGGGCCGGGATCGATGACCGCCACCGACGAACCGCCGACGATATAGCTGTTGGTGCCGTGGAAGGTGAAAGCGCTGGGATTGTTGACCGTCAGCCGTTCGACACCGGGCGCAATGGGCACGGCGCGCCCATAGGCGGGCTCGAAGGCAAGATCGAATTCAGGAACGCTCATCGTTTGTATTCAATTTCAATGAAGGACATCGGTTCGGAGCCGGCATTGACCACATTATGCTCGACGCCGGCATCGCGCCGGTAGGCAGCACCCTTGGCGAGATCGACGCGCCGGCTTTCCGGCCCTTCCTCGATCAGGAACTGGCAATCCGTCATCGGCACCACGACATAGCCGAGACCATGCACATGATGCCCTGTATCGGCGCCCGGCTCGAAATCCCAACGGGTAATGCGCACCATGGCGTCATCGACAAGCACCGAAGGGACGGCCGGAGGGCGGGCGCGAAACTGGCTCATTGGATCTCCTGAGTGGATTTTGGAACAGCAAGCCCTATCATAGCCCTGCCGGAAGCACACAGAAATATGCGCTCACGCATAACTTAATGATTGTGACCGGATGCGACCTTTGCTAATCAGACGCCGATTTGGCGCGAATAGTCGCCATGTCGCACTGTTGGGGCGTAGCCAAGCGGTAAGGCAGCGGTTTTTGGTACCGCCATCCCCTGGTTCGAATCCAGGCGCCCCAGCCATTGCTTATTTTGCCAATAAAATCAGTAGATTATAGCGGTTTAAGAACCCCTAAGTGTGACATCCTTGTGGATGTTCCATATGGGCCTTTAGGCTGCCTTCGGCGTCATGGCTGAAGGTCTTTCCGCATGGCTTGTAGCAAGCCCTTAAACGCCTCTTCCCGTTCGATTCGTGGCCGGTCGTTCGTATCAATGATGTCTTGGGCAAATTTCGACACGTCCGGCGATCCGAATAGATGGCAACGGGTCTGCCAAAGGGCAAACTCTTTCGAATTCTCGTCTGAGTGGCTCACTGCTGCTTTATGAAGTGCGGCGAGTAGCCCAAGGTAGGCTTCACGCTTCTCTTGATAAAGGCGGTCCTTCATCACCGCCCTACGACTATTGAAATTGTCAATAACCGACTTCAATAGCGATCCGAGACCAAGGCCACCGATGAGCGGCAAAACCCATTCCATGATACTTCACCAAATCTTTGACCATCGTTTGAAAGCAGTGACATCGGCTTTCGTTAGCCTGAACCATTCGCCGCGCGTCCGCTTCGCAGCGAATCGTTTGTGCCAGTAGGCTTCAACGCCTGTAGGATCATCGGTGAGGATTGAGTGAATAAGCTCTATTTCCTGAGGAAGCTCGATCTGGATTTGTCGGCCGCGCTTATTGAGCGACGTAGTGTAGCCGATCTTGTAGTCGGTGCCGTGGCGTTGCATATAGACGTAGCCCAGCGAGTTATCTGCTTTTTCGGCGTCGTCATCACGATTGCGCTGGCGAGGAGCATAAGCTCGGGCGTAGACCGAAACCTCATTTTCGCCCTGCCGGTCGGCATACTCGGCGAGCGCAAACGCTAAATCCGACATGTTCCATTTTGCGAGAACCGTCTTTGCATCGGGGCTGTTCGGGCGTTGATGAAGCTCATATTTGAGATCATTACTTGTCGGGAATTTACCGAGGGCCTTCGCGATATCCGCAACTATCCGAAGTATCTCTTCCGCGCGCCAGGCACCCTGAAGTTCATTCGGAGTGAAACCGGCTTCGACAACTGCATCGCTCCAATTGCGCCAAATTTTCCCTTGCCACGCGTGGCGCTTTACGCCGGTAGTCGCTTCAAAGCGGGCAACACCGGGAGGCTTGCCGCCATTAGTGGCGGCAACTTGCCTTATCTTTAAGAGAATGTCTTGTTTGATATGATCGTTCATGCGCGACGACTCTCCTTACACGCGCATTGTGCCTGTTGCGAGACAAAAGAAAAGCCCGCCGATCAAAGCGGTCGAGCCGCAATTAGTGGGTAAGGATGTCGAGCTTCCTCCACAATGCTATCATCGCGTCTATCTTCGGCTGGCCCCCTGCGGCGAGCCTCCTTTCGCCGGATACCTACCATTAGCAGTTGATCATGGTCGGTGAACTCGTGGCGTAGATGGTTCTGCATCGTCAGATCGACTGCTTCTGCAATCGTAGCGCCTGCCAATTCTTCGGGACTGCGCAGATTTTGTATGCGTAGAAAAAGATCGCCACCTCGGGACAACCTCGAAAATGCTCGCGCATGTGGGCCGCGCGATGACATGGCTCTGGTTGGTGACAATATCGACTTCGCAGCTAAGAAATATCATTCATCGTAGCGCCCTTGAGCTTCCGTCTCGCATTCGGCTGCGCAAACTCCATTGCCCCGCCAACGCCTTGTTGCGACTCTACGATGACGCGCGAATCGCTGTTCGAAGCGACAGACGTGCGATCAAGACGAATGAGGGGAGTGGAACATGACGGATGCCAAGAGCGCCATTGCAGGCCTAAGACCACACATTACTGTCATTGGCGTGGGCGGTGGTGGCGGTAACGCGATCAACAATATGATTGCTGAAAATTTGGCGGGTGTAGACTTCATCGCGGCCAACACGGACGCTCAGGTCCTCGCGACATCGAAGGCATCACGCCGCATCCAACTCGGAGCAAATGTAACGGAAGGTCTCGGTGCCGGTTCGCTGCCGGAAGTTGGCCACGCGGCTGCCGAGGAGTCGATCGATGAGATCATGGATCATCTCAGCGGCTCGCACATGTGCTTCGTCACCGCCGGAATGGGCGGCGGAACAGGGACCGGTGCCGCACCGGTCATCGCTCATGCTGCCCGCTCGGCCGGCATCCTGACCGTCGGCGTTGTCACGAAACCGTTTACATTCGAAGGCAATCGCCGCATGAAGACAGCGGAACTCGGCATCGAGGCGCTGCGGCAGGCAGCCGATACGGTCATCGTCATTCCCAATCAAAATCTGTTTCGCATTGCCGATGCAAAGACCACGTTCGCGGATGCCTTCATGACTGCTGATCGCGTGCTTTATTCCGGCGTCGGATGCATCACCGATCTCATCGTCAAGGAAGGCCTGATCAATCTAGATTTCGCCGATGTGAAATCGGTCATGCGTGGCATGGGCCGCGCGATGATGGGCACGGGCGAAGCCACGGGGGACGACCGGGCGATGAGAGCGGCTGAGGCTGCAATCGCGAACCCGTTGCTGAATGACGTTTCGATGCGAGGCGCCAAGGGTGTCTTGGTCTCGATCTCCGGCGGTTCGGATATGACGCTCTTCGAGGTCGACGAAGCCGCGAGCCGCATTCGCGACGAGGTGCAAAGTGACGCGGAAATCGTCATCGGTGCGATCTTCGACCCCAATCTTGACGGCAGGTTCCGGCTCTCCGTCGTGGCGACCGGATTGGAAGGTAGCTCACTCCCTGATCCGATGGGAGTTTTCGCTCTGGATATGGAGCCAAAGCCTACGCTGCAATAGCACGCGTAATTTCGATGCCGAGAGCAGTTCCAGGAAAAGTGCGTGAGCCGCTTTCCATCCGGAATGCGTCAAAACAATGGGATAGAGCGGGAAAGCGATTCCGTGGAACGCTGAACCGCTCGAGTTCACCAAACGAAAACAGGCGACCCTTTCGAGCCGCCTGCGATATTCCGTCCTCGATATTTCGAGGCTCAGCTTGCCTTTTCCGGCGGTGCCAGCAGTTCGGCGCAGTAAGAGGAGCCGTTGGTGCCAGGCTGGTCGCCGAGGATGTGGATCGAGCGGATGACATAGCTCTGGTTGGTGACGATATCGGCCTTGCAGCTAAGATAGAGCTTGCCCTTCTTTGCACCCTTCTTGCCGCCAACGCTGACCGTCTTGTAGCCGCCGCGCCAGGTGTAGACGCGGTTGCCGCCTTCGTCGCGGTCGGAAAGCGGCGGACCAAAGGAGGCGAAGAACCGGCCGGCCGACTGGCCTTCCCAACGGTCCTGAACCGGGTTGCTCGCAATCGTCGGAAGAGCTGTGCTTGTGGTCGTGCAGCCGGCCAGGGCCAGCAACAGCCCCGCCGCGGTAATCATGCGGATATTCATCGTATCGTCCTTGAAGCTTCTGTCTCGCAATCGGCTGCGGAAGCGCCGCTGTCCCACGACCTTTCCGCCTGTCCCGCTAAGGCTTTAGCGCCAAAGCCGGCAAAAGAAAATTCCCATCCGCGTGTACAAAGTGGGATTTTGCTGAATGTGTTGCGTCTTACGCACGTCGGCCGGTTTGCCACCTGTTTTCCTGCCGATTTTCTAAGCAATTGCCTTTGTAATCTTTTCGTCAAAAATCGAATGGTTTTTTTGATTTTGGTGCTTGTGCATCAAAAATGGCTGGTCTATAGAAGCGCCGCTGGTCACGGAGTGTAGCGCAGTCTGGTAGCGCACCACGTTCGGGACGTGGGGGTCGAGTGTTCGAATCACTCCACTCCGACCAGCTTGAAAAGCCCGCATTCGCGGGCTTTTTTCGTTGTGAGCAAGATAAACCTCCACCTTCGGTGGAGGACTGGACGAGTTCTACATAGTAATTGAGAGACCTCCGTGCTTGGACCGCTAGGCTGGCCGAGACATGAAACGGAGGTTTTATGGATGAACGCTCGCAATCACATGCGACGTGGGACTGCAAATATCACGTGGTCTTCGCGAGTAAATACCGCACGAAAAGACTCTACGGGGACGTGCGCCGTGAGTTGGGTGACCTTTTGCATAGGCTTGCTCTGCAAAAGGATTGCCGGATCGAGGAAGGGCACCTGATGCCCGACCATGTGCATATGCTGATATCGATCCCGCCGAAATATTCGGTGTCGCACATTGTCGGCTTCTTGAAGGGCAAGACGGCGCTTTACGTTGCCAACAAATGTGCCCGCAAGCGGCGCTACAAGGGATATCACTTTTGGGCGCGTGGGTACTTCGTGTCCACGACTGGCTACGATGAGCAGGTCGTCAGACGCTATATCCGTAATCAAGAAAAGGCCGACAAAGCTTCCGACTTTGCCGACCTCTTTAATCCTAGCTACTAACCTATAGCAAAACCGCTTCTAGCGGTTCAAGCGCAGCGTTTCAAACCTCCACCTCTGGTGGAGGTCATGACTTTTCGGACGTCAGAGCCGAATTCTTCACCGATTATTTCTTTTAACGTCCGGCTCGTCTGGGCGTGGCGCTATGCGGCCTGATCAGGAGGTAAGAGACTTGGCCAGCCTTGATGCGGTGCTTTTCGGATGAGCTGTCGGTGAGAATAGTTTGTCCGACCGGTTCTGAGGCCGAATGGTTTAGACGTTTAGGTCTAGGCTCTTTAGTTAAAATTCAATTCAACTAATTAAAATAGTTTCGTTGAGATTCAAAAATTTAATGATATTATCTAACCGTTAGGCGACTCTCCGCCTACGTGGCTGCTCCGGTAGCCACTGGGCCGCCCCCTCGTCCCCGAAAGGCGGCCCAATTTTTTGTCACTATTTGAGTTTACCGATGTGAGAATTGCCTGTGTGGCGGCGATAGGAACGCCCCACCACATGCTTGTTGACAAAAGCTAAGTCTGACTTACTATTAGCTTGCTAGATTAGATTGACCTCCAATCTGCGCCCATGGTGGCCTGGTCGTTTCCCTCGACCAGGCCACTTCTCGTTTCGGGCAGCTTTGCTCCCTGGGCGCGGCGCTGTTCCCGAATTTGCCGATTTTGCTTATCCGTGGCTCACGGGTTTTTATCCTCGCAACGAACCGCTGATAACGGCTGCGGCAACAGATATCCTTTTGTGGCAGGGGCGTTTTTCGTGGGCGAAAAACACCTATATACAAAATTGGAGCGGGGTGGTTGACTCGATGCTGAGGAGGCGCCCGCATGAAGAAGCGAGGGACAAGGATGCGGTCTTGGCGGGGACGAAATGCCGGCGGCGCGGCTTTGAATTGGTTTGCAGCGAGGGATAGGGGCGTCGTTGCCGGTCTTTCCGGGCTGGCGCTGGCAGTGACAATCCTGCTCGCATCCGGCGCCCACAATTCTGCACGAGCCGGCGATTGCGGCAGCGTGGCTTCGCCCGGTCTCGATTGGAGCGAATGCAGCAAAAACAATATTATGCTGCAGGGCGCCGACCTGCACGGAGCCAATCTTGTCGGTGCTCATTTCGACAGCACCGACCTTAGCAACGCCAATCTCACACTGGCAAATCTGGAGAAGGCAACGCTGGTGCGCACGTGGTTGAAGAATGCGCGGGCTGAGGCGGCGAATTTCTCGAGAATCGAAGCATACCGCTCCGATTTCACCAATGTCCTGGCCAACGGCGCCAGATTCGCCAGTGCCGAGCTGCAACGGGCGGAATTTAGCGGCGCGCAGCTTACCAACGCGGATTTTCAGAAGGCCGAGCTTGGCCGCGCTGATTTCGACAAGGCGGTGCTGACGGGGAGCAATTTTTCACTCGCCAATCTTTCCCGCGCCGCTCTGAGCGGCGCGACGATCAAGGGTCCGGTCGCCTTTAGCGGCGCCTTCATGTATCTGACGCGTATCGAAGGGCTCGATCTCTCGGCCGCCACCGGCCTGGAGCAACAGCAGATCAATCTTGCCTGCGGCGATCAAGCGACCAAGTTGCCCGCCGGGCTGAAAACGCCGGAAGGCTGGCCCTGTCCGCCCGACGACAAGGACTGAAAACAATCCGGCCGGTAACGACATAACCGAAAGGCAGCAATCCGATGTTTACAGAAAAGACGATCCAGCACGGCAGCAAACCTGAATTCTACCGCGAACTTGCCGGCCAGTTGCAGGCGCTGCTTGACGGTGAGTCCGATCCGATCGCCAACGCCGCCAACACCTCGGCGCTGATCTATCAGATGCTACCGGACCTCAACTGGGCCGGCTTCTATTTCCTGCAGTCGGATGACGAACTCGTGCTCGGGCCGTTCCAGGGCAAGCCGGCCTGCGTGCGCATTGCCGTCGGCCGCGGCGTCTGCGGGACGGCGGTCGAGGAGGAGCGGTCGATCCTTGTCGAAGACGTGCATGCTTTCCCGGGTCATATCGCCTGCGATGCCGCCTCCCGGTCGGAGCTGGTGGTGCCGCTGTTTCGCGAAGGCTATGTCTTCGGCGTCATCGATCTGGACAGCCCGCTCCCCCGCCGCTTCGACGCCGACGACCAGGCCGGCATTGAGGCCTTGGCGGCTATTTTTACCGCTGCCTGCGACTGGGATGAATGATCGCCGCTAGATGGCCGGCGCATCACGCTGCTGTGTGCGATATGGCAAATCCCTTGCTCCATACCTATATTTCCGTCGCAACCACTCCCGCGACGCTCATCGAGCTTGATGTCTGTAACGATATCCAGTGTTCTCTCGTAGTACCTGGCTGAGTTCGAAATATGCGTCTGAGGGTAAGGAGAACAGGAATGCAGAACTACAGCAAGACTTCCGAGGCTATAGCGAAGCTGTCTCCCGAGCAGTACCGCGTGACGCAGCAAAGCGGTACCGAGCGTCCGGGCACGGGCGAATATCTGAACAATAAGCAGCCCGGCATCTATGTCGACATCGTATCGGGCGAGCCGCTGTTTGCCTCGTCCGACAAGTTCGATTCGGGTTGCGGCTGGCCGAGCTTCACCAAGCCGATCGAAGCTGCCTATATCAACGAGCTTACCGACATCTCGCACGGCATGCTGCGCACCGAGGTGCGCTCTATCCATGGCGACAGCCATCTCGGCCATGTCTTCCCGGATGGGCCGGAGGATCGCGGCGGTTTGCGCTATTGCATCAACTCCGCCTCCCTCCGTTTCGTGCATCGTGATCGCATGGAAACCGAGGGTTATGGCGCCTATCTCGACCAAGTGGAGGATATCCGATGACTACGGAACGTGCAGTTCTCGCCGGCGGTTGTTTCTGGGGCATGCAGGACCTCATCCGCCGCTATAACGGCGTCATATCGACGCGCGTCGGCTATACCGGCGGCGACGTCCGCAATGCGACCTATCGCAACCACGGCACCCATGCGGAAGCGATCGAGATCACCTTCGATCCCGAGAAGATCAGCTATCGCGACCTTCTGGAATTCTTCTTCCAGATCCATGATCCGAGCACACGCAACCGCCAGGGTAACGATGTCGGCCTGAGCTATCGATCGGCGATCTTCTATACGAGCGACGAGCAGAAGCGGGTCGCCCTGGACACGATCGCCGATGTCGACGCTTCCGGTCTCTGGCCGGGCAAGGTCGTCACCGAAGTGACGCCGGTAAGCGATTTCTGGGAAGCCGAACCGGAGCACCAGGATTATCTGGAGCGCATCCCGAACGGCTATACCTGCCATTTCGTTCGCCCCGGCTGGAAGCTGCCGGCCCGGCAGTCCGATGCTACTACGCAGCGCGCGGCTTCCTGAATGACGGATGCGTTGGCCGCCGGGGGCGGTCATGGATGAACGGCTGAGACCCTATCTCGGCACGTGGGACGTGAGGCGGAAGGTCATCGACCGCCTCAACGCCTCCCTTATCCTCTTCGAAGGACAGGCATTCGTCACGCCGCACCAGTTCGAGGAGCATGGCGACACGATGATGGACCATGCGACGCTTAGGAGCAGCCGTACCTACCGGCTGGATAGCGAGGCCGGGCATGTCACCGTCAATTTCCCCGACCTCACCGAATTCATTCGCATCGGAAATGGCGCCTCGCAGCGCTTTGTCCATCAATGTGGCCCCGATCTCTATCGCGGCCGTCTCTTCTTTCGCGGGCCGGATGCCTGGGCCGAGATATGGCATGTGCAAGGGCCACGAAAGCACTATGTGAGTCTGGCTCACTATCGCCGCGCCTAACTCGTCAGGGCGGGATGCGAGGCTGAAAATGCCTGCGCTTCCTTCTGCAGCCATTCGCAGAACAGGACCGATTTTCGATTGCGCCGGGCACGCCGCAGCGCCACGTAATGATGTCCGCTGTCGATGAAGCCCAGGGGCGCGGCGAGGCGGCCGAAGCGGATGTCGTCGGTCACATAGGGCCAAGGTGCTACGCAGACGCCAAGGCCGGCACTGGCAGCCTCCAGCATGAAGTAGAAATGCTCATATTCCACGCGCCCTCCGGCCTCGACCGGCGCGCCAGACCGCGACAGCCAGTCACCCCAGGCGCGAAGGCGGGTTCTGGTATGAAGCTGCGGAACGCCAGCGAAATTTTCGGAGGCGGTTCTTTCGAGGGAAGGGGAAAGAACGGGGCCTGTCTGCTCCGGAAACAACGCGATGACCTCCGCGCCCTGCGGCCAGGGTGCCGCCCCGACCCGGATCGCAACATCGAAGCCGTCGCGCGCAAAATCGACAGGACGGGACGATGCCGTCAGGCGGACTTCGATATTGGGATACTCGGCCTGAAATCGATAAAGCCGCGGGATCAGCCAGCGCATGGTAAAGGTGCCGGGGCAGGAGACGTCGAGTGATCCGTCTTCCGTATCGGCTACCGACCGCACCGACATATCGATCTGATCGAAAGCGGAGACCAAGCCCGACAACAGGGTCGAGCCTGCCTCCGTCAACCGTAGTTTGTTCTTCGGCCCCTCGAATAGCGGCACACCCAGCACATCCTCGAGATGCTGGATCTGCCGGCTGACGGCGCTATGCGTCACGTTTAGCTCGTCCGCCGCCAGCGTCATCCGTCCATGCCGGCCGGCGGCTTCGAAGGCACGTAAGGCGTTAAGGGATGGGATGCGGCGGGCCATGTGAGATTTCCGAACAGCTTTTGTTCGATCATATCGGTTTTCTTCCTGTGCGCCATAATGTTTTGTCCTGCTTACAATGTAAATTTTCCCATTGAGGGAACAATGACGTTCGGAATGCGCGAGCATTTTCGGCGATGGCAACGCTATGCTTGACGAACCGCGAGGCTGCTCAGCCCAGCCAGACAATGAGGATGAAGAGATGATGGCCAGCAGACATCAGGACGGCAGCGCAGGTGACGCGAACTACGGCGTGATCGGCACGAATTACGCAAAATATCGCCAGCCGGATCCGCATATTGCGGCGTTCATCCAGGCCGCCTTGGGCGATGCCCGCAGCGTCCTCAATGTCGGTGCTGGCGCCGGCTCCTATGAGCCCGTTGATCGCGCGGTGACGGCGGTTGAGCCGTCTGCATCGATGCGGGCGCAGCGGCCGGTGCATCTGCCTGCAGCCATTGACGCCACTGGCGAGAAGCTTCCCTTTGCTGATGGCAGTTTCGATGCCTGCATGGCGACATTCACCGTGCATCAGTGGTCCGATCTGGCGGCAGGGCTTGCTGAGATGCGGCGGGTGACGCGCGGTCCCGTCCTGATCCTCACCGCCGATCCGGACGAACTCGATCGCTTCTGGCTCGTTGACTATGCGCCGGAAGTGATCGCGGTGGAGGCACGCCGCTACCCGCAGATAGCGACCATCAGCGAGGGGTTGGGAGGCAATGCCAAAGTCATTCCGGTGCCGATCCCGCTCCATTGCACGGACGGTTTCGGCGAGGCCTATTACGGGCGCCCGGAACGCCTGCTGGAGCCGGGTGCCCGTCTCGCCAACTCGGCCTGGAGTTTCGTCGATGCTTCGATCGGCGACCGCTTCGCCTTCGATCTCGGACGCGATCTCAAGGACGGTACATGGGATGCCAAATACGGGCATCTGCGTGCGCAGCCGGAATTCGAGGGATCGCTAAAACTGATTGTCGGTAGGCGATCCTGAAACGGAGGAGGAGGCTTGTCCTGAGGCGCCTGGTGAGGGCAAGCTTGAAAGCGACCGGTGGTCGTTCACCAATGTATATCGGTGAACGACCCCTTGATCGGAAATGCTATTGGCGGGCCATCCGCCGCCGTGTTTGTGCGGCTCGGGCCAGTTCCTCCAGCGTGCGGACGGACGTTGGCCAATCAATGCAGCCGTCGGTGATGCTTTGGCCATAGACCAGCGCTTTACCGGGCACCAGATCCTGGCGGCCGCCGACGATATTGCTCTCCATCATCATGCCTTTGATGCGACGGTCGCCGGCAGATATCTGCTCTGCGACGGAGCTGACGACCATCGGCTGGTTCTCGGGGTTCTTGCCGCTATTGGCATGGCTGGCATCGATGATGATCCGCGGATCAAGTCCGGCCTGCTGAGCCTGCGCCGATACTGCCTGCACGCTGGCCGCGTCGTAGTTGGGTTGCTTGCCGCCGCGCAGAATGAGGTGGCAATCCTCGTTGCCGCGTGTCGAGGCAATCGCTGCAAGGCCTTCCTTGGTCACCGCCGGGAAATGATGCGGCTGCGAGGCCGCCACGATCGCATCGAGCGCGATCCTTGCATCGCCATTCGTGCCATTCTTGAAGCCGACCGGGCATGAAAGGCCAGACGCGAGTTGGCGATGCACTTGGCTCTCGGTCGTCCTTGCACCGATCGCACCCCAGCTTACCAGATCGGAAATGTACTGCGGCGTGATCGTGTCGAGATATTCGCAGCCGGCGGGCAGCCCGATCTCGTTGACGTCGATCAAAAGGCTTCTGGCGATGCGCAATCCCTCTTCGATGCGGTAGCTTCCGTCGAGATGAGGATCGTTGATGAGGCCCTTCCAGCCGACCGTGGTGCGAGGCTTCTCGAAATAGACCCGCATGATGATTTCGAGATCGTCGGCGAACCGGTCGCGCTGTTCTTTCAGGCGGGCGGCATAGTCGCGCGCTGCGACAGGGTCGTGGATGGAGCAGGGGCCGATCACCACGATCAATCGATCGTCGTCATTGTTCAGGATGCGATGGACGGCGCTACGCGCTTCCGTCACGGTTGTGGTGACGGCCTCATCCCGCGGGATCTCCTCTATGATACGGGAGGGCGAGGTGAGGGCAGTGATCTCGACAATTCGCAAATCATCAGTGGAATTCAACACGGTATCGGTTCCTTTTTGGGGTCATACCGTGCCGACAAAAAAGCCGCCAGGTAGGACTAGCGGCTGTTCGGGTCTATGTCGTTGCGTCGATTTTACCTACGCACGCGCCCGCCTCCGCTGAGAGCAGCGGTACGAATAAAATCGCGAGGCATTTGCGCAGGTGAATGACATGCGGCCTCTCTACGACAAAAAAGACGGCTTGTCGATAATGTTGATACTTTCGCAGCGCATCATCACAACCTTCGTTGTGGGCGGAGGCTTCTCGCTTTTGCTTCAAGACCTTCCGAGAACTGCTTGCAGCTTCTTGGCCCTCTGCGGACAGTGCCCCCGAAACAATGCCATTGTCCTGGCATTGGAGAGGTCAGGTCATGCAAATGAGAATATCATTATATATAATATGACGAAAATAAAAATCTACCTCCGGATGTGATGCATCCGGTTGGTAGTTGCTCTAAAATGTAAGAATACCCTAACTCGGAAGGACCGGCCCAACTTCGCTGGAAGTTGGACCGGCCCCCATCCGATCAGGGGTCAAGTCAGATCAGATCTCAGAAACGAGGTCTTAGAAGCTACGCTGGAAGCGCAGAACGCCAGCCCACTGGTCCTGGTTGATGGAGTCCCAGTTGGTGTAGGAAACTTCCGGCTGAACCAGCAGGTTCTTGACCGGGTTCCAACGAAGGTTGGCGGTAGCTGCGAAGATCTTCGAGTCGGTGTAAGCAACCTGAGCGTTGGCCTGGAGCTTGTCGTTGAACGGAACGGTGACGCCGCCCCAAACAGCCCAATCGCCCCAGCCGATGCCCTTGGCCGGGCCGGCGCCGTTTGCGCTGGCGTACTTGTTCAGCTTGTCGCCGTCCGTGTTCCAGCCGCCCATGACGAACGCCTTGAAGACGCCGAAGTCGGCATCGGCGCGAGCCTTGATAGCGCCTTCTTCAACGATCGAGTCATAACCGCCGACGATCTTGAAGCCGAAGTTGCCAGCCTTATAACCAGCACCGGCAACAACGTCCGGAGCGTAATGGTCGGAGCTGTCTTCGCCGTTGACGCCCTTGGCGCCCGAACCGGAGTTGGAGTCTTCGAGCGAGATAACAGCGGTGAAGCCGTTGCCTGCGTCGTAGTTGTAGGTCAACTGGTTGAGTTCGTACGGGCCGTCATAGACCACGTCGTCGTTGATGACGTTGCCGGCATAACCCATGTACAGGTTATACTGCGAGTCGAGCTTACCAACGGTGAAGCCAGCGAGGCTGATGTTGGCGAACAGGAGCTTCGTGGTGGTCGAGCCACCTTCCTGCCAATCCCAACGGTAGATGGTGTTGGTCTTCAGCGGACCGAATTCGGTGTCGCTTGCGGTGTCAACGCTCAACTGAGCGCGGGTGTGCCACAGCGTGCCGAAACGGTCAGCCGGGTTGTAGGCGTTGTACCACTTGCCTTCGGTACGGACCATGCCGCCGATCTTGAGGCAGGTCTCAGTGCCCGGGATAAAGAAATAGCCGGCGCCGTATGCGTCGCAGATGCGGACGTATTCGAGCGGTTCCGGCTCAGCAGCAACAACAGCGTCAGCAGCGTGTGCGCCTGAAACTACTGCGAGGGCAGCAGCGGAGCCGAGAAGAAGGCTCTTGATATTCATAAAAACTCCAATCCAATATAGATTGGGCACAGGCCATCGCGCCGAAAAACCGACGTGCCTCACCCTATCCCTGTTAAAAACCCCGACTCGGGAGAAACGGGCCCCACCCGCTTCTGTTCGTCATTAAGACCGAATTCCTTCAAAGTAATATGATATATTTTTCACAGAATGACGTTTTCTTGATTTTTCATTTTAAGTTGCAGGAAAGCCACATCTGCAAATACAGATAGTAAGGTTACCGAAATGTAAGGTTCCCGTAATGCTATCTACGTAATAATCACTTCGGATTAGGAAATCTGTTCCGGCTGCAGCGCGCTCTTGGAAGTCGCGGAAGTTCAATGCTGAACGTGCGTGTGCGGCACGCAGACCAAGTCGACGCCGTTGACGACATCGCGAACTGGATTGATGTAAGGTGAAGGGCCGTCCGACTAATACAGAACGGTTCGCTTCGAGGACGGCGATATCAGCTTGCTAAGGACGGCGCCGATCGCGATGCCCCAGAGGCCACCGGACATGTCCACGATGATATCCATCGGAGAACCGTAACTTCCATTCGCCACGAAATGCGAGAAGCCGAGCACCGAGACGCTGCCGATCATCAACAGGCAGGTGAAGGAGGGCGATTGCGGATAAGCAAGGCGCGCCAGCATGCCCGCGACGCAGAGTGCGCCGGCACGATACATGTTGAAGGGATTGCCCAGTTCGGCCTGTAAATTGAGATGCGCGAGGGTCACGGCAACCAGTGCCGCGATATAGCTCCACGCGATAATTTTCAAAAACCGACCTGATATCATGGGGCTATTGTATAGCAGCGGCGGACTGAAACTCCAGTCTCCCGCGTTTGCTATGAGTTGTGATCACCATCTTGCGATGCACACATTTTATGTGTTCGGGAAATATATTGTTGCGCACGACGAAAAGCTAACGGCGCTTATGGCTAATATTTTCTAAAAAAAAGGGGCCGTTCGGCCCCTTTTTCCATCACCAATTTACCGTCGATCAAATATCGCTGGCGGCGTTCGCCCAAATCTCCGCGGCCTGTGCTGCGGTGACGCGACGAACTTCGGTTTCGTCGCGGCGGCTGCTGAAGAGTTCGCTGGCCATGATCTGGTCGGCAAGATCGGCCGGCAGCGACAGGAGTACCCGTTGGCCATCCTTATGAATGCCGCCGACGTCGGCGCGCTTGCCGGTGATCATGCCGCCCGCAACCGTGTTGTTGGTTTCGGGGTCGATCAGGATGAAGGAGCCGGTCGAGCGGTTCTGCTCGTAGGGATCGAAGACCGCAGCTTCGTCGAAGGAGAGGCGGACCTTGCCGATCGCGTTCATCCAGAGCGCCTGTGCAGGTGCCCAGGCGCCGGTCTTCAGCTCGAGCTGAGCGATCGGCTGCACCTGCACGCGCTGGCGACGGCTGCCGCTCTTCAGCCAGTAACGCTTGCCGGGCTCGATGCCCTCCGGCTGCAGCGCGACGATCTGCGCGTCGAAGGAGAGGCCGGATTGCGGCTGGCTGTCGATGGCGACGATCATGTCACCGCGCGATACGTCCACCTGCCGGTCGAGCACGAGCGTGATCGCGTCTCCTGCGACGGCAGCGTTACGGACGAGATCGAAGGTGACGATCTTGGAGACATTGGCGACCATGCCCGACGGCAGGATCATGACGCTGTCGCCCGGCTTCACCGAGCCGCCGGCAACGGTGCCTTGATAGCCGCGGAAGCTTTCGCCCGGTCGTGACACGCGCTGGACGGAAAGGCGGAAGCCGACCGCCTGTGCCGAACGCACGGTGGCGAGTTCCAGCGTCTCGACCAGCGTCGGGCCGGTGTACCAGGGCATGGCGGCCTGGCCGGAATAGACGACGTTCTCGCCCTTCAGCGCCGACATGGGGATTGCGGTGATCTGCTTGACGCCGAGCGACAGAGCGAATTCGCGGAAATCATGCGAAATCTTCTCGAAACCGGCGCGGTCGTAGTTCGTCAGGTCGATCTTGTTGATGGCAAGTACGAACTGCTTGATGCCGAGCAGCGAAGCGATCGTCGCATGGCGGCGCGTCTGTTCGAGGATGCCCATGCGCGCGTCGACCAGCAGCACGGCGAGATCGGCGGTGGAGGCGCCGGTCGCCATGTTGCGGGTATATTGCTCATGGCCGGGCGTGTCGGCGACGATGAAGGAGCGCTTATCGGTCGAGAAATAGCGATAGGCGACATCGATGGTGATGCCCTGTTCGCGCTCGGCCTGCAGGCCGTCGAGCAGAAGTGCGAAGTCGGGCAGGCCGAGATCGTTCTGCTTGCCGGTGGAATCGCGCTGCAGCGTGGCGGCCTGGTCTTCCTTGACGGCCTTGGTGTCCCAGAGCAGACGGCCGATCAGCGTGGATTTGCCGTCGTCGACGCTGCCGCATGTGATCAGGCGAAGCGGGCGCGAGTCGCGCACTGCCTTGGCGGGCTCGGCGGCCGGCAGGGTGACGACGTTTGCGGTTGCGGCTGCGGTCATCTCAGAAATATCCTTCACGCTTCTTCTTTTCCATGGAGCCGGATTGGTCGCGGTCGATGGCGCGGCCCTGTCGTTCGGAAACCGTGGCGATTTCCAGCTCTGCAATAACGTCTTCGAGGGTGGTGGCAGTCGAGCGGATCGCGCCCGTCAGCGGGAAGCAGCCGAGCGTACGGAAGCGGATGACTTCCTCGCGCTTGACCTCGCCGGGCAGCAGTTCGAGCCGCGGATCGGCGGCCATGATCATCATGCCGTCGCGCTCAACGATCGGACGCTTTTCGGCGAAATAGAGCGGCACGATGGGAATGTCCTCGGCCTGGATGTAGCGCCAGATATCGACCTCGGTCCAGTTGGACAGCGGGAAGACGCGGACGCTCTCGCCCTTGCGGATCTGGCCGTTATAGACGTTCCAGAGTTCCGGCCGTTGATTGCGCGGATCCCAGCGATGGTCCGGCGTGCGGAAGGAATAGATGCGTTCCTTGGCGCGCGAGGCCTCTTCGTCGCGGCGCGCACCACCGAAAGCGGCGTCGTACTGACCTGCATCGAGCGCCTGGCGCAGCGCTTCCGTCTTCATGATGTCGGTATAGCGTGCCGAGCCATGGGTGAACGGCGTGACGTTTTCGGCCTTGCCGCGCGGATTGATGTGTTCGATCAGGTCGAGGTCGTACTTCTTCACGATCTCGTCGCGGAAGGTGATCATCTCGGCAAACTTCCAGCCGGTGTTCACATGCAGCAGCGGGAAGGGCACGCGGCCAGGATAGAAGGCCTTGCGGGCCAGATGCAGCAGCACCGAGGAATCCTTGCCGATCGAATACAGCATCACCGGACGCTCGAATTCGGCCGCCACTTCGCGGAAGATGTGAATCGACTCGTTTTCTAGCGCCTTCAAATGCGGGTCGAGCGGCGGCTTGGTGCTCTGCGGATTGGAGAGTTCCGTATCCGGACGGCTATCAGGCATTTCTAACTCCAGAATTCAGATAGTTCCGACCGGGAGGCTGGCCGGAAGAACAGGATGTGTTGGTTCCCGGTAGGCTGGCGGCAGGTCTAGCTGCGCCTCACACCGGTGCCGGGAACCGGCGGGAGATGTCACTGTGCAGCGGTTTCCTCATGAACATGCAGGCCGCATTCGCGCTTCTCGTCGTTTTCCCACCACCAGCGACCGGCCCGCTCGGGCTCGCCCGGTTTGATGGCGCGGGTGCAGGGTTCACAGCCGATAGAGGGATAACCGCGCTGATGCAATGGGTTCACCGGCACGCTGTTGTCGGCGACATAGGCGCGGATCACGTCGATGTCCCAGTCGGCAAGCGGGTTGACCTTGATGAGATTGCGCTCGGGGTCGTATTCGGCAAAAGGCGTATCGGCACGATTGGCCGACTGGCCGCGACGCAGGCCGGTGACCCAGATCGTTGCGCCGGAAAGTGCGCGCGCAAGCGGCTTCAGCTTGCGCACGCCACAACAGGCATGACGGGCTTCGACGCTCTCATAGAAACCGTTGAGACCATATTTCTCTGCATAGGCATCGATGTCGGCCTGTTCCGGCTCGTAACGGGTGATGCGGATATCGTATTGGCTTTCGGTTTCATCGATCAGCGCCAGCGTTTCCGGAAAAAGACGGCCGGTCTGCAGCGTCGCAACTTCGATCGGCAGGCGATGATTGCCGATCTCTGCGGTGATAACCTGATCTTCGATCCCGAGGGAGGTCGTAAAGACGGCATGGCCGCCGAGGCCGGCGACCAGAGACAGACGGCCCGCGAGATCGAGCGCCGCCAACCGGCTGTTCAGCGTTCCGGCTTCTTCGATAAGATTGATGGCAGTCATGGAGAATCCTGTCCTGATATTGGACCGGAGTATCGCAGCTTGTCAGGGGGGCGGACAGAAAAATGGATTTCGAAAGCGAGGGAATAGAGAGCAAATATCTCCATGAAGCCGCGCCCATGCGGAAAAGCGACCGCCTCGGCTGTTAACCAAGACGTTTTGCCCTCTGAGGCCGGTCGGCGCAGCGGCACCGATAAGACTAGTCATATCTAAGTGCTTGCTTTAATGTCTATAGAAATAGTAGGGTTACACGCGGCTTGTCAAACGGAAATCGGAAGTGATGGCCAAAAAGATGCGGAACGCCGAATTTTGCCCTAAACTGTGGGCATAGCGATAAGAATGAAAACAAGGCTGGGTTGCCGGCACGACCCAAGCTTTTCATTATCTGCGTGTAAATGCGGGATGGAAGCTTGGTAAAAGTATTGAGAGTTCCGAAACGATGTGGCCGGATGTATCGGGTAAGCGCATCGTATGTGTGTGTAGACGGTTCGAAATGATCACTCAGAAAGCAAAATATGCGTTGCGGGCGCTGTCTGCTCTGGCTCAGGCCGAAGCGGGAGAGCCGGTTATGATTTCCGATATTGCCGCGCAGCAGAAAATCCCGAAGAAATTTCTGGAGCAGATCCTTCTCGACCTGAAACATCAGGGCATCGTCATCAGCCGTCGCGGCAAACAGGGCGGTTATCTCCTGCGCAAGCCTGCGAACGAAATCACCTTCGGCGAGATCCTGCGCATCATCGACGGGCCGATCGCGCCATTGCCCTGTCTTTCCATTACCGCCTATCGTCGCTGCGACGATTGCGACGGCGAGCAAACCTGCGAAATCCGCCACGTTTTCGCCAGGGTTGCCGATGCCACCCGCAAGGTCCTGTTCTCGACCACCATCGCCGATGCAGTGGCGCTGCCCAATACCACGGAAGTCGCTCGGCTGCTGGCTTGATGAGGCTTCGGCTGGCGGTATGCTCCTCGCCGGCTTCCTTCTCGATCGCCCGCGGAACTTACCGATCGCTCACCGTCCAGCGCGGGTTGATCCAGGGCTCCTGGTTCGATCGCGCCAGCCTTGGCTTGCCGAGAATATGGTCGGCGGCTTTTTCGCCGGTCATGATAGAGGGGCCATTGAGATTGCCGTAGGTGACATGTGGGAAGATCGAGCTGTCGGCGACGCGCAGGCCATCGACGCCGATAACGCGCGTGTCCGGGTCGACCACGGCCATCGGATCGTCCTTCGAGCCCATCTTGCAGGTGCCGCAGGGATGATAGGCGCTCTCCAGATGCTCGCGGAGGAAGGCGTCGATCTGATCGTCGGTCTGGACGTCCGGTCCGGGCTGGATTTCCGGGCCGCGATATTCGTTGAAAGCCTCCTGCCCGAAGATTTCGCGCGTGAGCCGCACGCAGTGGCGGAATTTTTCCCAGTCCTCCGGATGGCTCATATAGTTGAAGCGGATGACGGGATCGGCCTTGGGATCTGAGGAGCGCAGCGTCACAGCGCCGCGTGATTTCGACAGGTTATAGCCGACATGCGCCTGGAATCCGTGGCTCTTCGCCGCCGCCTTGCCGTCATAGCTGATAGCGACCGGCAGGAAGTGATATTGGATATCGGGCTGCTTGACTCCTGGTGCGGATCGCACGAAAGCGCAGGCTTCGAACTGGTTGGAGGTTCCGAGGCCGGATTTGAAGAACATCCATTGCGCCCCGGCAATGCCCTGCATGTACCAGGGCAGCCAGGAATACAGCGAAACCGGCTTCAGGCTGGTCTGCTGGAAATAGAATTCCATGTGGTCCTGCAGATTGGCGCCGACGCCCGGCCGGTTCACCTTCACCTCGATGCCCATCTCCTGCAGATGCGCGCCGGGGCCGATGCCTGAGAGCATCAGCAGCTTCGGCGAGTTGAAGGAGGAGGCCGAAACGATGACCTCGCGGTTCGCCTTGACGATCTCGACCTTGCCGCCGCGCTCGATCTCGACGCCGGTCGCACGGCCGTTTTCGATCACCACCTTGCGGGCGAGGCAACGGATCAGTTGGACATTCGGCCGTTTCAGCGCCGGCTTCAGATAGGCCGTCGCCGCGGACCAGCGCCGACCGGCCCATGTCGTCTGCTCCATCAGGCCGAAGCCTTCCTGCTTGCCGCCGTTATAATCCTCGGTCGCCTCAAAGCCCGCCTGCTTGCCGGCTTCGATGAAAGCGTGGAACAGCGGATTGCGGGCATCGCCGCGCCGGACATGCAGAGGACCGTCGGTCCCGCGCCAGCCCTCTTCGCCGCCATGCGAATGCTCCATCCGCTTGAAATAAGGGAGTACGTCGGCATAGGCCCAGCCTTGAGCGCCGAGCTCTTCCCAGCGGTTGAAATCCTCCGCGTGACCTCTGACGTAGACCATGCCGTTGATCGAGGACGAGCCGCCGATGACCTTGCCGCGCGGCGCGGTGATGCGCCGGTTGTTGAGCTGCGGCTCCGGCTCGGAAAGGTAACCCCAATTGTAGCGGCTCATGCTCATCGGCCAGGCAAGCGCCGCCGGCATCTGGATGAACGGGCCGATGTCGCTGCCGCCGAATTCAAGCACGATGACTGAATTCTTACCATCCTCCGACAGCCGGTAGGCCATGGCGGAGCCGGCGGAACCTGAGCCGATGATGACGAAATCTGCCTGCATTTTTGTCTCCCTGTGGCCGCCTCGATCCTTCGAGGCCCGCCTTTGGCGAGCACCTCAGGATGAGGCGGATCATCGTTCGCGCTTGCGGTTGGTCGTTCTCGACCTCACCCTGAGGTGCCGCTGTTGGCGACCTCGAAAGGCGAGGTCGAGCCCCGAGGTTGCGTTAGTAAGGTGCCTGCACCGGGCTCATCCCCACATAGACCGTCTTCAGTTCGGAATAATGCTCGAGCGCGGCCAGCGAATTTTCGCGGCCGAAGCCGGATTGCTTGGAGCCGCCGAAGGGGATTTCGACCGGGGCAAGGTTGTACGAGTTGATCCACAGCGTGCCGGCTTCGAGCTGGTCGACGACGCGATGCGCGCGGGTGAGATCGGCGGTGAAGACGCCGCCGGACAGGCCGAATTCGGTGGCATTGGCGCGAGCGATCACCTCTGCCTCGTCATCGAAATCCAGCACGCACATGACCGGGCCAAAGATCTCCTCGCGGGCGATGGTCATTTCGTCGGTCACGTCTGCAAAGACGGTCGGCTGAACGTAATAGCCTTCGCCGGCGACATTGTTGGGAATGCCGCCGCCGGCCACCAGCGTGGCGCCCTCCGCCTTGCCCTTCTCGATATAGGACAGCACCTTCTCGCGCTGCGCCCAGGACACCATCGGGCCGATTTGCGTTGCCTCGTCCATGGGGTCGCCGATCACCATGGCCTCGGTGCGGGCCTTCAGGCGCTTCAGGAATTCGGACTTGATCTTCCTGTTGACGAAGACGCGCGTGCCGTTCGAGCAGACCTGGCCGGTCGAATAGAAATTGCCGAGCATGGCCCCGCCGATGGCGCTGTCGAGATCGGCATCGTCAAAGACGATCAGGGGCGACTTGCCGCCGAGCTCCATGGTGACGTGCTTCAGGCTTCCCGCGGCGGATGCGGCGACCTTGCGGCCGGTCGGTACCGAGCCGGTCAGCGACACCTTGGCAACATCAGGGTGGTTGATGAGCAGCGGTCCGGTTTCGCGGTCGCCCTGGATGACGTTGTAGAGCCCCTTCGGCAGGCCGGCCTCGATCAGGATCTCGGCGATCTTCAGCGCGCCGAGCGGCGTGTTTTCGGAAGGCTTGAACACCATGGCATTGCCGGCGACGAGGGCAGGCGCACCCTTCCAGCAGGCGATCTGCTGCGGATAGTTCCAGGCGCCGATGCCGACGCAGACGCCGAGCGGCACACGTTTGGTATAGGCAAAATCGCCGCCGAGCGGGATGTAGGAACCGTTGAGGCCGGCTGCGGCCACGCCGCCGAAGAATTCGAAGCTGTCGGCGCCCGAGGTCGGATCGGCGACGATCGTTTCCTGGATCGGCTTGCCGGTGTCGAGTGTTTCCAGTTCGGAAAGCTCACGGTTGCGCTCGCGCATGATCTCGGCGGCGCGCTTCAGGATGCGGCCACGCGCCGTCGGGCTCATCGCCGCCCATTCCGGCTGCGCGCGCTTCGCGCTGGCGATCGCCTTCTCGACGATGGCGGGAGTTGCCGCATGCAGCCGAGCAATGACTTCACCCGTCGCGGGATAGATGCTTTCGATGGCGGTGCCATCGGTATCCTCGACATATTCCCCATCGATGAAATGCGAGGCTTTCGGCTGGGCTTTGAGGGTCATTTTATCTGTCCTTTTGAAGGGCGGCCTTTTTTGGAAAGCGGCGCGAGCAGAGCGTTGATGTAATCTTCAGTGAGCGCGATCGAAGCTTCGATGCTGATCGGCGCCGATCTCAGACTTTGACGGATATAGAGGCCGTCGATCATCGCGGCTGCGCCTTCGGCAATACGTTCTGCGTCTTCGTGCGGACACAGTGCCTTGAGGTTGGCAAGCAGATTGGAGCGCAGCCGTCTCGCGTAGATCACAAGGAAGCGGCGCGTTTCCTCGGAACGCTGCGCCTCGGCATAGAAGGCGAGCCACGCGGCAATCGTCTCCGGCGCGAATTGATCGGCCTGGAAACTGACGCGGATGATGGCGGACAGTTTTTCTCGCGGCGTCTTTGCGGCGCTCAGCTCCATCACCACGCTGTCGCGCAGCCGCTGTAAGTGACTCCGGACGGTTTCGATCAGCAACTGTTCTTTGCTGCCGAAGTAGTGATGGGCGAGGGCAGGAGATACCCCAGCCTGCTTGGCGATTTCGGACATGGTGACGGTCAGCGAGCCGTGATCGCCGATCACGCGCATCGCCGCATCCACAAGCGCCTTGCGGCGCACCGGTTCCATTCCGACTTTCGGCATATACCACCTCGGAGTTTGAGGCATTGTATTTTTGATTGACTGATCAATCAACAAAAAAGTGATGGCCGATTTGATCGACTTCTGAATCTCCTGCCGCTTTCCGAGATACATCCTGTATCATGCCCCCGGGAACGAGGAGGTGCAGTCATGGTCAATGTTCTGGATGAAGTTCCGCCATCCGCCATGCGGGACAAGTGGGGATGGTTCGTTGCGCTCGGTGTGTTTCTGCTCATTTGCGGCGGGATCGCACTCGGCAATCTCTTCATCGCCACGGTCGTATCGGTCTATTACATCGGCATGCTGATGCTGATCGGCGGGGTCATTCACCTGGCGCATGCCTTTCAGGTCCGCGGATGGGAGCATATTCTCTTCTGGGTGCTCAGCGGCCTGCTCTATACGCTCGCCGGCATTCTTGCTTTTGCCAATCCCTTGCTCGTCTCCGAAGCTTTGACGATGTTTCTTGCCATTGCATTGCTGATTGCGGGCACATTTCGCGTCTGGGTCGGCCGCAAGGTAAAGCCGGAACGGGGCTGGATATGGATCGTCATCGGCGGTGTGGTGACGGCGCTCGCCGGCATTGCGATCGCTGTCGGTTGGCCGGTCAATAGTCTCTGGATTCTTGGCCTGTTCCTGGCGCTCGACCTGATTTTTCAAGGCTGGACGCTGATGGCCTTTGGCCTCGCTCTTAGGCAGTAGCGGGCGGGTAAAGAGGGGCTAACGAACTACTACTTTTTGACAAGAGGCGTGAGCGGCGTTACTCTTTGAGGGCTTCCGTCGAGGACGGAGTGGCGCTGACTGACGTAACGGTAGGCGCCGTTATCTGGAGCATGCGTATCTATCAAGACGCGCCTTCGAAGCTCCAACGACATGCATTTGAATATATCTCCAGCAAACAGTTTTTCTTAAGAACTAAAAAAGGGAGAAATATCATGCCGATGGTAACGGTTTCCATCTCTCCGCTTCAGGCTGCTGGCATCCGCGCGGCTGTCGACACCGGAACATATGCTTCGAGCAGCGAGGTAGTGCGCGAGGCGTTGCGCATGTGGGATGCCGCGCGCAAGCGTGGTGAGATCTGCGATGTACCCCGTGCAGCCAACGATCCTGAGAGCGTGGCGAAAAGCAGCCGCTGTGTTGCCGACATGTTTGCTGATTACGAGGCGGAAAGACGCCGGCATAACTGAGCGGCGAATACAACATCCTTGACGAGATGACCGGCCGCCGCCCCTGGATAGAGGCGGCTAAGCTACGGTTAATGCCCTTTTACCATTCACGAAACTTTCACATCCGGGAAAGATTTCCTTGACGCTTGTGACGCATCTTGAGCCGAAAACGCGCCAAATCCAAAGTTTTACCCAAAACTTAGTCAAAATTCTTAAGTGGAGATGGGCATGTCCCTGACTGCCGCCATCGAGCCGGGCGTATTGCGCCGGTATGCCAGCGACCAGATTGTCATGCTTGCCAAACTCGTCATCGAAAATGCTTTCCAGGCGATTGTCGAGGTGGGTACCGGCGCGGTTTTCGGTTATGAATCCTTGATGCGCGGGCAAGAACGCATCGGCTTCGACAGCCCGATCCAAATCCTCGACGAGGCCGAGCGCACCGGCCAGCTCTTCGGCCTAGAACAGATGACAATGAGCCGGGCGCTGGCGAAGTTTGCGACCCTTGCCAATGTTCGAACCGCGACCCTCTTCCTCAATCTCGACGTCCGGCTGATCCCGCAGGGCGAAACGCTGGTCGGCGGTTTGCTGCAGCACATGAAGAAGGCCGGTATCGCACCGTCCTCCGTCTGCTTCGAATTTTCCGAGCGCTTCGACAACACCAGCGTGCCGGAATTCGGCGATCTGGTCGCCAAGCTGCGCGGCGCCGGCTTCAAGCTGGCGATCGATGATTTCGGTGTCGGTCACGGCGAGATGAAGCTGCTGTCGGACTATCCTGTCGACTATCTCAAGATCGACCGGCATTTCGTCTCCAATATCGATCGCAACGCCCGCAAGCGCCACATTCTGAGAAACCTCGTCCATATCGCCCATGTCCTTGGTACCCGCGTCATCGCCGAAGGCATCGAGACGGAGGCGGAGTTCCTGATCTGCCGCGAATTCGGGGTCGATCTTGTCCAGGGCTGGTTCATTGCCCGTCCGACGACGCTGATCAACGAGCTGAAGCCCAGCTTTCCGCATCTGCAGGATCTCGGCAAAATGGCTCGCAACAGCCAATCGCTGGACGAAATTCTCATCCGCAAGCAGATCGAAGTGCTGCCGACCATCCGCGAGAATGACAGCATCGACAGCGTTTTCGAACTCTTCCGCCGCAATCCGCGGCGGGCCTATTTCCCGGTCGTCAACGCCAATGGCGAGCCGCGCGGCATCATCCACGAATACCGGCTCAAGGAATATATCTACCAGCCCTTCGGCCGCGACCTGTTGAAGAACAAGGTTTATGAACGCTCGATCTCGCATTTCGTCGAGATGGCGCCGATCGTGGGTCTGGATTCTGACGCCGATACGCTGATGACGATCTTCGCCAATATGGAAAGCAGCAATTGTCTGATCGTCACCGAGGGCACGCACTATGCCGGCATCGTCTCGGCGGCTTCGCTGATCAAGGTCATCAACGAGAAGCAGCTCAAGATCGCGCAGGATCAGAACCCACTGACCGGCCTGCCGGGCAATCGCGCCATTCATGATTTCATGCAGAATGCCGGTCGCGACGGCGACGAGATCAGGCACTTCTGCTATTGCGATTTCGATAATTTCAAGCCGTTCAACGATGCCTACGGCTTCCACCTCGGCGACCATGCCATCTCGCTGTTTGCGGCGCTGATGCGGCGTTACTTTTTTGCCGAGCGCCATTTCCTCGGCCATGTCGGCGGCGATGATTTCTTCATCGGCGTGACCGGCTGGAATCTTGACGAATTGCGCGAGGTTCTGGATCGGCTGCTGGCCGATTTCCATGCCGACGTCTTGGAGTTCTATTCGGCCGAAGACCGCGCCGCCGGCCGCATCCGCGGGCACGACCGCAGCGGCGCGGAGACGATGTTCCCGCTGATGCGTTGCTCCATCGGCATTCTCGAAATGCCCGAAGGGCTGGTTATCGACAATATCAATCGCGTCAGCACCTCGATCGCCGGCATCAAGACAAGGGCGAAGGAAGACGAAACCGGCGTTGCCTTCCTGAGTCTGGGCGAGACTAATTGACGCCCTCCCATACCGGCTTCTTTTCAATCGGCATGCGCTAAACTATCTCCATTGCTTTGCTGGGAGAGGAGAGTGAGTCATGCCCTTGCCGTCTGAAATGCGTTTTGTGGATTTGCCGTCTTTCGGCGCTCCCGAGGTCATGACGATCGCCCGCAGGCCTCTGCCCGTCCTCAAAGACGGTGAAATCCTCGTTCGCGTCGAGGCGACCGGCGTCAACCGGCCCGATGTAGCCCAGCGCCAGGGCATTTATCCGCCGCCGAAGGACGCAAGCCCTATTCTCGGTCTGGAAGTCGCCGGCGAAGTTGTCGATGTCGCACGCGGCGTCACAGAATTCGCCATCGGCAACAAGGTTTGCGGCCTCGCCAATGGCGGCGCTTACGCCGAATATTGTGTTCTCCCGGCTGGCCAGGCATTGCGGTTTCCGAATGGCTATGATGCCGTTCGCGCGGCCGCACTGCCCGAGACCTTCTTCACCGTCTGGGCCAATCTCTTCCAAATGGCTGGCCTCACCGAAGGCGAAAGCGTCTTGATCCACGGCGGTTCCAGCGGCATCGGCACGACGGCAATCCAGCTTGCCAAAGCCTTCGGCGCCACGGTCTACGCCACTGCCGGCTCAAAGGAGAAATGCGAAGCCTGCGAGAAGCTCGGCGCGAAGCGGGCCATCAACTATAAAGAGGAAGACTTTGCCGAGGTCATCAAGGCGGAAACCGGCCATGGTGTCGATGCCGTCCTCGATATGATCGGCGCCGCTTATTTTGAAAAGAACCTGGCCTCGCTCGCCAAGGACGGCTGCCTGTCGATCATCGCCTTCCTCGGCGGTGCGGTGGCCGATAAGGTCAATCTGCAGCCGATCATGGTCAAACGCCTGACGGTGACGGGATCGACCATGCGCCCGCGCACGGCGGAAGAAAAACGCGCCATCCGCGATGATCTCCTTTCCCAGGTTTGGCCGTTGCTCGACGAAGGCACCATCGCTCCCGTTATCTATCGCACATTTGCCTTCGAAGACGTCGTCGAGGCGCACAAGCTGATGGAGACCAGCAATCACATCGGCAAGATCATGCTGAAGCTCGTTTGAGGGTCAACGACATCGCAATGGCAACGAAGCCGGGCAGGGCCATCAACGCATAGAGCCATGTGGCCGCCGACAGGCCGCCTGGGACGCCGCCGGGATCGGCAAGACCGGCGCCGTTGACGATGACGCCCGCAAAGGAAGAGCCAAAGGCGCCACCCAGCGACTGAACCGTGGAAATGGCAGCCGACGCCTTGTCCTGCTCGTCAGGGCCGACAAGGCAGATGACCTTGGTCACCAGATGCGCCCAGCCGAGACCGACGCCGAAACCCATCAGGAACATGGCGACGACAGCCGGGCCGAGCAGAATAAGATCGCCGGACGGATTATCCCTCGCCAGAAACGGGATGAGTGAAGCCGTGGCCACGGCTTCAAGTATACAGCCGACTATGATTGCAGCGCCCGCCCGGTTTCCGGAAAATGGCGCACTAAAAAAGGCGGCGAAAGTCCAACCCAGCGCGACCAGGGCGACCAGATAGCCCGAAACCAGCGGCGCCACGCCATGCAGCGTCTGCAGGAAATACGGAATATAGATATCGCTGGTCAGCACCATCATCATCGTGAACATCGTCAGATAGAGCCGGGATATCGGCTTGCTGAGCATGACCGCGCCTTGCGGCAGAAGCCGGCTCGCGCTTTTTCGCTCGACGGTGAGCATGGCGGAAACGGAAGCCACTGAAATAGCAACGAGCATGACCTTGCTCGACATATTTCCGATGGTTCCGGCGAGGCTTACCAACAAGACCGCGCCGAGCAGAAGGGCAATCTGAAGGAACGGCGTCTTCTGTTGCGCTCGATCATCCTCGACGCGCGGCAGCAGCCACGGGGCCGAGAGCGCCATAACGCCCGCCAACGGCACGAGAATGATGAAGGCCTCGCGCCAGGCGCTGCCTTGGGAAAACAGCCCGCCCAATGTCGGCCCGAGCACCGTCGCGACACCCCATATGGCGGCGTAAAGTGTTGACGCTTTCCGCCACAGCGGCTCCGGATAGACGAAACGGATGAAAGCATAGCCAAGCGCGCCCAGCATGCCGGCGCCGAAACCCTGCACCGCACGACCGGCAAGCACGACCTGAATCGCCGGCGCCATGGCACAGATCAGGTTTCCCAAGCCGAATATCAGCGCCGCCGCGATGTAGACCGTGCGCAGGCCTATGCCTCTCGGCCGTGTCGCAACGGTGATCGAGCCGAGAACGCCGGCCGCGACGAAAAGCGTGGTCATCCAGGAAAACAGCTCCAGACCACCGATATCGCGAACGACGGAAGGTGCGATCGTCGCGGTGATGTAGGATTCGACGGCATAGAGGACGACACCGCCGCCGAGCATCAAGGTTGCCGGCAGAAGCTGGGGCGAGAAGAGTGTGAAGATGGAGGTGGAGTGGGACGTATCTGCGTTCTGGATGCTCGACATCGGATGATCCTCGGCATTTTCCCTAGCGAATAATTATTTTCCAAGTTATGAATTGGAAATTACATCGTGCCGAAATTAAAACAAGAGAAAACTTGGAAAAATGCGCCAATCGCCGGCAAACCGCATTCTGATCCTGCTGAAAACCGACGGGCCGCAGCTCGCATCGACGATCGGTGGTGCGCTCGGCATATCGTCTGAAGCGGCGCGCCAACAATTGACGAAGATGGGAGAGGAGGGCCTGGTCGAGCCTGTGACGGAAGCCGCATCGGGCCGGGGGCGACCGCGGCAATTCTGGCACCTGACGGCGGCCGGCAACCGCCAATTTCCCGATGGCCATGCCGACTTGACCGCGACGCTTCTAGCGACCATGGCCGAACAGTTGGGGCAGGGTGCGGTCGATGCGGTCATTTCCGCCCGCGAAACGGAGACGCTCAAGCGCTACCGTAGCGAGATCGAGGTCACCGCCGACCTGCCGTCGCGCGTCGCCACCCTCGCCGCCATCCGCACGCGCGAAGGCTATATGGCGGATCATTGGCAGGAAGAGGACGGTTCGCTTGTGCTGGTGGAGAACCATTGCCCGATCTGCGCCGCCGCAACGGTATGCGCCGGTTTCTGTCGGTCCGAACTCGAAACGTTTCGTGCGACACTTGGGGCAGACGTGGAGCGAGAGGAGCACATCCTTCTCGGCGCGCGCCGTTGTGCCTATCGGATTCGGGCGATCTGAAGCGAAACGGCTATGTGGTCACCATGGCCATAGATTCCTGAGGCGGTTGGCAATCCCCCGCTCACCGGCTATCAGTAGCGTATCTCGCAAATCAAAGAGTGCTTCCCATCATGTCCAATCCCGTCTGTGTCGAAGTCACCCGTGGAAATCTCGTTGAAAGCCGTCATCGCGGTTCGGTTGCCGTCGTCGATGGTGATGGGACGTTGGTGCTGTCGCTTGGCGATATCGAGAGTGGAGTGTTTCCGCGCTCGGCCTGCAAGGCGATGCAGGCCTTGCCGCTGGTCGAAAGCGGTGCGGCGGATGCCTATGGCTTCGGTGACATGGAATTGGCGCTGGCCTGCTCCTCGCATAGCGGCGAGGACGCGCATGTGGCTCTGGCTGCCTCCATGCTTGCCCGCGCCGGCCGGGATGTCGGCACGCTGGAATGCGGCGCACATTGGTCCTTCGAGCAGAAAGCGATCATCCACCAGGCGCGCACTGTCGGAAAGCCGACGGCGCTGCACAACAACTGCTCCGGCAAGCACTCCGGCTTCGTGTGCGCTTGCTGCCATCAGGACATCGATCCCAAGGGCTATGTCGGCTACGACCATCCGCTGCAGCAGCAGATCCGCGTAACGATGCAAAACCTGACGGGAACGCCGCTAGGCCACGACAATTGCGGCACCGATGGCTGCTCGATCCCGAATTACGCCGTGCCGCTCAGAAGCCTGGCACATGGTTTCGCCAAGATGGCGACGGGCGTTGGCCTGGAGCCGCTGCGCGGCAAGGCCTCGCGCCGACTGTTCGAAGCCTGCATGGCCGAGCCCTTCTATGTTGCCGGCACCGGCCGGGCCTGCACCAAGCTGATGCAGGTGGCCCCGGGCCGCATCTTCGCCAAGACCGGCGCCGAAGGCGTCTTCTGCGCTGCAATTCCCGAACAAGGCGTCGCGATTGCGGTCAAATGCGATGATGGCAGCGGCCGCGGCGCCGAAACCATGGTTGCCGCCGTACTCGCCCGCTTCTTTGAAAAGGGCGGGGACGTCCATGCCGGTTTGATGGCGATGGCCAACAGGACGCTCAGCAACTGGAACGGCATCCATGTCGGCGATATCAGAGCGGCGGAAGCGCTGACGGCATAAGGCTGCTTAGCCACTATTCCGAATCTGAGATGTGCCGGACAGCGGTCGTACGGTTGAAGGCGTCGAGCCGCCCAAGCCTTGCGAATCCGCCATTTGGGCCAGCGCCAAGTCCTCCGGAAAGTCGTATAGCTCTGCCAGCCGCCGATCCAACAATGCCAGTTCCGCCTCCAAAGCCGGCCGGCGGAAATCGGGCAGCACCTGCAAGCCATATTCCAGTACGGCGCGCAGGCGGCGCGCGATCTGGAAATTTTCCGCGCCATAAAACCGAATTTCGCTGAAGGTCAATTTTACGAAATCTTCCCAGTCCGGCGTCCTGCAGATGACCCGTAGTTCTCCAGATTGGTTCAGGATCGTTTTTCCCGTTAGGTTGCGCTTACCCACGAAGCAGAGCAGGCGCTGCAACTGATCGATCGCGGGCACCGCGGTCGTCGGATCATTTATCGCCTTCGAGAGAGCCTTGATGGCAATATCCACGATGATCCTGAACGCGAATGTCGCGTCCTGTTCAAGGGTCCGTTCCGGCCCGAAGGCGATCATCGCCTTCAGGACGGATTCCTCGGGAAATCGGTTGCCGTACAATCGAAAGAGGGGCTCGCCAGATGCCACAAAATCACCGATCCTCGGGACCAATTCGATCACTGACTGCGTTTTCTCGGCCAACTTCAATAAGGCACTTTTGTTGATGGCCACGATGATGGCGGGTCGCCCCTTGTAGAGGATAGTTTTGTCGGGCCGAGTACTTGGTCTCGGATCTCTAGTAGCGGCGTCCGCTTCTCTTGTCGCCATTGTCGGAAACACGTCCTCGATGACCGCGCGACCCTGCTCGCTCACTCGCAAGACAATGCTGACCGGTCGTAGGAGACGGGCGGCATAGTCGATCAAATAAAGGAAGGCGGCGATGGACAGAAAACCCAAAAAGCCCGCGACACCTATGATGGCATGGTGGGTGTCGGTTTCCAGCCTTGCGAGTGCGCCCGTTGCGAACAGCAGCGTGAATATGAAAAGTCCGACGGTGAATCGGATGGCATTGTCGCGCAGCAAGGTAGTCGCAATGATCCGGGGCGTCAGTTGACCGCCTGCGATTTGGATCGCCACCAGCAGCGACCCAAACGTAAAGACGACGAAGGTCAGCGTCATCGTAATGATCGTTTCCAGCAGCCTCTGCGAGCCCGCAACACCCCATGGCCATGGTTCGATCCAGATTAACCACGGTTCAAATAGATAGGCCATGCGAATTGCTATGATATACATAAGTAAGGCGATGAACGGCACGAGCCATAGCGAAGATTTTATGTAGCTTTTCAAGCTATATAATCGGCTCCAGCTCATCTTTTGTTCCTCGGTATCCGAGCGGGATACCATCGCCGCATCACAGATTACGCCAAAATAGGCATATCGGTGGTTCGATCTACTACAATCAGCGAGATCCTAGCACGCGTACACTCCTGCGGCGCAGCGCCGTGAGGTGCGCCGTGCCACGCCTGCCACACTAACCGGCGTCAAGGGACGCCCGACTCTTGCCTCCGCTGTCGAGACAAAGCCATGGATGCCGGGGACCGACAGTCTTTCGCCCGCCTCAAGCCCGGACAATCCCATGCCTGCAGCCATCAAAAGAATTCCCAGTTTCCTGATCATGGTCATTGGCCACCTCCTTTGACAAAATGAGCGGGTAGTTCGTCGATATCTTTCAGTTCCTCGATGTCGGTCTTCTTGGCTCCAGTTGCGTTGTTGAAGGCGAAATCATCCGCGGCAGCGTCAGCGCCTGCTTTCCAATCCCTGATCTGGATGCTGTACTGCGGTGCCTGGTCAACCTTGTTGGCGGTGACTACATACCTGCAGGGATAGGGGTGGTCGCCTTGGGCGATCCATATCTGCCAATCAACATCCTTGTTGCGAAATGCGAGATGATCGCATTCGGTACCGCCGATCACGCCGCTGCCGAGATCCTTCACATTGACCACATCTGCGATCAATTCATTGTAGACATTGGGCAAAAGCAGATCAGCGCCGGGTACGGGTTTGTGGAGCTTTTCCCTTAATTCATCGACAAGATGCTCGACCGTGCCAGGCACCTCCATCTGCGTGTAGAGATTGTGGTTCTTGCCCAGCAGGGTGAGCGTCTTGCCGTCGAAAAGCATTTCGACATCGGCGAATCCGCCGGTCCGGGCAACGCGGATCTTGTCGGGCCTGCCGAGTTCAATGTTGCCCGAACTCGCCAGCAGCAGCTTTTGGTGGTCCTTGGTGACGACTTCGAGATTACTGTCATACGCGAACGAAATGGTCTTCTGAGCCGCCATATAGTCCGACATCGCCTTAAGTAGCGCCTTGGCTTCCGCTTCGCCAGCGCTTGCTCCCTGCGACGCTCCTATCACAAAGATCAGCGCCAGTGCCGACGAAAACGCCACTCCGGTCGACCATGTGGCCTTTCGCTCTTTTCTCCTCATCGGTGTATCCTCCTTCTGGTTGCTCATGATTGGTCATGGCGCACTGCCTGGCGGGGGCTATTTCAAATCGAGCCCGGCACCCGCGAAGAACTGGTCAATCCGGCTGGCCTATGCGCTGGTCGCTCCACATGATTTCCTCCGCGAAAAAATTCTGGTTGAGCACGTCGACGATTGGTTCGAGCTACGAATTCGCCCAAATCAAAGGTCTCAAGACCAAATCGAAACGAGCGCCGGAACTTCTTCAGACGCCATCAAGCAAAGCTTGTATCCGAGGGCACGACACCAGGAGGCCGCATAACGCAACGAATTCGTTAGCGTCGCGCGGCGTAGGCGCGAGGCCGAACCAGTCCGGACCCGCATGCCCCGGCGACCAAACCAGCCGTTCCTCCAGAAGATAGACCCCGAAGACGACATCAATTGCACCGCGCTCACCAAGATTCAGGCTTGGACGGATGCCGTAGGCAGTGACGGCGGCGTTCAACACGATTGCCACCTCGATCAGCGCGGCTCGATATCCCCGCCGCCCTACAACGAGTCGGTCGCGTAGTCGATGATCGATACGCTAAAGCACGCTGTGATACGGATACTTGTAGGAGATCGCGTTTCAGCATTTCGCGCCTCCTTCTATCCCGTGTCTCAGAGATCGAATTTGGATTATACGCGAAGCAATCGCATAGAGGGCGTATATTACTGTATTGCACGCCGCATATACCGCCCGCTCAACGCCGCGTTCAATTGCAAACAGATTCAGAAATCAGACTTTGTCCCTCCATGTCGGAGGACAACATGCGACAGCAACATGGCGCCGCCTGTTTACTACCTTGTCGGCAGATGCTGCCGCACGAGCCTGTACTCATGCCAGATCAAGCCCATGACGACCACATCGAAGGCCGTCAGCACCAGAAGCCCGATGCCATGCGTGTCGGTGAAACGGTAGAGCTGATAGACGATGAAAAGCCCCAAAGCCGCCAAAGATGCTGGATATGCCCATAGCTTGCCCCTGAGAAGGCCGATGACGAGCAGCACTTTCACCAGGCCATGGCTCAGGAGATAGTACGCATAGAAGTTCTTGGTCGCGAGGGAGAAGTCATGCGACCAGGCGAGAAGGTGAGTGGCGATGAAGTCTTTGGGATCTCCGATCAATTCCTCTTGGGTGAGTGCATTCACGAGACGAACGATCGAAGCGGTACTCACCAGCGCAAGCGCTATTCCCCCAATACATTCGATGAGCGCATGAGCGCCCTTTAGCAACACGCTGATCTCAAAGAGCTGATGAATCCGGCGTTCATTCATGCTCGATCGCAATCCCCGTCAACAATTTTGGATGAATGACCACATGGATCAAGCAGTCACACAATGGATCAATAGTTTCGCAGGCATAAGTCCAATGTTGGACCGGATCATGATCATGATCACGCAATTCGGGGTTCCACTCCTCATTCTGGCGATTGTGCTGCAATGGTGGAGTGGGGGCGCCTCCAAAACTCATGTGCGGCATGCCTGTATTGTGGCGGGGTTGTCTTTTCTTATTGGGTTAGGCGTCAATCAAATCATCCTGCTGTTCGTGCACCGGATTCGTCCATATGATGCAGGTATCACGCACCTGATTATCGATCGCTCCGCCGATTGGTCGTTTCCGTCCGATCACGCGACCGCGACGTTCGCCATTGTTGCGGCTTTCCTGCTATGTGGCCTGTGGCGGAGAGGTATCGCCTTCCTCGTTGTCGCTCTGTTGGTCTGTCTGTCCAGAATCTATGTCGGGACGCACTATATCACCGACATTCTCGGTGGCGCCGCGACAGCCATCGTTTCGGCGGCTGTTATAAACATAGCCTATCGTCAGGATTCGAAGCTGGACAGGTGGATTACTGGCCTGCTTTGAATGCATCTGTATCGCAGCTTGCTTCAGTCGCTGACCGTGAAAATGGGAACCTGTGCGCTCCGATAGGGCGCCAGGCTCGCCTCGGTGATGTCAGGCGGCACGACCATGCCCGAAACCGCCGTGATGGGCAGGATATGGCATGGAGAGGCGGCATCCAGCTTTTCCTGGGTCACCATCACATAGGTTTCCGCCGAGCATTGCGCGATATGCCGCTTGATTGCCGCCTCCTCGAAATCGCCGGTCGAAAGGCCGTGAACGGGGTGGATGGCGGTTACGCCCAGGAAGAAGATATCTGGCCGCACCAATGAGATTGCCGCCATAGCCGCCGCGCCTGTCGCCACCATCGAGTGCTTGTAGAGCTTGCCGCCGATCAGGATCACGTCGGCTGTCGGATGATGTTCCAACTCGCCCGCGATCGTCGGGCTATGCGTGACGACGGTAAAGGCAAAGTTCCTGGGAAGATGGCGGGCGATCTCCGCCGTCGTCGTCCCGCCATCGAGAAACACCGTTCGTCCCGGTTGAACCATCTTCGCCACAAAGGCGCCGAGTTGCCGCTTCACATCCGGCGCTACACCCCGTCGCGTGGAGAAATCCGGTAGCTCCGGTGCGAGCGGCAGCGCGCCGCCATGCACGCGTTTCAGCAGCCGCTCCGCCGCCATTTCCCTCAGATCCCTGCGGATCGTGTCTTCGGACAGGCCGAAATCGTCTGCGATCTTCTTGGCGATCACCTGGCCGTCGCGCCGCAGGATATCGAGGATGAGGGTCTTTCGCTGGCCTGTAAGCATGCCTGTTTCCGCACGATAATTCATGAAATATCGTGAATTTATCAAAAATGAGTCGACAATCAAGAACTTTAACGCATATTCGTGCAAATCCATGCATGATGCATGAGGAAGAGGAGATGTGACATGTTGATCTTGATTGCCGGGCCGTATCGTTCGGGAACCGGAGACGATCCGCAAAAGATGGCGGAGAATCTCAAGCGGCTGGAAGAGCCGTCCTATGCCTTGTTCAAGGCAGGGCATCTGCCGATGATCGGCGAATGGGTCGCCTTGCCGGTCTGGCATGCCGCCGGCGGCAAGAGCATCGGCGACGATCTCTACGAAGAGATATTCCACCCGACCGCAGGCCGGTTGCTGCAACTGTGCGAGGGCGTTCTCCGGCTTCCCGGCGAGTCCAAGGGAGCCGACAACGACGTCCGCATCGCCGGCGAACGCGGCATTCCCGTCTGGTATCGGCTGGAAGATGTGCCGGGCTGTGCCTAAGGTGCGGTGCGCAGGCGGCATACATCAAAAGCTTTCATAACCGATATCGATGCCAGCCACTTCCGTATTCCTCCGGTCGCCGTTAACGTCTGACGAAATCAGAGCGGAGGAAACGGATATGCTGAATTTGTATTTCGCACCGGGCAGTTGTGCACTCGCCAGTCTGATAGCGCTTGAAGAGTCGGGCCTTGCCTACGAGCCGCGGCGCCTCAATTTTGCCAACGGAGAGCAGCGGTCGCCGGACTATCTGGCGATCAATCCCAAGGGTCGTGTTCCGGCGCTGGTGACAGACAAAGGCGTCATCACGGAAAACGTTGCGATCCTCGCCTATGTCGCCCAGATCGCGCCGGCCGCCCGGCTGGCGCCGCTCGATGATCCCTTCGATTTTGCCCGCATGCAGGCCTTCAACAGCTACCTCGCCTCGACCGTGCATGTGAACCATGCTCACAAAGGGCGCGGCTATCGCTGGACCGACGATGAGGCGGCGATCGAAGCGATGAAGGCCAAGGTGCCGCAGAATATGGGTGAGTGTTTCACGCTGATCGAGGAAAAGATGCTGGAAGGGCCATGGGTGATGGGCGAGCAATATACCGTTGCCGACGGCTATCTCTTCACGCTGACAAATTGGTTGCCGGGCGATAGCGTCGATCCGACCCGCTTTGAGAAGGTCAGCGCCCACCACGCGCGGATGCTGGAACGCCCTGCCGTGCAAAGAGCCATCGCCGCCGAGCGGGCTTGATCAACAGGCGTCGAAGGCAGCCCGCAATGTCTTCGGCGCCCGAAACTGCCAGGCCTCGATCAGCCGCAGTTGCAGTTCTTCGTCACCGATGGCGTCGATACGCGTTGGCAGCGCCGGCCAGCCGACATAGTGATCCGACTGGAAATAGATCTCGGGCGCCATCTCGATGAGCTGCTCCTTGCGGTCGATCGGCAGCGCCAGCACGATCGTCTCGCCATTCTTGACCGAAACGAAAGCCTTGCCGCCGACCTTCAGCGCCGGCGTGCCATAGTGGGTGCTGACCTCGACTTCGGGCAGGCCGGCTTGCGCAGCAACGCGTTGAAGGCGTTGGGATATCGCGTCGGTTTCGATGCTGACGGCCATACTGCGCTTTCCCGTTCCGGTCGTATGTCGTCCACAATCATACACCAGTGGAAGAGATAGCCGAAGAGCCGGTTGGGAAGGTTCAGCGTGTGAAAGGGCTTGCTCTTTCGTTACACGCATTCTTTCAATCTTTGATCTGGGCCTTCCTTCCGCCCCAAATTCTCGGGCATGAGCGGCAGGTCGGCCAGTTCCTCCAGCGACATGGCCGCCAGTGCCGGATGTTGCAACGGGTCGTCACGCTCGTTGTTATCGCGCGGCAGGTGATTGAAGAAAAGCTTCAGTATCGACATGGCATGCCTCCTCGCTACCGCAACGATGCGCTTGTGGTGTATCAGTCGACGGGATGGTGGCGGTTGTGGTTTTATGCCGCAATGATCGCGCGCATCGCCCAGCTTTTCAATTGAGAATGCCGGGATGCTGATATAGATATTCTATATGAAGAATCTCAACAGCGTTCATCTGAATGGCCTCCGGGCATTGGAGGCCGTGGGCCGGCTTGGGTCGTTGCAGGCGGCTGCCGACGAGCTTGGCGTGACCATCGGCGCCGTCAGCCAGCAGGTGATCAAGGCTGAGGCGCAGTTGGGGCGGCCGGTTTTCGAGCGTACGCCGAAGGGCATGATCGTGACCGAGGCAGGCCTTTCGGTCTTGGCACGCCTCGGCGAAGGCTTTCAGGCACTGTCGGCGGCGGTGACAGCCGCGCAGCACCGTGATGACAATATTCTCACTATTTCCGTGGCTCCGGTTCTTGCGGCGCGATGGCTGGTGCATCGGCTCGATCGTTTCGCCAAACGTCATCCGGATATCAGGCTGCGTATCGATGCGACCATGCAACTCATCAATCCGGCAACGTCGGATGTCGATATCGGCATCCGCGTCGGCGATGGCCAATGGGCGGGCGTCAAGTCCGAGCTACTGCTGGAACAGGAGATCTTTCCGGTGGTGACGCCGCAGATCGCCAGCCGATTGAAGGAACCGGCCGATCTCCTGCAGGTTCCCGCCGTCATCGACAGTAGGGCTATGTTCACGTGGGAGGTCTGGCTGAGCAAGGCCGGCCTCTCCGGCAAATGCATGGAAGAGCGGCATATCTTCAACGACGCCTCGCTTTGCCTCGACGCCGCCATGGCGGGCCAGGGCGTCATGCTCGCTTGGCAGACGCTGGCCGCCTATGCACTACAACAGAAATGCCTCGTCGATCCCTTTGGCATTCGTGCCAAAAACGGTTTCGGCCATTATTTCATCACGGCGGAAGGCGTGCGTGAAGCCAAGAAGGTGACTGCTTTCAAGACCTGGATGCGCGACGAGATGGAAGAGAGCATGAAGCTCTTTCGCTAAGGCAATTCCAGGGAAAACGCGCGGTTTTTACACCGGCTCCTTGCCGCGTGTCGCCTGCATCGCCTTATAGGCATCGCGCGACTGACAGCGCTCGATCCAGGTCTTCAAATTCGGATGGCTATCGAACAATGCCTGCTCGGTCTGAGCGTAGCGCAGCACCTCCGCGAGATTGAGGTCGGCGACGGTGAAGCGATCGCCCAGGAGGTAATCCTGGCCCGTCAGGTGCTTTTCCAGCACGTCCAATGGCCGCTTCAGCGACCGGCAGGCAACCGCGATCCCGGCCTTGCCGGCATCGGTGTTCTCCTGCGAACGGTCGTAGATGCGGACGAGGGCCACGGAGTAGGGCTCTACCTCCGTAGCTGCCCACATGGTCCACATGCCGAGCAGACCCTCTTCTTCCACCGTCTTCCCGGATAGCGGCCCGCCATACTTGCGGGCGAGATAGAGATTGATGGCGAGCGATTCATGCATGACGAGATCGCCGTCCTTGACAGCGGGGATCATGCCCATCGGATTCACGGCCAGGAATTCGGGCGTTATCGTATTGATAGGCGCTTCCGGGCTTAGCGGATTTTCGAGCCGACTTGCCTGTATCACGGGCACGGATTGAAAGGGGATGCCAAGCTCCTCCGCCATCCAGTAGTTGCGCGATGCGCGTGAGCGATAGACGCCGTAAATCGTCAGCATGGTCGGTCTCCAAAAATCGAGTCGAAGCGAGGTTATGGGCGGCTTTCGCCAAGCGGAAGAGGCTCCGGCTTATATCTGCAATGAAAGCTTTTGATGAGTGTACAGGATCAAGCACGAAAATATCCGCCAAGCCCTCCAATCTTTGCGAATCGTGCCGGCTGCGCACCGCCTTCGTTCGGAAATTAGCGATGGTGCATGCTAATATCGATTTAGATTTTCTCCGGTGCGGTAGGAGGCATTCGGCGGAGATGTTCTTACGCATTCGGTGACTGCGATCTCGGGAGGAGAGCAGATGCTAGCGACCAGCGTATCGCTTGACGATAAATATACAGCAGATGAAGGCCGCGTCTTCATGACCGGACTGCAGACCCTCGTGCGTCTGCCGATGACGCAGATGCGCCGCGACCGCGCTGCCGGTCTCAACACCGCAGCCTTCATATCCGGCTATCGCGGCTCGCCGCTCGGCGGCTACGATCAACAGCTTTTGAAAGCCAAGACCTATCTCGACGCGCATGACGTCACCTTCCAGCCAGGCATCAACGAAGACCTTGCCGCCACGGCCATCTGGGGTACGCAGCAAGTCGGCCTGTCGCCCGGCGTCCGCAAGGACGGCGTGCTCGGCATCTGGTACGGCAAGGGTCCCGGCGTCGATCGTTCCGGCGATGTGCTGAAACACGGCAACGCGGCCGGCACCTCCAAGCATGGCGGTGTCCTCTGTTTCGCTGGCGACGATCATTCCGCCAAATCTTCCACGATCCCGCACCAAACCGACCATGATTTCATGTCGGCGGTCATTCCGGTCATCTATCCGTCCTCAATCCACGAATTCCTCGAATACGGCCTGCTCGGTATCGCCATGTCGCGCTATTCCGGCTGCTGGGTCGGCATGAAGTTCATTGCCGACACCATCGAGACGACGGCCGCCGTCGACCTCTCGGGCGAGAGGCGGCAATTCGTGCTGCCGACCGATTTCGAGCTGCCGCCCGGCGGCCTGAACCTGCGTTGGCCCGATCCGCCGCTGGTGCAGGACGACCGTCTGCAAACCTACAAGGCCTATGCCGCCATCGCTTTCGCCCGCGCCAATCGCGTCGATGAAATCACCCATGATGTGCCCAACGCCCGCTTCGGCATCATCTCCTCCGGCAAGGCCTATGAGGACGTATTACAGGCGCTGCGCGAACTCGAAATCGGCCCCAGGGAAATGGCCGCCATTGGCCTGCGTATCCTGAAGATCCGCATGCCCTGGCCGCTGGAGCCCGAGACCGTCCGGCATTTCTCCGAAGGTTTGGACGAGGTGCTTGTCGTCGAGGAGCGGCGCGAGATCATCGAAAACCAGATCAAGCAGCAGCTCTTCAATTGGCGCGCCGATGTCCGCCCACGCATCGTCGGCAAGTTCGATGAGCACGACAAACCCTATCTCAGCCTCTCGGCCGCTTTGACCGTCGGCTCGGTGGCGAGAGCCATTGCCGGGCGCATCGTCAAACTCGATCTCGATCCTTCGCTGCACGACCAGATCGCTGCCAAGCTTGCCTATCTCGCCGAACGCGGCCAGATCAGCCGCACGCACGTCGCGCCGCTCAACCGCACGCCGTTCTTCTGCTCCGGCTGTCCGCACAACACATCCACCCGCGTGCCCGAAGGCAGCCGCGCTATGGCCGGCATTGGCTGCCATTACATGGTCACCTGGATGGACCGAAACACTCAGACCTTCACGCAGATGGGCGGCGAGGGCGTGCCTTGGACAGCGATCGCCCGCTACACCGACGAAAAGCATATGTTCGTCAATCTCGGTGACGGCACCTATTTCCATTCCGGCATTCTCGCCATCCGCCAATCGGTCGCCGCCAAGGTCAACGTTACCTACAAGCTGCTCTACAATGATGCTGTCGCCATGACCGGCGGCCAGCCGATCGATGGCTATCTGACGCCACAGCTCTTGACCCGCCAGTTGCACGGCGAGGGCGTTTCGCCGATCTACCTGCTCGCGGAAAATCCCGCCGCCTACGCGGCATCGGATCTGGCCCCCGGCGTTAAAGTGCTGCACCGCGACAATATCGATCAGGTGATGCTGACGCTGCGCGAGACCGAAGGCTGCTCGGCCATTGTCTATGTCCAGACCTGTGCGGCCGAGAAGCGCCGCCGTCGGAGCCGCGGCTTGCTGGAGGATCCGGCCAAGCGCGTCTTCATCAACCCCGCCGTTTGTGAAGGCTGCGGCGATTGCTCGGTGCAATCCAATTGCATTTCCGTCGAGCCGCTGGAGACGGAGTTCGGCCGCAAACGGCAGATCAACCAGTCGAGCTGCAACAAGGATTTCTCTTGCGTCAAAGGCTTCTGCCCGTCTTTCGTGACCGTGCATGGCGGTAAGCGCCGCAAGCGCAAGGCGCTGGAGCATGCGGATGCCGAAGTGCCGATGCCCGAGGTGCCCGTCATCGGCGAGCGCCCCTGGAACATCGCGATCGCCGGCGTTGGCGGCACCGGTATCCTGACGATCGGCGCTATTCTCGGCATGGCTGCCCATCTCGACGGCAAAGTACCGATGATCCTCGACATGGCCGGCCTCGCGCAGAAGGGCGGCGCCGTCATGAGCCATCTGCGTATCGGCTACAGCGAGGCCGACGTCACCTCGTCGCGCATCGTCAATGGCGGCGCCGATCTGCTGCTTGCTGCCGACGAGGTGGTCGGTGCCTCCAAGGATGCGATTACGCTCTGCGCCTCGAACCGCACGACGGCCATCGTCAATACCGGCCTGATGCCGGTCGCCGATTTCGTTCGCAATCGCGACTTCGATTTCAAGATCGGCTCGGTACAACACACCATCGCCAAGACCGTCAGCGACAAATCCGTCTTCCTTGATTTCGGTCATGTTGCAAGCGAGGTCACTGGCGATGCCATGTCGACCAATATCCTTCTCACCGGCTTTGCCTGGCAGCGCGGCTTGCTGCCGTTGTCGCTGGAAGCGATCGAGAAGGCGATCGAGCTCAACGGCGTGGCCGTCAAGGCCAGCCTCTCGGCCTTCCATTGGGGCCGTCTGCTGGCGCATGATCCGCAGGCCGTGCGGGAAATGATGACGGAACCGGATGCCGGCAAGACGCTGGCGGAGATGAGCCTCGATGAGCTGATCGCCCACCGCAAGGCGCATCTGACCGCTTATCAGAATGCCGCGCTTGCCGATGGCTATGCCGCTTTCGTCCAGCGTGCCACGGCTGCGGCTGCCAGGGAGCGGCTTTCGGATAAAGTGCCCTTCGCCGTCGCCGCGACCTATGCGCGGGTGCTGGCCTATAAGGACGAATATGAGGTGGCGCGACTGTTGACCGATCCGGCCTTCGAGGCCCATTTGCGCGACGAGATGGAAGGCGACTTCAAATTGGCCTTCAATCTCGCCCCGCCGATGCTGGGCGGAAAAGACCCGAACGGCCGGCCGAAGAAGCGCGAATTCGGCCCCTGGATATTGCCGCTGCTGCGCAGGCTCGCACCGATGAAGCGGTTGCGCGGCACGGTCTTCGATCCGTTTGGCTATATGCGGGAGCGCCGGCTGGAGCGCCGCTTGATCGGTGAATATCAAGTGATTGCCGACCGCGTTCTCAACGGTCTGCGCGCGGGAAATGAGACGGAGGCTCTTGCCATCCTGACATTGTTCGATGAGATCAGAGGCTTCGGACCGATCAAGGAGGAGGCGGCTCGTAAGGTTATGGCGCGGATCGCCGAGAAGCTGAAGACCTATGACATGCCGGAAGAGAAGCGTCACGTACCCGCCGATGCGGCGTGATGCTCTCAAAATTGGCACATGAGCCCGTAAGGCGGCTTTGGAAAAGATCATGCTCTAGGGGAAGCGGGAGGAGAAGGTGATGTTTGCAGGGGGATTGAACTTCGCGCTCGGCGAGGAGATTGAGGCGCTGCGCGACAGCGTGCGCCGCTTTGCCGGCCAGCGCATCGCGCCGCTCGCCGACGAGTTCGACCGCAACAATGGTTTTCCGATGGAGCTGTGGCGGGAAATGGGCGATCTTGGGCTGCTCGGCATCACCGCCGATGAAGCCTATGGCGGCGCTGGTCTCGGCTACGTCGCGCATGCGGTCGCCATGGAGGAGATCAGCCGCGCCTCGGCCTCCGTCGGTCTGAGCTACGGCGCCCATTCCAATCTCTGCGTCAACCAAATCAATCGCAACGGCACCGACGAGCAGAAAGCACGCTATCTGCCCAAATTGGTCTCTGGCGAACATATCGGTGCGCTCGCCATGTCGGAACCCGGCTCAGGTTCCGACGTCGTCTCGATGAAGCTGCACGCGCAAAAGCGCGGCGACCACTATGTGTTGAACGGCAGCAAGATGTGGATCACCAATGGTCCGGATGCCGATGTGCTGGTGGTCTATGCCAAGACCGCGCCGGAGGCCGGCCCGCGCGGCATCACCGCTTTCCTGGTCGAGAAAGGTTTCGAGGGTTTCTCCGTAGGCCAGAAACTCGACAAGCTCGGCATGCGTGGGTCCAGCACCTCGGAGCTGGTTTTTATCGATTGCGAGGTACCGGCGGAGAATGTGCTGGGTCAGGTCGATGGCGGTGTCCGCGTGCTGATGTCTGGCCTCGACTACGAGCGCGTCGTCCTGTCGGGAGGCCCGCTCGGCATCATGGCCGCCTGCATGGACGTCGTGCTGCCTTATCTGCATGAACGCCGGCAGTTCGGCCAGCCGATCGGCGAATTCCAGCTCATGCAGGGCAAGCTTGCCGACATGTATGTGACGATGAACGCCGCGCGCGCCTATGTCTATGCGGTTGCCGCGGCCTGCGATCGCGGCGAAACGACCCGCAAGGACGCCGCGGGCTGCATTCTCTATGCTGCCGAAAAGGCGACTGGCATGGCGCTCGAATGCATCCAGGCCCTCGGCGGCAACGGCTATACCAACGACTACCCCGCCGGCCGGCTGCTGCGCGACGCCAAGCTCTACGAAATCGGCGCCGGCACCTCCGAAATCCGCCGCATGCTGATCGGGCGGGAGCTATTTACCGAGACTGTCTGATTTTGAAATTTCACCCCCAATTTTGGTGATACTGCATGACCGTCCTGAAATCCCAAATCTCCACGCATTCGGACCGTTTCAGGGACAATCGTGCCGCGATGCTGGAGGCGATCGGTGTGGCTAAGGCGGCGGCGTTGCGGGCGGCGGAGGGCGGCGGCGTGCAGGCGCGCGAGCGTCATGTCAGTCGCGGCAAGGTACTGCCGCGTGACCGGGTGGCGGGGCTGATCGATCCTGCGACGTCTTTCCTCGAAATCGGCGCGACGGCGGCTCACGGCATGTATGGCGATGAGGCGCCGGGAGCGGGTTTGATCGCCGGCATCGGCCGCGTTGCCGGCCGCGACTGCATGATCGTCTGCAACGATGCCACCGTCAAAGGCGGCACCTATTATCCGATCACGGTGAAGAAGCATTTGAGGGCGCAGGAGATCGCGGCTGAAAACAATCTTCCCTGCCTCTATCTTGTGGATTCCGGCGGGGCCAACCTGCCGAACCAAGATGAGGTCTTTCCAGATCGCGAACATTTCGGCCGCATCTTCTACAATCAGGCCAATATGTCGGCGGCGGGCATTCCGCAGATCGCCGTGGTCATGGGGTCGTGCACGGCGGGGGGCGCTTATGTGCCGGCCATGTCCGACGAGACCATCATCGTCGAGGGGCAGGGGACGATCTTTCTCGCCGGGCCGCCGCTGGTCAAGGCCGCAACCGGCGAGGTGGTGTCTGCCGAAGATCTTGGCGGCGGCGATGTGCACACGCGTCTATCCGGCGTCGCCGACCATTTGGCGCGCGACGATGCGCATGCGCTTGCCTTGGCGCGGCAGGCCGTGGCCAATCTCAATCGCCACAAACCGACGACCGTCGAACTGCGCGCGCCGGAGCCGCCGCTCTACGATCCGGAGGATATACTCGGCATCGTGCCCTCCGACCTGCGCACGTCCTACGATGTCCGTGAAATCATTGCCCGTATCGTCGATGGCTCACGCTTTGACGAATTCAAGGCGCGCTATGGCGCCACACTGGTCTGTGGCTTTGCCCATATTCACGGCATCCCCGTCGGCATCATCGCCAATAATGGCGTGCTGTTTTCGGAATCGGCATTGAAGGGCGCGCATTTCGTCGAGCTTTGCTCGCAGCGCAAAATCCCGCTGGTTTTCCTGCAGAATATCACCGGCTTCATGGTCGGCCGGAAATACGAAACGGAAGGCATTGCCAAGCACGGCGCCAAGCTGGTGACGGCGGTGGCAACGACGAAAGTGCCGAAGATCACCATGCTCATCGGCGGCTCCTTCGGCGCCGGCAACTACGGTATGGCCGGCCGGGCCTATTCGCCGCGCTTCCTCTGGACCTGGCCCAACAGCCGTATCTCGGTCATGGGCGGAGAGCAGGCGGCCGGCGTGCTGGCGACGGTGCGCGGCGAGGCCCTGGCGCGCGCCGGCAAGCCTTGGACAAAGGAGGAAGAGGCGGCCTTCAAGCAACCGACCTTGAAGATGTTCGAGACCCAGAGCCACCCACTCTACGCCTCAGCGCGTCTGTGGGACGACGGTATCATTGACCCGCGCAAGAGCCGTGATGTGCTGGCTCTGTCGCTTTCCGCCGCGCTCAACGCGCCGGTCGAAGACACGCGCTTCGGCCTGTTCAGGATGTGAGGAGATTGAGATGAAACGCGACATCGTCAATGCCAAGAACGCACCGCAGCCGCGCGGCGGCTACGCCCAGGCCGTCAAACTGGAGAATTTTGAGAGATTGCTGTTTGTCAGCGGCCAGATTCCGACGACCGCCGATGATACGCTTCCCGAGGGATTTCAGGCGCAGGCGCGTCAGGTCTGGCTCAATGTCGACGCACAGCTCAAGGCTGCGGGGATGAGCAAGGCCGACATCGTCAAGGTCACCACCTTTCTCGCCGATCGTCACCATACGCTCGAGAACCGCGAGATCCGCAGTGAGTACTTGGGCTCGCTCGCCCCGGCGATGACGGTGGTGATCGCGGGGATTTTCGACACCGCGTGGCTGCTCGAAGTCGAGGTCGTCGCCGCGCAATAGGGTTTGCCAATGTTTTCAAGGATATTGATCGCCAATCGCGGAGAAATCGCCTGCCGGGTCATCCGGACGGCAAGGCGGCTGGGCATCCGCACGGTCGCCGTCTATTCGGACGCCGACAGAGATGCGTTGCATGTGGCGTTGGCGGACGAGGCCGTTCACATCGGTCCGGCGGCTGCGAGCGAAAGCTATCTTTCGAGGGAGCGGATCATCGCCGCCGCACGGCGATCCGGCGCCGAGGCCATTCACCCCGGCTATGGCTTTCTCTCGGAAAATGCCGATTTCGCCGAGGCCGTCGAAGCCGCAGGACTGGTTTTTACCGGCCCATCGCCGGCCTCGATCCGCGCCATGGGCCTGAAGGACGCGGCCAAGGCGTTGATGGAGCGCGCAGGCGTGCCTGTCGTTCCCGGCTATCATGGTGATAAACAGGACACGGCTTTCCTTGCGGAGCGGGCAACAGAGATCGGCTTTCCTATTCTTATCAAGGCGCGGGCAGGCGGCGGCGGCAAGGGCATGCGGCGGGTGGATCGACCGGAAGATTTTGTGGCCTCGCTGGAAGCGGCAAGACGCGAGGCGAAATCCGCTTTCGGGGACGACGCCGTGCTGATCGAAAAATATTTGACCCAGCCCCGGCATATCGAAATCCAGGTCTTCGGCGACAGCCATGGCAATGTCGTGCATCTTTTCGAGCGCGATTGTTCTTTGCAACGCCGTCATCAGAAAGTGATCGAGGAGGCGCCGGCCCCCGGCATGACGGAGGAGATGCGCAGCGCCATGGGCGAAGCTGCCGTCCGCGCAGCCCGCGCCATCGATTATCGCGGTGCCGGCACTGTCGAATTCATTGCCGATGTCTCCGATGGCCTGTCGCCGGATCGCTTCTTCTTCATGGAGATGAACACCCGCCTGCAGGTCGAGCATCCTGTCACCGAGGCGATAGCCGGCGTCGATCTGGTCGAATGGCAATTGCGGATTGCCGGCGGCGAGCCCTTGCCGAGAACCCAGGCCGAACTCTCCATCGACGGTTGGGCCTTCGAGGCACGGCTTTATGCCGAAGACCCATCGCGGGGTTTCCTGCCGGTGACCGGCACGCTCTCACATCTCAGATTTCCGGAGGGCGATGTCCGCATCGATACCGGCGTGCGCGAAAGCGACAGCATTACACCGCATTACGATCCCCTGATCGCCAAGCTCATCGTCCATGCGCCAACCCGTCAAGCGGCCCTCGCCAAGCTGACGCGAGCGCTGCAGGATACCCAGGCGGCGGGAACGGCAAGCAATCTCGATTTCCTGGTTCGATTGAGCCAGCAGCCGGATTTCGTTGCGGGCCATCCGGATACGGGCCTGATCGACCGCGACGCGGAGAGGCTGACTGCAGCACCGATACCGGACGATATCGCGCTTGCCATTGCCGCCATCTTCGAGGCCGGAGGCATGGCGCGATCCCTGGAGAGCGACCCGTGGCAAGCGCTTGGCGCTTGGCAGCTTTGGGGTGAGGTGAACCGCCCTGTCACCTTGCATCACAGTGGCGGCCACACGAACGGCCGCGTGATTGCGAAAGGGCAGGATCGATACTCCGTGCATTTCGATGGTCGCGCGCTCGCCGTTCAGATCATCAGCCGCAATGATGGCTGCTGCCGCGTGGAGATCGACGGGCGGCAATTGCGTGCCGACTTTTTCCAGATGCCGCACAGCATGACGTTGTTCCTCGATGGCCACACCCATCATTTCCATCGGGCCGACCCACTGGATAGCGCTGAAGAGGCGGCCGTTGGCGGCGACCGGCTGATTGCGCCGATGCCCGGCCTCATCAAGATCGTTCGGGTGCAGGAAGGCGACATGGTCGCAAAGGGCGAGGCGCTGATCGTCATGGAAGCCATGAAGATGGAGCTGACGCTGACGGCGACGCGCGACGGTGTGGTGGAAAGCCTGCATGTCGGCGAAGGGGATCAGACCAGCGAGAGCGCTGTCCTGCTATCGCTCCGGCCGGAGGACACGCAATGACCGACCGCACTTCCAACCATGTCACAATAGTAGAAATGGCGCCGCGAGATGGCCTGCAGAACGAAAAGCGGCTGATCGACACGGGCACCAAGATCGAACTCGTGGATCTGCTGTCCGATTGCGGTTTCGAGCGCATCGAAGTCACCAGCTTCGTCAGTCCGAAATGGGTGCCTCAGCTCTCCGATGCTGCCGATGTCATGGCCGGGATCAAACGCAAGCCCGGTGTTCGCTATGCGGTGCTGACGCCGAATATGCAGGGGCTGGAGGCGGCGCTTGCAGCAGGCGCCGACGAGGTGGCGATCTTCGCGTCTGCCTCCGAAAGCTTTTCACTCCGCAATATCAATTGCTCCATCGCCGAAAGCATCGAGCGTTTCCGGCCGGTGGCCGCGGCGAGCCGTGATCGTGGCATTCCGCTGCGCGGCTATGTCAGTTGCGGCGTCGAATGCCCCTATGAAGGCGCAGTGCCGCCGGCAAATGCCGCAAGCGTCGCTCGGCAATTGCGCGAACTCGGCTGTTACGAGATCAGCCTCGGCGATACGATCGGCAGGGGCGAACCGGAGGCGGTAGACAGAATGCTGGAAGTCGTGCTTGCCGATCTCCCCGCCGCCATGCTGGCCGGTCATTTTCACGATACTTCGGGCCGGGCATTGGACAATATCGGCGTAGCCCTGGATCGGGGCATCCGGGTGTTTGATGCCGCTGCCGGCGGTCTCGGCGGCTGTCCTTTTGCGCCCGGCGCCAAAGGCAATGTCGATACCGTGGCGGTTCACCACTATCTGGCACTGCACGGTTTCGAAACAGGCCTCGATGACGAGAAGCTTGCCCAAGCCGCCGCTTTTGCCCGCAGCCTGAGGAGCGTCGCATGACATCGCAAACCATCCATATCGCCATCGAGGAACGTGGTGTCGCCCGCCTGACCTTGGCGCGCCCGGAAAAGCACAACGCCCTGTCGGCCGAGATGATCGATGCCCTGACGGAGGCGGCTTACGATCTCGGCAGGGACGCAAGCGTGCGCGTGGTGGTTCTTGCGGGTGAAGGCGGAAGCTTTTGCGCCGGCGGCGATCTCGGTTGGATGCGCGCCCAGTTCGATGCCACCCGTGCGGGACGCATCGTCGAAGCCCGGCGGCTTGCCATGATGTTCAAGGCACTGAACGAATTGCCGAAGCCGCTGATCGCCCGCGTGCATGGCAATGCCTTCGGCGGCGGCATCGGCATCCTCAGTATCTGCGATATGGCGATTGCCGCGGCGACGGCTCGTTTCGGCCTGACGGAGGTTCGGCTCGGCATCATCCCCGCCACGATCAGCCCCTATGTCATTGCTCGCATCGGCGAGGCCAAGGCTCGCCCGCTCTTCCTGTCTGGCAAGATCATTGACGCCTGGCAGGCCCATGCGGCCGGCCTGCTGTCCCGGGTCGTCCCGGAGGACGCACTCGACGAAGCCATCGAATCCGAAATCCGCCACCTGCTTGCCGCCTCGCCGCAGGCCGCGGCGCGGGCAAAGGCACTGGCTCGTTCTCTCGGCATGCCGATCAGCGATGAGCTTATTGATCGCGTCATCACTCAACTGGCCGATACGTGGGAGACGGAGGAAGCAAGGGAAGGGGTTACGGCCTTCTTCGAGCGGCGGGAGCCAAGCTGGAGATAGCGGCGTTTAAATCAGCCTGTTTCTCTCTATCGTCAGTTGTGGAAACTCTCCGCTCTCTGTTATCGTAAGGTCGCCGGAAGCTGGTTTGTCCCACCGAAAGCCGAAGACTGCGCCTTTTTCCATTTGCTGGAACAGATTGTCGGAGATGACAGCCGCGCCGGCACCATCGGCGACGGAAACGGCGCAGCCGATAGGGGCTTGGCGGACGATGTTGCCGGTGGCGACGATGTTGCGGAGATAGGGACCCCAGCCGAGTTTCAGGCCCCAGAGCGGGGCGTTTTCGATGAGGTTCGAGGCAATCAGCGTGTCGGCTTCGGCTGAGATCCCGATGCCGAAGCCGCTTTCCTGGGGGTAGGGGCCGGTCAGGGACAGGTTGCGGATGATATTGCCGGTGACGCTGGCAAGCCGCCCGCCCTTGTCGAAATTGGCAATGGCGATACCGTTGGCAGCACCATCGACGAGATTGTTGCTGACCACGGCGCCTTCGAACTCGAATTCGCAGAAGATCGCCGTTTCGCCGGAGCGCAAGCACTGATTGCCGGTGATCTGCACGCTCGAGGCTGAATTGGCGCGGACGGCAGTGAAGGCGCAATCGGCTATCTGGTTGCCGGAGACCAAAACGCCGTCGGCGCGAAAGATGTTGATGCCGTTGCCGTTCTGGCCGGTGCCGCCATCATTGGCGCCGATGCGGGAGATGCGATTGCCGGTGACGATGCTGCCGTCTTCGCCCTTGTCCCAGCGATGAATGAGGACGCCGCCATTGCCGCAATCCTCGACCGTATTGCCCGCGACTGTCAATCCGGTCGACTGGACCGCATAAAGGCCGGCTTCGGCTGCCCCCGAAATGCGGCTGCGTTCGATCCGCCCGCCGCAGCGCTCCAATTGCAGTGCATGTTTGCGGCTGCCGGCGATGTCGCAATTGTCGATTAGCACCTGGTCGACGCCGGTAAATTGCAGCAACCCGCCGGCATAGTCGGCAAGCCAGCGGTTGCCGCCATCAAGGACGAGGCCGGACAGTTCGATGCGTTTCGCCTTGTCGGCGCTCATCAGATGGCCTTCGCCGCCATAGACCAGCCGCGAAGCGCCGGGGATGCCGGTAACGCGCGTATTATCGGGCAACGAAAGGTTCGACACATTGTAATTGCCGGGCGGCAGAAAGACCGGCGCGTTGTCGCGCGCGGCGCTGTCAATCATCGCCTGAAGCTTGCCGCTTCTGATGTCGCTGGTGCCCGGTGTCGCCTTGTAGGCGATGGCATCGATCGGTCCACGCATCTCGGCGCCGGCCATCTTGGCGAGCGGCGCAGAAAAGGCGCTTCGGGCAAACAGGCCGGTTGCAGCCGAGGCGGCGATATAGGCAATGAACGCGCGGCGCTGGACCATTATCAACTCCTGAAACGAACCTTGCAGAAGCAGGAACCGTGCCATGCGCGCCTGTCCCGATTTGGCACGAAAAGAGCTGTTTTCGTAGAATTAGGCCGCCCGTTTCTCGCAGGTTCCGCCGTTTTATCCTTTCGTTCACCCATCCGCTTAAGAGCCTCGAAGGAAGCGGGAGCTATAATGATCGCGTTTCGGTTGTGACATTTGATGAAGCTGCGGCCGGGTTGGGAGAATGCACATCATGAATAAGCCGGCTCTTCAGCACGTCCGGTCAGGCGAGCGCAGTCGTTCGCTTGATATTGAGACGGAGCGCCTGTTGGCAGCGACGCAGGCGCTGATGGCGGCGAATGCGCACCATGTCGCCGATGGCATCGAGCAACTACGCCTCAAGGCGATCGTGCATGAACTGCCGGATTTTCTTTTCGTCAAGGATCGGGAAAGCCGCTTCGTCTTCGCCAATGCCGCCACGGCAAAAAGTCTCGGCATGGAAAGAGCAAGCGCGCTGACCGGCAAGACCGATTTTGATCTGGTGCCGCTGGAGCGGGCTACGAAATACTACCGCATCGAGCAGGAAATCATCGCTACCGGCAAGCCGCGGCTTGATATGGAGGACGTCATTCCCTCCGCGAACGGCGGCAAGCCGGTCTATCGGCTGACCTCGAAGTTACCGCTGCGCAACGATCGTGGCGAGGTGATCGGCCTGATCTGCACGTCGCGCGATATTACCGAGCGCAAGCGCCAGGAGCATCTGCGCCGCAGCCAGGCCGAACTTTTGGAAATGATCGCCAAGAGCGAGCCGCTGGAGATGATCCTCGAGGCGCTGGTATTAATGGTCGAGGATCAGATGACCGACATCAAGGGGTCGGTGCTGCTGCTCGATCCTGAAGGCATCCGTCTCTCCCATGGTGCGTCACCCAATCTGCCTGCCGCCTATAGCCGCCTGATCGACGGCATCGCCATCGGCCCGAAGGTCGGTTCCTGCGGTACGGCCGCCTGGCGTGGCAAGCCGGTCTTCGTTAGTGACACCCAGACGGACCCGCTCTGGGAGGATTTTAGTGCTCTAGCCGCGCAGTACGGCCTGCGCTCGTGCTGGTCGACGCCGATCGTGACCTCGCAGAGCAATGTGCTCGGCACGTTCGCGCTCTATTCCGGCACCGTGCGCGAGCCGACCGAACGCGAGCTGGAGCTGGTGGCCATGGCGACCCACATTGCCGGCATCGCCATCGAGCGCAAGCGCGCCGAAGACCGTATTTACTTCATGGCCCATCATGACGACCTGACCGGCCTGCCGAACCGTGCCTTTCTCAAGGAGAACATGGCGAAGATCCTGTTCAAGGCGCGTCGAAACGGCCGCAAGGTGACGGTCGCCTATGTCGATCTCGACAATTTCAAGCAAGTCAATGACAGCCGCGGCCACAGCGCCGGCGACGAGCTGTTGAAGGAATTGACGGCGCGCATGGTCGATAGCCTCAGGGCCTCCGACATGGTGGTACGACTCGGCGGCGACGAATTCCTGCTGGTCATCGTCCATCAGTCGCGCCACGACACCGGCATCACGCGGCGGCTGCGCGAACTGCAGAAGGCGATTACGCAGCCGGTGATGATCGGGGAAATCGAGGTCGCCGTGACGAGCAGTATCGGCGTTGCCGCCTTTCCGGCCGATGGCGAGACGCCGGATGAGTTGATCGCCTGCGCCGACGCGGCCATGTACAAGGCCAAGGAACATGGCCGCAACCGATTGCAATATCATATCCATAGGTCGGACGCGGGTGGCACCATGCCGCTGAGCGAGCAGGAAGAATTGCGCAGCGCCATCGGCGCCAAGCAGTTCTTCCTGGAATACCAGCCGCAGGTCGATGTCGCGAGCGGCCGCATCGTCGGACTGGAAGCGCTGGTGCGCTGGCGTCATCCGCGCCACGGCATGCTGCCGCCCGGTCAGTTTATCCCGCTTGCGGAAGAATCCGGGCTGATCATCCCCCTCGGCTTATTCGTGCTGAACGAGGCCTGCCGACAGGCCAAGGAATGGCAGGCGATGGGCCTGCCGCCGCTTACGATCGCCGTCAATGTTTCGGCGCGGCAATTCAGCGATCCGGCGCTTGCCGCGCATGTCACCGAAGCTCTGGAGGCGAGCGGCCTCGACCCGCAATGGCTGGAGCTCGAGTTGACGGAAAGCACGTTGATGCATGACGTGCCGCGCGCCCTGCATGTGATGCAGGCGCTGAAGGCGCTTGGCGTGCGCCTGTCCATCGACGATTTCGGCACGGGCTATTCCAGCCTGGCGGCGCTGAAGACCTTTCCCTTCGACCGTCTCAAAATGGACCGCTCCTTCGTCGAGGCGTTACCGCGCGACGAGACGACCGTCGCCATCGCCTCCGCCGTCATCTCGCTCGCGCGCCGGCTCCGCCTTGCTGTCGTCGCCGAAGGCGTGGAGACGGACGAGCAACTCGAATTCCTGCGCCAGGCTCAGTGCCATGACGCCCAGGGCTTCTATTTCTCGCGGCCGGTCGGGGCGGCGGAAATCTCGAGGATTCTGACGGACGCCCGCGATCGCCTCGCTTGAACCCATCCCTGTCCGCTGTAATTCTGCCTCCATATACGCAGGCCCTTAAATTGATTCTGTCCGAGGCCTGACGCGAAGAGGGGAAGTCGATTTATGGGCAAGGGGCGTATCGAAGCCTTTTCCGATGGCGTGATCGCCATCATCATCACCATCATGGTGCTGGAATTGAAAGCGCCGCATGGCGAGGGGCTGCAGGCGCTCATACCGCTGATCCCGACGCTGCTTTCCTATGTTCTAAGCTTCGTCTACGTCGGCATCTACTGGAACAATCACCATCATATGTTCCAGGCGGTGAAGCATGTCAGGGGCGGCGTGCTTTGGGCGAACCTGCATCTGCTGTTCTGGCTGTCACTGATGCCCTTCGCCACCGGCTGGATGGACGATAACGACTTCGCCATGACCCCGGTGATGGTTTATGGCTTCGTCTTGCTGATGTGCGGTTTCGCCTACTACATCCTCGGACGGATGCTGATCCGGGTGCATGGCACGGATTCCGATTTTGCCCACACACTCGGCCCGGATGGCAAGGCCGCGCTCTCCGTCAGCCTCTACATCCTCGCGATCATCCTTGCCGCCATCAATCCGTTTATCTCCCTCGGCATCTATTTCATCGTCGCCTGCATATGGCTGGTCCCGGACCGGCGCTTCGAGCGGATGCTGAAGTAGTGGAAGGCGAATTCGCTCAAAAAGCGCCAATGATCGCTACATAATTGCATAAATCACGCTATCTTTTGTCCTATGAGACCGGATCAATTGCTGTATCCCGCCCCTGAGGGGCTGTTCTGCCCGATCGGTGGCTTCTATGTCGATCCGGTGCGACCGGTCGAGCGGGCGTTGATAACGCATGGACATTCCGACCATGCCCGCGCCGGCCATGGCCGGGTGCTCGCCACCCGCCAGACCCTGGACATCATGCGGATACGCTATGGCGATGATTTTGCCGGATCGGAGCAGGCGGTCGGTTTCGGCGAGGAGCTGACCATCAACGACGTTCGGGTGCGGTTTCATCCGGCCGGTCATGTGCTTGGTTCCGCGCAGATCGCGGTAGAGAAGGATGGGCTGCGCATCGTCGTATCCGGCGATTACAAGCGGCGGCCCGACCCGACCTGCGCTGCCTATGTGCCCGTTCCCTGCGATGTCTTCATTACCGAGGCGACCTTCGGATTGCCGGTGTTCCATCATCCCGATCCGCTGGACGAGACGGCGAAGCTCCTGGCTTCGCTCCGGCAATTTCCCGAGCGCACCCATCTCATCGGCGCCTACGCGCTGGGCAAGGCGCAGCGCGTCATCCGGCTGCTGCGCGATGCCGGTTACGACAGGCCGATCTATATTCACGGCGCGTTGGAGACGTTGTGCGATTATTATGCCGGGCAGGGCATCGTCCTCGGCGAATTATTGCCGGCAACGATCGAAAGCCGGGATCAGTCGATCTTCAAGGGCGCTGTCGTCGTCGGACCGCCATCGGCTTTTTCCGATCGCTGGGCGCGGCGATTCCATGAACCTCTGCCCGCCTTTGCGTCGGGATGGATGATGGTGCGCCAGCGCGCCAAGCAGCTCGGCGTCGAGCTGCCGCTCGTCATTTCGGATCATTGCGATTGGCCGGAGCTGACGGAGACCATTTCGGAGCTGAAGCCGGGAGAAGTCTGGGTCACCCATGGACGCGAAGAAGCGCTTGTGCGCTGGTGCGAATTGCAGGGCATTCCGGCCAAGCCGCTGCATCTGATCGGCTATGAGGATGAGGGGGACTGATGAAAGCCTTCGCAGATCTCCTCGATCGCCTGGTGCTGACGCCGAGCCGCAACGGCAAGCTGAAGCTGCTCACCGACTATTTCCGCGATACGCCCGACCCGGATCGCGGCTACGGTCTTGCGGCAATCGCCGGCACGCTCGAGGTGCGCAACGTCAAGCCGGCGATGCTGCGCGAGCTCGTGCTTGAACGCATGGACGAGGTGCTGTTTCGCTATTCCTATGATTATGTCGGTGATCTCGCCGAGACCATCTCGCTGGTCTGGGACAAGGAAAGCGACATCGTCCGCCCGGCGGGCGAGCAGCCGAAGCTCGGCGAGGTGGTGCGTCGGATGAATGCGCTGGGGCGTACCGAGGTGCGCAGCTTCGTTCGCGACCTGCTCGACCGGCTGGATACGTCAGGCCGGTTTGCTTTTCTGAAGCTCGCCACCGGCGCGCTGCGTATCGGCGTGTCGGCGCGGCTTGCCAAGCAGGCTTTGGCGGAGCTGAGTGATAAGGACGTGACCGAGATCGAAACGCTGTGGCATGGGTTGCAGCCGCCCTATGAGAGCCTGTTTCAGTGGCTGGAGGGCAAGGGCGACAAGCCGGTGCTGGCGACGCCGGCGATCTTTCATTCCGTCATGCTCGCCAATGCCGTCGAGCCCGGCGATCTCACTGGGCTCGATCCCCTGGATTATGCCGCCGAGTGGAAATGGGACGGCATCCGCGTCCAGCTTTCGCGGGCGGGTATGACGAGTAAGCTCTATTCCCGCTCCGGCGACGATATCTCCGGCGCTTTTCCGGACATCGTCGATGCCATCAGCTTCGAAGGCGTCGTCGACGGCGAATTGCTGATCGGTGGCACGGCGCGCTCCAACAGCCCGACACGCACCTTCTCCGATCTGCAGCAGCGGTTGAACCGCAAGACGGTGACTGCGAAGATGCTGGAGGAATACCCGGCCTTTATCCGTGCCTATGATCTGCTGTTCGACGGCGAAGAGGATGTGCGTGCCCGCGGATTTCTTGATCGGCGCGAACGGCTGACGGAAATTATCGAAGCCGCACCCCACGATCGTTTCGACCTCTCGCCGCTGGTCGATTTTACCTCCTGGGAAGAGTTGGACCGCTTGCGGTCGGCGCCGCCGGATCCCGTGATCGAAGGCGTCATGATCAAGCGCCGCGACAGCGCCTACCTCGCTGGCCGCGCCAAGGGGCCGTGGTTCAAATGGAAGCGGAACCCATACAATGTCGATGCCGTGCTGATGTATGCCCAGCGCGGCCATGGCAAACGTTCCAGCTACTATTCCGATTTCACCTTCGGCGTCTGGTCGATGACACCGGAGGGTGAACAACTGGTGCCGGTCGGCAAGGCCTATTTCGGCTTCACGGATGCCGAGCTGGAGGTGCTCGACAAGTTCGTGCGCAACAATACGATCGATCGTTTTGGCCCAGTAAGAGCGGTGCGCGCCGATCGCGATTTCGGCTTCGTCCTCGAGGTCGCTTTCGAAGGGATCAATCGCTCGACGCGGCACAAGTCCGGTGTCGCCATGCGTTTTCCGCGAATTGCGCGTCTCAGGCCCGACAAGCCGCCCTACGAGGCGGATCGGCTGGAAAATTTGGTGGCGCTGATTGACGCCAAGGCCCCTGCCGTTGATGAATAGATCTTGGTTGATTCCTCACCACAATGTGAGTTGGCCTCGTCTTTCAACCCGTGCAGATTTCGATTCGCCGGGCATATTTGGACAGATCATATGACAACGTCTGAAGACAACGCATTTCGCCCCAGTCGCCGTACCATTCTTGCCGGTCTTGCCGTAACACTTTTTGCTCCCAACATCGCAAAGGCTGCCGAAACCGCGGCTCCTGTCGCCAAGTCGGTTGATGCCAAGGTTATAGATCCCCAAACTAGCAAGCCGGCCGTCGCAGTGGCCGAGCCTCCGCTTCTGGTTGGCGATTATGCCAAGGAGCGCCACAAGTTCCGCACCGAGCTTCTGAACAAAGGTCCGGCGCCCGACAAATATGAGCCGTTGGTCGCGCCATCAGACGCCGATCAGATTTTCTATCGCAGCGGTCTCGGCGGCGAGCTGGAACTCGTTGCCTGGGTATCGCGCTATGAGCGCACGCCGAAGCCGAGGCCCGCCGTGCTCTTCCTCCATGGTGGCAACGCCATCGGTCAGGGCCATTGGCTGCTGATGAAGCCTTATGTCGATGCCGGCTACGTCGTCATGATCCCGTCGATGCGCGGCGAAAACGGCCAAAAGGGCAATTTCTCGGGTTTCTATGACGAGGTTTCCGACGTTCTCGCCGCATCCGACCGTCTGCGCCACCTGCCGGGCGTTGATCCGCATCGCCTCTTCCTCGCGGGGCACAGCGTCGGCGGTACGCTGGCGATGCTGGCGGCAATGTCGGCCAAACGCTTCCGCGCGGCCACTCCCATGTCAGGCAATCCGGATGCCTTCGCCTTCTTCCATCGTTATCCGGAGGATATCCGCTTCAACGCGAAAAATCCGCGCGAATTCCAGATGCGCTCGCCGATCTGCTATGCCCACAGCTTCAAATGCCCTTTGAAGGTCATGCAAGCCAGCGAAGAGGGCACTTTGCAGGCCCGGGCGACGCTGCTTTCTAAGCGCGCTCTTGCTGGCGGTGTCAAAATGGAAGTGGCGACGGTTCAGGGCAATCACAACTCGTCGCTACCGGGTGAAATCGAACAGAGCATCCAGTTTTTCAAGAGTGTGGCGGCCTAAACGATCAGCGCATCAGCCGATCGACCAAGGCCGCCGCCGCCTCTGCAATCACCGTTCCCGGCGGGAAAATCGCGTCCGCTCCGGCGGTTTCCAATGCAGCGAAATCCTGGGGTGGGATGACGCCGCCGACGGCGATGAGGATGCGGCCGGCATGGCGGCGGGTCAGCGCTTCCTTGAGTTCCGGCACCAGCGTCAGATGACCGGCGGCAAGTGATGACGCGCCGATGATGTCGGCGCCTTCCCGAACCGCGAGATCTGCCACTTCCTCCGGCGTCTGAAACATCGCACCGACGATGACATCGAAGCCGAGATCGGCGAAGGCTGTGGCGATGACCTTCTGCCCGCGGTCGTGTCCATCCTGCCCCATCTTGGCGACGAGGATGCGGGGCTTCTCGCCCTTCGCCTTGCGAAAAGCTTCCACCTTGGCAATCGCTTTGTTGAACAGAGGATCGGCATTGCCGACTTCCTTGCGGTAGACGCCGGATATGGTTCTGATCTCCGCAACATGCCGGCCGTAGGCCTTTTCCAGCGCCAGCGAGATTTCGCCGACCGTCGCTCTCGCTCGCGCTGCCTTCACGGCGAAATCCAGGAGATTACCGGTGCCGTTGCGCGCGGCTGCGGTTAGGGCCTCCAAAGCGGTCTCCACCGCTGCCGTCTCACGCGTGCCCTTCAATTGCTGCAGTTTCGAAAGCTGGCGGGCGCGGACTTCGGAATTGTCCACCTTCAGCACGTCGACTTCGATATCCTGTTCAGGTCGCGAGAAATTGACGCCGACCACGGTCTGGTGGCCGCTGTCGATACGCGCCTGCGTGCGAGCGGCCGCCTCTTCGATCCGGAGCTTCGGAATGCCCTTTTCGATCGCCTTGGCCATGCCGCCCAGCGCTTCGACCTCTTCGATATGGGTAAGCGCGCGGGCTGCCAGATCATGCGTCAGCCGCTCGACATAAGCCGAGCCGCCCCAGGGATCGATGATCCCGGTCGTGCCGGATTCCTTCTGCAGCAGGATCTGTGTGTTGCGGGCGATGCGGGCCGAATGATCCGTCGGCAGAGCAAGCGCTTCGTCGAAGGAATTGGTGTGCAGGGACTGGGTATGGCCCTGCGTCGCCGCCATGGCTTCGACCATGGTGCGGATGATATTGTTCATCGGATCCTGCGCCGTCAACGACCAGCCAGAGGTCTGGCTGTGGGTGCGAAGCGCGAGCGACTTCCCACCCTTCGGCGCAAAGTTCTTCTGCATCAACGCGGCCCAGATCAACCGTGCGGCACGCATCTTGGCGACTTCCATGAAGAAGTTCATGCCGACCGCCCAGAAGAAGGAGAGGCGCGGTGCGAAACTGTCGATATCCAGCCCGGCGGCCACCCCGGCACGGGCATATTCGATGCCGTCGGCGATCGTATAGGCGAGCTCCAGATCCGCCGTCGCACCGGCCTCCTGCATATGGTAGCCGGAAATCGAGATCGAATTGAATTTCGGCATCCGCTGGCTGGTATAGCTGAAAATGTCCGACACGATCCGCATCGAGGGCTGCGGCGGATAGATATAGGTATTGCGGACCATGAACTCCTTGAGGATGTCGTTCTGGATCGTGCCCGAGAGCTTGTCCTCGGAAACGCCTTGCTCCTCGGCGGCGACGATATAAAGCGCCATCACCGGCAGCACCGCGCCGTTCATGGTCATCGACACGCTCATCTCACCAAGCGGGATGCCATCGAAAAGCTGGCGCATGTCGAGAATGGAATCGATCGCCACGCCCGCCATGCCGACATCGCCGGCAACGCGCGGATGGTCGCTGTCATAGCCGCGATGGGTGGCAAGATCGAAGGCGACGGAAAGGCCCTTCTGGCCGGCCGCGAGATTGCGGCGGTAAAAGGCGTTCGATTCCTCGGCGGTGGAAAAGCCCGCATATTGCCGGATGGTCCAGGGTTGCTGGACATACATGGTCGGATAGGGGCCGCGGACGAAGGGAGCAGCGCCGGGATAGGTGTCGAGGAAATTCAGGCCGGCAAGGTCGGCCGTGTCGTAGATGCGCTTGACGGCGATGTCTTCCGGGGTCTGCCAAGCTGGGGCGCCGGTTTTCGGCGTCGTGGCTTGGGGTTTTGCCCAAGGGATGGTCGCGAAATCGGGGATGGAGGTCATGGGGCCGATACCTCCGCATATGCCGCGCTTGCGCCACCCGCCTCTGTCACTGTCGTGACATCTCCCCCACAAGGGGGGAGATCGGTAGCGCGTGGCGCCCTCTTACCCGAAACAAACATCGAATCTGTTGAAATAAAGTTTTGTTGTGCCGTCGAACGGCGCGTCAAACTCCAAACGATCTCCCCCCTTGTGGGGGAGATGTCACGAAGTGACAGAGGGGTGTGTGCACTTCCCGCAAATTCCACAGCCGCCATCATGCCGCCACCTCATCCAGTCGCACTGGTGCCAACCCCATGCACTCCGCCACGGGCCCTAATTCTCCCAGGATAACTACCGACCGCTCTGCCTTCGCAGCAAACAATGTCGTCCCCACAATCGGCTTCGCCGCACGGTTCGTTTTCGCCTCGGCCACCATCGCCGCCAAGCGGCCACTGGCGATAATCTCCGCAAGCCCGCCATTCCGCTCGATGCCCACGAAAATCTCCCAGGCCTTTTCCGCCAAAGTCTCGGTCAGCGCCTCGATCCCGCCGGCCCCGGCGGCCGGGTCGACGACGTGGTCGAGATGGCTTTCGGCAATCAGGACGGTCTGCGTATTGCGCGCCAGACGCCGCGCCAGCGGATCGGGAATGCCATGGGTCAAGCTATGCGGCAGCACGGAAATCTCGTCGGCGCCCCCGGTGCCGGCAGAGAAGACGGCTATCGTGTTGCGCAAGATGTTGGTTTCCGGGTCGAGCCGGGTAAGCATGCGGTAGCTCGTTTCCATGTAGAGATGGGCCGTCGGCGGGTGGGAAATGCCGCAGACCTCCGCGATGCGGGCAAAGATCATGCGTGCGGCGCGCGCTTTCGCCATGGTGACGAATTGGTTCTGATCGGCAGACAGACAGAGACTCGCCGCGTTCAGGGTCGCCTCCGGTGCGATGCTCGCCTGATCCAATAGTTTCAGATGGCCGACGAGCGCCGCCGCCATGACGGCCAGTTCCTGGGCCTCCGTTCCGCCGGCATTGTGCACGGCACGACCGTCGGCATTGACGAGGGTTCCAGCAAAACCGGTATCGCGCAGGCGCCGGAAGCTCTCCGTCATCTCCTGTGCCATGCCTTTGGAGGCGAAAACGTCGAGGCCGAAATGCATGGTCGGGAGATGCTGGCTTGTCGCGAATGCCGACGCCAGTGCTGCGGCAAAAGCCGGCGAGAGGCCGTCAAGGCGCAGCGAGACGGCGTTGCCTGAAACCGAAGCCGCCAATCTTGCTGCAAACGCCTCGATGTCTGCGTCGATGCCGACACCAAAGGCCGAAGGGCTGGCTTTTGAGATCAGGTTGACGCCGCTAGCCCCGTTGGCGATATCCTCGTCGAGTTGGGTGAAAGCGCGCTCGATATCCGGATCATCCATACGCTGGCTGACCATCCAAGGACGGTCGATATGGCGGCGGGCCAATGGTGTGGTATCGGAGCGACGGGCATAGAGCGGCTCGATCGCGATGCCGTCATCCGTTCGCGATACCAGCGCCTCCTGGAAGTCTGCGCCCTTCAGCGCCCGGTCCACCAGCTTGAGCCATGCCGCACGACTTGCCGGAGCAAAAACGTTCGGGTCGAGACTGTCGATATTCATGCTATCCTCCGTCCCCATGGTCTAACCCAAGCCAGGGCAAGGTAAAACAGAAGTTTGGCCAGATGCCGCAATATCTTCGCCTTCGACGCCAGGTTCGCGCCAGCCGCGCCGGTCATCATGTGGTTGACCGATCCGTATTCAACTGGTTCCCGATGATGGCCGATCTCTTGCCCGCTTCCCGTCGCCTGCTCGCTGTCGCCGCTCTTGCTGCGCTCTCCGGCTGCAGCATTATTCCCGATACCGGGGCGACCGATCCCGATCGATTTGCTCAGGAAACCGCGCCCATCTTCTATCAGCCTGAAGGCATCGATCCGCAGAAGGTGGGGCGCCTTCCGGTACAGCCAGTGCCGCAGGCGCGCGACCTTTTCCGCTCGCAATTCAATCAGACCTATGGCCTGCCGACGTCCAATCCGGTGCATCAGGCCATGTACGCGCAGAAGAGTGAAGACGATTTCACCCTGCCGGCGATCCCCTACAAGCGGATAGACCCGCGTTTTCTGCGTCAGGAAGTGGACTACCGGACCAATGAAAGACCCGGCACGATCGTCATCGACACGAGGGGGCACTATCTCTATTTCGTCGAGCCGGGCGGCAGGGCGATGCGTTATGGCGTTGGCCTTGGCGCGGCCGGTTATGCCTGGCATGGCAGAGGCGTCATCCAGTGGAAACAGAAATGGCCGCGCTGGACGCCGCCAAGCGAAATGGTGGCCCGCGAACCGGAGATCAAGCCGGTTTCGGCCCAACGCGGCGGTATGAATCCCGGGCCGACCAATCCCCTCGGCGCCCGCGCGCTCTATATCTTCCAGAATGGCAGGGATACGCTCTATCGCATTCACGGCACGCCGGATTGGCAGTCGATCGGCAAGCAGGCGTCATCCGGTTGCGTACGCATGCTGAACCAGGATGTGATCGATCTCTTCAATCGTGTGTCGGCAAAGGCGGAAGTTGTCGTTCAGTAGTGACAGATTGCAACAAATTTTCGTGATGTTGCATAAGTGCGATAGCCGGGCTGCACTGCGCTCTTTAGTTTTATTCCTGTCTCTGCGAATCTAGCCGGGAACCGAATCGGGTTGGTTCGGGTTTCCGCTTCCAACAGGAATGATGCTGTCGACATGAGCCTGCCTTCTTCTCTTTCCCGACGAAATTTCCTCGCCCTTGCGGGCATCGGCGCCGTTTCGACGCTCGCCGGCTGCGCTTCCACGGTCGAAAGCAACCCGATCGTCAGCCCGGTGCAGTACAGCGGTTCGACCTATCGCCCCGTCGGCAGTTGGCTTTCCAGCTATAATGGCGAGCAGCCGGACCCGGCCGTAATCTATGCGGCTATGGATGACGGCGGCTTCCATCTTCCGGCGATACCCTATCAGCAGATCGATCCGAAATATTATCGTCAGCGCGTTGTCGATCCGACCGGCGAGCCGCCGGGTACTGTCGTCGTCAACACGCGCGAGCGCTTCCTTTATGTTACCGAGCCGGGCGGCACGGCTATGCGCTATGGTATCGGCGTCGGCCGCGAAGGTTTTGCCTGGCAGGGCCGCGGTGTCATCCAGTGGCGCAAGAAGTGGCCGCGCTGGAACCCGCCGGACGAAATGGTCGCCCGCCAGCCGGAACTCGTTAAATATTCCATCGCCAACGGCGGCATGGAACCTGGCCTGAAGAATCCGCTCGGGGCGCGCGCGCTTTATATTTTCGAGGACAAGCAGGATTCGCTCTACCGTCTGCACGGCAATCCCGATTGGCGCTCCATCGGCAAGGCGGTGTCCTCGGGCTGTGTCCGCCTGCTCAATCAGGACGTCATCGATCTCTATGACCGTGTGCCGGAACGCGCGCCGATCCTGGTCACGCAGGCCTAAGTTTTGGACATGTTGTTGACGAGTGGAATTTAACGGCTCATTCGGCCGTTAAATTCGCTCTCAACCGCTGCAGTCGGTCGCGCAGACTGGCCATTTCATCCATGTCGCAGCCGACGGCTTCGCCGATGGCGGCCATGATCGTAGCGACCTGGCATTTCATGCCGGTGCCCTTTTCCGTCAATGAAACGATGACCTGCCGTTCGTCCTTTGGGTCGCGCACGCGGCCGATCAGGCCGGCTTGCTCGAGGCGTTTCAACAGCGGTGACAGCGTGCCCGAATCGAGGTCAAGCTGCTCGCCGATGGTCTTGACCGGTAAGCAGCCCTTTTCCCAGAGCACCAGCATCACCAGATATTGCGGATAGGTCAGGCCGACACGATCGAGGATCGGTTTGTAGGCGCGGTTGAAGGCATGGGCAGTTGCGTAGACGGCAAAACAAAGCTGCCGTTCCAGCCGCTTTTCCTCATCCGGGATTGCCCGCTCCTGCACCTCGTCCGTCATCGCTGCTCCCGCCAGTTTCTTGTTGATCTCATTGTCACAGGTTCATTTTTCAAAATCAAATTACAAAAATATATTGCGCACGATTAAATCGCGTTATATACAGTCTTCATCCAACTCGCAAAGGAGATCTGACATGCCTATCCTCTACACCACCAAGGCTTCTGCCACCGGCGGCCGTGCGGGCCACGCCGTTTCTGAAAACGGCGTTCTTGACGTTACCCTGACCGTGCCGAAGGAGCTCGGCGGTGACGGCGCTACCGGCACCAATCCTGAGCAGCTCTTCGCTGCGGGCTATTCCGCCTGCTTTCTGGGCGCCCTGAAATTTGTTGCGGGTCAGCAGAAGGTCAAGATTCCGGAAGACGCCAAGGTGACGGCAACGGTCGGCATCGGGCCGCGTGCGGATGGCACCGGCTTCGGCATCGAAGTCTCGCTGTCGGTTCATATTCCCGGCATGGACAAGGCCGAAGCTGAAAAGCTCGCCGCTGCCGCTCACATCGTCTGCCCCTATAGCCATGCCATGCGCACCTCCACGGAAGTGCCGGTCACGGTTGCCTGAGAATAGGCTTTTCCATCTTCCGAACTGACGGAACGGATGCGACAAAAGGAGCGATAGGCATTTCGGTGCATGTCGCTCCTTTTCTTTTGCAAGAAATTTGCTATATACTTTCTTGGGAAAGGATGTCGCCATGATACATGCTCAAGCGATCAGTCATGCAAATCCGGGTGAGGCCCTGGTCATCACCAAGGCGGTCGTTAATGCCGCGGATCGGCTGGGGTTGAACGCGCGCATGCTCGCTGCCGTCATCGGCGTTTCGGAAGCGACGGTGTCGCGCATGAAGCGGCAGGATCATCTTTTGGAGCGGCATAGCAAACCATTTGAACTCGCCGTTCTTTTCGTGCGCCTGTTTCGCTCGCTCGATGCCATCGTCGGCGGCGATGAGGCCGTGGCGCGGCAATGGCTGCGCAATGTCAATCTCGCCTTCGGCGCGACGCCGCTCGAAAAAATCACCTCCATTTCCGGATTGACCGATGTCCTTGCCTATCTGGACGCCCGCCGCGCTCTCGTCTGAGGCTCGGTCGATTTCCGGCCGCTATTGGCGGCTGGTGGAGGCGCAGCATCAGGTCTCGACGTTGAAACTGGTCGATACGCTGGAAGAGCAGGCGCTTCTCGAACATCTGCTGGAGGAGAGCAAGCCGGCGCTACCGCCAGAATGCATCGGCCTGGACTACCTCTTGGCGACCCCTTTCCGCTATGGAGCGGTCTATCCTCACGGCTCACGCTTCAGACGGGCGGGGCGTACTCTAGGCGTCTTCTATGCTTCCGAACGGGTCGAAACGGCGCTGGCTGAAATGAGCTTTTACAGGCTGCTTTTCTTTGCCGATTCTCCGGAGACGCCGTTGCCCGCCAATGCCGCGGAATATACCGCCTTCGCCGCCGCAATAGCCACCGAGCAGGCGATCGATCTCACCCATTCGCCGTTGGATCGGGATCGCGAGGCCTGGAGCGATCCTGTCAGCTACGAAGCTTGCCAGTCTCTTGCCGACGCAGCGCGGGCAGGGGGCATCCAGGCAATCCTCTACCGCTCCGTTAGGGATTCCCAGGGCGGGAAGAATCTTGCGCTTCTAACGGCCCATGCCTTCGCTGCGCGAGAACCCGTTGAACGCCAGACCTGGCGCATCCGGCTGTCGCCCGCCGGCGTTCAGGCACTCTGCGATTTCCCGAAAAGCCGTATCGGTTTTGCGCGCAGCGATTTTGGCGCCGATCCCCGTATGCGAAATAGCGCTTAAGACAGCGCCAGCAGATCCTGCCGCAACCGCTCAGCATTGCCGTCGGGCAATCTTGTCTCCACCTCGGCATGCGTCACCTTCCAGATCGGCACGGCCGCCGCAAGCACCGCTTTGCCCGTCGGCGTCAGGCTGAGCAACCGGGCTCGGCGATCCCGGGGATTGGGCAGAATGGTCACCCAGCCCCGCCGTGTCAGCGGTTTTAAGGCCGCTGTCAGTGTCGTCTGGTCTATTGCGAGAAGGGTTGCGACCGGCCCCATGGCCGCAGGCTCCGGCCTGTTTAGCGACATCATCAGAGAAAACTGGCCGTTGGTGAGCCCGAGCGGCCTCAGTGCCTCGTCGAAACGGCGCGCCAAGGCCCGAGCGGCGCGCTGCACATGCAGGCAAAGGCAAGTATCGCGCACCAGTAGTGTTGTCTCGAAAGGAATCTCAATCACGTTTGACATGGTTTAGTAATATTGATATCAATCTATTTGTCAAGTTTTGGTACGATGTGAACGCCGGAGGAGGGCGCGGGCAATGAACCAAATCGTCTCACGCGAGGTGTGGCTGGAGGCCCGCCGCGAGCTGCTAGCCAAGGAAAAGGAAGCGACGCATCTGCGTGACCATGTCAACGCCGAACGCTTGGCGCTGCCTTGGGTCAAGGTCGACAAGGATTATGTTTTCGACACGCCCACGGGCAGGAAATCGCTTGCGGAACTCTTCGATGGGCGCAGTCAACTCATCGTCTATCACTTCATGCTCGGCCCGAATTGGGAGGCCGGATGTCCCGGTTGTTCGTTCCTCGCCGATCATTTCGACGGTGCGCTGCCACATCTCAATCACCACGACGTCACCCTCGTTGCCGTGTCCCGTGCGCCGATCGAGAAGGTGGAAGCCTACAAGAAGCGCATGGGCTGGGAGTTTCCCTGGGTCTCCTCCTTCGCCAATGACTTCAATTTCGATTACCACGTCTCGTTTTCCGAAGATCAACTCGCTGGCGAGACGGTGTTCTACAATTTCACCGACATGGACCGGTCCGAGGGTCATGACGAGCTACCGGGCCTCAGCGCCTTCTATAAGGACGAGGTGGGCAATGTCTTCCATACCTATTCCAGCTACGCCCGCGGCCCGGAAGAGCTGATCGGGACATTGATGATCCTCGACCGCGCGCCCAAGGGCCGCAACGAAGGCCGAACCATGGATTTCGTGCGCCGCCACGATGAATATGAGGAGGCCCCAAAGGCGCAATCGTGCTGCCACTGAGCATGACAGCGTAGGCTGCGCGGCTTTCCTGGAAATCGCGTGGGAACAAGATCCGAAGTGCCGTGTTTAGAGCACTACGGGGTATAGGGCTTGGCCAATCGCCAAGGAGAGACGCGATGAGGGCGGAACTGACGGAAGAGCACACTCCTGCAGTCGGCCAGCTATCGTGAAGGCATCACACTTATCGACGACAATGAACGCATCTTTTCCTCGTGCCAGCCGGACTGAAGCTGGAAGGAATTCATGATCGCCAATCACCGCCGCAAGCAATAGGGAGATCTAAAATGGCTGCGAAGGGATATTTTGTCTGGTACGAACTCATGACCACCGATATGGCCGCGGGAGAGGCCTTCTACCGCAAGGTTGTCGGCTGGGACGCCAAGGATGCCGGCATGCCGGATATCGAGATGGCCTATACTCTGTTCAGCGCCGGCGCCGGCCCGATCGCCGGCATGATGATCCTGCCGGACGAGGCCAAGGCCATGGGCACGCCGCCCTGCTGGACCGGCTATATCAGCGTGCCGAACGTCGACGAAGCGGCCAAGACGATCGCCGCTAAGGGCGGCAAGGTCTATCGCGAGCCGGGAGACATTCCGGGTGTCGGCCGTTTCGCCGTCGTCGCCGATCCCTATGGCGCCGCCTTCTGCATCTTCACGCCACTGCCCAGTGAGGGCTGGGAGCCGTCGGAACCCAATGCTCCCGGCTATGTCGGCTGGCACGAACTCTATTCTGGCGACGGTCCGAAAGCCTTTGACTTCTATTGCGACATGTTCGGCTGGGAATCGAGCTCCGATTTCGACATGGGGCCGATGGGCACCTACAAGATCTTCAAGATCGGTGACCGCGACTTCGGCGGCATCATGACCAAGCCGGCGGAAATGCAGATGGCCGCCTGGAACTTCTATTTCAATGTCTCGGCAATCGATGCTGCCATTGGCCGCGTCAACGAAGCCGGCGGCAAGGTCGTCAACGGCCCGATGGAAGTCCCCGGCGGTAGCTGGATCGTCCAATGCACCGACCCGCAAGGCGCGTTCTTCTCGCTCGTTGCACCGGCGCGGTAAGGTCTTCCCCTTCTCCCCACGGGGAGAAGGGGTCTTAACTACCGCTTCAAGCTTCCCAAAATCCCTCTCACCAGCGCCCGGCCAACCTGCGTCGCGACCGTGCGCGCGACGCTCTTCATCGCCGCTTCCATGATCGTCTCGCGCTGGTAGCCGGCACGGCCGCGGCTTGCCGGCTTGTTGTCGTCGCCACCGAAGCCGGGGAGCGTCCAGCGGCCGCCGGCGCTTCCGTCGTTTTGTTTTGCAGCATCCTGCTCGGCGGCCTTGCGGGCGCGGGCGGTGAGGATTTCGAAGGCGGATTCGCGGTCGACCGTCTCGTCATAGAGGCCGGCAACCGGGCTGGCATTGATGATGGCCAGGCGCTCGGTGTCGGTGACCGGGCCGATGCGGCCCGACGGCGGCCGGATCAAGGTGCGTTCGACGATCGAGGGCGCTCCCTTGCCTTCGAGCATGGAGACCAGCGCTTCGCCGGTGCCGAGCGTGGTGATGACTTCGGCACAATCGAAGGCGGGGTTCGGCCGGAAGGTTTCGGCGGCCGTCTGGACTGCCTTTTGTTCGCGCGGCGAATAGGCGCGCAGCGCATGCTGTACACGGTTGCCAAGCTGGGCGAGCACGGTTTCCGGCACGTCGAGCGGGTTCTGTGTGACGAAATAGACCCCGACGCCCTTGGAGCGGATCAGGCGCACGACCTGTTCGACGCGCTCGATCAGCACCTTTGGCGCATCGTTGAAGAGAAGGTGGGCTTCGTCGAAGAAGAACACCAGCCTCGGCTTTTCAGGATCGCCGACTTCCGGCAGTTCCTCGAAGAGTTCGGAAAGCAACCACAGCAGGAAGGTGGCGTAGAGGCGCGGGTTCATCATCAGCTTGTCGGCGGCAAGCACCGAAACTTGCCCGTAACCGTCATTGCTGACGCGCATGATGTCGGAAATCTTCAGCGCCGGTTCGCCGAAGAAGTTTTCCGCTCCTTGCTGCTCCAGAACCAGCAGAGCCCGCTGGATCGAGCCGACGGAAGACTTCGAGATGAGGCCGAACTGGCTAGAAAGCTCGCTGGCATGGTCGCCCATATAGTTGAGCAAGGCCTGCAAATCCTTGAGGTCGAGCAGCGCCAGACCATTATCATCGGCAATCTTGAAGGCGATGTTGAGCACGCCTTCCTGCGCTTCCGAGGCGTCCATCAGCCGTGCCAGCAACAGCGGCCCCATCTCGGCGATGGTGGTGCGCACGCGATGACCCTTTTCGCCGTAGAGATCCCAGAAGATCACCGGGAACTGATCGAATTCGTAGGGCTTCAGGCCGATCTCCTCGGCACGCTTCAAAAGGAAATCCTTCGGCTCGCCTTTGGCGGCGATGCCGGAGAGGTCGCCCTTGATGTCGGCGCAGAAGACCGGCACGCCGGCCTTGGAAAAACCCTCCGCCAGCACCTGCAGGGTCACTGTCTTGCCGGTGCCGGTCGCGCCGGTGACGAGACCGTGGCGATTGCCGAATTTCAGCGTCAGATACTCGTCCTTGTTGATGCTCTCGTCCGGATTGCGGCTCGCGCCGACGAAAATCTGTCCATCCTGCTGCAGCATCAGGCGTCGTCTCCCTTTGGGCGGCGGCACGGCAACCCCGAGAATTGCGAGGGGCGAGGGTGCCAGCGGCCCATTCATTGATTTGTCCTGAGGCTGTTATAAGAAGAGACTTGAATGGGGACAACCGTTCGCTTCATGGTGATGCTTCCGGTACAGTCGTGCACAACCCGGCCGACTTGAGTCGGTCGGCGCATTCAATTACGTTGACGTTCACGTCATAAGTAACAGGCAGGAGGCCAGAATGAACGAGATTATTGATCAGATCGCAACGAAAGCCGGCATTTCCCCCGATATTGCGGAGAAGGCCGTTGGCATGATGCTTGGCTTCCTGCAGCGCGAAGCCCCGGATGGCCCGGTCACCAAGATGATCGAATCCATCCCTGGCGCTTCCGATCTGGTGGCGCAATACAATGGTGAAGAAACCTCCGGCGGCGGTCTGCTCGGCGGCCTCCTCAGCGCCGTTGGCGGCGGTGGCGGTCTCATGGCGCTCGGCCAATCCCTGATGAGCAGCGGTCTCAGCATGGGCGAAATTTCGTCGCTCGCCAAGGAAACCATTGCGACCGCTCGCGAGCATGCCGGCAATGAAGTGGTCGATGAGGTCGTCAACTCCGTGCCGGGATTGAGCCAGTTCCTGTAATATGCTGTCATTTGTGACGAGGAGCCCCGCGGTCTAATCGCGGGGCTTTGTTGTTTGACCATGTAGCAAGTTGCAAACTGTCCCATGTCCGCAAACTCCATTCCGTCCCTTCGCCCGAACGGGCCTGGTCATCAGTTCGTACTCTATGGCGATTCCTGTTCCGGCGTCCCTGGTGCGCTGCATGAGGGGACTTTTGCCGCCGTCAACGCCGTTTTACGCCGGCTCGATCCGCCGCCGGAATTCATCCTGTTTCCAGGCGACGAGATCATCGGCCTGACCGCCGATTCGGAGGCTTTGAGGGCGCAATGGCGGCATTGGTTCGAGCATGAAATGGGCTGGCTCGATCGTCAAAAGACACCGCTTTGGCACACGACCGGCAACCACACCACCTATGACGAGATGAGCGAGCAGGTCTTTCGCAGCGTCCTGCGGCTTCCGGACAACGGCCCGCCGGGTCAGAAAGGCCTGTCCTACTGGGTGCGTCGCGGTGATCTCCTTCTGATCTTCGTCCATACCTTATGGACCGGTCTTGGCGGCGAGGGCCATGTCGAGACGGAGTGGCTGGAGGCGACGCTGAAAAAGCATGGCGATGCCGCTCATAAAATCGTCCTCGGCCATCACCCCGTTTTCCCTGTCAACGGATTTTCCGGATCGTATCAGCGCGAGATCGGCCCGGACCACGCCAAGCGATTTTGGGATATTCTGGTCGAAGCAGGCGTCCTGGCCTATGTCTGCAGCCACATCCTCGCCTTCGACGTTCAGGTTCACCGCGGTGTCCTACAGCTTTGTACGGCCGGTGCAGGCACCGCGCATAGAATGCCGGAGGGTGTGGAATATCTTCACTGCATCCAGGCGACGCTCGATGCGGATAGCTTTCGCTATCAGGTGCTGGATACGAACGGCGCCGTTCGTGAACGATTGCAATGGCCTTTCAAGCCGGCCGATCCCGAGAGCTGGCAAACCCTGCCGCCGGGGATGCATCTGGCCGGCTTTGCCGGCCCGATGAACAATGATCGCATCATCGAATTGCGGATAAAGGGCTCTATGCCTACGACGGCGCATGCGCCCGCTCAGACCCTCTTTTCCGCCTTCAATACCGACAGTATCGCACCATTCTGGCTCGGTTTGCGCGGTCCGCGGCAAACTCTGACCCTTATCCTTGGCCGCGATCCCGGTCGCAGTCCGCACTACTGGTTTGGCCCCGATTTCGCCCTCGGCCAGCACTTCGATGTCGATATCGCCTTGCATGCCGGGATGGGGCCGGGCGGCATGCTCTATCGCATGCTTGGCGATGACAGATGGACATCTTTCGACGGAGCTTCCGCTACCGGCCTCGAACGTTTGGTCTGGCCGGCGCAATGGAGCGTCGGCCATGGTCAGCGCGGCATTGAAGACCGCGCCTTCATGGGTGAGGGGCTGGAGGTAGCCTTTGCCGCAGGATAGGCGCCCGCGGCCCTGTCCTTTACGCCTCAATCGTCTCCAATCTTGTGCCAGACGCGGCCGTCGCGCCCGATGAGCTCGTCCGCACAGGCCGGTCCCATGCTGCCCGGCGCGTAAGGGTCGGGTTTGCTGCCCTCGGCCCAGAGATCGAGGAAAGGTTGCACGGCCGCCCAGCCGGCTTCGATGCTGTCGGCGCGCTGGAACAGGGTTTGGTCGCCGACGAAGAGTTCGTAGAGCAGTGATTCATAGCCCGTCTGATGACCAATGTCGAAATGGTCGGCATAGCGGAAGTCGAGCTCGATCGGCGAGGTCTTCAATGCCAACCCCGGCGATTTGATGGAGATTCCCATCTGCAGCCCTTCGTTCGGCTGCACCTGAATGATCAGCTTGTTCGGCGGCAAGTCCGGTCGCGCGGCTACGCGGGGAAATTGCGCGAAAGGCACCTGTCGGAAGGTAATGACGACTTCAGTGTCACGCGCCCTCAAGGCCTTGCCCGTGCGCAGATAGAAGGGCACGCCTGCCCAGCGCCAGGTGTCGACGAAAAGTTTCAGCGCCACATAGGTTTCGGTATTGCTGTCTGGCGCGACATCCTGCGTCTCCATGTAGGCCGGCAGATCTTTGCCGTCGAGCTGCCCGGCGGTATAGGCACCGCGCACCGCGTTTTTCGCCGCCTCGTCCGGTGAGTAGCGGCGCAGCGCCTTCAGCACCTTGCCCTTTTCGTTGCGGACGGATTCTGCGTCGAAGCTGTTCGGCGGTTCCATGGCCACCATGGCAAGAAGCTGGAACAGATGGTTCGGCACCATATCGCGCAGAGCGCCCGTCGCGTCGTAGAACTTGCCGCGCGTACCGACATCCACCAATTCCGCCGCAGTGATCTGCACATGGTCGATGTAATTGTTGTTCCACAGGGCTTCGATCATCATGTTGGCAAAGCGCGTCGTCATGATGTTCTGCACCGTTTCCTTACCAAGGAAATGGTCGATGCGATAAACTTGGCTCTCATCCGCGCTGTGCAGAAGCGTCGCGTTCAGCATCTGCGCGGAAGCGAGGTCATGGCCGAACGGTTTCTCGATGGCGATGCGCCGGAAGACGCCGGCGGTTTCATCAAGAAGCCCATGCTCGGCGAGGCGGCTGGTGATGTCGCCGAAAAAGCGCGGCTGCACGGCAAAATAGAAAGCGGCATTGGCGCTCGGCGCCTGCCGCAGGCGCCTGGTGATTTCCTCATAGATTGCGCCCTGGGTGAAGTCTCCGGAAACATAGGAGATGCGCGTCTTCAACCTCTGCCAGGCGTCGCTCTGCTGCGCTTGCTCCATTCCGTTCGCGGCGAGGAAGGTGTCAAGACGCTCGACCAGGAACTCGTCGCCGCCGGGTTCGATGCTGACGCCGAGCACATGCACATCGTCGCCCAACATGCCGGCCTTGGTCATGTTGATCAGCGTCGGCATCAGCAGCCGGCGCGTCAGGTCGCCGGTTGCACCGAAGATGACGAGTGTCAGCGGTGGAGCGGGGGGGACGGTAAATCCGGTCATGAATGCGCCTCCGTCTGGAATAGGGAGATCAGGTTTCTGGACGACATGAATCTTCTCCTTCAGCCGGTTGTGCTGATGCTGGGCGAGGATGTTCTAACCCAAGATCGAGAAAACCGGAATCGCTTTTCGAAAGGCGTTGCGCTCCGATGGACGATCCCATCGGCGGCCGCTACTTCTTCACAGCGATCATGAACAGCCGCGGAAACCGCAGCAGGACTTTGCCGTCCACCAAGGGCGGATAGGCCTTTTCGATGCGTGCGAGATAGTCGACCGCAAAAGCATCGCGATGTTCGGCGCCGGCGTGATCGAGATAGGGGCGCAAGCCCGTGCCCTTGACCCATTCGACGATGGCGGCGGCATTTTCCAATGGGTGATTGTAGTTGATGTGCCAGAGGTCGACGCGTGCAGACTTACCGATCAGCCGGGGGAAGGGGATTGCGGCGCACGCTCTTCTTTGCAAAAGCATCGCTCCACGGGCCGTTTTTCGCGGTCTCTTCCATCATCAGGTGGCTGAGTTCGGTCAGATTGTCCGGCATCTGGATGGCGAGCACACCTCCCGGCTTGAGCGCATCCATCAGCCGCTCGAAAATATCGAGATGATCAGGCAGCCATTGGAAGACGGCGTTGGCAAAGAGCAGATCGACAGGTTCTTCCGGCCGCCAGGTGGCAAGATCGGCCTTGAGAAACTCCATGCCGGGCATGCGTTTGCGGGCCGCTTCCAGCATATTCTCATCACTATCGAGGCCGGAGACGCCGGCGGCACCGTAGCGCTCGACGATGAGCTCCGTCGAATTGCCAGGCCCGCAGCCAAGATCGATGGCGCGATCTATGCGCTCCAACGGCACCTGCGCCAGCAGGTCGCGCGCCGGGCGCGTGCGTTCATCCTCGAACTTCACATATTGTCCGGCAGACCACGCCATGATCCTATCCTCTTCATCAGATTGCATCTTGTCGACTTTGCGCGGGTCGAGTTTGATCACTTCGAAGGCGAGATCGCCAGAGGCGAAGTTCTCGCCCCTATGCGGCAAATGGCCCAACCGCCTGCTATTTTCCCTTCACCGCTAGGATGCGTTTCGCGACCTCGTCCAGCGCTGCCGTATTGCGGGCGATGAGCTGTTGGGCGACGTTCGTAAGCGCCGTGATGTTACCGGCAGAGGCATCGTCCATTTCGTCATTGGCGCCGATGAGCGGGCCGTCGATACGGAAATAGGCAAGCTTGCCGACATTGGCCGGTGTGACCTGCGTCGAGCCATCAACCATCTTCGTCTTGGCGGGGTTGAGCAGAGAATTGGCCTCGTAGGAGGCGGTCGATACCTGGCCTTGCATGAGGATAGAGATCAGCGGCGTGCCGTTGGCGGGGTTGATCCAGCCAAGTGCGCCCCAGCTCTTTGCCTGTTGATAGGGGATAGGACGATTCTGCTGGCCGGTGCCGAGCGATAGAACCACGACGGAGTCGCGGCCCTTTTCCCAGCCCATCTTGCGAGCTTCGACATAGGCTGCAAGGACGGGATCGTTGGCGAAAACGCCGCCATCGACCAGGGGAACGAGGCGGTTCGGATCATCGGCGGGTTTGGCGATGTTTTCGATCAGCGCCGGCTCGAAATAGCTCGGTGCCGCGGAGGTAGCGCGGCAAGCCTGCCAATAGCGGAAATGGCTGTTTTCATCGTCGGAATTGGTCATGATCAGCGCCTGGCGCGCCTTGATGTCGTAAGCGGTGATCAGCACCTTGGTCAGTCCGGCGGTGATTTCGGCGGTTCCTAACCGCGCCTGCAGCTTCGTTTCCAACGGCGTCGCATCGTAACGCTCCTCCGCAAGCCCGCCGAGATTGATGATTTTCGACAGTAGCGTCTTGCCGAAAATATCTTGCCCCTCCTTGGCATAGAGCGTGACGAGATCATCCGGTATGCAGGCCGCATAGCCGTTGCCGGAAGGGTGCGGGCAGGTGAGCCCGGCTGCGATGATGCCGCCGGTCGATGTGCCGGCGATCAGATCGAAGGCTTTGTGCATCGGCAAGCCGCTCAGCCGCTTGGCGAGTTCGGCAACGACCAGCGCCGGAATAAGGCCGCGAATACCGCCGCCGTCGATGGATAGGATGAATCGCACCGTCATGGAATTCCCCTCCTATATCTGCCCGTCGGCAAAGATAGCAGCGGCATGGCGTCGTTCAATGAAAGCGGAGCGGTTCGCGCCTACCTCTTCCGAGGGGGGAGGGAGGCCTAAAATCGTGTAATGACGCTGATCCCCGTGCCTTCCGCCTTGTCCAGTGCCATCAGTGCCGGCACGGCCTCTTCAAGGCTGATTTTGCGGCCGATCAGCTTTTGCGGGGCGATCTTGCCGGCGGCGAGCATGTCCAGCATGGCGTCGTAACGCCAGGCCTGCATGCCGTGGCTGCCGTAAATCTCGAGCTCATGCCCGATCACCTGCGCCATCGGGATCTGCGGCGCGGCATGCTCGCCGAGCATTAGGCCGACCTGCACATGCCGGCCGCGGCGGCGGAGATTCTTGATCGAATTGAAGCAGGTGACGGGATGGCCGAGCGCATCGATCGACACATGCGCGCCGCCCTTGGTGATCTCGCGCACGGCCTCCGCGACATCGGCAACGCCCGCCGCATTGATCGCCGCCACCGCGCCGCATTCCCGCGCGAAGGCCAGCTTCTCGTCGGAAATATCAATGGCGATGGCATTCGCACCGAGGGCGCTTGCGATCATGATGGCGGACAGGCCGACGCCGCCGCAGCCATGCACCGCGATCCATTCGCCTGGCCGGGTTCTGGCCTGGTCGGCGACGGCGCGAAAGGAGGTGGCGAAACGGCAGCCGAGGCTCGCCGCCGTCGCGTCGTCGATCGTCTCCGGCAAGCGCACCAGATTGGTGTCGGCATAATCGATCGCCACATATTCGGCGAAGGAGCCCCAATGGGTGAAGCCGGGCTGGAACTGGTTCGGGCAGACCTGCTGGTTGCCGGAATGGCATTCGGCGCAATGGCCGCAGCCGGAAACGAAGGGCACGGTGACGCGGTCGCCGACCTTGAAACGGACGACGCCCCGGCCTGCCGCGACCACCTTGCCGGCAAGCTCATGGCCGGGCACATGCGGCAGCTTGATGTCGGGATCATGGCCCATCCAGCCATGCCAATCGCTGCGGCAAAGCCCTGTCGCGCCGACAGCGATAACGACGCCGTCCTCGCTTGGAGTGGGATCGGGAAGGGTACGAATCTCGGGCACGGCCTCGAAGGCCTCGTAGTACATAGCTTTCATCGGAATCTCACGCGTTCTGCCGCCTTTGGTATGGCCCATCATTTTTCCTGATTCATCCATTCGTCAAGCTGTTGTTTCGGCGCATGAAAATTGCGCCGGGAATGCGGCTTCTGGCGCTTTGTTGCGAATGGATTTCGGGCCGCAATTTCCCCTTGACCCCCAGGTTGTGCGGGGATTTCCTTCTTGCCGCTTTCAGGAGGAAAAGATCATGGCTGTCGATACATCCCCCCGCACCACAACCTGGACCTATGTCGATGGAGAATGGCTCACCGGCAATCCGCCGCTGATCGGCCCGACCTCGCATGCCATGTGGCTAGGCTCGACGGTGTTCGACGGCGCGCGCTGGTTCGACGGTATCGCGCCCGATCTCGACCTTCATTGTCAGCGCATCAACCGCTCTGCGCTAGCCATGGGGCTGAAGCCGCTGAAGACGGCTGAAGAAATCGAAGCGCTCGCCTGGGAGGGCGTGAAGAGGTTCGACGGCAACACGCCAATTTACATCAAGCCGATGTATTGGGGCGAACACGGCTCGGCGGGCAGCATCGTTGCCGTCGATGCGGAATCGACTCGTTTCGCGCTCTGCCTGTTCGAAGCGCCGTTGGGTGGTCATGGCGGCGTGACGTTGACGGTCTCGCCCTTCCGCCGCCCGTCGCCGGAAACCGCAATGACCGACGCCAAAGCCGGCTCGCTCTATCCGAACAGCGGCCGCATGATCGTGGAAGCGAAGAAGCGCGGTTTCGACAATGCGCTGGTGCGCGATATGATCGGCAATGTCGTCGAGACTGCCTCCTCCAACGTTTTCATGGTGAAGGACGGCATCATCTACACGCCGGTCGCCAACCGCACGTTCCTCGCCGGCATCACCCGCGCCCGCGTCATGGGCCTGTTGCGCCGGGAAGGATTTGACGTGCGCGAGGAAACGCTGTCGGTTGAGCAATTCATGGCCGCCGACGAGATCTTCACCACCGGCAACTACTCGAAGGTCGTTTCGGTCAACCGCCTCGACGACCGCGAATTCCAGCAGGGTCCGGTCGCCCGCAAGGCGTTGGAACTTTACATGGACTGGGCTTACGGGCGCAGTGCCAGCGAGGAGTAGTCGGAAATAATTAAATTAGGCGATGCGAAGATAGCATTTGTGGTAAAATGACGTCGGCCGGCGAAAGCTATTGAGGAGGCCGACATGAAAATTTCCCTTCCGTCTTCCATCTATCTCTTCGACTATTACAGGCTGTTCCTACAGCTCTGTGTTATCGCGGCGACGGGGTTCGTCATCTATTCGATGCTGTTCGGGTTCACGTGGTGATGTCGAAGCAACGGAGGCCGAAGGTTCCGATGGAGCCGTCGGGTACGCTTTGTTCAGAGGAGGTCGACGATGAGTCTGAGCTTTCCGAACCGGAGCCGTAGCTATGACGCCTCGGCGCGTCGTATCCGTTTCAGCGGATACGACGGCATGTTTGAGGTCCCGTTTCTGGTAGAAGTGGATGTCTTTCCGAATGCCAAGTCAGAAGCAGGCTATCTCGCCGCTTTCGACGCCGGACGCGACGCGATTCAGAAGGTGGCCACAAGGGCCTATAGCTATGGCGGCCGGCGCATATACATCCTGACGCCGAACGATTTTCGCTAGCGAATTATTCCGCTTCTCTCTTCGGGCTGACCCACCAGCAATAGATCGCGCCGATCGCCAGCAGCACGCAGGTTCCGAGAAACACGGCGCGCATGCCGACATGGCCGCCGACGAAGCCGCCCATGACGGGGCCGGCCACCTGACCGACATACTGCGAGGAGATCGAAAGACCGAGGATGCCCCCGGCCGCCGCGTCCGGTACGTTGAGGCGGATGACGGCGGTGATGCAGGGCAGGAGCCCGCCGAGCGCGATGCCCATTAGGAAGCGCAGCACAATCAGTTGCCAGGCCGAGGTGACGAAAGCCTGCGGGATCAACATCAGCGCCGCTGCCGCAAGCGCCGCCGTGATCACCGTCCAATGGCCAATGCGATCGGCAAGCTTGCCGAGCCATGATGCTGAGAGGATGCTGCCAAGGGCGGCCGCAGCCATGACCACGCCCGAAATCATCGTGACATTTGCGCCGTCGACGAACTGAGCGACATAGACGGTAATGATCGGCTCGATCGACATATTGGCGAGCATCAGCAGCAGGCCGATCGTCAACATGGCGATAGCAGGCTGTTTGTCTGGTATGGAAGTCCAGCTACCGCTCGCTTTAGCAGCCTTCTTTCGCGCCGGCGATTTCTCTTCCTTGATCAGGAAGGTGGTCGCCAGGAAGGTGAAGAAGATCACGCCACCGGCGAGCAGGAAAGTGCCGCGAATGCCGATCACGGGCGGCAACGCGCCGCCGATCAGAGGTCCGACCAGATTGCCGGCCATGATGCCGGAGGACAAGACGCCGAGCGCCCAGGCCGAGCGATGTTTCGGCGTCTGGGTTGCCACCAGCACCATCGAGCCGGAGGCATAACCACCGGCGAGCCCGGTAAACAGGCGCAGCGCCACCAATTCCCAGACACTGCCTGCCATTCCCATCAGCGAGATCGCCACCGTCATGCCGAGGCTCGCGCGCACCAGCATCAGCTTGCGGCCATAGATATCGCCGAGCCGGCCCCAGAGGGGCGCGACGAAGGCGGCAGCAAAGAAGGTGGCACCATAGGCGATGCCGGACCATTGCACGATCGCCGCCTTGTCAGCGACGCCAAGCTCCTCGACGTAGAGCGGTAGGAAGGGAAGCAACAGCGTCATCGCCACGATGGTGGTGAAGGAGCCGATGAGGCAGATGATCAGATTCCGCATCCAATAGGCGGTTTCCGGTTCGGCCGGCGCGGCCGCATCCCATCTTGTCTCAGCAGTCATTTCTTGGCCTTTGCATTCAACGTGTAAAATAATTCCTGGTGACCGGAGGCAAGGATATGCCCCTTCGCGTTTCAGCTCGTTCGAGCTTTTATTCGCCAGGGTCTAACAGATCGTCTTAGTACCCCGGCGTACGTAAACGCTCAAACTTCGTCCGAAAACGCTCAACTGTTCCGCAGTCGTTCGGCGAAGCGGCGGGGAGAGCGGTAGCCGGTGGCAAGGGCGGCTTCGCGCAGCGACAATCCATCTTCGGTCAGCAGCGTGGTCGCCAGAGCGACGCGTTCGCTTGCCATCACGTCGCGCAGCGACGAACCTTCCTGCGAGAGACGGCGCCGCAGCGTCGCGTTGCTGGTGCCGAGCTCGGCGGCGATGAGATCGGCAGTCCAAGCGCGGTCCGGCTGCCAGCGCACCAGCGCACGCACGGCTTCGGCCGTTGTTTCCGGCGAAGCGGGCAGGGTGCCCCGCATGCCGAGAACCATCAGCACCTCCATCAGGCGGTGCTCGATCAGGGCAGTCGGCAGCTCACCGGACGCGATACCTTCACCGGCATGGTGGATTGCTGCGGCGAGCACCGGATCGAGCGGCAGGTCGATCTGCGATGCGACGTGCTTGGTTGGAAAGCTCCTGACGGCGCGGCGCACGAGTTCGTCCGGAAAGCTGATGAAGATGGCGCGATAGACACCGCTCTGCGGATCGGGATCGTTGACGACATCGCCGCGCCAGCCGGCGGGCAGGACCAGCACTGTACCGGCTGGAAAGCGCAGATGCCGCCCCATGCTCAGCACATCCTTGCAGCCCTCGACGAGAACGACGATCGAAACCTGGGAAAAGGTCGAGCCGGCAATGCGCTCACGCTGCCGGGTCACGAAGGTGAAGAGCGAGGAATAGTTTTTCTCGTCAGCCGGCATTGTAACCGGCCGATTGTCCTTCCCCGCCAGGCGGCGCAGCTTTTCCAATATTTGATGAGCCTCCGGCATGGCGACCGCTTCCTGCTGATATCGATTGTGACGATAATCTGGACCACGCCACGGGCGCTGCCAAGTCCGCAAAGCGCCTTGTCGGTTCTGTCACATCATGATATAAACTGATTGCATTTCGCAATCGGATTGCCGGCGGCCAAATCGATGACCAAAGCGGCTGCCGGATAGGAGGAGATGCATCATGAGCACTCTTGATACTGCCCGCTGCGACACCGTGCGGCGGCTTTATGCCGCCTATGTCGCGCAACATCCCGATGTCGTCCGCCCGATGTTGACCAGCGATTTTACCTTTTCCAGCCCGCGCGACGATCACATCGACCGCGACCAATATTTTAGACATTGCTGGCCGAAGGAGAAGGTCTTCCGCGCCATTCATATCGAACATCTCGTGCCGGACCGCGATGAGGTGATCGTCGGTTACCGCGCCGAAAAGATGGACGGAGACAGCTTTCGCAATGTGGAGGTAATCCGTTTTACCGGCGACAGGATTGCCGAGGTGAATGTCTATTTCGGACGTAACGTCTAAGAGATAATGGGCCAGCCCGAAAAGCCGGCCCATCACTCAACTCACACTCTCGCTTTGGATAGCGCATGGCCGCGATGGATCGTCCAGGCTTGCAGGAGGCTGCCGGCGGCGAACAGGATCAGCCAGGAGAGCAAGGCCATCTGTACGGGCGGCGAATCCGGGCCGTTGCCGATCGGATGCGACGGCGGCAACCGCGAGAGCGTTTCGTTGATGCCGGGAACCCAGAGCAGGAAATAGGTGAAGGACAGGCCGAATGCCTTCAGATATGCCCGCAGCCGGCCGAGAAAGCTCAATCTCTCCTGCAAAATTGCGGCTGCTGCCACCAGCAGAGCCATGATGCCGAGCGCATGCCCAGGATTGAACCCGCCTGTCGAGGAAAGGCCGAAGGAGGTCACCACCGACAGCGCCAATCCACCGAGATAGATCTTTCCCGATCGCCTCTCGGGCTGGATGCCGCCATGCCTGGCAAAGCTGTAGAGCCCTGCAACGATCGGAACGAAGCTGATGGCAGTGTGGAGTTCGCCGAGCAAAGAAAGAGGGGCAGGCATAATGGTTTCCTTTGTATATCGACTAGTAGGTAGCCTTGATGGGCGAGCGATGGACGCTTCCTCGCTCTCAGATGATCGATGCTTAACCTACTAGTTGGTAGGCTGTCAATGGCTGAATGCCTGCCTTCAATCTATCGAAGCCGCAAGTCCGGGCGATGTCTTGGTTCAGTTTGCGCCTATTGCGGTCATTGCGGCTTCCAATGCTGCGGTCGGGCCGCTCATCGGCCGTGCGTATTCATCGCCTAGCAGTGCCGCCGCACCGGTCATGGAGGCCTGCGCGAAGACCACCGTTTCAGCCCCTTCGCGATAGGCTGTCTCCGATGCCTCGGCGATCGCTACCAGATAGGCTTTGTGGTCACCGGCCCGGAACAGCGCCCATGCCCCGTCGATCAGGCGGACATCAATGTCTGCGCCTGTGGTCTTCGCTGCATTTTCGAACAGCCTAGTGGTCGGGGCGATGGTCGTCTCGGTGGTGCAGAGCACGGTCACTTTGCCGCCAGCTTTCACGGCATTTTCCGCGAGCACGCCGTCGGCCCTGATAATAGGGACCTCGGAGGTGTCTGCCGCCAGCAATGCTGCAGGGCCAAGGGTCGAGCAGTTGAGCACAACGGCATCCGCGTCCTGTGCAAGCTGCTGCAGGACGGCAGCCGTTTCCGCCTCGATGTCCGGCGTCAGTCCACCCGCCCGTTCGGCGGCAAAGAGAAGATCGGCGCGGACATGGTGATGCAGAGTACCGGCCGGAAGACCGAGCGTCTTTGCGGCGTTGTCATAGATGGCGATATTGCTTTCGGCAGTGTGCAGGCAGGCTATTTTCACGGAGGCGATCTCGCTGAAGCCGCCCGCAGGGACGACGATGCGCCGAACCTAGCCTTTGGCGATCCGATTGTCGACGCGTGTCGCACCGCAGAGCGCGACCGCTGGCCTCATACGTTAGAAGGCGCAAAAATACCCGCGGAGGATGCGGGCGATATATGTTGAAATAGCGGGTAAATTTTCCTTTAGTCCGCTATTTTTTGGCATGCCGCCGGTTGCCCTTCACACCGTCCCCTCCTATGTTCCCGATCACCTGCCGACGCAATTTTTTGCCAAGAGGAGATAAGACCATGGCTTTCGAATTGCCTGAACTTCCCTATGATTACGAAGCGCTTTCCCCCTTCATGTCGCGTGAAACCCTCGAGTTTCACCATGACAAGCACCACAAGGCCTATGTCGACAATGGCAACAAGCTGGCGACCGAAGCGGGCCTTGCCGATCTCTCTCTCGAAGAGGTCGTGAAGAAGTCCTTCGGCACCAATGCCGGTCTCTTCAACAATGCTGCCCAGCACTACAACCACATCCATTTCTGGAAGTGGATGAAGAAGGGCGGCGGCGGCAACAAGCTGCCGGGCAAGCTCGAAGCAGCCTTCAATTCCGATCTCGGCGGCTATGACAAGTTCAAGGCCGATTTCGCCGCTGCCGGCGCCACTCAGTTCGGATCGGGCTGGGCATGGGTTTCCGTCAAGAACGGCAAGCTCGAAATCTCCAAGACCCCGAACGGCGAAAATCCGCTCGTTCACGGCGCCACGCCGATCCTCGGCGTCGACGTATGGGAACACTCCTATTACATCGACTACCGCAATCTGCGTCCGAAATATCTCGAGGCCTTCATCGACAGCCTGATCAACTGGGACTACGTCCTGGAGCGCTACGAAGCCGCCACGAAGTAAGGCTTGCCATCTCGGCTTGCTTTCACACCCGGCGCTGCCATAGCGTCGGGTGTTTTCGTATCTGCCGTTAACAGGCATCTTATTGCCATCAGCCACTTCCCAGCGAGGCCGCATGCCGTCTCCGTCCGCTCCACTCTTTCGTTTCGGTGTCGTCGCCGATCCGCAATATGCCGCCTTGGAGCCTAACCTTGCGCTGGATCGCTATCCGGCTAACAGCCTCGCCAAGCTGGCAGAGGCGATTGCGGAATTCAACCGTCGCGATCTCGCCTTCGTCGTAACGCTCGGCGATATCATTGATGGTGGCTGGGAGAGTTTCGATGCGATCTTGCCGGTCTACGAGACCTTGCGGCACGCACGGCATTTTCTTCTCGGCAATCACGATTTTGCCATCGCAGCGCAGCATCTGACGGAAGTCGCAAGTCGCGTCGGCATGCCATCGGCGTATTATGACTTCGCCCATGCGGGCTACCGTTTCATCGCGCTTGACGGCAACGAGATCAGCCTCTTCGCGCCGCCGGAGGGCGATCCACGCCGGGCGGAGGCAAAGGTGATGATGAAGGCATTGCATAAAGCCGGTGCGATGAACTCGCACCGCTGGAACGCTGCCATCAGCGATACGCAACATGCCTGGCTCGCCGCCAAACTGGACGAGGCGAAAGCCGCCGGCGAGAAGGTGGTCGTCACGAACCACTACCCGATCTTCCCGGAGAATTCACATAACGCGCTCGACAGCGACCGTATGCTGGCGTTGCTGGCCGAACATGATCATGTCGTCGCCTATCTCAGCGGTCACAATCACGACGGCAATTTCGGCGTTGTCCACGGCACCTATTTCATCAATTTCAAAGGCATGGTCGATACCGAAGATACCAATGCCTATGCGATCGTCTCGGTTTACAAGGATCGGCTGGAAATTGAAGGATTCGGACGTGAGGTGAGCAGGGTGCTGGCACTGCAGGGTGCTTGAGCGGCCCCATAAGGAACGATCCGCGCCAATGAAAGTTTAGGGACCGAGGCTGCTGTGAGGCGAGGCCGATGTTTCCGACATTGCAAATTCTGACCATCTTAGTCGTCGCAGTCGCCATGGCGCTGGCATTGGCACATGTGCTGGAGCTGCCGGGCAAGATGCGACTGTCGAAAGAAGATTATCTGACGGTTCAGCGGATTTATTATCCGGGGTTTACGATCGGCGGCGTTGCCGAACCGATCGGCACTCTCTTGCTTCTGCTTCTTCTGTTCCTGACGCCAGCCAACACGATCGCGTTCTGGCTGTTTGCTGCCGCCTTTGCAGCCATGGTCATCATGCACGCCGTCTTTTGGCTGGTGACGCAACCGGTAAACAATTTCTGGCTCAAAGATGCCGAGCTGAAAGGGTTGGGCGAGCGTTTCTTCTCCCATGATCCATTTGGTGGCCATCGGAGCGAGACCGCCGCCAAACCGGACTGGACCATGCTCCGCGACCGCTGGGAATGGTCGCATGCCGCACGCGCCGCTTTGGGATTGCTGGCCTTTATTCTGTTGGTGACCGCGGTCGCTCTCTAGCGGCCCGCGAACCCAGGCGCTTATTCCGCTGCTATCCGCATATTCGCCACATCCCGCTTCGGCGGCGCACCGAACATGCGCGTATATTCGCGGCTGAACTGCGACGCGCTTTCGTAGCCGACTCGATAGGCGGCATTCTCGACATTGACGCTGCCGGCGACCATGAGGCGGCGGGCTTCGAGCAGCCGCATCTGCTTCTGATATTGCAGCGGCGTCATCGACGTCAGCGTTTTGAAATGCTGATGGAACGAGGAGGGGCTCATGCGGGCGGCGGCAGCGAGCTGCTCGATGCGCACCGGCTGGGCGAAATTGTCGCGCAACAGGCGGATCGCATCCGCAATGCGCCGCGTCTGACCGTCCGGCAGCACCAGCTTGCAGACCTCGCCGTCATTCGGGCCGGTCAGCATCCAGAAACAGATTTCCCGCATGATTGCCGGATAAAGCACCGGTATGGCGCTTGGCGTTGTGAGCAGGCGGGTCAATCGCACGAGGCAATCGGCCAGTTGCTCGCTGAGATCTTCGACAAAGATGCCAAGATGGGCGCCGCCGGTCGGTTTCGGTGGCCTATCGAGCTGCTCCATCACCTCGCGCATCATGCCGACATCGAATTCGAGGGAGATGGCAATATAAGGCTTCTCAACACTGGCCTGGAGCACCCTGCCGGCGGCGGGCAGCTCGATGCTGATGATGAGGGCCTGTAGCTCGCCATAATCGATCACTCTGTCATTCAGCATCAATTGCTTTGCACCTTGAAGAATGACGCAAAGCGCCGGCCGATAGATCATCGCATGCGGCATCTTCGGCTCGGTCGAGCGCATGATGTGCAGGCCATCGATGCCTGTCGAAAATACGGTGTCGCCGCCGCTATCATTGGCTTCGATGAATTGCGTGATCGCATCTTTAAGGGCTGACGACATCGGCATTCTCCCGGACAAGTGCCATTCCATCATCATAGCAGCGGGATAAGGGCCGACAAGGCGGTTGGAGGAATAGGCAAGAAATTCGAGAGTTCCGGCATTCAAGGAGATGGCCTAGCGGGCGTAAATTTCAGTCATCAATCATTCCTTGGAGAACGGCAATGACGACTGAAAATATAGATAGATCAAAGACAAAGATCGCAATCATTACCGGCGGCAGCCGCGGTCTCGGCCGAAATACGGCCGTCCATCTCGCCCAGCGCGGCGTCGATACTATTCTGACCTATCACTCAAATCGGGCAGAAGCGGAAAGCGCGGTTGCCGAGATCGAGGCTCTCGGAGCGAAGGCTGTAGCGCTGCAACTCGATGCCGGCGGCGTTGGTTCTTTCGACGCTTTCATCTCCGAAGTCGGCCAAGCGCTGCGACAGAAATGGGGCCGCGATCGCTTCGATTTTCTCGTCAACAATGCCGGCACGTCCCACCACGCGTCCTTCGCGGAAACGACCGAAGCCGAGTTCGACAAGCTCTACAACGTTCATCTCAAGGGCGTGTACTTCCTGACGCAGAAGCTGCTTCCTCTCATTCAGGACGGTGGCCGCATCGTCAACATTTCTTCCGGCCTTGCCCGCTTCAGCAATCCGGGCTCGTCGGCCTATGCCGTCATGAAGGGTGCGGTCGAAGTTCTGACGCGGTATCTCGCCAAGGAGCTCGGCCCTCGCGGCATCGCCGTTAATACGGTGGCGCCAGGCGCGATCCAGACGGATTTCAGCGGCGGCATCGTTCGCGACAATCCGGAGGTCAACAGGATGGTTGCCTCCATGACCGCGCTCGGCCGCGCCGGTCTGCCCGACGATATCGGCCCGATGATCGCCTCGCTGCTGTCGGACGACAATCGCTGGGTCAATGGCCAGCGCATCGAAGTGTCTGGGGGCATGATGGTCTAATTCTCGGATCGCCGGGCTGGCTAGGCCGTCCGGCGATCATCCGCCGGCAACTTGGGCATTCATTTCCCACCCGTTCACCCAGATCTGCCTCAGCCCATCGCCTTCGCCCTTGAACCACAATCCCGTCGCCTCGCAGCCTTCGATGCGGTCGCTGCGGAAATTGCGGATGGCTTGGCGCAGCTCGCACCAGGCGACGATATTGGCTGTCTCGGAATAATAGATGAGGGCGATGGGGCGGATGACGCGCTCGGTGGCGCGGCCGAGTTCGTCGCGATAGGCGAGGTCGAGTTTTTCCTCGTCGCGGATAGCACGGCGCACCAGAGCGAGATCGATGGCAGCGGCCGAAGGAGCGGCAAAGCCCCAGGCGTGCAGGGCATTGGCATCGAGTGTCTGACGAAGCGGCGGCGGCACTGCGCCTGCGATCTTGGCACTGACGCGCTTGGCCGCGAGCTTCAGCTCGTTGTCCCCCGTGCGCTCCAGCAGCGCCAGCGATAGCACGATCGCCTCCATCTCCTCGATCGAAAACATCAGCGGCGGCAGGTCGAAGCCGGGGCGCAGGATATAGCCGATGCCGCGTCCGCCTTCGATCGGAACACGCATCGCCTGCAGCGCCACGATGTCGCGATAGACGGAGCGCACCGTCACCTCCAGCCGCTCGGCGATGACAGCCGCCGTCACCGGCTTTTTCGCCAGCCGCAGGATCTGGATGATCTCGAACAGGCGCGACGCCTTGCGCATTTCATCCTCGTGATTTGAAGGCTCCTGACAACACCCTGTCAGTTGGGCCGATCTATAAAACTGCCTATCGAATTGAAAATCAACAAGTTCGTCTGCGATGCGCTCGCAGGCGACGATGGGCAACTGACATGGATTACAGCGAAAACCTCTGGCTCTTCTTTCTCCTCCTCTTCGGCATCATCATCGTGCCGGGCATGGATATGCTCTTCGTACTCGCCAATGCGCTGACCGGCGGCCGCAACAGGGGATTGGCAGCCACCGGCGGCATCATGCTCGGCGGCGTGGTGCATTCGCTGAACGGCGCGCTTGGCGTCGGCCTGCTGATGCATTTTGTACCGATCCTCTTCAATCCGCTGCTCGTTGCCGGCGCCGCTTATATGGCCTTCATCGGCATCACGCTGATGCGCAGCTCGATCACCGTCGGCCACGACGGACCGGCCGGCAGCCGTTCCACCTGGCGGGCCTTTCGTCAGGGAGCGGTGACCTGCATGATGAATCCCAAGGCCTACCTCTTCGTGTTCGCCGTCTATCCGCAGTTTCTAAAGCCGGATTACGGTCCGATCTGGATACAGGCTGTTATCATGGGGCTGATGACCATTGTCACGCAGTTTGCCGTCTATGGCGGGCTTGCAGTCACCGCCGGCCGCAGCCGCGATCTGCTGGTCGCCAATCCGGGGGCGACCGCCTTTGCCGGTCGCGTCGCCGGGCTGCTGCTGTTCGCGGTCTCGGTCTTTACCGTCTGGGAAGGGTGGAAGGTGACGTGATTTTTGGCGCAAAATCTGGTACATGTCTTAAATATGACGCTGATTTTGCTCAGCTCTCACCACTTTGTGACTTCATTGCCGGCGCAGAAACCGGCAAACATGTGGGCCGTGACAACGCGCCGGCCGCTTTTGCGGTCCTGATCACGTAGGAGAGATTGTATGAAATGGAAAGCGATTGTGGCTGCGACGGTTTTTGCCGGCGTCGCCTTTGGTTCCGTTATTGCGGCCGATGGCACGCATGATTCCCGTATAGCCGTGATGAAGAAGGTCGGCGGTGCTGCCGGTGCTCTCGGTGCCATCGCCAAGGGCAGCAAGCCTTATGACGCCGAGGTCGTCAAGGCAGCGCTGCAGACGATCGCCGAGAATGCCAAGGCTTTCCCAGAGCATTTTGGCCCGAACAGCGACAAGACCGATGCTGAGGTCAATCCGAAGATCTGGGATAACTTCGATGACTTCAAGGCCAAGGCTGCCAAACTTTCCGACAATGCCGAAGTCGCACTTGCGCAGCTCCCGGCCGACCAGGCTGGCGTCGGCGCTACGCTGAAGACTTTGGGCAGCGATTGCGGCGCCTGTCATCAGGCCTACCGCATCAAGAAGGACTAAGCGGTCGGCCGGCATTGTCCGAAAATTAATTGAAGCATCCGCATCGGCTTGGTCGCCGGTGCGGATTTTAGTATTTCTCGATGCACGCTGAATACAGGGAGTGCGAGGCATGGTTGCGCGATTTGTCCGGTGGCTGCTCTGTCTTATCGGCCTCGCCATCTTCGGCTCCGGCACGTTCTATGTCGTCACCGCGCCGTCGCCCTTGCCGGTGAGCCATTGGGCAAATCTCGGCGATCCCGATATCAAGAATGGCGAACAGGTGTTCTGGGCTGGCGGCTGCACGAGTTGTCATGCCGCGCCGGGCGCCAAGGGCGATGCCAAACTGGTTCTGTCAGGTGGCTTGGCGCTGAACAGTCCCTTCGGCACTTTCCATGTCCCCAATATCTCGCCGGATGAAAAGGCCGGCCTTGGTGGTTGGACGCTTGCGGAATTCGGCAATGCGATGAAGCGCGGCGTCGGCAAGAACGGCGAGCACCTTTATCCGGCGTTCCCCTACGGCTCCTACGCCCGCATGAGTGACAAGGACATCAACGACCTCTGGGGTTTCCTGAAGACCTTGCCGAAGAGCAGCAACGTCGCGCCGCCGCATGAGCTGCCGTTCCCCTTCGATATCAGGCTGGCGCTCGGTGGCTGGAAATTCCTCTATTTCAACGATCAGCCACGCGTTGTCATCGCCAATGCCGACGACAAGATCAAGCGCGGCCAATATCTGGTAGAAGGCCCCGGCCATTGCGGCGAGTGCCACACCCCGCGCGACGGGCTCGGCGGCTTCGTCAGGGACCAGTGGCTGGCCGGCGCCCCGAACCCGGAAGGCAAGGGCCGCATTCCCGACATCACCCCCGGCTCGAAATCAATGGCTAGCTGGAGCGACGGCGACATCGCCAGCTACCTGGAGACCGGTTTCACCCCCGACTTCGACTCCGTCGGCGGCTCGATGGCCGAAGTCCAGCAAAACATCGCCCGCCTGCCAGCCTCGGACCGCGAGGCGATCGCGGCCTACCTGAAGGCGGTGCCGGCGCGGTAAGAAGCAGGCGGCTGGCTACTTCTCCCGTAGCCGCTTTGCCATATAGAGGTGAGTTTCATAGCGAAGCTCGAACTCTCCGCCGTATGCCGCGATAACCTCCGCAATCGCAGCGAGCAGCGCCTCCCTCCGGTCATCCGCCAGAAGCCGGTAGCTTGATAACGTGCGCAGCAGGTCGGTATAGCTTTCAGGACTATGCATCCGGCTCCAGGGATAGGATCGGTGCGTTGCCGGTTCGAAATGTTCGGATTCACCGAGCAACTTCACGAAAGGCCCGTCTGGCAGATACCACGCTTCCGCGGGTGGACCTGAAAGCGATGGCGCGTATCGCGAATAGAGGCGGGCGAATTCCGCGGCGAGCGGTGGTGCCGGCGGCATGGGTACATTTCCAAAAGACGGCAAGCGTGCCGCCCGGCGCGAGCTGCTCGGCAGTCTTGGCAAATCGGACGTCTGGTGCAACCCAGTGAAAGGACTGGGCCGCCATCACAAGCTTGAACGTTTCAGGCTTACCCGGCCACGCCTCAAAGGTGGTTTCCGCGAAGCGTATATGGGGAAATTTCATTAGATTTTGCTGCGCGATGCCCATCAATTCCTTGCCGGGTTCAAGCGCAAGGATGGAAAAGCCACGGCGTGCAAAGGTCTGTGTTGCTTGTCCTGTACCGCAGCCGATCTCAAGGATCGCATCCTTGCTGCCCAAACCAGCAAACGCGGCGATGTCATCAAACATCGACTCGGGATAGGTCGGGCGAGCATCGCCATAGAGGCCTGCCATCCCGTCAAAAGTGAACCGCTGTTCCAAGGTCCATCTCCCTCTGAGATCCAGTATGAGAGGCCATCTTTCTAGCGCATTTCAGTTGAATTTTACAGCGCAACCAATTTCGGTTGCAGGGCAGGAGCGGGCGATCATGGATGGAATGGCAGAACAGAGGATTCCTTATTTCAGCCAATGGGAAACCCCCGACATGACTCTGGCGGTGCTGGCGGAAGGGGCGCAGGCGGCATTGCTGAGGGACCCGCTTTGGGCAGGCTCGGGAGCGGGGAATGTCGAGGATTACGCCCGCTGGGCCGGCAATCTCTGCGGTATGGCCTGCCTGAAAATGGTTCTTGCCGCGCGTACGGGCAAAATCGTGCCAACCGTGGATCTCGCATTGGCATGCAAGGAATATGGCGGCTATGTCGAAGAGCCTGATGGTAAGATCAAGGGCCTGATCTATGCGCCCTTCATTCCATTTGTCAAAGATCGGTTCGGCCTGAACACCAGGGTCGTCACCGGCATTTCTGTCGGAGATATCGGCGATATTCTCCAGCAATCCGAATTCTTCATCGCGTCCGTCCACCATTCCATCCGCTGGCCGGACACCGAGCCGCCATCGAAGGGCGGACATCTTGTCTTGGTGACGGTGGCTAACTCAAACACGATCCGTTTCCACAATCCTTCCGGTCACGAGGCTGCAACCCGGGAAAACGTGGAAATGCCGCTGGAAACATTCGACCGGTTTTTCGCCGGGCGCGGGATCGCCATCGATCGCTGACGATAGGAAGGTCAACGGCGATCCCGACGGACCGTTCTCATGCAAGCGCCTGCAGATAGCGCATGCCGGTGACCGGACGTGGCTTGAAATCCATTTGTTCGTAGAAGCGGTGCGCCTGGACATTGCCGGTCGCGGCGCTGACGGAGAGATAGCCGCAGCCAGCCTTGCGGGCGATGTCGCGAGCGCGATCGACGAGATGCTGGCCGATGCCATGGCCGCGATGGCCGTCGCGCACGAAGAGATGATGCAGGTCCATGCCGCGCTGACCTTCCTGCGCCCGGTAGAGCGGCACGAGGATGGCGTAGCCGATCAGCCCGTTCTGGCCTTCCGCCACCAGCGCCGTGATCCATGGCACCGGACCGAAGAGATCGCGTTCGAGCTGTTCCGGGGTCGCGGCTGAGGGATCGCCATGATGAGCGGCGAGCAACCGGATCATATCGTTCAATTCCGGCAAATCGCGCGGATGCGCATTGCGGATGGTAATGACAGGCGGGCGGAGAAGTGAGATTTCGCTATCGTCCAGCATGAGGTTCTGCGTCCTTTTTTGAATGTGCCGTCAGGACGCTGCCGATACAACAAAGCCGCCTGACGGCGGCTTGTTGACAATATGATCTGTCCCGGCCGCCCCTTACAGGTACAGCCAAAAATACGAGCGATTGTGGAGCGCGTGCGTGATCATGGGCGCATAGATGAGCTGGAATGTCGGATTTGTCAATGGGGTGAGTCGATGCTCTCCCTCCTGCGGAGCATTATCCGACAAGATCACCATGGGCACACGTCAGCCTATCGCACCCGGGCATCGCCGAGGGCGGGTTTTCTTCTGGCAATAAATATAGTATACCCCCCTATACTATAAATGAGGCCGTCATGTCCCATACCATCCAAGAGCAAGCCAAACTTCTTTCCCGCGTCCGCCGCCTCAAAGGGCAGTTGGAAGCGGTGGAGAGGGCGTTGGAGGCTGAGCGGCCTTGTGGAGAGATTTTGCAGCTCCTGGCATCCATTCGCGGCGCCCTGACGGGGCTGACCGGCGAGATATTGGAAGACCATCTGCAGGAACATGTGCTCCACGCCGAAAGCGAGTCGGCCCGCCGCCAGGCGGTCGATGAAATATCCGATGTGCTGAAGACCTATCTGCGCTGATCAGAGGCTTTGGGCAATCCAACAGGAGACTGATGTCATGAGTACTTCTTCGGATGCGTTGACGCATAGCCACGTATTCCTGGGCTCCGACCACCGCCGCAACGAACGCCGCATCTGGCTGGTCATTGCGCTGACGACGGTGATGATGGTGGTCGAAATCGGTGCCGGCACGCTATACGGCTCGATGGCATTGGTTGCCGATGGCTGGCACATGTCGACGCATGCCAGTCCATGCTGATTTCCGCATTGGCCTATCTCTATGCCCGTCGCCATGCCCACAATGCGCGCTTCACCTTCGGCACCGGCAAGCTCGGCGATCTCGCCGGCTTCGCCAGCGCCATCGTCCTCGCCATGATCGCGTTGTTGATGGCTTGGGAAAGCCTCGTGCGATTGCAGAATCCGGTGGCGATCAATTTTCGCGAGGCGATCGCCATTGCCATCGTCGGCCTGCTCGTCAATCTCGTCAGCGCCTGGCTGCTACGCGACGATCACGACCACCATCACGGGCATTCCCACACGCATGGCCATGATCATCATCACGACCACGATCATGGCGGCAAGGACAACAATCTCCGCTCTGCCTATGTCCACGTCATCGCCGACGCCATGACCTCGGTTCTGGCCATTGTCGCCCTCCTGCTCGGCAGCCGCTTCGGCTGGACTTTCCTCGATCCGCTGATGGGCATTGTCGGCGGACTGGTGATCCTGCAATGGTCCTTGAGCCTATTGCGTTCCTCGGGCGCAGTCCTGCTCGACTTCATCCCGCAGGGTGAAGACCTGCCGGAGGAGATCCGGGAGGTCATCGAAACGGACGCCGACCGCATCACCGATCTGCATGTGTGGCAGGTCGGCCCCGGCCATCATGCGGCGATCGTCGCTGTGGTAACGCCGGAGCCGCGCGATCCTGCCTTCTACAAGGCACGGCTGGCCGCTATCCACGAACTGTCGCACGTCACCGTTGAAGTCAAGGTCAAAAAAGCAGCATAACGTCTGATGGAAGCTCGGCGCGTCAGAGGCTTGCCATATTCCTCGCTTAGCTCAGAATTCGGCTGATTCCGCTGGAGGCTTCCGTATGCCCACACCGCTTACTCGTCGCCGCCTCTTGGCAGGCTCGGTGCTGCTTTTCCCCGTTCTGACATTGGGGCCTGAAACCCTGTTTGCGCAGGATGCCAGCGCCAACAAGAGCCCCAACGCGACTGCTCCTGCGCCGTCCGATACCCAGGATAATTCCACGGCACCCGACGATCAGGACATGGAAGACAACCAAGGTCCCGACAATTCTCAGTTCACCGACGATGCCGACAAGCAGTTGGCGGATCTGGAAAAGAAGACGGGCGGTCGCCTCGGTGTTTCCGTGCTGGATACGGAAACCAATATTTCGCTCGGCTATCGCGAAGCGGAGCGGTTTGCCTTGTGCAGCACCTATAAGGCGCTTGCGGTCGGTTTCGTGCTTGCCCGTGTCGATCAGGGCGTAGAGAAGCTCGACCGCCGCGTCACTTATGGCAAGGATGTTGTCGTTACCTATTCGCCCGAGACAGAAAAGCATGCCGGCACCGACGGCATGACGATCGCCGAACTCTGCGGTGCGGCAATCATGTTGAGCGACAACACCGCCGGCAATCTGCTGCTCGACAGTTTCGGCGGTCCAGCGGCGCTGACCGCATGGCTGCGTACGACCGGCGACACGGAAACCCGACTCGACCGCAAGGAGCCTGACGTCAACCAGGCGATCAAGGACGACCCGCGCGACACGACGACGCCGGATTCCATGCTGGATACGATCGGACTTCTGACGCTCGGCAATACGCTGTCCGAAACCTCGCGCGATCAATTGTCGAATTGGCTGGTCAATAACACCACCGGCAATGCCCGCCTGCGCGCCGGCCTGCCGAAGGAATGGAAGGTTGGCGACAAGACCGGTACCGGTCAGAACGGCTCCTACGCCGACGTCGCCGTCATCTGGCCCACCGATCGCGGTCCGATCCTCGTCACCACCTATGTCGGCGAGGCAACCGCACCCGCAAAGGACATCGAGGCCGTCTTCGCCGAAGTCGGAAAGATCATTGCGGGCATGGTGGGGTTAAAATAGTCGCATCTTGAAATGTGATTAATAAAATCAAGGCGATACGATCTCGACGTGAATCAGGATCGCATCGCCTTGATGTCGTTTCGAGGAAGCTCAAGCGATGGATAAGGCTGCAGCGGCACTATCCGTTTCATCGCTGTCGCCGCCGGACTTATTATCGATGCCGAGTTGCTGCTTCACTTGTTTGGCGATCTCATCGTTGATTGCCTTCTGCTGGTCGGCTGGCAACGCGCGGAGGGACTCCTCCGTCAAATGGTGCTGTTCCAGATATCGAGCGCGGATCTTTTCCGCAGGCGTCATGTGGGCCCACTTGGAGAACTCGTCCGCAATATCCTGACTGGAAGAATCGCTCGACGAATCCGAACCGTTGATGCTCGGAGCCGCGCCGTCGCTCTTATCGGCGTCGACATCCGATGTCGACGGGGCTGTCTGACCGGTTTGGTTGAGCCAGAAGCCGGAGGAGATGGAGGAGGGGACGCCGCTGGATGTGACCGAAGGTGTCTGCGTCTGCTGCTCGTCGCTGTCGTCGGGCAGCATGAACGGCGTGCTGTCGTCAGAATCCGTATCCTGCTGGCTCTTTATCGGGCTGCTGAAAAGGCTCTGGGTGCTATGATGAACTTTCATCGTCATGTCTCCCTGTGGGTTGGCGCGACGATGACTCGGCAAACGTGTCCGGGGCTTGTGTACTAAGGCTCTCTTACGTTCCGCAGAAGGTTTGCAGCACCCGCTCTGCCGGTTGCGGCGGTTCGGCATAGGGCGCGAAGGCCGGTTGGTCCTCATAGGGCCTTGCAAGCACCGTCAGCAGCGCCTCGAACAGTGAAAAATCCCCGTCCTCGATCGCAGCTTCGATCGCCTGTTCGATTCGATGGTTGCGTGGAATGAATGCCGGGTTCACGGTCCGCATCGCCCGTGCTCGTTCGTTCGGTGCTTGCGGATCGCGGCTCAGCCGCTCGCGCCAGCGCGTCAGCCACGGTTGGGTCGATTCCGGGTCCTTGAAGCTGGCGGCAAAAGCCGTTTCGTTGTCCTCGCTCTCGGCAAGCGCTGCAAGCCGCCGGAACGTCAGGGTGAAATCCGCCTCCTGCTGTTGCATCAGCGCCAGCAGCGCCTGGATCAGGTCGAGATCGCCTTCTTCCTCGGCTGCAAGGCCGATCTTGGCGCACATCCCAGCAAGCCAAGGGGTTTGGAAGCGCTCGCCATAGGCCTTGAGCACCGCATTTGCCAGATCGACGGCCGCGTCCACCGACGGATCGATCAACGACAGCAGCGTTTCACCGAGCCGGGCAATGTTCCATTGGCCGATGCCGGGCTGGTTGGCATAGGCGTAACGGCCCTGCTGATCGATCGAAGAAAAGACGGTTGCCGGATTATAGCTGTCCATGAAGGCGCAAGGACCATAGTCGATCGTCTCGCCGGAAATGGTCATATTGTCGGTATTCATCACGCCATGGATGAAGCCGACATGCAGCCAGCGCGCAATCAACGCAGCCTGCCGTTCGGAAACGGCCTCCAACAGCGCCAGATAGCGATTTTGCCGGTCCTTGATCTCCGGATAATGCCGGTCGATGACATAGTCGGCGAGGATGCGCACACTGTCGGTATCGCCGCGGGCGGCGAAGAACTGGAAGGTGCCGACGCGGATATGGCTTGCCGCGACGCGGGTGAAGACCGCACCGGGCAGCACTCTCTCACGATAGACGGGTTCGCCGGTGGCAACCGCCGCCAGTGCCCGTGTCGTCGGAATGCCGAGCGCATGCATGGCTTCGCTGACGATATATTCGCGCAGAACCGGCCCGATTGCCGCCCGCCCGTCGCCGCGCCGTGAGAAGCGCGTCGGTCCCGCGCCCTTGAGCTGGATATCGCGGCGCCTGCCGTAACGGTCGATGACTTCACCAAGCAGGATCGCCCGGCCATCCCCGAGCTGCGGCACGAAACCGCCGAACTGGTGACCGGCATAGGCCATCGCGATCGGCTCGGACCCCGGCAGGAGCCTGTTGCCCGAGAAGATCGCCGCGCCGTCCCGTTCCAGCGCCTCGGCATCGAGCCCGAGTTCGCCGGCTAGCGCCACGTTGAACTTGATCAACCGCGGTCCTGCGACCGGCGTCGGTGCCTGCTCCGCGAAAAATTGCGGCGGCAGGCGCGCATAGCTGTTGTCAAACAGGGCCGACGGTGCCTGAAGCACCGAATTGTCATGGGGAGAAGAGCTCATGCACCTAAGGTAGGGCTGGTGGGGAGGCGGCGCAAGGCGCTTGCTTGAAGTAGGAAATGATCCTACTTTATCCTACCGAGCACGAGGAGTTCGCCATGAACGAGAAACTGAGCATCTCGCTCCCCAGTGAAATGGTCGCCGCCATCAAGAGCCGCGTCGATGCCGGAGCTTACGCCTCGACCAGCGAGGTGCTGCGTGCTGCTGTCCGCGTGTGGTTGCGGGAGGAAGAGGAATACCAGGAACGGATCGCGGCGATCCGGCAGAAGGTCAAGGCATCTCTGGATGATCCGAGGCCCGATCTGAGTTTGCAAGATATAGACGATTGGATCGAGTCACTGGCTGCGGAACAGCAGTAAACGCATGAAGCGATATTCTGTCGTATTTCGTGAAACGGCTAAAGCTGATCTCCGGTCGATATATGAATACGTATTGGACCAAAGCAAAAACAAGCAGATAGCGCTCGCTTATATCAAGCGTATCCGGGACAAATGTGGAAAAATCGGTGATGTACCACTTGGCGGCGTTGCTCGCTCGGATCTAGGCGCGAGTCTGCGAATGGTCGTCTTTGAGCGCAGTATCGTTATTCTTTATTTGGTTGAAGGCGAGCGGGTGAGGATCACCAATATCTTTTCCGGTAGCCGGGACTACGAAACGCTTTTGTCGGATCGTTAACCCGCCTCCATCTCCCGCGCCATCTCCGCCAATTTCCTCACCGTATTGAGATTCCGGGACGTCCCCGCCTTCAGTGCTGGCAGCCTCAGTTTCGAGCGACCGGAGCCATCGGGATAATGGACGTAGATTTCTCTACCCGCGACATGCACCTCTTCTCCGCCGGGTGCTACCAGCTTTTCCAGGGCATCGGCCGGTGCAGGTTCTGGGAGGAAGTTGACGAGCAGATAGTTCGGTTTGGCATGCGGGAAGGGCGAGCCATCCGCGATGGCCTGTAGCTCCTGACGGCTGCGCAGGAGCACGCCCGGCGATGTACCCATTTTCCGCGCCAGCGCCGCTTCCAGATCCTTCTGCACGGCCGCCTCGTCTCTGTCCGAGCGGAAGAGCACATTGCCGCTTTGGATATAGGTCTTCACGTCGGTAAAGCCGATCTCCTCGCAGACGGCTTTCAGCTCCGCCATCGGCAGTGCGCCGGTGCCGCCGACATTGACGGCACGCAGCAGGGCAACATAGACCGGCATCGGCTCCTCCTCCCGCGGTTTTTGCTAGATCTTACCGGCGACCTTGATGGCGAAGCCATATTCGAAGGCGATTTCTTCCAGGCGCTGGAAGCGGCCCGAAGCGCCGCCATGGCCGGCATCCATGTTGGTTTTCAGAAGGATCGGCGCATCGCCAGTGGTTTTGTCACGCAGCTTGGCAACCCACTTCGCCGGCTCCCAATAGGTGACGCGCGGATCGGTCAGGCCGCCGAGCGCCAGAATCGGCGGGTAGGGCTTCTCGCCGACATTGTCATAGGGGCTGTAGGCGGCGATCTGCTCGTATTCTTCCTTGCTGTCGATCGGATTGCCCCATTCCGGCCATTCCGGCGGCGTCAGCGGCAGCGTATCGTCCAGCATGGTGTTGAGCACATCGACGAAGGGCACGGCGGCGATAATGCCAGCGAATTTCTCCGGCGCCATGTTGGCGATGGCGCCCATCAGCATGCCACCGGCCGAGCCGCCCTCGGCGATGATCTTAGCGTAGGAGGTGAACTTCTCCTGATTCAAATAGTCGGCTGCGGCAATGAAGTCCTTGAAGGTATTGGTCTTCTTGTCCATCTTGCCGTCTTCGTACCAGGCAAAGCCCTTGTCCTTGCCGCCGCGGATATGGGCGATGGCATAGACGAAACCGCGGTCGGCGAGCGATAGGCAATTGGTGTTGAAGCCGGCGGGAATGGTGATGCCGTAGGCGCCATAACCATAGAGCAGGCAAGGCGCGGAGCCGTCGAGCGGTGTATCCTTGCGATAGAGCAGGGTCACCGGCACATGTTCGCCGTCCCAGGCGGGGGCGAAAACGCGGCGGGTGACGTAATCGTCCGGATTGTGGCCTGACGGAACTTCCTGCGTCTTCAGCAGGGTGCGCTCGCGCGTCACCATGTTGTAGTCGTAGAGCTGGCTCGGCGTCGTCATCGAGGAATAGGAGAAGCGAATGACGTCGGTGTCGTACTCGGCCGCACCCTGCAGGCCGAGCGAATAGGCTTCCTCATCGAAGGCGATGGCATGTTCTTCGCCGCTGCGGCGATCGCGGACGATGATCCGCGGCAGGCCATCCTTGCGTTCCAGCCAGATGAGATGACGGGCATAGGCCATGTGATTGAGGATCAGCGTGCCCGGCTTGTGGACCACGACATCGCGCCAGTTTTCTTTAGCCGGCTTGTCGACCGGCGTTTCCATGATCTTGAAATCCTTGGCATCGCCGTCATTGGTGAGGATGTAGAAGACATCGCCGCCTTCCGCCATTTCATACTCGATTCCGGTGTCGCGCGCGGCCACCAGCTTCGGCTCGGCCATAAGATCCGAGGTCGGAATGATGCGGTATTCACTGGTCTCGTGATCGTGGATGTCGATGAAAATATAGTCATCCAGCAGCGAGCCACCGACACCCATGAAGAAGCCGGAATCCTCCTCTTCATAGACCAGCCGGTCTTCCGATTGCGGTGTGCCGACGACGTGATGGAAGATTTTCGAAGGACGATGGTTCTCGTCCTGCAGTGTATAGAAAAAGCTCTTGCCGTCGGGCGCCCAGACACCGCCGCCGCCGGTGTTTTCGATCACGTCGGCGAGATCTTCGCCGGTTTCCAGATTGCGGACCTTCAGCGTGAAATATTCCGAGCCCTTGTCGTCATAGCCCCAGATGCCGTGGCTATGATCCGTGGAATGGTCGATGCCGGAGAGGCGGAAATAGGATTTTCCCTCGTTTTCCTTATCGCCGTTCAAAAGGAGCTTGCGCTCGCCGCCATTGCGCGCCTCGCGGAAGTAATGCGGCTGCTCGCCGCCGGTGACATAGAGCGTGCCGTAGGCAAAAGGCCCGTCCTTGACCGGCACGGAGCTGTCATCTTCCTTGATACGGCCTTTCATTTCGGCAAAGAGCGCTTTCTGCAGCTCTTTCGTATCCGCCATGGCCGCATTCATATAGGCGTTCTCGGCCTCCAGATACGCGCGTATTTCCGGATCGAGAATCTTGGTGTCCTTGAACATCGCCTGCCAATTGTCGGCGCGCAGCCAGGCGTAATCGTCGCTGCGGCTGATGCCGTGGCGCGTATCCGTGACTGGTTTTTTTGCAGCGGCGGGCGGGGTGGGGAGGTTCTTGAATGCAGACACGAGCAGGCTTTCTCCGGGATCAAAGTCGGATATGAGGTGAAGAAGAGATAGAGGGCGCTTGGCCGGGGTTCAAGCGGCAATTGCCCGCTCAAGCCTCGAGCAAGCGGATGACAATAAGCTTGGATCTAGCTGATGGAGTCAGAAGAGCTCGCCCAGACTGCCTTGATGTGACCACATTCTTTAACGAAGTCCGCGTATGTTGCGTCGATAATAAGGCGGCCTTATCGCTTTTCTGGTCGAACAGACGCTTCCCAGCCCGCAGTTAAGCAAGGGATCGGTCTTCATGCTGAAATTCATCGCCATTCTCATCCCGTTGGCAGCCATCGCGACGTCCGCTTTTGCCGTGGATGCGACCATGAAGAAGGAATTGGAGAAGCTCGATCCTTCCGAGCGGATGGAGCAGACCTGCGATGCTGAGGCAATGAAACGAATCAGCACAGAGAAGGCCGGCTTCAAGCCCGACAAGGTCATCGCCTATACGTTCAGCGACCCTGATATGTCTCCGGACTCGATGAATGCTCCTGGCGCGGTCTTTCGCAGCAAGGGAGACTGGTATCATCTCTCCTATAAGTGCACGACCGGCCCGCAGCATATCGATGTGCGGGGCCTGAGCTACGAAATCGGCGAGAAAGTGCCGCGCGAGAGCTGGCCAAAATACTATCTCTACAATTGATGCCGTCAGCGCCGTCTTTGGCGTTCCAGCCGGTAGAGTTCGGAGAGAACATGCTCCTGCACATCGGGACTCTGATGACAGACGGCGTCCGTCAGGTCGCGTAGCGTCCCCCTGAGCCCATGGAGCTGATCCACCAGATCCATGACCAGATCGACACCGGGCTCGTTGACGCCCATCGCGTTGACCAGATCTAGGATCAACTGCCCCCGCGCCAGATCGGCTTCGCGAAAATGCCGGCCTTCACCGGTCGTTTCGGGGACGAGCCAGCCCTGTTCAATCCAGACCTCCAGCACCGTATTGTCTATTTCGAGGCGCAAACGAAACTCGCTCTCGTTCATAGCTCAGCCTCCCATGGTCTTTCTGGGATCATGCGTCTTGCCGCCCTGCCATTCGGAAACAAAAGCCGTCAGCTCCGCATCCGGCGCGTCCGGCAAGACGATCTTCAACGAAACATAGGCATCGCCGTTGTCCTTGCCATGCACCGGCACGCCTTTGCCCTTCAGCCGCAAAACCTTGCCGGTGTTGGAGTTCGGTTGAAGGGTAATAGTGACCGGACCGGACGGCGTGGGCACGCGGACTTTGCCGCCGAGCACCGCCTCCGCAAGCGAAATCGGCAGTTCAAATCTAATATCGTTGCCGTCCCGAACGAAGAAGCGGTGCGGGCGCACATGCACCTCTATCAGCGCATCCCCGGAGGCGCCGCCGCCGAAACCGGGGTCGCCCTTGCCGCGGAGGCGCAGCGTCTGCCCGTCGCGGGTTCCCGCCGGTATCTGCACGTCGAGCGCCGGTCCGTCCGGCAGATTGATCTGCTTTTTCGTGCCGTTGATGGCGTCGAGAAAGTCGACCTCCATGGAATAGTGGCGATCCTGACCCTGCATTCCGGATTGGCCTCGGCTGCGACGTGAGAAGAAGCTGGAAAGTATATCGTCGGTATCCCCGAAATCGGCGAAACCACCCGTGTTGCGATAGGGGCCGCGCTGGCCTTCGTTCGCCGCGTAGTCGCGATAATAGCTGCGTGGCGGCTTCTCCGCGCCGGTGTTGTCGATCTCGCCGCGGTCGAAGCGCACGCGCTTCTCCTCGTCGCCGAGGATGCCGTAGGCCGCGGAGACTTCCTTGAATTTATCCTCGGCCTGTTTGTCGCCGGGGTTCAGATCGGGATGCAGCTTTTTCGCAAGCTTGCGATAGGCGCTTTGAATGTCTTTTTGCGGGGCGTCCCGCTTTACGCCCAGAATATCGTAGGGATCACGGCTCATGAATGTTTCCCTTTGGGAGCACAGGAAAATACGCAGATAGTGATAGGCAGGCGTGGTATCAATCGTAGCATAAATGATGGCATGTCGTGCCGGCGATTGCGGCAGAATGGCCGTTGCCGCATTTGTGATGGGGAATGGGCGGTGTTATGGGCAAGCCGCCATATTTCCGTCGCCTTGCCGGACGATGGCGGGCACAGCGTCAAGGAGCTTGTGGCAATCATGCACCTTTTCCGAACAGACTTCATTTCATTCGATCCGACCGGTGGCTGCCTGATGAACCGTTTTCTGCTGACGTCTGCATTCCTGCTCGCCGCTGTTCCGGCCGCTTTTGCCGCCGAGCCCACGGCGAAGCCGGTCGTCTGGCCGCAACTTCCGCCGAAGGCAGCGGCTTCGAACGTCAAGTTGGTCGAGCCCCATCTGCACGTCAATCGCGCCGGTAAGGGCGCACCGCGCATAGCCCTGACCTTCGACGCCTGCATGGGCAAGACCGATCCGCGCATTCTCAGCACATTGGTCGATCACCATATCCCGGCGACGATCTTCGTTACCGCTCGCTGGCTGCGCAGCAACCCCGAAACGCTTGCCGTCTTCCTCGCTCATCCCGACATTTTCGAACTTGAAGATCACGGCCAGAACCACATTCCCGCGGTCGATATCCCAATGGCGGTCTATGGCATTCCCGCTGCCGGTTCGCCGCAGGCGGTCGCGCAGGAGGTCAAAGGCGGTGCCGATGCCATGATCGCCGCCGGCATTCCTCAGCCGCATTGGTTCCGAGGCGCGACGGCAAAATATAGCCTCTCGGCCATCGCTCAGATTCGCGGCATGGGCTATCGCATTGCCGGCTATTCCGTGAATGGCGACAGCGGCTCGCTGCTGCCGGCCAAGATGGTGGAAAAACAATATGCCTCTGCCAAGGACGGCGACGTCATAATCTCGCATATCAACCAGCCGACCCATGCCGCCGGTGAAGGTGTCGCCGCGAGCATCCTGGCGCTGAAGGCCAAGGGCGTGCAGTTCGTTCGCCTACAGGATATTCCCGAGCAGGGGGATGACGATACGACGAACTGAGGCGGTTCGGTCTCAGCGCCGATCGCTGACGCGGTCACTCCGGTAATTGCGGCTGCACCTTTTCGTCCAAGAACAACTCGTTGACCACGGTCATGACGATCAGCGACAGCGGCAGCGCGAGCATCGCGCCGACAGCACCCCACATCCAGGTCCAGAAGATAATCGCCAGGAAAACGATGAATGGATTGAGTTCCCATTGCCGACCCATGACTGCCGGGAAAACCAGATTTTCCACGGTGAGATGGACGGAGAAGAAGGCGACGGCCGGGGCGAGACCGAAGATGATATCGTCATGGGTGATGATGCCGGCGATCGCCAGCGCGATCGTTACCGTCGTGATGCCGACGAACGGGACGAAGCTGGAGAGAAAGGCGAAGATGCCCCAGAGAACCGGCGCGCTCATGCCGCCGACATAGGCAATGATCGTCATCACGACGCCGAGGCCGGCATAGATCAGCGCGGCCGTCGCAAAGTAGAAGCCGAGCACTTGCTCGACCGCATTGATGATGCGGATTGCCGCCAGCCGCGATGTTCTGGTGGAGAAGGTCAAGATGATCGTCTTGCGCAGGCTGATGCGGCCGGCAAGGAACAGCAGCAGCGCCGCAAAAAACAGCAGGCCCTGGACGATGGCGGGCGTCAGGCTATTGGCGAGGATGTGCAGGACGTTGGCGCTGTTTTCGAGCAGCACATTGATCGACATCGGCCCGCTTTCAAAGGTCTGCGGCGTGATGTGTAACCACTTGATCCGTTCGAGATAGGGCATCAGCCGATCGACGGTGCGTTGGAAAAAGTCAGGCCCTTCCTGGGCAAGCGTCGCCATAGGCCCGGCGAGCGAATTGATGATCAGGAAGATGACCAGCGCCACCGCCGATGACAGCAGAACGGCGTTAAGGATGCGCGGCACGCCAAGCTTGCTCAGTCTTTCCGCAGCCAGCCCCAGGATCATGCCGACGACCACGGCCAGCGTCACAGGAATGAGGATGATCGACATCATATAGACGCCGGCAAGCGCCAAGACGAGGAAGATGCCGATAACCGCCCAGGCCGCGGCGACATCGAGCCCATCCTTCTGAACGGGTCTTTCTGATGAGGCTTTGTCCAACTGTTCGGTGTCCGCCCGTAACGCATCCACCCAGGCGCTGGAACGCCCTTCGCTTGCCGCCGCAAGTCTGCGCGCCTGTTTGCGTATGCCGTTGGCGATATCCATCCCCGAACCCGTCGCGCGAAACCCATTGCCTCGATACGCAAACGCGAAAGGCCCGTCCTGGTTCCAGAACGGGCCTTTCGGTAGGCTTCGGGACAGGGGGTCAGGCGATCAAATTCAGCCCGATGCCCCAGGGATCACGCAGCGAAACGCCGCCGTCACGCTTTTCCGTCTTGATCTGATGCAGATCGAGTGCGGCGACGGCCTTGTCGAGCGCGTCCTTGTCGTTGAAACGCAACGTGTAGTCGGAAAGGCCGGTCATATCTTCGGACCGGACGCCGGCGCCGCGGCTGTTCCAGGTATTGGCGCCGAGATGATGGTGATAGCCGCCGGTTGCGAGGAAGGTCGCGCCGGGATAGCGCGCCGCCATTACCTGCATTCCCAGCACATCGCGATAGAAGGCATTCGCTTCCGCGACGTCGCCGACCTGCAAATGGATATGGCCGATCGCCGAACCCTCGGCCATCCCGTCCCAGCGATCCTGCGGTGCGCTTTCGTAAAGTTTCTGCAAATCGAGGCGCAGCGTTGCCATTTCGACTGTGCCGTCGCTGTGGAATTTCCACTGCTCGTGCGGCCGGTCTGCATAGATCTCGATGCCGTTGCCCTCGGGATCGGAAAGGTAGATTGCCTCGCTGACGATATGGTCGGAGGCGCCTTCGAGGGCGACGCCATTATGCGCCGCGTGGCGCAGCCAACGGGCAAGCTCGACGCGATCGGGCATCAGGAAGGCGGTATGGAAAAGGCCTGCGGCCGTTTGCGGCGCTCGTTTAGCCGCGCGATCGGTCGTCAGAGTCAAAAGCGGCTGACCGGCAACGCCCAGCACCTCGCCGCTGGCTGTCTTTTCAATGACCTTCAGGCCCAGCATGTTCTGATAAAAGCGCGACACCAGCGCCAGGTCGGTGACGACAAGATGCGACTGGCCGACATAGGCGGGGCGCGTCAGTGCATAGGAGGGAGCGGTTTCGGTCATGCGGGTATTCCAACCTCAATGTTTTGCAGGAGAGCAACCGGTGCGGCGACGAAAACGCCGCCAATGGCAGGCCTCAGAGCTTTCGCCGGTTGATGTGCCTCTTCAGAATCTCTGGCCCGCTGTACTTGAGCTAGATATGGCGGATTCTGATTGTTCACAGAAGATCAGAAATTGCGGATTGAGCGTTCGCTGTCCGTTGACAGCCGCGTGATGGTCCTCTCGCCATTCACGAAGATTTACCTATATGCGCATTCCACCCAGTTGTCTCCATCCGCCCGAGGTGAGACGATCAACGTTAGCGCGACCAATGGGAGCACGCATGCCCGAATTCAGAGGGATCCGTTGGGCCTATGACCGATATGAAGTGATCGTTGACAGCATCGTCAACGGGATCGGCGTGGTCTTGGCTTTGATCGGCTCGACCGTGTTGATCTTCTATGCGACGGTATGGAGTTCCTACGGCGAGATTGCCGCGGCCTGGATCTATGGCGTCGGCCTCGTTCTGACCCTGGCGATGTCCTTCGCCTACAATGTGTGGCCGGTGTCGCAGACGAAGTGGGTCCTGCGACGTTTCGATCATTCCGCCATCTTCGTCCTGATCGCCGCCACCTATACGCCGTTCCTGCAGCGTGGCGCCGACGATCCTTTGCTGTTTGCCATGCTGATTGCCATCTGGGTTTTCGCCGGACTCGGCATCATGCTGAAATGTGTTTTTCCGGGGCGGTATGACCGGCTGGCTATCCTGCTCTATCTCGCCATGGGCTGGAGCGGCGTGCTGGTGGCGAGACCCGTTGCCCTGCACATACCATTCGCGTCGATGCTGCTGATCATCATCGGCGGCGTCATCTATTCGCTGGGCGTGATTTTCCACGTCTGGGAGAAGTTGCGTTTCCAGAACGCCATCTGGCACGGCTTCGTGCTTGCCGCCGCCGCCGTGCATTATTCGGCGGTGCTGACCTGTTTCAGCCTGTCACCGGAAAATTTTTGACGATCTGTGTCGTTGTCGCGCACTTTATCGTCGAATGCAGGCTGCGCACCAGGCGCATGACGACGGCGTCAAAGCGCTGCATGTCCGTCTTGGGATAATCCATCTGGAAGAAGGCCGCGGCGCCATTGCAGAGAGCGACGCCGCGTACATAGACGATGCGGCCCTGTTTGGTGCCTGAGAAGCTGATGCCGTGCGAGGTCGATTTCGTATAGGAGATCTGCCAGCCATCATTCTTGGCGAGTGCGATGCGGGTATTCGCTTCGGTCGAGAAGTCGCCATCGAGGATATTGGTGCCGAAAACAAGCAGCCGCGCCGACTGATCGGTCGGCGCCAAGGTCATGCCATCGCCATTGTCCGAACGGGCCGAAAGGCGGAATTCCGGCGGCAGTTCAATCGTATAGCCGAACCGCGCATTGTCGTAGGACCACCAGTCGGTGGCCAACGCCGGCGCGGCGGAAAAGAGCAGGAGGGCGATCAGGCGCGCGAGCATTGCGGTTTCCGGGAGGCGGGATCTGCAAACCAGCTATGAATAGCGCATTTTTCAGCAGAAATTCCATAGTGATTCTAGGAATGATTAGAAAATAGCTTCAATTCGTTACGGTTTCATTGCGAGCCATGCAGGAATGGCAGATTTACTTCGTCAATATCGCGGAGTATGCCGCATCGGTATCTTAGAACAATTGGACGATGTGATTATGGACCAAGCCGTGCTGCTTCGCGATGCCACCGAGGCTGATCTGCCTGCGATTTGTGAGATCTACAACGACGCGGTCTTGCACACGACGGCGATCTGGAATGACACGCTGGTCGACGTCGACAATCGGATTGAATGGCTCAAGGCGCGCAAGGCGAAGGGCTTTCCGGTCGTCGTTGCGGAGAAGGACGGCAAGGTCGCCGGCTATGCCTCCTATGGTGATTGGCGTGCCTTTGACGGTTATCGCCACACGGTCGAAAATTCCATCTATGTGGACAAGGATCATCGCGGCCTCGGGATCGGTGAAGGCCTGCTGCGCGAACTCGTCGCCCGTGCGGCTACCGGCAATGTCCACGTCATGATCGCCGCCATCGAGACCGGCAACGCCACCTCCATCCGCCTGCATGAAAAGCTTGGCTTCCGCATCGTTGGTCAGTTTTCAGAAGTCGGCACCAAGTTCGGTCGCTGGCTGGATCTGACCTGCATGGAACTGCGCATAACGGTCTAAGGCGTGAACTCATTAACGGTTGGCCGACTGGGAAGTGAGACAGCGCGAGCGGAGGGCCGACTTTTCGGATAAAGTTCTGTTTCCGATCATCTGAGGGCACTAAGATGTTGGCCTCTGACTTAACGAATTTTATCGAGCAGGATCATCTGGCTTTAGATGCTTTCGTGAAGGGCGATCCTGAACCTCTGAAAGATCTCTACTCGCGACGGGATGACGTCATTATCGCCAATCCGTTCGGGCCGCCGGCGAAGGGGTGGGAAAAGGCCGCCGCGACCATGGAACGGGCTGCAACCAATTACCGGGACGGCGAGGCCACCGGCTTTGAGCGCCTCTCCGAGTACGCGACGGCGGACTTGGGGTACATCATTGAGG
>NZ_PYJN01000011.1 GCF_003025035.1 Rhizobium sp. SEMIA4064
GGCGGACGCACTCGACAATGCCGACAGCGAAGGTCGCCGTGTCGCGCTGGAGGGCATTATCGGCGAGTCCGACCAGTTGATCCGCACGTTCAATGCGCTGCTGATGATCTCCCGCGTCGAAGCCGGTTCCGTCGCCGCCGAAATGACCGGCGTCGACCTCTCCACCATCGTCGCGGACACTGCCGAGCTTTATGAGCCTGTGGCCGAGGAGGCGGGTCTGGCGCTGACGACCGATATCGAGCCCGACGTGGAGGTGCAGGGCAATCGCGAGCTGATCGGCCAGGCGATCTTCAATCTGATCGACAACGCCGTCAAATATGCCTCGGGCTGTCCCGGCAAGCAGGCGGTGGTGTTGAAACTCTCGCGTACGCCGGGTGCCGTGCACCTCGCCGTCGCGGACCACGGTCCGGGCATTCCTGCCCACCAGCGGACGGAAGTGATCAAACGCTTCTTCCGTCTGGATGAGAGCCGCTCCAAGCCCGGCACCGGCCTGGGCCTTGCCCTGGTGGAAGCGGTGATGGAGCTGCATGGCGGCCGGCTGGAACTTTCCGATACCGACCCGACCAGCCCCGACGCCCGCGGCTTGACGGTAACCATGATCTTCCCCACGCAGGAACAATAGATTAATCCTGCCCTACCGGATTGCTTCATCATGATCTCTATATCGGCTTCCGATTTTAGAGATCATGCACGATTCAAGATGTTACTGCGTGCCTTACGTCCGATCGGACGCGGCGCCGTAGGAGGAGAGCTGGATGACGACGGAAAGCGATTTTCTGCAGGATGTTCCGCCCGGGCGGCTTCGCCCGCTCAATCAGACGGAGCTGAAAGCGACGCTCGCCGACCTCAAGGACATCGCCGCAGCGGAACCGGCAATTGCCGCGCTTCTCGGAGGGGACAGTCCCTTACGCGATTTCATCTCCGCCGCATTGACGCTCTCACCCTATCTGCGCGAAACGGCCAATCTCGACCCGAAGCTTCTTGTCTCAGCCATCAGCAAACCGCTGTCACCGCAGATAGAGGCCCTGGTGGCCGAGGCCTGCCGTGCCTGGCTGCCGGCACAGGACGGTGCATCGTCGCCTGCGGAATCCGAGGTCATGAGCCGTTTGCGCATCGCCAAACGCCGCGCCTCCTTCCTGATCGCGCTTGCCGATCTCGCCCGCATTTTCGACGGAAGAACGACGACGCGCTGGCTGAGCGCCCTTGCCGAAGCCTCGATTTCGGCAGCGATCGACCATCTGCTCCTGTCGTCGCACGAGGCCGGCAAGATCGTGGTCCGCGACCCTTCGACGCCGAGCCGCGGCTCTGGCCTCATCGTGCTCGGCATGGGCAAGCTGGGCGCCGAGGAGCTGAACTATTCCTCCGATATCGACCTTGTCGTTTTCTTCGACGAAATGGCAGGCATCGTTCCCAATCCCGACGATGCGATCGACATCTTCCCGCGGCTGATGCGCCGGCTGGTGCGCATCCTGCAGGAGCGCACTGCCGATGGCTACGTCTTCCGAACCGATCTTCGTCTGCGCCCCGATCCGGGTTCCACGCCGCTTGCCATCCCCGTTGATGCGGCAATGATCTATTACGAGGGCCGGGGGCAGAACTGGGAGCGTGCCGCCTTCATCAAGGCGCGCGCCGTCGGCGGGGATATTGCGGCCGGTCAGGTCTTCATCCGAGACCTCGTGCCCTTCGTCTTCCGCAAATATCTCGACTACGCGGCGATATCGGATATCCATTCCATCAAGCGGCAGATCCATGCGCACAAGGGTCATGGCGCGATCGCGGTCAAGGGCCACAATGTCAAGCTCGGCCGCGGCGGCATCCGCGAGATCGAGTTCTTCGTCCAGACGCAGCAGTTGATCGCCGGCGGCCGCATGCCGGCGCTGCGTGGCCGTGCCACCGAGGGAACATTGGCGGAGCTGACCAAGGCGAAGTGGATCGACGCGGAAACGCGCGACGAACTGACGGAGGCCTACTGGTTTCTGCGCGATGTCGAGCACCGCATCCAGATGGTGCGGGACGAGCAGACACATCTGCTTCCCGAAACGGATGCCGAGCTGAAGCGCATCGCCTTCCTGATGGGCTTCTCCGATCTGTCCAGCTTTTCCGAGGCGTTGGTTGCCACGCTGAAGACGGTGGAGCGGCGCTATGCCCGTCTGTTCGAGCAGGAGACCAAGCTTTCGACCGGGACCGGCAACCTCGTGTTCACCGGTCAGGGCGATGATCCCGATACGCTGAAGACACTGCACCGCCTCGGCTTCGAGCGTCCCTCCGATATCTCCCATGTCATCCGCACATGGCACTATGGACGCTATCGGGCCACGCAATCGGTGGAGGCGCGCGAGCGATTGACCGAATTGACGCCGGAATTGCTGCGCGTGTTCGGCGAAAGCAAGCGGGCAGACGAGGCGCTGCTGCGCTTCGACAGTTTCATCTCGGGTCTGCCGGCGGGCATCCAGCTTTTTTCGCTGCTGAGCACCAATCCGGCGCTGCTTTCGCTCATCGTCAACATCATGTCATCGGCGCCGCGACTTGCGGAAATCATCGCCGCCAAGCCGCATGTCTTCGATGGCATGCTGGACCCCGGCCTGATGGCGGAGCTGCCGACGCGCGATTACTTGGCCGAACGGATCAACAGCTTTCTGGCGCCGGCGGGGCATTACGAGGAGGTGCTGGACCGGCTGCGCATCTTCGCCTCGGAGCAGCGCTTCCTGATCGGCATCCGTCTGCTGACGGGTGCTATCGCCGGCGCCATGGCCGCCCGTGCCTTCACCTATCTTGCCGATCTGATCGTGGAAGCGGCGTTGAAGGCGGTGATGAAGGAAATCCAGGCTGTCCATGGCGATTATCCTGGCGGCCGCGTGGCGGTTGTCGGCATGGGGAAGCTCGGCAGCTTTGAACTCACCGCCGGTTCGGATATCGATATTATCCTGCTTTACGACTATGACGATGACGCCAGCGAATCCATCGGGCCGAAGCCGCTCGACGCGACGCGCTACTTTACCCGCATCACCCAACGGCTGATGGCCGCACTCTCCGCGCCGACGGCAGAGGGCGTGCTCTACGAAGTCGACATGCGCCTGCGCCCATCCGGCAATAAGGGCCCGGTCGCAACGCGCATCAACTCCTTCGAGAAATATCAGCGCGGGGAGGCCTGGACCTGGGAGCATATGGCGCTATCGCGCGCTCGCCTGATCTGCGGCGATGAGGACCTCGTGCTGAATGCGGAGCGGATCATCGGCGAGGTGCTTTCGGCCAAGCGCGATATTCCGAAGATCGCCAAGGATGTCACCGAGATGCGGGGCTTGATCGAAGAGGAAAAGCCACCTGTGAGCATTTGGGACTTGAAGCTCATCCCCGGCGGCCTGATCGATATCGAATTCATCGCGCAATATCTGCGGCTGATCGCGCCCGCCCGGGGCGTGGGCATCGACGCCAATGGCCTCAGCACCGGCGAGGCGCTGAAACTGCTCGGCGGCAGCTTGATGGACCGCAACGATCTCGACCTCGCCCTGGAGGCGCTGCATCTTTATACCGAACTGTCGCAGTTGATCCGGCTCTGCGTCGACGGACCGTTCGATCCGGAGAAGGCCCCTTCCGGGCTGATCGAGCTGGTTTGCCGCGCCGGCGATTGCCCCGATATCAAGACGCTGGAAGCGGAACTCAAGCGGCTTTCGAAAGCGGTGCGTAAAGTTTTCCAATCGGTTGTGAAGGCGTAGCTCAGCTCCGATCAGGAATTCGAATGGCAATCACGGTGCCGATGCCCTCGCGTGAGCGGATGCGCATGCGGCCGCGATGCAGGGTCGTCAGCGACCGTGAAATGGCAAGCCCGAGGCCCGAGCCCCCTTTGCTCTTGGCATATTGATTTTGCACCTGCTCGAACGGCTGACCGATTTTGCCGAGTGCCGACTTTGGAATGCCGATGCCGGTATCGGCGATCGTCAGCGTCACCGCGTCATCGACCTTGCGTGTGCGCACCGCGATGCGCCCGCCGTCATTGGTGAACTTGACGGCATTGGAGAGGAGGTTGAGAAGAATCTGCTTCATGGCGCGGCGATCTGCCGTCAGCTTGATGCCGGAGGAGATGCGCTGTTCGACGAGGATGTTCTTGTAGGCGGCCGGAATAGCGGTAAAGCGCAGGCATTCCTCGATCAATGGTGCAAGATCGATCCGCTCGCAGGAGAGCTTGAGGTGGCCGGCCTCGATCTTCGACATGTCGAGAATGTCATTGATGACGTTCAGCAGATGCTTGCCGCTGTCGTGGATATCCTTGGCATATTCATTGTATTTCGCGGAGCCCAGCGGGCCGAACATCTGATCCTGCAGGATTTCCGAGAAACCGAGGATGGCGTTGAGCGGCGTGCGCAGCTCATGCGACATGTTGGCGAGGAATTCGGATTTGGCCTTGTTGGCGGCTTCGGCGCGTTCCTTTTCCGCGAGATAATTGGTGTTGGCGGTCGAAAGCTCCGCCTTCTGCCGCTCGAGGGTTTGCCGGGAGGCGGAAAGATCGTTGATGGTTGCCATCAACCGGCGCTCGGACTCGCGCAGACGCTCCTGGTTGCGCTTCAACTGCGTGATGTCGGTGCCGACGGAAACGAGGCCGCCGTCACGGGTGCGGCGTTCGTTGATCTGCAGCCAGCGCTCGTCGGCAAGCTGCACTTCCGTCGTTTGCGAGTGGTTGGAGCGGCCGGGATCGACAATGCGACGCTCGATGACCGGGCGGGCCGCGGCGGCGTTGACGACGGCACGTTCGGTGCCTGGCACCAGCACATTGTCCGGCAGGCCGTAAGCTTGCTGGAAGTGGCCATTGCACATGACCAGGCGGTCGTTCTTGTCCCAGAGTACGAAAGCTTCCGAAGTGCATTCGATCGCATCGGCCAAACGCTGGTCGGCCTCGGCATAGCGCTGCGCCAGCCGATGCTGTTCGGTGACGTCCATGGCGATGCCGATCATGTGGACATGACCGGAATTGGTGCGGATGACCTGGGCGCGGGCACGCATCCAGACATAGTGTCCCTTAGCGTGACGAATCCGCAGGATCTGATCGACCTGGCCGGCGGTGCCGCGGGTGACCGATCGTGCCAGCACATGCAGGCTGTTGTCATCCGGATGCATCATCCGGGCTGCATCGACGAAGGACAGCGGCCGATCGGCGGCCGGCAGGCCGAGCATGTCGTACATCGACCGCGACCAGAAGAATTCGCGGCTGGCGAAATCGAAATCCCAGAGACCGCAGCGTCCGCGCGACAGGGCGGTTTCGACGCGCAGATTGGATTCGAGGAAGATCTCATCGGCATCGCGTGCCCGTTTCACCTGGGTATAATAGGCGTAGAGAATGACGAGCAGGATGGAGGAAATGCCCGCAAAGAGCGTGACATTGAGCGTCAGCTCATCGCGCCAGAGCTTGTCGATCTGGTCCATTGAGGCGGCCGAGAGGACGAAATCGCCCTTGTCTCCGATTAAAGAAATCGCCGCATAGAAGGGCGCGCCGTCGATCATCGTCTCGATCACACCAGCATGGTCGCCAAAACTTCTGATTGTCGAAACCTCGGGGAAGAAATCCGAGATCGTCAGGCCGATATAGGGAGAGCCGGCGGCCGACGAGCCGAAGACACGGCCGCTCGCCTGCACCAGCAGGATGAATGCGCCGGTGTCGAGCCGGTCCTGCGGAAGGTAAGCCGCGAGTTTCTTTTCAGCGCCGTTTCGGTCGCCGGACTGGAAGAGGCTGGCATCGTTGGAGAAGGCTGCGGACGCCGCGGCGATGGACAGTGACGTCGCCTGGCGAGCGGCCGCGGTCATCCGCCCATGCTCCATCATCATGCCGAAGAAATGCGAGGCGGCGACGACCATCAGAAAGGAGACGATGAGGACGGGGATCACCCGCTTGAGTATATGTTCCGCCTGCGGAAAACGGCGCGAAACTGTCTCCGCCCGTACGCCCGCTCGATCGGTAACGCCGCTATGCCAGGATTTCAGACCGTCGAAATTAACACGCAGCCGTCCATCGGCCGCGGTTGCCCGCCGCACGTCCACCATCGCTCTAGCCTTGTCCCTCGTGTGATTCGCAGCGCCGCTCGCCCGAATCTACCCTAATGAATCACTCGTGATTCGCCTTGTCCAGAGGGCAGGGTAAAACTTTCTTAACCATATGCGATTTCGTGCTTTTTTGTACTCGCAATGGTAAGCCGCGGCTACAAGGGACTCGTTCCGGCTGAAAAAGGCGGGCTCAAATCACCCGCCTCGATCTCGCAAGAGCAAGCAAAAATTCATTCCTTGAGGATGCGGTCCACAATATCACGAACATCCGTCGAAAGGCTGCCGGCGCGTTCGATTTGCATCAAGGCGGAGCGGGCGTGATCGGCGCGCACTAGCTCCAGCAAGCGCCAGGAGCGCATGGAGGTCAGGATGCGGGCAGCCAACTGCGGGTTGCGCTGGTCGATGTCGAGGATTTGCTCTGCGAGGAAGCGATAGCCGGCTCCATCCGCACGACCGAAGCCGGTGGGATTGGCAAAGGCGAAGGTGCCGACGAGGGCGCGCATGCGGTTCGGATTGGTGCGCTTGAAAAGCGGCGTTTCCATCAGGCCCTGGATGCGCTCCAAGGTCGCGGCGCCAGGGATAGCCGCCTGAATGGCAAGCCACTTGTCGATGACCAGCGCGTTCTCTGCGAAGCGATCGTGGAAGCCCTGGAGGGCTGCCTTGGCTTCCGCCGACTCCGGAAACCGGTGGGCAAGGATCGTCAGGGCAGCACTGAGGTCGGTCATGTTATTCGCCGCGTCAAAGGCTGCTTTGGCGCGAGCCGGCGCGTTGTCCGACTGCGACAGATAGGTGAGCGCGGCATTCCGCAAGGCTCTCCGTCCGGCGCTGGCGGCATCCGGACTGAAGGGGTCCGATGTCTGCATGTTGTCATAGAGGGCGGCGAAGACGCTTCTCCCGGCTTCGGCAACCAGTGCGAGGATCGCCTGACGGCCGGCGTGGATTGCGTCCGGATCATTATTGCCGCCGAGTTCGCGGGCAATGTCGGCCTCACTCGGCAGGGCGAGCGCCTGGGCGCGGAAAGCGGGCTCCAGGCTCTCATCATTTGCAGCCGCCAAAAGCGCGTCGACGAAGGCTGCGTCGCAAGTGATCGGATTACCCTGCCGCGCGTCGCGGGCAGCCTGCAGCAGGTTGGGCAGGCCAAGGTCGATCAGCGCCTGCCAGCGGGCGAAATGGTCGGTTTCGTAGCGAGCGATCAGCGCCAGGTCCTTGGCGCTCTGGCTGAGCTGAAGATTGATCGGCGTCGAGAAGCTGCGGTTCAGCGACAGCACCGGCCGGGAAGGAATGCCGTGGAAGACGGCCGTCTGCGTCCGCGCAGTCAGGTGCAGGACATCGTCGGTCAGTTCCGCGTCGGTCACCGATGTCGGCGTCAACAATGCCCCGTCCGCGGCGAAAAGCGCTGTGCGTAGCGGAATATGCATGGGCTCCTTGGTCGCCTGGCCGGGAGTGGCCGGGACCATCTGCTCGAGTGAAAGAGCGAAGGTCTTGGCTGCCGCGTCATAGGTGCCCGAAGCGGTCACCAGCGGCGTGCCAGCCTGATGATACCAGAGCGAGAACTGCGTCAGGTCGCGCCCGCTCGCATCCTCGAAACATTTGATGAAGTCCTCAATCGTCACAGCTTGGCCGTCGTGGCGGTCGAAATAGAGATCCATGCCCTTCTTGAACAGATCGCGGCCGAGGAGCGTGGCGATCATGCGAGTGACTTCGCTGCCCTTCTCGTAGACCGTCGTCGTATAGAAGTTGTTGATTTCGCGGTATTTCGTCGGGCGAACCGGATGAGCAAGCGGCCCGCTGTCTTCCGGAAACTGCTCCGATTTCAGATGGCGGACTTCGGCGATGCGCTTGACCGGCCGCGAACGCTGATCGGCGGAAAATTCGTGGTCGCGATAGACCGTCAAGCCTTCCTTGAGGCAGAGCTGGAACCAGTCGCGGCAGGTAATGCGATTGCCGGTCCAATTGTGGAAATATTCATGCGCGATGATCGCCTCGATATTGGCATAGTCGGCATCGGTAGCGATTTCCGGATCAGCCAGCACGTATTTGTCGTTGAAGACGTTGAGGCCCTTGTTCTCCATCGCCCCCATGTTGAAATCGGAGACGGCGACGATCATGAAGATGTCGAGATCGTATTCGCGGCCGAACCGCTCCTCATCCCACTTCATCGAGCGCTTCAGCGCGTCCATGGCATAGGCTGCGCGTGGCTCCTTGCCGTGTTCGACATAGATCTTCAGCGCCACTTCACGGTCGGACATCGTGACGAACGTGTCCTCAACCACGCCGAGATCGCCGGCAACGAGCGCGAAGAGATAGCTCGGCTTCGGATGCGGATCGAACCAGGCGGCGAAATGCTTGCCTTCGCCATAGCCGGCACCGCCAAGGAAATTGCCGTTCGACAACAGCAGCGGATTGGCGGCTTTGTCGGCGATGATGTTGACCGTGTAGGGAGCAAGGACGTCGGGGCGATCGGGGAAATAGGTGATGCGGCGGAAGCCCTCGGCTTCGCACTGGGTGCAATAGATGCCGCCGCTGCGGTAAAGCCCCATCAATTGCGTGTTGGCTTCGGGGTTGATGATGGTCGTGATCGTCAGCTCGAAGGGCGTGCTCTCTGGCAAGTCGCGAACTGTCAGGCTTTCCGCCGTCGCCTCGAATTGCCCGGCCGGAACGTCGACCTGATCGAGCAGCAGCCCGGAAAGGCTGAGATCGTCGCCATCGAGCACAAGCGGTGCCTTGGGGTCGGTACCTTCGCGGCGATGGAAGATCAGCCGCGCTTCGACCTTGGTCTCGGTCGGATGCAGATCGAAGGTAAGGTCCACGCGTTCCAGAACGAAGTCGGTGGGACGATAGTCTGCCAGATGGACGATCTGGCCGGTGTCTGTTCGCATGGTCTATCCTGATCAGGCTTATACTGCGGCGGGCGGCGTTGATCCGAAGCAGCGCTCCGGAAGCAAATCCGCGCGCATCATTACATCGAAATCTGAACCAAAGTTAAAGTCATATCGTGGCGCCGCTACAATTCGTGATGGCGAGCAAAGTATTTGATCGGGAAGGCCACGTTTGATTTCAGGTTGAACGCCGCCTTGATCGCGTCGTCGGCTTCCGTTTGCTCTGCGACGACACCATACCATCCAAGCCCATCATGGTCTTCACAACCGAGCGTCTTGGCACAAGCGACGATGGTGTCGTTATTGTCGTAGTAGCTACCCGCGTTATGCGATCGTCCTTGGTTCGGCTCCTGGCCGACAGATCCGAGGCGATCAGTCGGCCGTCGACTGCATCGTGCGGACCGTCGATTCGCTGCTGCCACGGACGGGCAGAGATATGGACTGGAAGTCCGTCTTTTCGACGCGTCCCTCGTTCGGCTTGCGCATGGCGATGCGCCAGCCGGCATAGCCGGCATAGAGCGCAAAGGCGAGAGCCAGGAACCAGAGAAGGCCGGATGGGCCGGCAACTTCCATCATCGCGCCGCCGACCAGCGGCCCGGAGACCGTGCCGAGTCCATAAAGCAGCATGATGCCGCTGGAGATGGTGACATATTCATCCGGCGCTGCGCGGTCGTTGGCATGGGCGACATTGAGCGCATAGATCGGATAGAGCACGGTGCCGATGAAGAAGCCGGCGATATAGAGCGTCAACTGCGCATGCACGTCGAACAAGGTCATGATGGCACAGGCGAGGACGCCGACGACGCCGCAGACGATCATCACGTAGCGACGGTCCATCAGGTCCGATATGCGACCGATCGGCATTTGCGATACTGCACCGCCGGCGAGCACGCAGGCAAGCAGCGTCGCACCCTCGGCCGTGTTCATGCCGACATTCTGGGTATAGACGCCGCCAAGGCTGCTCCATGTGCCGGAAAGAGCGCCCGACAGCAGCGAACCGACGAAGGCGATCGGCGATAGCCGATAAAGTTTCGGCAGGTCGAACTTGGCCTGATGAATCGGCGTCGGCGACTTGGCGGTCGATAGCGCCGTCGGCAGCATCGCGAGCGCGAAGATGACGCCGCAGAGAATGAAAAGCGAGGTATTGCTGGGATCGCCGAGCGGCACCAGATATTGCCCACCGATCGAGCCGACTAGGCAGGTGATCATATAGACCGAGAAGATCGTCGCGCGATTGTCGTTGGTGACCCGCTCGTTCAACCAGCTTTCGATGATAAGATAGGCGCCGGCGATGCCGAAGCCGCTGATGCAGCGGAAAACCAGCCAGGCGCGCCAATCGACCATCAATGCGCACAGCAGAATGCCGATGCTGAGAAGTGAGATCAGGGCGCCGAAGACGCGCACATGTCCCACCCGCTGCACGAAGCGCGGCGTGACGATGCAGGATATGGTGAAGCCGAAGGTGTAACCAGTCGCGATCACCGAAATGGTGAAAGTCGACCAGCCTTCCGCCACGGAGCGGATCGGGACGACGAAGTTCATCAAGCCATAGCCGACCATCATCAACAGCGTTGACAACATCAGACTGGCGATCGAGACGAGGCTGGCCAGCATTGAAGCGGGATTCCGGTCGATTGGTTAAAGCAGATGCGCGTCGTGAAAGCGCATCTTGCTCTAACCCAGCAACGATGCGCGATCAATCGCGACGGCATATGGCGCGGTTGGTTGATCTGTGGCCCACCTCGCAAGTTAGTCTAAAAAAGATGATGGTGAAAGAATGGTTTTAAAGTTAAATTATTTGTTTAACTTCTTGTGATAACAGTGTTTTCACATAACTATAGCATGCTATCTGATGTCGGAGCTGCGATCTGAAGCCGCAGATTTATTCAAAAAAATGAGAACAATTCCTTCCGATCGGTCTTTTAGAAGGGCGCCATAAGGAGGCCCGATTGAGCTTTTCCGTCGAGCAACTTGCTTGCCATCCCAAATTCGTATCCTCCCTGCGTTTTTTAGCGGAGGCTTTGCGGGATCGCTACGACAGCGGACCGCGGATCGCACGCCTGTTGGCCTCGCATCAGCGCTGGCTCTTGACCCAGACGGCCTATGCGCTTCATCTCGAATATGATCCTGCCGTTCCCGGTTCGGGCCTCACCGTTGTCAAGCTTCGCGACGTGATCACTCAATACCGCGTCGCAAGCCGCAACACCGTGTTGAGCTATGTCGAGGAACTGCTGACGTATCGCTTCCTCGTTCCTGTCCCTGGCGTTGTCAAACGTCCGCGCCGCTATGGGCCGGCCGAAGTCAGTCACACCGCGATGATCAGTTGGTATCTTGCCAATCTCGCCGCACTCGATCTGCTCGATGACGGCAACCGCGCCGCCACATTGGCCACTCATCCGGAGCTGATCGATCTGGCGCAGCCGCGTATGGCGCGCCGCTGCCTGGAAACGACAGCCTGGCGGGAGCCGCCGGAGCGCGTCGGCCTGTTTCTCTGGACGGAAGCCGGGGGACTGGTGATGGACCATCTCGTCTCTCGGCTGGATATGAGCACCGAAGTGGATGGACGCGTCAATCTTGGCCGCATCGATACACGGGCAATCGCCGCACAGTTCATGATGTCGCGCACCCATCTACAGCGCCTTTTGCGCAAGGCCGTCGATGGTGGCAGTTTGGGCTGGTACGACGAATCGAAAAAGACTCACCTTTGGATGTCCCGCGACTTTCTTGACGAATATTGCCGCTGGCAGGCCGAGAAACTCGCTACTGTGGATGAAGCGTTTGCATGGGCGCAATCGGCAGCCGCGTGTGCGGTTTCAGAGCAGTGAGCCAAATAAAAACGCCGAGCTGGGCCCGGCGCTGTTCTTCATGAAAATCTCTTATGAAATCCGAAACAAAAAGGGGCGGGATCATCGATCCCACCCTTTTCAAACCTATAAGGGGATGCCGGCAGCCGCCGCACGCGCGCGGCTGATTTCGCTTTTGTCAGCCGTGCGCAGGCCACGCGAGCGCTCGAATTCCTCGGCTGCGCGCACGGCGGAGCCGATATGCCCGACGGAGTCGAGAAGGGTGAAAAAAGAGCGCAAGCCTAGAGACACGGTATCAGTACTCACGAAAGTCGGCAAATATAGCGGTCGGGCGAGCAACGCGAGCAGAGAGGCCGGTGCCGCGAGCAGTCATTTGCTCATTAGCGGCAATGCCGAGGCTGCGATGGCCGTTGGTGGCGCGCACAGGTACGATGACGCGGCGCAGGGTATCAAACCCGCTATGGATAGGACGGAAACGAGCAGTCATGGCCTTGGTTCCTTTCAAATTTCCTCCCAAGACACATCGCATATATTGCAATGCAGCATTGATTCTGCAATGCACAAGGCTGGAACACTGCCATGCAAATAACGCATGGCAAGTTTCATCTTCCGTTAACACTGATGAAAAATTAGCCTGAAACTTCGGCAGTGATGCGATTTTTGAAGGTCAAAAGATCATTCCAGGCCAATCGCTTGTTGATTGGAGCCGTCAGCAATTCCTGAGGGTGGAGGCTGGCAATCGCTGGTATCGTTCGGCCGGCGATCGTGACGTCCCGCCATTGCCCGCGCAGGCCGTGAATCGTTTCGTTGCTTTCGAAGAAGTGCCGAGCGGTGAAATTGCCGAGCAGCAGCAGGGCTTTCGGCTCCGCCAGCGCGATCTGCCGTTCGATGAAGGGGCGGCAGATCTCGACTTCCGGCGCCGACGGCGCACGGTTCCCCGGCGGGCGCCACGGAATGACATTGGTGAGCAGGATTCCGTCACGCTGCAGGCCGATGGCGCCCAGCATCTTGTCGAGCAATTGTCCGGTTCGTCCGGCAAAGGGTAGGCCTTCGCGGTCGTCGTCGGCGCTGGGCATCGGGCCGATCACCATCATACGGCCCTCGGCGCTGCCGCTGGCGAAGATGGTCGAGCGTGCGCTGTTTTTCAGGTTGCAGCCGTTGAAGGCCTCCAGTGCCGTCTTGAGTTCGCTAAGCGACCGGGCGCTTTCGGCGGCGAATCGGGCCTGTTCGACAGCTTGTTCGTCAGGGATGGCCGGCGCGCTTCGCGCCGATATCGGCGGGGCGGCCGGCTGTATGGCCTGACGACGTTCCGGCTGCGTAGCAGGCCGTGTGGCGAGCGGGGGTGCCTCGACGCGCGGCTGAACCGGCCGGGCGCCTTGGCGAGCTGCCTTCATCGCTTCGAATTCGGCAAAACGGTCAACGGCCTCCTCTTCGAGCAGCCATTCGACGCCTGCATCCGCATGAAAATGCAGAAGGGCGGCAAGTTCGGCCGGAGTGAGGTCGTTGGCGGAGATCATTGGCGAACTCTAGCCAAAGCAGCGGAAGAACGAAAGGGCAGGGTGTTCCCCACCCTCACGCCGTCCACTGGCTGATGTCGTCGCGCTCGCCGATCAAGGCGAGGCCGTGGGCGATCGACAGCAACTCGCCGCCGGTTTCGATCCGTTCCTGACCGAAGCGTTCGGTGAAGATGCGGCGCACGGCGGGCACGAAAGAGGTGCCGCCGGTGAGGAACACCTTGTCGATGGCCTCCGGCGCTGTGTTGGTGGTCGCCAGAACGTCGTCCAGCGCACCTTCGATGCGGGCGAGATCGTCGGCGATCCAGCTTTCGAAATCGCTGCGGCGCACGGTTTTGCGGCCGGCCTTGCCAAGCGGCGGGAAGTTGAATTCAGCTTCCTCGTTGGCCGAAAGCGCCATCTTCGTCGCCGACACCGCCTGATAGAGCGGATAGCCTTCGTCGTGTTCAACGAGCTCGATAAAGGTCTCGAGCTTTTCCGGCTCCAGGCAGCTGCGCACCAGCGTCTTCAGATCGGCATATTCGCGCGAGGTCTTGAAGATCGATAGCTGGTTCCAGCGGCCGAAATTGGCGTAGTAGGAGGTGGGTACTTCCAGCAGCTTGTCGAAGCTCTTGAAGAGGCTGCCCTTGCCGATGGCTGGCGAAACGATGTTGTCGATCATCCGGAAGTCGAAGTGATCGCCGGCAATGCCGACGCCGGAATGGCCGATCGGGGTCGCCGTCAGCTTTCCACCATGGGTCTCGAAGCGGATCAGTGAATAGTCCGTGGTACCGCCGCCGAAATCGGCCACCAGCACGGTCGCATCCGCTTTCAGGTGCTGGGCGAAGTAGAAGGCGGCCGCCACCGGTTCGTAGACATAATGGATTTCCGGAAAGCCGAAGCGAGACAGCGCCTCGTTATAGCGGGCCGTGGCGAGGGACGCGTCCGGGTTGGCGCCGGCAAAGTGCACCGGCCGGCCCGCGACGATGCGGCCAACATCCGCCGGCCAGCCTTCGCCGGCGTAAGCGCGCAGCCGGCGCACGAAGATCTCCATCAGATCCTCGAAGCTGTGGCGCTTCGCAAAGATCAGCGTGCCCTGGAAAAGCGCACTTGCCGCAAAGGTCTTGATCGATTGCAGAAAGCGGCAATCGCCGGGATTGTCGATGAATTGGCGGATGGCGGCATGCCCTGCCTCGACCTTCAGTGCCGCGGCACCTAGTCCCGGATCCTTCATGAAGGACAGGGCCGTACGCATGCTGTCAGCGGTGCCGGCGACGCTGGTGAAGGCGACCGATTGCGTCGCCGGGCCATCGGCCATCGCCAAAACCGTGTTCGTTGTGCCGAAGTCGAAACCAAGCGCCCGAGCCATGCCCGCACTCCCTTCTGCTGAAAATTTTTTGGAATGGGGCAACGCCCCTTATGGAACGCGAGACGCGCCCTTTCGTAAAGAGGGCGCGTCATGGCATGGCTGGACTGCAAGTGCAAGACGGAGCGCGCATTTGTTTTGCGATGATCTTGTCCGAAAAACGCTCTCAGCTTTGGCTGCGCAGTTTCGGGTTCCGGATCATGCCAAACTGAAACGGGCGCCTCGTGGCGCCCGTCTGATGTCATTCGGCCGCGATGGCGGTCGGCCTTTCTTCTTCGTGCTGGTGCTTGTCCTTGCGCTTGCCGAGACGGCCGACGAAGTCGTTCAGGCGGTTCATCTCAAGGAAGATCACCGGCGTGATGAACAGCGTCAGGATTTGCGAGACGACAAGACCGCCGACGACGGCAATGCCAAGCGGCTGGCGCAACTCCGAACTGGCGCCACCACCGATGGCGATCGGCAGCGCGCCGAGCAGGGCGCAGAAGGTCGTCATCATGATCGGACGGAAGCGGCGCACGCAGGCTTCATGGATCGCTTCCGCAGGCGATATGCCAGCGCTCGATCGAAGCGTTTCCAGCGCCACGTCGATCATCATGATCGCGTTTTTCTTCACGATACCGATTAGCATCAGCAAACCGATGAGCGCGATAATCGACAGGTCGAAGCCGAAGACCTTCAGGGCTAGCAGCGCGCCGAGAGCGGCGGCCGGCAGGCCGGAGAGGATGGTCAGCGGATGGATGAAGCTCTCATAGAGAACGCCGAGGACCACATAGATCGTCAGGACAGCGGCAAGGATCAGGTAAGGCGTGCTGCCTTGCGACTGCTGGAAGATCTGGGCGGTGCCGCCATAGGACGTGAAGACGTCCGCCGGCATGTTGATGTCCTTCTTAATCTGGTCGATCTGCGCGGTGGCGTCGCCGAGCGCTTCGCCGGCCGGCAGGTTGAAGGACACCGTGGTCGAAACGAGCTGGCCGGTCTGGTTGATGGTGACCGGGCCGGTCGTGCGTTCGACATGGGCGAAGTTCGACAGCGGCACCAGGGTGCCACTTGACGAGGCAATCTGGATTTCCTGCAGCTTCTGGTCATCCCAAGGCTTGCTAGTATCGTATTCGACGATGACGTCGTAGCTGTCGCCGGTGGACTGGATCTGAGCGGCGGCATAACCGCCGAAGCCTTCTTCCAGTGATGTGCGTAGCTGATTGTTGTTGATGCCGTAGGCCGCGGCCTTTTCGGTATCGACGACGATATTGGCCTGCAGCGCGTTGTTTTGCTCGTCCGAGGCAACGTCCGTGAAGCGCGGGTCGCGGCGCATCTCATCCTGGATCTTGTTGGCCCAGAGATTGGTCTGGTCGGCGCTCAGCGCCTGAATGACGAGCTGATACTGGCTGGCGGTCTGACGGCCGCCGAAGCGCAGGCTTTGCTGCGGCGTGATATAGGCCTTCAGGCCGGCAATCTTGCTGATACCAGCGCGCAACTCCCGCAGGGTGTTGTCAAGCGGCTCACGCTGATCCTTTGCCTTCAACTCGACATACATCGTGCCGTTGTTCAGCGGCTGGCGCACATTGCCGCCGACGATCGACATGACGTGAGCGACGGCAGAGTTCTGTTTTACGATTGCGGCGGCCTGGTTCTGCAGATCCTGCATTGCCGGATAGGAAATATCCTGCCGCGCCTGCGTCGAGATCGTCAGGCGGCCAATGTCTTCCGTCGGGAAGAAGCTTGCCGGTAGTACATTGAAGAGATACGCCGAGAGGGCGACCGAGCCGAAGAAGCTCAGCAACACCGTTCCGCGATGGCGAAGGCACCAGGCGACGCCCTTGTCATAGCCGCGCTGGGTCCAATCGAAGCCTGCGTTGAAGAGACGCACTGGATAAGGGGGCTCTCCATGGCCCGCCGACAGGCGCGAGCTGAGCATCGGGGTGACGGTGAGCGACACGATCGCGGAAGATACAATGGCGATCGCGACGACCATGCCGAATTCGTTGAAGATGCGGCCGACGACGCCGCCCATCAGCAGGATCGGAATGAACACGGCGATCAGCGAAATCGACATCGATATGATCGTATAGCTGACTTCCGCCGACCCTTTGAGCGCCGCCTGAAGCACGGGCATGCCCTCTTCGACATGGCGCAATATGTTCTCCAGCATGACGATGGCGTCGTCCACCACGAGACCGACCGCGAGGGTCAATCCGAGCAGCGAGATATTGTCGATGCTATATCCGAGAATATACATCATGCCGAAGGTCGCGATTAGCGATAGCGGCACGGCAAGGCCAGGGATGATCGTTGCCGTGACATGACCGGTGAAGAGATAGATCACCAGCACGACGAGGCCGATCGTCAGCAGCAGCGTGAATTTAACGTCCGAAATCGCGTCGCGGATCGGCTGCGCTGAATCGTTCATGACTGTTGTTTTCACCGAGGCCGGTATTTCCGCGTGTAGCTGCGGCAATTTGGCGTTTATGGCGTCGACCACATCGACCGTATTGGCATCCGGCTGGCGCTGGATGGCAAGAATGATCGCTCGCTTGCCGTCATACCAGGAACCGGCATTGGTATTTTCCACGCTGTCCTGAACGTCTGCGACATCGCTGAGGTGAATCGGCGCGCCGTTCGGGTTGGCGATAACAAGCGAACGGAACTCCGCGGCATTGGTACGCTGCGTATTCGAGTTGATGGTCATGCTCTGCGAATTGTTCTGCAGAGTGCCCACCGGAACCTGGCTGTTGGCGTTGACCAGCGCATTGTTGACAGTATCGATGCCGATGCTGCGGTCCTGCAGTTTGGCCGGATCGACTTCGACGCGTACTGCATATGTCTGGGCGCCGAACACCGTCACTTCCGCCACGCCCGGAAGCGTCGACAGCGACGGCGAGATGATGTCTTCGGCGATTTCGTCGAGCTTGCTGCGCGGCATCGTATCGCTCTGCACGGCAAGCAGCATGACCGGCGCATCGGCCGGGTTGGTCTTGCGATAGCTTGGCGGCACAGTCAGGTTGTCGGGCAACTGGCGCGTTGCATGCGAGATTGCGGCCTGGACGTCGGCGGCCGCGGCGTCGATATCGCGGTTGAGGTCGAACTGCAGCACGATGCTGGTGTTGCCGAGCGAGTTCGTCGACGAGATTTCGCTGATGCCGGGGATGGTCTCGAACTGCTTGATCAGCGGCGTCGAAACTGATGTTGCCATGGTTTGCGGCGAGGCGCCGGTCAACTGTGCGGTGACGTTGATGGTCGGAAAGTCGACCTGCGGCAGAGCCGCAACGGGCACAAGGCGATAGCCTGCCCAGCCTGCCATGACGACCCCCAAGGCCAAAAGCGTCGTCGCCACTGGCCGCCTGATACAGAAGCTGGGGATCATTGCTGCGCTCCGACAGAGATCGTTTCGGTTTTCTGACCCGACTGATCGTCAGCCGAGGCGACTTTCTGCGGCGTGGCATCGCTGAATTGCTCGACGACGCTCTGGCCGTCGTTCAACTGCACCTGTCCTTCGGTCACGACGTGGTCGCTTTCCGAAAGGCCCTTGGCGATCGCGCTGTATCCACCGTTCTGACGCGCAACGGTGACCGGTGTCATATGCACCTTGTTGTCCTTGACGACAAAGGCAAAGAAGCCGTCCGGGCCGGGGCTGACCGCAACGGTGGGCGCAACGAGAACAGGCTGGTTGTCGTTGAAATGTACGACGATGTTGACCGACTGGCCGGGCCAGAGGGCGCCGTTGGCATTGTTGAACTTCGCCTTGGCGAGGATCGTGCCGGATGCCGCATCGACCTGATTGTCATAAAAACTCATCGCGCCCTGGCGCGACTTGCCTTGTTCCGACCGGGGTACGGTGCTGACGGGAACAGTCCCGGCCTTCATCGCCTCCTCCAACTCGCGCAGGTGGCTCTCCTGCAGATGGAACTTGACGTAGATCGGATCGTATTGGGCGATCGATACGATTGCCGTGCCGGGGCTCACATAAGCGCCGACGCTGAGGGCGACATTGCCGAGACGGCCATCATAGGGCGCGCGGATTTCGGTGTGCTCGAGCAGAACCTGATCGGCCGCGAGCTGTGCCTTGTCGCCGTTGACCGTCGCAACAGCCGTATCGCGCGCTGCGACAGCCTGGTCCACCGTCTGCTGCGTGCCGGCTCCATTCAGCAGGGTCTTGGCCCGCGTCAGTGCCGCTTCTGCTTCGGTGAGCGTCGCCTGATCCTTGGCAAGCGTTGCCTGGTCCTTGTCGACCGCGGCCTGAGCCGTGCGCGGATCGAGCTTCGCGATCAGATCGCCGGCCTTGACCATGGCGCCATCCTCAGCCGCTATCGAGGTGATGATGCCGGATTCCTGTGCGGCGATCGTCGTCGTATCCTGCGCATCGGCCCAGCCGGTGGCGGTAACGTCGTTGGCGAGCGTCGTTTTCGTGACCGCCACGGTCTTGACCATTTGGGCCGCCGTCTGACGCTTGCCGTGGCCGCCGGCATCTGCTGCCTTGCTGCTATCCTCGGTCTTGGCGGATGCCCTGTCGATTAAAGCGGACATAAAGGGGATACGGTCGCGGTAGCTCCAGACTCCAAGAGCTGCGACAACGAGAAGGCCGAGAGAGAGCCAAAATTTCTTCATATTTAAAAAACCGGTCGAGGCGAGTTGCAGGAAATGCGGTGACCTTGAGGTGGATTTATTGCAGCGCGAAAAAGACGCGTTTCGCCGCAATCCATCACATCGCCGTTACCGCTAACGTTCGGTATTCTGTCCCTATAACGTGAATGGATGAACGCCAGTTCGCAGTAACCTACCACCTGTTCGACAGGGTGAAAAATTAACAGTTGGAAAGCTTTCCCGGTATGCTTTCGTTTGCAGTGCAATAAATGGCCGAAATGACTATTTTTTGATTGCCGCTATGTAATAAAAGCGGAGAAATGCTGGTCTTTTGCCTTCACCTACCCGGAAGCGGCAGGGTTAGGGCTTGGCGCCAGCCAATTCGTCTCTCACGTAATTGTGTTCAGAAGATCGCTTTTCTGGGGACGAATGCCTCATTCGTTGGGCGCGTATTCAAAGAGAACGCGCCGCGCCGCCATCGCAGCGGATCATCGAGCCGGTGACATAGCTTGCGGGTTCGCTGCAAAGAAAGGCGGCCGTCGCCGCGAATTCCTCGACCCGGCCGTAGCGACCCGCGGGAATACGCTGTTGCCGCTCGGCTTCGATCTCCTCCAGGCGTTTACCGCTGCGTTTGGCAGCCGCATTGTCGAGGTCGGCCAGCCGGTCGGTGGCAATGCTGCCCGGCAGCAGCATGTTCACGGTAATGCCATGTGCCGCCACCTCCGCCGCCAACGTCTTGCTCCAGCCGGCAAGGGCAGGGCGCAGCGTATTGGAAAGGGCCAGATTGGGGATCGGTTCGATGACGCCGGAGGAGGCAACGGTGAGGATACGGCCCCAACCCTGCGCCTTCATGGCCGGAAGCAGCGCGTTGGTCAGCGTGATGACCCGCGCCACCATCGACAGGAAATAGGTTTCCAGCTTATCGGCGGTCATATCTTCCGAAGTTCCCGGCGTCGGACCGCCGGTATTGTTGACGAGAATGTCGAGGCCGCCGAGCTTTTCGGTGACCGCCTTGCTGACGGTTTCGACGAACATCTCATCATTGAGATCGGCCCAGATCCAATCCGCCCGACCTTTCCCTTCCGCATTGATAGCCTTGCAATTGCTCTCCAGCCTCTCGCCGCTGCGGCCGCAGAGCAGGACATTTGCCCCTTCGCGTGCCAGCGCCACGGCAATGCCATGGCCAAGCCCCTTGGACGAAGCCAGAACCAGCGCCCGCTTTCCCTTGATGCCGAGATCCATCTTGTTCACCCCTTATGCTGTCCGGATTGTTCCAATGAGTTTTATAGAATGCCGCGAATGCTTTTTGGAAGCCGATAAACAGCAAGCGGACAACGCCTAGGCATTGACGTTGACGTAAGGTGAATTTAATTTTCACGCCAGTTGTGCGAATTGGAGGATCGGCTGTCGCTTCCCGGCTCGACAATCCCCTCCCGTTTTGACAAGAGATAGCCAACGGGGAAGACGCCCAAAATGGGGAGAAGGCCGCACCCAATCAACGGGAGCCCGGCCAATCGGAGACAGAGTGAATGACTGACGCTAGCGAGCTGCCTGAACGCGAGAGCATGGAATTCGACGTTGTGATCGTCGGTGCGGGGCCAGCAGGTCTTTCGGCGGCGATCCGCCTGAAGCAGGTCAATCCCGATCTCACCGTCGTCGTGCTCGAAAAGGGCGCAGAAGTCGGGGCGCATATCCTGTCGGGCGCCGTCGTCGATCCGATCGGCATCGACCGCCTGCTGCCCGGCTGGCGTCAGGAGGAAGGCCATCCCTTCAAGACCGAGGTGACGGACGATCATTTCCTGTTCCTCGGACCTGCTGGTTCGGTGCGCCTGCCGAATGCGCTGATGCCGCCGCTGATGAACAATCACGGCAACTATATCGTATCGCTTGGCAATGTCTGTCGCTGGCTCGCCGAAAAGGCCGAGGGGCTGGGCGTCGAGATCTATCCCGGCTTTGCCGCGACCGAAGTGCTTTATAACGACCAGGGCGCCGTCATCGGTGTTGCCACCGGCGACATGGGCATCGAGAAGAACGGCGAGCCTGGCCCGAACTATACGCGCGGCATGGCGCTCATGGGCAAATATGTGCTGATCGGCGAAGGCGTGCGCGGCTCGCTTGCCAAGCAGCTCATCGCCAAGTTCGACCTGCAGAAAGGCCGCGAGCCGCAGAAATTCGGCATCGGCATCAAGGAGCTCTGGCAGGTGAAGCCGGAGAACCATAAGCAGGGTCTGGTGCAGCACTCCTTCGGCTGGCCGCTTGGCATGAAGACCGGTGGTGGCTCCTTCCTCTATCACCTCGAGGACAATCTCGTCGCCGTCGGCTTCGTCATCCACCTCAACTACAAGAACCCCTATCTTTATCCCTTCGAGGAGTTCCAGCGCTTCAAGACGCATCCGGCGATCCGCGGCACCTTCGAAGGTGGCAAGCGCATCTCCTATGGCGCCCGTGCCATCACCGAGGGCGGCTATCAGTCGGTGCCGAAGCTCTCCTTCCCTGGCGGCGCGCTGATCGGCTGCTCGGCCGGCTTCGTCAACGTGCCGCGCATCAAGGGCAGTCATAATGCGGTGCTGTCCGGCATGCTGGCGGCCGACAAGATCGCCGCAGCGATCGCGGCCGGCCGCGCCAATGATGAAGTGGTCGAGATCGAAAACGAATGGCGCGCCAGCGATATCGGCAAGGACCTGAAGAAGGTGCGCAACGTCAAGCCGCTGTGGTCGAAGTTCGGCACGGCGGTCGGCGTGGCGCTCGGCGGGCTCGATATGTGGACGAACACGCTGTTCGGCTTCTCCTTCTTCGGCACGCTGAAGCACGGCAAGACCGATGCTCAATCGCTGGAGCCGGCGGCCAAGCACAAGCCGATCGCCTATTCGAAGCCGGACGGCGTTTTGACCTTCGACCGGCTGTCCTCGGTGTTCCTGTCGAACACCAATCATGAGGAAGACCAGCCGGTGCATCTGCAGGTCAAGGACATGGGCCTGCAGAAGCGGTCGGAACACGACATCTATGCTGGTCCGTCGACCCGCTACTGTCCGGCCGGCGTTTATGAATGGGTGGAGAAGGACGGTCAGGATACCTTCGTCATCAACGCCCAGAACTGCGTCCACTGCAAGACCTGCGACATCAAGGACCCGAACCAGAACATCAACTGGGTCCCGCCGCAGGGCGGTGAGGGGCCAGTTTATCCGAACATGTGATGAGCGCGGGGAAGATGGAGCGAGACGCTTATACTATTCGCCTTGCTCGTTCCACTGACCTGGATTTCCTGGCGGAAATCGAGATCGATGCCTTCGCAACCCTCGGCCGTGCCCTAGGCAGGGAGGACGAGGGTAGGACCGTGCCGCGTCAGACGCTGGAGATGTCGCTCGATGCAAGGCTGCTATTCGTGGCGGTCGATCATCTGGATCACCCCTTTGCCTTCGTCGCGAGTTCCGAGCTCGATGGCGCGATCTATGTCCTGGAGATCGATGTCATGCGGCGCTGGCAGCAGAAGGGTGTCGGGCGGCGCTTGATGCAGACCGTGATCGAGACGGCGCGGCAGCGGGGCGCATCAGGCGTCACACTGACGACAGACCGTTTTGTGCCGTTCAACGCGCCATTCTACGTCTCGCTTGGATTACGTGTGCTGGATGAAGGCGAGATGCCGGCGGGACTGCTTGAAACCTTGAAATTCGAGATCGACCATGGCGCGGACCCCGATCGGCGGGTCGCCATGGCGCTGTGGTTCTGAGATTTTCCGCCAGGCATCAAATTATGCCTTTCTCAATGCAGAAGGCTGCCGATGGCAGCCTTCCATCTCTCCTTTGCCGATTGTTGCCCTTATTTCCTCGACAAGACTCCCGTTGAAAGCGCAACGCCCATGCCGGTGACGACAGCGGCGGCAATCTCCGTCATGCCAAGCGGCTCGCCGAGCAGCAGCCCGCCGCCGAAGGTGGCGAGAACCGGGGTGATGGCGGTGAAGGCGGCAGCCTGCGTGCCGCCAAGGGCCTGGACGGCGAGACCGTAGGCAAGCGTGGCGGCGAGGCCGGAAAGCAGGCCCTGGCTTACGACCTGCAGGCCGATTTCCGGCAGCGGGACGGAGGCGAGCGAGCTGCCGAAGATCAGGGCCAGGCCGACATGGATGAGGAACGACCAGATGGCGATGATCGCGCTTGACTGAATGGCGTTCAGGCCAGAGCGGCGGAATGCGTGGGTGTAGCCGGCCCAGAGCAGGGCACCAAGCGGCAGCAGCGTAAAGCTGACCCAGGAAATTTCCGCGCTGGAAAGGCTGCGTGCCAAAAGGATGGCGACGCCGGCGACGATGCCGCCGAGGCCGAGCCAACGGGTGATGTCCGGCCGCTCGCGAAACAGCAGCACCCCGATCAGCGCGGTCGCCAGCGGCATCGAGCCTCCGAGCAGAATGCCAGCCGATGCGGCGGGCGTGGAGTGGATGGCGAAAGTGGTCAATTGGAAGAAAAGCGCACCCGAACCGCAGACCATGAGCGCCAATAGTTTCAGCGGCACGCCTTTCGGCAACAGCCCGGTGCGCAGCCAGACGGGAGAGAGCACCAGCGCCGGAATACCGTAGCGGATCAAGCCGAGGTCGATCGTGCCCATCTGCGTTTCGGCGGTGTGGCGCGTGGCAAGAATCCAGTTGGCCCAGATCAGCACCGTAATGATGGCGCCGGCATAGCCGGCCGTAGCGGGCATTGTCTTGCGGGAGGAGAAGGTCAAGGCACTCATCGACGTATCCTTTCGAACCGTTGGGATCATTATCCGGTTGAAGAAAAGATAGCTCCGAAGGCCGAGGCATGTCCTTGCTAGTTATGGCTCAAAGAAAGTGCTATGAGCAATTATCTGCCAATACAGGCGAAGAAAGTTTATAGAAATGCCAAAACTGGATAAATTCGATATTGCCATCCTCAACTGCCTGCAGGAGGACGCACGCGCTACGAATGTCGAGATCGCCGAGCGGGTGAATCTGTCGCCTTCGCCCTGTCTGAGGCGCATCCGCAACCTGGAAAAATCGGGTCTGCTGCGCGGCTATCGCGCCGATATCGACCGCAAGGAAGCTGGCCTCGGCTTGACCGTTTTCGTCGAACTCAAGGTCGGGCATCACTCCAAGGAGAATTCGGAGGCGCAGCAGGCGGCGCTGCTCGCTATCCCGGAAATCGTGTCCTGCCACTTGATTTCAGGAGCTGCGGATTTTCTGGCGGAAGTCGTCGTCGAGGACCTCGCCGCTTATGAAAAGGTAATGTCGGAAAAGCTTCTGACGCTACCTGGCGTCTCCGACCTGCGCTCGAATTTTGCGATCCGCAGCATCAAGACCAACGGCGCCCTGAAGCTGCCGCAGCCGGTTTGAAAATGAAAAAGGGGCCGTCGCCGGCCCCTTCCTGGTTAAATTTGCATTGCTCTCAGAGCATCGTGCCACTGAGGATCAACAGGGCGACCGAGAAATAGATCACCAGCCCGGTCACATCGACCAGCGTTGCCACCGCTGGCGCCGATGCACTGGCCGGATCGAGGCGCAGCTTCTGCAGCATGAACGGCAGCATCGAGCCGGCCAGAGAGCCGAATGTGACGATGCCGATCAGTGCGGCGAAAACGGTGACGCCGACCAACTGCCAGTGTGGGCCGTAGTCGAAGAGCCCAATGGTCTGCCAAAGCACGATGCGGGCAAAGCCGACAAGGCCGAGGATCGAGCCGAGCACGATGCCCGTTGGCAATTCGCGCAAAGCAACGCGCCACCAATCGGACAGCTTGAGCTCGCCGAGCGCCAGTGCTCGAATGATCAGCGAGGTCGCCTGCGAGCCGGAATTACCGCCCGAGCTCATGATCAGCGGGATGAACAGCGTCAGCACGACAGCCTTCTCCAACTCGCCTTCGAAATGCTGCATGGCGCTGGCCGTCAGCATTTCGCCGAGGAAGAGGGCGGCCAACCAGCCGGCGCGCTTGCGGATCATGCCCGCGAAGCCGATCTTCATATAGGGCTGGCCGAGGGCTTCCATACCGCCGAATCTTTGCGCGGCTTCGGTCGTGTCGGCGATCATCGTATCGATGACGTCGTCGACCGTGACGATGCCGAGCATCAGGCCGTTTTCGTCGACAACCGGCAGAGCGAGCAGGTCGTGACGGCGGATCAGCCGGGCGACATCCTCCTGCTTCATCAGCGCAGGCGCAGTGACGGGCGTACCCTTCTGTGCCACGGTCAGAATGCAGGCGTCGGGCTGGCCGGTGATGAGACGGCGCAGCGTCACGACATGCAGCAGAACATGGGTGTCGTCGTCGAGCACATAGATGGCATAGACCGTCTCGCGGGAGCGCTCGACCTGGCGCACATGGTCAAGCGTCTGCGCAACGGTCCAACTGGCGAATACGCTGACGTACTCGGTCGTCATGATGCCGCCAGCCGTGCGCGGCGGATAGCCCATCAGACCCTGGATCGCGACACGAACCGGCTCCTCAAGGGTAGCGAACAACCGAGCGCGTGCGTCGTCGTCCAGTTCGAGAAGAATGTCGGCCACGCGGTCGTTGGACATGCCATGCAGCAGCCGTGCGGCGTCTGCATTGGTCATGACTTCGAGAATGGCAGGCGCGTTGCGCAGTTCCGGCCGATCGAGAATACGAACGGCCCGCTCCTCTGGCATTTTGGCCAGGAGGCGTGCGGCTTCGTCCGCCTCGAGCGCATTCAGCGACTCAACGCGTTCTGCAATGGTAAGGGCACGGTTATTATTGATGAATGCACGAGCGGCATTGCCAGCCCGCACGGGAAAGCTGTTGATGTTCATTATAGCTCGCCTTTCCGGTCGATCCGCCGTCGTGGCAGATCGTGGCGAGCCGACAGGAGTCGGTTACAGCACGAAAGCCACTGACGGCAAAGGCAATCGACTACTACTGTCGCTAGGCATCGTAAGATGGCTCCGGTTAATCGGTATGGAAAACGCATGTTCCCCACGTCGCGAGAAGTCGCTCCGAAGTGGGGAAAAGTCAAGTGGCGCCCGCGGTTAATGCCATAATGTCGCAGGCAATTTTTTGTTGAGCGGCTAAAGGCTTATGCGCTGCAGCAATGGCTGTTGCAAAAATAAACGAGATCGGCCGGGTGATGTGCACCCGGCCGATCGAAGGCAATGAGTGGATTCAGAAACCGGCCAGAACGACCTTACCCTTCGGCCTCATACGCCCCGGCCGTTGCGCTCCAAAGCGACTGACAGTCCGAAAACGATCAGGCCGAAGACGGAGAGCACCGCGCCGACATAGCCCGTCGACGCCGCTGTGAAGCCCCAGGAGATCACCAGGCCGCCAAGCCAGGCGCCGAGCGCATTGGCGATGTTGAAGGCCGAATGGTTGGAGGCGGCGGCCAGCGTCTGCGCGTCGGCGGCGACGTCCATAAGACGTGTCTGCACCGCTGGGCAGGCCGCAAAACCGCAGCCGATGAGGAAGACACAGAGGCAGAGCATCACGGGGTTGGCTGCCGTCAGCGAAAACAGCGTCATGATGATGACGTTGAAGACCATCATGCCGCCGATCGTCCCCTTGAGCGACAGGTCGCCCAGGCGCGAACCGACGATATTGCCGACATTCATGCCGATGCCGAAGAGTGCCAGTACGACCGGCACCATGCCCGTTCCCAAACCGGCAACCTGCGTTGTCGTTGTTGCGACATAGCTGAAGATCGAGAACATGCCACCGAAACCCACGGCGGCGATGCCGAGCGTCAGCCACACCTGGATGCGGCGAAGAGCGCCCAGCTCGCGGGCGATGCTTGCACCTTCCTCGACTTTGTCCTTGGGCAGGAACAGGGCAATAAGCAGCATGGCTACGAGGCCGACGCCGCCGACCATCATGAAGGCGGCACGCCAGTTCAGAAGCTGGCCGAGGAAGGTGGCGATCGGTGTGCCGATCAGGGTGGCGATGGTGAGGCCGAGCATGACCTGACCGACAGCACGCACGCGGCGATGGACAGGCACCATCGAAGCGGCCACCAGTGCTGCGACGCCGAAATAGGCGCCATGCGGCAGGCCGGTGATGAAACGCAGAGCCGCGAAGCTTTCGAAGGTCGGAGCCAGGGCGCTCGAAATATTCCCGGCTGCGAAGATTGCCATCATCAGCAAAAGCAGAGTGCGCCGCGCCATCTTGGCGGCGAGGATAGCGATGACCGGCGCACCGACAACGACACCGAGCGCATAGGCGCTGATGACATGACCGGCTAGAGGGGTCGTGACGCCGAAGGTATCGGCGACCTCGGGCAGCAGGCCCATGATGACGAATTCACCCGTGCCGATGCCGAAGCTGCCGACTGCGAGCGCCAGCGTGACGAGGGCGATCGCCGCGCGGGACGGCGCTTCGAGGCTGGATCGGGAATCGATGAGGTCGACGGTGATATCGCTCACGAAAACTCCTGGCGGCGATCAGGCAGACAGCCGCTAAGCGGGCAACGGGCAGAGAAACCGGGAGGTGGTCTCGGATACACGATGCGGAATGAAAGATGGGAAGGCGCGAATGCACCTCAATTAATACTATGAATCAGGGCGACACCGCTGTCGCGTGCATTTTTTGCAGCGCAGCATATCGCCCTGCGCATAAGTATTTGCGAGGTTATTGCACGATCAGTCACCCGCATTGATTGCCTCCCATGACTGGATAGTGCTTGAAATCGCCTTGGCCGAAACCATTTTTGGATTAGCAGGTGCGGGAGCAGATCTTCTTGAGACAGATTCAACGAGAAAACCGGGAGCCTCGATGAAACTGATCGGCTTTTTCAATCGCGATGGCGGCACGTTCAAGACAACGGACATGGCCGCCTACGAAATGAAGGCAGAGCAGGTCTTCCGGGATGCCGGCCACGATTTCGAAGGTGTGGTCGTGTCGGGTAGTGAAGTCGTTGCCGCCATGGAGCGTGCGGCGCGTCGCGACGATATCGATGGCATCGTCGCCGGCGGCGGTGACGGAACGATTTCTGCAGCGGCCGCGGTAGCCTGGAAAAACGGCGTTGCTCTCGGCGTCATTCCCGCCGGCACCATGAACCTCTTTGCGCGCTCGCTTCGGCTGCCGCTCGATATCTACCAGGTGCTAGACGTACTTGCGACCGGAGAGGTGGATCAGGTGGATATCGGCAGCGCCAATGGCCGCCCTTTCATCCACCAGTTTTCTGCGGGCATGCATGCGCGAATGGTGCGTTATCGCAACGCCTATACCTATCGTTCACGCGCCGGCAAGTTGTCGGCCAACATCCGCGCCGCCTTGGGTGTCGTCTTCAACCCACCGGAATTCGATGTCGATTTCGAAGCGGAGGGAGTTCGCGAGCGCCGGCATGTTTCGGCAATTTCCGTATCGAACAATCCGTTTGGCCCCAACACGCTGCTTTATGCCGACGATCTGCGCGGCGGCGAACTTGGCTTCTATACGGCAAGGCCGTTGCGGCCGCTGAGCGTCGCACGACTCGCGATCGATATGCTGCGGGGCCGCTTCCGCGAAAACGCCGACGTCATGGTCATGCATACGCGTGAAGTGCACCTGCATTTCCCGAAGCTGCGCAGCCTGGCGAACTGCGTCGTGGATGGCGAGCTGCTGCCGTTGGAACGTGATATCGCGCTCAAACTTCATGCCGGCGAGCTGAAAGTGATGGTCAAGCAGGGCACGGCCGCGCGGGTTGCCGAGGAAGACTCCATCAGCAGCGCAGTCGTCTGAAATCTGTCAAAGGCGCGGCAGATACGTCCGGTAATCGAAATCGGATACGGTGCGCAGGTAGCGGATCGCTTCCTTGTGCTTCGTATCGCCATAGAGCTTCTGGTATCGCTCCCCGAAAATATCGGCGATGAAGGGAGAGGCGCGGAAGCGCTCGACGGCGGTCAGGAAATCATGCGTCAGGCGCGGTGCATTTGCCGGCACATGGCTTGGCGTCGTCTCCTCGCCGGGATCGAGTTCACTCTGCAATCCGAGCAACATACCCCCGAGGATAGCCGCCAGCATGAGGTATGGATTGGCATCGGCGCCGGCGACGCGGTGCTCGATCCGGGCGCCTGGTCCATCCTTTTCAGGGATGCGCACCGCCGTTCCGCGATGACCGTAACCCCAGGTAAGGTCCACGGGCGCAAACGAGCCCGGCTGGAAGCGGCGATAGGAATTGGCGTAGGGCGCAAAGATCAACTGCGCATCCTGCAGGGTCTGCAGCAGACCGGCGCAGATTGATTTCAGCCTCTTTGGCTCGCCGCCGGCTGCATCGAGGATATTGCGGCCCTCACCGTCGATGATGCTGGCGTGCACATGCAGGCCGGAGCCCGCGTGATCGCTATAGGGTTTCGCCATGCAGGTCGATTTGAGGCCGTGTTTGCGCGCCGCTTGCTCGGCTATTCGTTTCAAGGCAGTGCAGTCATCGGCAGCGGCAAGCGCGTCCGGACGATGGAGCAGATTGACTTCGAACTGCCCCGGGCCGAACTCCGCCGTGGTTGCATCCGCCGGCAAGCCCTGCGCCTTGGCATAGGCGCGCAGGGTTTCGAGATAATCGCCGAGCAGATCGACAGCATCCATATCGTAGAGCTGATAGCCGTTCGGCTCACCACGATACATCAGCGCCGCCGGCGGCGAGGGGATGCCGCGCTCGCGCCAGTCGCCGGCGAGAACATAGAATTCCAGCTCGGTCGCAACGACAGGCGTCAGGCCGAGCGTCTTATAGCGGTCGACGACGGCGGCAAGGATAGCGCGCGGGTCCTGAAAGCTCGGGCGGCCGTCGAGTTCATGCATCATGGCCAGCACTTGCTTCGATCCCGGCGGCGCCCATGGCATATCCGCAAGCGTGCGTCGATCAGCGACGCAGGTGCCATCGGGATCGCCGATTGTCAGAGACAGGCCGGTGAGATCGTCATTGTCGTCGCCCCAAATATCCAGGGATTGCGTTGAGGTCGGCAGGCGCACCGCGCCGGACCAGACTTTCTTTTCGGCTTCGATGGGGGCCTGCTTGCCACGCAGCCGGCCGTTCATATCCGATATCAACACTTCGATACGGGCTGTGCCCTCGGTTGCGTTGTCAGCCGCCATGCCCTTGTAAATCCCCGATGCTCACGTCATGGTCGTAAACCATGATAGCCTCTAGTCAAGTCTGGCTATGTTGCGGCTTCGTGCCAGGCCCCTCACCCTAGCCCTCTCCCCGCACCTGCGGGGAGAGGGGACCCGCCCATGCTTGCCGCACCTGATGCGGTCGATTGCCGGCGCGATAAGCTTCCTCGCCCCCGCGTGCGGGGAGAGGGCTGGGGTGAGGGGCCATGCACATAGTCGCGGCGTTGATGGGCCTGACAGGCACCAATCTCAACAGGGTTCGAATAAGCCATGTCCGACACTTCCAGCCGTTCCAATCTCGCCGCCGTCGATGCCGCTCATCATCTCCATCCGTTCGCGGACATGAAGAAGTTGAATGCCGACGGCGCTCGGATCATCCAGCGCGGCCAGGGCGTCTATATCTTCGACAGCAACGGCAAGAAATATCTCGACGGTTTTGCCGGCCTTTGGTGCGTCAATATCGGCTATGGGCGAACGGAAATCGCCGATGCGGCGATCCGCCAGATGAATGAGCTGCCCTATTACAACACCTTCTTCGGCACGACGACGACCCCGGCAACGCTCCTGTCGGAGAAGGTCTGTGCTCATGCCGGGCCGCATTTCAATCATGTCTTCTTCACCAACTCCGGCTCGGAAGCCAACGACACCTGGTTCCGTATGGCGCGCGTCTATTGGAGTGCGGTGGGCAAACCGGCCAAGAAGACCGTTATCGCTCGCCGCAATGGTTACCACGGGTCGACCGTTGCTGGCGCCAGCATGGGCGGCATGAAATACATGCATGAGCAGGGCGATCTGCCGATCCCCGGCGTCGTCCATATCGGTCAACCCTATTGGTACGCTGATGGCGGCGATCTTTCTCCGGAAGATTTCGGCCTCAAGGCTGCGCGCGAGTTGGAAGAGAAGATCAATGAGTTGGGCGAGGACAACGTCGCCGCCTTCATCGCCGAGCCGGTGCAGGGAGCAGGCGGTGTCATCATACCGCCCGCGACCTATTGGCCGGAAATCGCCCGCATCTGCAAGGCGCGGAATATCCTGCTCGTCTGCGACGAAGTGATCTGCGGCTTCGGAAGGCTCGGCTCCTGGTTCGGTTATCAGCATTTCAACGTCGAGCCCGATCTCGCGCCGATCGCCAAGGGCCTGTCTTCGGGCTACCTGCCGATCGGCGGCGTGTTGGTCAGCGACCACATTGCCGATGTGCTGATCAATGATGTCGGCGAATTCAACCACGGCTTCACCTATTCCGGCCATCCGGTCTGCGCCGCCGCAGCGCTGGAAAATTTGAGGATCATCGAGGATGAGCGGCTGATCGAGCGCGTTCGCGACGATATCGGGCCCTATTTCGCGAAGGCCTGGGGCAGTCTGGCGGATCACGATATGGTCGGCGAAGCCGTCAGCATCGGGTTGATGGGCGCGCTACAGCTTGCCGCCGACAAATCCACCCGCCGCCGTTTCGAGAAGCCGGATGCCATCGGCTCCGCCGTACGCAATCACGCTTTAACCAATGGCCTCGTGCTGCGCGCCACGGCGGACCGAATGCTGGCCTCGCCGCCACTGATCATCAGCCATGAGGAAGTGGATGCGATGGTGCGTATCACGCGGCTGGCGCTCGACGCCGTGTGGGCCGAGGCGAGAGCGTAATCAGTCCTTGTCCGCCAGGGCTGACGCATCCCATTTGCCCGCTTTGTGCAGGGCAAGTGTCAGTCCCGCGACATGAATGGTCTGAATCATCTTACCCTCCAGCGCCAGTTTGATGGCCTGGCGGATCGGCATGCGAATAAGCCGAATGCGTTCCGTCGGATCGTCTGCGGGTTTCGCTGACATCTCGACGTTGCGAGCGAGCACGATATGGGAAAGGTTCGAGTGGGTGGCCGGGTTCGGTGCGAGGGCGCCGACATATTCCCAATCGGAAGCGATGAGGCCGGTTTCTTCCCGCAGCTCGCGGGCGGCCGCCTCTATCGGGTTGGCATCGCTCGCATCGATAGCCCCGCCTGGCACCTCCAATGAGACGACGTTGAGAGCATGGCGATACTGCTGGACCAGATAGATATTGTCCTCCGCATCGAGTGCCACGACTTCCACCCAATCGGGATATTCCAGCACGTAGTAAGGGGCGATCTCCACGCCCTCGGCAGTAACACAGGCGTCAGCCCTGACTTTCAGCCACCGGTCATGATGCAGATGGGTGGAGCTTTTCACTTGCCATGGCGGAAGATCGGCAGCGTCAGGCAGGATGCTTGTGAGCGTGTCGGTCGGGTCCATGAGCAGTTCCTGCGTTGAAAGTTGAAACTGGACGGCCGATCACTCTGGATCGGGTTGCCCTTACTTCGGATAAATCCAGGAATAGGCGAAAGACGCCGTATCGCCCGCTTTGCCGTGGATATACGGGACGTCTGCGAGTTTGACATCCGGCGTCGCATATTGCTGGCCGAGCGTATCGTGCAACCAGTTCGCTAATGGTGGGGGCACGCCGTCGGCGTTCTTGCCCGGTCGCCAGACGACGAGGATCGGCTTGTCGGCGCTCCATTGATAGTCCGCCGTCAGATTTCCGAAGAACAGCGACATGGCCGGCACGTCAGGCAGTTGCAAATGCAGATTGCCGGCCGGCAGCCAATTGTCCGTCAGCACCAAACCCGGCTTTTTGCCTTCCGTCGCCACGGCCTGGCTGACGAAGGCGGGGTAGGGGGTGTTGTAATGGTCATAGGAGCCGAAAAGCGCCGGGAAGGTGACGCGGGTCAAAAGGGATGCCGGGATGAGCAGCATCATCGCCAGCGGTATATAGAAGAAGCGCTTGCCGAAATCCGCCGCTTTGATGCCAGCCACTTCCATCTTCAGGCACAGATAGATCGGCAGCAGGAACAGGAAGGGCAGCAGCCAGCGGTCGCGCAGCGCCGTCATGCCGATGCCGACGATCAGGATCAGCACCAGCACGGCGATGGCCGCAAAAAGGACCTCGAAAAAGCGGGTCCATTCGTTCGATCGTCCGAGGTTCTTGAAGAGGCTTTTGCCGAATACCAGCGCATAGATGACGAGCGTCGGTGCGCAGATGACGAGCACCAGTTTCACGAATTCCAGTGGTCCCTTCACCAGCTTGGCAAAGGCAGTTTCCGGCGCATCCTCCTCCATGATCCCCAGGGTCCGTCCCGAGGCGAGGTCGAGATTATGGATCAGCCACAATCCATGCGGCAGGAAGATCAACAGGGAGATCAGCAGGGTCAGCAGAAAGCGCTTATCGAAGAGGCGCGCGCGCCCCTGCGGATACATAAGGACGGCAATGACCGCGGCGACGGCAAGCAGCGCGAAATTATATTTCGACAGCATGCCAAGGCCGAGCGCGATGCCGGTAAATACATAGGAGCCCGTACTCGGTGCCTTCAGCGTGCGGATCGCACCGTAGAGGAAAAGATTGATGGTCAGGAGCTGCGCGACCGTATGTGTCAGGTCACGTTGCGCCTCCCAGAAGAGCTGGGGAATAGTCAGCAGCGACAGCGTGGCGATCGCCGCGAAAACCTTGTCCGACAAAACCAGCTTCGCCAGCTTGTAGTAGCTGAAGAAGACCAGAAACAACACGATGTTCTTGACGATGGAAATCGCCGCCAGCGACAATCCGAAGACCGACACCACCAGCGCCTGCACCCAATTATAGAGCGGCGGCTGGGAATCATAGCCGAGTGTCAGCCATTGCGAGAACAGCGCCTGCTGCGACTCGTCGTAGCGCATGCCATGCGGCATGGCGAGCCGCACCAGGAATTCCAGAGCGAAGTAACCGGCAAGTAGAAGGATGATGGTATCCGGTCGGCGGACCAGAAGCCTATGCATCCTGATGATCCCGATCGAAGATCTTGCGGACGATATAGTTCGGCGACAGGTCATCGCGATAGTAGATGCGCGCGATCATCTCGGCTAGGATACCCGTGGTGATCATCTGCACCGACGACAGCAGGAGCACGACGCCGACCAGCAGCAGCGGCCTGTTGCCAATATCGTCGCCGAAGATGAACTTGTCGACGAAGAGCCACAGCAGGATCAGGGCGGCGAGCGCCCCGAGGCCAAGGCCGAGAGAGCCGAAGAAATGGCCCGGCCGCGCCTTGTAGCGCATGAAGAACATCACCGACAGCAGGTCGAGGATGACACGGAAGGTGCGCGAAATGCCGTATTTCGATATGCCGTGCTGGCGCGCATGATGGGTAACGACCATTTCGCCGATGCGCGAGCTCGGTACGACGCCCGCGACCCAGGCCGGGATGAAGCGGTGCATCTCGCCCATCAGCTTCACCTGCTTGATGATCGAGGCGCGGTAGATCTTCAGGCTGCAGCCATAATCATGCAATTTGACGCCGGTGATGCGGCCGATGAGGTAGTTGGCGCACCAGGAGGGAATCTTGCGCAGGAAAAGCCCGTCCTGGCGATTCTTGCGCCAGCCGACGAGTAGGTCGAGCTGCCGCCGCTCCAACTCCTCGACCATCGAGGGGATATCCTTCGGGTCGTTCTGCAGGTCGCCGTCCATCGTGGCGATCAGCCGGCCGGTGGCGGTGTCGATACCGGCCTGCATGGCGGCCGTCTGGCCGAAATTGCGTTGAAGCTCGACGATGCGCAGCGTCAGTCCCTCGTGCCCGAGCGAACGGCGCGCATTGGCAAGCGTGGCATCGGTGCTGCCGTCGTCGATGAGGATCAGTTCCCAGGGCTTGGTGAAACCCACCATGGCGGAACAGATGCGCTCGATCAGCGGTCCGACGCTTTCTTCCTCATTAAAGACGGGCACGACCAGCGAAAGCTCAATGGCACTTACCGTGTCGGTCAGGGGGCGGATCGACTCTGCCGTTGTCTGCAACTCTTCTTTCTCCTAAAAGACCGGCAGAACCGGCCGGACGGAACGAGCGACATGTCCGGCGTCAGCCTCCGCTCGCATTGGGTGCCTTAACTACATGAAGACTCCGATGGTTGCCAGCCGACAGAACTGGTTTATTCGCAACCGCATGACGCTGCTGACATTAGCCGTCGTCCTCGCCTATGCAGCCTTCATCGAATGGTTCTGGGGCTGGGGTTCGATCCTGGCGCAATGGGGTAAAGTCGGCGTCCCACCCATTCTGCTGGCATTGGCGCTGCTAACGAGCACCTACTTCCTTCGCACCTGGCGCATCTACGACTATTTCCCGAAGGAGACCGGCGGCCATTTCACCGCGCTCTTTCGCGTGACGCAGGTCCACAATCTGCTCAACATCATGATGCCCTTCCGCACCGGCGAGACCAGCTTTCCGGTGCTGATGCGCTCCGAATTCGGCATTCCCCTGGCACGAGGCACCTCGGCGCTGTTTGTCATGCGGCTGCTCGACCTGCACGCGTTGCTCGCCGCGGCGGGTGTCGGCCTCGCACTGGCCTCGCCCTATGGTGCTCTTGCTTGGGTTCTGTGGTTTGCTTTCCTGCTCTTACCGGTCGCCGCCTTTATCCTGCGCCGCCCGCTGCTCAAATTTGCTGGCAAGGCATTGCCGAAGAAAGCGCAGGGGCTGGTGCATGAGCTGGAACGCGGAATGCCGGCCAATGCCAGCGCTTTTGCCCGCGCCTGGCTGACGACGGTGGTCAATTGGCTGGTGAAGGTTTTGGTGCTCGCCTGGGCGCTTCGCCTGATGAATGTCACGCCGCTGTCGGCAAGCTTCGGTGGCGCGGTCGGCGGCGAGCTTTCTTCGGTGTTGCCGGTACACGCGCCCGGAGGGGTCGGAACCTATCCGGCTGGGATCACCGCTGGTGCCATCGCTTTCGGCGCTCCGGGATTAAAAGACGCGCTTGATAATCTGGCGCAGGCCAGCATCAGCGCGCACCTGCTGATCGTCGTTTCTGCTCTGACAGGAACGGCACTCGCCCTGCTGATCTCAAGGAAGCACAATTGACTAGGCTTATCGCCCGGTCTTGTCGGCAAGCTCCGCCAGCCGCTTGCGCAGGAACGCCTGCTCGGGCGCCTGGTGACATAGTGAAAGCGCCGTCTCGTAGGACTGTCGTGCTTCGTCTTTGCGGTTGAGCTGGCGCAGGAAATCGGCCTTTGCGGCGTAGGCCAGATGATATCGGGCCAAGCGGTCTTCGCTCAGCAGGCCATTGACGATCTCGAGCGCAGCCGCCGGTCCATCGCACATCGAAACCGCGACTGCCCGATTGAGTTCGACCACCGGCGAGGGATGCGCCACCAGCAGCAGATCATAAAGCATCACGATCCGCCGCCAATCCGTCCGGTCCGCCGTTGGTGCGCGTACGTGCTCGGCGGCAATCGCCGCCTGCAGCGCATAGCTGCCGACGCTTTCGCCCGCCATCGCCTCGGTCGCGAAGGCCAGCCCCTCGCGAATTCCCCTGATGTCCCAGAGCCCACGGTCCTGATCGGCAAGCAAGATGAGGTCGCCGGAAGCGCTGGCGCGCGCGAGCCGCCGCGAATCCTGCAGGAGCATCATCGCCAGCAATCCGGCAACCTCCGGATCGGGCAGGAGCTTCAGCAGCAAGCGGCCAAGACGGATGGCTTCGGCGGCAAGATCGGCGCGGACGATCGTTGTGCCGGATGATGCGGAATAGCCTTCGTTAAAGACCAGATAGATGACATGCAGCACCTGCGCCAGTCGCTCCGGCAACTCCGTCTTTGCCGGAACTTCATAGGGAATTTGGGCGGTCCGAATGCGATTCTTGGCGCGAACGATACGCTGGGCGACGGTCGGCGCGGAAATGAGGAACGCATGGGCGATCTCTTCCGTCGTCAAACCGCAGACCTCGCGCAGCGCCATCGCCGTCTGCGCCTCCGCCGGGATGATCGGATGGCAGCAGGTGAAGATCAGCCGCAGCATATCGTCTTCGATCTCTTCGCCTTCGGCGATCTCGATCATCTCGCCCTCCGGATACAGGCTGTCGACGATGTCGGCCTCCGAGGCATCGAAGCGCGCTCGCCGCCGGATGTGGTCGATCGCCCGAAAGCGGCCTGTCGAAACCAGCCAGGCATAGGGGTTGGCCGGCAGGGTCTCTTCCGTCCATTGCTGCGCCGCTGCCGCGAAGGCATCGTGAAGGGCCTCCTCCGCCCGGTCGAAATCGCCGAGCAGACGGATCAGCGTCGCAAACACGCGGCGTGATTGGCTGCGGTAGATATCGTCGATGGTTTCGTTCAGCGACACGGCGGTCTCTTGCTCTCCTGTCAGGTGCCGGGAAGGGTCAGTATCCGGATCGGACGGATTTCGATGGCGCCATGGCGGCCGGAGGGGATGCGCCGGGCAATCTCCGTTGCATCGGCCATATCGGCAGCCTCGATGAGATAGAAGCCAGCCAGATGCTCCTTCGTTTCGACGAAGGGGCCATCCGTTGTGGAAAGTGCCGATCCGCGCGGGCGGATGACGATTGCGTTGTCGGGTGTCGCCAGAGCATCTGCAAGGATCAGCTCGCCGTTCTGCCGCAGGCTCTCGTCATAGGCGAAGTGCTCGGTGATCAAGCCATCGACCTCGGTAGAGGTCAGCGTGCCGTCGACGTCCGCGGAGGTGTAGATCAAGCATAAGAAACGCATCTCGCCATCCTCCTATGCCTATTCGTCTGGAAACCGGATGTCATAGGCCGGGCGGACCTCGATCATGCCATACCGGGCGACAGGGAAGGTTGCGGCGATGCTTATCGCCTCGTCCATATCCTTCGCCTCGATCAGTACGAAGCCGCCAAGATGCTCTTTCATTTCGGCAAAGGGGCCGTCTGTGACACCGGTCTCACCCTTGCGCATTCGCACCGTCCTGGCAGTCTCCGGCTCACGCAAGGCATTGGCAACAATAAGGTGGCCGCTCTCGCGCAGCCGGTTGTCATTGTCGACCGAGTCCTGTGTCAGCTTTCGTCCTTCCTCTTCGGAAAGCGTGCTGATCTCGGCGGTATCAAACCAGACCTGGCAAAGGAACTTCATAGTCGCCTCCTCAAATGTCGGGGCCGAAGGAATAGATCGGCCGCACCTCGATACTGCCAAGCTTGGCGAGCGGGATGCCCGCGGCGACACGGATCGCATCATTCAGGTCTTTCGCTTCGATCAGGATGAAGCCGCCAAGATATTCCTTGGTCTCGATGAAGGGACCGTCAGTCACCGACGTCTCGCCGTTGCGGACCCGCACCGTCACCGCCGAGCTTGGCGATTGCAGCGCTTCGGCATGGATCATGTGGCCGCTCGCCATCAGATCGCGGTCATAGCCGAGCGAATCCGAATCGAGCCTGTGCTTGTCCTCCTCGGTCATGACATCGAGCTTCGTGCCGTCGAACCAGACCTGGCAAAGATATTTCATCGCAGCGCCTCCTCTTTCCGTTTGCTGACAGCAATAGACGAGCGGTCCGCACGGAAATCGACATCCCGACCGGCACCATGACAAAAAATTTCCTCGCTGTCGAAAAAGGGTGGGGCCGCTCGACAAGGTTCCGTCATCACCAAAGGAGAGACGGACATGCACACCTTGGAAACAGCATTGGTGAATTACTGGGCTAGGAAGACGTTATCGGAGAAGGATCTGATGGAGACGCCGGATCTCGGCAAGGTCGTTCTTCGGACCGCAATCGGCTTTGCTGCTTTTGCGGTTCTGATCCTCTGCCTCAATTGGGTCGCCGCTTCGACGATCGATCGGCCGCAGGTCGCTGCCGCCGATCAGGGCGTTTGATGCCGGAGGCCAAAAAATAATGGGCGAAACGGCCGCGCTAGCTGAAGTGCGGAATACGTCCTGTTACGAAACTCCGACTTTTCGCAATCGCGGTGGTCACTCTATCTGGCGGCAAATCGCTTCTTTGCTTCATCAGTACTCGGCATATAGAGCGAAACGGCATTTCCATCGGGGTCCCGAAACTGAAACGTTGTGTTGCCCCAAGGCATTGTCTTGAGTTCATGCACGAGGGGCACCTTGTCTTTGAGACGAGCATATTCGGCGTCGATATCGTCGACCTGAAACTCCAGAACGAGACTGCGATTGGTGCAAGGTTCGGCGCTGCCTTCCTTCCAGAGCGCAACCGTTTCCGCTGAACCAATCGCTAATACGGCGCCGGGCAAGACTATTTCGGCAAAGACCGGCGCTAGCCACTGCGCTTTCACGTTTGCGACCATCTCGTAGAAGGCGGCCAGTTGCTTGATGTCCGCGGTGATGATGCGTGTCGATGCAAATTTCATTGTGGGCTCCTTTTCACACGATGGAGCTTGTCGCACAGCCCTGTTGCCACCATTATGGCAGCAGGAGTCAGTATATGCGTCGAGCCGATCGCCTGTTTCAGATCATTCAAATCCTGCGTCGGAGTACCCGGCCGGTGACTGCTGCTGACATTGCGCAAGAACTTGAGGTCTCGAAACGCACCGTTTACCGCGACATTGGCGATCTCATAGGCCAGAGGGTGCCGATTTCGGGTGAAGCAGGCTTCGGCTATTTGCTGGATTCCGCCTACGATATGCCGCCGCTTATGTTGACGCCTGATGAAATCGAGGCTGTGATACTGGGCGCGCAATGGGTCGCCGGCCATTCCGATACTCTCATTGCCAACGCCGCCCGTGATGTCATCGTCAAAATTGCGGCCGCCGTTCCTGAAAACTTGCGGCCGTTTATTGACGAGCCGAGCATTGGCGTGAAACCAGGCGTGCGCCCGCCAACGGAAATCATTGACGTTGCCGACATCCGGGAAGCGATCCGTCAGAGACGTAAATTGGCGCTGAGCTATCAGGCGGAGAACGGCGAGATAACAGAGCGCATCGTGTGGCCAGTCATCCTCGGCTACGCGGAGAGCCATCGCATGCTGGTGGCTTGGTGCGAATTACGGCAGGATTTCAGGCACTTCCGCTGCGACAGGATGACCAGGGCAATTCTGTGCGATGAAACCATCGGCCTGCGCCCCGGCGAGCTCCGCCGCAAATGGCAGCAATGGAGAGCGGAACAATTCGAGCTGCTCCAGACCCGCGATCAAGCAATCATGAATGCAAAAGCAAATGGCTTGAGTCGCTAACGACGGCTTAGCGATGCTGCAAACAGACATTCTGCGACACTGGATGTGCGGAATGCTTCACGAAAGTGTTTCCGGCGAGATAAGCCGCCGGAAACAACACTCTTATAAATTGATCCAGCATCAATGCCTGCTTGAATCCCACATTTCAGTTCGGAGCTGGGGCGAAACGCCACTTACTCCTACTGGAATGCGGTTTCGAAGAAACTGCGCAGCTTGCGTGAATGCAGCGTTTCCGGCGGCATCGCGGCCAGCTTCTGGATGGCGCGGATACCGATCTGCAGATGCTGGTTCACTTGCGTCCGGTAGAAGGCGGTCGCCATGCCCGGCAGCTTCAGTTCGCCGTGCAGCGGCTTATCGGAGACGCAGAGCAGCGTGCCGTAGGGAACGCGGAAACGGAAGCCGTTGGCGGCAATCGTCGCTGACTCCATGTCCAGCGCCACGGCGCGGGCCTGCGACAGGCGCTTGACCGGCCCTGCTTGATCGCGCAGTTCCCAGTTGCGATTGTCGATCGTGCCGACCGTACCTGTGCGCATGATGCGTTTCAGCTCGAAGCCCTCATAGCCGGTGATTTCGGCAACGGCTGCTTCCAGCGCCACCTGCACTTCGGCGAGCGCCGGGATCGGCACCCATACCGGCAAGTCGTCATCGAGAACGTGATCCTCACGCATGTAGGCATGGGCCAGCACGTAGTCGCCGAGCCGCTGGCTGTTGCGCAGACCGGCGCAGTGGCCGAGCATCAGCCAGGCATGCGGGCGGAGCACGGCGACGTGGTCGGTGATCGTCTTGGCGTTGGACGGGCCGACGCCGATATTGATCATGGTGATGCCGGCGTGGCCCTTCTTTTTCAGATGGTAGGCCGGCATTTGCGGCAGCCGTGGCGGGGCCGTGTTCCCCTCCGGCTGACTGGAACCGGCCGGCGTGATAATATTGCCCGGCTCGACGAAGGCGGTATAGCCATCGCCGCCCTTGGCCATCAGGTCACGCGCCCAGTGGCAGAATTCGTCGATATAGAACTGATAGTTCGTAAAGAGCACGAAGTTCTGGAAATGCGTCGCGCTGGTCGCAGTGTAGTGGGCGAGGCGGGCGAGCGAATAGTCGATACGCTGTGCGGTAAACGGCGCCAGTGGTGAGGGCTCGCCTGGCGGCGGGATATATTCGCCATTGGCGATCTCGTCGTCGGTCGTGTTCAGGTCCGGCGTATCGAAGAGATCGCGCAGCGGAATATCGTCAAAAGCGGCGGCCGAAGCCTCCACATGTGCGCCTTCGCCGAAGGCGAAATGCAGCGGGATCGGCGTCGTCGATTCCGATACGACGACCGGTACATTATGGCTGCGCATCAACAGCGACAGTTGTTCTTTCAGATAATGCCGGAAGAGTTGCGGGCGGGTGATGGTGGTCGTGTAGACGCCCGGCGCCGTGACGTGGCCGTAGGAAAGACGCGAATCGACATGGCCGAAGCTTGTCGTTTCGATGCTGACCTGTGGGTAGAAGGCGCGGTAACGCGCCGCGATCGGCGCACCCTTGGCGAGCTTCGTGAAGCTGTCGATCAGGAACGTCGTGTTACGCTCGTAAAGCTCGGTCAAAGCTTCGACTGCCTTGGCAGGATCGTCGAAACTCCGCGGCTGAAACGGACTGGGTGAAGAAATGTCGAGGGGTGAAAAAGGAGAGATTCGGTTGCTCATGCGCCATTATAGAGTGCCGTCTTTAACAAGCAAACGACGTTACAAGGCGCGCTATCCGATTTTCGCAGCTATTTTTATAGCGTTTCGCGGTTCATTTCTCGAAAGCGGCGAAGTCGGCCCTATTGCACCGTCGTGCAATAGGGGCTGCCCGTCTGCAGGCAAGTGAAGCTTGCGCCGAAATGCGATTGCGCACCGCTGCGGCCGGTATGCTCAACCGCTACCGAAAAGGTGATCGCAAAGATGGCGGCAAACAGCATGATGATGCCGAAACGCCGCGCCATGATGATCGTGTTCATTGTCCTGGCCCTACCCGTGCCCTATCCTGGACACTGTTTTGCCATGGTCATGCTGAACAGGTGCTGAGACACTGGTTCATCCAGTGTTCAGAAATATTAGCGGCTTATGAACCTTGAGCCGAAGGTCTTTCCCAAGCGAAGCACGTATTGATCGGCCCCGCATTCGCTCGGCGAAGTATCTTTTAAAGCTTCGTCCAGGTTTGCGACTTGCAGAAGATCTTGAGCACGCAACCCTGCATCTTCACGGTTTTACCGCTGACGGTGCCGGAGCCGCTATAGGTCTTGTTGTCCTCGGGATCCGTAAGTTCGCCCGTGTAAGCTCCGTCCTTGCCCTGCATCTTGCCGATCTGGCGGCCGGCGTATTTGCCGGTCTTCAGCGTTACGCAGTAGCTGTCGGCGCAAGGCGTGATGGCGGCGGTGTCACCCTCCGTGGTCTTCCAATTGCCGACGATCGGCTCGTCGGCCAGGGCCACGCCTGCGCTGAAAAGCAGTGCTGCGGCGAGAATGGTGGCGCGGATCATGGTCTTTCCTCCCGAATGTCCTTCGGCCCCACAGCCCGGACGTGGCGAAGTTATCCAATACGGACGTAAAGGCAAATAGACTTTCCGGCACGATTTTCCTGCCGGTTGGCCCTTCCGATCGCATCGAAAAATAACGAGCCTTGTTTCAGCGGCTGTTTTCGTGGTGAACGAAGGGTTTAGATCCAAACCTTAACGAGGCGTAAAACTGGCTCAAAAGTCCTTAATTTGCAAGGGAAGCGATGTTTAACAAAATCCCAAGTTTACCAAGCATTTGTACTTTGTTTGCATCGAATTAAGCATGCATTTTAGCCGTTTTTTGAAAGCCGTCTGCGATAGTGAAGCCATCAAACGAGCGGGGCAAACCCGCCGACCGGAAGGATCATCAAGCCGCGATAGACGGCAAGGTCCGGAAGGAAAAACAGGGTCGATAACGAATAGACTGAAACAGGGATTGAACCGATGGCACGCTTCGAAATACCGACATCCGAAATGGCCATGATGGGTGGCAACAGCGCTGAAGCCCTTTGCGAGCTGGGCATAATCTATGCGACCGGCAGAGGGTGCAAAGCAGACCTCGTTGCTGCCCATAAATGGTTGAACATCGCCGCCATCAAGGGCAGCGACCGCGCCGCCGAGCTCCGCGCCGACGTCGCAGCCACGCTGACCAAGATGGAACTCGCCTCGGCACTTCGCGCCGCCCGCGAGTGGATGACCACGCACTGAAGCGCGTCACCAAGAATACGAATATTGCCTCGAAAGAGGGGACCCGGCAGCGGGCGGAGAGGCGCGCTGCCACTATCAGAAAAACCGCGACCGGCCGGAAACAAGGCCGGCGCGGTTTTTCGTTTTTTAGGTCAGCCGATTGCCTTCAACACCTTCGGCAGTGCTTCGGCTAGAAGGTTGAGATCGCGCTCGGGGCCGACGCTGATGCGAATGCAGCGATTGAGCGGCGCAACGCCCGGCATGCGGATGAAGACGCGGTGCTGGATCAACCCATCGACGATGGCACGCGCATAGGCGCCGTCGCGGCCGCAATCGACGGCGACGAAATTGGTGGCGGAGGCAAGCGGCAAAAGCCCGTTATTGCGGGCGATCGTGCCGATTTGCTCTCGTGCGGCATGGATTTTGCCGACGACTTCGGCGAGGTAGGCTTGGTCCTTCAGCGCCGCGAGCGCGGCCGCCGTTGCCAGCCGGTTCATGCCGAAATGATTGCGGATCTTGTCGAAAGCCAGCACCGTCTCCGGCAAGCCGATGGCATAGCCGACGCGCGCGCCAGCAAGGCCGTAAGCCTTGGAGAAGGTGCGGGTGCGCAGCACATTCGGCAGATCGATCAGTGCGGAAATATCGGGCAGGGAGCCGGCAGGGCCGGTTTCGCTATAGGCCTCGTCGAGGATGAGCAGGCAGCTTTCCGGCAGGGCGCGGGCGAAAGCGACGATCCTGTCGGCATCACACCAGCTTCCCATCGGATTGTCGGGGTTGGCGAAATAGACGAGCGGCGCGTTTTCGCGCTTCACCGCCGCGAGCAGCCCATCGAGATCCTCGCGATCGTCGACATAGGGCACCGTGACCAGCCGGCCGCCGAAGCCGGCCACATGGAAATTGAAGGTCGGATAGCCGCCGAGCGATGTGACGACGGGCGCTCCCGGCTCGACGACCATACGCACGATGAGACCGAGCAGGCTGTCGATGCCTTCGCCGATGGCGATATTCGCAGGCTTGACGCCGAGATGCGCGGCGAGCGCTCCCTTCAGCGCGAAATTTTCCGGATCGTTGTACTTCCAGATCTCGCCGGCCTGTTCGCGCATGGTCTCGAGAACCGAGGGGGCGGGGCCGAAGCCGTTTTCATTGGCGCCGATGCGTGCCTGGACGATCAGGCCGCGCTGGCGTTCGAGGGCCTCCGGGCCAACGAAGGGCACGGTGGAGGGAAGGGCGCTGATCAGCGGGGTGAAGCGCGAAAAGGCGGACATTCTGGCTTGTTTTCCGAACTCTGTTGCAAGGCGCAGCACAATAGGCGCTTGGCGAGCCGTTGCAAGGGCGGAAAAGCCTGATGCCGACGCCTATTGCCGCTTGCCTCGCGCCGCCATCGCTTCGACATTGCCGATCATGAAATCGGCGCGCACGACGCGTCTCAATGTTTCCGGCTCGATCAGGTTGATGAAGCGAACATTGACGCGGTTGCCTACGCGGTTGATCTCCGCGCAGCCGATGCGATAGGCGAGGCCGAGGATGTTCAGATAATAGTGCGTCGGCAGGCCAACGGTCGTACCGACGATGAAGCTGGCGCCGCCCTGTGAAATGTCGATGATCTCCGCACTACGGCTTGAGATGCCTGTCAGACATGGGCGTACGGCAATGATACGGGCTGGGCGCTGAACGAAGAACCGTTCCCACTTCCGTTCATAGACTTCGGATTTGACTTTCGCCAGATGCGTAGCGCGAAGCATTGTCATTCCCCGGTTGGAGGCTACCGAATTCATCTCGGTTACAGCATCAACCTTGCACGGAGATTTTGCCTAAGCGTCAACTGAGCCAATCGAATTTTAACGATTCGGCAGTTTTTCAGCCGGTTGGGCGGACTCGCATGCCCCATGGGTCGTTTTTTGAACCCTTCGCGCCATGAGACGTTCCCTTTTTGTCGGCGGTTTTCAGGCCGTCTCATCAAGCGTGAGGATAGGGATGATGGTCGATATCAGAATTTCCCGAGGAACATGGGTTGTCGTTTGCGACGGCGCCAAGGCGCTGATCCTGAAGAGCTCGGATAGTGGCCCGCATCCGGATTTGCGAACGTGCGAAACCATGGAGCAGCCGCATGCACCCGATCGGGAGCTCGGCGCAGATAAACCGGGACGCACGCATCAGGCCGATGGGTTCGCAGGGAGTGCGGTGGAAGAAACGGAATGGCATGAGCAGGCGGCGGCCGAATTCCTAAAAAGCGTCGCGGCAAAGCTCGATGTGCTAGTGCAGCAGAAAGGCATCAGCCGCCTCATCCTCGTGGCGCCGCCGCGCGCACTCGGCGTCCTGCGGCCTCATCTCGGGGCTCATTCGCAGGCGGTTATCGTGGCCGAAGTCGCCAAGGACCTGACGAATTTTCCAATCGATCAGATCGAGCGCCATCTGGCCGCTTGAAACGATGGCGAGGGACGAAATACAGCCGTCCCTCGGTAACCGCGCCTGAACGGCGCCGTCTCTCTAGCAATGCCTCATCTTGACAGCAGCATCCGCTTCGATCATACGAAAATCCGGTTCGAGGCGCCGGCCGCTCGCGGATGAAAATCCATGGTGAAGCCCTCGCGAATATGGTCACAGCCATCTGGCGCATGCTGACTGGCGGTAATGCGAGCTCCGATCTGCAGTCGTAAACGCATGCCTTCCGAGAGGCTGACTCCGTGACGACGATCTATCCGTCCATCGATGAATTGAAAGCGCAGGCCAAACGTCTGCGCCAAGCCATGGCCGAGCGCGGTGGCGAAATGGCCCACAGCGCAGCCCTTGAATTGGTCGCCAAGCAATATGGGCTGCGCGACTGGAACACGCTATCGGCACTCGCCGCGAAACCGAACGCGGCGCCGACTGCGCCGGTCGCTGTCGGGGCAGCGGTGCGTGGCCGCTATCTGAACCAGCCCTTCACCGGTAAGGTACTGGCACTCTCCGAGCAGTCCGGCGGGCTTTACAGAATCACCATCCATTTCGACGCTCCGGTGGATGTCGTGACCTTCGAGAGCTTCTCGGCCTTCCGGCAGCGCATCAACGCCCAGATCGACGTCAACGGCGTCTCGCCGCGGAAGACCTCGGACGGCGTGCCGCATCTGGTGCTGGACATCTAACAACCATCCTTTCATCAATCGATCGCGGCCGTCCTTTGGCGGCGCGCGATGCTGCGTGGATTTCGCTATGACGAATCATTCCGAAAGCAACATGTTCCTGACCGGCTGGTTGCCGGGCGTCTTTGCCCGCACGGCCGCACCGATCATCATGATCACAACCATCAACGGCCTGTTTGCCGTCGTCGATGCCTATTTCCTCGGCGTCTTTGTGGGCGCCGATGCACTCTCGGCGGTCAGCCTCATTTTCCCAGCGCTCATGCTGCTGATCGCGTTGCAATCGCTGGTCTCCAACGGCATGGCGAGCATCCTGGCACGCCGTCTGGGGGCGGGAGATCGAACGGGGGCAAGGCAGGTTTTCAGCGCCGCCCATGGCCTGGCCCTGGCGGTGGTGATCCTGGTCAACGCGCTCTATTGGACGGTCGGGCGGCAGGTCATCACAACAGGGGCGGCTGGCAATGCCGCTGTTGCCGCCAATGCCGGCGCCTTCATGGGCATCATGGTCGGCTTTGCTCCGGTGAGTTTCCTGTTGTCGGTGCATATCGACGCTCTGCGTTGCGAAGGCAAGATCGGCTTCATGACGTTGGTGACGCTTGCCTCGACCCTGCTCAATATCCTCGCCAATTGGCTGCTGATGGCGGTGATGCACTGGGGCGTCATCGGCTCCGCCGCCGGTTCGATCGCGGCGCAATTTATTTGCCTGGCGGTCATTCTGCTCTACCGTTGGCGGCAGCCGGGTGCGCTTAGGCCGTCAACATCCTTTCCGGTTACCGAGTGGCGAGGGATCGCCGCCTTCGGTGCGCCGATGAGCCTCGGTTTCATCGGCATATCCCTGAGTTCTGCGGCAATCCTTTTCAACCTAGCGATCTGGCACCAGGGAGACTATGTCGCGACGGTGGGCGCTTACGGAATCATCACCCGGGTGATGACCTTCGCCTATCTGCCGCTCCTCGGTCTCAGCATCGCACTACAGACGATATCCGGTCACAATCACGGCGCCGGGCTCTCCACCCGCGTCGGGCGGAGCCTGCAGATCGCCATGGTGTCGGCGCTGATCTATTGCAGCGTGGTGGAACTGGCTGTCGAAATGCTGGCGGGCAGGCTTGGCAGTATTTTCGTCGGGGATTCCGTCATTGTTGCGGAGGTGGGGCGTATATTGCCCTGGACGGTCGGCGCCTATTTCCTCTTCGGGCAGATGATCGTGCTGTCGTCCTATTTCCAGTCGATTGGCGATGCGAAGCGCGGCGCGATCTTCGGCCTGGCGCGACCCTATCTCTTCACCCTGCCGCTGACATTCCTGCTGCCCTTCGTGTTCGGCGAAACAGGAATCTGGATGGTGCCGGTCTTTGCCGAAACGGGAATGCTTCTGCTCGCCTGGTTGGTGTTGTCGCGCAATGCCAGGGACCGCGGGTGGCGATACGGTCTGCTACCGGCATAAAATTGAAAGGCCGCGCCATCGAGGCGCGGCCTTGCCATGCTCTTGGGAGTTTATGCCTTGAGAAGCCACTCATGTTCCGGCGCGTTGTGGAATTTCCAGACGCGCTTCGGACCGGCCATGACGTTGAGATAATAGAGGTCGTAGCCATGGCAGGCGGCGCAAGGATGATAGCCCTTCGGCACCAGCGTCACATCGCCATCCTCCAGCGCCATGACCTCATCCAGCGAGCGATCATCGGTATAGACCCGCTGGAAGCCGAAGCCCTGCGGCGGGTTGAGGCGGTGATAATAGGTCTCCTCGAGGAAGCTTTCGTTCGGCAAATTGTCCTGATCGTGCTTGTGCGGTGGATAGGACGAGGTATGGCCGCCCGGCGTGATGACTTCGACAACCAGCAGCGAATGCGCCGCGCCGTCATCCTCCGGCATGATGTTGTTGACATAGCGGACATTGGTGCCCTTGCCGCGCGTCAGCGCCGGGTGGGTGCCCGGCGGAATGGCGCGAGCCTCATAGGAGCCGCCGCCCGGCGCCGAGCAGACGGCGAGCTCGAGGTCGGTCTCGGCGACGACGGACCAGTTGGAGCCGGCCGGAATATAAAGCGCGTGGGGCGCGCCTTCGAAGGGGTTCATGCGACCGCCGAGCGAACCGAAATCCTTCGCGCCTGCCTTGGCGCTCGCCTTGCCGCTGACCCAGACGAGGCAGACCTCGCGATCGCCCGTCTCAGCCGAAGCCGTTTCGCCGGGCTTCAGCCGGTAAAGGTCGAAGCCGACATAGGTCCAGCCGGCATTTTCGGGCGTGACATGGGTGACACGACCATGGGAGCCATCAGGTTTGACCTTGAGATTTGGCATGGGTGTTCTTCCTCTATTGTCTGGGAAAACGCTCCTCGCCAACCATCCAACAGGGGAAGTTAACGAGGGCTGCTTGTTTTCCGTTACCCCTTGGGAAAACCTTCGGTTTCCACCGTATAACCGGCTGCCGTCATGATGCGCATCAATTCGGCATGGCCGATCTCGGCCATTTTCTGCGGCGGAGCCTTGCGCGGGTCCTGCTCGGCTTCGACGACGAACCAGCCTTCATAGCCGTGATCCGCAAAACGCTGGACGATGGCGCCGAAATCGAGCGAACCGTCGCCCGGCACTGTGAACGCGCCGAGCGCCACCGCGTCGAGGAAGGACTGCCGGCTGCGATCCAGTCCATCGACGATAGACTTGCGGATATCCTTGACGTGAACGTGGTTGATGCGGGCGTGGTGGTTGTCGATGGCGCGCAGCACGTCGCCGCCGGCAAAGGCCAGGTGGCCGGCATCGAGCAGAAGCGGAATGCCTTCGCCGGAATTGCGCATGAAGGCATCGAGTTCCGGCTCGGTTTCGACGACGGCCGCCATGTGATGGTGATAGGAGAGCGGCATGCCCTGCTCGGCGCACCATTCGCCGAACTCGGTGAGGCGGCGGGCATAGGCCTTCATCTCGTCGTCCGAAAGACGTGGCTTGGTGGCGAGCGGCTTGGAGCGATCGCCCTGGATGGAGCGGCCGACTTCGCCATAGACGATGCAAGGCGCGTTGACCGCCTTGAACAGCTCGATCATCGGAGCGATGCGATCCTTGTTTGCGGCAAGCTCCTCATTGACCAGCGTACCCGAGAACCAGCCGCCGCAAAGCGTCACGTCAGCGGCGCGCAGGATGGGCAGCATCTCATCGGGATTGCTGGGGAAGCGCCGGCCCTGTTCCATGCCGGTAAAGCCCGCGCCGCGGGATTGCCGCAGGCATTCTTCGAGAGATACGTCGTCGCTGAGCTCCGGAAGATCGTCGTTCCACCAGGCGATGGGCGACATGCCGAGTTTGGCCTTCATCAATAGTCTCCTTAAAAGCAGTGTTGGAGGAGCGGGACAGCTCCTCCAGAAAGATGACGGAAATTGATCAGCCGATACGCTGGGAGGCGCGGGCTTTTTCATAACCCGCACGGGCCTGGTTGACCTCGGCGCGCGGGCTGACCTCGGGAACGGCGACGTCCCACCAATGCCCGCCTTCGTCTGTCGTGATCAGCGGATCGGTGTCGATGACGATGACCGAGGTGCGGTCGTTCTTTTTCGAGGCTTCGATCGCCTGTTCGAGCTCGGCGATGGAGGCGACCTTGACAGCAACGGCGCCCATGCTCTCGGCATGCGCCCGGAAATCGATCTCCGGCATGATCTCGTGACGCGAATCCTTGAGCAGATTGTTGAAGTTCGCGCCGCCGGTCGCCATCTGCAGCCGGTTGATGCAGCCGTAGCCTCTGTTGTCGAGAAGGACGATCGTGAGCTTCAGGCCGAGCATGACCGAAGTCGCCAGCTCCGAATTCAGCATCATGTAGGAGCCGTCGCCGACCATGACGACGACTTCCTTGTCCGGGCGTGCCATCTTGGCACCAAGGCCGCCGGCGATCTCATAGCCCATGCAGGAGAAGCCGTATTCCATATGATAGCTGCCGGGTGCGGTCGCTGGCCACAGTTTGTGCAGCTCGCCCGGCAGGCCGCCGGCCGCGCAGAGCACAATGCTTTTCTCGCCGCCGAGCGTGCGGGTGACGGCGCCGATCACCTGGGCGTCGGAGGGCAGGGCGGTATTCGTCGTCGCCATCGCCTTGGCGGCTGCCTCCAGCCAGATCTTCTTTTCCCGTGTTGCCTTCTCGACAAGAGCCGCCGGAGCTTTCCAGCCAGAGAGGCCGGCAGATAGGGCCTTCAGCCCTTCGCGCGCATCTGTCACCAAGGGGTGACCATTGTGCTTCAGCGCGTCGTAGGCCGCAATGTTGAGGCCGACCATGGTCAGTTTTTCGTTCTTGAACAGCGCCCAGGAACCGGTGGTGAAATCCTGGCAGCGGGTGCCGACAGCGATCACCAGATCGGTTTCTTCGGCAATCGCGTTTGCAGCCGAAGTACCGGTGACGCCGACCGAGCCGAGCGCCAGCGGATGCGTTTCGTCGATCGCCGATTTACCCGCCTGTGTCACGACGACGGGAATGGCATGTGCTTCCGCGAAAGCAGCAAGCTCCTTCGTCGCCTGGGAATAAAGTACGCCGCCGCCGGCGACGATCACGGGCTTTTCGGATCTGCGGATCAGTGCGATCGCGTTTGCCAGCTCGTCCGCATCCGGCTGCGGGCGGCGCGGCGTCCAGATGCGTTCCTCAAAGAAGCTCTCCGGATAGTCGAAGGCCTCGGCCTGTACATCCTGGCAAAGCGACAATGTCACCGGACCACAATCGAATGGATCGGTCAGAACCTGCATGGCGCGCTTCAGCGCCGTGATGATCTGCTCGGGCCGGGTGATGCGATCGAAATAGCGCGAAACCGGACGGAAGGCATCGTTGGCCGACACCGTACCGTCGCCAAAATCCTCGATCTGCTGCAGCACGGGGTCGGGCGCGCGGTTGGCGAAGACATCGCCGGGCAGGAACAGCACGGGGATGCGGTTGACATGGGCGACGCCGGCAGCGGTCACCATATTCAGCGCGCCGGGACCGATCGATGTCGTGCAGGCCATGAAGCGCTGACGGAAACTCGTCTTCGCATAAGCAATAGCCGCATGCGCCATGCCCTGCTCGTTATGGGCGCGGTAGGTCGGCAATTCGTCGCGCACCTGATAGAGCGCTTCCCCCACGCCGGCGACATTGCCATGGCCGAAGATCGCCCAGACGCCACCGAAGATCGGCTGCTTCTGGCCATCGATCACCGTCATCTGCTTTTTGAGGAAATGCGCGACGGCCTGCGCCATCGTCAATCGGATCGTCTTGCCCATGGGGCGCCTCCCAAATGCATTTTAGTCCATTGTTTGCGCATCGCTTGACCCCGAAAAGCGGTATCCGCCTTTCGGAGCGATGCGCCAGCTATTCCAGGCCGCGGGTTTTCAGCCACGCCTGGGTCAATTGCCGGAAGCGGCCCGCCATGTCGGCGATCGCTTCCTCGTCGTTCATGCCGCCCGACATCCAGGTGCGCGCCGCATCGGAAAAGATCGTCCGTCCGACGGCAAAACCCTTGACGGAGGGCGCGGCCAGCGTCGCCTCGAAGCTGCGGATCAGTTCCTCCGCCGGCGCTTCCAGGCCAAGCAGCACGATACCCCTACACAATGGATCATTTTTGGCGATCACAGCATCGATTTTTTTCCAGGCCGCAGTCGATTCCTGCGGTTCCAGCTTCCACCAGTCCGGCTTGATGCCGAGCGCGTAAAGCTCTTCCATCGCCGTCGGGATTGTATCGTCGGTCAGCGGTCCGTTCTTGCCGGCGATGATCTCGACCAACAACTCGCGGCCGACCTTGCGGGCCGCTTCGAACAGTGTGCGCAGCTTCTCCTGCTGCTCCGCCTTCAATTCCGCCGGGTCGTTGGGATGGTAGAAGCAGAGGCATTTGATGCAGTGGTTGAGCGGCCATTCGACGAGTTGTGAGCCGATATCCTGGCTGAATTCGAATTTCAGCGGCTTGGAGCCTGGCAATTCGACGGGGCGGCCGATCCAGCTGAAGTTCTTGGTGGCGGCATCGAAGAATGCATCGCGACCGAAGCGCTCGTCGATCAGCATGCCATAGCCCGCGCGCCCACTAGAAACGCGCGCCGCCGCCTCGACCGCAAGCCGTTTGAAGGCAACGATTCTGTCGTGGCCGATACCCAGTTCGTCGGCGACGCTGACGAGCTGCGAACGATGATCGATGGCAAGCGCCATCAGCAACGGGATCTCGTCACTGCGGCGCGTCGTCGCCCAATGAATATGGTTGATCGCCTCGTCCTTGCGCAGCGCCCGGTGCTTGCTGCCCGTCTTCAAGAAGAAGTCGAGTTCGGCCCAGGTCGGATATTCCGGCGAGCAGAGCAAGCGCGAGACCGCAAAGGCCCCGCAGGCATTGGCCCAGGTGGCGCAGGTCTTCAGCGGTTCGTCGCGCAGGAAGCCGCGTAGGAAGCCGGACATGAAGGCATCGCCGGCGCCAAGCACGTTGAACACTTCGATTGGAAAGCCCTGGCCGACGATGCCGGCTTCGAGGTCGTCGGAGATCGGGCCGTCATAAACGATGCAGCCCATGGCGCCGCGCTTCAGCACGATGGTTGCCGAGGAAAGGCGTCGGATTTCCTTCAATGCGCCGAGCACATCGTC
>NZ_PYJN01000012.1 GCF_003025035.1 Rhizobium sp. SEMIA4064
GCCGGATTGTCGACCTTGATCGCATTCGAGGGATCGGCTTCGATCCAGTCGCCGCCGACCAATGCGGCCTGCCGGAACAATGTTGCGTCTTTCAAATCCATGACTGTCTCCTGCCGACGGTAGAAAGCGGGCGTTTCGCCCGCTCTCAAGGGTAACGCTTAAGGCGCGATAATCGGATGTCACATGCAGTCTTTAATACCGCGACAACTTCATATGGCGATTGACATCCTTATAAAGGAGATAGCGGAACTTCCCTGGCCCGCCTGCGTAGCAGGCCTGAGGGCAGAAGGCGCGCAGCCACATGAAGTCGCCAGCCTCGACTTCCACCCAATCTTGATTCAGCCGGTAGACGGCTTTGCCCTCGAGTACGTAGAGACCGTGCTCCATCACATGGGTTTCTGCAAAGGGGATGACGGCACCTGGTTCAAAGGTGACGATCGTGACATGCATGTCGTGGCGCAGGTCCAACGGATCGACGAATCGGGTCGTTGCCCATTTCCCCTCCGTTCCAGGCATCGGTGTGGGTGCGATTTCCTGTTCATTGGTGAAAATCGGTTCTGGCGCATCCAAGCCCGGGACGGCCTCATAGGCCTTGCGGACCCAGTGGAACCGCGCGGTGACAGATCCGCGATTGCGAAGCCGCCAACCGGACGAAGGCGGCAAGAAGGCGAAGCCGCCGGGATGGAGCACATGAACGTCTCCCCCCAGTTCGACCGTCACCTCTCCTTCTACAATGAAGAGCGCGCCTTCGGCATGCGGGTCCAATTCCGGCTGATCGCTGCCGCCCCCTGGGGCGACCTCCATGATGTATTGCGAGAAGGTTTCCGCAAAGCCGGAAAGCGGGCGCGAGAGCACCCAAAGGCGTGTTCCGTCCCAGAAGGGCAGATAGCTTGTGACGATGTCCATCATCACGCCTTTGGGGATCACGGCATAGGCTTCGGTAAAGACCGCGCGGCCGGTTAGGAGTTCCGTCTGCTTCGGAGCGCCGCCCGCCGGCGCGAAATAGGTTGGTTTTGTCACTTTGGCCTCCGCGAAATATGGCGCTCATGATCCTGCCTGATCGATGGCATCAGGGTAGGGCGAACATGGTATCGGTTTGCCCATATCAAACGGGTTTGTCCAGCCTTTGACGGTCTTGCAACAAGCTTTCGACCGGACTGCGACTGCAGCCCTCCTTCTCTCGTAACCGCCCTTACGAATACCTTTTGCCATCCCATGGGCAAGGCATCTGTAAGCTGGGACTGACGGCGGCCCGAACCTGTCGCCAGCTATTCGTAGCAACAGATCTGCATTCTTGGTGGGAAAATCTTATCGCAGCACCCACCTTGGACAACCCGTGGAGGCAGTGGAAGCAATGAATTCACAGCCGTAAGAGGATCAATTCCCACAATAACTCGACTCAAAATGATAATAGTACCTTACCATATGAACCCTACTGATAAGTATTGTAACTGGAATATGTATAGTTATACGTACAGCCTGTATGTTTATGAATATTTCTGACGCCAAATTAGGACTTATATATTCGATTATTCTTAATTTACTGATGTATTTCTGCATCTATGACGGATTTATGTCGGCAATTTTCTTGTATTTGCCCAAATACTATATTGGCTCCGGTGCTTCTCTGGCTATCTTGCGGCCGGAAGTTCACAAACTTTCGATTATAGGGAACAGCCGGATGAATGAACGTAACGGACAGGCTCCGGGTCGTTCCGATCAGGCACATAGATTGGAGAAAAAATGAACATCAAGGCCTTCTGATCAGTTCTGCTGCCGCGCTAGCCGCAGTTTCCAGCGCGCACGCAGCTGATGCTGTCGTCGCTGCCGAACCGGAGCCCCTTCAGTATGTTCGCATTTGCGACGCCTATGGCGCGGGATATTTCTTCATTCCGGGTACCGAAACTTGCTTGAAGATCGGCGGCCAAGTTCGCACCGAAGGCGAGTGGTACGATGCCTATAGCCCGACGAACAAGACCGGCACATTGTGGCATACCCGCGCTGAACTCAATCTCGATACCGCAACGGATACCGAATACGGCCCGCTGAAGACCAACATGGTACTGCGTTGGGACTGGAGCGAAGGCAATTCGACGACCACCAAACTGCTGTTTGCCAATATCAGCCTCGGTGGCTTCACGGTCGGTAAGGCAGACTCGCAGTACAATTCGTACATCGGCTACGCCGGCGACGTCATCAACGACGACGTGATCTATGATGGTCCGTACGAACTCAACCAGATCACCTACAACTACGACGCCGGCAACGGTTTCACGGCTGTGGTCTCGGTTGAAGACTCCAACTCCAGCGGCTCGGGTGCATCCTATGGTTCGAGCTGGTGGAGCGATGACAAGGCGGATCACTACGCTCCGGACGCCGTTGCTGGTGCTGGCTTCAAGTCCGGCATCTGGGGTGTCAAGGTCGTCGGCGGTTACGACTCGATCGTCGAAGAAGGCGCTATCAAGGCTCGTGTCGACGCCGACTTCGGCGCCTTCTCGGCCTTCTTGATGGGCGGCTGGAACACGGACGGCGACAAGCTCAACAAGTACGCCGGTACCAACCTGGACCGCTCTGCTTGCCCGGCAGGTCGTCCTGATCTTTGCGGCTGGGGCGACTGGGCTGTTTGGGGTGGCGTTGGCGTTCCGATCAACGACAAGCTGAAGTGGAACCTGCAGCTCGCCTACACCGACTCCAAGATCTTCGCCGCTACGACGAACGTCAAGTGGAACCCGGTCAAGAACCTGCTAATCGAACCCGAAATCTCCTACACGGATTGGGATTCGGTCAATCAGGACCAGTGGGCCGGCATCCTGCGCTTCCAGCGTAGTTTCTAATCCGAAGTTATCCGGCCTCGTGCCGGGTAGAAGAAGCCTGCGGTTTCCAATCCCGCAGGCTTCTTACACTGATCGGTTGACCTCCGATCAAATACGGAAAGGGTTCGGTTTTCCCTACCGAATCCTTTCTAACTAAGCGCCTGTCTGGCCTCTAATGCGTCGGAAACCAGGTGGCGAGGATCATTTTGATGAGAGCCTGGCCGCAGGGAACCAATTGAAAGTCGCCTCTATCGAGAGCCCATTCTCCGACCAACCCTCCAATGATCGCGGTCAAAGCGGAAGCGGCGGTATCTGCCGTCCAAGGAGGAGGCAACGGCCTTATGGCGTCCATGGAATGAAAAATTCTCGCGAAGTGCTCCCGCATGTCATGGCGGAAGGAATCCCCGCTGCCTGCGACTTCCTCGCAAAATGCCATGTCGAGATACATGATGACTTTCAATAGGCCGCGTTTACGCGGTTCCTGCTGAAGCTCTGCGAATGTCGCCGAAATCGTCTCCGCCAGCAGTTCCAGCGGATTGGGTGCGTGTCCTTCCGCAATTCGCTCCGCAAGTTCCTTGAACGGCTGCTGCGCCTTATCGCGGATCGCAAACAACAGGCCTTGCTTGTTCTTGAAGTGCCAATGGACCGCTCCGCGCGTAACGCCTGCCGCCGTTGCTATTTCGTCCAGCGTGACATTTTCATAGCCGTTGTCGAGAAACAATGCTTCCGCCGCGCGCAATATCTCGCGTCTGGTTTCAGCAGCTTCCTCCTTTGTGCGTCTCATTTTTTTATTCCCCTCCTATTTCCGAGCTGCGCCCCTTCAGCCCTCCCACATAGTCATAACGTCGATAATTGTGCTTACAACACCGTTACCTGCGTGAAGCTTTTCCCCTGTTAATCTACGGCTGTTATTGCGCTCGGTCACTGGCGACCGCGAGAGCGGTCATTTTCGATCAAAACGGCCTGCTTGTTGGGGGTAGCAAGCTCGCAACCGGCATGTCGCGAACCTTTCCTGCAACAAGCGGCTAACCGGCGGATTTCTGTGTGCCGCCGGCGTATGTTCGGCCAATGTCGGTGAAGCCGCTCGACAATTCAAAATCGAACATCTTTTGGGTGACGAGCGCGGCCGCGCCGCGGGCCCAGGAGTTGTCTTCCCAGTCCGGAAGCAGGGGAGGGGCTGTTCTGAAGGTCCTGGCAGCCAGGGCATCCCGCAGTGGTCCGAGAAAATGGTCGCCAAACGAGACGGCTTCGCCGCCGGCAACGATGACTTCCGGATCCGTGATGTTGACGAGATTGGCGAGCGCAGTTCCGATACTTTTGCCGGAATGCTCGACAAGGGCGACCGCGGCCTCGTCGCCGGCAGCCAGCGCACTGCGGAGTTCGGGAAGGCCTTTGTCTTTGCCATACCCGGTTGCTTCGCGCCAGCGTCTCAAGATCGACACTTCGGAATGATAGGCCATGAGACAGCCGCGCTTGCCGCATTCGCATACGCGGCCATTTTCTTCATAAAGCGTATGGCCGAACTTGCCGGCCGCGCCATTTGCGCCGCGATAGAGCTTTCCCTCGATGACGAGCGCGCAGCTTATGCCGACACCCACTGCGAGGACGGCCATGTTGCGATGCTGTCTTCCCAACCCAAAAAGCTGCTGCGCAATGGCATAGGCGTTGGTGTCGTCTTCCAGCCAGACCGGTACGTTTGCGCGCGTTGCCACAAGCGAGGCGAGGGGAACATTGTCCCACTGGAAGCGATGACTGCGGACACACGCCGTCTGTTCATCGTTGATGACGCCCGGCATAGAAATGCCGATACCCGCGAGCTTGGCATGCGGGCGTCCGGCGAGCTTGACCATTTCAGGAACGGTGTTGGCGAGCAGGTCGGCGACATAGTCGGGCTCATGACCGGCAAGCGGTATGCGCATTGCCGCCAGGGGATTCGTCGCAAGGTCGGTTGTGACACATTCAACCGAATCCGTCATCAGCTTGAATCCAACCGCGAGCCCATGCTCGTAGTTGATCTGCACCGGGATTGGACGCCTGCCGGTAAGGCCGGTCACGGCCTGGCCTTCCACAACGATGCCTTCCTCACAGAGATCGCCGACAACGAAGGTCACGGCTGCAGGGCTTAGCCCTGTAATTGTTGCGATATCGGCGCGACTTCGCGGCCCCTCCATGCGCAAAAGATTGAGGATCAGGCGTCGATTTAGCGCCCTTGCCGTGCTCTGATCGCCCTTCAGCTTCACTTTTAGTTCCTTAATTTTGTAAATTAATTATTGCAGGCTCTATCGATCTATGCATAACTCCACCCGCCGATCAACTCCGGATGCGGTTTCCGCCCTGAGAATAAGCGACAAAATCGGCGCGTTAAATGCCTGACATGCATCTCGAGGGGAGAGCTTGCCAGGACGTGTTGATCGATCAACTGGGAGGAACTCTATGGTGCATTTCAAGCAAATCTTTCCATCCACTCGCCGCAACTTCCTGAAAGGCGCAGGTGCCGTATCGGCGGCAGCTCTGGCGGGCGGCCTGTCCGCGCCCGCAATTGCCCAGGCGCAGAAAGTCACGGTGATCTCGGCGGAAAACAATGCCGAGGCGCTTACGGTGCTGAAGACGATCGCAGAGAACTTCGGGAAGGAAGCCGGGGTCAGCGTCGTCATCAACAACATGGACCACGAGGCCCACAAGACGGCCATTCGTAACTACCTTGTTGCCGGCGCGCCCGACATTTGCACATGGTTTTCGGGCAATCGCATGCGTGCTTTCGTAAAGCGCGGCCTCTTCGACGATATTTCCGATCTGTTCGAAAAGGAAAAATACAAAGATGTGCTCGGCGCGACGACGGGAACGGTCACCGTCGATGGCAAGCAATATGGCCTGCCGACGGGCGGCACCCTTTGGGGGATGTTCTACCGCAAGGATGTGTTCGATCAGCATGGCCTGACTGTGCCGACGACGGCCGAGGAATTTGTGGCTTACGGCGACAAGTGCAAGGCGGCCGGTCTCACCCCGATCGCCATGGGAACCAAGGAACTCTGGCCGGCTGCCGGTTGGTTCGATCAGATGAACCTGCGTATCAATGGCCTCGACAAGCACATGGCGCTGATGAACGGCGAGATGAGCTATCTTGATCCATCCCTGAAGCCGGTTTTCGACCAATGGGAAGGGATGATCAATAAGGAGTTCTTCACCGCCAACCATACGTCGTTTGGCTGGCAGGAGGCCGCAGCGCTGCTCGCCCAGAAAAAGGCCGGCATGATGAATCTCGGCGCCTTCCTAAAGTCCGCCTTCACCGCCGAGGATCTGCCGCAACTGTCTTATGCCACTTTCCCGGTTCTGGACACGAAGGTCGGTCACTTCGAAGAGTTCTCGGTCAATTCGATCCACATTCCTGCGAACGCGAAGAACAAGCAGGGCGCTCGCGAATTCCTCGCCTATTTCTACAAGCCGGAAAATCTCGCGGCCTATCTGGAGCCCGGCGGAAACGTGCCGCCGCGCAACGATCTTCCGCCCAGCAAGGACCCGCTCGTCAACGTAGCAGTCGAGACGTTGAAGAAGCTACAGGGTGCTTCTCAGTATTACGACCGCGACAGCGACCCCGATATGGCTCAGGCCGGCCTCGTCGGCTTCCAGGAATTCATGGCGAAGCCCGATCGGCGCGACTCCATTCTTCAGCGCCTCGAAGGCACCCGCAAGCGCATCTACAAACTCTAGTTCTCCTCCCGGTGCCCGGGGAGCGGAAGCGCGCTTCCGCTCCCTCATAACTCCAATGAGGCTCTGGATATGTTGATGATTTGGCGCCGCCAACGTTGGTGGCTCACTCCCACTTTGCTTATCGCACCGGCGATCCTGCTCTTTTTCACGGTCATCCTGCTCTCGGCCGTGCGGAGCGTCTGGATCAGTTTTCACGAGTGGGACGGTTTCGGCCCGATGAACTGGGTCGGTTTTGGAAATTACATCGAGCTTTTCAACGACCCGCAGTTTTACGTTTCGCTGAAGAACAACCTCATCTGGCTGATCATGTTCATGGCCGCACCGCCGCTTGGGCTCGCCATAGCGTTGCTGGTCAATCAGAAAATAAGGGGTATGCGCTTCCTGAAGTCCCTGTTCTTCATCCCGCTTGTGCTGGCTTCGGTCACGGTGGGGGTCGTGTTCACATGGGTCTATACGCCGGAGTTCGGACTTCTGGCCCTGATCTTCAAGGCATTCGGCGCAACCGCCCCGGCGGTTCTTTCCGACGAGCACTTTGTGACATTTGCGATCGTCATCGCAGCGCTTTGGCCGCAGGTTACTTTCTGCATGGTGCTCTATCTCGCCGGCCTGAACAATCTGAGCGAGGAGCTCATAGGCGCAGGCCGCGTGGACGGGGCGAGGGGATGGAACATGTTGTGGCACATCGTCCTGCCGCAACTGACGCAAGTAACCTTCATTGCCATCGCGGTGACAGTCGTCGGTGCGCTTCGGTCCTTTGACATGATCTCCGTGATGACGGCCGGAGGCCCGTTCGGATCGTCCTCGGTGCTGGCCTATCAGATGTACGAGCAGTCGATCTTCTCTTACCGCTTCGGCTACGGCGCGGCGATCGCATCCGTTCTTTTCGTGATCATGGCCGTCTTCATCACCTGGTACCTTTCGCGCATCATTCGCACAGAAGAGAGAGGTGGCTGATGTATCCTCGCCCTATTCCGGAAACAGCCATCTGGCAGCGACGGTTTTATGTCCTGGCGGTGCTGCTTGTCCTCCTTCTCTGGCTCTGCCCTCTGTTTGCGATCGTCCTGACGTCGTTCCGTTCAACGACCGATGTCATGAGCGGCAATCTGTGGGGCTGGCCGACCGAACTCGGTGTGGTCGACAACTACACGGCGGTCTTCACGCAGACCCCGATGGCCCAGTATTTCCTGAACAGTCTGACGATCACCATTCCCTCGGTAATCGGTGTCCTGGTTCTGAGCACGCTCGCGGGCTTCGTTCTCTCCCGCTATCGCTTTCCGGGCAATATGCTGATCTTTGCGCTCTTCGTTGGCGGCAATTTCCTGCCGCACCAGATCATGATGATCCCGGTGCGCGATCTTATGGTGCGGCTGAATCTGATAGACACGACGACAGCGCTGATCATCTTCCATGTTGCCTTCCAGACAGGATTTGCGACGCTCTTCATGCGGAACTTTATCGCCGCCTTGCCTGACGAACTCTTTCAGGCGGCCCGCGCGGAAGGGGCAACCCCTTTCCAGACGCTCATCCATGTTGCCGTGCCACTGGTCCGGCCAGCCCTTGCGGCATTGGCCATTCTGATCTTCACCTTCATCTGGAACGACTATTTCTGGGCGGTGGTGCTGACGGTCAGCGACTCGGTGAAGCCCGTGACTGCCGGTCTTGCCAATCTGCGCGGAGAATGGGTTTCGGCATGGAACCTCATTTCGGCAGGCACGATCGTCGTCGCCGTGCCGCCCGTCATCATGTTCTTCCTCATGCAGCGCCATTTCATCGCTGGTCTCACCATGGGGGCCGTCAAAGGATGAACAAAGAGGCATTTCCTTTCCCAAAATCCAGAATTCCAACAGCAGAGAGCCAGGAAGCATGACCAGCCTCGAACTGCGACAGATCAACAAGAATTACGGTGGATACCACGCCTTGCGCGGGATCGACCTTGCCGTCGAGCAGGGGGAGTTCATCGTCATGGTCGGGCCTTCGGGCTGCGGCAAGTCGACCCTCCTCAAGACGATCGCCGGCCTCGAAGGGATTTCGTCCGGCCAGATCATGATCAATGGCCGCGACGTCAGCAAGGAAGAGCCGGGGGATCGTGGCATTGCCATGGTCTTCCAGTCCTATGCGCTTTACCCGCATATGACCGTGGCGGAGAACATGGGGTTTGGCTTGCGCATGGCCAAACGACCCAAGGCCGAAATCGATGCCGCCGTTGCGCGCGCCGCCAAGATCCTGCGCATCACCGATCAGCTTGAGAAACGGCCGAAGCAACTGTCGGGCGGCCAACGGCAACGTGTTGCCATCGGCCGTGCCATCACCCGTTCTCCGGATGTGTTCCTCTTCGATGAACCGCTTTCGAATCTCGATGCGGCGTTGAGGACCCAGATGCGCGTCGAGCTGAGCAGTCTGCACGCAGAACTCGGTGCGACCATGGTCTACGTGACCCACGATCAGGTGGAAGCCATGACCATGGCGAGCCGTATCGTGGTGCTGAACCAAGGCGTGATCGAGCAGGTGGGCTCACCGCTGGAACTCTACAGAAATCCCGAAAATCTCTTCGTCGCGGGTTTCCTTGGAGCTCCGAGAATGAACTTCCTTGCCGTAACCGTGGACGAGGTCTCCGGCCGGGACGTTCGGGTCTCCGCGCCCGGCATCATCCCGTTGACGGTTGAATTGTCGGATGGAGTGGCGCCGCAAAAGGGCGCCGACCTGACGCTCGGTGTTCGGCCGGAAAACATATCGATCGTCACCGATGTCGCACATGGCGGTGCGATCGAAGGGCAGGTGCAACTGGTCGAGCACCTCGGTCGTGAGACCATCCTCTACGTTGACGCGGGCAGCCTGCGCACCATCGCGTCGGAAAGCGGCACCGGAAATATCACCGTGCAGCTCAGCTACGTCGCTCCCTTCACATCCGGCCAAGCAGTGGCACTGAAGCTCGACGCCAAAGAGCTTTATCTCTTCTCATCCAATGGCGGACGCACGATCAGCGCCCGCAAAACGATCATCGACAAATGAATTCGGGAAATAAGACCGTGTCTGACAAGAACATTGCTAAGACCCCATCCGCTTGGAATACCGTCAAGACCGACCGCTTTCTCGTCGGCGCTCCCCACTATCCCGAGCATGTCGACGAGAGCTATTGGGAGCGCGATGCCGAGCGCATGGCGAAGGCAGGTTTCAACGTCGTGAGAATGGCGGAATTTGCCTGGCATATTCTCGAGCCCAGGTTCGGCACCTTTGATTTCGATCTGTTCGACCGCGCCATAGCCATGCTCGGGCGGTACGGGATCGATACGATCATGTGCACGCCGACGGCCACGCCGCCGCGCTGGCTGACGGTTGCCCATCCCGAGATCCTGCGCGTTGACGCCAAGGGCCGTCCGATGAGCCACGGATCGCGTCAACACTGCGATACGGCAAGTCCCGTATTCCGCGAACACAGCCGCCGCATCACCCGGGCGATGGCCGAACACTATCGCGACAACCCGCATGTTGTCGGCTGGCAGACCGACAATGAACTGAACACGAGCATGCCGGAGAGCTACTCGAAGGCGACGTTGAGCGAATTCCAGATTTTTCTCGCCGAGAAATACGGCACTATCAGCAAGCTGAACGCGGTATGGGGCGGCGATTTCTGGGCAACTGCCTATGACAGTTTCAACCAGGTTGTGCTTCCGATCGAATTCGGCCCGACCTTCCCCAGCCCCGGCCATGTGCAGGACTACCATCGCTTCCTTGCATTTGCGACGGCGCGGTTTCAGCACGATCAGGTCGAGATCTTGCGGGCCGCGAACCCATCATGGTTCGTCTTCCACAACCTTGGCGGCCTGCGGGATATCGATTTCCGCGGTCAGTTCACCACCGATCTCGATTTCGTCGGCTACGACATTTATCCGATGCTCTACGACGAGTTTCAGCGCATCGGAAACCACGCAAAGGTCCAGGCCCTGCACCTCGATATATGCCGCGGCTTTTCGGGTAACTATATCGTGCCGGAGCAACAGTCCGGCTTTGGCAGTCAGCCGGGCTTCTGCACGCTGACACCGGAGCCGGGCGAGCTTCGGCGCATGGCCATGTCATCGGTCGCGCATGGGGCTGACGGACTGATGTTCTTCCGCTGGCGTCCAGCCCATTTCGGTGCCGAGATCTACTGGATGGGTATCATCGACCATGACGACGTCGGCCGTCATCGCTATGACGAAGCCAAGCAGTTCGCGACCGAAATGACGGCGCTGAAGGACAAGATCCTTGGCACATACGTACGCATGGATGTGGGCATTGCCGGTTCGGACTTCGACAATCAGGAAGCCCATAAGACCTACTCGATTGGACTGCCAAGCCCCCAGGACGAGGCGGTTCTCCTGCACCAGTATTGCTATGATCGCGGCATCGCCTGCGGCTTCATTCATCCCGAGGATGATCTTTCGAAGCTGAAGCTGTTCTACGTTCCGCATTGGGTGATGTGGAAGGATGAATGGACTGACAAACTTCAGGCCTTCGCGGAGCAGGGTGGCACGGTCGTTATCGGCGCACGCACGGGCACGCGGGACGAGAACAATCACGTCATCAGGCAGACTGCCCCCGGTGCGTCCCTTTCCAAGCTCGCTGGCGTGCGCGTCGAGGATTTCGGCCGTCTTGCCGCACCCGGCGCAAGCGGATTGTTCGACGTGATGGAGCGCTCGGGTGGCCTGGTAGTGCCGCCAAACAGGCCCGCTGAATCGCAGCGCAGGACGCGCCGTTTCAAGATCGGCAACCAGGAACTGACTGCCGGACATTTCTACGAAAACCTCGCCGTCGACGCGGATACCGAGATCGTCGCCGCCTGGTCCAATCGTTATGCGGACGGTCAGCCGATGGCGACCTCTCGCAAGGTCGGCAAGGGGCAAGTCGTCTATCTCGGCACCTATCTCACGCCCGAACTGACGGCTGCGCTATCCGAACGGCTGTTCCCGGCGGCAGATGTTCAGCCGCTTGTGGACGACCTTCCGGCTGGCGTCGAGGTCACTATGCGCATGAACGAGGAACGTAGGCTGCTGTTCGTCCAAAACTACACCGATCAGCCCACAAGCCTCGTTGTGCCCCGCGGCAATAACCTGCTCGACAACGGAAAGGCCGTCGCCGGCGGGCTTGATCTCGATGGCTATGGCTGCGCAATCATCGAATTGGAACGCTGAGCAGGGGCGCCGGCAGACTAGCCGATCAGGACGCACGGGAAGCGGTGATGTCAGCGAGTCAGGTTCTCCAGCGGAACCCGCAAATGAATGCGAAGCCCTTCCGGCCTCCATTCCCGTGTGATCGATCCCCTGAGCGAGCCTTCGACGGTCACTCGTTCAAGCTGGGATCCGAAGCCGGTGCTTTCTCCAGGTGACGTAACGGCTGGGCCGCCAGTTTCCGTCCAGATCAGGCTGAGTTCGCCGTCCGTTACAAGGTCGATCCTGATTTGCCCCTGCGGGAGGGAAAGTGCTCCGTATTTGATCGCGTTGGTGGCGAATTCATGTAGCAGCAACGCGAGCGATGTCAGCGCGAAGCCTCCAATCGGGGCATCCGAGCCGTGAATCTGTATCCGCTGCCGATCGTCCTCCCGATGAACGGCAAGAACCGCGTCAAAGAGGGAAAGGAGAGTGGTCGACGGTCGAGCGGTTACATCTCCGGAAAGATCCGGCAATGTCAGTTCATGAACGCGAGCCAAGGAAACGATCCGTCTGCGCAGATTGTCGGCAAGATCCTGCGCGCTTGTAGCCGATCGCAGGCTCATCGTGATCAGTGCATTGGTGATTGCGAACATGTTCTTGATGCGATGGTTCATCTCGCGCAGGAGCAGCGTCTGGCGTTCGCGCTCACGTTTGCGCTCGGAAATGTCCCGCGCGATTTTCGACGCTCCGATGATCGACCCGTCCTCGTTGCGGATCGGCGATACAGTGAGGGAGACATCGACAAGGCTTCCATCCTTGCGCCGGCGCACCGTCTCGTAGTGATCGACCCGTTCGCCTCGGCGGATTCGCCCGATGATCGTTGTCTCCTCGTGGAGCCGCTCATCAGGGATCAGAATGGTGATTGGCTGGCCAATCATTTCTGCCGGCGTAAATCCGAAGAGGCGTACGGCGCCGCTGTTCCAGCTCGTGATGATGCCGCCAAGGGTCTTGCTGATGATCGCATCATCGGAGTTTTCGACGATGGCGGCCAGCCAGCCATCCGCCGAAGGCGCATGCGATCCATATTGCTGGGTGAGATTCTCGCTCAAGCTTCTACTCGGAGTGGGTTCTCCTTCATTGGATGCCTCCTCCGAATCCAGTGACACGGAGACCAAAGAGCCCGTTTCGTCAGCGGCCCTAGCCTTCCCTTTCCCCATCATCATCTCCCGGAAAGCACAGGTTACAATGAACCCATCCTCTCCATCTGCCGGCTTGTAGTCAAACCCGGCCTGCTGCCGTGTTCGGCATCGAGACCGCGTGCATTCGGCACCTCGGTTGCGTCGGTCGGCCGCTCATCCGGCCCTTTCGCAATCCCAATCCCGTAAATTGCAGATCGATGCGAAGGACTTTGGCGACCGCACGATTTTCTCATATGGTTCGGGAACCTTCAACGTGGCTGTAGGTTCGAAAGCCGGATCGCGTGGAATTTGTCCCTTCTGCTAATGCCCCATCGCCGTCTGCGCGGTCCACCTCTCCTTTCAAAACTCGCCATGTGAAAGCGGACGCGGCCGCCAAACGCCTATCGCTCGCCGTTTCGAATTATGACGTCGACGGCGGGAGCTTGTCGAGGACACCCAGGATGACGGTTGCCGGCAGAGGCGCATGGGATCTGAGTTTGGTCATGCCATCCAATCCGACCAATACCATTTCGAATTCGTCGTCCGACGGGCCTTGCAGATCGCGTCGAATATCGTCGGCGTCGAGTTCGTACGGCTCCTCGAAAAGCTGAAAGACCCCGCCACCGGCGACCCTCAGCACGGTCACGTCATGATCGGTCAGGTTCTTTTCATGATGCAGAAGCTCCTCCTCCTGCCTTATGGGCCGGTCATCATTGGAACCTTCGAAGAGTACGAGGACGTTGCACCTGTTGCGAAACGATGCGAGGCTCGGACAAGGATCACGTAATTTGTCGTCCGCTCCAGCGAATTCTCTGAAAAGCGACCTGAGCATCGGAAATTCTCCTTTTGGAAGGGTGGCGCGGCATCGCTGAGTAAAAATCAGGCCATTGGCGCCAGAGATATAAATCCGCCAGCGGCGCGTCTTGTTCCGCCGGCTCGTCTCTCGGATCGCGGCCGATCGCGATAGGTCACGCCTCGCATTAAATCTGTCCTTGAAGGTTGAGGCTGCCGCGCATGCACGCAACGCGTCGCTCGGCATCGGTTATGTCATGGGCCCAAAAGCTGAAGCTGAAGATCCGGCCATCGAACTCGTATTCAGCGAGGAAACGAAACATATGTTGTCCAAAATCATCGACGATACGAAATTCGGCCTCCGGATTGCTCTCCTCCCGCCAAGCCTTCGAAAACTTGATAACGGTCATCACCGAAACTCCTGTTCCATCCAGACCATTCGACCAAACCCATGAGGGAGCCGTTTGTTGCGTGTGGACGCGACAAGCGGGGAAACCGGCGATTTCGGCTGCATGGATCGCGATCAAAAGGCCGAGGGCCGGGAACAATGGCGGGCCTGCCGGCTTAGGCCCGGTAGTCATGACGAAGCTTGAGACGCAACAGCCCAGGGAGACGACAATGCATTTGGATAGCAAAACACAGCAATGCGTCGAGAACTGCCTGCGCTGCTACAGCGTTTGCCTGTCCACGGCGATGAACCATTGCCTGGAAGTCGGTGGCGAACATACCAAACCCCAGCATTTCAGGCTGATGATGGCGTGCGCGGAGATATGCCGCACGTCAGCGCATTTCATGATGATCGGCTCAAGGCACCATTCGCATGTCTGCCGCGAATGCGCGGAAATCTGCAGCGAATGCGCTGTGGATTGCGAGCGGATCGGCGATATGGCGGAGTGCGTGGATGCCTGCCGCAAGTGCGCCGAGACCTGCCTGCAGATGGCGGCGGCGTAAGAGAGGCAGAAATGAACGACGATGAGACCGATCAGAAGCGGGTGGAACCTCCGACATTTGCAGCTCAGGATGTTCGCCAGGGCGAGATTATCCTGAAGCGCCACTGGCAGCGCCTGGTTTTCATCGGAGGCTTGCTGGCCGCGGTTCTCGTGATCTTGCTGCTGCGATTTGCCTGAGATGCCACGAATGTCGCGGTCACCTGCGATCGGATAGATAGACTACTGGTCACTCCAGCTCTTCCAGCCAGCGCAGCACCGCTACCTCGTCTTCATCCAACCATTTCAGAATGCTGGATCTTTTCCTCACCTTCGTCTTGGCGATCTTCGCCAGGCTGCCGTCCTCGAAACCTTCGAACACGCCCGGATGTATGTAGGATCCTCGGCAGACGGCCCGTGTATTCACCAGTTTCGCGGCCACTCTGTCGACGATCTCGTTTATCTGCCTTGCCCGCCCGGCGGCACTGCTGCCGGGCTCGATGATCGCCAAAGCCGAAGCCTCCATACGCGTGGCACCCCAGATCCGGAATTGCCGCGAGCTGAAGTCGCCGGCCGCGGCCTCCCGAATATAGGCGTTGACGTCTTGCGAGCGGATCGGATGGAGAGCGCCGTCTTCATCGAGGTACTGGAACA
>NZ_PYJN01000013.1 GCF_003025035.1 Rhizobium sp. SEMIA4064
CCCGCCCATATTGGGCTGAACCCCCTCGCCCATTTCTCCCCCCCCCCCGCCCCTCCTTTTTTTTAAGATTTGCGATCTTTCCCCCCGCCCTTCGCCGGGATGGTGCCCCCCCCCCCCCCCCCCCGGCAATCGTCGCTCATTCCTTCGCCATCCAGCAACGGTACAGAACGTTCCGTATCTCTCAGGTCGGGCAATTCCGCCCGCACGCGCAGCGCAGAACAAGTCCGTCCAAATTTGCGGTATGAAGCAGGACGTCTCTCAATCTCGTCCGCATTCGATTCTCTTTTGTCATTCCGCTGCAATCTTGCTGGCAAATAATCGGCGCTGCCGATTCTCGATCGAATCGGCGACGGCGGAATCATCGACTCGCGATGCCATGTTGAGATGGCGAAGGTGGATTCGCTTGTTCCGCACTGTTGATAGCTATCCCGGCAAATGCCGAAATGGCGAACATCACGTCGCGGCAGCCATGGATTTGCCCTGAATCGGCCATTGTGACGGCCGGGCCTGTCGCCGCGTCCTCATTGAGAATTGGCCTGTAAGTGCCGGTACCGTAAGGGATTTCTTAACAGAATATAAAGAAATGGAGCATCCGCATCGTGGACTTGTGTCCTTTCGGCAACAGGAATTAGGGAAGGCTCACGCAAATCCCCCTTTCCGGTAAGATGTAGATTGCGTGACAGTTCGCGTCTTGTATTTTCAATCTCGGAAGCGAGGGCGATTGATCGTCCACTTCTTGAAACACGAGGATGGGGCAGGGAATGCCTTCGGGTAGTTCTCATTCTCGATTGAAACTTTGACTGGAGGTCAATAATGAACATCAAGAGCCTTCTTCTCGGCTCCGCTGCTGCCCTCGCAGCAGTTTCCGGTGCTCACGCGGCTGACGCTGTTGTTGCCGCTGAGCCGGAGCCGCTCGAATACGTTCGCATCTGCGACGCATACGGTGCAGGCTACTTCTTCATTCCGGGCACCGAAACCTGCCTCAAGATCGGCGGTAAGGTTCGTACGGAAGGTGAATGGTACGACGCTTACAACCCGAACAACGTTCGTGGCACGCTTTGGCATACCCGTGCTGAGCTCAACATCAACACGGCGACCGACACCGAATATGGTCCGCTGAAGACCAACACCATCCTGCGTTGGGATTGGCAGGAAGGCGGCTCCACGAGCACGAACCTTCTCTGGGCATACATCAGCCTCGGCGGCTTCACCGTTGGTAAGACGGACTCCTGGTTCAACCAGTTCACTGGTTACGCTGGCGACGTCATCAACGACGACGTGGTCTATGACGGCCCGTACGAACTCAACCAGATCACCTACAACTACGACGCCGGCAACGGCTTCACGGCTGTGATCTCGTTGGAAGACAGCAACTCTGGCGTTGGCGCACATGGCTCTAACGGCGAAGACAGCTCGGATCACTACGCTCCGGACGTCGTTGCCGGTGCTGGCTACAAGGCTGGTGCATGGTCCTTCAAGGTCGTCGGTGGTTATGACTCCATCGTCGAAGAAGGCGCTATCAAGGCTCGCGTCGATGCTGACTTCGGCGTCTTCTCTGCCTTCTTGATGGGCGGCTGGAACACGGACGGCGACAAGCTGAACAAGTACGCTGGCTCGAACGGTGGCGGCGACGCTGCTGACATCGGCTGGGGCGACTGGGCAGTTTGGGGCGGCGTTGGCGTTCCGATCAACGACAAGCTGAAGTGGAACCTGCAGCTCGCTTACACCGACTCCAAGATCTTCGCCGCTACGACGAACATCAAGTGGAACCCGGTTAAGAACCTGCTCATCGAGCCGGAAGTATCCTACACCAACTGGGATTCGATCAACGAAGACCAGTGGGCTGGTATCCTCCGCTTCGAGCGCACTTTCTAATCTGATTTGACCTCGGTCAAAATCTGATTGTCACATTTGTGACGAAAAGCCCGGCTTTCGAGCCGGGCTTTTTGCATTCTGTGCCCGTCGATCGCGGTTGTTTCGAATACCGGAGAGACGCTGAATATTATTTTCCAACTTTAGAATATGCTAATTAAGTATAGATTTGCAACTTGAGTGTTTTTTGAGAGTAATGCCAAGTAGAGTCCGATTTTAAAACTTGGAAACTATGTGACAGTTTTGCGACGTGATTTTTGTGCAACGCGAAATTCGAAACGAACGTCACATATGATTATAGTTTGTCTCTGATATTGCTCTGAAAAATTCGATCTGTAGGTTCGCAAATCGGAAGCGAGACTTATCGTCTTGGTTCTCCCAGATCAGGGGTCAACTTTGAACACAGGGTGGGGTAGGGCCCGTCGATTTCTCGGCGCGAATTCTCATACCTAATCGATATTTAGAACTGGAGTTATTATGAACATCAAGAGCCTTCTTCTCGGCTCCGCTGCTGCGCTGGCAGCAGTTTCCGGTGCTCATGCAGCCGATGCCGTCGTTGCTGCCGAGCCGGAGCCGCTTGAATACGTTCGCATCTGCGACGCTTATGGCGCTGGCTACTTCTTCATTCCGGGCACCGAAACCTGCCTCAAGATCGGCGGCATGGTCCGTACCGAAGGCGGCTGGTACAACGCCTACAATCCAGGCCCGGGCGGCGACCGCGGCACCTACTGGCACACCCGCGCTCAGCTCAGCGTCGACACCGCAACGGACACCGAATACGGTCCGCTGAAGACCAACACCGTCTACCGTTTCGACTGGAACGACGGCAACGCTACGACCACCAAGCTGCTCTGGGCTAACATCAGCCTCGGCGGTTTCCTGGTTGGTAAGCAGGACTCGCAGTACAACCTGTTCGCAGGTTATGCCGGCGACGTCATCAACGACGACGTGGTCTATGACGGCCCGTACGAACTCAACCAGATCACCTACAACTATGACGCAGGCAACGGCTTCAAGGCTGTCGTCTCGCTCGAAGACTCCAACTCCGGTTCGGATTCGTCTTCCTACGGCGGTGCTTGGGTTCAGTCCAAGGCTGACCACTATGCACCGAACGTTGTTGCCGGTGTTGGCTACAAGGTCGGCGGCTTCGGCTTCAAGGTTGTCGGCGGTTACGACTCGATCGTCGAAGAAGGCGCCATCAAGGCTCGCGTCGACGCCGACTTCGGCGCCTTCACTGCCTTCTTGATGGGCGGCTGGAACACCGACGGCGACAAGCTGAACCAGTACGCTGGTTCGAACCTGAACGCATCTGCTTGCCCGGTTGGCCGTGGCGATCTCTGCGGCTGGGGTGACTGGGCTGTTTGGGGTGGCGTTGGCGTTCCGATCAACGACAAGCTGAAGTGGAACCTCCAGCTCGCTTACACCGACTCGAAGATCTTCGAAGCCACGACGAACCTCAAGTTCAACCCGGTTAAGAACCTGCTCATCGAGCCGGAAGTTACCTACACCAACTTCGATTCTGTGAACCAGGATCAGTGGGCCGGTATCCTCCGCTTCCAGCGCAGCTTCTAATTCGGTTTTCAAAACCGAATTTGACATAGCCTACACTCTGATCCGACCTCCGATCAGAAGGGATTGGCCCGGTTTTCCCAACCGGGCCTTTTCTTTTTCCGCCGGGCATGTCGGTGGTGCTATGCGAGGGCTTAGATGGTTGCGAGAAAATGCCGGATTGCCGCCGGAATATCTGCGAGATGCAGGATGGGGGCATGTCCTTGCCCGACGGCGATCCGTGTCGCCAAGCCCGGATGCCGCCTTGCCATCTCCTGGACGGTCGCTGCCGCCAGCAGTTTCGAATTCTCGCCGCGAATCACCATCAAGGGAATCGTCTGAAACGCTTCGAACTGCGGCCAGAGATCCGGCAGCGGCGCTTCAAGGTCGAGCGACTTCATTTGCGCGGCAATAGCGGGATCGAAATCGGCAAGGACTTTTCCATCGCTGACCGTATAGATCGCCCGCGCCATGTCATGCCAATCGTCTTCCGTCAGCGCTGTGAAAGCACAGCCGTGATTTTCCTTGAGGATTGCGACAGCCTCGTTCCAATCGGTCGGCTTCCTGTCTCGGTTCAGATAGTCGCGGATATTGCCGAGCCCTTCTTTTTCCAAAACGGGACCGATGTCGTTGAGAATGACGGCCTTCAGGATATCGGGATGGCTTGCGGCCAGCAGATGCAGGACGAGACCGCCGCGTGACGTGCCGATGAAGACGGCTTTCGGTATGTCGAGGGCGACGCACGTTGCGAGCACATCCTGGGCCTCGACGGCGAGATTGTAGTGGCTTTTGTCGTCGTCCCAGGCCGACAATCCGCGCCCACGGAAATCGAGCGTAATCACCCTGCGCGGTGCCACCGGATCACGCGATAGAAGCAGCGCCAGATCGTGAAAGTCCCGAGAGTTGCGGGTCAGACCCGGCAGACAAACGATCGGCGGCAGGCTTGAGCTCGACGAATCGCCACCGTAATCGCGTGCGTAGAGCCTTAGCCCGTCCGGCGCCGAAATTGTTCTGCTGACAAAGCCGCTTTCATCGTCATTGCGCATGGATAGCCCTCGTGAATGGCGTTTCACGAGGGATGTAACGCGATTTCATCGTTTTGAACAATCGCGCCTGTGCCGGTGCGGAACTCAGCCGCGTCCGTCGATCAGATCGTGCTCGATATCAGTCTTCTGCCCAAGTCGGGCCTTGTAGACCTGATAATTCTCCATGACGCGCTGGACATAGTTGCGCGTTTCAGGGAAGGGGATGCGCTCGATCCAGTCGACGACATCGTCGATCGATTTGCCGCGCGGATCGCCGTAGCGGTTGACCCACTCCGGAACCTTGTTCGGGCCGGCATTGTAAGCAATGAAGGTCAGAATGTAGGAGCCGCCGAAGGCATCGATCTGCTCGCCAAGATAATGCGCTCCAAGCGTGGCGTTGTAGCCGGCATCCTGCGTCAGCTTGTCAGCGGAATAGGCGATGCCGTGACGGCCGGCGACGGCCTTGGCTGTCTTCGGCAGAAGCTGCAGCAGACCGCGCGCATTGGCGGAGGAGACTGCTGCCGGGTTGAAGGCGCTTTCCTGCCGGGCGATGGCGTAGGCGAGCGCCTTGCCGGAGCCGGAAATATTGGCACTGTCGGGAATGACGCCGATGGGGAAGGCAAGGGCTGCGACATCGACGCCGCGGCCATAGGCGATCTTGCCGACCTGCAAGGAAAGCTGATGATTGCCGGAGCGCTCGGCCTGTGCCGCCAGCATGGCGATTTCACCGGGGCTCTGCAATTGTTTGGCCAGCGCTCGATAAAGGGCGTCAGCCCGCCAGCCATGACCTGCCACTTCGAGATGCGCGATGGCCCGGACGGCTTCGCGCGCTTGGAAGCGCTGCCGGTCTTCTGTCGTTGGCGAGGGGTAGGTGACGTTCAGCGTCCGCCGGCCCAATTTTTCGGCCGCGAGCTGACCATAGAATGTGCTCGGGTAGGAGGCTGCCTTGGCATAAAAATCCGCCGCCCTGCCAGGCCCGCCCGCTTCGGTGGAGCGGCCAAGCCAATACCAGGCGCGCGACATCGAGATCGGGCCGTTCGACACCTGCAGAATCTTGCGGAAATGCGTTGCGGCTGTCGCTCCGTCCTGCATTCCGCGCAGCGCATACCAGCCGGCGTGGAATTCCGCCTCGCCGACATCCTGCGGGCTCTCTGCAACATTGGCGTCGACGACGCGATACGCTGCTTTGAATTCGCCTTGATCCACCAGGCCGCGGCTGACGATGCGCTGTTCATCCCACCATTGGCTGGCATTGACGAGTACGCTGCGGTCGCGCGGCATCTGCATCAGAAGATTGGCGGCATCGTCATATTTGTCCTGGCGACGCAGGTTCTCGACCTGCATGAAGAGATAGGCAGGGTCCTTGCGCCATTGCGGATCGATGGTGGCCAGCAAAGTCCCGGCATTGGCGGAGCGATTGTTGATCGCCGCCCAGGTCTTATAGAGTGATTGCGCCTTGCCGAGATCGCCGAAACGCTTCGCCTGGGCGGTGCGGCCGCGATAAAGCAGATAGTCCATGCGCGCCTTGTGATCGGCAGGCGTCAGAAGGCTGGAGAATTCGGCAAGGATCTTGTCTTCGAAGGGCTTGTCTAGCCCCTCATTGCGCCAGATCCTGCGGATAAGCTTGGCGGCTTGCGCCGATGAACCGCGCGAAACCAGCGCGCGCGACAGGATAACCGCGCCTTCCGGAGTTTCCGGCTGCGTATTGCCAAAGGCGGCAAGCACTTGATCGGCCGGCGGATTTTCAGTGTAAAGCGCGCGTTCGGAATTGCCGCGCAGGCTGGCGAGGCCCGGCCAACCGGCAAGTTCACGCGCCGCTGCGGCGATTTCGCCGGAGGGAACACCGGGCTGGCCGGACGTGGCGATTGCCCAGGTCAGAATGTGGCGATCGAGCGTGCCCTGGCTCATGCTGTTGCGGATGGCGAGCGCCTGCATCGGGTTCTTGCCGGTGAGGGCGTCGAGACCGGCTTTCAGGTCGCCGCTGACGGGAGCAATCGCAGAGCCGCGCGGGATAGATCCGGTATTCAACGGATCCGGCACGGTCATCGCCACATCGGTCGTTTCTTGGGTTGCTGTCTGTTCGCCAGGAAGCTGTGAGGCAAAAGCGCTCCACGCGACCGCCATGCCCATAGCGGTCAAGATCACGACAGGTCTTTTCATCCGGCTACTCACAACAAAAAACAGGCCCCCTCCATTTGCCGAAGTTTATATTAACGAAACCTTAGCGTTGGCCCGAATTTCAATCAATTATGATATCGGAAACTGCCCTTTACCATCGAAAGCGCGCTTGTCGCCGTCAAGTGGGCGCTCTATGGTGCGCGGATTCATAACCATGGATTGCGGCTGAAGCATGAAAGCGGCGCCGCGAGGAGACTTGCATGTTCCAGGGGTCCATTCCCGCACTCGTTACGCCCTTCACTGACGCCGGCAAGGTGGATGAAGCATCCTTCGCTTCCCATGTCGATTGGCAGATCAAAGAGGGCAGCAGCGGGCTCGTTCCCGTCGGCACGACGGGTGAATCGCCGACCCTGTCGCATGATGAGCATAAGCGCGTCGTCGAACTTTGCATCGAGGTGGCTGGCAAGCGCGTGCCGGTCATGGCCGGCGCCGGCTCCAACAATACCCGCGAAGCGATCGAGCTTGCCCTGCATGCCGAGAAGGTCGGCGCCAACGCGGTTCTGGTCGTCACACCCTATTATAATAAGCCGACGCAGAAGGGGCTTTACGCACATTTTTCGGCCATAGCCGAAGCGGTGAAGCTACCGATCTATATCTACAATATTCCCGGCCGTTCGGTCGTCGACATGACGCCTGAGACGATGGGCGCGCTTGCCAAGGCGCATTCCAATATCGTCGGTGTCAAGGATGCAACGGGCAAGATCGAACGCGTTTCCGAACAGCGCATCACCTGCGGCAACGACTTCCGCCAGCTTTCCGGCGAGGATGCGACGGCGCTTGGCTTCAATGCCCATGGCGGCGTCGGCTGTATCTCGGTGACCGCCAATGTCGCGCCGCGCCTCTGTGCCGAATTCCAGGCGGCGACGCTTGCCGGCGACTATGCCAAGGCGCTGGACTATCAGGATCGCCTGATGCCGCTGCATAAGGCGATCTTCATGGAACCGGGCCTCTGCGGTGCGAAATACGGCCTTTCCCGGCTTGGCCGGATGAGCCGCAATGTGCGCTCGCCGCTACTCTCGACACTGGAGCCCGGCACGGAGGCGGCCATCGACGCCGCCATGCGCCATGCCGGCCTGTTGAACTGACGGCACGCCAACGCGCTCATGAAATCCTCTATCGAGACCGCTCTCTTCACAAGGAGGGCGGTCTCGCTTATTTAAGGTTTGAAACCTTATCGCCGGTGGCCGCTGCCGGAATTGATGTACGAAAAAGAAGAAGAACCATGGCACCCAAAGGCAGCCAACGTGTGGTGAAGAAGATTGTCGCGGAAAACCGCAAGGCACGCTTCAACTACGAGATCATCGATACCTACGAGGCAGGGCTCGTGCTGAAAGGCACGGAGGTCAAATCGCTGCGCGAAGGCAAGGCTAATATCGCTGAATCCTATGCCTCCGATGAGGATGGCGAGATCTGGCTGATCAATTCCTATCTGCCGGAATATCTGCAGGCAAACCGCTTCAATCATGAGCCGCGCCGCCGCCGCAAGCTTTTGCTCTCCGGCCGGGAGATCGGCCGGCTGCGTTCAGCCGTCAATCGCGAAGGCATGACGCTGATCCCGCTGAAGATCTATTTCAACGATAGCGGCCGCGCCAAGCTGGAGTTGGCTCTCGCCAAGGGCAAGAAGATCCACGACAAGCGCGAATCCGAGAAGGAACGCGACTGGAACCGGCAGAAGAGCCGGCTGCTCAAGGATAATGGGTGAAATAAGCAAATGCGGAGCTTCATCTCGGCCTTACCGGCGAGATGAAGCTCCGCATTTCTTCGATTACTCGTCGACCTCGACGGCAGGCGCCGGTTCGACCGGGCGCTGCGGGCGCTCGGAGGGGTCGCGGCCGATTTCCGCCTTCAGCGATACCAGATCGATGAAGTGATCGGCCTGACGACGTAGGTCGTCGGCGATCATCGGCGGTTGTGTGGCCATCGTAGAGATGACGGACACTTTGCGGCCGCGGCGCTGCAATGCTTCCACCAGGGTGGTGAAATCGCCGTCTCCGGAAAAGATGACCAGATGATCGACGGTTTCCGACTGTTCCATGGCGTCGATTGCCAGCTCGATGTCCATGTTGCCTTTGATCTTGCGGCGGCCCATGGAGTCGGTGAATTCCTTCGCCGGCTTGGTAATGACCTTGTAGCCGTTGTAGTCAAGCCAATCGATGAGCGGCCGGATCGAGGAATATTCCTGGTCTTCGATAAGTGCGGTGTAGTAATAAGCCCGAAGCAGATATCCGCGCTTCTGGAAGGCCTTCAGCAGCTTGCGATAATCGATATCAAAACCAAGACTTTTCGATGCAGCGTAAAGATTGGCGCCGTCTATAAAAAGTGCAATTTTTTCGCGTGGGTCGAACATCGCTTACATATCCATTGTTACCAAAACGCAATTACTTTTACCCAAAATGCAGTCAAAACAATGACTTGTATGACGCCCAAGAATAATTCGTATTACTTTATGAATTATTCATATATCCGAGATTTAGGGCACGATTTATGATATTCCAAGCAACTGTAGGTTGAATACGTAATTTGTCTAATGAATTTTAGCCCATTGTGGAGGGATTGGCAGCCCTGAAGCAGGAAAAACTTGAATTTGCCATCGTTTGCTTGTATCGGGCGTGCTACTCCGAGACATGATGACGACATCACGACCGCAAAGGACAGGCAATGGCCCGTGTCACAGTAGAAGATTGCATTGATAAAGTAGAGAACCGGTTCGAGCTCGTGCTGCTTGCCAGCCATCGTGCTCGCCTGATTTCGCAGGGTTCCTCGATCACCATCGACCGCGACAACGACAAGAACCCTGTCGTCGCGCTGCGCGAAATCGCCGACGAGACCCTGTCTCCCGATGATCTGAAGGAAGATCTGATCCACTCGCTGCAGAAGCACGTCGAAGTCGATGAGCCCGAGCCCGATCCGGCAAGCCTGCTGGCCGCTGGCGGCACTGCTTCGGCTTCGGGCGACGAGGAAGAAGATCAGCCGGAAGCCGTTACTTTCGACCAGATGTCGGAAGAAGAGCTTCTTGCCGGTATCGAAGGCCTTGTTCCGCCAGAAAAAAGCGACGATTACTGATCGTCACGCTTGATGCTCTAACCAAGAGCGATATGATGAAATAATGCGTGCGCCGGTCGTATGACTGGCGCGCTTTTATTTTGCGGGAGTAGCTTGGGAATGATGCGGCAGTACGAGCTTGTCGAGCGTGTGCAGAAATACAAGCCCGATGCCAATGAAGCGCTTCTCAACAAGGCCTATGTTTATGCGATGCAGAAGCATGGGCAGCAGAAGCGCGCCAGCGGCGATCCCTATATTTCCCATCCTCTCGAAGTTGCCGCCATCCTGACTGACATGCGTCTGGATGAATCGACGATCGCTGTCGCTCTCCTCCACGATACGATTGAAGACACGACCGCGACGCGGGCTGAAATCGACGAACTGTTCGGCGAGGATATCGGCCGGCTAGTCGAAGGTCTGACCAAGATCAAGAAGCTCGACCTCGTCACCAAGAAGGCGAAGCAGGCTGAAAATCTCCGTAAGCTGCTGCTCGCCATTTCCGACGACGTCCGCGTTCTCCTAGTCAAACTGGCCGACCGCCTGCACAATATGCGCACGCTCGACCATATGTCGCCGGAAAAGCGCGCCCGCATTTCCGAAGAGACGATGGATATTTATGCGCCGCTTGCCGGCCGCATGGGTATGCAGGATATGCGTGAAGAGCTGGAGGAGCTTTCCTTCCGCCACATCAATCCGGAGGCGCATGACACGGTCACCAAGCGCCTCGAAGAACTGTCGCGGCGCAACGAAGGCCTGGTGAAGAAGATCGAGACGGAACTGCGCGACCTGCTGGTCGCCAACGGCCTCGCCAATGCCATGGTCAAGGGCAGGCAGAAGAAGCCCTATTCGGTCTTCCGCAAAATGCAGTCGAAGTCGCTTTCCTTCGAACAGCTCTCCGACGTCTATGGTTTCCGCCTGCTTGTCGACGATGTTCCTTCCTGCTATCGCGCACTCGGCATCGTACATACGCGCTGGCGCGTCGTGCCTGGCCGGTTCAAGGATTATATTTCCACGCCGAAGCAGAACGACTACCGTTCGCTGCACACCACCATCGTTGGTCCGTCCAGCCAGCGCATCGAGCTGCAGATCCGCACCAAGCGCATGCATGAGATCGCCGAATTCGGCATCGCTGCCCATACGCTCTATAAGGACGGCACCAACAATAACGGCGACGGTGAGCTGCTGTCGCGCGAAAGCAATGCCTATTCCTGGCTGCGCCATACCATCGAGGCGCTGGCCGAAGGCGACAGCCCCGAAGAATTCCTCGAACACACCAAGCTGGAACTTTTTCAGGATCAGGTCTTCTGCTTCACGCCGAAGGGTAAGCTGATCGCCCTGCCGCGCGGCGCAACGCCGATCGATTTTGCCTATGCCGTGCATACCAATATCGGCGACACCACTGTTGGCGCCAAGATCAACGGTCGCATCATGCCGCTGGTGACGCGTCTGACCAATGGTGACGAAGTCGAGATCATCCGCTCCGGCGTGCAGGTGCCGCCGGCCGCCTGGGAAGAGATTGTCGTGACCGGCAAGGCGCGCGCCGCCATCCGCCGCGCAACCCGGCTTGCCATCCGCAAGCAATATGCCGGCCTCGGCCATCGCATTCTGGAGCGCACCTTCGAGCGCGCCGGCAAGGTCTTTTCGCGGGAAGCGCTGAAGCCGGCGCTGCACCGCCTCGGCCAGAAGGATGTCGAGGACGCGATTGCCGCCGTCGGGCGAGGGGAGATGTCCTCTCTCGATGTGTTGCGTGCCGTCTATCCCGACCATCAGGATGAGCGCGTTACGATCAAGCCCGCCGGCGACGAAGGCTGGTTCAACGTCCGCAGCGCAGCGGGCATGATCTTCAAGATCCCCGGCAAGACCAAGGCCGATCTCGCCGCCAGCGTCGAGGGCGTCGATGCCTTGCCGATCCGCGGTCTCGCGGCGGATGTCGAGGTGCATTTCGCCCCGACCGGCGCCGTTCCCGGCGACCGTATCGTGGGCATCATGGAAAAGGGCAAGGGCATCACCATCTATCCTATCCAGTCGCCGGTCCTGCAGCGTTTCGACGACCAGCCCGAACGCTGGATCGACGTGCGCTGGGATCTGGATGAGGCCAACAAGTCCCGCTTCACCGCGCGCATTCTGATCAATGCGTTGAACGAGCCGGGCACGCTTGCCAAGGTCGCGCAGACGGTCGCCGATATCGACGTCAACATCCGCCTTCTCAACACGGTGCGCGTTGCCGCCGACTTTACCGAGATGGCGCTGGATGTCGAAGTCTGGGATTTGCGCCAGCTCAATCAGCTCCTGGTGCAGCTTAAGGAGCTCGATTGCATCGCCACCGTGAAGCGGCTTTACGAATAATTAGCCTTCCCGGCTTCGATTGCGGCAAATTGCATAGTTTGTGATCATTTTATGGTCAACTTCGCGTGGATTCTGGCGAAGGCATGCGCCATTTGCATGGCTGCCTCTATTTATGAGCTGTGGTAATTAACTTTTGTCATGCCTATCTTCTGGTTATCGAAGAAACGAAACAGAGAAGAGAGAAGACAATGTTTGGTCCGATCAAGAAAATCGCCCGCGCCCTGCGCGTTCCGAGTGCTCAAGAACGTGAAATGGCCTACCTGAATGGCTCGCACGACCGTTTTGATCTTGAATATCGTCAGCGTCAGGTCGATCAGGGCATCTTTCGCCAGCGTTAATCGCTGACAATACTTCCAAAGTGGGAAGGGGCGTGCCTGTTGCCACGCCCTTGGAGCGTCCCGCCGAAAACAGGCAGGATGATTCGCGTCAAATAAAGCCAGAGCGGCCTGTTTCTATTCGTTGAACGTGTGGCACTCTGGAGAGTATATAGGCGCTGCGGTCGGATAATCGACGCATGATATGCTTCGCCGCCCTTGTCATGACGGCCCTCCCTGCACTAGATAAGCCGCATGTTATTTCGCCGCCGAAAACCACTGACCTTGAGTGAAAAATTGCGGGAGCACCTTTGGCCCCGCAAAGGTTTCGTTCGTTCGTTCCAATATTTTGGAAAGCGCTTGGTGCGCCTTGCCGCTTCGCCGCATTCGGTGGCCGCTGGCTTTGCCGCGGGCATCGTCGTGTCCTGGACACCCTTCATCGGCGTGCACGTCATCATGGCGATCATCATCGCCTATGTCATAGGCGGCAACGTGATTGCGGCCGCGCTTGGTTGTCTGGCGGCCGGCAATCCCATCACCTATCCTTTCATCTGGGGCCTCACCTGGGAAATCGGTCATCTGATCCTGGCGCGCGACAGCGGCCAGAGTGGCGGCATCGATTTGCCGGCGCTGTGGCATAAGGGCGATCTCCTGCAGCTTTGGGACCCGATCCTGAAGCCGATGCTGATTGGCGGCATTCCGCCGGCAATCGTCTCCGGCGTCGTCGTCTATGCACTGACCTATTATGGCGTGAAGAGCTTCAAGACCCGCCGCAAGGCCCGGCTGATGGAGCGGGCGCGCGAACGCCTGGCCCTTGCCGAGAACGCATCGAGCGTCTGACGGAACGCGACGTCGCGGCGGCCGGCTGGAGGGCCTTTTCATGATCATCGGCATCGGCAGTGACCTGATCGATATCCGCCGCGTCGAAAAGTCGATCGAACGTTTCGGCACTCGGTTCACCGAGCGCTGTTTCACCGACATCGAGCGCGCCAAATCCGAAGGGCGCAAGAACAAGGCTGCGTCATACGCCAAGCGCTTCGCCGCCAAGGAAGCCTGCTCGAAGGCGCTTGGCACAGGTCTGGCGCAGGGCGTATTCTGGCGCGACATGGGTGTCGTCAACCTGCCGAGCGGCAAGCCAACCATGCATTTGACGGGCGGTGCCGCCAAAAGATTGGCCGCGATGCTGCCGGAAAATCATCGCGCCGCCATTCATTTGACGATAACCGATGATTTTCCTCTCGCTCAGGCCTTCGTGATCATCGAAGCACTGCCGATTGCGGGCTGAATGACGACCGTGTGTCGCTTTTAATACCTGCGCCATTGCCGCCGTGGTATGAAGCGGATAGAGAGTGCCTGAAAGTGAAGTGCGCCGGTGGGGTGCGAAAAAGGAATAAGACTGCGTGTCCGAGAAAGCCGAAAAACAGCAGAATGTCCTGTGGGAAAATATAAAGGTCATCGTACAGGCTCTGGTCCTGGCCATGATCATCCGCACGGTGCTATTTCAACCCTTCACCATTCCGTCCGGCTCGATGATGCCTACGCTTCTTGTTGGCGACTACATCTTCGTCAATAAGTTCGCTTACGGCTATTCGAAATATTCTCTGCCTTTCTCGCCGGATCTGTTCAGTGGCCGTATCTTCGGCAGCGAACCGAAGCGCGGCGATGTGGTGGTCTTCCGCTTCCCGCCGAATCCGGATGTCGACTATATCAAGCGCGTCATCGGTCTGCCGGGTGACCGTATCCAGATGAAGAACGATATCCTCTACATCAACGGCCAGGCCGTCCCGCGTCAGCCGCACGGAACCTTCGCTTCGGATTACAGCCAGGAGCCGGGCGACGATATCCCCGTTTACAGCGAGCGCCTGCCGGATACCGGCAAGGTCTACGACACGCTGGACCTGTCGCAGACGTCGCGTGGTGACAACACGCAGGAATATGTCGTGCCGCCAGGCAACTATTTCATGATGGGCGACAACCGCGACAATTCCGACGACAGCCGTTTCGATGTCGGTTATGTGCCGGCTGAGAACCTGATCGGCCGTGCCAGCGTTATCTTCTTCTCGCTCGGCCACGACACCTCGTTCCGCGAAATCTGGAAATGGCCGACCAACATGCGTTGGGACCGCCTCTTCAAGGTTGTCGAATGACGAAGACGCAGACGCTCCCGCAGGCGGATCGTGTCAGGCTTGAAGCCGTCATAGGCCACGAATTCGCCGAGAAGGGGCGCCTCGACTGGGCGCTGACGCATGCCAGCGCCCGAACGCACAAGGCCGGCAATTACGAGCGGCTGGAATTTCTCGGCGACCGGGTTCTCGGCCTGTGCATCGCCGAGCTCCTTTTTCAGACCTTTGGCACAGCGACCGAGGGCGAGCTCTCGGTGCGCCTCAACCAGCTTGTCAGCGCCGAGACCTGCGCCGAAGTCGCCGACGAAATGCAACTGCATCTCTTCATCCGCACGGGCGCCGATGTGAAGAAGTTGACCGGCAAGCGTATGCTGAACGTGCGTGCCGATGTCGTGGAAAGCCTTATTGCAGCGCTCTATCTCGATGGCGGCCTCGAAGTGGCGCGCAAATTCATTCTGCGCTATTGGGAACGCCGCGCTATTCGTCCGGACGGCGCCAGACGCGACGCCAAGACGGAATTGCAGGAATGGGCGCATGCGAAATTCGGCGTCACACCCGTTTACAGGGTTGATGACCGCAGCGGACCGGATCATGATCCCCGCTTCACGGTAACGGTGGAGGTGGCGGGAACCGCGCCCGAGACCGGTATAGAGCGCTCCAAGCGCGCCGCCGAACAGGTGGCCGCGACACGGATTTTGGAGCGCGAAGGTGTATGGCAGTCCCAGTCTATTCAGAAATGAAAATGACAGCCTAGAAATGACGGAAGAAATGACCAATCAGGAAGATCTGGCCGGCGAAGGTGCGGCTGAAAATATCGGCCCAACCCATTCGGGTTTCGTGGCCCTCATAGGCCCGACCAATGCGGGCAAGTCGACGCTTGTCAACCGGCTCGTCGGCGCCAAAGTGTCGATCGTCAGCCACAAGGTGCAGACGACGCGCGCCATCGTGCGCGGCATCGCCATCCATGACAATGCGCAGATCGTCTTCATGGATACGCCCGGCATCTTCAAGCCGCGCCGGCGCCTTGATCGCGCCATGGTGACGTCAGCCTGGGGCGGCGCCAAGGATGCGGATCTCATCATGCTGCTGATCGACAGCGAGCGGGGAATACGCGGCGATGCCGAAGCCATTCTCGAAGGGCTGAAGGAAGTTTCCCAGCCGAAAATCCTTGTTTTGAACAAGATCGACCGTGTTCGCCGCGAGGACCTGCTGGCGCTTGCCGCCGCCGCCAACGAGAAGATCACCTTCGACCAGACCTTCATGATTTCGGCCGAAAACGGTTCGGGCTGCGACGATGTCATGAACTATCTGGCAAAGACCCTGCCGGAAGGTCCGTGGTATTATCCCGAAGACCAGATTTCGGACCTGCCGATGCGTCAGCTCGCCGCCGAAATAACCCGCGAAAAGCTGTTCCTGCGCCTGCATCAGGAGCTTCCCTATTCCTCGCATGTCGAGACGGAAAAATGGGAAGAGCGCAAGGACGGGTCCGTTCGCATCGAGCAAGTGATCTATGTCGAGCGCGAAAGCCAGAAGAAGATCGCCCTCGGCAAATCAGGCGAGACGATCAAGGCGATTTCGACGGCCTCACGCAAGGAGCTGTCCGAAATTCTCGAACAGCCGGTGCACCTCTTCCTCTTCGTCAAAGTGCGTGAGAATTGGGGCGACGATCCCGAACGCTTCCGCGAAATGGGACTTGAGTTTCCGCGCTGACGGAACGATTTCCCGTTGAGTGGCTTACCTCACGACAGCCATCGGAAAGATCGCCTCAACCGGCGCGATCCAAGGGGCGTGAATGGTCAAGACCACGACGACGCACAAAGAGAAAACGCCGTGCCAGCTCTGTCCGCTGCGGCGTTTGCCGCATTTCCGCGAATTCAGTCGTGAGGAACTGGGTTTCGTCGCGGATTTCAAGAAGGGTGAACTCGTCGTCGATCCCGGTGCGACGATCTTCCTGGAGGGCGCCCACAGTGCTCATCTCTTCACGATTCTGTCCGGCTGGGGCTTTCGCTATAAAACCCTCGAGGACGGGCGCCGGCAGATTCTCAACTATGTGATGCCCGGCGACCTCATCGGCCTGCAGGGCTCGATCATGGGCGAGATGCAGCATTCGACCGAGGCTTTGTCGCCGGTCTCGCTCTGTGTTTTCGAGCGTGCGGAATTGATGGCGCTCTATAACAAGCATCCGTCGCTCGCCTTCGATCTCACCTGGATCGCTGCGCGGGAAGAACGTATTTTGGACGAACATCTCTTAAGCATCGGTCGCCGGTCCGCGCTGGAAAGAGCCGCTTATCTGCTCGCCTATCTGCATCAACGGGCCGGTGCCCTGCATCTCTTCGATGGCAGCAAGGGCATTCCGATCACGCAGCAGCACATTGCCGACACGCTTGGCCTCTCCATCGTTCATACGAACAAAACATTGAAAAAACTGTCGGAACGCGGAATGATCCGCTGGCAGGAGCGCGGCTGCGACGTGCTGAACGGTAAAGGACTCGCCGCTCTCGCCAAATGGGACGGCTTGGATTCGGGCAGGCGGCCGTTCATCTGAGACGGCGGCATTGATGTGGCTGCCACATGTCATTTTTAAATGTTCATGGCCGGTGTATCAGCATAGACTACATTTTCGTCACTTTTCGACCAGTTTCACCTTTTACTAACCGCGGCGGCAAAAGCGATTGGAGCACGTTGACGAGCCCATAGTCCCGCGAGACAAAAAGTGCGAAGCGGGTCAGGGCAAGGTCATGTCACATGAGATCTAGCCAACACGGATGGGGGAATACCATTCATTCAACACGGGCCGATGATCGGCGCCGGAGGGATAGATGTGGGAATGTTTACGGGGCACGGCGCCGCTTGGCGCAGGCATGCGGGGATGGCGCTGATATGACGGTTCAGCGCGTTCTCATTTTGGAAGACAATCTGATCATTGCCATGGAGGCGGAGGAAATCCTGCGTCTCATCGGGGTCAAGGAGGTGGAAATCGCCTCGAACCTCGAGCAGGCGGTGAACGCAATTCATACGGAGCGTTATGATTTTGCGATGCTGGACGTCAATCTGGGGGAGTCGATGAGTTTCGGCTTTGCCCGGTTGCTGGTAGAGCGCGGCATCGCCTTCGGTTTCGTCAGCGGCTATCCTGATACGCTCGATTTCCCGCCGGACATGCGGCATGTGCCGTTGCTCAACAAGCCTTTCGACGAGGCCGCTATGTGGGCATTCGTCGACAGGCTGGCATCGGTGGACGACCCATCAAGCAGCCAGCCCTAAAGTCTGTCGCGCCAAAGTGTGTAGCGATTTTGCGATCGCGGCGCGCTCTCGCTGATCGTCTGACATGTGACAGCGCCTGCCGTTTGTCCTAAACTCGAATCACGACATTCTGTGGGACGAACCGGCCGATGCAGTGGCAGGATCAGGCGATCATCTTGGGCGTCAAACGCCTCGGCGAGACCAGTGTCATTGCCGAGGTGATGACGCGTGATCGTGGCCGGCATATGGGATTGGTGCGCTCCGGCCGGTCACGCGCCATGCAGCCGGTGCTACAGGCGGGCAATCTGGTCGAAGTGACCTGGCGGGCGCGGCTGCACGAGCATCTCGGCGAGTTCCGCATGGAGCCGGTACGGTTGCGGGCGGCGCGGCTGATGGAGACGGCGACCGCCGTCTATGGCGTGCAGGCCATGGGCGCAGTGCTCCGCCTGCTGCCTGAGCGCGACCCGCATCCACATCTCTATGATGCGCTGAACGTCATTCTCGAAAACCTGCAGAACCCCATGGACGCCGGTGAACTTTTCGTCCGCTTCGAGTTGGCGGTGCTCAACGATCTCGGTTTCGGCCTTGATCTGACCGAGTGTGCGGCGACGGGCGTGCGCGACGATCTCGCCTTTGTGTCGCCGAAAACCGGGCGTGCCGTTTGCCGTGCCGCCGGTCTGCCCTGGGCCGACAAGATGCTGGCGCTGCCGCCGTTCCTTGCCGCCGGCGCCGTCGAGGCGGCGGATGGGGAAAGCCTCGCTGCTGCCTTCCGCTTGACCGGCTTTTTCCTGCATCGCCATGTCTACGAACCGCGCGGCATAGAGATCGCAGCCGCGCGCGACGGTTTCATCCAGGCCGCGTTGAAAGCGCTGAATGCGGCCACCTTGGAAGCGCCGCAGGAGCGGCCGACCATAGCCGCAAAAAGATAGAGCATGATCCCGACCGCGCGCGGATGGGATCATGCTCAAAATATGATTCGGAGCTGAAAGAGCGATCGCTTCAAATAGCCATGTTCGATGCTGCCGACATCACCTCTCTTGGGGCGGGGACGCCGAACATATGACGGCCGGCCTCTTCGACTTCCGTGAAGCACCAGCGGATGACGCCATCCCGATCAAGCAGGAATTCGCCGACAAGCTGGCCTTCACCGGTGGCGATCATCCGCTTGTCATCCTCGGTGACTTCATAGCCGTCCGCCTTGTCGAGGTATTCCATCGCGGCGATCGGATTCATAGGTTCTGGGAGCTCGCCCGGCATATCGATGCGCATCGACATCACCGCATCCATGCTGACCTTGTGCGGCCAGTTATTCTCGGCTTCGGTGAACTGAATATTCGGCAGGCCGAAGGCCTTGTGCGATACCCGCTCCGGATCGGAGGCGGCCAGCAGATTGGGAAGCGGATGATATCGGAAGTAGAGGCGGGCGCGGTCGATCGGCGTATTAACGACGGTCAGGCTGTCGATGCCCTTTTCCTGCAACGCATCGGTGAGTTCGGCCATGGCGGCGATCTGCCGGCGACAGAAGGGGCAATGCAGTCCGCGGAACAGCCCGACAAACACCGGTCTCTGGCCGCGAAAGTCGTCGATGGCGATCTTGCCCTGGCGGGTGATCGCATCCAGCACGACATTCGGTGCGCGATCTCCAGGCTGCAATGGTCTTTCGGCGTGGTTCTCCTGCATCTTCATTCCTCCCTCTATATGCTTGAATAGATTCTCCCACTGGTTTTCCGGCGATCGTCACGATAGGGACGGTCAGTCGAGAAACGGCAATACGACGAGTGTGCCCGGATCGAGGTTGTGGCGTGTGCACACATCCTGTGCCAGCGTGAAATACCGTTCCGCCTCATCCATGTCATCATGTTCAAGGCTCAGCGTCGCCAAGCCATCATAGCACGGAAAGAGCAGTTGCGGCTCGTCAATTTCCTTAGCTACCTCAAGGGCTTCCTCGTAATACTTACGGGCTAGCTTCGGCTGCCCGTGGCATTGATGAATCTGCGCGAGGACGATCAAGGGCACGGAGAGATGGTCGCGCTGATCGAGCGCGCGGTCGATTTCCACCGCCTTCTCCGCTGCCGGCACACCCTCGGCGGCGCAGCGGTCGGTAAAGGTGCAGCAGGAAACGGCGAGGTTGGCAAGAAGGCGCGCCTGGAAGCCGAGATCGCCGATGCGGGTCGCCACTTCCAGCCCGCGCCGGCAGACCTTGATGGCGTTGGCCGGATCGACAATCGTGTAAAGCACACCGAGATTGGAGTAGGCGCGACAGGCGGCACTTTGCAGATCGGCCTTTTCGGCAACAGTGAGGCTGCGCTCCACTTCCTGCACGGCATCGCGACGGCGGCCGAGCCGCGCAAGTGCTGCGCCTTTAGTGTTCAGCGCCTCCGCCATCGCGCGCGCTGCCTCTCGTCCGGCCTCGGTCGTTCCGTCGATGGGCAGCGTTTGCAGCCGTTGCAGGGCCTGCGTCGCCCATTCTGCGGCGGCGGCCTGGTCGCCCATGCGGAAGGCCAGATGGCCGCGCTCCTGCAGGAGATGTGCATGCTCGACCGGCGCATCGATCGTCGCGATCATGGCTTCGGCTTCAGCACAATGCGCCTCGGCCTGATCGCGGCGCCCCGCTTCGTGGTGCAGTCGGCCGATCTTGCGCAATATCCTCGCCGCCGCGATCCGATCGTCTCCGGTGCGATGCATCGCCAGCGCTCGCTGATAATGATTCAAGGCGGCGTCGCGGTGACCGGCCGGGCCGCAGAGATCGGCAAGACGCTCCAGGAGCGCCAATTGCTCCGGCGCCACCCCAGGCTCGTTCGCGAAGGCGGCAAGCGCCTGGCGGTAGAGGCGCATCGCGTCATCATTGGCGTAGGTCTTGCGTGCCAGATCGCCGGCGGCCATCAGATAGCTGGCCCCCTTCGCCTTCTCTGTGGTGAGGCTGAAGTGATGGCCGAGCTGGGCCAGATGCTCGGGCCGGTCGGGTGCTGCGCCATATTGGCGTTCCAGAACCCCGCCGATCCGGCGATGAAGCTCCATGCGCCGTTGCTGCAGGAGATTATGGTAGATGACGTCGTGCAGCAGGGACTGGCTGAAACGATAGGTGGGAGAAGCACCGGCATCAGGCCCGCGCAATTCCTCGATGATGTTGGCATCGCAGAGATAATCCAACCCGGCATCGATGGCAGCCGGATCGCTGGCGACGGTGCGGAGCAGGGCGGTGTCGAACTTCGGGCCGACCACCGCCGCCTCCTGCGCCAACCGTCTGATTTCCTGCGGCAGGCGATCGACGCGGGCAAGCAAGAGGGCCTGCAGATTGACCGGAATATCGACATCCGTATCTTCCGCCGCCACTTGCCAGCGCTGACCGTCATTGTGCAGCCTGCCCATATCGATCAATCCGCGAAGAATCTCTTCGATGAAGAGCGGATTGCCGCCGGCGCGCTCAAGGATGCGCTTGCGCATCGCGACCGGCAGCTTGGCATGACTTTCCCCGAAGAAAGCGGCGAGCAGCTTCTGCCCGTCGGCTGCGTTGAGCGGGCCAAGACGTTGTACGGTGACGCTGACGCGATTGGAATCGAGCGGGTCGATCTGCGATGTCGGCCGGTAGATCGCAAGCAGCATCAGCCGGCTGCGTTCCAGCCGATCCATCATGAAGCGAAGCACTTCCAGCGAGGCGGCGTCGGCCCAATGTAGATCCTCGATCACAAGCAGCAGGGGACCCTGCGCCAGCCGCCGCTCGAAGACGGTGCGGACCGCATAGAAGATCTGCCGCCGCAACTGTTCCGGCTCGATATGCCGCAGCGCTCCGCTGAGGTCGCCGAGGCCGAGGACGTGCAGAAAGAGCGGCAAAAGCCCGTCAATATCCTCCTGCGTGAGATCGAGTGCGCGAAATCCCGTCGCCAGCAATTGTCGTGTCCTGTCGAGATCGTCCCGCTCGCCGATGCCGTAGGCGCTGCGCACGACCGCGGCAAGCGTGCCGTAGGACTGTTCGCCGAGGGGGGAGCAAGTCGCCTTGCGAATGGCGAGGCCCTGGTAGCGAGCTGCATTGCCGGCTATGCCGATGAATTCATTGACAAGCCGCGACTTGCCGATACCCGCCTCGCCGATAAGGCGGACAAGCTGTGCCGCACCGCCACAGGCAAGGTCGAGGCAGGTCAGCAGCCGCGACAATTCCGTATCCCGTCCGATCATCGGCGCCTGAAGGCCAAAACTCTCGAGCCCGCGCGCCGTATGCGGCGCTTCCAGTGGTCCCGTCAGCCGATGGACAAGCACATTGCCGCTTTTGCCGCGCAAGGCTTGGGCGCCGAGGCTGTCGAAGGCGAAGGCATGGCGGGTGAGGCGGTAGGTTAGCGGCCCGACGAGGATATCGTTTTCGCCCGCCATGGATTGCAGACGTTGGGCGGTATTCACCGTGTCGCCTGTCACGGAATAGGATTTGGTGCTGACGGCGCCGAACCCGCCGGTGACGACGGGGCCGCTATTGATGCCGATATGCAGGCGCAACGGCACGCCGGCGCGCGCTTGCCAGCGCTCGCCGACCTGCGTTGCCCGATCGATCATGTTGAGCGCGGCATTGAGCGCCCGCACCGGATCGTCTTCATGAGCGACCGGCGCACCGAACAGCGCCAGCAGCGCATCGCCGACGAATTTGTCCACGAAGCCGCCATAGGCCTCAACTGCCTGGGTCATCTCTTCGAACAATTCGTTCTGCAGCACCCGCATGACTTCGGGGTCGATCTGCTCGCTCAGCGTCGTGAAGCCGCAGAGATCCGCAAAAAGCACGGTCACCGGCCGCCGGTCGGCATCGTCCTCGGATTTTGCCGGTGCAGCCTCGATGGTCGGCTTGGCTGCGGGTGGGGCTTTGTCGGAAATCGCGCCGCCGCATCTGGGGCAGAAGGCAAAATCAGGCTGGCAGGGATAGCCGCAGGCAGCGCAGGAGATAGGCTGCTTTGCGCCGCATCGCGGACAGAACGCAAAGCCGCTTTGAATATCGAAACCGCAGCCGGCGCACTCCATCGGACGCACCTCGTCAAACCCCGTGCGCCACGGCCGGTTCAGCCGCAACCGACGGGTTCAAAATGAGCGATCAGCATGCGCCTGCTACCTTGGGTCCGCAAGCTAAACAAACGGTGGAACGACTATCGCCGCTTGAATGCCCAGCCCTCCGGCCGCTCCTCGATCACAGTCACCGTATCGCCGATCTTTACCGAGCCTTCGCCGCGCGGCACGGCGTTCCAGCCGAAGAGCGGGCCGGGGACGCGGCGGTCGGCGGACATGCGGACGCGGCCCATGGCAGGCATGGGGTTCGGTACCTCGCGCGAACCGGTCTTCTGGTCCTGCGTCGTCATGATGCAACGGGCGCATGGCTTGACGAGATCGAGGCGAATGCCGCCGATCTCGATCGCCGCCCAGCGGTCCTCCGGCCATTCTTCATCGCAGTCGATAACGATGTTGGGGCGAAAGCGCTCCATGCCGACCGAACCTTCGCCATGGGCGGCAAGATCGGCATTGAGCGCCTTCAGCGAGCCGGTGGTGGTGATCAGGATCTGGTATCCGTCGGTAAAGGTGACCGGCGTGTCACTGCCGGCCCATTCCGGATTGGCGACGCGCTTCGCAAGCCTGTCAAAGAAGACCATCTTGACGTCGCGACCGAGCGAGGCGGACAGCGCGTTGTTTGTCTCCTCATCGGCGACGGAAGCGTTGACCGTCGATTTCCAGACGACGACATCCATGCGGTGGTCCGGGTGCGGCGGTGGCACGATGATGTCGGCCTTGCCCTCCATTTTCAGGCGCAGATAGGAAGGACCGGGCTGGATGTCGATGCGGGCAAGATCCTGCATTTCGCGTTGCGTGATGAAATGGCCTGATGGTTCGACCAGCATGGCGCGACGATCGCCGATCAGGCCGAAGGCGTCGATCGTGGCGGATGGAATGGCAATGCCGCGCGCGCTCTTGAGCGGATAGATGAAGAGATCGCTGACCTGCATGAATAGCCCTCAGATTTCGTCGATGAACATTGCCAGGATCGTCTTCAACCGATCATGCCGCTCGCCGGCAAATTTCCGGCCGGTTTCGGTCTGGAACCCGTCCGCCAGTTTGAACAGCTTTGTCTCGAAATGGTCAATGGCGAAGCGCTTGTCGTCGAGCGGCCGCTCGGTGGCAAGCGGGTCGAATGGATCGTAGAGGCCGGAGCCCAGGCGGCCCGCAATATAGAAACAACGGGCAGCGCCGACCATGCCGATCGCATCCAGCCGGTCGGCATCCTGCAGCATTTTCGCCTCCAGCGTTTCCGGCGGAATATTGGCGGAGAAGCTGTGCGTGATGATGGCGTGCGCTACGGCGGCGATATCTTCGCCAGCCCATCCAAGCTCCCTCAGGATGCCGGAAGCCTTTTCGGCCGCCAGCCTCGATGCCTGGGCGCGATGCGGCGAATTCTTCTCCACCGCGACGCAGTCATGCAGCAATACCGCGGCGGCGAGGATGCGGGCATCGCCGCCTTCTTCAGCCTGGATGGACATGGCATTCTTGAAGACCCGCAGGATGTGGGCGACGTCGTGCGAGCCGTCGTCGCCATCAGCCGCATGTGGAATGAGCTGCGCAGCCAGCGTTTCGAACGGGGCGAACGCCCGCGCCATACTGTTGATATCCATCTTCGGCCCCATGTCGGAATGATCTGTCGGAATGATCTCGTGCGTTCCTACCGAGCACAGAGATTCGCCGCAATCATTCCGTCGCTTTCTTGCCGGTCAGGACCTTTTGGTAGAACAGGCCGATGCCGATCAGCACCGCGCCGAGGCCGATGAAGGATAGCGCCCGCAGGAAGCCTTCGAGGTTTGACATGTCGATCAGAAAGACCTTCACGACAGCGACGAACACCAGCGCGGCCGAAGCGATACGCAGGCTGCGAGCTTCGAGACGCGCTCCTAGCCAAAGAAGGGCGATGCCGATCAGCAGCCAGACGACGGAATAGGAATAGACTTCCCCCTGGATGAAACCGTTCCAGAACGGGATGTATTCGCCCTGCCAGAAGCGGCGCACCGACAGCGTCGCCCAGGCAAAGGCCATAACCGCGCCGGCGACGGCCAACATCGTCACATAGGGCAGGGGCCGCTTGCCTCGGGCATAAGCCGCCAAGCCGCCATAGGCGATCGCCGGCAGAAGATAGCCGAGCAGCAGCAGATTGAAGAAAGGAATCCGACCCGTGCTTTCACCTGTCATGAACGGATTGAGCCCGATCAGATGCAGCGTCAGGATCAAAGTAACAGAGAGGACGCCGAGCGCCATTCCGCCATAACGGAAGACGAGGCTCGATGCGCTGAGATCAAGCGCCATCAGCGTCGCGGAGGCGCCAATTGCCAGCAATGTGTAGATCGATTGTTCGCCGAGCGTCGGAACGTTTGCATTCAAGACGCCGCCGTTCATCGCATGGCGCACCAGGATGGCGATGGTCAGCAACACCAGGAAGCTCGCAAGCGCCTGCAGAGCATTGCGCAGCCTGAGGTCTGGCGAATGGCGAACCTCGAAGGCAGCCCAGACGGCGAGCACCGCCGGGATACCGTAACCGGCAAGCAGCATATTGAATATCGGTGTCGTGCCGAGCTCGCCCGGATCGACGATGGTCGGTTGCCAGGCAATGCGCCCGAGGGTGATGATCAGCGCCGCGACCATCGTCCATGGCAGGACTGGCCAGGAGCGGGCGCGCCCGGCGAGCAGAAAGGCCATGCCAAGCACGGGCAGCAGCATCGTTGGAATAGCGTCATGAGCAAGCGTATGCAGGGCGAAGACCAAGGCCGCGAAGGAACCTGCCGCCAAAACATTGGTCGGCAAGGCCATGTTTTCCGCGGATCGGCGATACTGCAATTCGGCGAGTGTTATCAGGGCGATAGCAAGCACGATGCCATAGAGCCCATGCAGCGAGTCACGCGTCCAGTTGCCGAAGGTGACATAGCTGATCACGGCGATCGTCAGCGGCGTGGCAACCATGATGACGCTCCACAGAGCCGCAAAGGGCTTCTCGCTTTCGCCAAAACGCTTGAGAAAGAAGAAGCCGACGATGACGAAAACCGCGCCGAGGCCGAGACCGTCATAGACGACAAGGTGGGACAAGGCCGGAACGATCTGCGCTACATTCAGCTCCGCACCGATCTCCGGCTGCATCAGAGCGAGGAACATGCCAAAGCCGGCGGCGAGGGCCGACAGAATTGCAGCCCAGGCCGCATGCACACGGCTGGCCCCGAAGGCGGCAATAGTTGCAACAATTGCCGCAAAGTGGAAGGACGCGTCCGGCAGCGGGTAGGCGTACAAAAGGCTGTAAGCCAGGAGAGACAGAGCCACCACGGCGCTGCCTACGGATGCCGTCAGCGTCATTCCAAGCGGCGCGCGCGCCAGGAATGTTGCCCAATGGCTGGCCGGTGATAAGGCCGGGCGTTCTTCGATCTCGTCCGACCGGACAGTGCTTTCCTCACTCGTTGCGGTGACTTCATAGCGTCCCGGCCAAATGAAAATCGTGCCGGCCATCATTGCCAGCATGGTCAGGGTAACCGGCGCCAAGTCGACCACTTCGCTGTTGAAGATGTAAAGCAGCGGCCAGATGCTGAGTAGGGCATTGGCAAAGGAGGGTACGGTGTGCCAGCGGCGCAGCCGCGAGGCGGCGATGGTGGCGAGCCAGGTGAAGACGAGATAGCCGAAGAACGTCCAGGGATTCGGCGCCGCTGGCGCGACGAGCACCGGCGTGATCATGGAAGCCAGGAGCCCGAGACCTGCAAGCGCTTGCCCATGCAGCAGCGACAGGCCAAGCGTGGCGAGCGAAATCAGCCCCAGGAGGACGAAGGCGGTGGCCGGTCCGATGAAGCCGTAAATGCCGTGGGCGGCATAGGTTGAGCCGAACAGCGCGACGACGCCCGCCGCCGTCAGCACGCCAGGGATCATCGCGTTCTGGAAGGTGTTGGCCAGCACAGGTTCGGAGCGGCGCCGGATAATTTCGCCGGCAGCGACGAGCACCAAGCCGAAGATCGCGGCAAGCACCAGCCGCACGGCGGGGCTGAGCAGACCGCTTTCGATCGAATACTTGACCAGGAAGATGCCGCCGAGCGCCAGAGCAATGCCGCCCACCCAGACAGCCCAACGGGCGCCGATGGTGCTCTCCAGGCTTTCATCCTCCCGGGCAAGGGCTGGGGCGACTACATCCTCGGTTGCTTCCAGGCTGCCGCGTGCAGCGAGAGCAGTATCTTCCTCTTCCACCGCAGGTTCTGCGACTGTTTCAACGGATGATTCCGTTGCGCTTTCGGAGGGCTGAATGGCTTCTTCAGTAGGCTCTGCCGCTGTTGCTGATTCGCGCACACCAACCGCCAGCACTTGGCCGGCAAGCGCGTTTTGCAGCTCCAGAACGCGGCTTTCCAGCCGTTGTAGCCTTTGGTTGTAGCTGCGCAGGATCAAAATGCCCACGACCACAATCACGATCAGCAGCAGTTCCGTCATGTCCCCTCCATGGGCTTCTGTCGCCACATTATACGAAATGAGCAGGACAGGAAGGGTAAGGCGGTCGATTTCCTCTATGATTCCAGGCGATTACCCGAGGAGAAGTGGCACGCGCTGCACCGCCCACCTTCATCATTCTATTAGAAAATTAGGATTCATAACTCGCAAACTATTGTTAATACCCATTAACAATTCGTCTTTACCCGCGCGGCAAATCAGCCTATCAACGCCAATAGTTAACCAGAACGTATTGCGTACAAACGACGTCGCATGAGGCGGCTCCTGACCCTAGGAGGTTTGTATGTCCCATGTATCTTCCATATCCAACAGTACCTATCCTTATCGCGGTACGCTTTCGCGGCTCGATGCGAATGGCGACGGTGTTTTGAGCCAGGAAGAGCGCGAAGCCGACGAGCGCCCGGGTATTCTCGAAACCGATGCAGTCGATAGCGGTAGCGCGAATGGCGCAATGGGCAGCCTGATGGCAAAGCTCATGCAAATGCCCACCGGTGGCGTGATGACGGGCGAAATGTCTCAGGCCAGCAGTGCTTTCGACCTCGGTACGCTGACGCCGATGGATGCCTATAACAGCACTTACGGCCAATACGACACGGATAGCATGGCCGCCTGAGCGGCCGTCTTTCCCAAATTATCGCAACGGCCCGCTGGACAATGGCGGGTTGTTTTGCGGTTTGGGCCTGCTCATTTCTCTCTTCGCGGGAACACCCGACCCTGTGATGCGTTGCATTCACGACTCAAACGGGAGGAATGCTCCATGAGATCTATCCTTATTGCTGCGGCTCTGACCTTGGTGGCGGCTCTGCCTGCGACCGCGCAGGACAAGCAGACGGCAATTGCCAATTTTGTCGGCCTCGACGGCAAGCAGGCGGGACGGGCGGTCCTGACTGAGGGGAAGGCGGGCGTTATGATCGAACTCGACGTTTCCGGTCTGCCGGCCAATCGCTGGGTTGCCTTCCATATCCATGAGAACAATCATTGCGACCATACGCACGGGTTCGAATCGGCCGGCGGTCATTTCAATCCTACCAATGCCGAGCACGGCTTGCTTGCGGCTAATGGCCCGCATGCCGGCGATATGCCCAACCAATATGTCGACCAGGACGGCAAGCTCAGGGCGCAAGTCTTCAATGGCATGGTGTTGCTGGACGGCAAAAGCGGCATTCGCGGCCGAACGCTGATGATCCATGCGGAGTCGGATGATTACCGCAGCCAACCCGTTGGCGGTGCTGGTAAACGGCTGGCTTGCGCGGTCATCGAATAACCTTGCACAGAGGTGATTCGCCCATTCGTCGGGAACTTTGCCAAGCAGCGGTTGTCCCTCGTTCGCAGAGGCTCATCGCCAATATGATTCGCGGCCTGTCAATTGGGGTTAATAGTCAATTGACAACTATCTTTGACCGTCTTCGAAAATCGGCTATCCCAATTGCCATTTCAACGAGCGTACTGCGTCTCACCGAAAACGCCCGACGGCGTTTACTCCAGGAGATTTGGATGAGTGGTATTTCTTCAGTTGGAAGCAGCATGAGCGCTGCCTCGTACAGTCCCCTTGATAAAAATCATGACGGCGTTGTGGACGCTCAGGAACTGCAGGAAGCAGCGCAATCCGGTCTTCTGTCTGCAAGCGTTCTTGCCGACGAAAGCAGTGACGACAGCAGCGATTCGAGCGCTACGGATGCCTTCTCGGGCAATCTGGCGTCCATGCTGCTGCAGATGCAGCAGAGCAACGGTAGCGGTGGTCAGACCGCTACGAATTCGTCCACCGCCGGCACATCGTCTACGGGACAAACTTCCAGCGGCACGAGCGACAGCACTACCACCGGCAGCAATTCCAATGAGAACGCGTTGGAAGTCTTCATCCGCGAGATGGAGGCCTCGATGAATGCCTACCAGAATACCTACGGTCAATACGCTCCTGATTCGTCCGACAGCGTTGCCGCTTGATCGGCCGTTTCGCAAGGACTGCAAATGGACGGAGATTGCGCGAGCGCAGTCTCCGTTTTCATCTGACGCCGATGTCCGGCGACAGCGACAGGACGAAGGGCGCATTGCCGTCCGCATCCGCACCACGGCCGATCGCCTTGACGGCGTCGACGAGCCGGCCTTTGCGGTCAAGCATCTGGTCGCCGATCATAATCAGCCGTGTATTCGGCGTCGCATAGGGCGAGGCGGTGCGCAGGAGATGGACAAGCGCCAGATCGTCCGTTTCGGGATGGACGGCAAGCGCAGCGATCAGCGCCGCCGCCGGGGATCGTGACACGCCCATCCAGCAATGAATCAGCAGCGGCGCGGTGCGGTCCCAGCTTCTGGCGAAATCGATGATGTCGTGGACATGCGTCTCCTGCGGAGCGACGAGATCGCCGGTGCCGGCAAAGCTGATGTCGTTCATGCCAAGCAGCAGATGCCGTTCCGCCTTGATCACGGCCGGCCGGTGAAACGTTTGTTCCTTTGCCATCAGGCTGATCATTTCGGATGCGCCGTGACGAACGGCCATTTCTGCGATGCGTGCCAGCGGCGATACGACGATCGTGGTCATGCGTCGGCTCTCACGGCGGTGCGTTCGGCCTCGATCGCCTCGAAGCGCGCCAGGAAAAGCCGCTGCGCTTCGACCGCCGGCATCGGCTCGATCGGCAACATCTCACGCGTGATGCTGCGCGGTTGGCCGAAGAATTTGCGCGCTTCCTGCGGGGTGAAACCGGCAAGCAATGTCGCTTCGAAATAAGCGGAAACCGTATCGGCCTTCTTGATCTTATCCTTCAGCTCCGGGCTGCAATGCGGCGGCAGAGCAAAACGCCTGTAGATGGCGGCCTCCAGGCGCTTCTCCACCACCTTATAGTCCCCGCCGACCACGGATTTGAACGGCGAGATCATGTCGCCGATGACATATTCGGGGGCATCGTGCAGCAGCGCCGCCAACATCTCGTCCGGCGTCGCTCGATTGAGATGGCGGAAGATCGTCTCCACCACGAGACTGTGTTGCGCCACCGAAAAGGCATGATCCCCGGAGGTCTGCCCGTTCCAGCGTGCCACGCGGGCAAGCCCATGGGCGATATCGCTGATCTCGACGTCGAGCGGCGAGGGGTCGAGCAGATCCAGCCTGCGGCCGGACAGCATGCGCTGCCAGGCGCGCGCGGTATTGCCGGCTGTCATGCCGAAGCCTCATCGGTCTGCGTGGGGAAGGAGAGGCCGGACCACGGCGGTAACGTGAGCGAAACTTCGCGATCCGCCGCCAGGATCGGCGTGCCGGCCGCCATAGCTTCACCGGCGCGGTCGATGCGGACGATGGCGAGGCCCTTGGCGCCATCAATGGAACCAAGTGTGCCGATCGGCTTGCCGCTGGCGGTCAATTCGGTACCAGTGGCTGGCAGATCGGCACCACCGGACACGATGACGACCCGCCGCCTTGCGGTGCCGCGATGTTGCATGCGGGAAACCACTTCCTGCCCGACATAGCAGCCCTTGCGGAAGCCGAGGCCGCCGTTGATATCCATCATCACATCATGCGGAAAAGCGTCCTGCAGGGCGAAATCCGGGCCGGAAACGGCGATGCCATTGGCAATGCGCAGCGTCCTATGGAGCGTCTCGGCGTCGTCGCCGTGCTGGCCGGGAGTGCGCGTCAGCGTGATCCCTGCCTTGGCGAAACGGCTATCCCTATGGCTTTCGGCCGTATTCTCGTCCCAGGCGACGGTGACGCCTTCGGTGTCGATCGCAGCGAAATCGACCGGTGCGCGCAGCCGGTACATGGTGAGCCGCTTCAAAAGGCCGTCTCGCTGTTCCGCGTCGGTCTCCAGCAGAAAGCCCGGACCATCCCGCCAGATCATGAAGTCGAACAGGATCTTGCCTTGCGGCGTCAGCAGTGCGCCGGGACGAGCCTCGTCCGTGCCGAGCGAGGCGAGATCGGTAGTGATGAGATTGTGCAGAAAAGACTCGGCATCCGCGCCGGTGACGCGGAGAAAGGAGCGATCTCTGAGGAATACGGCTGGCATTGTGGACCCGCTAATTTGCCCTGTCGCTCAGAGGTAAGGCCTCTGGTCGGGAACCGCAAGTTCTGCGTCCGGATCATTCGCCCGAAGTAAAGAATTTCCATCTACCATCGGGCGTGATGCCGACGCGGTAGAAATTATAGCCGCCGAATTCCAGCATGTCGGAGTAATCGCCGGCGGTGACGATGCGCATCAGATCGACCTTCTCAGGCGCGGTCAGGGACTTGATGTCTTTTTCGGCGAAATAGGGCCAGACATACATTTCATCCGGTGTGCCCTGGCCGGTATGGGCAAAACCGGTCGACATGATGTCGAGCAGAATGGAGAGGATCTCGATGCCGTCGGGGTCGCCGGAAAGGTCATGCAGCGTCTTGATCGGGTCTTCGGTCGGATCATCCGCCGTCACCTGCGTCTGCTTGAGGCCGCCACCGACATTCATCAGTGGACGCAGACGCTCGAGATCACCGGAGGCGGCCGCCTCGACGATCGCTTCGCGCAGCTTGCGTACCGGCTCGGGCGCCTTGCTGATATCGAAGAGAATTTCCGCCTGTTTGCCGCCATTCGAGGCATTTCCGGATGCGGTGCCGCCGCTCTGTCCAGCCTGGTTGTTGACCAGCGGATCGGGCATGGGAATTGTTTTCGAGGGCGCCTCCAGCGCCTCTTCGACCGGCTTGTCATTGCGCTGCTGCGCAGATTTCCCGGCGACGCCCGGCTGGTTAGCCGACGGATTGAGCTGGGAGAAGGCAAGAGCCGGCAAAGGGAGGGCGAGGCTGCCGAAAAACATGGTCGCTACGGCAAGCGAGGCAATGGAACGTCGAAACTCATTGCCCGGTACGGTGTGCATAGGGATCTCTGGCTGTTATTGCAGGGTGCGGTTCGGAGAGAATTCACCAGCAAGCATGCGGTCCCTAAGTGATTCGAGCAAGGCTTCCGCGCCCTGTTCTCCTTGAATGCGAATAGTCTCGCGAATGGCATGGGCAATTGCAGCGTCGGCGATGATTTCCGGCTCGATACCATCAGCCATGCCATCGGCCCAGGCCTCGTTCTGGTATTCCAGCGCCGCCTGCCTTTTTTCGTGGACAATCATGTCGTCGATGTCGTTCAGGCTTGGTTCCATTGTTTCGTTCCTCGAGACGTCCATGTCCTTACCGCTTGATTAACGACTTTATCAGCCTTTTCCTAAAACGACACGGCTCGGCACGAAAAGGGGTTAATAAATCGTCAATTTCCAAAGCGAGCGGTTATTTCTGCGGCAAGTGTTGCACCTTCGTTACGGTATCGCTCCTCTGCCACGATGGCCTGCGGCGTGCAATCCGTGTAAACCGATGCGAAGGATCTATATCCTCGGTTGAACGAGGCGGTCAGTTTTTCCCTGCGTTTCGGCTCGTCTTTCGTCTCCGTGTCGAGCAGACGCTGCATGTCGGCGCGCCAGGAATCCTCTTTTCCGGTGTTGCAGAGATTGCGCAGATAGTGGATCGAGCCAAGAATTTCGGCGAGCCGCGACAGTTGATCGTCATAGGGCGTCGGCCGCTCGGCATCGCCGGTGTCGCTGGGCGCCTGCACCGCCGGAACAGCCGCCGTCGGCTGCGCAAAGGCCGGAAATGCGGCCGCAAGCGCGGCGCAGATCGGAAGCAGGTTGATGAGGCGGCAATGATTCATACGCCTAGTTGATATGGCAAGAGTGACGGTAACAAGGCGAAAATGCCACTTTCCACGCCGTTATTGCTTTGCATCGTTAACGCGGGAGCCCCGGAAGCCTCATCGGGTTCGAGCCATCGTCAGCCGTTCGGCGCATTCGAGCACGCTCGCCGGAACGGGCAGGGCGCGGATATCTTCGAGAGAATACCAGCCGATCGCGGCGGCATCATCGGCAGCCTCGACAACCACATCCGCGTCGGCATCGACCAGAAAAACCGACAGAACGAAATGACTGACGAGCCTCCCATCTGCTGCATGGCTCCTGAGGTCGTAGGTCTCGAACAGGCGGGGGTTTCGGGCGGTGATTCCGGTCTCTTCCCAGAACTCCCGCAATGCTGTTTCCGCCGGCATCTCGCCATCTTCGGCGCGCCCGCCGGGAAAGGCATACATATCGGCGGATGGCGGATTGCGCCGCAGCACCAGCAGGAACCGGCCGTCACGTTCGAGGATGGCGGAAGAGGCGGGGCGAGGAATAGAGATCATTGGGCCAGGTTTGGTTCAGATGAGGATATCGGGCGACGAATAGGCGTGCGGGGGCTTTCAACTCCATAAGATAGGGCCCTTGTCGTCCGAGAGGGAAGCCCTTTTACTCGCAAATGAGAATGGCGGCGATTCGGGTCCGCCAACCAGGCCGCCGAAATCATGATGACCTATGGACTTTACGCGCTCGCCGCGCTGGCCGAAATCGCCGGCTGTTTCGCCTTCTGGGCATGGCTGCGGCTGGCAAAGCCGATCTGGTGGCTTGCTCCAGGCCTAGTGTCGCTGGCACTTTTTGCCTGGCTGCTGACGCTGGTGCCGAGCGATGCGGCGGGTCGCACCTTTGCCGCCTATGGCGGCGTCTATATCGTCGCCTCCATTCTCTGGCTGTGGCTGGTCGAAGGACGGCCGCCGGACCGTTGGGATCTTTCCGGCGCGGCCGTTTGCCTTGCAGGCGCAACCATCATTCTCTTCGGCCCTCGCAACTGACCTTCACCTTGACCCGGCGCCTTACGGGTGCAACACAAGCTGCATGTGCGGACGATTTGCATTGACGGAAACGGAGAAGAAGGTACGGGAATTGCTCGGTTATCTCGAGCACGAAGACTTTCCCGCGCGCTTCAACATTGCCCCGACGCAGCCGATCCTGGTCGTCGTTTCAGGCGATCGGCAGGAGCGGGGCAGCAATTTGCCGGATCGCCGCGCGCTGCTCGTCCGCTGGGGTTTTACGCCGGCCTGGGTGAAGGATCCCAAGGAGTTTCCGCTGCTGATCAATGCCCGGGCGGAAACCGCGATTGGCAAGGCCTCGTTCCGGGCGGCTATGCGTCATCGGCGCATCCTGATTCCGGCGTCGGGATTTTATGAATGGCATCGCCCGTCGAAGGAAAGCGGCGAGAAATCGCAGGCCTATTGGATCCGTCCGCGCCATGGCGGCGTCATCGCCTTTGCCGGCTTGATGGAGACCTGGTCATCGGCTGATGGTTCCGAAGTCGATACCGGCGCGATCCTGACGACGTCGGCGAACCGAACAATGCGTCCCATTCATGACCGAATGCCCGTTGTCATCAAGCCGGAAGATTTTACGCGCTGGCTCGATTGCAAGACGCAGGAGCCGCGTGAGGTCCTGGATCTGATGGTGCCGGTTCAGGAAGATTTTTTTGAGGCGATTCCGGTTTCGGACCGCGTCAACAAGGTCGCCAATATGGGGCCGGAGCTGCAGGTGGCGGTAACAATCGAACCTCTGGCCAAGCCGTCGAAGAAGCCGGATCCCGGCGACGGCCAGTTGAGCCTCCTCTGAACGGCATTCATTCGAATCGGCGCTGCCATGAACCCCGGTGTTCAACCAGCGGGGTCATTGGCAGATGCTGCAAGCTTAGGCGATCTTCTTCTTCAGCGGCTTGGTTTTCAGCATCAGATGTGCTGCCAGGACGGCTTTGAGGCCAAGCGGACGATAAAGCAAGGTCGGGTCGATCTTTGCTTGCGGTTGTACAGTTTCGTCTTTTTTCTTGGTCATGTGTTACTTCTCAACGTGTTCCCTAGGGTGTCTTTTGATTCACGGCCCCGCCTCGTTGTTTTGTCATAAAACATGACAAATCAAAGGCATTTGCCGATCAGCTTTTGTAAACACCGACCATATTTCGCGAGGCTTACGCGAAATTTAACGCAAACTATATCTAATTTAGTTGTTTATTTTTCGTTAATTAGTTGCGTTCGGCGTGGCCGAATCTCATCGCAGAGGCGATAGGGGCCGCATGACCTTTTGTCGCAGCAGCCGTCTTCGATTCTTGGCGGCAATCCATGACCGTCGCCGCCAGATCGTCCCTGATTTGGGTTAGATATGCCGGCCGATGTCGTCGTTTGAATCGTCGACGTCAGGATCGGCCGGGCCGTTGATGGTGAAGGTGCCGTATTTGCGCGTCCAGGAACGGGCGCCCAACGGCAACGACAGGAGATAGGCAACGACGGTGACCACCATGACATGCCAGGTATAGCTCATCAGCAGCGCCACATAGACGACGAGGGCAAGCATGATCGGCAGCACCAGGTCGCGGCGGATGCGGCTGCTTTCCGTTTTTCCGGACCAGACGGGCAGGCGGCTGACCAGCAGGAAGCCGATCAGCACGGTGTAGGCCGCACCCCAATAGGCGAATGTCTTGGTGGGCGTTAGGCCCAGGAAGCCGAGATAGACAGGCAGCAACACCAGCATCGCCCCGGCCGGCGCCGGCACGCCGACAAAATATTCAGACTGCCAGGACGCCTTGTTCTCCCGCTCCGCCATGACGTTGAAGCGTGCGAGCCGCAGACCGGCCGCAATGGTGTAAATCAACGCCGCGATCCAGCCGAGCGAGCGTGCCTGATCCAGCAGGAAGACGTAAACCACGAGCGCCGGCGCGACACCGAAGTTGACGATGTCGGCAAGCGAATCCATCTGCGCGCCGAACTTGGATGTGGCCTTCATCAGCCGCGCCACACGTCCGTCGATGCCGTCGAGGAAAGCGGCAACCAGCACGGCCACAACGGCGAGCTCGTACCGATTTTCGAAGGCGAGGCGGATGCCGGTCAGGCCGGCGCAGATCGCCAGCACCGTGATCATGTTCGGCACCATCAGCCGCAGCGGGATTTCCCGCAGGCGCGGCCCGCGCGCCTCGTCATTGGGACCATGCGGCTCGAAGGGCGGAAAAGGCGTCTTCATCTCGCTCGTTTTCTCCGGGCTCAGCTACGGCGGCTAATAATGGGGCCCTTCAGCGAGCCGAATTCGGCAATGACGGTTTCGCCGGCGATTGCCCTTTGGCCGACTGCAACGCGCGCTGCCGCTTCAGCCGGCAGGAACACATCGAGGCGTGAACCGAATCGGATCAGGCCGATACGCTCGCCGGCGTCGAGCGGCTCGTTCTCGTTGACGAAGCAGAGGATGCGGCGGGCGACGAGGCCGGCAATCTGCACCACACCGATCTCGCCATGCTTTGTCTCGATGACGAGGCCATTGCGCTCGTTCTGTTCGCTTGCCTTGTCCAGCTCCGCATTGAGGAAGCTGCCCTGGCGATAGGCGACAGTGGTGATGCGGCCGCGCATCGGCGAGCGGTTCACATGGCAATCGAAGACGTTCATGAAAATCGAAACGCGCAGCATCGGCTCGTGGCCGAGATTGAGCTCAGCCGGCGGCGTCACCATCTGCACGCCGGAGACCTTGCCATCGGCGGGCGATACGACGAGATCGTCGTCCTGCGGCGTCATGCGCTCTGGATCGCGGAAGAAATAGGCGCACCAGAGCGTGAAGATCAAACCGATCCAAAAAAGCGGCTTGAAGATCCAGCCGAGAACCAGCGACGCAACAAAGAAACCCGCGACAAAGGGATAGCCTTCCTTGTGCACTGGGACGATGACGTTGCGTACACTGTTCAACAAGCTCATCTACGGCCTACTCCGTTAGGGCACCCTCACCAAAAACCGCGATCCGGTTGTCGGACGAGATCATGCCAGTCCAAAGAATGAAAGCAAGATAAGCGGTCTTGCTCTGAATACTCGTTGAGCGTGACTACAGGCAAACTCTGTCATGGGCAATGCTTTCGCACGCTCGCCCCCAGCGCAATCCGCGCGGGGCCAAGATGCCAACGATCCGTAGCGTTGAAAAGCGTTGCCTGTGGAAACTCGCACCGGGCGCAAAGAAAAGGCCGCCGACGGGAAGCGGCGGCCTTTCATGACCTTCGATCATAGGGCGGAATTTAGAGGCCGAGAGTGGCGCGCAGCTCGGCCTTGGCGCCTTCATATTCGCTCTTGTAGTCGTCATGCGTCATGATGGTTTCGGCGATGACGGTGCCTGCGATGTGAGCGGCTTCGATGTCGGAGGCGTAATGGATGCCGCCGACAACGCGGTTGTGACCGTATTCCCAGGCGCGGGCCATGATGGTGGCGCGCTTCTCCGGCACCATATTTGCGAGCACAATGCCCATCAGCGTGCCGACCGTGGCGTGGCCGGATGGATAGGAGCCGGACTTGGACAAGGGTACGATTGGCTTTACGAGATCGCTGTAGAGATGCGGACGCGGACGTTTCCAGACATCCTTGGCCGGATCGACGACGGCGCCTTCGGTCTCGACGACGCGATCGAAGAATGCCGAGAACTTCGGCAGGTTTTCCTTGGTGAATTTCGGATTGTCGATGACGTCGGAGAAGCGCCAGACGTTCTCTTCCGCATCGGCAACGGCACGAGCCGCCATTTCCGGCGTGCGGGTAACCTGGATTGTCAGGATTTCGCCGAGTTCGGCCTTCATCTGCGCCGAATCATTGGCCGGCGGCGGCGGCAGCAGGTTGAGGAGGTTGATCTCCTTGGCATCGGCAAACGGCTTGGCATCACCGGCAAAAACCGGCGAGGCGACGCCAACGACGAGCAACAGCGTTAAAGCTTTGGCGAAATTACGCATTTGGGGCTCCCTTGATGTGAGAACCCGTACCTATCAAGCTGTCATCTCAACTGCGTGACAAGCGAAGTCCGCAACGTCGCTACGCCGCCATTCTTCAGTTCGCGGGCGCCAGCCGGTTGACTACGCCGAGTTCGTCGCTCTCGCGCACCTGCTTCAGATGTTCTTCCGCCTGTGTCGCCTCGCGCTGGCGGTTCCACATTGAGGCATAGAGGCCGTTCTGCTCCAGAAGGGCGGCATGCGTGCCGCGCTCGGCGATCTCGCCGCTTTTCAACACGATGATCTCGTCGGCGCCGATGACGGTGGAGAGCCGGTGGGCGATGACCAGTGTCGTGCGGTTCTTGGAGACGACATCCAGTGCCGCCTGGATTTCCCGTTCGGTCGTCGTGTCCAGGGCTGAGGTCGCCTCATCGAGGATAAGCACGGGCGGCGCCTTGAGGATGGTACGGGCAATGGCGACGCGCTGCTTCTCGCCGCCGGAGAGTTTCAGGCCGCGCTCGCCGACCTTGGTCTCGAAGCCCTCGGGCAGATGGCGGATGAAGTCGCCGATCTGGGCGATCTCCGCCGCGGTCGTCACCTCGTCCTCGCTCGCAGCCGGACGGCCGTAGCGGATATTGTAGGCGATGGTGTCGTTGAAGAGCACCGTGTCCTGCGGCACCATGCCGATCACCTTGCGTAGGCTCTTCTGCGTCACCGTGCGCAGATCCTGGCCGTCGATGGTGATCGTGCCGTTCTGTACGTCGTAAAAGCGGTAGAGAAGCCGAGACAGGGTCGATTTTCCGGCGCCCGAAGGGCCGACAACGGCGACCGTCTTGCCGGCCGGCACCTCGAAGGAAATGCCCTTCAGGATCGGACGGGCAGCATCATAGGCGAAATGCACGTCCTTGAAGGAGATGGCGCCGTTGCCGATGGCCAGGTCCCTGGCGCCGGGAGCGTCCGTCACCTCGGGCTTGACTTCCAGCAGATCGAACATCTCTTCGATATCGGTCAGACCTTGGCGGATTTCGCGATAGACGAAGCCGATGAAGTTCAGCGGCACCGAAAGCTGCAGCAGCATCGAGTTGATGAAGACGAAGTCGCCGACCGTCTGATGCCCGTTGAGCACAGCCCAGCCGGAAAAGACGAGCATGACCGTGGTGCCGAGACCGAAGATCAAGCCTTGACCAAAGTTCAACCAGCCGAGCGAAGTCCAGACATCGGTGGCGGCCTTCTCATAGCGCGACATCGATTGATCGAAGCGCCGGGCTTCCATTTCCTCGTTGCCGAAATATTTGACCGTTTCGAAGTTCAGAAGCGAATCAATCGCCTTGGTGTTGGCATCGGTGTCGCTCTCGTTCATCGAACGGCGGATGGAGATGCGCCAGTCGCTCGCCCGGACGGTGAACCAGATGTAGAGCCAGACCGTGACCGCCGTGATGGCGAGATAGGAAAAACCGTAGCCGCGCCAGAAGATAACCGCGGTCAGCAGGAATTCGACGAAAGTCGGGACCGTGTTGAGAATGGTGAAGCGGACGATCGTCTCGATGCCCTTGGTGCCGCGTTCGATGATGCGCGACAGTCCGCCGGTCTTACGCTCGAGATGGAAGCGCAACGATAACTCGTGCATGTGCACGAAAGTCCGGTAGGCGAGCTGGCGCACGGCATATTGGCCGACGCTGGCAAAGAGCGAGTCGCGCAATTGGTTGAGGCCGAGCTGGATGAGGCGCGTGACGTTGGTGGCAACGATCAGCGCGATGGCGCCCACCATGAAGGCCGGCAGGATCCCCTGCATGTCGAGCTTGCCGTTCAGGGCATCGACGGACCACTTGAAGAAATAGGGAACCAGCAGCAGGACGAATTTCGAGATCAACAGATAGACGGTTGCCCAGACAACCCGCATCTTCAGGTCCATGCGTCCCGCCGGCCACATGTAGGGCCAGAGATTGACGATCGTATTCAACGGATTGCTGGAATCCGCCGATATTGTCTTCTTGCGGTCTGCCATGTCCGTCTCCGGCGAATATCTGAGCCAGCCGGGCAAAGGCGCACGCACAGCCTGGCTGGGAGGCCCCGTCAGGTGATGAGCGGGGCAATGGGGGTCGGCGGGAGGCTTATACTATTTTTATGTCGGGTAAAAGCAGAGGCCAGGCGTTGATTGCGCCTGGCCTCCTGATGTGAGAGGTGAACCTTTAAAGATGGCTGCCTGAAAGCCGCTTGCGGTGCAGTTCTTCCGCATTCGGCAGCGCGTCCTTCGGCAGGCCGAAGACCTGGCCGGGCAGGATGCGGTCCGGATTGTTGATCTTGTCCTCATTGGCGAGATAGATCGTCGTGTAGCGCACGCCAGCGCCATAGGTGCGGCGGGAGATCTGCCAGAGCGTATCGCCGCGGCGAATGATGACCGCATTTGTATCTTGCGAAAGCGGTGCCTGCTGCAGAGTCTTGGGGCCGCTACCGCTGGAGGAGGCTTCGGCGCTCGCCGGTGCCGGGGTGGCATTCTGGGGCTTGGTGACGGCGGCGATCATCTGTTCGAGATTAGGCAGTCCATCACCGACCGACTTCGAATCCTTCGGCAGAGCCTGCAGCGCTGCCAGCGCCCGGCCAGCCGCACTTGCCGCGTCGGCTGCAGCCTGTTTCAGCGCCGGGCTGGCATCGATCGCCGGACGGAATTCCGAAAGTGATTTCAGAGCAATTTCAGTCCCCGAGCGGGCGGCGGCGAGTTGTTCTGCACTCGGCTGCTTGCCATTGGCAAAAAGGTCCTTCAGCAGGGCGAAAGCCTTGGCTGTGTTCTCCCGCAGCTTGCCAAGCTCACCTTCATCGAGCGGAACCATGGTGGGGGCCGAGGCGTTGCCGCTGCCGCCGGCAGCCGCCGGGGTTTGCGCCGCGACCGTCACCTGATTGCCTTCTGGGCGGGTGAAATTGACGCTGGTGCGCACTGTGACCTTGCCGGCGCCGTCGAGGACGTCAACGCGGATCTTGTGGTCGCCGACCGTCAGCGGCATCGTGCCGTCGACGACGAAATGGCCGTCGGCTCCCGCTACGATCTCGCCGATCAGCTTGTCGTCGGCATAGGCGCGAACCTTGACATTCGGCTTTGTCGTGCCGGCAACGAAGATATGATTGTTTTCGATTTCGACTGCATTGACCATGACTTCGGGCTGGCTACCCGTCGTCGTTGCAGGCGCGGTCCCAGCGTCGCTAGCCGTATTGGCGGAGGCGACGGCAGTGTTGTCCTGCGGTTTGGCGCCGGTGCCATCGGTGGCGGTCGCGCCGCCTGTGCCGTTTGCGGGCGTATTGGCCGCTGGTGTCTGCTCATCCGACGCGACGCGCCCTTGTTTGGCCGACGGCGCGGTGATGATGCGGCTTGCCGTGCCAGGCTTGGAAACCATGGCGAGAAGCTGGCTCTTGTCGTCCTTCGGGACCGAGACGGTAGCAACTTCCTCCGAAGTGACGGCCTTGCCGTCCTTGCCGGTTGCGCGCAGCACCAGTTCGTGATCGCCTGGCGGAAGCGGATTGTCGAGCACGGCGGCGAAGTCGCCGCTTGGGCCGACTTCGGTTGTCGTCACCACCTTGTCGCCGTCGACGATCTCCAGCTTGGAATTGGGCTCCGCCGAACCTGCAATAACGGTGGAGCCATCCGGCTCGACACGCAGCACGTCGAAGGAGGGAGTGACCGGTCCCGCGGCTTGCGTCTGCGGAGCACTCTGGCCGGTCAGCGCTGCCCGCGCCTTGTCGATTGCCGCGGTGGCATCGGCAATGTTCTCCGGAAGCGATTGGATGATGGCCAGTGCCTTGCCGGCGCCGTCATGTGCCTTGTCGACCACGGCGGTCGTTGCAGCATCCGTGCCTTGGGGAGCGGCAAAACCAACGATCGCCTGCAGCGCAGTGATCACCTTCGTCTTGGCCGAGGTGAAGACATCCTCCGTCGGCCCCTTGCCGTCCTTGAAGAGCGCCTTGAGATCGGAAAGAGAGGCGACGGCCGTGGTGCCGAGATCGGTAAGCTTCTTCGTGACATCGGCAGCGTTGGTTGCTGTCGCCGCGGCACCCTGCGTTGCTTCACCGGCCTTTTTCGCGGCGTCATCAGCCTTTTGGCCATTCTCAGTGATGGTGTTCTTCACCGCGTCGCTCGCCTGATTGATGGCATCACCGATCGACTTCTTATCGCCGTTGATGCGCGGCATCACAAAGAAGACCATCAGGATAGTCGCAACTACCAGTACCAACAGAGCCAGCAAGCCGGCACGGTTCTTCATCATCATTTATCTCCAAGCGGCGGAGTCATCTCCACTCTTGAAATTGCTAACGATTTCGCCTGCTTTTACAAGCTTTCTCAGTCATTTCAGCGTGCTCTGGCACAAGTTTTCTTTTGAAAATTCTTGACTGAGCACTTGCAGCATAGTTGTTTGCATTCATGACTGACGATTCTGTGCCAATTCGATCCATCTGCGTCTATTGCGGCTCCAGGCCGGGTCGCGATCCTTCTCACATGGCTGCGGGCCGTGAGCTGGGCAAGAACATCGCCGAGAGCGGGTTGCGCCTGGTCTATGGCGGCGGCACGAAAGGCATCATGGGCGCTGTCGCGAGCGGCGTCCTGTCGCATGGTGGTCAGGTCACCGGCATCATTCCGGAGTTCCTCGTTGACATGGAAGCGACGCGCCATTCGCTCGGCCAATTGGACGAGCTAATCATAACTCCGGACATGCATACGCGCAAACACACCATGTTCGAGCGCGCCGACGCTTTCGTGGCGCTGCCGGGCGGCATCGGTACGCTGGAAGAAATCGTCGAGATCATGACCTGGGGCCAGCTCGGCCGCCACGAAAAGCCGATGGTCTTCGCCAATATCAACGGTTTCTGGAATCCGATGATGGAGCTAATTCGTCATATGACGGAGGAAGGCTTCGTCCACACCGCCCATCGCGTGCAGCCGCTGGTCATCGACCAGGTCGCCGACATCATCCCGGCGATCCGCAAGCATGCCGCCGAAACCGTGGGATCACGCGGCGGCGAAGAGGCCGTCATCGCAAAGCTCTGACTAGAGATTTGCTAACCGTGTCTTGTGGTTAGCGCGCCCGGCTCTGACGCAGCATCGACCAGCTATAAAGCGCCAGCCCCGCCCAGATCAGGGAGAAGGCAATCATCTGCGTCGTGCCGAAAGGCTCCCTGAACAGGAAGACGGCGATGAGGAAAACCATGGTCGGCACGATATACTGCATGATGCCGATGGTGGAGAGCCTGAGAAGCTTCGCTCCATTGGCGAAGATCATCAGCGGCAGGGCGGTTACGAAACCGCAACCGAGCAGCAGCGCCATATCCGAGACGCCGGTGCGATAGAGATGGCCTTCGCCGCGCGTCTCCAGATAGATGATGTAAAGCAGCGCGGGGATGCAGAGCAGCAGTACCTCGAGGAAGAAGCCCTGATTCGGCCCGACCGGTAGCGTCTTGCGGAAAAAGCCGTAGAAACCCCAGGAGAACGTCAGCGACAGCGCCACCCAGGGCAGGGTGCCGGCTTCGACGGTCAGGATGACGACCGCTGCGCCCGCAAGGCCGATCGCGACGATCTGCACCGGCGCAAGCCTCTCCTTCAGCAGCAAAGCGCCGAGCGCGATGCTGAATAGTGGATTGATGAAGTAGCCGAGGGCCGCATCGAGCGAATGTCCTGCGCCGATCGCCCAGACATAAGTGCCCCAATTGATGGTAATCAGCATCGCCGTCACCGACGCCATGGCGAGCGTGCGCGGGTTGCCGAGCGCTGCCTTCACGTCGCCCATGCGGCCGAGTGCCAGCAGCACGGCGCCGGCGACCGGAACCGACCACAGGATGCGGTGGGCAATGACCTCCATGGCCGGGATATGCGCCATGGCCTTCATGTAGAGCGGCAGGACGCCCCAGAGCAGATAGGCCGTCAGCACGAAACCGAATCCGCGTGCGCTGTCCTCGTTCTTGATCTCAGGTGCGACCGTATCGGTAGCCATTGGTATTTCCCGCCGTTCTATTTTCTTTTACGACGGGCTTACTCCAATGCGGGTTGTGGTGCCAATTCATTTCCTTGACGGCATCGTCAAGGTTTTTGATGGGCGGCGGATCACTCCGCCGCGATCTTGCCGGCCATGTGCCGGTTCTTCATCAGCTTGTAGATGACGGAATCCATCAACGCCTGGAAGGAGGCGTCGATGATGTTTTCCGAAACGCCGACCGTCCACCAGCGTACCCCGCTGCTGTCGGTGGATTCGATCAGAACGCGGGTTATGGCTTCCGTGCCGCCATTGAGGATACGCACCTTGAAGTCGGCGAGCACAAGGTCGTCGATTTCATGCTGGTATTTGCCGAAGTCCTTGCGCAGGGCTAGGTCGAGCGCGTTGACCGGGCCATCGCCTTCGGCGACGGACATGATGGTCTGGCCGTCGATGATGAGCTTGACCACCGCTTCCGAGACGATCTTCACCCGGCCGTGGGAGTCGAAGCGACGCTCGACCATGACGCGGAAGCCGTCGATCGCGAAGAATTCTGGGATTGTGCCGAGGGTGCGGCGGGCCAGGAGCTCGAAGCTGGCATCGGCGCCTTCGTAAGCGTAACCGGATGCTTCGCGCTCCTTGACGATCTGGATCAGCCGATCGAGCTTCGGATCGTCCTTGCCGACCTCGATGCCGCGTCGCTTGAGCGCATTGATGAAATTCGACTTGCCGCCTTGGTCTGACACCATGACCTTGCGGAAATTGCCGACGCTTTCCGGCGGCACATGCTCGTAGGTGCGCGGGTCCTTCAGCAATGCCGAGGCATGGATACCGGCCTTTGTCGCAAAGGCCGAGGCACCGACATAGGGAGCCTGATGGTCCGGCGAGCGGTTCAGCAGCTCGTCGAAGGCGTGCGACAGGCTGGTCAGGCCAAGTAGCCGTTCGCCATCGATCGCCGTTTCGAAGCGCTCGCCATAGGCCCTTTTCAGCGCCAACGTCGGGATCAGCGTGATCAGATTGGCATTGCCGCAGCGCTCGCCGACGCCGTTCAGCGTGCCCTGGATCTGCCGCACGCCGGCCTCGACGGCGGCGAGTGAATTGGCCACCGCCTGACCGGTGTCGTTGTGGGCATGGATGCCAAGACAGTCGCCGGGTACGCCCTCGGCGATCACGGCTTCGACGATGGCGCGCACTTCCGGCGGCTGCGTGCCGCCATTGGTGTCGCAGAGCACGACCCAGCGCGCACCGGCCTCATAGGCCGTCTTGGCACAGGCCAGCGCATAGCTCGGATTGGCCTTGTAGCCGTCGAAGAAATGCTCGCAGTCGACCAGCGCTTCCTTGCCGGCTGCGATCGCGGCTTTGACGCTTTCGGCGATGCATTCGAGATTTTCCTCGTTGGTGCAGCCGAGAGCGACCTTGACGTGATAATCCCAACTCTTGGCGACGAAACAGATGGCGTCGGCCTTTGCCTGCAGAAGGCTGGCAAGACCGGGATCGTTGGAGGCTGAAACGCCGGCGCGCTTGGTCATGCCGAAGGCGACGAAGGAGGCGGTCTGCGTCCGCTTTTCATTGAAGAAAGCGGTATCGGTCGGATTGGCGCCGGGATAACCGCCTTCGACATAGTCGAGGCCGAATTCGTCCAGCATGGTGGCGATGGAAATCTTGTCCTCGACCGAAAAGTCGATGCCGGGCGTCTGCTGCCCATCGCGCAAGGTCGTGTCGAAGAGATAGATTTTTTCGCGTGTCATTCTGTTTCCTCCGGCGAGCCGGTTTCTTCTTGCTCAGTCGCTCCCTCTCCGCGTTAACAAGGAGAGGGCTTGGGTGAGGGGCCTGCCGGGATCAAATTTTCCCGGCAAACTTATCCGTCGCGCGGATCAACTGGTCCAGTATCCCCGGTTCGGAAAAGGCGTGGCCGGCCCCTTCGATCAGGTGGAACTCCGCTTTCGGCCAAGCCTTGTGCAGAGCCCAGGCGTATTTCGCCGGGCAGGGCATGTCGTAGCGGCCGTGGACGATGACGCCAGGGATGTCCTTCAGCTTGTGGGCATCTCCGAGGAGCTGGCCTTCCTCCATCCAGCCGGCATTGACGAAGAAGTGGTTTTCGATGCGCGCAAAGGCATGCGCATATTCCGCGTCTTCGAACGGCCCACTGGTCGCCGGGTCCGGCAACAGGGTAATCGTCTCGCCCTCCCAGATTGCCCAGGCCTTTGCGGCCTCGAGGCGCACGGCCTTGTCCTCGTGTGTCAGCCGGCGGTGATAGGCAAACATCATTTCGTGACGCTCTTCCGGCGGGATCTGCGCGATGAAGCGCTCCCATTTGTCCGGGAACATTTCCGAGACACCGAACTGATAATACCAGTCAAGCTCGGCCTTGGTCAGCGTGTAGATGCCGCGCACAACCAGTTCGGAAACCCGCTCCGGATGCTTTCCGGAATAGGCAAGCGCCAGCGTCGACCCCCAGGAGCCGCCGAATACCAGCCACTTGTCCACGCCGGCCATCTCGCGCAGCCGCTCGATGTCGGCGACCAGATGCCAGGTGGTGTTGGCTTCGAGGCCGGCATGCGGCGTCGACTTGCCGCAGCCGCGTTGATCCAACAGGGTTATGTCGTAAAGCGCCGGATCGAACAGGCGGCGATGCGTCGGCGAGATGCCGCCGCCTGGGCCACCATGCAGGAAAACGGCAGGCTTCGCCCCGGGCGTGCCAACGCGTTCCCAATAGACGACATGGCCGTCACCGACATCGAGATGACCGGAGGCATAGGGTTGGATTTCCGGATAAAGCGTACGCAATATTTCCGTCATATTTTCAGCCCCTCGGCAGGCCAGACGTCCGTATCGTGATCGGGATGCTGGAAGGAGATGATCTGCTCCTGCCGTGCATAGAAATCCGGATCCTGATGGACCGGCTGCTCGAATATGGTGTCGACCCAAGGCAGGCGCGAGGCGTAATTGACCTGGATCTGCGGCGCCAAATCGTCGCGCTCGTCGAAGGCGCCGATGGCGATCTCCAGTCCGCCGGGATGGCGGTAGGTCAGCGGCGTGCCGCAATTCTTGCAGAAGCCGCGATCGATGTTGACGGAAGACTGGAAATAGGTCGGCTCCCCCCGCGTCCATTCCAGGCCGTCATCCGGCGCCGTGACCAGGGCTGAGAAGAAGTTGCCGAACTGCTTCTGGCACATACGGCAATGGCAGATCGATGGGCGGCCGAGCTGACCGCGAATGCGGAACCGCACCGCGCCGCATTGGCATCCTCCGCTTCGGATGGCTTCAGTCATGGCTCTTCTCCTGTGGCCAGGTTTGGGTATCGTGATCGGGATGCTGATGGTTGGATGACCGGATCGTCAAGGCACGGTCGGAACCATCACTATCTGGTTCCATCGGCAGCCCATCGAGCGTATGGAACCATGACATTTTTCCCGCGGGGTTCGATTGGGCAACAGGCTGCACCGCCATCGGTTTGTCGAGGGAGCCGAGCGTCAGATTAATGAAATCCGTGCCCGGAATGTCGTAGAATAACGGCGTACCGCAAGCGTTGCAAAAGCCGCGGCGCACGAGGTCGGACGAGTGAAACCACGAGGGTTCGCCGCGCGTCAGCTCGAAATCAGCGCGTTGGACGCTGCCGAGCGGCAGGGCGTAATTGCCCGAAGCCTTCTGGCACATGCGGCAATGGCAGAGATGAGGGTAGCCGATTGGACCGGCCGCGCGGTAACGGACCGCGCCGCACTGGCATCCGCCGCTATATCCCTCCGCGATTGTCATTTGCCTGTTTCCGGTGGCCATATTGCCGTCTCGTGATCCGGATGCTGGTGGGACACGATCTCCAGCACGAAGGGCGCCTGTTCCGCATCCTCTTCCGTCCGATGCCCTGGCAGCAGATGCAGCCTGTCGACGAAATCTATCTTGCCTTCCATGCCGAACTGCACCACCGGCGGCAACAGCGACGGATCATCGAAAGCACCCGCCGCGACCGCCACGCCATCGGGCGCCTCATAGGTCAACGGCGTACCGCAATCGCCACAAAAGCCGCGCTCGACGAAATTCGACGACCGGAATTTCTTGCGCTCTCCCCGCGTCCAGACAAGCTCAGCGCCGCGGGTCGAAACCAGCGGCGCATAATAGGCACCGAAGGCCTTCTGGCACATGCGGCAATGACAGATCGATGCGTCTTTGAGCTCGCCCCGCACCCGGAAACGAACCGCACCGCATTGACAGCCACCGGTGTAGGTTTCACTCACCGCTTGACCTCCCACGTCGTTGTCCGCTCACCGGTCGCCGGGTCCTTGCCGTCCTTCAACTGAATGCCCTCAGCCAAAAGCACCTCGCGGATTTTGTCTGCTTCGGCAAAGTTCTTCGCCTTCAGCAATTCCAGCCGCGCCTGAACGCGCCTGTTGATTTCCGCGACGACTGCGTCATCCACCTCCACTTTCTCGGGCAACAGGCCGAGAAGTGCTGCGCTTGCGGCGAAAGTGGGCAGGACGCTGGGATCGGCATTGGCGGCCTGCGCCAGGGCATGCAGTGCCTGGATGGCGGCGACGGTGTTGAGATCGTCGGCGAGTGCCGCCACGATGGCGGCATCCGGCGTTGCATCGCCGATGTCAGCCGCCGGCCATTTGGCCAGAAGCCGCTCAGCCTCTTCCAGACGCTTCACGGAAAAGTCGATCGGCTCGCGGTAATGCGTCATCAGCATGGCAAGCCGCAATACCGCGCCCGGCCAGACGCGGCCGCCGAGTTTTTCGGTGTGCAGCAGCTCGTAGATGGTGACGAAATTGCCTTCCGACTTCGACATCTTGCGGCCTTCGACCTGCAGGAAGCCGTTATGCATCCAGATATTCGCCATGACATCCGTGCCATGGGCGCAACGCGATTGGGCGATCTCGTTTTCATGGTGCGGAAAGATCAGGTCCAAACCGCCGCCATGAATGTCGAAGACATCGCCGAGATAGCGCCCGCTCATGGCGGAGCATTCGATATGCCAGCCCGGACGGCCACGACCCCAGGGGCTCTCCCAGCCAGGCTCGTTCTCGTCAGACAGCTTCCAGAGCACGAAGTCGCCCGGGCTCTTCTTGTGTTCTTCGACGGCGACGCGGGCGCCGGCTTGCTGCTCATCGAGGTTGCGCTTGGAGAGCTGGCCGTAATCCACCATGGATTTGGTATCGAACAGCACTTCTCCAGCCGCCTGATAGGCATGGCCCTTGGCGATCAGCTTTTCGATGATCTCGATCATCTGCGCGATGTTTTCCGTCGCCCGCGGCTGCACTGTCGGCTCAAGGGAGCCGAGCGCGATCGCGTCTTGGCGATATTGCGTTTCGGTCTTCTCGGTGACCAGGCGGATCGCTTCGTTGAGCGGCAAACCGGGATGATCACGCAAGGCCCGCGCGTTGATCTTGTCGTCAACGTCGGTGATGTTGCGCACGTAGGTGACGTGGCTTTCGCCATAGATCTGCCGCAGCAGCCGGAAGAGCACGTCGAAGACGATGGCCGGGCGGGCATTGCCGATATGGGCGAAATCATAGACCGTCGGGCCGCAGACATACAGGCGGACGTTCTCGCGGTCGATCGGCTTGAAGTCGACCTTTTCGCGCGTCAGCGTGTTGTAAAATTTCAGGTGCGGCTCGGTGCCCATTTCACTCTCCCAAAGGCATAAATCCGAAAAAATATCGTCACCGGCAGGCCGGACGTTTGTCATCTTGGATTTTGGGAGACGAAAACGGCCAGGCCAGCGGAACGCTAGCGAATAATCTTCCGGCAGATAATGCAGATAACCGTTTTCATGGCGGGCTTTATCGCGCGACTACGGTGATTGGTCAAGGGGGGAGTGTCCCCTTCTCCCCGTCGGGGAGAAGGTGCCTGAAGGGCGGATGAGGGGGCTGTCGAGCGCGGCGAGACAGGGCGTTGAGCGGCAAGCGAAAGGCAATCCCCTTACGGGTGCAACGCCCCCTCGACCCGCACTGCACGCATCCTTCTCCCCCCGGGAGAAGGTAATGTTATTCCGGCATCCGGTAGTCGACGAGCTTGTTCTCGCTAATGACAAAGAGTTTGCCGGTTTCAGTGACATCGGGACCGGCGAGCGGCAGGATGGCTTGTGCTACATCACTGGGATGCGGCAGCGTGTCCGGATCTTCGCCGGGCATTGCCTGGGCGCGCATTGCGGTGCGAGTGGCGCCTGGGTCGACGCTGGTGATCCGCAGCGCCGTGCTCTGGGTTTCACCGGCCCAAGTGCGGGCAAGCGCCTCGACGGCCGCCTTGGATGCCGAATAGGGACCCCAGAACGGCCGGCAGCGATGGGCTGCGGCCGATGACAGGATGATGGCGCGGCCTGCGTCAGCGCGCATCAGCAGCGGCTCGACCGAACGGATCAGCCGCCAGGTGGCGGTGACGTTGATGGTCATCACCTTTTCGAAGACCTTGGCTTCGACATGGCCGATCGGCGAGATGACGCCGAGGACGCCGGCATTGGCGACGAGGATATCGAGCTTGCCCCAGCGCTCGAAGATAGACCCGCCAAGTGCATCGATCGCGGCCATATCGGCAAGATCGAAGGGCACCAGCGTTGCCGATCCGCCGACAGCCTTGATGGCGTCGTCGAGCTCTTCAAGGCCACCCACCGTGCGGGCGCAGGCAATCACATGCGCGCCTGCCTTGGCGAGCTCCAGCGCGGTGAAATAACCAATACCGCGCGACGCGCCGGTAACCAGGGCGATTTTGTTCGTGAGGTCTATGCTCATGCTGTCTTGGTCCGAATGCGCTGGAAAAGGTGAGCGGCGAAAAGCCCCGTGTCAGCCGTTGCTGGCGAGCACGGAAAGCTTGCGCACATTGCTGGTGCTTTCCTTGTCGAGCAGGCGCGTCGGATAATCGCCGGTGAAATAGTGGTCGGTGAACTGCGGCTGCGCATTGTCCCGGCTCTCGCCGCCGACAGCCTGGTAAAGACCGTCGATCGACAGGAATTCGAGCGAATCCGCGCCGATGTAATCGCACATGGCTTTCAGGCTGTTGTACTGATTGGCGAGTAGCTTGTCGGCATCCGGCGTATCGATGCCGTAGAAGTCCGGATGATAGATCATTGGGCTGGCGACACGGATGTGCACTTCGCTGGCGCCGGCCTCGCGGATCATCTGCACGATCTTCACCGACGTGGTGCCGCGTACGATGGAATCGTCGACAAGGACAACGCGCTTGCCGGCAATGATGGCGCGGTTGGCGGAGTGCTTCAGCTTCACGCCGAAAGCGCGGATCTGCTGTGTCGGCTCGATGAAGGTGCGGCCGACATAGTGGTTTCGGATGATGCCGAGCTCGAAGGGAATGCCGCTTGCCTGGGCATAGCCGATGGCCGCCGGCGTGCCGCCATCCGGCACCGGTACGACGACGTCAGCCGCGACAGGCGCTTCCTTGGCAAGGTTGATGCCCATGTTCTTGCGGGCGACATAGACGTTGCGGCCGCCGACGACGGAATCGGGGCGGGCGAAATAGACATATTCGAACAGGCAGAGACGCTCGGGGCGGGAAACCTCGGGCTTGCGGGCATCGATGGTGATCGAGCCGTCGGGCTGGATCTCGCAGATGACGACTTCGCCGTTTTCAACGTCGCGGACGTATTTCGCACCAATGATGTCGAGAGCACAGGTCTCCGAGCAGAAAATCGGCTTGCCGTCGAGTTCGCCCATCACCAGCGGCCGGATGCCGATCGGATCGCGGGCTGCGATCAGCTTGGTGCGCGTCATGGCCAGCATCGAATAGCCGCCTTCCATCTGGCGGATCGCGTCGATGAAGCGGTCGGAGGAAGAGGGATGCTTGGAGCGGGCGATGAGATGGAGAACGACTTCCGTGTCCGACGTCGACTGACAGATGGCGCCGTCGGCGATCAATTGCCGGCGCATGGTCAGGCCGTTGGTGAAATTGCCGTTGTGGGCGATGGCGATGCCACCAACTTCCAGCTCGGCAAACAGCGGCTGGACGTTACGCAGGATCGTCTCGCCCGTGGTCGAATAACGTACATGGCCGATCGAACGGTCGCCGGGCAGCCGGGCCAGGGTGGCAGGGTCGGTATAGTGATCGCCGACAAGGCCCATGCGGCGCTCCGAATGAAAGCGCTGGCCATCGAAGGAGACGATGCCGGCCGCTTCCTGACCGCGATGCTGCAAAGCGTGCAGGCCGAGCGCCGTCAGCGTTGCCGCGTCGGGGTGGCCGAGAATGCCGAATACACCGCATTCCTCATGCAGCGTGTCGCCGTCGATATCATTCTCGATGGAAGGGGAATGGTTCATGGCTGCAGGCCTTTGCTCTCAACATGGGACCGGTCAGGCGGCATCGCGACTGAATGCAAAAATAACTGAAAATCCGGCCGGAAAGAATATCGGGCCGGATCTTCGGATTTCGTGCCGTTCACATGGCGATTATCGCCCCGCGGGTCAAGCCTGTAAACGCACTGTTAATTGTTCGTCTGCGGCGCGGGCGCGTCATCGGACGGTGCCGCGTCGTTCGTCGTGCCATCCTGCGGCTGCGATTGCTGCTGCTGGTTCGGCGCGATCTTGTTGATGATCTCGGCCGGAAGCATCGCCTGAATGTTTTCCGGAAGCGCGGATTTGAGCTTTTCGACCATCGAATCGAGGAAAGGCTTGGACTTGGCGTTGTTGACCCAATCCGGGCGAGCGGCCGGCGCGACCAGCCAGTTCCAGAAGGCAACGACGACGACCATCAGCAGCAAGCCGCGGGCGGCCCCGAAGAGAAAGCCGAGCGTACGATCGAGCGCGCCGATGCGGCTGTCGATGATGAAATCCGCGATCCTGATCGTAATGAAGGAAATGATGATCAGCGCGATCAGGAAGATGACAGCGGCCGACGCGATCGTCGCGATGCGAACGTCCGCTGTGTAGTGCATCGCATAAGGCACGAGCAGCGAATAAAGATAGTAGGCAGCGACGGCCGAGCCGCCCCAACTGACGATCGAGAGAATTTCGCGGGAAAAGCCGCGGACCATGGCCAGAACGGCGGAGAACAAAATAACGCCGATAACAATACCGTCGAAAATCGTAATGGGCATGTATAATCCACTCCAAGACTTGCCATGCCAAGCATGGCTGCCATCGGCCTCAAATATGCGCCTTTCGCCCCGTCAAGAACGGTTCAAGTAAGGCTCAGTCTTCGTCTTCCGCGCGCTTGAGCGCGCCCTTCGATCCGGCTATGCGCGCCACCAGATCCGGCAGGCCATCGATCTCGCTCCAGCGTCCGCCATTGCCTTTCGGCAGGTCGGAGGAGGCGGTGGGGAGAAGCGCTGCAGAAAATCCCAGCTTCTCGGCTTCCTTGAGGCGCTGAGCGGTGTGCGCAACCGGCCGGACGGCGCCCGACAGGCTGACTTCGCCGAAATAGACGCAATCTGCGGGAAGGGCAAGACCGGCCAGGGATGAAACCAGTGCAGAGGCGACCGCGAGGTCCGCAGCCGGCTCAGAAATACGATAGCCGCCGGCAATATTGAGGTAAACATCGTGCTGGCCGAGCCGAACGCCGCAATGCGCTTCGAGAACCGCGAGAATCATCGATAGCCTCGCCGAATCCCAGCCGACGACAGCACGGCGCGGCGTGCCGAGCGATGTCGGAGCAACCAGCGCCTGCACCTCGACCAGCACCGGCCGGGTGCCCTCCATGCCGGCAAAGACGGCCGCGCCTGGCGATTTGGAATTGCGCTCGCCGAGGAAAAGTTCGGATGGATTGGCCACTTCCCGCAGGCCTTTGTCGGACATTTCGAAGACGCCGATTTCGTCGGTCGGGCCGAAGCGATTCTTCACCGTGCGCAGGATGCGGTAATGATGGCCGCGATCGCCTTCGAAATAGAGAACGGCGTCGACCATATGTTCGACGACGCGCGGACCGGCGATCTGGCCGTCCTTGGTGACGTGGCCGACCAATACCATCGCGGCGCCCGTCTGCTTGGCGAAGCGGATCATCGCCTGTACGCCGGTGCGCACCTGCGTCACCGTCCCGGGTGCCGATTCGGCAAGCTCGCTCCACAGCGTCTGGATGGAATCGATGATGACGAGGTCCGGCCGCTTGCCTTCGGCGAGCGTCGCCAGGATATCCTCGACATTGGTTTCGGCCGCGAGCAGCACATCCGTGTTGGCGGCGTTCAGCCGCTGGGCGCGAAGCCGAACCTGCGCCACCGCCTCTTCGCCGGAGACGTAGACGATCTTGTGCCCGCGTCGGGAAAGGGCGGCGGCTGCCTGCATCAATAGCGTCGACTTGCCGATGCCGGGATCGCCGCCGACCAGCACCGCCGAGCCCCGCACGAAGCCGCCGCCGGTCGCCCGATCGAGTTCGGAGATGCCGGTGTGGATGCGTGGCGCTTCCTCGATCTCGCCCGACAGCGCCGTCAGTGTCACCGGCCGGCCCTTCTTCGGCACCTTGGCGGGGCCGCCGCCGATGCCACCCATCGGGTCTTCTTCGACGATGGTGTTCCATGCACCGCAACCATCGCATTTGCCCGCCCAGCGGTTATGGACCGTGCCGCAGTTCTGGCAGACGAATTGTGTACGGGCTTTTGCCATCGGATGCTGTTCTCAATTTATAGAGCGGTTTAGCGTTTCAGGAATCGCTTTCCCCGCTCCATCTCTTTGTTTTTACGCATTCCGGACGGAAAACCGCTTCGCACTTTTCCTGGAATTGCTCTAGTGCCTCGCTGTTCGCCGCGAATCGCGGCTGGCTGTCAGATAATGTCTTTCCCAACAGATCAAAACTAATGATTTCCGTATCAGCGGCGATTGTGTCAGCCTTTATGCCGGGTTTTCGATCGATGGTGACGGATGTTCGACTATACGCTTGCGCATTGGATCGCGTTTCTTTCGGCCGCCGTCCTGCTCAATCTGTCGCCGGGGCCGGACATCGCCTTCATTCTCGGCCACACGATCAGAAGCGGCAGACGCTCCGGCTTTGCCGCATTGTTCGGCATATGGAGCGGCGCCTGCCTGCATGTGCTGATGGCCGCAGCCGGGCTATCGGCAATATTGGCGGCCTCGGCCATCGCGTTCTCGACGGTCAAATGGGCCGGCGCCGCCTATCTCATCTGGCTTGGAATACAGGCACTGCGCTCGAAGGGTGAAGGCGCCTGGATCACGGAAGCCGGCAAAGCATTGCCCTGGAGCCGCATCTACCGGCAAGGTATCCTGGTTTCGCTGCTCAACCCGAAAGTGGCCATCTTCTTTCTCGCGTTCCTGCCGCAATTCGTCGTTGAAGGGGCTGGCCCGGTCTGGGCGCAGCTCTTGCTCCACGGCAGCCTCATCATCGTGGTTGCCGCCTTCATCGAGCCACCGCTCATTCTTCTCGGAGGTCGCCTTGCCGAGGCGCTACGGCGCAACCGAAACGCGGGCCTGTGGCTGGACCGGGGGCTTGGAACATTGTTCGTAGCGCTGGGCGTCCGCTTGGCGGTCAGCGTGCGTTGAGCCGCTACTCGTCAGTCTCTTCAAAAACATACCGGCGCTCATGTCTCAGCCCCAGGCCGGTCAGCATCTCGTAGCCGATCGTCCCGGCGGCGCGGGCAGCGTCGTCAACGAGGATATTCTTGCCGAAGAGCTCGATATAGTCGCCGGCGCGGACCAGTTTTTCGGGGACGTCGGTCACGTCGAAGATCGTCAGGTCCATGGTGATGCGGCCGGCAACTGGCACCTTGTGCCCGGCGACGAAGCCCTGGCCGCCGGCAATGCCCGTCTGGCGCAGCGGCACGCCGCCGCTCGATTGGCTGCGCATATAGCCGTCGGCATAACCGGCCGAGACGACGGCGAGCCGACTGTCGCGGGTGAGCTCCAGCGCCCCGCCGTAACTGACCCTCTCGCCGGCCTTGACCGTGCGGGTCTGAATGATGCGGGCCTCGGCCGTTGCGACCGGCCGCATCGGGTTCGCCGTTCCGTTCACCGCCTGGCCGCCATAAAGGGCGATGCCTGGGCGAGTGAGATCGAAATGATATTCGGGGCCGAGGAAGATGCCGGCCGAGTTGGCAAAGCTCGCCTCGATGCCTTCGAAGGCGGCGCTGACGTTGCGGAACGCCTCGAGCTGTTGCCTGTTCATCGCATTGGCGGGGTCGTCGCCGCAGGCAAGGTGGCTCATCACTAGGACGGGCGCAAAACTCGCGGGGCGCGAGACATCATTGGCGAGCGCAATGGCGTCCTCTGCCTGAAGTCCCAGCCGGTTGAAGCCGGTATCGACCTGCAGCGCGCAAGGGTAGTCGCCATAATCCGCTAGCACCGACATCCAGAAGGTCAATTGCTCTTCGGAAGCGATGACGGGCACAAGATCGTTTTCGAAAAACAGTCGCTCTGTCCCAGGCCAGATGCCGCAGAGTACGAAGATGCGGGCATCCGGGGCGTAGAGCCGAAGCGTCACGCCCTCTTCAGCGGTGGCGACGAAGAAATCGCGGGCGCCGGCGATATAAAGCGCCTCGCCGACATCTTCGATCCCCAGGCCGTAAGCGTCGGCTTTCACCGCGGCTCCGGTGCGGGCCCTGCCGGAGCGGCGGGCCATATCGAGCCAGTTCTCGACCACTGCTCCCAAATCGACCGTCAGCCGAAGGCCGGCAGAAGCGAAAGCGTCATTGTCTTCGAAACTATCTGTCATGGAACCGCCTGAACAAAAAATGGCCGGAGGGGATGCTGCTCCGGCCAGAATACTGATCATCGATGGAAAGAGAAAGTGCTGCACTGCACATATGCGCAGCAGATACCTCCATCAGTGCTCTTCATATTGCAGGAAGGACGAGTCGGCGAGATCGGCGAAGCGCGTGAATTCCGACTGGAAGGCGAGCTTCACCGTGCCTGTCGGTCCGTGACGCTGCTTGGCGATGATGACGTCGGCCGTGCCTTTCACCTTGTCGAACAGGGCTTCCCATTCCGCATATTTCGGATCGGCTGGATCGCGCGGTTCGGAGTTCTTGACGTAATATTCCTCACGGAACACGAAGAGCACCACGTCGGCGTCCTGCTCGATGGAGCCGGATTCACGCAGGTCCGAGAGCTGCGGCCGCTTGTCGTCGCGGCTTTCGACGGCACGCGAGAGCTGGGAGAGCGCGATGATCGGAACATTCAGCTCCTTGCCGAGCGCCTTCAGGCCGGTGGTGATCTGGGTGATTTCCTGGACGCGGTTCTCGTTCGATTTGCCGGAGCCGGTCATGAGCTGAACGTAGTCCACCACCAGAACGTCGAGGCCGCGCTGGCGCTTCAGGCGCCGCGCACGCGCGGAAAGCTGAGCAATGGAGATGCCGCCGGTCTGGTCGATATAGAGCGGCACCTTCTGCATCATCATCGAGCAGGCAACCAGCTTTTCGAAATCGGCATCGTTGATGTCGCCGCGGCGGATCTTCGATGAGGAGACTTCCGTCTGCTCGGAAATGATACGGGTGGCGAGCTGTTCGGACGACATTTCCAGCGAATAGAAGCCGACGACGCCGCCGTTCTTCGCCTTTGTGGAGCCGTCCGACTGCACTTCGCCTTCATAGGCGGCGGCGATATTATAGGCGATATTGGTGGCGAGCGAGGTCTTGCCCATGCCGGGACGGCCGGCGAGGATGATCAAGTCCGAGCGCTGCAGGCCGCCCATCTTGCTGTCGAGCGAGTGAATGCCGGTGGAAATGCCGGATAGACCGCCGTCGCGCTCCTTTGCGACGGCCGCCATGTCGATCGCCAGCGCCACGGCGTCGTTGAAGGCCTGGAAGCCGCCGTCGTAGCGGCCGTTTTCCGCAAGTTCGAACAGCCGGCGCTCCGTATCCTCGATCTGCGTCTGCGGCGGCATGTCGAGCGGTGCGTCAAAGGCGATGTTGACCATGTCCTCGCCGATGGTGATCAGCGCGCGGCGCAGCGCCAGATCGTAGATGGCGCGGCCGTAGTCTTCGGCGTTGATGATCGAAACGGCTTCGGTCGCGAGACGGGCGAGATATTGCGCCACCGTCATGTCGCCGACTTTCTCTTCGGCCGGCAGGAAAGTCTTGATCGTCACCGGATTGGCTGTCTTGCCCATGCGAATGATATCGCCCGCCACCTCGAAGATTTTCCGGTGCAGCGGCTCGTAGAGATGAATGGGTTTCAGAAAATCGGAGACACGGTAGTAGGCGTCATTGTTGACGAGGATAGCGCCGAGCAGGGCCTGTTCGGCCTCGATATTATTGGGCGCTTCGCGGTAGTGCGCGTCGGCGGGAGCAATGGCGGCGATCTTTCGCGCAGCTTCGTTCATTTTCCGTCTCTTCGTATTCTTGAGTGCCGATTGGTTTGCGACGATCCCGTGTCACGGTCAATTGCCGAAGGGTCGTGGCGTGCCGCAGGGCGCTGGTTCGTTCGAGCTATTCACGTTGTTCCACTCGTCCACAGGGACAAACGCTCCGAAGGAAAAAAAGCCTTTGTCGCCACTTTGCAACGCAATGTCCGACACGCGAATCACATACAAAAACCTCTATGGATGATTTTAGCCCGATCTGTCCCGGTTGAAACCCGGCGGGGCGGCAATCGCGCTTGAAAAGATGTGAGAACCCCGCTATCTCCTTGAAATAGGGTAGGATACTAATAGTATAAAGCAGCAATAATGTCTGGTGCGCCATCACGCCGAGAACTGTTCGACGAGCTTTCCGCTTTTAATCGGAAGCTGAGGGCGGCGTTCGACGGTCTGGTGCGTGAGCACGGTATGACATTGGCCAGAGCCCGGGTTTTCCATAAGCTTTCCAAGCGCGATGGCATCAATCAGCGCGAACTCGCCGACGAGCTGGAGCTTGAGACTCCGACCCTGGTGCGTATCCTCGACGCCATGGAAGCACAGAGCTTCATCGAGCGCCGCGCGGTGCTGTCGGACCGGCGCGCCAAGCAGATATTCATGACCGAATCCGGAAAAGTGGTGGCGGCCGAAGTTGAGGCTCTTGCCACCGGCGTGCGTGCGGATATCCTGCAGGGGATTTCGGACGAGGATGTCGGCATGGCCCTCAAGGTCATCCGCGCCATGACCGCCAATCTACAGAACGTGGGCAAGTCATGAGGTAGCGTATGAGCGGCGAGCCGGCCCCGATCAATGCGGAAGCCAATGTCGCCGCGCCTGCCGCCCCGCCGCCCGTGCCGCGATGGAAGGTCCCGCTTTATATCGGCGCCTCCGTCATGTTCTTCTTGACACAGGGCCTTGGTCTTAATCTCGCCTTCGCCAATCTCACGCAGATCCAGGGAAGCATCGCCGCCACGACCACCGAATCCGTGTGGCTGTCGGCAGCCTATATGGCGCCGAATGTCAGCCTCGCCATTGCGCTGGTGAAGATCCGCCTGCAATACGGCGTGCGCAATTTTGCCGAAGTCAGCATTCTCGGCTTCGTCGTCGCCTCGCTGCTCAATCTCTTCGTCTCCGACCTGCATTCGGCCATCGTCGTCCGCTTTTTGAGCGGCATCGCGGCGGCACCGCTGTCGACGCTTGGTTTCCTCTACATGCTGGAAGCTTTCGAACCGGCCAAGAAGCTGACGATCGGCGTCAGCCTGGCGATGATGAATACGCTACTGGCCGCGCCCATCACTCGCCTCGTCTCGCCATCGCTTCTCGATTACGGCGAGTGGCGCGGGCTCTATACCTTGGAAATGGCACTGGCGCTGCTGGTGATGCCGATCATCTATCTGCTGCCTCTGACGCCGCCGCCGAGAGTGAAGGTGATCGTCTTCGGAGATATCATCAGCTACCTGCTGGTCGCCGTCGGTTTCGGCTGTCTTGCAATCGTTCTTTCCGTCGGGCGACTGTATTGGTGGCTGGAAGTGCCATGGCTCGGCGTGCTGCTGGCCGTCAGCATCGCCACTTTGACGCTTGCCGCCGTCATCGAACTGCGGCGGCCGACGCCACTGATCGATGTCCGCTGGCTGCTCAGCTCCGAGATATTGCACCTGACGGGCATTCTCCTGGTCTTCCGCATGATTGCCGGCGAGCAGACCTCGGTCATCATGACCTTCTATCAGAATGCCGTTGGTCTGCTCTACGATCAGCTCGCGATGCTCTACTGGATCATCCTTGCTTTCTCCATCATCGGCGGTCTGATCTGCACGGTGCTGATGAGCTACGGCTTGAGTTGGCAGATCCAGTTCGTCGCTCTCGTCATGATGGCGGCTGGCTCCTTCATGGATGCCCAGGTTACGACGCTGACCCGGCCCGAACAGATGTATCTTAGCCAGGCACTGGTGGCGGCCGGCGCAGCCCTTTTCCTGCCGCCGTCCATGTCCGCGGGCTTCAAGGCGGCCTTTGCGAGAGGTGCACCGTATCTGGTGACCTTCTTCGTGGTCTTCACCTTCACGCAAAGCATCGGCGGCCTGATCGGCTCTGCCTTCTACGGCACGCTGATCACCATCCGCGAAAAATTCCATTCCGCCGTGCTGACCGAACATGTGTTGCTGACTCACCCTGTCGTCGCCCAGCGCGTCAGCCAGCTTTCTGCGTCTTATGGCAAGGTGATCGGCGACAGCGCTTTGCTGAAGGGCGAGGGGTTGGCGCTACTCGGCGTGCAGGTCACCCGCGAGGCCAATACGCTCGCCTATAGCGATGCCTTCTTTGTTGCCGGTGTCATCGCGGTCGTGTCGCTTGCTGCTCTTTCGCTGCATGTATTCTACCGTTTCATCAAAGCGCGGCTCGCCGACGATCGGCCGCAGACCGCGGCTTCCAACCCGTGAGGATATGAAATAGCTCCATGTCGAGGCTCGTTCGCTCCCCCATCGAAGTTATCGCCGTCCTCGCCGGTGTCGGCGGCGTCATGCTGGTGCTCTATGCCTGGCACCTGCCACCTTTCCAAAGTTCCGTCGAGACGACCGATGATGCCTATGTCAGAGGCTACGTCACGACGATCAGCCCGCAGGTTAGCGGTTATATTACGGATGTTCCGATCAGGGATTACAAGCTCGTCAAACAGGGCGACGTGCTGACGAAGATCGACGATCGCATCTATCGGCAGAAGGTGGCGCAGGCGCGCGCGACGCTGGACGGCCAGAAGGCGGCGCTTGCCAATTCGCAGCAGCAGGAGCAGGCGGCACGCGCCGGCATCGCCTCCAGCCAGGCTCAGGTCGATAGTGCCAACGCGGCCATGAAGCGCGCCCAGCTTGCCTGGGATCGCGTGGCGACGCTGGTGGCCAAGGGCGTGTCGACGACCAGCGATTCGGAGCAGGCACAGGCGACGCTGGAACAGGCTAAGGCGGCCGTCAATCAGGCGAAGGCCGGCCTTGACGTATCGCAGCAGAATCTGACGACGATCATCGTCAACCGTGCCTCGCTGGAGGCCGGCGTCAGTGGCGCGGAGGCCGCCGTGCAGCTCGCGGAGATCGATCTTCAGAATGCGACGATCGTCGCGCCACGCGACGGCCGCGTCGGCGAAGTCGGCGTACGCCTCGGCCAATACGTGACGCCGGGCACGCAGCTTATGGGACTGGTTCCGAAAGATGTCTGGGTCATCGCCAATTTCAAGGAAACCCAGCTCGACGGCATGAAGGTCGGCCAACCCGTAACAATCTCGGTCGATGCGCTCGGTCATCGCGAGCTCAAGGGCCATATCCAGCGCTTTTCGCCGGCGGCGGGCTCGGAATTCGCCGTTATCAGACCCGACAACGCAACGGGCAATTTCACCAAAGTGGCGCAGCGCGTCGGCGTCCGCGTTAAGATCGACGAAAATCAGCCCGAGGCGCAAGATCTGGCGCCCGGCATGTCGGTGGTCGTCTCCGTCGACAAGAATTCGGCGCCGGTGCAGGATACGGCGGAGAATTGAGACGCGGACGGGCAAGCGTCGGTAAACCCTTGCAGTCAAACAAAAAGCCTGGGTCGCGAGACCCAGGCTTTCTCATGTTCGCAGCCGATGCGAAGGCTTGAATCAAGCTTCGTCTTCGGCGTTGCCGTCAGCTTCCGGATCGAAGAAGTCTTCCGGACGCAGGGCGTCTTCGTCAACGCCGTAGATGGCGTCAGCGGAGGTGAGCGTTTCGCCCTTGGCCTGACGCTCGGCTTCTTCAGCGGAACGGGCAACGTTCAGCTCGACGTGGATTTCGACTTCGGCGTGAAGCGCGATTACAACGTTGTGCAGGCCAATCGCCTTGATCGGCGTGTTCAGGTGAACCTGGTTGCGGCCGATGTTGAAGCCTTCCGCTGCGAGGATTTCAACGACGTCGCGAGCGGCGACCGAACCGTACAACTGGCCGGTTTCGCCAGCCGAGCGAACGACGATGAAGGACTTGCCACCGAGAACGTCGGCAACCTTCTGAGCTTCGCTGCGGCGCTCGAGGTTACGGGCTTCCAGCGTTGCACGTTCGGCTTCGAAGCGAGCCTTGTTAGCGGGGTTGGCGCGCAGTGCCTTGCCGAGCGGCAGCAGGTAGTTACGGGCAAAGCCGTCGCGAACCTTAACCACTTCGCCCATCTGGCCGAGCTTGGAGATGCGCTCGAGGAGAATGACTTCCATTTTGTTGTTCCTTTCTGATGTCAGATTTTCGTGTCTGGTTGTTTGGAATTATCGGTATTCTTGTTCGGGGTCAGGGCGATCGCTTTGCGTGTATCGGCAAGACCGAGAATGAGGACGATGAAGGCGGGCAACGTCAGTATGAGCGACGTCAGGTAGCAGAGGACCAGAACGGGCACCCGCCAGTCCTTGCCACGGGTGCGGTAGTGGAGCGCCGCAAAGCCGGAGACGAGAAAGCCTGCGCCGAACGCGCCAACGGCCGCCGCGCCGATCAATGCCGGGGTGCCCCCGAAAAAGAGGGCGACGATGGCGGCGAGAAAGACGAAGATTGCGTTCCGGTTCATGCGCAGCGCCGACGGAATATCTTCGCGCGGACGCAGATTGCGGCTCGATGCCGCAACGATGCGGGTGGCGATATAGTAGGCGGCCAGCAGCATCAGAACCCAGACGATACCCCAGACGACCGGCACGGCGTAGAGCATGAAGGATTTCGTCTTGGCGATCGCTACTGGATCGAGCGGCATCGTAGGCTGCTGATCCTGCATGACGGTGACATAGAGATCGACGACTTGGCCGATCAGGTCCGAGCCATATCCCATGACCGCGCCGGCGACGACGATGACGACGGCCGCCAGGCCGCAGAGATGCAGCATGATATCAGACAGCGGATACCAGGCCATCAGATGGTCGGGACCGCCGAGTTCGGAGGCTGGGCGCGCCAGATTGGCAAGATGGCTGAGCCAGGCCGGAATCAGCGCCAGCAGCACGACAAAAAGCCCGAATGGCAACGAATAGCCGACGGCGCCGACAAGGCCAGCCGTCACGACGGCGGTGACAACAGCGATATTGCCCCAGCCGAGGCCGACGATGAGGATCGGAAGAGCGGAAAGCGCGCCGAACAGGATGAACAGCCATGGCTGCACCGTCGCGCCATACACGAGTAGGGCGGCGGTTAGACCGGCGAGCGCGCCGATGCCAAGCTCTTTTGCGTTCAACTTTTTCACGTCGCTGTCCTGCTTCGTATCGAGCAGTTAGAGGATGCCTTCGCCACTCGGGCCTGAAAGCCGTCCCCAACATGGGGTTTCAAGGTTCCGATCCGCGCCCATCGCGAAAGGGAGAAGGGAAGGCATTGCTGCCTTCCCTCTAATTCATTCTGCGTCGGCCGCTATTAAGCGACGACGTAGGGCAGCAGGCCGAGGAAACGGGCGCGCTTGATCGCCTGAGCGAGCTCGCGCTGCTTCTTCTGGGAAACGGCCGTGATGCGGGACGGAACGATCTTGCCGCGCTCGGAAATGTAACGCTGCAGGAGACGGACGTCCTTGTAGTCGATGCGCGGCGCATTGGCGCCCGAGAACGGGCAGGTCTTGCGGCGGCGATGGAACGGACGGCGGACCGGTGCGGAGGAAACTTCAGACATTCTCAAATCTCCTTATACGCGGTCTTCGCGCGGACGGCGCGGACGATCTTCGCGGTCACCACGATCCGGGCGCGGACCACGATCGCCGAAGCTGCGCTCCGGACGGTCGCCATCACGGCGCGGACGGTCGTCACGGTCGCGCTTCTGCATCATGGCAGACGGGCCTTCTTCGTGCTTTTCAACAGCGATCGTCATGTAACGCAGGACGTCTTCGCTGATGCGCATCTGGCGTTCCATTTCCTGGATCGCAGCGGCCGGTGCATCAATGTCCATCAGGGCGTAATGAGCCTTGCGGTTCTTCTTGATGCGGTAGGTGAGGGACTTGAGGCCCCAGTTTTCGATACGCCCGACTTTACCGCCGTTAGCTTCGATAACACCCTTGTACTGTTCTACGAGGGCGTCGACCTGCTGAGCGGAAATATCCTGTCGGGCAAGGAATACATGTTCGTAAAGAGCCATGGATAGCTTTGCCTTTCTTGCGTTGGTCTGAACCCGATATTCGGCGGCTAAGCCTCAACGACTGCTCCTGAGAGGGGTGACCCTAAGCAAGAAAAGCGTTTCCGAGACGGTCGAGAGCGGAGACACGGGAGGCTGGAACGCTTCCGTTCCGAACGATTTTCTGAGAAGAAAACCGGCCCTCCGTTCAGCCACCAGCCAGAAGACCGGGTTGCGAACAGGGCGGCTTATACGGATTTTTGCGCGAAAGGCAAGGGGCGAATTGCGCAGTCCGACAGCGGACACTCCTGCCTGGACCAAGGCAGGCGGCCTCAATTCTCCGGCAAGGTGAAGACCGCGCAGGGGTCGGCGATGCCGCGCAACGGATGCTCGCCCAAGGGGATCAAGGGGGTTGTCGTCTGCGCCGCAACGGCGCCGGAGATGAGCACGCTGCGGCCAAGCGGCTTGCACAGGCCTTCGAGCCGGCTCACCAGATTGACCGCCGGGCCGATCGCGGTAAAGTCCAGCCGGTCGGCCGCGCCGATATTGCCCCACAACATCTCGCCGAAATGCAATGCCGCGCCAAAGGGCAGCGGCGGCAGCCCCTGCGCTTGCCGCACCGTATCGAGATGAACCATGCCGGCGCGGGCGGCGGCGACCGCGCGCAGCGCCGCCTCACAGGCTTCGCCCGGTGTGCTTGTGACCGGGAAAATCGCCAACGCGCCGTCGCCGATGAATTTCAGCACCTCGCCTCCGAAAGCGTGCACCGCTCCGGCAACGCGGTCGAACCAGGCGTCGAGGGAAGCGATCATCGCCGCCGGCTCCGTCGCCTCGGACAAAGCGGTGAAATCGCGCAGATCGGCGCAGAGCAATGCGGCTCGGATGGTTTCCCCCGTGCCGCGGCGCAGCGCGCCGGCTTGGACCCGCGCCGCACTGCGCCGGCCGAGATAGGCCTCGAGTAGCGCTGCCAACGCCGCCCGCGAAGCCAGGGCGCTCAAGGGGGCTGCGGCGAAGCGCGCCGTCTCCCGCAGCCGACCGGCCTCGCTAGGGTCGAATGGCCGGAGCCCCGCCCAACCCAGCACCGGGCTGTCCGCGGCCGAACCCACCGTGTCTTCATGCATGGGGCCAAGCCCGGCCAGCCAATCGTGGCCGGCTTGACTGGGTGGGCCGCCGACGAAACCCAGCGCCTCGATCACTGCCCCGGTTTCCGCCCGCCACAGCCAGATGCGCCGGGCGATGATCGGATGCGGCACCGCGAGCGACAGGGCTCCTCCGGCAAGTGGCAGGCCGTCGGCCAGCAGCCGGCGGCCGAGCTCGGCCAGGAACCGTTCAGGGCCAGGAGAGGCATCGGCCTCATCAACCAGCCAGGCAAGGGGGAGGGGCAAATCCATGTCTGATCATGCCATGGCAGCCGCAGGCTGTCATCCGCCGTTGCGATGGTGCTTCTGCGTGTGATGACAGTCCCCGGCAGTGCTCAGGACCGACGCATTCAGGAACGGAAGGCTGTCACATTCTGCCAGCCATAGGGTCGGGACCCGGATCACGCCCGGCTGCGGCTTCGGACAGCCGGCCGAGGTAGTGAGCCCAGCCTTCAGAATGGCCAGCGCATTGTTCGGCATTGGGCAGGCCGGTGTGGGTCAGACGTAGCAGCGTTCCGTCCGGCTGCTCGATGAGGTCTATCTCGACCAGGCTCGATCCCGGGGGGACCACCTCGCTGCCATCCCAGCCGAAGCTGTAGGCCAGGCGGTGTACCGGCACCACCTCGCGGAACGAACCGCGGGCGAAGCGAGCGCCAGTGACGTTGACGAGATAGAGTCCTTCGGGCTGAGGCTCGATCTGTGCCTCCGTACCCATCCAGCGCAGAATCTTTTCCGGATCGGTCAGGAGGGCGAACACGGCTGCGGGCGGTGCCGGGATGCGCCTTTCCTGGCGGACGACGAGGGGCTCTTGCATCGGTCTCTCCTTTGGTTGCATGGCCTGCCTCACCGGAGGCGGAGATTGAGCAGGCGCATCCTATCGCGGAACGTCCTCATGCAACAGCATGTAGGGGGCAGGCTCGCTCACAACAAGGGCGGTGCAGACGCTTGAAGACGAATGGATTTGCTAGTGATCCTTGGGAAATATCGGCATCGGCGCACCCTTCATCATGTCGGCATAGAGATGTTCGGTCTGCTGATCCGTCGGGAACATGCATTCGAGCCTGAGCTCCTGCGACGCGATGGTCATCGGGGTGCCGACTGTCGTTACCAATGAAAAGAAGTTGAGGCTCTGGCCATCCTTCACAAAGGTCAATGGAACGACGGGTGTGCTGCCGGGTGCGGTGAGCGCTTTCCGGTCGAAATCGACGTCGGGATAAGCGAGCAGCGTTTTCAGCAGTTCCCGAGTTTTGTCATCGACGACCCGGCCGATGGACTCACGATGAACGCGCGCCAGCAAGCTTCTCGATGTCTCCGCCCAGTTATCAATGAAGGGGCGCATCCCAGCGGGATCGAACATCAAATGCAGCAGGTTGCGTGGCGATTTGCGCGCCGCCATATCGACGAAGCAATTGAAGAAACGGAGCGTGGCCGTATTGGACATCAGAACGTTCCAATAGCGATCCATGACGATTGCGGGGAAAGGTTCGTGCTGACGCAGCATGCGCCGCAGAGCATCCGCGACGGGCTGCATTTCCGGCGCGTCCCAGGAATCCTCCGAATAGATCGGGGCGTAGCCAGCGGCGAGCAACAGAGTGTTGCGCTCGCGGAACGGCACATCGAGCGCTTCCGCAACGGTCAGCAGCCTCTGGCGGCTGGGAACGCTGCGGCCGCTTTCAACGAAGCTGATGTGACGTTGCGAAACACCCGTATCCATTGAAAGGTCGAGCTGGCTTTTGCCGCGCACCTCCCGCCAGTGGCGCAGCAACGGGCTGAGCTGTTTCGAGACCGATAGGGCTGTGTTGCTGTTCGTCATGGAGGGTCTCCGTGTGAACTGTGCCGTGGCGACTTCCTCTAAAAAGGCGGCCGCGCACGGCATCTTATGTCTGGCATGCGAAGGTTAGAATTGCACTGGCCCCACCGAACCGAACCAATGACGCACCTTGGTGTGATCAGCCTCGTCCATGTAGAAGAAGTGCGTCATGACGGGCTTGACGACGGGGTGGTTAGGATCGTTCGGTGTCATGGTAACGAAGCCACGGAAGATCTTGAGGAGCCCGCCGTCCCAATATTCCGTCACATCATGGAGGGCGGTAAATCCGGTGTCGATGAACGCGCGCAGGCTTTCGCGGATAGTCTCGCGGCCCTTCCATTCGGCGACGCCCAAATTTGCGGTGGCGTCTTCCGTAAAGCAGTCGAAGCCACTGCCGAAGGTCTTGTCGTCAATCTCCTTCCAGAAGGCCAGCAGCCAGCCTGGGGTTTCACGTTTGCTGAAAATCATCTCATTCATCGTCTGTCTCCGGACGTGTGCTTAGGGCAATAAGAGGCTGCAGCGCCCCGGGGTCAAACCGAAGGCGCTTGATGTCTATTCCTCTGCGGCACCGGTTCGGTGCCTATCTCTCGTGGAGATGCCCCAAAGTTACGCGCCGGTCGGACGTGTCTCAATTACATCAGAGGTCATATTTCGCCGGTCGTCGCGCCCTGCCACCGAGGCAAGGCGCTTTCACGAGGCATTACATCGGCATCGGATACAGCCGGTGTACCTTTTCAATCTCGGCAATTGCCTCTTCCGGCAGCGTGACATAGGCGGAAGCGATGTCGGTTTCGAGCTGGGCCATCGATGTCGCGCCGATGATGACGGAGGTCATGAAGGGCTTGGTCAGGCAATAGGCGAGCGCCAGCTTGGCAGGGTCGAGATTATATTTGGCGGCGATCTCCAGATAGGCCTTGACCGGCGGCTCCTGCAGCGGCTGCAGACGGCCGCCGATGTCGGGATTGATCGAGCCACGCGAGCCGGCAGGGCGTGCGCCGCCGACATATTTGCCGCTGAGAATACCACCGGCGAGCGGCGAATAGGCGAGCAGGCCAACATCTTCGTGGTGCGACAGTTCGGCGAGATCGAGATCGAAGTGGCGGTAGAGCAGATTATATTCGTTCTGCGTCGAGACGACGCGCGGCAGGCCCTTCTGTTCGGCGATCGTCAGGTATTTCTGGATGCCCCAGGTCGTCTCGTTGGAGAGGCCGATGGCGCGGATCTTGCCGGCCTTCACCAGCTCACCCATCGTCTCCAGGATTTCGGCGATATTGGCGACCGTTTTCTCGCGATCCTGGGTGAAGGGGTTGTAGCGCCAGTTCTGACGGAAGTGGAAATGACCGCGGTTCGGCCAATGCACCTGATAAAGATCGATATAGTCGGTTTTCAGCCGCTTCAGGCTGCTGTCGATTGCCGCGCGGATATTGGCGGCATCCGCGCCCTGGCCGCCGCGCAGATAGTCACGACCAGGCCCGGCGACCTTGGTGGCAAGCACGACGTCCCCGCGCTTGCCGGTCTTTTCGAACCAGGTGCCGATACATTCCTCGGTGCGGCCCTGAGTCTCCGGGCCGACCGGCGTCGTCGGATACATTTCAGCCGTGTCGAAGAAATTGACGCCCTTGTGAAGCGCATAATCCATCTGCTCGTGCGCCTCGGCTTCGCTGTTCTGTGTGCCCCAGGTCATCGTCCCCAGGCAAATCTGTGAAACGGAAATATCGGTGCGGCCTAAATTCTTATACTGCATGGGAAAACCTTGATGCTTGCGGAAAAGGTGGTGGGGGAAGGATGCTCCAAATCTAGGTCGGAAATGAGCAAGCGCAAGAAGAAAATCGAGATGTTTCGCACACGCAAAAGGCAGGGACTGCAGGGGCTGCGCTATTGACTCCACCGCAAACAATGTCATTGGGAAGCGAAACGACCCCCGAAGGAAGCTTGATATAATGACTGTTGCTTTCACATTTCCCGGTCAGGGTAGCCAGGCCGTCGGCATGGGCAAGGATCTGGCCGACAACTTCGCCGAAGCGCGCGCCGTCTTCGAGGAAGTCGACGAAGCGCTCGGTGAAAAGCTTTCCGACATCATCTTCAACGGCCCGGACGATAGGCTGACGCTGACGGCGAATGCGCAGCCGGCGTTGATGGCCGTGTCGATCGCCGTCATGCGCGTTCTCCAAGCGCGCGGCCTCGATCTGAAGAGCAAGGTTGCCTATGTCGCCGGTCATTCGCTCGGCGAATATTCGGCGCTTTGCGCTGCGGGCACTTTCTCGCTCGCCGATACGGCGCGGCTGCTGCGCATTCGCGGCAATGCCATGCAGGCGGCGGTTCCGGTGGGCGTTGGCGCCATGGCGGCCATCATCGGCCTGGAACATGCCGACGTCGTCGCGGTTTGCACCGAGGCTTCGGCGATCGGCGCATGTCAGATCGCCAATGACAATGGCGGCGGTCAGATCGTCATTTCCGGTGAAAAGGCCCCGGTCGAAAAGGCTGCCGAGCTTGCGACCGCCAAGGGTGCCAAGCGCGCCATCCTCCTGCCTGTTTCCGCACCCTTCCATTCGTCGCTGATGGCGCCCGCCGCCGAGGCGATGCGCGCGGCTCTGGCAGAGGTTGCAAAATCCGATCCCGTCGTGCCTGTCGTCGCCAATGTCCGCGCGGCGCCGGTGAAGGACGCCGGTGAGATCGCCGATCTGCTGGTTGCGCAGGTGACGGGCCAGGTCCGTTGGCGCGAGACCGTGGAATGGTTTGCCGCCAACAATGTGACAACATTGTATGAAATCGGCGCTGGCAAGGTGCTGACAGGCCTTGCCCGGCGCATCGACAAATCGGTGAACGGTATCGCCGTCAACACGGCGGCCGATATCGACACCACTCTCGCCGGCCTGCTTGGCTGATACAGAAATTAAGGAACGAGGGACATCAAATGCTCGATTTGACTGGCCGCAAGGCCCTGGTAACCGGCTCTTCCGGTGGTATCGGCGAAGAGATCGCAAGACTGCTGCATAAGCAGGGCGCCATCGTCGGCCTGCACGGCACGCGCGTTGAGAAGCTCGAGGCTCTGGCCGCCGAACTTGGCGACCGCGTCAAGATCTTTCCGGCTAACCTGTCCGATCGCGATGAGGTCAAGGCGCTCGGTGCCAAGGCCGAAGAAGAACTCGGCGGCGTCGACATCCTCGTCAACAATGCCGGCATCACCAAGGACGGTCTGTTTGTGCGCATGAGCGACGAGGACTGGGATGCGGTTCTGGAAGTCAATCTGACGGCGGTCTTCCGCCTGACGCGCGAGTTGACCCATCCGATGATGCGCCGCCGCTATGGCCGCATCATCAACATCACCTCCGTCGTCGGCATCACCGGCAATCCCGGCCAGGCCAATTACTGCGCCTCCAAGGCCGGCATGATCGGCTTCACCAAGTCGCTGGCGCAAGAGATCGCGACCCGCAACGTGACTGTCAACTGCGTCGCTCCCGGCTTCATCGAGAGCGCCATGACCGGCAAGCTGAACGACAAGCAGAAAGAGGCGATCATGGGCGCTATTCCCATGAAGCGCATGGGCAACGGTGCCGAAGTTGCATCCGCCGTCGCCTATCTCGCCTCCTCCGAAGCAAGCTACGTCACCGGCCAGACGATCCACGTCAACGGTGGCATGGCAATGATCTAAAAAAGGAAAAGTCTATTGGGGGGAACTTTCCCCTCCAATAGCATGTTGAGCAACCTGGAAGCGGCGATTTTCTGGCTTTGCGACAGACTTAAACCGTGTTAAGCGGGCCATGACTGTGATCAGTCGTCCCGAAAATGCAGACGGACCGGGCCGCGTGTATGGCGGCCGGACCAGATGTGAAGGCCGGGTTGAACGGGTTTGCCAGCCGCGCCATGCAGGCGTTGCAGGCTTGAACAGGGTAGGGATGTCACACGGCATTCTGATCAGGACATAAATAAGGTCGAGGAAACCGACATGAGCGATATCGCAGAACGCGTAAAGAAAATTGTTATTGATCATCTTGGCGTCGACGCCGACAAGGTTGTTGAAAGCGCAAGCTTCATCGACGACCTGGGCGCGGACTCGCTCGACACCGTCGAACTGGTCATGGCCTTCGAAGAAGAATTCGGCGTTGAAATTCCTGACGACGCTGCCGACTCGATCCTGACGGTCGGCGATGCGGTAAAGTTCATTGAGAAGGCTCAGGCCTAATCCTTTGCACTTTGTGACGGGCGGGCTCTCTGAGTCCGCCCTATTTCGTCCGGCCGGGTCGGACGGATCATATTCATACGCATGGCATTATAAAAAGACGGGGGTCTGCGGGCGATGAGACGTGTCGTTATCACGGGTACCGGCATGGTATCACCTTTGGGCTGTGGCACTGAGGTGTCCTGGTCGCGCTTGATCGCCGGGCACAACGGCGCTCGTCTTGTGACGGAATTCGAAGTCGAGGATCTCGCCGCGAAAATCGCGTGCCGCGTTCCGGTCGGCGATGGCAGCGACGGCACGTTCAATGCCGACGACTGGATGGAGCCGAAGGAACAGCGAAAGGTCGATCCTTTCATCATCTACGGCATGGCAGCAGCCGATATGGCGCTGAAGGATGCCGGTTGGCATCCGACCTCCGATGAAGACCAGATCGCAACCGGCGTCATGATCGGCTCCGGCATCGGCGGCCTCGAAGGCATCGTTGAAGCCGGTTATACGCTGCGTGATAAGGGTCCGCGCCGCATCTCGCCTTTCTTCATTCCCGGACGCCTCATCAATCTCGTTTCCGGCCAGGTCTCGATCCGCCACAAGCTGCGCGGTCCGAACCACGCCGTCGTCACGGCCTGCTCGACCGGCGCACATGCGATCGGCGATGCTGCCCGTTTGATCATGCTCGGCGATGCCGACGTCATGGTCGCCGGCGGCGCCGAGGCTCCGGTCTGCCGTATCTCGCTCGCCGGCTTTGCCGCCTGCAAGGCGCTGTCGACCGATTACAACGACAACCCGCAGAAGGCTTCGCGCCCCTACGATCGTGACCGTGACGGCTTCGTCATGGGCGAGGGCGCCGGCATCGTCGTTCTCGAAGAGCTGGAACATGCCAAGGCACGCGGCGCCAAGATTTACGCCGAAGTGGTCGGGTACGGCCTTTCCGGCGACGCCCATCACATTACTGCCCCGTCCGAGGATGGCGAGGGCGCGTTCCGCTGCATGACTTCGGCCCTGAAGCGTGCCGGTTTGACGCCGGCGGATGTGGACTACATCAATGCGCATGGCACCTCGACCATGGCCGATACGATCGAGCTTGGCGCTGTCGAGCGGCTGGTTGGCAATGCCGCTTCCAAGATTTCGATGTCGTCGACCAAGTCGGCGACCGGCCATCTCCTGGGGGCGGCTGGCGCGATTGAGGCTATCTTCTCGACGCTTGCCATTCGCGACAATATCGCGCCGCCGACGCTGAACCTCGATAATCCGGAGCGCGAGACAGCCATCGATCTCGTTCCGCATAAGGCCCGCAAGCGGGACATCAATGTTGCACTGTCGAACTCCTTTGGATTCGGCGGTACGAACGCATCACTTGTCCTGCGTCGCTATGAGGCATAATAAAAGCGCGTAATTCCGGAAAGCGGGAGTGCTTTCCGGCGAGACTATGCGCCATCCTTGAATGTTGCTGCGCGTCTTGCGTATCCCATGGATGCGCCGCAGCAATGTCTGATCGGTCGAAAGCGGATCTTCACAAGGCTCCGCTTTATCTTCTGAACCTGTTTTTTGCCGCATTGCTTGGTCAAAGAGCAGGCAATGACAAATGAAGGGACTGCCGGTGAGCGATACGAACCAGAACAATGGAACTCCGAACGGGCAGAAGGGGCCGATTATCCCGAAATCGGCCAATGAAGCTCTGCGTCCGGAGCGTGTTCCGGATCCGCCGAAGCGTTCCCGCAAAGCCCGCAGCCAGATGGTGATTTTCCTGAACTTTCTGATGACGCTGGTCGTCTTCGTGATCGTTCTCGCGCTCGTCGGCACCTATTACGCCATCTCCGCCTATCAGAGCCCCGGGCCGCTGGCGACCAACTCCAATTTCATCGTGCGCAACGGCGCGGGCCTGGCCGAGATTTCGAGCCGGCTGGAAGCCAGCAACATTATCTCCGATGCCCGTATCTTCCGCTATCTGACGGCAACCTATCTGCACAATGGCGAGACGTTGCGATCCGGCGAATATGAGATCAAGGCCGGCGCCTCCATGAAGGACATCATGGAGCTGTTGAAATCCGGCAAATCGATCCTCTATTCGGTTACCTTGCCGGAAGGCCTGACCGTGCGGCAAATATTCAACAAGCTGCAGGCGGACCCGGTGCTGGAAGGCGATCTGCCGTCGGCCTTGCCGCCAGAGGGCAGCTTGGAACCCAATACCTATAAATTCACGCGCGGCGCCAAGCGTACGGAAATCATCGATCAGATGAAGGCCGCGCAGGAAAAGCTGGTCGATGAGATTTGGGACAAGCGCGATCAGTCGCTGCCGCTGACGAACAAGCAGGAACTGATCACCCTGGCGTCGATCGTTGAAAAGGAGACCGGGCTTGCCGATGAGCGCGCTCATGTGGCGTCCGTCTTCCTCAACCGCCTCGGCAAGGGCATGCGCCTGCAATCCGATCCGACGGTCATCTATGGCCTCTTTGGTGGCGACGGCAAGCCGGCGGATCGCCCGATCTTCCAATCGGACCTCAAAAAAGAAACGGCCTACAATACCTACATCATCAAGGGCCTGCCGCCGACGCCGATCGCCAATCCGGGCAAGGATGCGCTCGATGCAGTTGCCAATCCTTGGAAGACACAGGATCTCTATTTCGTTGCTGATGGCTCGGGCGGCCACGTCTTCGCCGCGACGCTGGAAGATCACAACGCCAACGTCAAACGCTGGCGCAAGCTCGTCGCGGAAAAGGGCGAGGACCCCAGCGCGATCGCCGTTGACGGTCAGCCGGAAGATAGCGGCACCACGGCCGGTACGCCCCCCTCCGGCACACAGCAGAAAAAGAAGACGAACTGATCTCTGCTGCGCCGTGCTTCCTATGGGACGCGCGGCGTAGTCTCATTTGCATTGATGGTCCATGATCGTTGAGCGATTGTGGACGAGAACTATCGGAGGCTTGCATGGCATTGCAGTCCATGACCGGTTTCGCCCGGCGTGAGGGAACGAGTGGGCGCTCTCGCTGGGCATGGGAATTGCGATCGGTCAACGGCAAGGGCCTCGATTTCCGCCTGCGCCTGCCGCAGGGGTTGGAGCGTCTGGAAACCGATGTGCGCAAGCTCATCACTGACCGGTTTTCGCGCGGCAATCTGCAGGTCGGTCTTTCTCTATCCGTCGATGAAAGCCGCGTCGAGGCGGTGGTCAATCAGGACGCACTGGCAACGGTGCTGGCACTGCGCGGTCAGCTCTCCGGCGTCATCGATCCCGCGCCGTTGCGGCTGGACACGCTGCTGGCCATCCGCGGCATAGTCGAGTTCAAGGAAGCCGAGGAGAGCGAAGAAGCGCTTGCCGCGCGCGACGGAGAGGTCATGGCGGGTCTGGAAGCCGCGCTCGGCGATCTCAGCGACATGCGCCGTCGGGAAGGACAGGCGCTTGGGCAAATCCTGCTCGGTCATGTCGGCGTCATCGAGACGCTGACGGCGACGGTTGAGAGCGATCCATCGCGATCGCCGCAGGAAATCGCCGCCAGGCTGGCAGCACAGGTTGCCATGCTGCTGGACGGCACTTCCGGTCTGGATCGCGATCGGCTGCATGCCGAGGCCGCTCTCATCGCCACCAGAGCCGATCTGCGCGAAGAAATCGACCGGCTAAAGGCGCATGTAACGGCCGCCCGCGACCTTATCGCCAAGGGCGGACCGATCGGACGCAAGCTTGATTTCCTTGCACAGGAATTTAACCGGGAATCGAATACTATCTGTTCGAAGTCGAATGCCGCAGCGGTCACCGCCGCCGGCATCGAACTGAAGGTGGTCATTGACCAGTTCCGCGAACAGGTCCAGAATTTGGAGTAGGCCATGAAGCCGGCGACATCCACATCCATTCCGATTGCCCGCCGGGGGCTGATGCTCGCCATTTCCTCGCCGTCAGGCGCGGGGAAATCGACGATCGCGCGCACGCTGCTGGAAACCGATAAGCAGATCGGTCTTTCCGTCAGTGTGACGACGCGGCAACGGCGGCCGAGCGAGATTGCCGGCGTGCACTATCATTTTGTCTCGCTGCGGGAATTCGAGCGGCTACGCGATTCCGACTCCCTGCTGGAATGGGCTGAGGTGCACGGTAATTTCTACGGCACGCCGCGCGAGCCGGTGGAAACGGCGATGTCCGAGGGCCGCGATATGCTCTTCGATATCGACTGGCAGGGCGCGCAGCAACTGCAGGAAAAGATGCCCGCCGATGTCGTCTCGATCTTCGTGCTGCCGCCCACCATGACGGAGCTGCAATCGCGTCTGCACCGCCGCGCCGAGGATTCCGAAGAGGTGATCGCCACGCGGCTTGCCAATTCCAGGGCCGAGATCGCCCATTGGCGCGAGTATGACTATGTCATCATCAACGATGATCTGAACGCCGCTTTCGACGCGGTTCAGTCGATCGTCAAGGCAGAGCGCCTGCGCCGCGACCGCCGCCACGGCATGTTCGACTTCGTTCGCGGCCTGTTGGAAGAAACGCCGAAGCTGTAAATGGCAATCAGAGAGAGTTCGCCAGCCGGCAGAACTCTTCGACGGAGAGCGTTTCAGCGCGTCGCTGAGGGTCGATATCGGCTTTCAGCAGCAGTACTTCGCCCCCGAGCGGCTTAAGGCTTTGGCGCAGCATCTTGCGCCGTTGGCCGAAGGCGGCGTGCGTTATCTTTTCCAGCTTGTCGACGGAACAGGGGATCGGGTTTTCCTTGGGCGTTAGATGGACGACCGTCGAGGTGACTTTCGGCGGCGGCGTGAAGGCCTGCGGCGGTACGTCGAAAGCCATGTGTGCGTTCGTGCGCCAGCCGCAGAGAACGCCGAGACGGCCGTAGTGATCGTCATCCTCGTCGGCAACGATCCGCTGGCCGACCTCTTTCTGGAACATCAGCGTCAAGGACTGCCAGAAGGGTGGCCAATGGCCAGGGAGTAGCCAGTTCACCAGCAACTGTGTGCCGACATTGTAGGGCAGGTTTGCAATGATCTTGACCGGCCCTTCGGGCGCCAGCGCCGCAAAATCCGTCTTCAGCGCATCGCCCTCGATGACATCCAGCCGGCCGGGATAGTGATCGGCGATCTCGGCGAGCGCCGGCAGGCAGCGCGCGTCGCGCTCCACGGCGATGACCTTGGCGGCGCCGAGCGCAAGGATGGCACGCGTCAGCCCACCAGGTCCCGGGCCGACTTCGAAGACGGTGACGCCCTCCAGTGATCCGGCGGTGCGGGCAACCTTTTGTGTCAGATTAAGATCGAGCAGAAAGTTTTGGCCGAGCGCCTTGCGCGCGTCGAGGCCATGGCGCTGGATTACATCGCGAAGCGGCGGCAGACCATCGAGTGCGGCCATCAGTGACTGCTTCCCGTCGCGCGGCTGATCTGGCTCGCGAGCTTGAGCGCTGCCACGAGACTGTCTTCCTTGGCGATACCCTTGCCGGCAATGCCGAAGGCCGTGCCGTGGTCCGGCGAGGTGCGGACAAAGGGAAGGCCTAGCGTGACATTGACGGAATCGTCGAAGCCGAGCGCCTTGGCCGGAATCAAAGCCTGATCGTGATACATGCAGATGGCGACATCGTAGCGACGGCGCGCATCGTCGTGGAACATCGTGTCGGCGGGGAGGGGGCCAAAGGCATCGATGCCTTCATTGCGCAGCACGTCGATCGCCGGACGGATGATCTCCTCATCTTCCTTGCCGATCGCGCCGCTCTCGCCAGCATGGGGGTTGAGGCCGGCAACGGCCAGCCGCGGCTTCGCGATGCCGAAACGCGTCTTGAGGTCGTGGTTGGTGATCCGGCAGGTCTCGATGATGAGATCCGAGGTCAGCGCCTGCGGGACATCCTTCAGCGGAATGTGGATGGTGACGGGTATCGCCCGCAATTTGGGCCCGGCCAGCAGCATTACCGGCATCACCGGTTTGCCGGTCGCGTGTGTCGCGAGATCGGCGAGGAACTCGGTATGGCCGGGAAAGCCGAAGCCGGCGTCATAAAGGACCGACTTGGCGATTGGGTTGGTCACGACCGCGGCGGTCTCTCCCTTCATGCTGAGCGAAACCGCCATCTCAATGGCGGCAATCGTCGCCTTAGCTGTCGCGACATGCGGTTCACCGGCAACCACATCCATGCCGGCGGCGATCGGCAGCACCGGCAAGGCATCGGCAAAGGCATCGAGGGCAGTCGACGCATCAGTTTCCCGAAGCGGCACGGTCAGATTCAACTGAAGCGCTCGTGCCGAAAGAACGTTGGGATCGCCGAGAAACAGAAAGGGGGGCAAACCAAACTCGCCGCGGCGCAGCCAGGCGGCGAGCGTGATGTCGGGTCCGATACCTGCGGGATCCCCTTGCGTGAGTGCAAGGGGGTGGGAAGGGCGCGAGGGCATCGGGACGATCAGCGATAGAGGATCTGCGCCTTGGAGCGCAGTTCGTCGATGTACTTCTTGTCGTTGGCGCTAACGCCCTGGGCATTCGACTTGCCGAGATCTTCTGCGCGGAAAACGGCTGCTGCGGCAATGTCGTCGTTCACCTGGCGCTGCGAGCAGATGGCAACATATTCAACGCCACGATCGGTCACGATCGCATCGGTCGTGTTACCCTTTGCCTTCTCCAGCAGCGGCTTCCAAGCTTCCGGAAGGTCGGGGGCGAGCACGCGGCCGAGATCCTGAACGGAGACGTCATGCATGGTCGCGGCAAAGACCTTGGCTTGGTCGCAACCGGGGAACTTCGCTCGCGAGGCTTCCGCTTCGGCCTTGCGTTTGCCGAGAATGGCGTTGCGCTTTGCACTCGGAACGACGAAGACCATCTGCTTCAGGAAATATTCCGTCGTGACCGGCTTCGTCTTGTTTTCCGTCATGCGCGTCACGAGGTCGTCATTCGACATGCGGCCGCCGCTCGAGCCGAAGCGGGCATTGACGACGCGCGGCCAGCTCATGGAAATGGCGATATAGGATTTGAAGTGGTCGACGGTGACGCCCATCTTGTCCAGGATCTGTCCAAGCTGCTGCGGCGACATTTTGTTGCTGGCGGCAAAGCGGGCGAAGGCGTTGTCGACATCTGTCGTCGATACCGACATGCGGACGCGGGAGATTTCCGCGCGCTTGAGCGTCTCATCGACGAGCTGCTGCTGCGCCAGCTTGTTGAGGTCACCTTTCGCGTGCTGCAATTTCAGGAAGTTGACGCGCTTGGCGATATCGCCCGATGTGATCACCGTGTTGTTGACGACGACCTTCACCTCACTTGCCGCGAAGGCAACATCGCTGCTTGGTATTGCGAAAGAGGCCATAACCAACGCTACGGCGCCGAATAGCGCAGCGCGCATCGGTGTCTTTCCAGAGAACATCAATTACCCCTTCCCAAAGGTCTTTGTCCGCATCGCGTCACATTGGGACGCCCTTGGCGCAATACGGCAATTTCGCGCCAATATCTACAACAAGCACGACGAATTGCAAAATCCTTGCGGCGAAACAATGACGCGGAGGGAAATGCGATCCATTCAAAGCAAAAGGGCCGGCTTCAGAGCCGGCCCTTTTGGATTTGAGTGATCAGAACGTAGCGTCCTGAACGTTGCCAAGATTGACGTCGCCGAGCGTACGGAACGTTATGCGGGCGCCGATAGACCAGTCGCTGCCCGATTGGTTCGTCGAATCCTTCTTATCCAGGAAGGAGACGCTGAAGATCGTGCATTCATCCTCATAGGACAGACCGATGCCCTGGCGGGTGATCTCGCTGTCATTGAGATCATAGCTGACCGTACCGAAGACGGACCAATAGTTCTTGAACTTGATCTGTGCGCGGGTCTGGATTTCGTCCTGATCCGAGGTGAAGCCATATTGCGGCTGAGCGGCGATATGGGTGTAGGTCACCGACGTCTGGAAGGCGTCGTTCGCATAGCCGACCTGGGTATCGCCGCGACGGAATGCAAAATCCTTTTCGTCGAAGCGGTAGGACTGCGAAAGCGAGATGCCCTGCGGCGTGGTGAGGCCGAACATCGTCACATAGTCGGAGCGGGTGGTTTCAAGCCCCGAATCCGAACCGGCACCGACCAGATCGTCGGTTGCGAAGGAGTTTCGTCCGGCAAGCTGGTAAGATTGGCCGAAGATGTGCTGCAACTTATAGCCACTGTCGAAGCTGCCCGTATAGCGCCAGCCCACGTTGGCACGAGTGCCGCCTTCTACACGGTCGAAGCCGGAGAATTTGTCGCGATCGAACAGGTTGGTCGCATCGAAAACAAAGCTCTGCGCATCTTCGTTCGGCAGACGCCCCGCAAGTTGCTCATCAGGGCGCACATAGACTTGCGCGATCGGCTCGAACACATGCGTGCTGTTGCTCGTGGTGATGAGGAACGGGTACTTGGCTTCGAGGCCAGCCGTCACCATACCGCGTGTCGCATAGTCGCTGGTGTCGTAGTTGCCGGAATAGTCGCCGTTAGGCGGATCCATATCTAGGCCAAAAACGTCGCCACGAGCTGCGGCAAGCGGAGTCAAGACCAAACCCTGATCGGTCGTGAAGGTACGTTGCCACTGTAGCTCGGTCGTAAGACGCGTATAGCTTCCGGAAAGACCAAGGAAACGGTCGTTCAGGCTTGCGTCGCCGAGACTGGCGACGTTGTCGAGCGTTGACGCCTTGTCACGCGACAAATGCGTGAAGTTCATGGTCGCGGACAATTCGCCGCCATACACCGAGTTCGGATCGACATAGTGATAATCGAGGCTCGGATAGACCACGGCTTGCTGCTTTTCAGCAGTGCTGTTGTTATCGGCATCCTGAATGTCATAGTAGAAGGCGCGCATATCGAAATAATTGCGCTTGCCGAGACCCGTCAAATAGATGTCGTTCGTGTGCGTGCTCTGGCTGAGGCCTTGCAAGCCGTAGGTGCGCGAAAAGTTATTGTCGCTTTGCGCCATGACATCCCAGCCGAATGTCCAGCGAGGATTGATTTTGAAATCAGCCTTCGACGCGATCACGCCGCGAGTCTTGTGCTCAGCATCACTGGTATTGGCGGTGAACTGATCGGGGCTCATCTGGTTGATACCGGCAACGCGCAGAATATGCGTACCGTTTTCAAACCGTTGCCGGAATTCGCCTTCGAGCAGCAGGCCTTGGCTTGTATAGCCGGTAGCGCTGATCGTCGCGTCCATGCTCGGCGAGATGACGTAGTAGTAAGGAACCTTCAGGCCAAAGCCGAGGTTCTCCGAGATGCTCATCGACGGAAACAGGAAGCCCGACTTGCGCTTCACCGTATTGTCTGGAACTTCGATCCACGGAACGTAGGCGATCGGCTGGCCGAACAGTTCGAAGCGGGCATGCTCGAGACGGACGGTATGCGTCACGCCGTTCTGCACCACGCGCTGAGCCTTGACCTGCCACAGCGGCGCGCGGCCCTGCTCGGAGCACGGCAGACAGGCGGTGTAGACACCCTTCGTCAGGATCAACTGATTACCGCCGACACGTTCGCCCTTTTCGGCGGCCATGCGGGTATTGTCAGGCATTTCGATGCGCAGAGCGTTGACGAAACCGTCGGAGAAACTGTCGGTGACATCCATTTTGTCACCGTACATACGGTTGCCGTCCGGGCTGATCAGCTCGACATTGCCGATCGCCGTCATGCGCCCGCTTTTTTGATTATATTCAACCTTTTGCGCGACCATCTTGTAGCCGCCATAGTTGATCTGAACCGCACCGCTGGCGGTAACGATTTGCGTATCCTTATTATAGACCAATTCGTTCGACGAAAGGATCAGCTTGGAGCCTTCCGGTACTTTGACCTTGACGGGAGAGGTCGCAGCGCCGGCGCCGCCGTTATTATTGTTGTCCTGGGCGTAAGCTACGACCGGGCTCATGACAAATGCATACGCAGCCGCGCCCATGACGAGGGCAGCGACAAATTCCCTGATACTCTTGCGGTTGCCTGCCGCCACTTAGCCGTCCTCCTGATGAAGCAGGATCGTTGCTCCGAATGCCAAAGCGACGATCACGGGTATCCATGTCGCCACGAAAGGAGGAACCACTCCGCTGCTCCCGAATGCCTTTACCAGCACGGTGACAACATAAAGCACGAAGCCTGAGAGGATTCCACCCAGAATCACGGAGCGCGATTGGTTGAATCTACTGAATTTTAACGAGACGGTGGCTGCGATCAGAGTCATCGCCACCAAAAGGAATGGCTGCGACAGCAGGGAGTGAAATTGGGTCTCAAGAGCTTTGGTTGAGATGCCAAAAGACTTTGCTATCTGTATTCGATTAGAAAGATCATAAAAAGCAATGGTTTCAGGCTGCGCCAAACGCTCTGAAACGAAATCCTGTTTCAGATTCGTACGAACCTGTGTCGTGTTTTTATGAACGGGAATTTCGCCCGGGCTGCGCTCGACAACACCGTTAAGAAGCCAGTAACCATTTTCCAACTTTGCCGACTGGGCGTCCTGCCTGAGAACGATATTCCCCTGTGAATCAAAGTGGATAAAGACAACGTTCATCAGCGTCGTGCCGTTGTCGAGAACGGCCTTGGCGCCAATGATGATGTCGTCTTTGCCATTCGATTGGCGCAGCCACGGGATGGAAAGTGTGTTGTGATAGGACGGGTCGCCGCGCAGGTCGGCTTCCATCGTTTCCGCCTGCTTTTGTCCCCATGCCGCAACCGGATTGAGGGCAAACATGGTCAGGAGGCCGACAAAGAAGGCGCCGACCACGAAGGGCGTCATGAATTGCCAAACGGAGATGCCGGCGGCACGCGCAATCACGAGTTCACGACGCCGGTTGAGCGCGATCAGCACCGTCATGCCGACGAAGAGGGCAATGAACGGCACTGTCTGCTGCAGGATGAACGGCAGTCTGACGGCCGTCATCAGCAAACCTACCCTGACCGTGTATCCGGGAAGGCCCGCAAGCCTTCCGGCGGTCTCGCTGAAGTCGACGAGATAAACGATCGAGATCACGCCGAGGAAAAACCAGAAGGTCGTCACGACGTAACGCATGAAGAAGTAGCGGCCGAGCGTATTGAAGATCATGCGCTGCCCCCATTGGAGCCGCCGGGCGCCGGCATGCGATCTTGAATCTTCTGCCGCCAGCTACTGAAGCGGTTGCGGATCGACGTCGGCATCGACATCTTCCGGTTCCTGAACAGCAGGGCGATTGCAATCAGGGCCGCGCCGATGTTGGCCGCGTAGAGGACGCCGATGAAATAGGGGGCATTCTCAATCTGGTTTGCCGCATAGAAATCCGCCCAGCGCAAGGCAAAAGCAATCGTAAGCGCCGACACCATCGGATGCAGCCGGGCCTCGCGATGGGATCGCGCATCGCCGGCGATGACCAGGGATATCAGGGCAAAGATTGCGGGCAATGCCCAGTCGGTAAGACGCCGGTGTAGTTCCGAGCGATAGCCGCCTGGTTTTGCTTTATAATCCGCATCGTTCGGGTCCGGATTGAGCAGGAAGCCGAGACCACGGTCGCCGGCGCGCAGCGTTGCTTGGCCGCGGCTCTGCGTCATGTCGGAAAGATCGAAGGAATAGGAGTCGAATTTGATGACGGAGACGTTGCCGTCAGGCGTCTTGCGGTGAACTTCACCGTCCTTCATCAGCAGCGACGTGCCGCTCGCATCGACGGCGCCTTCCTTGGCGTAATAGATGAGATCGAAGCCAGGATCGCGCGAATCCACCACGAACAGGCCCTTCAGGATTCGTCCCGACATGCGCTGGGTGATCTGCACATAAAGCCCGTCTTCGATACGCCGGAAATTCTTCTCTTCGATAACGGTCGAGAGCAGGTCGGCATAGGCTTCGGCGACCATCTCGCGGGCGGCGACGCGCGCCTTCGGCTCGACCATATTGTCGACGACGAATGAGAAAACGCTGATAGCTATCGCGAGAATCATGATCGGGCGGATGATGATGCTGCGTCGTGCGCCTGCCGCCTCCATGACGGTCAGCTCCGAATCGCTGTTCATCGCCGTCAGCGTCTGCGTAATGCCGATCACCAGAGCAAAAGGCAGGACCACGGGGATGATCGTCGGCAGGATGAGCGTCGCGAGCTTGGCAAATGAGCCAATCGACTGGCCGCTATCGGTCACGAGATTGATGCGCTGCAACACCTGGGTCGTCCAGATGATGGCGAGCACCGGCAGCAGCGCTACCAGGAACATCATGCCGACACGCCGTACGATATATGTTTCGAATAACTTCATGCCGGCCCTTAAACGCAACACTCCGCGGTGTGAGCCGGCAGAGATTCATCCTCCTCTACGCCGTTTGCGTTTTTTTGGCGACAGCCCACTCGCAAAAAATTCGTTAATTTTCTGAATTTCTTCTGCTGTGTGTCGTTTGGGATAACGCCATGAGAGCGGAGAATATGACAAGCGAGGAAAGCCAGCCCAAAACGGCATCCGAGAGGTAGTGACCGCCGAAAGCCACTCTTAAAGCCGGAATAAGAATCGAGATGGCTGCGATCGGCAGGGCAAGGGCCGTCCGCGCAGGCTGCGGTATGATGAAGATCAGGCAAAACAGCCAGCCGGCAGCGGCCGCTTCGCCGGAAATGAAGGAGCAGTTGCTGGCGCATTTTCCGGCAAAGGAACCGGCGTGAACGAAATCGAGCAGGCCGCCGAAGAGGTCGGTCTGTCGTGGCCGAGGGCGGCCGGAAAAGGCCTTGAGCCAGAGATTGACGATCAGCACTGGGCCGAGAAGCAGTGAGCCAAGCGCGATTTTCAGATTGCGGGCACGCAGCGTCTTGAAGGTTGCGCCATGCTGCTGCCAGCACAGGACCAGCATCCAACAGAGAGCAATCGCGACGACATAGGGAACCTGAAAGAAAATCTCCCTGAGCAGGCGCATGTGCGGATCGTCATTATAAGGAAAAATACCACAGACCTGGCCGGGCCTGATGGGAAGGACGCATTGCTCCGGCAGGAAAAACACATTGGCGACGGCAAGATCGATCTGCGGAAGAATTGAAAACAGCCCAAGCAGTATCCACCAGAGGCAAAAGAGAAAGACGAAAGCATCGCCTGCCGTGCGCGGTCGCAGGATTTCGGGGAAACGATCCCGGCGATCGAAGCTGGTGAAGTCTATGATCAAGGCGATGTTCCGATAGATGATCGCGCCGCGCAGGCGGCGATACCCAATACATGCGTCGGCAAACTAGCGGCGATCGATGACAGGGATTTGAAGGCCTCAGAGGTGTTTCTTCGGGGAATGCTTCGCCAAAAGCTTGTATTTGATAGGGAAACCTTGAATGATCGGGAGTGTATAATTCTATTTTGCACTACGCGTTTATCGGAGCAGAAATGTCTGTGAAATTCGAGATTTCCTTTGCTAAATCGGTCCGGCTGAATGGCGGTTTGGCCATTCTCCTGAAAGACACGGATAGCGAGTTGCCGGCAGGGGCCGAAAGCGCCGATCCGGCGAATGTTTTCGCCAAGGCCGCACGGATCGCCCGGTTCACAGCCAAAGGCTTGAGCAGCCTCGATATCGTCGCGCCCGAAGGCGCGCCGGTCGACCGGATCATCGTTATCGGCACCGGTAAGGCGAAGGAACTGAGTGCGCATGACTGGCTGAAGCTCGGCGGCGGCGCGGCTGCGAAAATTCGCAATGTCGACAAGGCTGCGATCTTCATCGATGTGCCTGGCGCTGAGGCCAAGGCGGCCGCCGATTTCGCCCTCGGCATGCTATTGCGCGCCTACAGCTTCGATACCTACAAGACCAAGAAGAACGACGACGAGGACAAGAACGGCACGCCGAAGTCCGTCAAGGTGACCATCGTCACCTCGAATGCCGTTGCCGCCAAGAAGCTCTTCGCCGCATCGGAAGCGATTGCCGACGGCGTGATTCTGGCTCGCGATCTCGTCAACGAGCCGCCGAATGTTCTCGGCCCGGTCGAGTTTGCCGCCAAAGCCAAGGGGCTGGAAAAGCTCGGCGTCGAAGTGGAGATCCTGACGGAGCGGGAAATGCGCCGGCTCGGCATGGGTGCACTGCTTGGCGTAGCGCAGGGTTCCGTGCGTCCGCCGCGCCTGGTGATCATGCAGTGGAAGGGCGGCAAACCGAAGGACAAGCCGGTTGCCTTCATCGGCAAGGGCGTGGTGTTCGACACTGGCGGCATTTCCATCAAGCCGGCTGCCGGCATGGAGGATATGAAGGGCGATATGGGCGGGGCTGCCGCCGTGACAGGCCTGATGCATGCGCTCGCCGCGCGCGAAGCCAAGGTCAATGCCATCGGCGTCATCGGCCTAGTCGAAAACATGCCCGACGGCAATGCCCAGCGTCCTGGCGATATCGTCACCTCCATGTCCGGTCAGACGATCGAAGTGATCAATACGGATGCCGAAGGCCGGCTCGTACTCTGCGATGCGCTCTGGTACACCAATGACCGCTTCAAGCCGCAGTTCATGATCAACCTCGCGACGTTGACCGGAGCCATTCTCGTGGCGCTCGGCAATCTACATGCAGGCCTGTTCAGCAATGATGAAAAGTTGGCAAACGAACTGACCGCCGCCGGCCTTGCCACCAACGAGCGCCTGTGGCGCCTGCCGCTTGGCAAGGACTATGACAAGATGATCGACAGCAAGTTCGCCGACATGAAAAACACCGGCGGGCGCCATGCCGGCTCGATCACTGCCGCGCAGTTCCTCAAGCGTTTCGTTCAGGAAACGCCCTGGGCACATCTCGACATTGCTGGCACGGCCATGGGCTCGATCCAGGATGAGATCAATCAGTCCTGGGGCTCGGGTTTCGGCGTACGCCTGCTCGATGAGCTGGTTCGCCAGAACTACGAATCGTGACCTTCGAAAGCGTTTGAGATAGAAGGAACGGCATGACCGACGTTCTCTTCTATCACCTGACCGAATCGAAGCTGGAAGATGCCCTGCCGCCGCTGATCGACAAAAGCGTCGAGCGCGGGTGGCAGGTCGCCATCCAGGCGCGCGAAGCGGCGCGGCGGGATGCTCTCGACGCACATCTCTGGACCTATCGCGAAGACAGTTTTCTGCCGCATGGCACGGATGATGGAGAAATGCCGGATAAGCAGCCGGTGCTGCTGACTGTCTCGCCTGACAACGCCAACAACGCCACGGTCCGCTTCTTCGTCGATGGCGCCGAAGCCTCGGATATCGAGAATTACCAGCGCGTTGTTTTCATGTTCGACGGCTACGACCAGGAGCAGTTGGAAGGTGCCCGCGCGCAGTGGAAGAAGCTGAAGGGCGAGGGGCATAACCTCACCTATTGGCAGCAGACGCAGGATGGACGCTGGGAAAAGAAGGCGTGATGGAGTTTGATTACGGCTCTAGTGACGGAATCGTCTAGGGCGAGATTGTCGCTATCCGCCCTTGCCCCTTGAGGCTCGCCTGCAACCTCCGCACCTCGGGGCGAGGTGACCACGGAGCCAGTTGTGCGAAGAGGCGCGCTCACGGTAGGCGCGCCTCCTGCCTATCTCAATCGTGGAAAGCCTCGACGAACTTGCGCTTGCCGAGCATGAAGGCGTCGGCGACGTGGCGAAGCGGGGCCAGGTCGACATCCGACGTGCCGGCTTTGACGATCTCGGCGAAGCGGCGATAGAGCGAAGGATACTCAGCCTCGGGGGCGGTGAACGTCAAAGCGCCGTTCACGGAAAGCTTCGAGCCGCCCTCGGAGAGCACCATCTGGCCGGCTTCGGTTTCTGCGACGATATCCCAGCTCTGCTTACCGGTCTGGCGCCAGTCGAATTCCGCATGGACAGGAAGTCCCTGGCCACTCTTGAACTGCAGGTCGGCCGCAATTGGTGAATCGCGGTTTTCGGGGAATTCCAGCACTGCGCCCGTCAGGAACAGCGGCGGCAGGATGTGGGTGACGATCGACAGCGCATTGATGCCGGGATCGAAGACGCCGAGGCCGCCGGCCTGCCAGATCCATTCCTGATTCGGATGCCAATGGCGCACGTCTTCCTTCCAGATGACATGGGCGCTCTTGATCGTCGTGCCGGCGAGGAAAGCCTTTGCAGCCTCGACGGCCGGCGCATAACGCGAATGCCAGCTTGCGAAGAGAGAAACGCCCTTTGCCTTTGCGAGCGCTTCGAGATCGGCAACTTCGCTCAGCGTGGCGCCCGGCGGCTTTTCCAGGAAGACATGCTTGCCGGCTTCGAGAGCCTTATAGGCTGCCTCGTAGCGATATTGCGGCGGCATGCAGAGCGAGACGGCATCGATCCCCGGAACGGCATCCAGCATAGCCTCGATGCTGGTGAAGGCCGGGATGCCGTCCACCGTGCCGTGACGGCTCGCCGTGGCGATCAGTTTGAAATCTGAATTGTTCGCGATGGAAGGAAGATGCTGATCGCGGACAATTTTGCCGACGCCGACGATGGCGAGGTTGATGGGGGACATGGGGTGTCTCTCGATTAGTATGATTATTGCGTGATCTTTTATCAGAATGCAGCGGGTGGGCAAGACCGGCAAGCGTAAATGCGAGCGATCCACCGGATGCCTGAAGCGCTGAACTCAATTCTCGCGCGGCTTCATGATCGTCTCCCGAAGGAAACTGTAGCCCAGCGCGATGCGCGCCGCGAGCTGCGTCGACGCGCCGTCGCCCCCATGGCCGCCCGAGTGGAATTCGTGGAACAGCGGATGATGGCCGAGTTCCTCCATGCGTGCCGCAAAGCGCCGCGCATGCGAGGGATGAACCCGGTCGTCATTGCTGGAGCTCTCGATATAGATGGGCGGATAGGTGATCTCCGAAGCCGGCTTGAGATTGTGCAGCGGCGAATAGGAAAGCAGATAGTCCCGATCCGCCTGGTCGTCGGGATCGCCATATTCGTCGATCCAGGCCTTGCCGGCCGGGAAGACATGAAAGCGGCTCATGTCGAGCACCGGCACCTGACACCAGATCGCGCCGAAGTCTCGCGGATAGCGCGTTAGCATCACGCCGGTCAGCAGCCCGCCATTGCTGCCGCCATTGGCAGCTATGCGCGACGGCTTGGTATAACCGCGAGCGACGAGATCGCGGGCGACGGCAACAAAATCGGCAAAAGCCCGGTGGCGGCCATGGCCCTTGGCGGAACGATGCCAGTTGGGGCCGAGTTCGCCGCCGCCGCGGATATAGGCTTGCACATAGGCGCCGCCCTGTTCCAGCCAGCGGCCGGTGACGCCGGAATATTGCGGACGGACCGAGAAATAGAAGCCGCCATAGCCGTACATCAGCACCGGCAGTTCGCCTTGGGTCCATGTCTTCGGCAATACCAGACGGTACGGCACCTTCGTGCCGTCTTCGGAAGTCGCCTCGAGCAATTCCGAGGTCATGCCGTCGCTATCGAAATAGGCCGGGGAGCTCGCCGTGTGAATAAGTTCGAGCAGCTTTCTGCGGTCAGCCAGTTCCAGACGGTAGCAGGAGGGCGGCTGCAGGAAGCCTTCGCCATAGACCTGCAGCGTGTCGTCGCCGAGATGGAGATCGGAATAAAGCGGCCAGACCGTTACCGTCTGGACATCTGCCGGCAGCGCGATTTCCTGGATCTCGGCATCCGCCCTGGTCAAGTCGAAGACGAAAAGGCGGGGCTGCAAGTTGTCGGAGACGACGAAGACGCACCATTCGCGCATCAGCAGGAATTGCGACACCGACTGCCGCTCGCCGGGTGAAAACAATATGCGCATCGCCTCGGCGCCGGGATCGCCGGCCTGCCGCGGCAAGGGTTGCAGCGCAAGGCTGCCGGCGGGTATGCGCTCGTCGGTCTTGGCGAGCCAGAGACAATAGGAATAGCTGAGCTGGACGTCGATGTCCCTCGGCAGATCGATCCGCCGCAGCGAAAAATCCTCCTCCTTGATGAAGACGCTGGAGTTGCCGATTTCGTGGCCGGAGATGAACAGGCGGATCGGCTTGGCCGTACCTTTCTTTGCTGTGCCGGCGAGCACGGGATCGAAGACCAGGCAGGAGCCGTAGACGTCGGTGTCAGCGGTGGCGTAGAGCAGGGGGGCCTTTGCTGGTGGCTGGCCGCGTTTCAGACGACGGCCGACGCGAGGCCAGCCGGAGCGCGTCGAGGAGAGGCGGTCGATCGAGCCGAAATAGGCGATTTCGTCGCGGCTGAGCCAGGTGGCGTGGCAACGCGTCGGCGGCGTGTCGAAGCCGCCTTCGACGATGCTCTTGGTTTCGCAATCGAACTCTAGCAGGCGTCCAAGATCGGAGCCGCCGTCGGAGAGGCAAAGCAAGACCCGCGTCGGTTCCCAAGGACAGGTGATTGCGCCGCGCCAAAGCCAAAGCTTGTTTTCTGATGCGCAGAAAGCGTCGAGATCGAAGATCGGCTCCCAGGGCGCGTCGGGCGAAGGGGCGACATTGGCGGGCAATCGGAACCACATGCCGAGGGGATGATCCGCGCTGCGGTGGAAGTCGAACAGCCACTTGCCGCGGCGCACCACCTGGATCAGCCGGTCTTTCCGCTCGATCAGAGCCTTGATTGCCGCGCTATCCACCTCGAACTCAGGCGTCATCAGAGTCTGTTCAGACTGTGCATCCCTTTCAGCGACGAATTGCAGTGTCAGTGGATCGTCGTCATGCTCGAGATGGAGGTTCATAAGGGGCCTGATATGCGATTGATGATGTGACTCAAATATAATCAAATCAAAATACATTCGGGGAAGCAACAGTGCTTCCCCGAATGTGTTCCATTATGCAGTTTTCTGGCGTTTATCCCGCCTCAGCGCACAACCCTGGCGCTGGCCTGGGCGATCAGGTTAGTTGCAGGCGCGGAGGTGCCCTTGTACTTCAGCGTCACGACCTTGTAGCCCTCTCTTTCGAGGCGCGTCAGAAGGGTCGGCAGCATGGTGGCCGTGCGCTGATGGATGTCGTGCATCAGGATGATGCCGCGGCCGCGCTGGTGCAACTGGTTCATGGTGCGGGTTACAACGGCTGACGGCGACGAGTTGAAATAGTCCTTGCTGTCGATATCCACATCCATGATGACGAGATCACGCATGGCGACGGCGGTACGCAGGCGCTTGGAATCGGCGAGGTAGGGGAAGCGGAAGAAGGAAACATCCGTACCGATGACCTTGGCGACAGCATGTTCGCCGCGGGTGATCTCGGCCATCGCCATGTCGAAGCTCATCTTGTCGAGATCGGGATGGCGGAAGGTATGGCTGCCGATCGTGTCTCCGTCGGCTAAGACCTTGCGGGCGGTGGCCGGGTGCGCTTCCGCCATCTCGCCAACCATCATGAACGTCGCCTTGACGCCGAATTTGTCGAGCGTGGAGAGGATGCGCTCCGTCTTGCCCGGCGCCGGACCGTCGTCGAAGCTAAGAATGACTTCCCTGTCATCCAGCTTGAGATCGTGCAGCGAGGACACTTCCAAGGTCCGCCCGACCAGGTGATGCGGGCCGCCGGTATCGCCCGTTTCTCGAGTTTCAAGCTCGGCGCCAGCCCATTTCGTTGGCTCCATGTCGACGGGGTCGCTTGCCTTCAACGGCTTACGGTGCGGCTCTTCCGCAGCAAAACTCGTCTTCAGCGACGCGTCGCCGCCCGGTTTGGTTGCGCAGCCGGCAAGAGATAAGGACACGGCAAAGCCGGCCAGGAGAAGACGGAAGGTCATCGGAATCGCTCAACAATACATTAATGAATGTTGGGCGCATTTTTTCCGATTATGGTTAATGATCGGTTAGTTTTGACGCACGGATGCCACAGGAATTAACCGTTTTTAGAGCGCCACGCGTTCATTCGAACGAGCAAGGATTTCTATAACGCTTTGAAATATAGGCATATTATCCGTTTTCGGGTGCTTTCACTCGAAAACGGGATGTTTTAACCAGCCATCCCGGTTTCATATTCAGACGAAAGCTCCAGCCATTGCTCTTCGGCGACGGCTAGCTTTTCCGCCGCGTCGGAGCGCTGTTTGGCTTTCTCGGCGGCCTTGGCGGGTGCCTTCTCATAGAGGGCAGGATCTGCAAGTTCCGCATCAAGCGCCTGAATCAGTTTCTCCAGCTTGCCGGTCAAGGATTCGATTTCGTTGATCTTTTTCTTGAGCGGCGCGAGCGAGGCGCGGCGGTCGGCATTGAGTTTTCGTTGATCCGCCTTGGAGACGGAATCGTCGGCGCCGTTGATCTTGCCCTTGTCGTCCCTCGGCTTCGGGCTGGCGACGACGAGGCTGCGATAATCTTCCAGGTCGCCGTCGAAGGTGGAAACCGTGCCGTCGCCCACCAGCCACAGCCGGTCGACCGTCGCCTCGATGAGATGGCGGTCGTGCGAGATCAGGATGACCGCGCCGGAATAGTCATTCAGCGCCTGGATCAGCGCATTGCGACTGTCGATGTCGAGATGGTTGGTCGGTTCGTCGAGGATCAGAAGGTTCGGTGCATCGAAAGCGGCAAGCCCCATCAGCAGCCGCGCCTTTTCGCCACCGGAGAGGTCCTTCACCTGCGTGTCCATCTTCTCGGTCGCAAGGCCCATCTGGGCGACACGGGCGCGTACCTTTGCCTCCGGCGCGTCGGGCATGCGGCGGCGCACATGCTCGACGGCGGTCTGGTTGGGCACGAGGTCGTCGAGCTGATGCTGGGCAAAGAAGCCGATCTTCAGGTTCGGCGCCAGCTTCACATCGCCGCTTTCGGCATCGAGGCGGCCGGAGACGAATTTCGCGAAGGTGGATTTGCCGTTGCCGTTGGAGCCGAGCAGGGCGATGCGGTCATCGGCGTCGATGCGCAGATTGAGGCGCTTCAGGATCGGCTTGCTGGGCTCGTAGCCGACCGCGCCGCCGGTGACGGCGATGATCGGCGATGCCGCCTGCTTTTCCGGCTCGGGAAAGCTGAAGCCCATCACATGATCTTCGATGACGGCGGCAACCGTGCCCATGCGCTCCAGCGCCTTGACGCGCGATTGTGCCTGACGGGCCTTCGTCGCCTTGGCCTTGAAGCGGTCGATGAAACTCTGCAGGTGCTTGCGCGCCGCCTCGTTCTTCGCCTTCGCCTTCATCTGCAACTCGTTGGCCTCCGCCTTCTGCCGCTCGAACTGGTCGTAGGAGCCGCGATAGAAGGTGAGCTTCTTCTGGTCGAGATGGACGATCGAATTGACAGCCGTGTTCAACAGGTCGCGGTCATGCGAGATGATGATGACCGTGTGCGGATAGCGGCGGATATAATCTTCCAGCCAGAGCGTGCCTTCGAGGTCGAGATAGTTGGTCGGCTCGTCGAGCAGCAGCAGGTCCGGCTCGGAGAACAGCACTGCCGCGAGCGCCACGCGCATACGCCAGCCGCCGGAAAAGGAGGAGGCGGGGCGATGCTGGGCTTCATGGTCGAAACCGAGGCCGGCGAGAATACTGGCGGCGCGCGCTTCGGCCGAATGGGCGCCGATATCGGCAAGGCGCGTCTGGATGTCGGCGATGCGATGTGGATCGGTCGCCGTTTCGGCTTCCGCAAGCAGAGCGGAGCGTTCCTTATCGGCCTTCAGAACGATCTCGATCAGCGGCTCCTCGGTCCCTGGCGCTTCCTGCGCCACCTGGCCGATGCGAGCATTGCGCGGAATGGAGACCGAGCCGCTTTCGGCGGCGAGATCGCCGGTGATCACGCGGAATAGCGTCGACTTGCCGGCGCCGTTCTTGCCAACAAGCCCCGCTTTGGTGCCCGCCGGAAGCGTCACGCTGGCATGGTCGATGAGGAGGCGGCCGGCAATGCGGGCGGAAAGTTCGGAAATCGAAATCATGGCGCGGTTTTGGCCGAACTCCGCGCCGAAGGCAAGAGCCGGAGAGCTTAGACGCGGGTGCCGCGCGCTTGCGGCGGCAGGCCCGCGCAGTCCCTCAGCCTCTCCGTCAGTTCTGTTTCGTAGAGCAGCAGATTGCTCAGCGACGCATTGAGGCTGTCCATGGCGGCGGCGACATGCGGCGTCGTTTCGATCTCGCGGGCAAAGCTCTGTTTCCTCATCAGCCCCTCGGCCAGTTGCTCGGCCACTTCGCGCAGCATCTCGGCCGCATCGGCCTCGGATTTCCGGGCGACCAGGCTGCAATGGCTGACGAGGCGATGTTTCAAGCCGATATCGTCGAGACTGGCTTGCGAAGGGGAGGGGCCGAGCGCTGCGATCTCGTTGGCGATCCGGCGATCCGAGCCGTGGAGCGCTTCATGGAAGAGCTGGTAGTTGCGCGGCAGCGCCTTCACCTTCAGCTTGGCCATATGGCGACCGATCATCTCGAGGTCGGTGGCCGCCTCGCTGTCGTCATTGCCGATGGGATATGCCGAAACACGTGCCTGCGAACTCTTCATGCCTACTCTCTGCTCACCCGCGAACTGATATATTTGCTGAATTTGCAGGGGCGCAGGTTAAGGCAACATGAACGGACCGTTCATACCGACGTTATCTTGCAACAAAATTAGACAGTCGAACAACGCCAAACTGTATTGGGGAAAGGTCGGCTCGCGCCACGCTTCACATCCAACGCGTCCCATCCGTGCGCAGGAAATAAATCAGATCGAGACCCAGCGATGGTTTGCCCATCACTGTCAGTATCATATGGCATTGGCCACGATGGTGGGTCTGGTGGTTGAAGAAGTGCGCGACGGCTGGCCCCAACGGATGGGTAATGGTGGTCCCCGGCTGGATGATAGGGGTGTAGATGATGTCTGCAGCAAGTACGTCACTATCGAGCGTATCTCCCCAATCGATGATGCGCTGGTCTTCAACCACCCGAGCGGCACGAAGATCCTCGAGAGTGTCGTGCAATATGATGTCCAAGGCCGTCGGCATGTCTCCTGTGCCGGTGAAACGATGCATCCAAGCGCGATCGCCGACCAGGATATGATTGAGCGTGCCATGCAGCGAGCCGAAAAATGCGCCGCGGTTCTCGCGATATTCGGCGTCGCTGAGTTGGGCGGCGGCATCGTAAAGCAGGGCGTTGGCCCAGCGGTTGTAGTCGGCGAGCATTCTGTAATGCCTCTGCATCCTCATCTTCCTCCAGGAACAATGAAGCAAGCCTAGAATAGAAAGGCGTAAATGGGGCTGATGGCGCCCACAAAATTTGCTGATGGGATTGCCCAACTGGCCTTCGGCCTCGCTCCGAATCGGGCATCCGGACTGTGACAGCCGCGTGAAATTGGCGCGTCCCCCTTGTTTTCAGGCTGTGGGGCGGGTAAAGACCGCCCACTTTTCTCTGACGACAAGGAATTGACCCATGGCGATTGAACGCACTTTTTCGATGATCAAGCCGGACGCAACCAAGCGTAACCTGACCGGCGCCATCACCAAGATTTTTGAGGACAATGGCCTGCGCGTCATCGCTTCCAAGCGCGTTTGGATGAGCAAGCGCGAAGCCGAAGGCTTCTACGCTGTTCACAAGGACCGTCCCTTCTTCGGCGAACTCGTCGAAGGCATGATCTCCGGCCCGACCGTCGTTCAGGTTCTGGAAGGCGAAGGCGCCATCCTGAAGAACCGCGAAATCATGGGGGCGACCAACCCGGCCAACGCTGCCGAAGGCACGATCCGCAAGATCCACGCTCTGTCGATCGGCGAAAACTCCGTTCACGGCTCGGACGCTCCGGAAACCGCTGCGATTGAAATCGCCTACTGGTTCTCCGAAACCGAAATCGTCGGCTGAATCAATCACCCAGCCTTCGCGCTGAAGAGATTGAATTGATAGAAGAAAGCCGGGGTCTTGTGCCTCGGCTTTTTTCATGCCGGACAGGCTTCGTCGTGCCCATAGTCGATGCTGCCGTCGGCTTTGAAGACATCCGGGTTCTTCGTGTAACTCGGGCCGACCACAAGCGGCCTCGTCGGCAGCACGGTCTGGTCGAGATCGGATTTCACCTCGGTCTTGATGCTCTGGATGGTCTTGTCGCTGGCATCGACCAGCTTGATCGAGACGGAATAGGGGCGGTCCTTGCGCACGCAGTGCAGATCCGGGCTTTCGAGCGTGATCTTGTCCCAGAACGTGTAGATCTTCTCCCGCACCACCAGGGGATCGCCACCCATCGGATTTTCGAACTCCGCGACTGCCGTCGTGCCTTCCGGGATCGGCGCGATCTTCTTCAGCGTGATCATGTAGCTCGCAGTCGCGACGCGATAGTTGAAGACGAAGAGCCGGCCGCTGAGTTCGGTCGGACCGTTTTCCGCCTGCCGCTGGCAGCCGGCAAGTGCAAGGCCCGCAAGTGCGGCCATCAAAACGATCGCCTGGGTTCTCATGGTGCACTCTCCTCCTTCTTGCGGCGATAGTGCCGGTTTGCCTTGGCGCGGTTGCCGCAGACCGCCATGTCGCACCAGGCCCGGCTTTTGTTCTTGCTGCGGTCGATAAACAGCCAGCCGCAGTTGCGGCAGATTTTCATGCGGTCCGGATCGGGCATGGCAAGGAGCCGCAGCGTCGAATGCACCGTTGCGGCATCGAGCCCATCGGGCGAGGCGGCCCGCCGCAGCACCTTCGACTGCGCCTCCAATAGATCGGCGAGCAGCGCGTCAGCATCACGGTCGAGAACGCGGGCGCGAAAATAGCCGTCGATCGCCTCACGCAGATCGATGAAGCCGGACTTATTCTCTTGCTGCACCGGCAAGATATCGCCGAACAAAGTACGTTCGGCGCAGAAGTTGACCGCCGCTTTCGGAAAACTTTCCATCTGCCCCAGCGCCTCGAAACGATCGATGCGCCGCTCGTCGTCGTGGCGCATTATAACGCTGTTGGCGACGTCCAGCGCCAGTGCGCCGCCGGAAAACCGATGTGGGGTCCAGGAAAAACTCATGCTCAAAATTATAACTGGTAAAATGGATTTTACTAGTTACTATTCATCGACATCCGGAGGTTCTATGGCCTATCTCCTGCAGCAATTGGCGAATGCCGTTCCGCTCGCAGCACTCTATGCGGCGCTGGCTTTCGGCTATGCCGTTGCCTTCGGTGTGATGAAGCGGGCGGATATCACCTATGGCGCGCTTTTCGCCTTCTCCGGTCAGATGCTGGTCCTGTTCACGGACGTCGGCTACACGAGGATGTTTCTCATTCTGCCGGCCGCACTCGCCTTCGGTGGTGCCGTCGCGCTTGTCTATACGTTGGGGACGAGCCTTCTCATCGGCCGCTCGGTCATGCTGCCGCTGTCGCGCAAATCGCCCAATACGATCATCGTCGCAGCGCTTGGCATGATGATCATATTGATGGAGACGGCGCGGCTGGCCTCCAATACGCGCGGCATCTGGCTGCCGCCTTTCCTGAATGACATGATCGTCTTCTGGGATAGCGGCGATTTCCGCGTCACGTTGACCGAGATCCAACTCCTCAATACGGCGCTGATGGTTCTGGTCATCCTCGGAGGAACCTATGTGCTGAGATATACCGGATGGGGCCGCATCTGGCGGGCGGTGACGGATGATGCACTGGCTGCCGAGCTCTGCGGCACAAGCGCCAATCGGGTCTTCCTCCTGGCCTATGTCGCCTCGGCATTGGTCGCAACGGCCTGCGGCCTGCTGGCGACCTGCTATTACGGCACGATGGATTTCGGTGCCGGTCTGATGTTCGGCCTGAAAGTGCTGATGATTGCCGCTGTCGGCGGCTATTCCGATCCGCTGAAATCAGCCGGCGGAGCGGCGTTGCTCGGCCTGTTCGAAACCATGTGGGGCGCCTACGGGCCATTCCTGTGGCGCGATTTCGTGATCTTCTCGCTGCTCGTCCTGCTGCTGGTGTTGAGCCGGCGAGAGCGCGTGGTTCCGTAAGGATCAGTTTTCGTCGGTCCATTTGGCCCACGCGGCATCGTCCGCATCCTTGGCCGAAACCCAATCGCCTTCCTTGCCGTCTTTCGCATGTTCCTTCTTCCAGAACGGCGCCGAAGTCTTCAGGAAATCCATGAGGAAATTGGCGCCGTCGAAGGCGGCTTGCCGATGCGAGGCGGCGGCGATGACGAGAACGATGTTCTCTCCAGGCGCAATTTTGCCGTAGCGATGAATGGCGGTCAGGCCGCGAAGCTCGAAGCGTTCGATGGCGACCGTCGCGATGCGGGTGATCTCCGCTTCCGCCATGCCGGGATAATGTTCGAGTTCCAGTGCACCGAGCGCTCCGCCCTCGTCGCGGCAGAGGCCGGAAAAGGTGACGACCGCGCCGATATCATGACGCCCTCCTGTCAGGCGGTCGATTTCGGCCTGAAGGTCGAAATCCTCCCGCTGGACTTTGACGAATGGTGCAATCATTGGCAATTTCCTATCGCCCTCTGAAAGAGTTTGCCGAGACTCCCAGCCCTTCGCTAGGGCGTCCTGAGCCTGCCGAAGGAGCGTTCGTCGCTGCAATCGATTCACTGGATGGATCGATTGCTCGGGCTTTGCCCGACCGCTCCTCACCCACCCGTCATCGGCGGAAAGAGCCCGATCTCGCGGGCTCCAGCGATCGGCTCGTCATGGTCGGCATGCTCCATATTGATGGCGACGCGGATCGTCTCCGGAAACTGAAGTGCCGTCTCGTATTCCTCGCCCAAGCTCTTCAAATGATTCAGGAGATCGCCGACGGTGATCACTTCGGCGGGGAGCGAAATCTCTTCCTCACCCTTGCCGATCCGTTCGCGTACCCAGGCGAAATAAACGAGCTTCGTCATCATTCCTCATCCACGACATGCTTCAAACCGGCGCGGAAATAGTCGTAGCCGGTGTAGATGGTCAGCAGCGCTGCGACCCAGAGCAGGACGATGCCGATCTCCGTTGTATAGGGTAACACCTTGTCGCCTGCCGGCCCAGCCAGCAGGAAGGCGATGGCGACGAGCTGCGCGGTCGTCTTCCATTTGGCGATGCGCGTTACCGGCACGCTGACCTTCAGTGCCGCCAGATACTCACGCAGGCCCGAGACGAGGATTTCGCGGCAAAGGATGATGATGGCCGCCCAGAGCGACCAGCCGGCGATCGTGCCGTCGGCGGCGACCAGCAGCAGGATCGCGGAGACCAGCAGCTTGTCGGCGATCGGGTCCAGCATGCGGCCGATATTCGAGGTCTGATTCCAGATGCGCGCGAGATAGCCATCCAGAAAGTCGGTGATCGAGGCGATGATGAAGATCCAGAGCGCGACCCAGCGCGCGAAATCGGACCCTTCCAGTTTGCCTTCGATGAAGAAGCACAGGACGATCAATGGCACGCAGAGAATGCGGCCATAGGTGAGCAGATTGGGAATGCTATATGCGCGCGAAGCCATGGAAATCGTTTCGTTTCAGTTGTTTCGCTGGACCAAAATGGCCTTCCCCAAGGCGTCATCTCGTTCCAGCTATTTGATTTAGCATGATCTTATCCAAAAACCGTCCCGCACCTCTTGGGATCATGCCTTAGATGGCGGTTTGAGGAGCTTGCCGTCAATATTGTTTCTGTTTTTTCACCGCCATTACGTGGAATTTGCGACCAGCTTTTCCTATTTCGCGGCGTCCTCGTGAAAATGGTTATAGACCTGCCGCGCCACGGCTTCGGAAATGCCTTCGACGGCCATCAGGTCGGACAGCGCCGCGCGCGACACGGCCTTGGCGGTGCCGAAATGCTGTAGCAGCGCCCGCTTGCGCGAAGGGCCGATGCCGCCGATTTCGTCCAGCGGGTTTTTCACCATCTCCTTCTTGCGTCGTGCCCGGTGCGAGCCGATGGCGAAACGATGCGCCTCGTCGCGCATGCGCTGAATAAAGTAGAGCACGGGATCGCGCGGCGGCAGGGTGAAGCTCTCGCGGGCGGGCGGAAAGAAGCGCTCGCGCCCGGCGTCGCGGTCGACACCCTTGGCGACACCGATGGCGATGACGCTGTCGGTAATTCCGAGCTCTTCGAGAATGGCGCGCACCGCCGTCATTTGCCCCTGACCGCCATCGATAAGGATCACATCCGGCCAGGCGGGAAAGGGCTGATCCGCAGCATCGACGGCCGTGGTTTCCGCAGTGGGGCTGCGATCGGGTTTGCCCTCTTCCTTCAGTAGGCGAGAGAAACGCCGGGTCATGACTTCGCGCATCATGCCGAAGTCATCGCCAGGCGTGATATCGGTCGATTTGATGTTGAACTTCCGGTACTGGCCTTTAACGAACCCTTCCGGCCCGGCCACGACCATGCCGCCGACTGCATTCGTGCCCATGATGTGCGAGTTATCATAGATCTCGATGCGTTGCGGCACGTAGGAAAGCTGGAATGTTTCCCTGAAGCCTTCGAGCAGCCGCGATTGCGAGGCGGTCTCGGCAAGCTTGCGGCCATGCGCCTCGCGGGCATTGGCGACGACATGATCGACCAGATCGCGCTTCTCGCCACGCTGCGGAACAAGGATCGTCACCTTGTGACCTGCTTTTTCGCCAAGCGCGGCCGCCAGCAGCTCGATCTCCTCGACCGTCTCCGACAACAGGATCTGCCTCGGCACGGGCTTGTCGTCGTAGAATTGCGCCAGAAACGCATTCAGCACCTCGGCACCGGAAAGCGATGGGTCGGCTTTCGGGAAATAGGCGCGGTTACCCCAGTTCTGGCCGGTACGGAAGAAGAAGACCTGGATGCAGGAGATGCCGCCTTCGTGATGGATGGCGAAGACATCGGCCTCCTCGACGCCGGCGGGATTGATACCCTGATGGCTCTGCACATGCGACAGCGCCGCCAGCCGGTCGCGATAGACGGCGGCACGTTCGAAATCGAGGTCTTCGGCAGCAGCATTCATCGCTTCCGCCATGTGCGCCTTGACGTTCTGACTCTTGCCGGAGAGGAAGTCCTTCGCCTCCTGAACCAGCTCCGCATAGCCTTGATCGCTGATCTCGTAGGTGCAGGGGCCAGAACAGCGCTTGATCTGATAGAGCAGGCAGGGCCTCGTGCGTGTCTCGAAAACGCTATCGGTGCAGGTGCGGATCAGGAAGGCGCGTTGCAGCGAATTGATAGTGCGGCCAACGGCGCCCGCCGAGGCGAAGGGGCCGAAATATTCTCCCTTGCGGGCACGCGCGCCGCGATGCTTGAAGATCGCCGGTGCCCGATGATCGCCGGTGATGAGAATATAAGGAAAGGACTTGTCGTCCCGCAGCAATACATTGAAACGTGGCCGTAAGCGCTTGATCAGATTCGCTTCCAGCAGCAGCGCTTCGGTCTCGGTGCGGGTGGTGACGAACTCCATATTGGCGGTTTCGCGCACCATGCGGGCGATGCGATTGGAATGCACCCGGCCCATCGCATAATTGGCGACACGCTTCTTCAGGCTACGCGCCTTGCCGACATAGAGCACGTCGCCATTTTCATTGAACATGCGATAGACGCCGGGATTGTTCGGCAGCCGCTTGACGAATTCGGCAATCAGCTCCGCGCCCCGAAGGCCGGTCTCGTTCTTGCCGCCTTCGTTCCAGTCGACCGGCACAGCGGGGGAGGGGCCAGCATCGCCTTCCACCTCGACGTCGTCTTCAATGTCCTCTGATTCGTCATAGAGAATGCCGCCGTCGGGCAGCTTTCGTCCGTTCATTCCATGCTCTCCGACACGTCAGGCGTTTCCCAGGCAAGATGCTGGCCGCCATCGAGCGCTATCATTTGGCCCGTGATCGAAGGCGTGTCAAAAAGAAAGCGGACGGTGCGACCGAATTCGTCGAGCCCGGGCGCTGCCTTCAATATGAGACCATCGATCTGCGCCTGGAAGTCCTCTTCCGTCTGGCGGACGCTGCGCACCGTCGGACCCGGGCCGATGGCATTGACGCGGATATCAGGCGCAAAGCTCTGCGCCATCGTCTGGGTCGCCGTCCACAGGGCGGCCTTCGACAGCGTATAGGAATAGAAGCGCGGGTTCAGCGCCCAGACGCGCTGGTCGATAATATTGACGACCAGCCCCGGGATACCCTTCGGAAGCTGCCGTGCGAAATCCGCAGCAAGGATCGAGGGCGCACGGACATGCACGGCAAAATGCGCGTCGAAAGCCTCGGCGTCGAAACGATCGGCAGAATCACCCCGGAAAACCGAGGCGTTGTTGACGAGAAGATCCAGCGGTCCAAGCTCTGCAACAGCCCTTTCGATCAGCGTCGATGTCTCCGCCGAATTTTGCAGGTCGGCCTTGATCGCAATCGCCTTTCTGCCCCGTTGCCGCAATTTCGCCACGACTTCGGCTGCCTCGTCCAGCGATTGATTGGCATGCAGCGCGACTGCAAAGCCGTTAGCCGACAAATCCTCAGCGATCGCCCGGCCTATTCTTTTTGATGCACCCGTTATCAGCGCGGTGCGTAGTTTTTCCTGGCTCAAGATGTTGCCTTTTCGTCGCCATTACCCAACTCGCACTCATATAGGGCGCCGATACACCATATGAAAAGGTGTGTCCTGCACGACAGTCGGTAGCAATGACTTATGTAAAGCTTCAGTTATATTTCGATAAAAATAAGTATACATGCTTTAACCACTCATTATGGTTAACAATTCCTCTGTTGCGCTGAAGCAACATCGAAATTCAGCCACCTCTGTGCCACAATGATATCATATTTTAGCTCTTCGAATTCCTCAATTGCATTCCAATTTCAGTCCCGATCCGGGAGGGACATCTTGTAATTGCTCGTGGTGCTTCGAGGTCATCAGTAGACGAAGAACACGGGACTGAAAGGAGAAAAGTATGCGTACTCTCATCACGACCCTCATGGTCTCTGGTTTTGCTCTCGGCGGCTTCACGGCGGCTCATGCAGCCGACGCTGTGGAGCAGGTTCCGCAGCCGCCCGTCGCTCAGGAAGCTCCGCCGGTTGTCAACAACTGGTCCGGTTTCTACATCGGTGGCGCTGGCGACTGGAATGCCGGTCACTTCAACCACAACGGCAACTCCTACGCCTTTGGCGGTGACGCTTTCACCGGCTACAACTGGCAGCAGGGTCAGATCGTATACGGCGTTGAAGGTGACCTCGGCTATGCCGACTCCGACTCGACCCGCAATGGTCTCACTGCCAAAAACGGCGTAAACGGCTCCGTTCGCGGCCGTATCGGTTACGACTTCAACCCGTTCATGCTGTACGGCACGGCCGGTCTGGCAATCGGCCAGAACAAGCTTGAAGACGCTACCTCGTCTGAAAGCAAGACGGCTGTTGGCTACACGGTCGGTGCAGGTGCTGAAACCTTCATCACCAACAACATCACGGCTCGTCTCGAATACCGTTACACCGACTACGGCAAGAAGGACTTCAACCTCGACTCCGGCAGCTTCTCGCGCGGCTACGACGAGCAGAGCGTTAAGGTCGGTATCGGCGTCAAGTTCTAATAATTTGATGGCATAATCTGACGAAAGCCGGGGTTCGCGCCCCGGCTTTTTCCGTTTCATGGTTCTGAATATTTAGGCAGCGTCCTTCGGGAAGTCCGTCGAGGCGGCCAGTTCACGCCAGCCGGCCAGTTCCTTGGCGACATACTCATTCTTCGTCTCGATCGCGCCGATCGTGTCGGTGCCGAATGGCATGCGCAGCGGCGGGTTGGCCGAATGTGCAAGCGTGATCATCGACTTTGCAAGCCGTGCGGGATCGCCGGGCTGGCCGTGATTGTGACCGGCTGCGAAATCGCGCATCGCGCCGACTGGCGTGTCCTTATAGTCGGCAATCGAGCTCGGGCTGACGGCGAGTGAGCTTTCGTCGAGGAAGTCGGTCCGGAAGAAACCGGGTTCGACGACGGTGACCTTGATGCCGAGCGGCTGCAATTCCGCCGCCATTGCCTCGGAGAGCCCTTCGACCGCGAACTTCGTCGAGCAATAGATACCCCAACCCGCAAAGCTCTGATAGCCGCCGACCGAGGACATGTTGATCACTTGACCCGAACGCTGCCGGCGCATATGCGGCAGCACGGCGCGCGTGACCTTCAAGAGACCGAAGACGTTCGTGGCATAGAGCTTCTCGATCTCTTCGGCGGTTGCCTCTTCCACCGCACCCAGCAGCCCGTAGCCGGCATTGTTGAGAAGGATGTCGATCCTGCCGAAGCGCTTGACGGCTTCCGCTGCAGCCTCATGGGCCTGGGCTTCATTCGAAACGTCGAGGGCGACGGGCAGCAGGTTCGGATGATTGCCGAACTTCTCGGCCAGGCCGGCGGGGTTGCGGGCCGTGGCAACGACGGCGTCGCCAGCGGTGAGGGCTTCCTGAGCAATGAGGGCGCCGAAGCCGCGGGATGCGCCCGTAATGAACCAAACGCGCATGACTTTCTCCTTTGTGGGTTTGCAATTCCGTGGGTGGAATTGGCTTGCAGGAGAAAGGTAGCTTGATGGCGTCGTTGAGATAATCTACTTTCTCCTCCATGAAGTGCTGAGAAAATCTCATCAATGCGACGTGTCCGTTCGACCGATCTGGCAATCTTCCTGGCGATCGCCCAACATCGCAGCTTTCGCAAAGCCGCGGTGGAACTCGGCGTGACGCCTTCCGCGCTCAGCCATTCGCTGCGGTCGATCGAGGAGCGGCTGGATGTGCGGCTGGTCAATCGCACCACCCGCGGCGTCGGGTTGACGGAGGCCGGCGAGCGCCTGTTCGACCGCATTCGCCCGGCTTTCCTCGATATCGACGATGCACTGGAGGATCTCGATAAATTCCGCGGGCAGCCCTACGGCAAGCTGCGCATCAACACGCCGCGCCCCGCCGCCAAGATGGTGCTGTTGCCGATCGTGTCACGATTCTTGAGGGCCTATCCGGCCGTCGAAATGGAGATCGTGGTGGACGATGCGCTCGTGGACACGGTCTCCGGCGGTTTCGACGCCGGCATACGGTTCGGCGAAAGCGTTGCCGCCGACATGATCGCCATCGCTATTGGCCCGCGCCAGCGAACGGCGATCGTCGGCTCGCCGGAACATTTTCAGCGTTTCCCCAAACCGGTCACGCCGCATGATCTGAAAGATCACCCCTGCATCCGCTACCGTTTCCCGAGCGGCACCTATTATCGCTGGGAGTTCGAACGTGGCGGCATCGAGCTGGAGATCGAGGTGCAGGGACCGCTGACACTCGGCGATCTCGACATAATGTTAGACGCCGCCGTCAACGGCTCCGGACTTGCGTTCTTGTTTGAAGATCACGCGCTGCCGGCTTTGCAGGATGGCCGGCTGATCCGCGTGCTGGAGGACTGGTGCCCGTATTATCCCGGCTTCTTCCTCTATTATCCGAGTCGCCGGCAGTCGCCGACGGCCCTCCGCGCTTTCGTCGATTTCGTGAAGACCGACGCTGTCCGTCAGAGCTAAAGCATGTCGCGCAAAAGTGCGCAGCGGTTTTGCGATAACGACATGCGCAAAATCAAAGACCTAAAGCGCAAGGAGCGAATCCTAGAGATTGCGATGCGCTTTAGGCCTGCCGAGGCTTCATCGTCTGATAGGCCGGAAAATGCTTTTCGAATTTGCGCGCCCAATCGATCAGGTCGGCGTGGTCCGCTTCCCACTGTCCCTCAAAGCGCAGTTGCAGATAGCCGAGCAGGGACGCGAGTGCGAAATGCCCGCCATGCAGCTTCTTACCGATCTTCGGCGGTTCGGCGTTGAGATGGGCGAGCGTGCGGCTCGCCTTCGTCCACTGCCGGTCGATCCAAGGTTGGTGCTGCTTGTCCTGATCGCGCAGGCGCCGCTCGTAAACGATCGACAAGAGGCATTCGTTGGTGCCGTCGCAAAGCGCTTCCAGCACCTCGGCCTCCGTGCGCTTGCCATCCTTGGCGGGATAAAGCCTCTTGCCCTTCTGCCGATCGAAATGATGCATGATCGCGCGGCTGTCGAAGATCGATACGCCGTCTTTCGTCAGCAGCGTCGGGATCTTACCGAGCGGATTATTGTCGACCAGCACTGCCGGGCCGGCATTGGTGTCGACGTGGATTTCGGTGAGTTCAATGCCGAGATAGCGGGCTGCCATCCGCACCTTGCTGGAAAAGGGGGAAGGGGGCGAGCAGAGAAGCTTCATGGGATCACCTGTGCGATGTGCGAAAGAAAGATCAATGTTCGCCCCGCAGCCAGAAGGCACGTTGCGAGGCGAAGCGGTCCTGCGCCAGCATATCCTTCAGAGCGGGCAGCAATGCATGCAGCTCGTCCTTCAGCGTAAATGGCGGGTTGACGATAATGAGACCGGAGCCCGTCAGTCCGGTGAAGCCGCGATCGCTTTTGACCGTCAGTTCGGCGCAGAGCATCTTGGGGATCTCCAATGCCTGCAGCGCCTCGTGAAAAGCCTTGATCGGCGCATCCTTCTTGAGCGGATACCAGAGGCAATAGGTGCCGCCGGGAAAGCGGCGCCAGGCCTTCGCAAGGCCATCCACCAGCCGCTCATATTCGCCGTCCTCTTCGAAAGGCGGATCGACGAGCACGATGCCGCGCTTCTCCTTCGGCGGCAGATGCGCACCCAGCGCCAGCCAGCCGTCGAGTTCGGTGATGCGTGCGTGGTGATCGCCCTCGAACAAACGATGCAGCCGCTGGAAATCTTCCGGATGCAGCTCCATCGCCGACAGCCGGTCCTGTGGACGGAAGAGCATGCGGGCAAGCTTCGGCGAGCCGGGATAGAGCCGGATGCCGCCTTCGGGATTGAGTTCTCGGACCGCGGTCAGATAGGGCTCCAGCAGATCGGCCACTTGCGGCACGAGCTCGGCCTCCAGCAGCCGGCCGATCCCGTCTAGCCATTCGCCGGTTTTCTGCGCTTCTTCCGAGGAGAGGTCGTAGAGGCCGATGCCGGCGTGAGTATCGAGGACGCGGAAGGCCTTGTCCTTGTTCTGCAGATAGCGGACGAGACGGGCAAGCACCGCGTGCTTCAGCACATCGGCGAAATTGCCCGCGTGATAGATATGCCGATAGTTCATTGTCGGTGAAGTCCGCATGAATTGTTGCGATGGGCCAGATTATGCCTTTTGGCCGGACAAGGCATGAAATATACAAACGCTATGAACATTGCGACCCCTATTCACGCCAAATCGCGGATCGGACACACAGCCTGTCCGCATGACTGTCCCTCCACCTGCGCGCTGGAGATCGATCTGACGGAGGATGGCCGGATCGGCCGCGTGCGCGGCGCGGGTGACCATTCCTACACGTCGGGCGTCATCTGCGCCAAGGTCGCCCGCTACGCCGAGCGGCTTTACCATCCGGATCGCCTGATGAAGCCGCTGCGCCGCGCCGGCGCCAAGGGAGAGGGCCGCTGGCAGGAAATCTCCTGGGACGACGCGCTGGATGAAATCGCCAATGCTTTCGTCAAGGCTGAGGCAAAAGATGGTAGCGAGTCGGTCTGGCCCTATTACTACGCCGGCACCATGGGCTGGGTTCAGCGCGATTCCATCAATCGCCTGCGCCATGCCAAGCGCTATTCCGGCTTCTTTTCCTCGATCTGCACGAACCCCGCCTGGACGGGCTTCACCATGGCGACGGGTACGCTGCGCGGTCCCGATCCGCGCGAGATGGGCCGTACCGATTGCGTGGTCATATGGGGCACCAACGCGGTCGCGACCCAGGTCAACGTGATGACCCATGCGGTGAAGTCGCGCAAAGAGCGCGGCGCCAAGATCGTCGTCATCGATATCTACGACAATCCGACGATGAAGCAGGCCGATATGGCGCTGATCGTCAAGCCGGGTACGGATGCCGCGCTCGCCTGCGCCGTCATGCATATCGCCTTCCGCGACGGTTATGCCGATCGCGCCTATATGGCGAAATATGCCGATGACCCGGCCGGTCTTGAAGCGCATCTCAAGGCCAAGACGCCGGAATGGGCGGCTGTAATCACCGGCCTGTCCGTCGATGAGATCGAAGCCTTCGCCAAACTCGTCGGGACGACAAAGAAGACCTATTTCCGTCTCGGCTACGGCTTCACCCGTCAGCGCAACGGTGCGGTGGCGATGCACGCGGCAGCTTCCATCGCCACCGTGCTCGGCTCCTGGCAATATGAAGGCGGCGGCGCTTTCCATTCTAACAGCGATATCTTCCGCATGGATTCGAGCGAGCTGACAGGCCGCTCGATGCTGGACGCTGATATCCGCATGATCGACCAGTCGCAGATCGGCCGGGCGCTGACCGGCGACGCCGTCGCTTTGCGCCATCGTGGGCCTGTGACGGCCATGCTGATCCAGAACACCAATCCGGTAAACATCGCGCCGGAACAGCGGCTGGTGAAGCGCGGCTTTGCCCGTAACGATCTCTTCGTCGCCGTGCACGAACAGTTCATGACCGATACCGCTGAAATGGCCGATATCGTCATCCCCGCCACCATGTTCGTCGAGCATAACGACATCTACCGCGCCGGCGGGCAGAACCACATCCTGCTTGGCCCCAAGCTGGTCGAGCCGCCATCGACGGTCCGCAGCAATCTCTTCGTCATCGAGGAACTGGCCAAGCGCCTCGGCGTCGCCGATCGTCCCGGCTTCGGATTTTCGGCCCGCGAGATGATCGATCGTATTCTGGAGCGAAGCGCCCTGCCGGATTACGATCATTTTCTCGAGTATAAATGGTTCGATCGGCAGCCAGCTTTCGAGGACGCGCATTTCCTCAACGGTTTTGCCCATCCCGACGGCAAGTTCCGCTTCCGTCCCGACTGGAGCAACCAGCCGGCCCCGAACCGGCCGCCGGAGGCCGTCGGCCTGCTTGGGCCGCATGTCGAGCTGCCGCAATTTCCGGATCAGGTCGACGTCATCGAAGTTGCCGATTCCGATCATCCGTTCCGGCTTGCCACATCGCCCTCGCGCAATTTCTTGAATTCGAGCTTTGCGGAAACGAAGACCTCCCGCCAGAAGGAAGGCCGCCCGGAAGTGATGATCAATCCGGCGGATGCGGCGGCGTTGGACATCGCCCATGGCGACCTCGTTCAGCTCGGCAATCTCAGAGGCGATATCCGCATTCATGCGCGCATCACGACCGAAGTGAAGCCCGGCGTGCTGATCGCCGAAGGTCTGTGGCCGAACAAGGCGCATGTCGATGGCGAAGGGATCAATGTTCTGACCGGCGCCGATCCCGTCGCCCCCTATGGCGGCGCTGCCGTCCACGATAACAAGGTTTGGTTGCGCAGGGATAGAGCATGAACAAGTTCGACAAGGCGAAGGTCGAGATCGTCAGCGAGAAGACGCTTTCCGACCAATGGACGCGGCTCAGCACCTTCGACATCGACTACACGGATTCGGCGGGCGAGACGCATCGGGTGAAGCGGGAAATCTATCACCGCACGCCGGCCGCCTGCATCCTGCTCTACGACCCCAAGCGCGAAAAGGTCATCCTTGTGCGGCAGTTCCGTCTGCCTGCCCATCTCACCGGCTTTCCCGCCTGGATGATCGAAGTACCGGCCGGCTTGCTCGATGGCGATCACCCGGAAGAGGCGATCCGCCGCGAGGCAATGGAGGAAACCGGCTTCCGTGTTCGTGAGGTCCGTTTTCTGTTCAAGGCATTCACCTCGCCGGGCGCTGTCACCGAGATCATCCATTTCTTTGCCGCTGTGGTCGATACGGCGGACCGCATCGGTGACGGCGGCGGGCTTGCCCATGAACATGAGGATATCGAGGTTCTCGAAGTACCGCTCACCGAAACCATGGCGATGATCGAAGCCGGCGAGATCTACGACGCCAAGACGATCATGCTGTTGCAGTGGGCGATCTTGAACAGGGCAAGCCTGAAATAGGCCGTTCGGAAGCGCGCAAGCGCTGCCAAAATCAATGCCGTAGCTTTCATTATGATGTCACGAATCGCGACTACCGAGGAGCGCTTGCCGGAATAGGTCCGGACTACCATACCTCCAAAACGATTGACGCTATTTGAGGAGAAAGCCGATGTGGCTCAGCAATTTCACGCTTGTTCTTCCCGATGAAGTCGTCGATCAAGGCTCTGTTCGTATTGAGGATGGCGTGATCGCCGAGATCCGGCCCGAGTTGGTGGAGGCTCCGACATTCGATGGCGGCGGACGGCTGATGATGCCGGGCTTCGTCGATCTGCACGGCGACATGATCGAGCGCGAAATCGCGCCGCGGCCGAATGCGACGATGCCGATCGATTTCGGTATTCATGAACTCGACAAGAAGCTCGCCGCAGCCGGTGTCACCACCGCCTATGCCGCCGTTTCCTTCGCCACCGAAAGTGTCTATGGCCACGTGCGCTCGCTGGAAACCACCTCGGCGGTGATCAAGGGCATCAACAGCCTGCGCGACCATCTGCTGATCGACCACCGCGTTCACGCGCGCTACGAGATCACCAACATCGGCGCGGCACCGACGCTGGAGCGGCTGCTGGAAGATGGTTTCGTCGATATGGTGTCGCTGACGGACCATACGCCGGGGCAGGGGCAATACAACGATATCGAAAGTTATATCCTCAGCATGTCCGAGCGTCGCGGCATCACCCGCGAAGCTGCCGAGGAAGTGCTGGCGCGACGCATCGCGATGCGGCAGGACCCGGATATCGAACACAAGCTCCGCGATATCGTCGGCCTGTCCTTGAAGCACAAGCTGTCGCTCGCCTCTCATGACGATGACAGCGCGGAAAAAGTAGCCGAAATGTTCGATCTCGGTGTCACGATCAGCGAGTTCCCGGTGACGCTGCCGGCTGCCGAAGAGGCCCGCCGTCGCGGCCTCTGGACGCTGATGGGCGCGCCGAATGCCTTGCGCGGCCAGTCCATGTCCGGAAATTTGAGCGCGCTCGAAGCCGCCGGCGCCAGCCTGCTTGGCATCATCGCCGCCGATTATCACCCGGCCGCCTTCGTGCCGGCGATCTTCAAGATCGCTGACGTAGCCAGTGGCGGTCTCCCGGCAGCCGTGGCCATGGCGACCGCTGGTGCCGCGCGTGCTGCGGGTCTCACGGATCGCGGCGAGATCGCCGTCGGCCAGAAGGCCGATCTGGTGGCCGTCGAGCATGGCGCCGTTCACCGCATCCGCGCAACCTTCCGCAACGGACGCGTCGTCTACAGCGACGGCACGCTTCATCCCTTGATGGCGATGGCTGCGTAAAGGAAACGCGGTTAGATCTGGCTGATATCACCGAGTAGTGACATGATCTGGGCCCCGCGGGCGACGGGTGTCTTGGCGGCAGCAATTGCCTTGCCACCCTCCATGCGCACCTTGCCTTGCGCCAGCAATCGGAGCGACTGCGGATAGAGCTGATGCTCGATCGTCAGCACGCGGGCGGCAAGCGTTTCGGCCGTATCGTCGGTCAGCACCGGCACGGCAGCCTGGCCGATCGCTGGGCCTTCGTCCATGCCTTCGGTGACGAAATGCACGGTGCAGCCGGCGATCCGCTGGCCTGCATCGATGGCACGCTGGTGTGTATGCAGGCCGGGAAAAAGCGGCAGCAGCGAGGGGTGGATATTGATGATCCGGCCTTCGTAGCGCTGGATGAAGCGGCCGGAGAGCAGGCGCATATAGCCGGCAAGGCAGATGATGTCGGGCGATAGTGCATTGAGCTGCGCGAGGATCGCCTCCTCATGTGCGTCCTTGCTGGCAAAATCCTTGCGCACGAAGGCGAAGGTGGCGATGCCCTCTGCAGCGGCTTTCGCCAAACCGCCGGCATCCGCTTTGTCGGAGATCACACCGACGATCTCGGCCGGATAATCCGACGCCGCAGCAGCCTTGACCAGCGCCATCATGTTGGAGCCGCTGCCCGAGATGAAGACGACGACGCGTTTGCGGGCCGAACTCATATCGCCAGCGTGCCCTTGTAGACGGTGCCGGCAGCGCCTTCGTCGCGGGCGATCATACGGCCCAGCGTAACGATGCTTTCGCCTTCTGCCTCAAGCGCTGCCTTGACGGCCTCGACATTCTCGGCCGCGACGACGGCGATCATGCCGATGCCGCAGTTGAAGGTGCGCAGCATTTCCTTGGCCTCGACGCCGCCCGTTTTGGCAAGCCAGGAGAAGACCGGCGGAACCTTGACGGCCGCCAAGTCGATCTCTGCCGCAAGATGCTTCGGCAGTACCCGCGGAATATTCTCCGGGAAGCCGCCGCCGGTGATGTGGGCGAGTGCCTTGATGGCCCGGGTCTCGCGGATCGCCTTCAAAAGCGGCTTCACATAGATGCGCGTCGGCGTCAGCAGGGCTTCGCCGAGCGCCTTGCCATCGGCGAAGGGGGCTGGCGCATCCCAACCAAGGCCGGAGAGGCTGACGATCTTGCGCACCAGTGAGAAACCGTTGGAATGCACGCCGGAGGAGGCGAGGCCGAGAATGACGTCACCCTCGGCAATGTCGCCGGAGGGCAGAAGCTGCCCGCGCTCGGCCGCGCCCACGGCGAAGCCGGCCAAATCGTAGTCACCATCGGAATACATGCCCGGCATTTCCGCCGTCTCGCCGCCGATCAGCGCGCAGCCCGCCTCGCGGCAGCCGGCCGCAATGCCGCCGACGATCGCAGCACCCTGATCGGGATCGAGCTTGCCGGTCGCAAAGTAGTCGAGGAAGAACAGTGGCTCGGCGCCTTGTACCACGAGATCGTTGACGCACATGGCAACGAGATCGATGCCGACGGTGTCGTGATAATTCGCGTCGATGGCGATCTTCAGCTTCGTGCCGACGCCGTCATTGGCGGCCACCAGCACCGGATCGGTGAAGCCCGCCGCCTTCAGGTCGAAGAGGCCGCCGAAGCCGCCGATTTCGCCGTCGGCGCCGGGGCGGCGGGTCGAACGAACCGCCGGCTTGATCTTTTCGACCAGCAGATTGCCGGCATCGATATCGACGCCCGCGTCGCTATAGGTCAGACCGTTTTTTCCAGACTGGCTCATGCTTTCGCCTCCGGTGGCCATCGTTCCAATTGGAACAATTTTAATCGGGTCGCCATTGCATGACAGGAACCTTTATGCAAGGCGCTAGCGCAGGCAAACCCTCGATTTTCCCCGCTTCACAGCGCTCCAAGGCCGATTTCCGGCCGTAGGCTTGACCATAATTGCGGCGTCATCCTATGTCCTAAGCGGGCGGCAACAGGCGGCGAAGAATGGGGAAGTCGATGGAGCAACAAGTCAGCGGAGCGAGCCTCAAGCGCCAGGTCATCTTCTGGGTGCTCGTGCTCGTCGCCTTCATCGTTTTTCTCTATCTCTTCAGCTCGATTCTCTTGCCCTTCATCGCCGGCATGTCGGTTGCCTATTTCCTTGATCCGGTCGCCGATCGGCTGGAAAGGATCGGTCTCAGCCGCTTCATGGCGACGGTGGTGATCCTCGTTGCCTTCGTGCTGGTCTTTGCATTGGCGCTGACGATCTTCATTCCGATCATCATCAACCAGTTCAATGATTTCATTCAACATATACCGGGCTATGTGCAGCAATTCCAGAAGTTCATCGCCCATACCCAGACGACGATGCTGCCGGTTTGGATTCGCGATCAGCTCGGCGCCATCAAGGATAATTTCTCCAACATTTTGTCTGACGGCCTGAGCTTCGTCGGCGGCCTGTTTGCGCAGATCTGGAGTTCCGGCAAGACGCTGGTCAACATCATTTCGCTGATGATCGTCACTCCCGTCGTCGCCTTCTATATATTGCTCGACTGGGACCGCATGATCGCCAAGGTCGATGCCTGGATTCCGCGCGATCATGTCTCGACCGTGCGCCAGATCGCCCGGGAGGTGGATCAGGCGATCGCCGGCTTCATCCGCGGCCAGGGCTCGCTCTGCATCATCTTGGGCGTCTATTACGGTGTCGGCCTGTCGCTGGTGGGTCTGAACTTCGGCCTGTTGATCGGTCTGTTCGCCGGCATGATCAGCTTCATCCCCTATGTCGGTTCGCTCGTCGGTCTCTTCCTGGCGCTGAGCGTCGCCCTGGTGCAGTTCTGGCCGGATTATCTCTGGGTCGGCCTCACGCTGGCCGTCTTTTTCACTGGCCAGTTCCTGGAAGGCAACGTGCTGCAGCCGAAGCTGGTCGGCGAAAGCGTCGGCCTGCATCCGGTCTGGCTGATGTTCGCCCTTTTTGCCTTCGGCGCGCTCTTTGGTTTCGTCGGTCTGCTGGTCGCCGTTCCGGCCGCGGCCGCGTGTGGCGTCCTTGTCCGTTTCGCCCTTTCGCGCTACCTTCAAAGCGACCTCTATTATGGACGCTCGGAAGCCGGCAAGACGCGCAAAACCAAGGCCGGCAGTTCTGAGAACAAATAGCATGACCGACGCGAAGAACGCTGATTTGAGGCGCAAGCCCGCCGAACAGCTACCCCTGGCTTTTACGCACGACGCAGCGACCGGCCGCGATGATCTGCTGGTCGCCGATCCCTTGAGCGCGGCAGTAAAGATAGTCGATTCATGGCCGCACTGGCCGTCGCCGGTCGTCATTCTCGCCGGGCCGGTCGGTTCGGGAAAATCGCATCTTGCCAGTATCTGGCGCGAGAGGAGTGGCGCAATCGCCATTCATCCGAAAGCCGGCTCCGGAGCGGCAGTAGCGGCCGCGAACAGTCCGGTCATCTTCGAGGACGTCGATCGCCTGGGCTTCGACGACACCGAGCTTTTCCACGTCATCAACAGCGTTAGGGAAAACGGCACGGGCTTACTGATGACCAGCAGGCTCTGGCCGATGTCCTGGCCGGTAACGCTGCCCGATCTGCGCTCGCGACTGAAGGCGGCAACGGTGGTCGAGATCGGCGAACCGGATGAGGAATTGTTGTCGCAGGTGATCGTAAAGCTCTTCGCCGACCGCCAGCTTTATATCGATGACAAACTTGTGCTCTATATCGTCAATCGCATGGAGCGTTCGCTGAATGCCGCCCAGTTGATCGTCGACCGGCTGGACCGCCTCGCGCTCGGCCGTGGCACCAGGATAACACGCATTTTGGCCGCTGAAGTATTGAACGAATTGGGTAATTCCGCCCCGGCCGATTGACCGATCGGGAAACTGTCACAGTTCCGTCGTCAAACTGCTATACGTGGCGCAAGGTTCTAAGATAGGGCAGGTGGAACATGGACTCGGCATTAACGGAACATCAGGACGCCAATCAGCAAGCCCCGGAGGCCGCGCCGCCGATCAACGAGTTGCTGACCAGCCCCGAGCGCTTCATCAATCGCGAATTCTCCTGGCTGCAGTTCAATCGCCGCGTTCTTGAGGAAACCCTGAACACGGCGCATCCGCTTCTGGAGCGCATCCGTTTCCTTTCCATTTCCGCCGCCAACCTCGATGAGTTCTTCATGGTGCGCGTCGCCGGCCTCGAAGGCCAGGTCCGCCAGAAGATTCTGATGCGCACTCCGGACGGTAAGACACCGGCCGAACAGCTCGACGACATCCTGCGCGAAATCGACAATTTGCAGATGGAGCAGCAGGCGTCGCTTGCCGTGCTGCAGCAGTATCTTGCCAAGGAAGACATTCTGATCGTCCGCCCGCCGGCGCTTTCCGAGGTCGACAAGCAGTGGCTTGCCAACGAATTCGATCAGGCGATCTTTCCGGTTCTGACGCCGCTATCCATCGACCCGGCGCATCCGTTCCCGTTCATTCCGAACCTCGGCTTCTCGATCGCGCTGCAACTGAACAGCATGAACGGCCGCGAGCCGATGACGGCGCTGCTGCGTCTGCCGCCGGCGCTCGACCGCTTCGTCCGTTTGCCGGACGCCAGCAACGTTATTCGCTACATCACGCTTGAAGATGTCGTGAATATCTTCATTCACCGGCTCTATCCAGGCTATGAGGTGAAGGGTTCGGGTACCTTCCGCATCATCCGAGACAGCGATATCGAAGTCGAAGAAGAAGCCGAAGATCTGGTGCGTTTCTTCGAAACAGCGCTGAAGCGCCGCCGCCGCGGCTCGGTGATCCGCATCGAGACCGACTCGGAAATGCCGCTGGAGCTGCGCCAGTTCGTCGTGGAATCGCTGAACGTACCGGAAAACCGCATCGCCGTTCTGCCGGGCCTGCTGGCTCTCAACACATTGTCCGAAATCGCCAAGGCGCCGCGCGACGATCTACGCTTCGAGCCTTACAATGCCCGATTTCCTGAGCGCGTCCGCGAACATGCCGGCGATTGTTTCGCCGCGATCCGCGAAAAGGACATGGTGGTCCACCATCCTTATGAATCCTTCGACGTTGTGGTCCAGTTCCTTCTCCAGGCTGCGCGCGATCCTGACGTTCTGGCGATAAAGCAGACGCTTTATCGCACCTCCAACGACAGCCCGATCGTGCGGGCGCTGATCGATGCTGCCGATATGGGCAAATCGGTCACGGCGCTGGTCGAGCTCAAGGCTCGCTTTGATGAAGAGGCGAACATTCGCTGGGCACGCGATTTGGAACGCGCCGGCGTGCAGGTCGTCTTCGGCTTCATCGAGCTCAAGACGCATGCGAAGATGTCGATGGTCGTGCGTCGTGAAGACGGCAAGCTGCGCACCTATTGCCACCTCGGCACCGGCAACTACCACCCGATCACCGCCAAGATCTACACGGACCTTTCCTATTTCACCTGCGATCCAAAGATCGCCCACGACATGGCGAACATCTTCAACTTCATCACCGGTTACGGTGAGCCGGAAGAGGGCATGAAGATCGCAGTTTCGCCCTATACGCTCCGCTCGCGCATCCTCCAGCACATCGAGGAGGAGATCGAGCACGCCAGAAACGGCCAGCCGGCGGCGATCTGGATGAAGATGAATTCGCTGGTGGATCCCGATATCATCGATGCGCTCTATCGCGCCAGCAACGCCGGCGTCGAGATTGATCTCGTCATTCGCGGCATCTGCTGCCTGCGTCCGCAGGTGCCGGGGCTTTCGGAGAATATCCGCGTCAAGTCCATCGTCGGCCGCTTCCTCGAACACAGCCGCATCTTCTGCTTCGGCAATGGCCAAGGCCTGCCGTCGGAGAAGGCGCTGGTCTATATCGGCTCGGCCGACATGATGCCGAGAAACCTTGACCGCCGCGTCGAAACCCTCGTTCCGCTGACCAATAAGACCGTGCATGAGCAAGTGCTTTCGCAGATCATGCTGGGCAATATCATTGACAATCAGCAGAGCTACGAGATATTGCCGGACGGTACTTCGCGGCGCATGGAGGTGCGCAAGGGTGAGGAGCCATTCAACGCGCAGCAGTATTTCATGACCAATCCCAGCCTGTCGGGCCGTGGTGAAGCTCTGAAATCCAGTGCGCCGAAACTGATCGCCGGGCTGTTGTCGGGCCGCAAAATATAACTGGACCTGCATGGTTGAATCAGAAGCCCAGGGGCGCCTTCCCGGTATAGCCCCTGTCTCCGTTGTCGATATCGGATCGAACTCGGTCCGTCTTGTCGTCTATGAAGGCCACTCGCGGTCGCCGACCATTCTTTTCAACGAGAAAGTGCTTTGCGGCCTTGGCAAAGGCATAGCACTGACCGGTAGGATGGACGAGGAGAGCGTCGCGCGCGCGCTTTCAGCCCTGCATCGCTTCAAGGCGCTGTCCGATCAGGCGCGCGCATCGACCATCTATGTTCTGGCGACGGCCGCTGCCCGTGAGGCAAGCAACGGTCCGGAATTCATCCATCAGGCGGAATCGATCCTGCAGCGCAAGGTGCGGGTGCTTTCGGGCGAGGAAGAAGCGCGTTTTTCTGCGCTTGGCATCATCAGCGGCTTTTTCAGCCCGGACGGCATTGCCGGCGACCTTGGTGGCGGTTCGCTCGAACTCATCGACATCAAGGGCAAGGAGATCGGCAAGGGCATCACCCTGCCGCTCGGCGGCCTCAGGCTTTCGGAATATGCCAACGGCTCACTCGCCAGGGCGCGCAGCTTTGCCCGCAAGCATGTCAAAACGGCGAAATTGCTGAGCAATGGCGAGGGACGCACCTTTTACGCAGTCGGCGGCACGTGGCGAAACATCGCCAAGCTGCACATGGAAATGCGTAAATATGCACTGCACATGATGCAGGGCTACGAGGTGCCGCTGGACGAGATGATGCGTTTCCTCGATCAGATCAGCGAAGCCAAGGAATCGAAAGAGCCCGCATTGCTGGCCATCTCCAAGCATCGCCGCTTGCTGCTGCCCTTCGGCGCCGTGGCCATGCGTGAGGTGCTGGCGGAAATGAGGCCCTCCATCATCTCCTTCTCGGCCCAGGGCGTGCGAGAGGGCTACCTCTATTCGCTGCTGACCGAGGCCGAGCGCCATAGTGACCCGTTGCTGGTCGCCGCCGGCGAACTTGCCATCCTGCGTGCCCGCTCGCCGGAGCATGCTCGCGAGCTTGCCGAGTGGACCGGTCGCATGATGCCGTTCTTCGGCGTGACCGAGACGGAGGAGGAGAGCCGCTATCGCCAGGCCGCTTGCTTGCTTGCCGATATCAGTTGGCGTGCCCACCCCGATTATCGCGGCCTGCAGGCATTGAACATCATTGCCCACACGTCCTTCGTCGGCATCACCCATGCCGGCCGCGCCTTTATCGCGCTCGCCAACTACTATCGTTTCGAGGGCCTTCACGATGACGGCGCCACAGAACCGCTGGCGGCAATCGCCACACCGCAACTCGTCGAGCGCGCCAAACTGCTCGGGGGCCTGCTGCGCGTCGTCTATCTCTTCTCGGCTTCCATGCCGGGCGTCGTTCGCGCCCTGACATTTCGACGTTCGCCGAGCCCGGACCTGGATCTCGAATTTGTCGTCCCCGCCGAATACCACGACTTCGCCGGCGAACGGCTGGAAGGCCGGCTGCAGCAACTGGGCCGGCTGACGAATAGACGGCTAGCTTTCCGGTTCGAGTAGGAAAACCTTCTCCCCGTGGGGAGAAGGTCCAACATTTCTGTTATTTCGCGTTCAGGAAATCACCGACTTCAAGAATGCTGAACTCGTTGTCGTCTGCCTTGTCGACAGCGCGGCCGGCCGAGAAGGGCAGGTTATTGTCGTTGCCGATGATGATATGGGTGGCATCGACTCGGTCGACGTTTTCGATGGTAACGAAGGGCATGTCGTAAAAGCCTTCACCGCCGCCCTGGCGACGCTTGTGGTCCGGATCTTCGATGTGCAGTAGATCGATATAGCCGATCTTGCGGACAGCCTTGCCGGCATTGGCGTCGTTGAATTCGATCTTGTAGACGCGCTTCAGCTCGGCCGGAGCCTCGAAGCAATCCGGCTTCGGCTGCTTCGGATCGGCGCAGGCCTTGTCCTTCGTGCCGGCGCCGTTGTCGCGCTCGATCACCAGGGCCGTGGTTTCGTCGAGCATGTTGAAATCGCCGATCGAGGTGCCCTTGTCGGCAAACGGATAAAGCCAGCTATGGCCGGTCCAGCTCTTCGAGGCGACGTCGAATTCGATAACGCGGATTGCCGTATGACCGTCGACGCTCTCCATCTGACCGTCATCCTGATAGATCGCGCCTTCCAGCAGGCCGTAAAGCTTGGTGCCATCCTTGGACATGGCAAGACCTTCGAAGCCACCGGAGCGCCTCAAGTTGAAGGCCGGCATTTTCTGCGTCGGATTGCCGGGCAGTTGCAGCAGGGCATTGTCGGGAGACATGACCGGCTTGCCATTGAGTGTGGTCGGGAAAACGTCGGTCAGGTGGCCATTCGTGTCGAATTTCAGGAGGTAGGGACCGAATTCATCACCGATCCAGAAGCCCTCGGCGACCGGTTGGATCGACTCGATGTCGAAGTCGGCGCCGGTAAGATAGCGGGTATCCGTGCCTTCGAGGACGATCGGGAAGGGGGCCTTCTTGTTCGGGTCGGACAGGAACAGGTTCTTGACGACGTCGACTTTGCCATTGTTCCAGTCGAATTTGAGCTGGTGCAGGAAGAGCATGGCGTCGCTCGAATTCTGCTTGGAGCCGAAGCCGTTGTCGGTCAGCGTCCAGAAGCTACCGTCCGGCATCGCCTTGATCCCGGAAAAGCCCTGGATCGCCTGGCCGTTGAAAGGCAGCTTCAGATCGGTCACGCGGGCGCCGTCCTTGCCCGGAACCGTGCCGAGCGCCTCGGTGCGCTTGCGATCCGGCGTCGTGAACTTGCCGGAGGTCTTCAGGAAATCCGGTGCATCGGCCGGCGCAGCGATAATGGTGTTGGCCGGCAGAATGGCCTGCGAGGTCAGCTTGGCGGGAAACTGTGTTTCATCGGCATGGGCCGCGGCGGCAATCAGAACAAAAAGTGCCGTGGAAGCGAAAAGAATTCGGGTCATCGTGTCACGTTGTTGGCGGGGATTGGCAAACAACCCTCGCTTAACAGGCGAGCTATGGCGGTGAATTAACGTCCACGTGAAGCTTTGGTGACTGTGGACAACCGATAGAATGTAGGTTTTGGGCAATAGGCAACGGACGATGATGACTCCGTGCCTTACTGCCCGTTGGCTATCGCCTTCCGCGTCTGCTGTCTCGCCATATGCAGGGCAATCACCCCAAGCGTCTGGTCGCGGCCGCGAACGGCATGGTCGCCGAGGTCTTCCTTTGCGATGTCGTCGGGAAGCTCGATCCGTCTTGCAAGGTCGGCCGAGATCAGCACCTGGCGATCCAGCGTCTTGCATAGAGATTCCAGCCTCGCGGTGGTGTTCACCGTGTCGCCGAAATAGGCGATCTTGTGGTGGTCGATGCCGATTTCGGCAGTGACGATGCCGCCGCCATGCAAGGCTGCCCTCAGACGCGGCACCCTGCCATAGGATTTCAACCATGTTTCCGCATTCGCCTCGATATCGGCGAGGATTTCGAAAACGCAGCGAATGCAGCGCGCATTCTTCACGCCGCGTTGGAGCGGCCAGGTGATGATGGCGGCGTCGCCGATATAGTCATCGATCGCGCCCTTGTGTCGCCGCACCGGCTCAGCGAGCGCACTGAATACCGAGCCCAGGAATTGCTGCGTCCTGAGGTCGCCATGCTCTTCAGCAAAAGCCGTCGAACCGACGAGGTCAATGAAGAGAAATACACGCTCTTCCTGCACCGGATTACGATAGCGGCCGGTCAACAGGCTGAGGAAGACGTCGCGGCCAAGCAGTTCCCGCACGCGCCCGACGAAAATAATGATCGCGGTCACCATGACGGCATAGATGTAGACATTTATCTTCAGCAGCATGACGTCAGCCCAGCTATCCGTAATCAGGTGCAGGGATTTCATCAGGCCGCCGGCCATCGCAAAGCCGATGGCGATCAAGGCGAAATCGACGACCAAGGCCGAGACGATAAAGGCCGGCGTGGGCAGGCGATGCATCCAATGGTTCAAGCGTGGCAGGATCATGCGGCGTTCGAAGGCAAGCGCCGGCATGCCGCAGAACAATGCATAGATTGCACCGATATACAGCGGCGCCTCGTGGAAAAACAGCCTGCCATAGAGGATGCCGCTGACGGCGACAACGGCCGCGGTCAAAATCCAGTTAAGCGCCGAAGGGAATCTTCCCATGCTGCCGATCCGCCAAGAGCCGGCGCATGCCCCCAAACCAGGATTGGTTTGAGAAAAGACCCGTGCGCCATCGAATATGTGATTGCGCTAAGGGCCCATTCTGTCGGATGTGCGGCACAATCGCGTTCGCAACCAGCATCGCTATTTTTGGATGGCACGCAACCGCCAAATCGTCGGCATCGTCGCGTGTCCGCCAAGGTCGTTGGGGCTACAGGCTGACCGTCTCGACCCGCTTGCCGACGAAGCGCAAGGCCACCTGGCCCTGGATAAGCTGCAGCGCCGTATCGCCGAAAAGATCACGTCGCCAGCCGGTCAGGGCGGCCACTTCCGCTTTCTCACCTTCGGCGGCGATCTTGTCCAGATCTTCGCTGTTGGCGATGACCTTCGGGGCGACGCCGTGTTTCTCGGCGATCAACTTCAGCAGAACCTTCAGCAATTCGGCCGCTGCGGCCGTGCCTTCCGGCGCCTGCTGATGACGCGGCACATGCGGCATCTCGGCCTTGGGCAATGCCAGGGCCTGAGTGATTGCCTCCAATACGGCAGCGCCGGAGGCGGATCGCTCCCAACCCTTCGGGATCGTGCGCAGGCGTCCCAGCGCTTCCATGTCCTTTGGCTGCTGCTGGGCGATTTCGTAGATGCCATCGTCTTTCAGCACGCGGGCGCGCGGCACGTTGCGGGCGCGCGCCTCGCGTTCGCGCCAGGCGGCGACGTATTTCAACACGGCCAGTTCCTGCGGCTTGCGCAGCCGCATCTTCAGCCGCTGCCAGGCATCATCCGGATGCAGGTCGTAGGTTTCGCGCGCTTCGAGGATCGCCATTTCCTCAAGCAGCCAGGAAGCGCGGCCTTCGCGCTCGAGCTGCTCCTTCAGCGAAAGATAGACATCGCGCAGATGGGTGACGTCGGCAAGCGCATAATCGAGCTGTTTCTCCGACAGCGGCCGGCGGCTCCAGTCGGTAAAGCGCGAGGACTTGTCGATATGGACGTTCTTGATGCGGCTGACGAGCTGATCGTAGGAGACCGAGTCGCCGAAGCCGCAGACCATGGCGGCGACCTGCGTGTCGAAGATCGGATGCGGGATGAGGTTGCCGCGATTGAAGATGATTTCGATGTCCTGGCGTGCGGCGTGGAACACCTTCATGACGGCGGGATTGGCCATCAGCTCAAAAAAAGGCTTCAGGTCCAGGCCCTTGGCCAGCGGATCGACCAGCACTTCGGTCGTGGGGCTCGCCATCTGGATCAGGCAAAGCTCCGGCCAGAAGGTCGTCTCTCGCAGGAATTCGGTGTCGATGGTAATGAATTCTGACTTGGCCAGCTCTTGGCAGGCCGCCTCCAATTGGGCGGTAGTTTCGATCATCTCAACACATTCATGGTAAAATAGTTCGTTAACCTTCCTTCTCCTTTCAACCGGATATGTCAATACGTCGAAAGGGGAAGCTCCGGGCTGACACCGCTTTTAAGTATAATCGCTGAAAGCATATAGCTTGCATTGCGCGAGCATAGGGCACGTTTGCGACCATGGTTAAGCTACACGCACATAACTGGTCATGCCCGTCTTCTGATGTTCGATGATGTGGCAATGCAACACCCAGTCGCCGGGATTGTCGGCGACGAAGCCGAGCTGCACCTTTTCATTGGGCTGGATCAGGTAGGTGTCGGAGACGAACGGCTGCACCTGGCGCGTCGAAGAGGAGAGCACGGTGAAGCTCATGCCGTGCAGATGAATCGGATGCGTATGCGGCGTCACGTTTTCCATGTCGATGACATAGCTCTTGCCGAGCTTCAATTCGGCGAGCGGCGCAGTCGGATCGGACGAGTCGCCCGGCCATGGCACCTTGTTGATGGCCCAGAAGCTGTAGCCTAGCGAGCCGCAAATGCTGTTGTCGGCGGTGTTCTCCGCGGTAGCGCTGAGGATCAGCGGAATATGCGCCGCCGAGCCGATATCGGCCTTGGCGACTGGATTGTCTTCGAGAGGCGCCAGATCGCGAACATCGCGCTTCAGCGAGCTGCCGACCGAACGTAGCGTCGCGAGCACTTTCGGATCGGTGCCCCTGATATCCTCCAGCTTGACGATCGCGCCTTCGTCATCGGGCATGCGCACGGCCAATTCCAGACGCTGACCAGGCCCGAGCTGCAGCAAGTCGAGCGGGAAGCGCTGCGGCACCGGATTGCCGTCGATGGCGATCACCGTCGCCTCGGCTCCATCCACGCGGAAAGAATAGATGCGCGTGACGTCGGTGATGGCGAGGCGCAGGCGCACCAATCCGCCGGAGGGCGCGTCATATTGCGGCTGCTGCTGCCAGTTGGCCGTCCGCACCGTCCCATAGGTGCCCGACTTGGCGGTATCGCGCGGGCGGAATGGAGCAATGAACTGGCCGTCGCCACCCAGCCGCCAGTCGCGCAGATTGAGAACCAATTCCGAATCGAATGCCGGGTCCTTCGGATTTTCCACGACGATGATGCCCGTCATGCCGTGTCCCATCTGGATCAGTGTATTGCAATGCGGATGATACCAGAATGTACCGGCGTCCGGAGGCGTGAAGGCGTAATCGAAGTGATCGCCGGTATAGACGTAAGGCTGCGTCAGGAAGGGCACGCCATCCATCTTGTTCGGCAGGCGGATGCCGTGCCAGTGGATCGTCGTCGGATCGTCGATGCCGTTAATCAGGCGAGCGGCGAAGGGCTCGCCCTTCTTCATGCGCACGACCGGCGGCATGCCGGCGTCACCATAGGTCAGAACATCCTTGGTCGCTCCGGCATCCATCAAATTGGCTTGGATCTTCGCGGCCTTGAACACCTGCGGTTCCGGCGCCGCTACCGCTGTGCCGCCAAACCTGCTGGCGATGCCAAGCCCCACACCATAGGCACCGGCAACGGCGGAGGCTTTCAAAAGATTGCGGCGGGTAAGGATGGGCATGTGAGGCTCCGAGGGCGCGGGGGTAGGTAAGTCTGTTTAAAGTTGACTGTGGTGTTCAGCAATAGCGCTGGGGTGGCTGAATTGCCGCATCCCTACCTCCGGCTGTCGATGTTGCGAGTTCACGAAAGCAGCTTTAAACCGACTCGCAGGCGTTCGAGCCTTGACAAATCAGGCGCACCATGCGCTTTTCCGCCCGATTTTCTCGTCGGCAGGCGAGGGGCTTTCGTCCGCATTCGCCGCCGTCCGCCAAGTCCAGGATATATACTATGCATCGCTATCGCAGCCACACATGCGCCGCCCTGCGCAAGTCCGACGTCGGTTCGACCGTCCGCATCTCCGGCTGGGTTCATCGCGTCCGAGATCATGGTGGCGTGCTCTTCATCGACCTGCGCGATCACTATGGCATCACCCAGGTCGTCGCCGATCCGGATTCTCCGGCCTTCAAGCTGGCCGAGACCGTGCGCGGCGAGTGGGTCATCCGCATCGATGGCCTCGTGAAGGCCCGTACCGAAGACACGATCAACAAGAACATGCCGACGGGCGAGATCGAGCTTTACGCGCAGGAGATCGAAGTGCTCTCCGCCGCCAAGGAATTGCCGCTGCCGGTGTTCGGCGAGCCGGACTATCCGGAAGACGTGCGCCTGAAGTACCGCTTCCTCGATCTGCGTCGCGAAACGCTGCACCGGAACATCGTCAAGCGCACGCAGGTTATCTCCTCCATGCGCCGCCATATGGGCGAAGTCGGCTTCACCGAATACACCACGCCAATCTTGACGGCATCGTCGCCGGAGGGCGCGCGCGACTTCCTGGTGCCGAGCCGTATCCATCCCGGCACGTTCTATGCCCTACCGCAGGCGCCGCAGCAGTATAAGCAGCTCCTGATGGTCGCTGGCTTCGACCGTTACTTCCAGATCGCGCCGTGCTTCCGTGACGAAGACCCGCGCGCCGACCGTCTGCCGGGCGAATTCTATCAGCTCGACCTTGAAATGAGCTTCGTCACCCAGGAGGACGTCTGGAACACGATGGGCCCACTGATGACCCAGGTGTTCGAAGAGTTTGCCGAAGGCAAGCCGGTCACCAAGGAATGGCCGCGCATTCCTTATGACGAAGCCATCCGCAAGTATGGCTCCGACAAGCCGGACCTGCGCAACCCGATCGTCATGGAAGCCGTCACCGAGCATTTCGCCGGCTCCGGCTTCAAGGTCTTCGCCAACATGATCGCCTCGAACCCGAAGGTGCAGGTCTGGGCGATCCCGGCCAAGACCGGTGGCTCGAGAGCGTTCTGCGACCGCATGAACGCCTGGGCGCAGAGCCAGGGCCAGCCTGGCCTCGGCTATATCTTCTGGCGCAAGGAAGGCGAGAAGCTCGAAGGTGCCGGCCCACTTGCCAAGAACATTGGCGAGGAGCGCACCGACGCGATCCGCACCCAGCTCGGTCTCGGCGATGGCGATGCCTGCTTCTTTGTCGCCGGCGATCCGGACAAGTTCTACAAGTTTGCCGGCGAAGCCCGCACCAGGGCCGGCGAGGAACTGAACCTGGTCGACCGCGATCGTTTCGAGCTTTGCTGGATCGTCGACTTCCCGTTCTTCGAATGGAGCGAAGAAGAAAAGAAGGTCGATTTCGCACACAACCCGTTCTCGATGCCGCAGGGCGGTCTTGAGGCGCTCCAGAACCAAGATCCGCTGACGATCAAGGCCTTCCAATACGACGCCGTCTGCAACGGCTTCGAAATCGCCTCAGGTTCGATCCGTAACCAGTCGCCGGAAACCATGGTCGCCGCCTTTGAAAAGGTCGGGCTCAGCCAGGCTGATGTGGAAGAACGCTTCGGCGGCCTCTACCGCGCCTTCCAGTACGGCGCGCCTCCGCATGGTGGCGCTGCCTTCGGTATCGACCGCATCATCATGCTGCTGGTCGGCGCCAAGAACCTGCGCGAAATCTCGCTGTTCCCGATGAACCAGCAGGCGCAGGACCTCTTGATGGGCGCTCCCTCAGCGGCAACGCCGACGCAATTGCGCGAACTGGCGATCCGCCCGGTGCCGCCGGTGAAGAAGGACTGAGGTCTCTACAGGCTTCGATGGACATACAAAACCCGGCGATTTCGGTCGCTGGGTTTTTTGTTGATCATCAAGTTCAGCCAATGGCGGCCGCATGGGGCACATGAAAAACCCGGCGACCGAAATCGCCGGGTTGCTGATGATCAGGATCGAAGCTTCGATCAATCGTTGGACGAAACCTTGAGGCCGATGACCTGCGGGATCGACTGCGGAGCGCCCATGGCGGCGCCGATGATCATCGGCAGCGGCACCGGCTTGTCCGGCGAAGCCTTGACCGTCAGGCTCTTCGGGTTGTCGAGATAGGCGCTGACGGCGGCGGAAACGGCGTTCTGCAGCTCCGGAATGTTGAGCTGCGCCATCATGATCGGCGTCATTGCCTTCAGCGTGTCGGCCAACTGCTTGCCGGAAACGCCCTGTTGCTTGCCGGCAAAGTCGAGCACGCGGGACGTGATCGAGCTATCGTCGAAGCGGATTTGCGCGCTGTTGAAGGTTAGCTGCTGCATAAGACCGAGCATGGCAAGACCGGCGGATTGCTGAGCATCCTGCTGGTTTGGATTGGAGCGAACGGTCTTGAGCGCGTCCTGAAGCGACTTGGCGAAGGCAGGCGTATAGCCGGAAAGGCTGAGCGCGATGTTCAGCTTGCCCACATCCTTGAAGTCGAAGGAATATTCGGTGATGTCGATCGTACCCGGCGCGATCTCCCAGCTACCCTTCATAGCGATCTTGCCGTTGAGCTGCTGCAGGTTGAGCTGGCTGATCGCTTCTTTGGCCTGCGGATCGTTGACCTTGCTGAGGTCGGCCTTGACGCCGTTCACCTGGGCATCGAAGTCGACACCGGACTTGTCGGCGCGCTTGTTCATCGTGGCGTCGGCGTTGGCGATCGAGAAGACCTGGGTACCGTCCTGGGTGAAGGAGAGGGAGCCGGCATGCGCGCTCTTGTAGAACAGCAGCGAATCGATATCGCCCTTGTTGACGTCGGCCGGGATTTCGATCCCATTTATCTTGAGGTCGGAAGCTGCAATGGTGACGCCGTCCTTGGTCGTGGCAACGTCCGGAAAGGCGATCTGATCGACCGTGTAGCCACCACCCGCTTCTGTGACGCCGGTCATTGTGACGTCACCCAGCTTGACGCCATCGGACGCGCTGGCCGCTTTGACGCTGATGCCTTTCAGCGTCACCGTCGTACCGCTGACATCGATGCTGTCGGCCGCGATGGAACCGCCTTGCTGAGCGTAGACGTCATTGATCTTCTTTAGGAGATCGTTACCGTCGAGCGCAAAGGCGGAGCTGGCGAAAGACAGTAAGGCGGCACTGGACAGCATCAGCCGTGTTGTCCGATAAAAAGTCATGGTGGCTTTTCCTCATTGAGCTGGTGTAGGCGGGTGTACATATTTAGCGTGTACTGCCGCGAGTTATATTCACGTTCGCCTAAAATTCCAATGGCAATGGCGATGGCAAATATATGTATGAGAATTGTGTCTGACGTTACGTCAAATCATGTCTGAACTGAGACGTCATCCACAAGTGCTTTCCACTGATTTCTTGCCGGGAATCGGCTTCTCCGCTAGTCAAGGGCCATGGGACAAAATCTTTTACCGCCCGGTGGCGGCGACGATGACAGCATTCTTCCGGTCGATCTCAAGGCCGCGCTCGAAGAGCGCTACCTGGCCTATGCTTTGTCGACGATCATGCATCGCGCCCTGCCGGATGTTCGCGACGGCCTGAAGCCGGTCCATCGCCGCATTGTTTATGCGATGAGCGAGATGGGACTGCGCCCCACCGCCGCCTTCCGCAAATGCGCCAAGATCGTCGGCGAGGTGATGGGTAACTATCACCCGCATGGCGACCAGTCGATCTACGACGCGCTCGCCCGCCTTGCGCAGGATTTCTCGCAGCGCTACACGCTGGTCAACGGCCAGGGCAATTTCGGCAATATCGACGGCGATAGCCCCGCCGCCATGCGTTACACTGAATCCAAGATGACGGCGGTCTCCGAACTGCTGCTCGAAGGCATCGATCAGGATGCCGTGGATTTCCGCGATACCTACGACGAGTCGAATTCCGAGCCGGTCGTCCTGCCCGGCGCTTTCCCGAACCTGCTCGCCAACGGCTCCTCGGGCATCGCTGTCGGCATGGCGACCTCCATCCCGCCGCACAACGCCCACGAACTTTGTGATGCGGCCCTGCACCTGATCCGCGATCGCGACGCGACCGTCGAAAAGCTGGTGGAGTTCATTCCCGGCCCGGATTTCCCGACCGGCGGCATCATCATCGACGATCGCGACAGCATCATCGAAAGCTACAAGACCGGCCGCGGCGGCTTCCGCGTTCGCGCCAAATGGGAAACGGAAGATCTCGGCCGCGGCGGCTATCAGATCGTCATTACCGAAATTCCATTCCAGGTGCAGAAGTCGCGGCTGATCGAAAAGATCGCCGAGCTGCTGCTGGCGCGCAAACTGCCGCTGCTTGAAGATGTTCGCGATGAATCCGCCGAGGATATCCGCGTCGTTCTCATACCGAAGAGCCGCACCGTCGATCCGATGATCCTGATGGAATCGATGTTCAAGCTGACAGAGCTGGAAAGCCGCTTCCCGCTCAACATGAACGTTCTGTCCATGGGCCGCATCCCGAAGGTCATGGCGCTGAACGACGTGCTGAAGGAGTGGCTGGATCACCGGCGGGAAGTTTTGCTGCGCCGCTCGCGCTTCCGGCTCGCGGCAATCGAAAAACGCCTGGAAATCCTCGGCGGCTTCCTGATTGCCTACCTCAACATCGATGAGGTCATCGCCATCATCCGCGAGGAGGATGAGCCGAAGCCCGTCATGATGGAGCGGTTCGGTCTGACGGACAATCAGGTCGAAGCGATCCTCAACATGCGGCTGCGCTCTCTGCGCAAACTCGAAGAATTCGAGATCCGCAAGGAATTCGACGGCCTGACCAAGGAGAAGGCCGATATCGAGGCTTTGCTCGCTTCCGAAGAAAAGCAGTGGCAGACGGTCGCCTGGGAAATCGGCGAGGTGAAGAAGAAATTTGCCAAGGCGACCGAGATCGGCCGCCGCCGCACGCAGTTCGCCGAAGCGCCCGAAGCCGACGATGCTGCGATCCAGCAGGCGATGATCGAGAAGGAGCCGATCACCGTCGTCGTCTCGGAAAAGGGCTGGATTCGCGCGCTGAAGGGTCACATCTCCGATACGTCGACGCTCACCTTCAAGGAGGGCGACGGGCTGAAGGTGGCATTCCCGGCGCAGACGACCGACAAGATCCTGATCGTCACCACCGGCGGCAAGGCCTATACGCTCGGCGGCGACAAGCTGCCCGGCGGCCGTGGCCACGGCGAGCCGCTGCGCATCATGGTCGACATGGAAAACGATCAGGACGTGCTGACTGCCTTCGTCCACGATCCGCAGCGCAAGCAACTGGTCGTCTCAACCGCCGGCAACGGCTTTATCGTGCCGGAAGTGGAACTGGTCGCCAACACCCGCAAGGGCAAGCAGATCATGAACTTGACGACACCGGATGAGACGAAGCTGCTCGTGCCGGTCTCGGGCGATCACGTCGCCGTCGTCGGCGAGAACCGCAAGATGGTGGTGTTCTCGCTATCGCAGATCCCGGAAATGTCGCGCGGCAAGGGCGTGCGCCTGCAGCGCTACAAGGATGGCGGCGTCGGCGATATCAAGTGCTTCGCCATCGCCGACGGCCTGACATGGGAAGACAGCGCCGGCCGCACCTTCACCAAGACCAAGGACGAGCTGATAGAATGGCTCGGCGATCGCGCCTCGGCCGGCCGTACGGTGCCGAAGGGCTTCCCCAGAAGCGGCAGGTTCTCTGGCTGAGGTCAGTAGGGCAAAATCGAGCAATCGACCCGGTAGGCCGATTGCAGCGAGGAATGCTCTGAGCGAAAGCAAAAGATCTGGAATTGGCTGCCGCAATATGGAGTTCGTTACCCCGCCGCCGCCATTCTTGCCCTGACACGCACCTGCCATAACGAATGCGCTGCCAGCGCTAGAATCAGCACCAGTCCGCCGGCGAGCGTCATGTTGCTTGGCGCTTCGGCGAAGATCAGCCAGACCCAGATCGGAGCCAGGATCGTTTCCAGCAGATAGAACATCGCCACTTCCGGCGCCGAGAGAAAGCGTGTGCCGGTGGCGAGGCACCAGAAGGAGAGGGGCATCAGGATCGCCCCATCGAGCAGGATCCAGCCGGGATGATCGATCACGATGCCCGAAGGCATGACATGGTAAAGTCCCACTGCAGCCGGGATAATGGCGGACAATAGAGACGCGAAGCCCATATCCTTGCGCGAAGCTCTGGCGATCGTGATGGCGCAGGCGATGGAAAAAGAAGCAAGAACCGACAGCGCATCGCCGAGGAAATGACCGCCCTCCATGCCATCCCGCACGATCAGGCCGACGCCAAAGATCATTGCGATCATGGTGACGATGGTGGAAAGAGCGGGGCGCTCCTTCAGGAAAATCCAGGAGAGAAGTGCCGCAAACATCGGATTGAGAGCGATGATGAACACCACATTCGCCGCCGTCGTATAGTAGATGGCGAGGAGAAAGGTGATGGTCGTCAGGCCGTAAAAGAGGCCGACGGGAAGTCCGATCCAGCCCGGCAGCGTGTTGCGCAGCGATCCTGTAACCCGGCGGATGACGACCAGAGCGATAAGCGCCACGACGATCGTCGCAAGGCTGCGCGCCGACAGCACGGACCAGACATCGCCGCTCGAAAGCCGAATCAGCGGGATGTCCATCGACAGCGTGAGCCCGCCGATGGTGGCCAGCAACAAGCCTTTTCTGTGATCCGAGAGATGGGAGACCATTTAGCGAGAGGGATCTTCGCTGACATCGGCGGGATTGAAGCGTTCCCAGCCGCGCGGGGTCAGATGCTCCTGTGGCTGAAACCGTGTCTTGTAGTCCATCTTGCGAGAGCCCTTGACCCAATAGCCGAGATAGACATGCGGCAGCCCGAGCGCCTTGGTCCGCTTGATATGATCGAGGATCATGAAGGTGCCGAGCGAACGTTGGTCGAGATCGGGATTGAAATAGGAATAGACCATTGACAGCCCGTCGCTCATCACGTCGGTCAATGCCGCCGCCAGCAGCTCGCCTTTCGGCCGCTGCTCCAGCCCGGAGCCTTCTTCGCGCCGGCGATATTCGATGATGCGGGTGTTGACGTGGGTGTCCTCGACCATGATCGCATAGTCGAGCACGGTCATGTCGGACATGCCGCCCTGCTGATGGCGATAATCGAGATAGCGGCGGAAGAGGGAATATTGCTCGCTGGACGGCTGCGCCGGAAATTCGGTGGCGATAATATCGCTATTGGACGACAGGACGCGTTTCATCGACCGGCTGGGCTCGAATTCCTGAGCGAGAATGCGAACGGAAATGCAGGCGCGGCAGGATTCGCAAGCGGGGCGATAAGCGATGTTCTGCGAGCGACGAAAGCCGCCCTGGGTCAATATATCGTTCATTTCCGCTGCGCGCGGCCCGACGAGATGGGTGAAGACTTTACGCTCCATCTCACGCGGCAGGTACGGGCAGGCGGCCGGTGCCGTCAGATAAAACTGCGGGGATGGCGTCGACTGCGTGTTCATCTGCCGTTGATCAACCTTCCATTCGGCATTCGACTTCTCACAAGCATGGCCCAAGTTTAGAAAACGTCAACTATGTCCTTCGTCCAAGGTCATAGTTTCCCAGCTTCTTCAGAAACAAGCGGGCTTCGTTAGGGTGATAGGGTGGACAACCAAATCGTTGGTACGACGTTGAGCGGAATAGCCAAGGTTACGCCGTTCGGACGATGACCGTGCCGAGGAGCAGGTCATGCACCAGCCGGCTGCGTTCGATGAACAGGCCTGCAAGCAGGATGAGCGGCGTCAGGACGGAGTTCAGGATCCAGAACAGCGCCAGATGCACGATCGCGGTCAGAAAATCCATCCGCCGGCCGTCTATCCGCACCATGGCGATGCCCATGGCGCGCATGCCGAGCGAGGCCTGATGCGGTCCGCCGAGCGTCCAGCCGAAATAGAGGCCCGCAACGATGAGAAAGAGGGCAGGGTAGAGCACGAAGCCCAACCCAAGCGTCAGGATCGAGACAAAGAACAGCACAACCGCGGCCGGTATGCAGAGCAGGCCGACGATGACATAGTCAAGGATGAAGGCGAAGATGCGCCGGCTCAGCACACCGCTATAGGCGCGCCAGTCGTCCGGTGCTGCATAAAGCGGGGTTGGGTTCAGGCTCATCGTCTTTCTCCTTCGCGCATAACCCCTTCAATCGTTCCGATTTAAGGAAAGGCTGATGCGCAGTTAAAGATTCCCATTGCGACTTTTGTGCATCCAGCAGGATGCGCGGCGCAGTAGGAAACATTTGCCGAACATATGGTGTGAGGTCCGGCAAATGCAATAAGCTTTGTGGCCGGTAATTACCTCTTTGCCAGCAGTCTCGCCACTTCCGGTGCGAAATAGGTGAGAATGCCGTCGCAGCCGGCGCGCTTGAAGGCGAGCAACGTTTCCAGCATCACCCTTTCGCCATCGATCCAGCCATTGGCCGCGGCGGCTTTAATCATCGAATATTCGCCAGAGACCTGATAGGCAAAGGTCGGCAGGCCGAATGCCTCCTTCAGCCGCCAACAGATGTCGAGATAGGGCAGGCCGGGCTTGACCATCAGCATATCGGCGCCTTCTTCGACGTCGAGCGCGGCATCGCGCACCGCCTCGGTGCCGTTGGCCGGGTCGATATAATAGGTTTTCTTGTCGCCCTTCAGCAGGCCGCCGGTCGAGATCGCCTCGCGATAGGGGCCGTAGAAGGCGGAGCTGAACTTGGTGGCATAGCTCATGATGCCGACGCTCTGGTGACCGGCCGCATCGAGCGCGTGACGGATCACGCCGATGCGCCCATCCATCATTTCCGATGGCGCGATGATATCGGCACCGGCATCTGCCTGATAGATCGCAGCCTGCGCCACCTGTTCGACGGTTTCGTCATTGACGATCTCATTGCCGCGCAGAATGCCGTCATGGCCGTGGCTGGTGAAGGGATCGAGGGCGACGTCGGTGATGACGCCGATATTCGGCACGGCCTTCTTGATGGCCGCGGTAGCAAGATTGATGAGGTTGTTCTTTTCCAGGCTGTTCGAGCCGGTCTCGTCCCGCAGCTCCATTTCGATATTGGGGAAGGTGGCGAGCGCTGGAATACCGAGGTCGGCCGCTTCTTTTGCGGCTTCCACGGCCTTGTCCACGGTCATGCGATTGACGCCGGGCATGGCCGGGATCGGCTCGGCGATGCCGCTGCCGGGAATCAGGAAGATCGGCCAGATCAGGTCGTCGACGGTCAGGCGGTTTTCCTGCACCAGGCGGCGTGTCCAATCAGCCTTGCGGTTACGCCGCATGCGCCGGTGCCCGGTGATCTCGTCAACAAGATGCGTCTTGTCCTGCATGGTGCCGCCATCCTTTTTAGTCTATCTATGGCCTTAATGTATCGGCAGCGTACCTATCACGCTGTCCCCAGGAAACAAAACCCGGCGAAAGGCCGCAGCCATTATAGCGCTGGCGAGCCCTTGGCCTTCTACTTATTGTTCGCGCATGGAACCCGATTCTCCGACCATACCCAAGAGCACGCTGACGGATATCCTGTTCGTCTTGTTCCTGCGGCTGATTGCGATCGCCTGTTTCTGGCTTGGCCTGCAGTATTGGTCGATGCTGGTCGGCTATTCGCTGGCCGGCCAGGCACGTTTCGATCTCCTCAATCTGCCCTGGAAGGTGGCAGGCGCAGGCCTTGCCGTGGTCTTCCCCGTCGCGGCCCTCGGCCTGTGGCTGACGGTCTCCTGGGGGCCGGTGATCTGGGTGCTGGCGGCCGGCAGCCAAGCGCTGATGTATGGCCTCTGGCCACAGATTTTCGGCTCCAATCCATTGATCGTAATCCTGCACGCAGGCGTCGCCGTGCTCTACTGTATTTTCCGTATTTTGCTGTGGCTGGAGAAGCGCCGGCGCGAGCAACAGGTAATGGTTGATTTACCCTGAGACACCAAGAGTTCCTGGTAAGGTGCTGTTAAGCCTGCAGTTTAAGTAGAATTTTATGTGTATTCGATAGGGTCTCACTCAAGGCGGGAAGAAAACGACACCGCCAAACAAAACAGTGAGGCCAAGTCATGATGAACACGAAAATCAAGCCGCAGGCAGTTGCGAATGCTCGGGACCAGCAGATCGAAGATATCCGTGGTCTGTATATGGAATCGCTCCACCTGGTGGAGCGCCTCCACCGCCGTCTCCTCGATGTTATCAAGGACGAATTCGACCGCCAAGGCCGCGACGACGTCAACGCCGTCCAGGCACTGCTCCTCTTCAACATCGGCAATTCCGAGCTGACTGCCGGCGAACTGCGCTCTCGCGGTTTCTACCTCGGCTCCAACGTTTCCTATAACGTCAAGAAGCTGGTCGACCTCGGCTTCATCAACCATCAACGCTCGCGCATCGACCGCCGCTCGGTCCGCATCAGCTTGACGGAAACCGGCCAGGACATCGCCGAAACCGTCGCCAAACTCTACGAGCGCCACATCGCCTCCATCGACAAGGTCGGCGGCATCGGCACCGACGAGTTCACCCAGATGAACAAGCTCCTGCAGCGCCTCGACCGTTTCTGGAACGACCAGATTTTGTACCGTCTGTGAATCACCGCGGCGGAGTTGCCGCTTGACCCTCCAGTAAAAGCAAGCCGGACACGTTTCCCTGCGTGTCTGGCTTGAACTTTTTACCGGCTTACAATTGTGCGCTTTTTGCCACGCCCCCGCCGCGACGTTGCGGTGCACACTGTGGATGCTGCATCTGCGCCATTGACGCCGGATCAGCAAACGCTATGAACCACTTTCATTTAGTGGTATTTTAGCAACGCAAAATGGTACTTCTTCCGTTACGGCAGGCCAAAGCAAGTTTCATGCCGGACGACACGAATTGGCCATATTGCTATGACAGCGGAAACGAACGGCAAACGGCGCTTTTCAAGTCTTGATCTTCATGCCTTAGCGCTTTGGGCTCGCAATATTGTGATGGTCCGGAGCGAATTTTTAGTGGTGCGTTAAGGGCAACGGATCGACACAGAGCTGCGTTACTTGGCGCGAGCTGCAGTAATTTACTGCTTTCTCTCTTGGCTGCGGATGAATTTGGTCGCAGCGTCGAACGGTGGGATATGTCGAAGAAAACCGGAATTGAACCCTTCTCGCGCCGCTCCTTCCTGCGGTCTGCGGCAACTTTTGGCGTGGCCGCTTTGGCAGCCCCGGCCTTTGCACAGGACCAGACGCCTCTTGATGCGCTGATCAACAATCGCGCTCGCGGCAACTGGGACGATCAGTTCGATGCGAAGGCCGCCGCGCGTACCGCCGCTGCGGTTGTTTCCAACACGCCGATCCTTGGGCCTAATTCCGTACCGAACATCCAGCAGGCGATCGCCCAGTATCAGAGCATCGCTGCCAATGGCGGCTGGCCGCAGATCAATCCCGGTGAGCAACAGCTCCAGCTTGGCGTCACCGATCCTTCCGTGCAGGCGCTTCGCCAGCGTTTGATGGTCACCGGCGACCTGCCGAAGGAAGCCGGCATGTCCTCGGCATTCGATTCCTACGTCGACGGCGCCGTCAAGCGCTTTCAGGCCCGCCACGGCCTGCCGCCGGATGGCGTTATCGGCGAATTCACGCTGAAGGCAATGAATATCCCCGCCGAAGTCCGCCTGCAGCAATTGAACACCAATCTCGTTCGCCTGCAGACGTTCCCGGCCGATCTCGGCCGCCGTCACGTCATGGTCAATGTTCCGGCGACCTATATCGAAGCCGTTGAGGACGGTCAGGTGGCGCTGCGTCACGAGGCGATTGTCGGCCGCATCTCACGCCCGACTCACCTTATCAATTCGAAGATCTACGAGGTCATTCTCAACCCGTACTGGACGGCGCCGCGCTCGATCATCGTCAAGGACATCGTGCCGCTGATGCGCAAGGATCCGACCTACCTGACGAAGAACAATATCCGCCTGCTCGACGGCAAGGGCCAGGAAGTTGCGCCTGAGACGATCGACTGGAATTCGGACAGGGCGCCGGATTTGATGTTCCGCCAGGACCCGGGCAAGAACAACGCCATGGCGTCCACGAAGATCAACTTCCACAACCCCAACAACGAATATATGCACGACACCCCCGAACAGGGCCTGTTCAACAAGCTGATGCGCTTCGACAGCTCGGGCTGCGTGCGCGTGCAGAACGTGCGCGATCTGACGAACTGGCTGCTTGCCGAAACGCCGGGCTGGCCGCGCCAGCACATCGAGCAGGTGATTTCCACGCGCGTCAACACGCCGATCACATTGGCGACGGAAGTTCCGGTCTATTTCGTCTATATCTCCGCATGGGGCGCCGGCAACGGCATCGTTCAGTTCCGCGACGATATCTATCAGCTCGACGGCAATTCCCAGCTCGCGCTCGATACGACGCAGGGCATGGAGCAGCCGGTTCAATAACCCGGCGCCACAGCGACGATAGCCATAGAAAGCCGCGTCCTCTGATGCGGCTTTTTTCTTTGCTGGGGTCCTCATCGTAGAATGCCCAGCAAATGTCGCTGATTGTATTGCTCTTGTGCGACCCTGACGCTAATACCGTCTCCATTGCCGTTCCGGCCCGTTCAGGAGCTCCTACGATGACCAATGCTTCAACCGAACTTTTCTTCAATCGCTCGCTCGCAGATACCGATGCGGAAATCTTTGGCGCGATCGGCAAGGAATTAGGTCGTCAGCGGCATGAGATCGAACTGATTGCCTCGGAAAACATCGTTTCCCGCGCCGTATTGGAAGCGCAGGGCTCGATCATGACGAACAAATATGCTGAGGGATATCCGGGCAAGCGCTACTATGGCGGCTGCCAGTTCGTCGATATCGCCGAAGAACTCGCCATCGAGCGCGCCAAGAAGCTGTTCGGCGTTAATTTCGCCAACGTCCAGCCGAATTCCGGTTCGCAGATGAACCAGGCGGTCTTCCTGGCACTGCTGCAGCCGGGCGACACCTTCATGGGCCTCGACCTCAACTCGGGTGGTCACCTGACGCACGGCTCGCCGGTCAACATGTCCGGCAAGTGGTTCAACGTCGTTTCCTACGGCGTGCGCGAAGGCGACAACCTGCTCGACATGGACGAAGTGCAGCGCAAGGCCGAGCAGCACAAGCCGAAGCTGATCATCGCCGGCGGCACCGCCTATTCCCGCATCTGGGATTGGAAGCGCTTCCGCGAGATTGCCGACAGCGTCGGTGCTTACCTGATGGTGGACATGGCTCACATCGCTGGCCTCGTTGCCGGCGGCCAGCATCCGTCGCCGTTCCCGCATTGCCATGTTGCCACGACCACGACCCACAAGTCGCTGCGCGGCCCGCGCGGCGGCATGATCCTCACCAATGACGAGGATCTGGCGAAAAAGCTCAATTCCGCAGTCTTCCCGGGCCTGCAGGGCGGCCCGCTGATGCATGTCATCGCTGCAAAGGCCGTGGCATTCGGCGAAGCACTGAAGCCGGAGTTCAAGGACTACGCGGCGCAGATCGTCAAGAACGCCAAGGCGCTCGCCGAAACCCTGATCGCGGGTGGCGTCGACGTCGTCTCCGGCGGCACGGACAACCACCTGATGCTGGTCGACCTGCGCAAGAAGAACGCGACCGGCAAGCGCGCCGAAGCAGCTCTCGGTCGCGCCTATGTGACCTGCAACAAGAACGGCATCCCCTTCGATCCGGAAAAGCCTTTCGTCACCTCCGGCGTCCGTCTCGGCACCCCGGCCGGCACGACGCGCGGCTTTAAGGAAGCCGAATTCCGCGAGATCGGCAATCTGATCATCGAAGTGCTTGACGGTCTGAAGGTCGCCAATTCCGACGAAGGCAATGCCGCCGTCGAGGCTGCAGTGCGCGAAAAGGTGGTCAACCTCACTGGCCGCTTCCCCATGTATGGTTACATGGGCTAAGGAGAGCGCATGCGCTGCCCTTATTGCGGTTCGGAAGATACCCAGGTCAAGGATTCACGCCCGGCGGAGGACAACACGTCCATCCGCCGTCGGCGTATTTGTCCGGATTGCGGCGGCCGCTTCACGACCTTCGAGCGCGTGCAACTGCGCGAGCTGATGGTCATCAAGAAGACCGGCCGCAAAGTGCCGTTCGACCGGGACAAGTTGGTGCGCTCCTTCGAGATCGCGCTGCGCAAACGCCCCGTCGACCGTGATCGCATCGAACGTGCCGTCTCCGGCATCGTCCGCCGCCTGGAAAGCTCCGGCGAGACGGAAATCAGCTCGGAACAGATCGGCCTGCAGGTGCTCGAAGCCTTGAAGAGCCTCGATGATGTCGCCTTCGTGCGCTATGCTTCCGTCTATCGCGATTTCTCGCATGCGGAGGATTTCGAGCAGGTGATTACCGAGATCAACGCCAAGATCGCCCGCGATCCGCTGGACCCCTGACCATGGCGCTCCGGCCTGAAGACGAGCGTTTCATGGCCGCGGCGATCCGTCTGTCGCGCACGCATCTGGGGCTTACCTCAACCAACCCATCCGTCGGGTGCCTGATCGTCAAGGATGGTGCCGTCATCGGCCGCGCCGTGACCGCGCTTAGCGGCAGGCCGCATGCCGAGCCGCAGGCTTTGGCCGAGGCCGGCGAGGCGGCGAGGGGAGCCACGGCTTACGTCACGCTCGAACCCTGTTCCCACCACGGCAAGACGCCGCCCTGCGCCGAGGCGCTTATCGCCTACGGCGTCGCCCGCGTCGTCATCAGCGTCACCGATCCCGATCAACGCGTTTCCGGCCGCGGCATCGCGCTGCTGCGAGATGCGGGGATCGAGGTTGATGCCGGTATTCTCGAGGAGGAAGGCAAGCGCGCGCTTGCCGGCTACCTCACGCGTCAGACGAGAAACCGGCCGTATGTGACTCTCAAGCTTGCTGTTTCGGCAGATGGGATGATTGGCAAGACAGGCGAAGGACAGGTGCGCATCACCGGCGATATCGCCCGCGCTCAGGTACAGGTGCTCAGAGCCGAAAGTGACGCCATTCTCGTCGGCATCGGCACGGCGATGGCAGACGATCCGGAATTGACCTGTCGTCTCCCGGGGCTGGAAAGCCGTAGCCCATTGCGCATCGTCATCGACGACCAGCTTCAGCTTCCGCTCGGCAGCAAGCTTGTAAAGACGGCGTCTCAGTATGGTCTCATGGTCGTCGCCGGTGATCCGCCGCCCTTTGATGAGAATACCGACAAGGCCTTCCTGGGCCGCCGCGCCGCGCTGGATGCCGCAGGCGCCGAAGTGCTGCAATCCAATTCCGGCGAACCGGGGGAACTGCTTGAAGCGCTGGGAACGCGCGGCATCTCCTCTCTGCTGGTCGAGGGCGGCGCAAGGACGGCGCAGCGCTTTCTTGCCGCCGATCTCGTCGACCGCATCCTTCTGTACCAGGGGCCGGCGACGATCGGCGAGGGCGGTATTGAATCGCCGATCACGAAGACCAATATCCCACCCAGTTTCAGGCATATCCGCGCGAGCCAGTTTGGCGATGATCGCTGCGACGAATTTGAAAGAGGTTTTTGATGTTTACCGGAATTGTCACCGATATCGGCAAGGTCGAATCCGTTTCCCCTCTCAAAGAAGGCATCAAGCTGCGCGTCGCCACCAATTACGATCCGGCAACGATCGATATGGGTGCCTCGATCTCCCATTCCGGAATCTGCTTGACGGTGACCGGCCTGCCCGAAGCCGGCAGCAACGGCCGCTGGTTCGAAGTGGAGGCCTGGGAAGAAGCCTTGCGGCTGACCACCATCGGCACCTGGGAGGCCGGCAGCAGTATCAATCTAGAGCGCTCGCTGAAGATCGGCGATGAACTCGGCGGCCACATCGTCTCCGGCCATGTCGACGGCAAGGCGGAGATCCTGTCTGTGACGACGGAAGGCGACGCCACCCGCTTTCGCCTGCGTGCTCCCTCCCATCTCGCCAAATTCGTCGCTCCCAAGGGCTCGATCGCGCTCGACGGCACGTCACTGACGGTCAACGCCGTCGACGGCACCGATTTCGACGTACTCCTGATCCGCCACACGCTGGAGGTCACGACCTGGGGCGAACGCAAGGCCGGCGACTTCGTCAATTTCGAAGTCGACACCATGGCCCGCTACGCCGCCCGGCTGGCGGAATTCCCGGTCGCGCGCGAAAGCTGATCCAAGACGCCCTCAATCGCGCGCATTATCCGCCGCCATCAGTTCGATGGCGGCTTTTTTGTCGGAGTTATCCTGCAAAGCTACTGACTACCACGCAAGACTACGAGCGGCTGGATTGCGCTCTGAACTGTCATTGCGGCAATGGCAAAATTCCCTATTCTGCGGTCGCCAATACAGGATGCAAAATCGCTTGATCAGCAATAGTCGCGAGTTGCTTTAAGACGACCTATGAATTTCCAAGGGAATAGAGATGAGCAGCTTTCAAATGGGCGAAGGTTCCGGGCATTTTGTGTTCTCCGATCAAGCCGCAGGCTCGCGACGCTCAATGAGGATCTTCTATTTCCGGCCAAAGACATCGGTTCCAAATCCCCGCTTTGTCATTGCCCTTCATGGGCTTGATCGCGCGGCATCGGACTTTAGGGATGTGCTGGCAAAGCAAGCGGATCAGCATGGGATGATCGTCTTGGTGCCGGAATTTGACAGCGATGCGTTCCCCGACTTCTATGCCTACAACTACGGCAATGTCAGGCTCGCGCCGCCACGCAAAATCGTCTTGGCACGGGAGCACTGGACGTTCGGCATTATCGATCGGTTATTCCAATATGTTCGAAGCGGATTGAACTCCAGCCGCAGCACATTTGGAATGTTCGGCAATTCCGCGGGCTCGCAGTTCGTATTGCGATATCTCGCTCTCAACCAAGCCACCGCAGTCGATCAAGCAATCGCTTCCAACTGCGGCATCTACATGTTGCCGGACCTGAAGCGCGATTACCCCAGTGGCATGGGTGGCCTTGATCTGGATGAAAGCTTTCTGAGACGATATTTCGGACGGCGGCTGACGATCTTGCTCGGCGAAGCGGACGCGGACAGCACCGCATTCGATCTTCCCCGCACTGAAGAGGCTATGGCGCAAGGCCCTCATCGCCTTGCTCGCGGATTGTGGCACTACGAGCTCTGCAAACAAATCTCCAGCGAGCTCGATCAGGCCCTTGCCTGGAAGCTGGAAATCGTTCCGGGGGCGGGACACGTCGATCAGAAAATCTTCGACCGTGCCGTCGATATCCTTGCAGATACCGACCTTTCCGCCATTACCGCTCGAACATGACGTTGGGCTTGTCCTTGTAGAACACTTCGCCGATCCGGCGGAAGCCGACCTTTTCGGCGACGCGCTGTGATGGCGCGTTTTCCGGGTCGATGATGCAGGTCATGCGTCGGCCTGGGAATGTCTCTTCGGCCCAGGCGATTGCCGCGCTGACGGCTTCCGTCGCATAGCCTTTGCCCTGCAGCGCCGGTGTGATCCCCCAACCAGCTTCCAAAGTGCCTTCCGTAGTGGTCGGGTACATGTCGCGATGCAGGTCGAGGAAGCCGACTTCACCGATGAAGCGGCCGCTATGACGCTCTTCGACAGCAAAGAAACCGAAACCCAGATGATGCCACATGCCGGCATAACGCAACATTCGCGACCAGGCCTGTTCGCGCGTCGAGGTCTCGCCGCCGATATAACGGACAAGGTCCTCCTGCGACCAGAAGGCGGTATATTCTTCGAAATCCTCCAATCGATGAGAGCGGAGGATGAGGCGTTCGGTCATCAATGTCGGAATTATGGTCATGGCGGGAGCGGCTTCCTTCTTGTCTGCCATTTCTGCATTCATGCGCATCCGTTTATGCTCCCGGTTCACCGTCCCAATAATCCACCGCACCGCCTTCGCGTCCGATGAAGCTGAAGCGCCGCGGCGCCTCGCCGGCCCGATTGGTTTTCGCCATGAACTTGCCGGAGTCCGGATATTCGACGATCTCTGTTGGGGCCTTGGTCGAGATGACGAGATAGATCAGCACGCCCGGGCCGATATTGATGAGCTGATGGGCGGTGTCATGCCCACCGGCGGGTGCCCCCAATACATCGCCCTTCGCGACCAGGATACGCTCGCTCCCAATGCGATATTCGCCTTCGCCGTCGAGGATGACGAAGAGCTCTTCTTCGACGTGATGATTGTGAAATGGACAGCCGGATTTGCCAGGCGGCACTTCATTGTAGCTGATGCCGAGATCCTTCAGCCCGAGCAGAGCCCCGAAGGAGACATCACTGCCCGCAAAAAAATCTCCCTGCTGCCAATGATCGAGCTGTAGCTCGCCAAGGTTGACAGCGTGTCTTGTTTTCTCTGCCATCGGGTTTCTCCCTGCCAGGACCAAATTATTAGCGAAGCGAGTGAGCTGGCGGAAGATACAATTTCTGGCACAGATCAATGTTCCTCAAATCGGAGTTAGAATCAGCGCAGGCATCCGAAAAACACTTGCCAAGTGCGGCCCGCCGTGGTTTGACCCGGCCTAACAAGGTGCCGCGCCCTCTCAAATCGCAGGTGATGTATGACCAGCTCTTCCAATGCTCATATCCTTATCGTCGAAGCTCGCTTCTATGACGATATGGCCGATGCTCTGCTCGACGGCGCCAAGACCGCTCTCGACGAGGCGGGCGCGAGCTATGACATCGTCACCGTGCCCGGCGCCCTGGAGATTCCTGCTGCGATTGCCATGGCGCTCGATGGCGGCGACAATGGTAACGTTGTTTATGACGGCTATGTCGCTCTCGGAATGGTTATCCGCGGCGAGACCTATCATTTCGATATCGTCGCCAATGAATCCTCGCGTGCGCTGATGGATCTGGCTGTCAGCGAATCCCTCGCGATCGGCAATGGTATCCTCACCGTCGAGAATGACGAGCAGGCTTGGGCGCGTGCGCGCCGTTCGGACAAGGACAAGGGCGGCTTCGCTGCCCGTGCGGCGCTGACCATGATCGCGCTGAAAGAGAAGTTGGGTGCATAATACATGAGCAATCAGGATAACGAGCGACCGGCAAAGACCGCGAACCAGCGGGGCGCAGCACGCCTTGCCGCCGTTCAGGCGCTCTATCAGATGGATATCGGCGGTACTGGCGTGTTGGAGGTGGTGGCCGAATATGAGGCGCACCGTCTCGGACAGGAGCTGGACGGCGAGACCTATCTGAAGGCCGACGCATCCTGGTTCCGCTCCATCGTCTCCGGCGTCGTGCGCGAGCAGACCCGGCTCGATCCGCTGATCGGCTCCGCCCTGCAGGATGATTGGGCATTGTCGCGCCTCGACAGCACCGTGCGCGCCATCCTGCGTGCCGGCACTTTCGAGCTTCTCGACCGAAAGGACGTGCCGGTCCCGGTCATCGTCACCGAATATGTCGAGATCGCTCACGCCTTTTTTGAAGAGGATGAGCCGAAGCTCGTCAATGCCGTGCTCGATCGAATCGCCAAGCAGGTCCGCGGCGAAGCCAAGAAATAAGGTCCGATGACAGGCCGGTTCTTGATCCCGGCCATTTTCGTTTCCTTCGCTCGCGCCTCATTTCACCAAGCGACATTCTTTTGAACCTCCTTCGGGTGTTTTACCCGCGGGCGGTCTTGACGCGACGTTTTCCCAAACGCAATCTCGCCTTGCACATTTGCCGACCCCCTTTGGAGGAGGGGGCGGCCGTTGTCGCGGGCGGCCGGAGGGGGAGTGAACCGCCGGCTTTTTTGGAGGGAAAAAGCGAAATGTCGATTCTTTTAGGAGTGATCGCGTGCGGACTGCTCTCGGTGATCTACGCCGTCTGGGCAACCCGGTCGGTGCTTGCCGCCGATCAGGGTAACGCACGCATGCAGGAAATTGCAGGCTATATCCGAGAAGGCGCGCAAGCCTATCTGGCGCGTCAATACAGAACCATTGCCATTGTCGGCGTCATCGTTTTCATCCTGGCCTGGCTGCTCCTGTCGGGCGAAGCCGCCATCGGTTTCCTGATCGGCGCCATTCTATCTGGTGCCGCCGGTTTTATCGGCATGCATGTCTCCGTGCGCGCCAATGTCCGCACCGCGCAGGCCTCCTCGCATAGCCTGTCGGCCGGTCTCGACATCGCTTTCAAGTCCGGCGCCATCACCGGCATGCTGGTCGCCGGCCTCGCTCTGCTCGGCGTCTCCATCTATTTCTATGTGCTGACCGGCATTCTCGGCCATGAGCCGGGCTCGCGCGACGTCATCGATGCGTTGGTGGCGCTCGGTTTCGGCGCTTCGCTGATTTCGATCTTCGCTCGTCTCGGCGGCGGTATCTTCACCAAGGGTGCGGATGTCGGCGGCGACCTCGTCGGCAAGGTGGAAGCAGGCATTCCCGAAGACGATCCGCGCAATCCCGCAACCATCGCCGATAACGTCGGCGACAATGTCGGCGACTGCGCCGGCATGGCTGCCGACCTCTTCGAAACCTATGCGGTCTCCGTCGTGGCCACCATGGTTCTGGCTGCAATCTTCTTTGCCGGCACGCCGGCTCTCGCCTCGGCCATGATCTATCCGCTGGCCGTCTGCGGCACCTGCATCATCACCTCGATCATCGGCACCTTCTTCGTCAAGCTCGGCGCAAACGGCTCGATCATGGGCGCGCTTTACAAGGGCCTGATTGCCACGGGCCTCCTGTCGATCATCGGTCTCGGGGTCGCCACGTCGCTGACCGTCGGCTGGGGTTCGGTTGGCGCCGCCGCAGGCTACGAAGTCACCGGCGCGAAGCTGTTCGCCTGCGGTATCGTCGGTCTGATCGTCACGGCGCTGATCGTCGTCATCACTGAATATTACACCGGCACCAACAAGCGCCCGGTCAATTCCATCGCCCAGGCCTCGGTCACCGGCCATGGCACCAACGTCATCCAGGGCCTCGCCGTTTCACTCGAATCGACGGCGCTGCCAGCAATAGTCATCGTCGGCGGCATTCTGGCCACCTATCAGCTCGGCGGCCTATTCGGCATCGGCATTGCGGTCACCGCCATGCTCGGCCTTGCTGGCATGATCGTTGCGCTCGACGCCTTCGGTCCGGTCACCGACAACGCCGGCGGCATCGCCGAAATGTCGCATCTTCCGCCAGAAGTGCGCAAATCGACCGATGCGCTGGATGCGGTTGGCAATACCACCAAAGCGGTGACGAAAGGCTATGCCATCGGCTCGGCCGGCCTCGGAGCGCTGGTGCTCTTCGCGGCCTATTCGAACGACTTGAAATATTTCGCGGCCCATGGCGACCTATTCCCTTATTTCAAAGATGTGGGCACGATTTCCTTCGATCTCTCCAACCCCTACGTCGTCGCCGGCCTGTTGTTCGGTGGTCTGATTCCCTATCTTTTCGGCGGCATCGCCATGACGGCCGTCGGCCGCGCGGCCGGTGCGATCGTCGAAGAGGTGCGCAAGCAGTTCCGCGAAAAGCCGGGTATCATGAAGGGCACTGAGCGTCCCGATTACGGCCGCGCGGTCGACCTTCTGACCAAGGCCGCCATTCGTGAGATGATCGTTCCGTCGCTGCTGCCGGTACTGGCACCGATCGTCGTCTATTTCGGCGTGCTGCTGATCTCCGGCTCGAAAGCGTCGGCCTTTGCTGCGCTCGGCGCTTCCTTGCTGGGCGTCATCATCAACGGCCTGTTCGTCGCCATTTCCATGACGTCGGGCGGCGGTGCCTGGGACAATGCCAAGAAGAGCTTCGAAGACGGTTTTGTCGACAAGGACGGCGTGCGTCACCTGAAGGGTTCGGAGGCGCACAAGGCTTCCGTCACGGGTGATACCGTCGGCGATCCCTACAAGGACACGGCCGGCCCCGCCGTCAATCCGGCGATCAAGATCACCAATATCGTCGCGCTGCTGCTGCTGGCCATTCTCGCCGGATAAGGGCGAGGGCGTCATACAAATGAAAAACCCGCGAAGCCTGCGCTTCGCGGGTTTTTTGATGTGATCTCGCCGGTTTACTGGCCGGCGTTGAGGTTGTTGAGGAAGTTCTTCGCGCCGTTGATGCCGTTGCCGCCGCCCTGCAGGATCTGTTGTAGGAAGGTCATGTCGCGGCCGCCGGTTGGCGTCGTGCGGCTGATCATGTCGAAGACCTTGCCGTCCTTCAGCGTGTAGTTGGCTTCCTGCTTCACAATGCCGTCCTTGTCGAAATAAATCGCCAGGATGTTCTGGTCGACCAGCTTCGGCTTCATGAAGGCCACAGCGCGCGTGCGCTTCTGGGAGATGTAATAGAAGACTTCGCCATCGAAGGTCGCCGTCGTCGACGGCGTGCCGAGCGAAAGCAGCACCTGCTCGCGGCTCGAGCCGACAGGCACGAGATTGAGCGATTGCTGGTCGAAGATGTAGCCGTTGTTCATGACCTCGCTGGTCTGGCAGCCCGCGAGCCCCGCGGTGGCAATCACCAGAGCGATAGCGGCACTGCTGATGAAAGTCCTGTCAGACTTGAAATACCGTCTCGTCAACGACATCTCATCTCCCCTAATGAATCAAACCGATGGCCGAACGGCCGATGTGACCTTGCTGTGCACATCATTGTGGCCATTCCGCGATTGCGGAAGACACAGCGATGTTGTTCGGCACTCTTCATAACCAATCATGCACGGGAGTGACGACGGCTTGGGGCGGGACCTTTGAAGCGGGCACAAACGGCATTGCAATTCGCGCCTGCTTCGGTAAACCAGCTTTCAAGTGGATGCAACAAGGCCAAGCGCAACGGGGCGCTCTGAATGAGCCAATTCCGGGAATTTTCATGATTTTTGGGCTCTTCCGCAAAAGAAATCACAACCAGATCATCGTCGTCAGGCAATATGACACCCTGACCTCGATGGCGCGCCAGCCGGTTTTCTATACGGACTACGATGTGCCGGATTCGGTCATGGGGCGTTTCGAGCTGCTGTCGGCGGTGATGATCCTGTTTTTCCGCCGTACACGTTCTTCGGAAACCAGCGGTCAGGAGCTTGCGCAGGAAATCGTCGATGCCTTTTTTGAGGATATCGATTATTCGATCCGCGAACTCGGAATTGGCGATAACAGCGTACCGAAGCGGATGAAGAAACTGGCCGGCATGTTTTACGGACGGCTGGAAAGCTACGCTGCCGCGATGGACGGGAACGACCGTGACGCACTGGCCGCTGCCCTCCGGCGCAATATCTATCCCAAGGCAGGCGAGGAAGCTCCCTCGATGATCGGCCTGGCGGATTGGATGATGACCGCCGAGGCGCATCTGTCGGGGATCGCGGAAACCGAGATCGCCACCGGCTCCGCAACGCTCCCGCAGCCACCCGAGATCGGCAAGGCCGCATCCGATATCGGCAAAGACGTACTTTAGGAGACAAAAATGAAAAGACCCAACTCCGACGAAACACCCTTTTCCTATCCCGTGAAGGTCGGCCACATCTCCGCCAACCCGGTGGACGTGCATCTCGAGGCCGACAAGAGAGAGCTTGTCGGCTTGGCCGCGCTTTGGGACGTACTTTCCGTCGAGAAACTCACAGCGGAATTGAAGATCTCCCGCTGGAAGCGCGACGGTGTCCGCATCAAGGGCAATGTCCACGCGAAGATCGTTCAGGCTTGCGTGGTCACGCTGGAGCCGGTCGAATCGGAGATCGACGAGGATTTCGAACACATTTTCATCCCCGAGGATTCGAAGCTGGCCCGGGCGCCGGCCTTGGATGCCGGCGAAATGGTGCTCGATCCCGACGGTCCGGATCTTCCGGAAACCTTCACCGGTGATACGATCGATGCCGGCGCCGTCGTCGCAGAATTTGCAGCGCTTGCCATCGATCCCTATCCGCGCAAGCCCGGGATCGAGTTCGAAGGCCACATCGAGGACAGTGGCGAAGATGACAAGAAACCGTCGCCTTTCGCTGTCCTGAAAGACTGGAAAAAGGAATAGACCCCTCTGGCAATTGAACACAATTCAGTTGTAACGCGAGGAGAAACCGGTATTTTGACGCCAAATTCGCCGGGTCCGGCGGACAAAAAGGACTAGGGACGCGTGATCAGAATTTCTCTTGACCTAATGGGTGGCGACTTCGGCCCTGAGGTTGTCATTCCTGGCGCGGCCAAGGCGCTGGATAGGCATCCCGATATTACGTTCGTCATGTACGGCCAGAAGGATCGTTGCGAAGCGATCCTCGGCAAATATCCGAAACTTCGGGAAAAATCCGTCTTTCACGAATGCGATGTCGCCATCAGCATGGATGAAAAGCCGAGCCAGGCCCTGCGCCGCGGCCGCTATATCTCCAGCATGTGGCGCTCGATCGAGGCGGTGAAGGTCGGCGATGCAGATGTCGTCGTTTCCGCCGGCAATACCGGTGCGCTGATGGCCATGGCGAAGTTCTGTTTGCGCACCATGGCCAACATCGAACGTCCCGCGATCGCCGCGATCTGGCCGACGCTGCGCGGCGAAAGCATCGTGCTCGATGTCGGCGCGACCATCGGCGCCGATTCACAGCAATTGCTGGATTTCGCCCTGATGGGTGGTGCCATGGCGCGCGCACTCTTCGAAATCGAACGGCCGACCATTGGTCTCCTGAATGTCGGCGTCGAAGAAATCAAGGGCCAGGAAGACGTCAAGGAAGCCGGCCGCCTGATCCGCGAAGCCAACCTCGAATCGCTCGAATATTTCGGCTTCGTCGAGGGCGACGATATCGGCAAGGGTACGGTCGATGTGGTCGTGACGGAGGGTTTTTCCGGCAATATCGCATTGAAGGCGGCCGAGGGTACGGCAAAGCAGATCGGCGCTTATCTACGCGCGGCCATGAGCCGGACGCTGCTGGCCCGCATAGGCTATATCTTCGCCAAGGGCGCCTTCGATCTGCTGCGCGAGAAGCTTGATCCGAGCAAGGTCAACGGCGGCGTCTTCCTCGGCCTCAACGGCATCGTCATCAAGAGCCACGGTGGCGCCAACGCCGAGGCCTTCGCGGCCGCCATCGATGTCGGCTATGACATGGCCAAGAATGGCCTCACCCAAAAAATCGACAACGATCTGAAAAAATATCATGCCAAACGGCAGCCGCCGATCGGACCGGAAGCGGCATGAGCGACGGGGTATAACAAGAATGATCCGTTCAGTTGTTCGCGGATTTGGATCGGCGCTTCCCAAGCGCGTCATGACCAATCGCGATTTGGAGCAAGTCGTCGACACGAGCGACGACTGGATTGTCCAGCGCACCGGCATCCGCCAGCGTTACATTGCCGGCGAAGGTGAGACCACTGCCTCGCTCGGTGAGCAGGCGGCGCGGTCAGCCCTTGCCAATGCCGGCCTCACGACTGACGATATCGACCTGATCATCGTCGCCACCTCGACGCCGGACAATACCTTTCCCGCCACCGCGGTGAACATCCAGAACCGTCTGGGCATGCATCATGGCTTCGCCTTCGATCTCCAGGCCGTGTGTTCGGGCTTCGTCTATGCGGTGACGACAGCCGACGCTTACATTCGTGGCGGCGTCGCCAAGCGCGTGCTTGTCATCGGCGCCGAAACATTCTCCCGCATTCTCGACTGGACGGACCGCACGACCTGCGTCCTCTTCGGCGACGGCGCCGGTGCGCTCATCCTCGAAGCGGGCGAGGGGACCGGCGCCAGCAGCGATCGCGGCGTGCTGACGGCCAGCCTGCGCTCCGACGGTGCACACAAGGACAAGCTTTACGTCGACGGCGGCCCTTCCTCGACAGGAACGGTCGGCGTGTTGCATATGGCGGGCCGGGAAGTGTTCAAACATGCCGTCGGCATGATCACCGATGTCATCCAGGCCACCTTCGAAGCGGCAAAAGTGACGGCCGATGATCTCGACTGGCTGGTGCCGCATCAGGCGAACCGCCGCATCATCGACGGGTCGGCTAAAAAGCTCGGAATTGCTCCCGAGAAGGTTGTGGTTACCGTGGATCTCCATGGCAATACTTCAGCAGCCTCGATCCCGCTCGCGCTTGCCGTAGCGGCAGGCGACGGCCGGATCAAGAAGGGCGATCTGGTGATGCTGGAAGCCATGGGCGGCGGTTTTACCTGGGGCGCCGTCCTGGTGCGCTGGTAGGCCTCGTCTCTAAAATCCGATTCCTAACAAGAGCTTGACCGTTTGGTGCAAGGGCAATAGTCTCTTGCAGCTTGAATATAATTACGTAGCAATATGGGCGGGGAACTATGACCGGCAAGACAGTGACGCGCGCGGACTTGGCAGAGTCGGTATTCCGGAAAGTCGGTCTGTCCCGGACTGAATCGGCGGAACTGGTCGAAACGGTGATCGACGAAATTTGCAACGCCATCGTGCGTGGCGAAACTGTAAAACTCTCCTCCTTCGCGACGTTTCAGGTGCGCGACAAGAACGAACGCATCGGTCGAAATCCGAAGACCGGCGAAGAAGTGCCGATCTCTCCGCGCCGTGTCATGACGTTCAAGGCGTCCAACGTCCTCAAGACGCGCATCCTGAAAGCCCATGCCAGCCGCAAGGCGAAAGCCCGGCCGGTAAATCCCGTTTCCTGATCCAGCAAAACAGACATTGGCGGAGCCGGTGCCGTGCGCATCGGCGCGCTGTTTTCCAGGTTATTCGCGGTTATTTTTCGGCTTGCTTGCGAAAGAGCTGAAGAGACGACTTGAATTTCTCCCCGCAAACCGTTGAAATATGATGAGTCGTATCGCGATGAGCTGCGGTGCGGATATGCGGTTTCGCATGATTTGGCCTGATAGCGCCGCGGTCATGGTGTGGGAGTATGACGATGGACAAGAGCCCGGATGCATTTCGCACGATCAGCGAAGTCGCGGAAGACCTTGATCTGCCCCAGCATGTCCTGCGTTTCTGGGAAACCCGTTTCCCGCAGATCAAGCCGATGAAGCGCGGCGGCGGCCGGCGCTACTATCGCCCTGAGGACGTCGACCTCCTGAACGGCATCCGCCATTTGCTTTATGACCATGGCTATACGATCAAAGGCGTTCAGAAGCTTCTGAAGACCAACGGCAACAAATTCGTCATCGCCGTCGGTCATGGCGATCTCGCAAGCGTCGAGGCGCTAGCTACCACGCAAGAGCCGGCCGTAGCCGAGCCGCGCGTCGGCTCGCCAGACGACGACCAAATCGTCGGCCGTCCCAAAGCGCCGATCAGTCGCCGCTTCTTCAACTTCGTCGCCGGTGAAGACGAGGCTCCCGACGTTTCCATCGGCAAGTCGAGCGTCGGCAAGGAAGATCGGGCGCTGCTGCAGGAAACGCTTTACGACCTGCTGGAATGCAAGCGCCTACTCGATCAGGTGCGGTGAGATAAAAGCCACCCGAAGACACTGATCGGCTGCCCACCGGCTCAGTTGCACTTGCGCGGGACGGTGGGGTTCGCCTCGCTCGGCGCAACGATCGATTTGCCATCAGCGGAGCGCGGTAGCGTCCAGCACGCATTGGGGTCTTTTTCCACTGCGCTGCTCGTGTTGCGATCACCGACAATGGTGTTGCGATAGTTGCCGGGGTCGTCTGCGCCCGGGCTGTCGCCCCAGCCGCCGCGATCACCGCCATGACCGCTTGACGCCGCCATTGCCGTCGTGACCATGCCGACGGTGAGGAGAGATATGCTTATCATTTTGAAAAACATAGGCTTTTCCCGCTGATCTAGCCGTCTGCGCCACTGCGGTTGCCACAGACGATTGTAATCCCCGACCGGCGGATTGTATTTATTTATTGCTGGCATTCAATACAGCTAAAATACCCCGCGAGATGAAGCGGCGCAGCTTCTACGCCTTTGCCGAGCAATTGCCCAAAACTCTCCGTCGCTAGAACGGCCGGGTCATCGTTTCCCTGCTGACGAGCTTCAGGCTGCGATCGGGCTGGATGATGTAAGTTTCGTAGACATCCTGGCCCCACTGATTGACGAAATGGTGCGGCAAACGGGTGCCTGGAGGCGATAGCGTCAGCTTCAATTGCGGCTGGCCGCGATAGGTGATGCTGCCGGGAATTGGCTGCAGAGATTGTTCGGTTGTGGTGCACGCGGCAAGCAGCGGCGCACATAGCAGAAAGGCAATCAGGGACTTCATCGCCGTAACTTTCTAATCACTTCTTATTCAAAGAAAATCCGTTGGAGAAGAAAGGCAGAAAGGCATCTGTGAGCGCGGCTCGAAGCCATTATATAGAAGTAATGCCGGAGTGGCCTGCGGCAAGATTTTTCACGCAGATTTGCTTGATCTGCCGCCGTTGGAATTCGAAGGAGTCACAGATGCGAACGATCACAAGATCGATGGCTGTCGTGGGTTTTAGTGCATTGCTGGCAGCAAGCGCCGCTATGCCGGCTGACGCCATCACCATGCCGGCGCTCTCGGTGCCGGAGCAATCCGACATCATCCAGGTCCACGACCATGGACACCACAGCCATAACCAATGGCACGAAGGCCATAAATTCCATGGTTTCGACGGTTACTATGACGACAATTCCGACAGCGGTGTGCTGTTCAAGTCTTTCGTGACCGGCACGCTCTTCAACAGGCAGCGCACGGAAGGCTATTACGACAGCCATGCGCAAGCCTGTGCCGACCGCTACCCGTCATACCGCGCCTCGGACAATACATATCAGCCAAGCCACGGGCCGCGGCGGGCATGCAGGTGATCAGCAGAGCGAGGGCTTTTCGCGTTCGCGATACCATTTTTATCCGGACCTGCGATTTTACCTCTTGCGCTGCCATGCCCGAAAGTCTAACAGGATCAGGCCTTTTAGGCAGGTCGGGGCGTAGCGCAGCCCGGTAGCGCACTTGACTGGGGGTCAAGGGGTCGCTGGTTCGAGTCCAGTCGCCCCGACCATTAAAATCAATCACTTAGCCCCAGATAAGTGATTTGGCTGAAGTCTTTACAGCCGGAAATATAGTCAAGCCGCGACGTTCGGAAACGTCCTCACCTGTGACAACTATCCCTGCTTAGATCTTTCTGAAGCACTGAGGACGGCGGCCCTTCGACCGTCCTACTCCGATTTACCTATTGCACAATCCCGCAGAAGCGCCATACTTCGCTCATGAACCAGTTCTGATTGCTGACCGCGGATGTACCGGCAGCATCGAAATGGAGCAAGGAAGGCCGGCGAGGACATCGTTCGGCCTTTCTGCTGTTAGTGGTCCAGCTCGCCAGGACCATTCATCTCCTTGAAATCCTAGCCAAATCTTATTGACTTAGCTGCACCACGACGTTGCTTGCCCCGTCCAGCGGCGGGCCAGTCCTTCCGCAACCAACTGATCGCCGATGGATCGGCCGGCGCGCATGGCGATGCGGAATTTGCCGCCGTGCTGATCGTCGCCGCGTCCGCTGCCGGAGAGCACGAAGGTGTCGTTGTTGAGAAGGGCCTGCAGCCGCAGCTTCGCGGCGGTGGCCTTTTGCCGTTCGCCGGCGCAATGCGATGGCTCGAGGTCAGGCACATCGATGTCCGCCAGGCGGATCTTGATACCATTCTGCCAGAAGGTGTTGCCGTCGACGACGCAGTTGATGCCGGTTTCGCCGCCGCAAAGGCCGAACCGTCCACCGGTTTCGGGTGCGGCTGCGGCCAGCATCCGATTCGCCGGCATGGCAACGGGGATTACGTTTGGAGGGACCGGCAGCGTCGAAGCCGGACGTTCGGGAATGACGGCAGCCGTTTTGACCTTCGGTTTGGTAGTCGGCACCGGCGCCTCCTGCGGCACATGCCGAACGCCGGCGGCGCCGGCATAGGCCTGCAATGAAGGGGCCTGCAGTGAAGGCATATCCCGGCGATGCTCATAGGCGTACATGCCGGCCACTGTCGCTAGACCGACCATGCCCCATAGCCACATCGAATTGCCCGATTTAGGCTGTGGCTTGCGCCGCGTGCGTCGTTTCGCTTTTGCCATGGCTTCATTCCTCTATTGCGAGGAAATTATCGCCAAGATTTCTTACCGATCCGTTGGCTTCCCGTTGCCGAGTGGCCACACGGAACCCTTATTCACTTCCCTGCGCCGGCGGCAGGCTTCAGCTTGATCGCCATGGTGATTTGACCACGCACCATCAGCTTCTGCCCGCGGCCGTCGATATTGGTGGCATCGGTGTTGCTGGAAAGGCCGGTAATCTGGCAATCGTCGGCAATGGTGTCCAGCAGTACGGCGCAGTTGCTGGCAGCAATGCGATAGAAGGATTTGATTGCATCCTGCTGCTGCTTTTCATCGTTGCCATCAGCGATCGGGATGGAAAGCGATATCCCAGATTGCACGGAGATATAGCCATCGGGAATCTGGTGCTGACCACGCAGCGGCAATCCCGAAAAGGATTGTGAAAGGGCCGGGCCTGCAGCGCCGAGCAGAAGCATGCAAAGTGTCGCCGAGATCAGGCGCTTGTTCATCGGTAGGCCTCCGTTTCCAACCCTTATCTCAGGCATCGGTGAAGGCTTAGTGATGGGGTAACTTAAAATTGTAATCTTGTGAGAATTGCGGAGCATATTTCTCCGAATCGGCAGCGCTTCAAGATAAAGAGCCGTTCCCATAAAACCTCGCTTGCCAAGCCTCTGGGCAGGGCGCATAGTCACTTTCTGTATCGTCGGTTTAACAAACGGGCACCGGCGAGTTTATCTGCGTGCTGCCCGACGGACGAGGCGGCGCCATGTTAGAAACCTCCATCCATCCACAGGATTTACCCTTGTTTTCCGACGATTTGGATCGTTTGGAAAAGGTATTGGGTGCCGTCTGTGTGGATCGCGGCATCAGTCTCCGCAGCCAGGAAGCCGAACGCCTGGGTGCCCTGATGATACAGCTCTATCGTCAGGGCGTGAAAGAGGATGCAAAGCTCCTCGCGCTTGCGAAAGCCTATCTCTGACGCCTTTTCCACCAGGCATCTAATCGATTTAAGCCGATTTCACATAGCAGCAATGACGCTTTGTGCCTGCTCGAATGCGTGTCGCCGCCTTATATTTGCTGCATCGCACAAGGAGAGTCGATTGCTCGATCTCGTTGCCCCGCGGGGTCGATGTGCGGCCCGCCCGCCAAATAAAGTCAATTACGGTGGGCGCGGATAATTTGAAAGGTCTATGATGAATTTCAAAGTTCCGAGCCGGCTTCGCCGTTTGCTCGTTGATTCCGTTGAGCTGCCACAGCTTAAATTCCCCGTGACGCGGCCGCGATCGCAGCCGGCACGCCGGCGCGTCCCCACGCAGCTCGCGCCGCAGCGTCTGACGGAGGTTCTGTGGTTCGGGCGCAACCCTGGCGATCTACGTATGCTGGAATATGTGCCGACGGGCGTCAAAGGTCCGATGCCGCTCGTCGTTGTCTTGCATGGCTGTCATCAGAATGCCGAGGATTTCGATCGCGCCAGCGGCTGGACGGCCTTGGCGCGCCAGCACGGTTTCGCCGTGCTCTATGCCGAGCAGAAGCAGTCCAACAATGCCAATCTCTGTTTCAATTGGTTCCGCCCGAGCCTGGTGACCCGCGATCGCGGCGAGCTGGGTTCGATCCGCGAGATGATTGATTTCAGCCGCCGGCTGCATGCTATCGACGACAGCAAGATCTTCGTCATGGGCCTATCGGCCGGCGGCGCCATGGCTTCGGCGTTGCTTGCCACCTATCCGGAGCTGTTTGCTGCCGGCGCCGTCATCGGCGGTCTGCCCTTCGGCGCTGCCCGCGATGCCATGTCCGCGCTGGATGTGATGAAGAGAGCCGCCGCACGCCCGGCTGAAAAATGGGCCGAACTCGTTCGTGAAGTTTCGCCGGATGCTGATCGTTTTCCAGCGGTCTCCATCTGGCATGGCACCGATGATGACGTCGTTTCGTTCGGCAATGCCGAAGCGTCGGTGGCGCAGTGGCTGGCCGTGCATGAGCGTCCACAGACCAAGGGTCGGTTGCGCCTGTTCGAAGGCGGCGAGCGGCGCGAATGGCGCAATGACTATGGCGATGTGGTGCTGGAGCTGGTGACCTTGAACGACTTCGGCCATGGCCTGCCGATCTGTCCCGTCGCCGAGGGCAGGGAGCCAGCCAACGATACCGAACGCTTCATCTTGCCCGCGGCTCTCTCCGCGCCGGAGCAACTGGTTCGGAATTGGGGGCTGGCCTAGACCGGTTCAGAGCTTCGCGGAATCGCTCTAGCCTATTGTTTTTACGCAATTCCAGGACGGAAAACCGCTGCGCAGTTTTCCTGGAATTGCTCCAAGCCTCAGTCGTCGTTGGTGGCGTTCAGGTTTTCCGGCCGGATGCCGCCATCTTCCGCCCAATGCTTGAAGCGAATGCCGGCGCCGCCGGCTTCGTCGCTCCCGCTGGCGAGGAACGATATGCCATGGGCTTCGAGGGCGCCACGCAGGGCGACAAGCGCCTTAGCATCCGCCAGGCTGACGTCGCTTTCCAGCGTTTCAATCGTCGTTACAGAGAGGTGGCTCTCGGCGGCAAGCGTCTCAGTCGTCAGTCCGAGCATGGCGCGTGCGCCGCGTAGTTGCGCTGATGTGATCATCTCTGAAATTTAGCGCATAAACCTGAAAATCGGAACCGATTTTCAGGTTGGAATCACGCGCGAACTTAAAATGAGGTCGCGGTCTTCACGACGCGCTGCGCAGCGCGATTTTTTCCGGCGTTCTTAGGAAGTTAGGAACGCGATAGCCGAGCAATTCGAAGTAGATTGCCTCTGTCGCATCGGCCATGCCGGCGAGCGTATAGCCATCCTTGCGCCGCCGGGCCTCGGCGGTGAAGCTTCGCAGCAATTTCGGATCGGCAAAGCGCGTCATCGCCGCGGCCAGCTCCGCGGGATCGTCGCTGTTGGGAACGATATAGCCGTTCTTGCCGGGCTCGATCACCGTGCGCGCGCCGCCGACATCGGTCAACAGCAATGGCTTGCCGCCGGCCGCAGCCTCGAGCATGACATAGGACATGGCCTCATAGCGGCTCGGCATGACGACGACATCGAAGGCGTCGACGGCGGTGGCGCCGGGGATAGAGCTATCGAGATGGGCGCGGTCTTCCAAGCCGGCGGCCTTGATCATATCGCCGACAGTGCCGGCCAACTCGCCGATCCCGATCATCAGCAGACGCGCTTGCGGCAAGTCCGCGGCAATGAGGGCAAAGGCTTCGACCAGTCGCTGCGGCGCCTTCTGCGGCGTCAGCCGGCCGACGAAACCAAAGAGCAGGGCGTCCTGCGGTATCCCATAACGCGCGCGGATAGCGGCGCGTTGGCCTGATGGAGGCGCGCTGACGCCGTTGACGACGATACGCAGCCGCTCCTCCGGAATGCCGATCGACAGCGCGTGATTGTATTCATCGCGAGACACGCAGATCAGCCGGTCGGACAGCCAGTTGCCGAGCAGCCTCTCGATGCCGCCATAGATCATCCGGCCTTTGGACCCGAGCGTCGGATCCATGGTGCGAAAGGCATGCGGCGTGTAGAGCACCGGGATATGCGGGCCCGGCAATCTCAGCCGCGTCAGCGCTCCGGCTTTGGAGCTGTGGCCATGGATCAGATGAAACGGCCCGTGCTGGGCGACGATCTTGCGAATTTGCCACCAAGCGGTGATATCCCATGGGCCCGGCGCGCGCCGCATGGCGAGCGAGATGACGCTGTCGAGACCCATGCCCTCCAGTTCAGCCACGAAAGCCGCTTCGGCGCGCAAAGGCGAATAGATCGCCGTCACCGAATGGCCGCGACGCTGCATGGCGCGGCAGAGATCGAGGAAATGCCGCCCGGAACCGCCGCCGCTTGGCTCGAGAACTTGCAGCAGCGACAGGCGTTTGATGCCGACATTGATAGTCACGGTGCTGCTTCCCTTCGGGCCAAGCTGCGCTGATAATGTTGTTCAAGCGCCCCGCAGCCCCAGACGATGCCGATCAGCATGTAGAGATGGCGCCAATGATCGGTGTCGATGACGTTGCCGATGCCGACATGGCCGAGAATGACGATCCAGGCGATCATCAAGTAGGGCTGCCAGGGGCGTTCCTTCAAAAAGTTGCGGAAGCCGATATAGACGGTCCAGCAGATCATGCTGACCCAGCAGAAAAAGCCGAGCCAGCCATAGGTGGTCAGTGTTTTCAGCCAGATATTGTGCTCGTCCTCGCGAAACAGGGTGGAAAAGACGAGTGGTCCAATACCGAGCGGCCGTTCCATCGACAGCATGAAGCCGATGCGATGACGCTCGAAACGGCCGAGATGGCCGCCATCGTAGTCCTGCACGAGCTGTGTGCGCGTCGAGAACAGGTCGCTCACCTGATGGAACTGCAGCGCGATGATCAGGAGGAGGACCATCAGAAGGATTGCCGTCAGCGACATCACCAGAATGCGCAGCCGGAAGGCATTGCTGCGGTGTTTCAGCAGCATGCAGAAGATCAGCATCGCCGACGCGAAGGAGAACAATCCCCAGGCAGCGCGCGAGAAGGAGAGGAAGATGCCGAAGGCCAGCACGGCCAAGCACAGCCCCTTGATCGGCGCCTTCTTCAGGTCACCGATCAGGATGCCGTGCATGAGATAGATGGTTGGTGTCACCAGATAGGGACCAAAGACGTTCGGGTCCTGGAACACGCCCATGGCGCGGTCATAGCGGGTGAAGATTTCAGCGCCCGGAAAGGCGTGGAAGTAGCCGAGAATGCCGAGGCTCGCGGTGATCAGCGCAGCGATGACCCAAGTATTGAAGATCAGCTTCAACCGCTTTTCGCTGTCTTCGATGATCGCAGCATAGAAGACCGAGCTCAGCGCCAGGAAGGTCGAGACAGCGATATAGATCGGTCCGTCGAGATGGGAGTTCGCGCCGAGGTCGCGCATCTGCGTCAGCGACAGCATGCCGCCGACGTTGAACGTCAGGAACAGCGCCAGAAGCGGTGCGACATTGCGCGAGATCTTCAGCCCAAGGATGAACCATGTGCCGATGAGGAATGCGACCCAAAGCTCATAGGGCGCCGGCTCGGCGATGACGAAACCTGACAGAAAGACCCCGAAAGCGACGCAAGCCGTGCCGATCAGGCGCAATGTTGCGAGCTGAGGCCGGTCGACGCGCCGATAGGAGAGATCGATCGCGGTCAATAGGCGTTTTCCGTGTTGAGGAGACGGAAGGGCGTCAGGAACAGGATCTTCAGATCGAAGTACAGCGACCAGTTCTCGATGTAGTAGAGATCGTAAGCCGTGCGGAACTTGATTTTGTCGTCGCTGTCGATCTCGCCGCGCCAGCCGTTGATCTGCGCCCAGCCCGTAACGCCGGGCTTCACGCGATGGCGGGCGAAATAGCCTTCGACCACGTCGGCATAAACGCGATTGTGACTTGCCGCCAATACGGCATGCGGACGCGGGCCGACAAGCGACAGACCGCCTAGCAACACGTTGAAGAGCTGGGGCAGTTCGTCGATCGAGGTCTTGCGGATGAAGCGTCCAACCGGCGTGACGCGCGGATCGTTCTTCGTGACGGCATTGCGGGCCGTCGGGTCGCTCATATTGGTGTACATCGAGCGGAACTTGAAGACCTTGATGATCTCGTTGTTGAAGCCATGGCGCTTCTGCATGAAGAAGACCGGTCCCTTCGACGTGGTCTTCACGGCGATTGCGGCGCCAAGCATGATCGGCCAGAGCAGGCAGAGCGCCAGCAGACTGAAGAAGACATCGAAGATGCGCTTGGCAACGCCATCCCAATCACGGATCGGCTTGTTGAAGATGTCGAGCATGGGCACCGCGCCGACATGCGAATAGGAACGCGGGCGGAAGCGCAACTTGTTGGCATGCGCCGCCAGTCGGATGTCGACGGGCAGTACCCAAAGCTTTCTGAGGAGCTGCAGAATACGCTCCTCTGCACTGATCGGCAGAGCGATGATCAGCATGTCGACGCGAGTCAGCCGGGCGAATTCGACCAGTTCGGCGACGGTGCCGAGTTTCGGGTAGCCGGCGACCATCACGGGCGAGCGCTTCTCGCCGCGATCGTCGAAGATGCCGCAGATGCGGATATCGTTGTCGGATTGATGCTCCAGCGCGCGGATCAGTTCCTTGGCCGGCTCGCCACCGCCGACGATGACGGCGCGTCTTTCCATGAGGCCATTGCGGGCCCAGTTGCGGATGCCATAGGCGAACACCGCGCGCGCGGCGACGAGGAAGGCCGTGCCGGCAACAAGCCAGATCCCGAGAGCGTGGATCGAATAGACATGGTTGATATCGAAGGGCAGGAGAGCAAGAACCATAACCGCAAACGCGGCCACCCATGACGCCAGGATGCGCTGCGGGAAACGGTGCGGCGCGCGCAGGACCGGGATTTGATAGGCGTCAGCGACTTGCAGGAAGACGATGGCGAGACCGCAAAGCGCTATTGTCACCGCCGCCTGCGACAGGAAGGGGTGGATGCCGGGTGTGGTCTGGAAGAAGAGAACCGCAAGCCCTACCGCAAGCAATGACAGGAATTCGAAGAGCCGATATTGCCCGATGATGATTGCCGGCGTCTGATTGCTCTCACGAAATTGCTCGGCGATCTGGCGGGCATAGGCATTGATGTCGCTGGCCTGATCGCCGCTCTGTTCCTCAGTGCCGCGAGTGCGAATTTCCGAGACCTGCTTGCGAATATTGTCCAAGTTAAATTGCTCGGACTCTTCAATATGGTTCATGGCAATTCATCCGGTCGTTACCGGAGATGGCCTAGCAGATATGAGCTAATAAACGTTTACAACACTTGCTTGTATTCTAATGTTTGCCGTCTAATTCAAGTATATCATAATATAAGTCGACAGTATCTCGCGCCATGACCGATGCCGAAAATGCTGACCGGATTCTGTCGAGATTCGGCATGGTCTGCTGACGCCATTGCGGCTCGCTGATCGCCGCCGCCATGACGCGCGCAAGGTCGTCGGCATTGCCTGCCTCGGCGAGCGCAGGGCTTTGCTCACCAAGCGCTTCGGCAATGCCGCCGACGCGCGAGGCGATCACCGTCTTCTCGGCAGCCAGGGCTTCCAGCACGATATAGGGCATGGCTTCGGCGCGGGAGGGGACGACGACATTCTGCGACATGGCGAAGGCTTCATGCACGCGCATGGCCGGCAACATGCCGATGCGATGACCAAGGCCGCGCTGGATCATCATGGTACGGTATTTGTCCTTGTCCGGTCCGTCGCCGATCATCAGAGCGGAGAGAGGCCGGCCGATCCGCCGTTCGGTCTTGGCAAAGGCATCCACAAACAGATCGGGACCCTTCAGGTCCCGGAGCATGCCGATGTAGACGAAGTGCACCGAGTCCGATCGGGTGGGTATGTTCCGAAAATCGCGCCCGCTGATGCCGTTGTAGATCATCACGGTGCGCGTCCGCGGTTTGCCGATTTTGCTTTCGTAACTTCGGCGCTCGAATTCGCAGATGAAGATCAATCCGTCGGTCAGAAATTCCAGCAGCCGCTCCAAGCTGTGCACCAGCAGGCCTTGTGGCGAGAGGCGCGAGAAATGCAGGCTGCCGCCATGCGCGGTATAAAGGCGGGCAACGCGATACCTGTTCACCCGCAAGGCTGAGCCGAGGATGCGTGCAAGCAGGCCGCCCTTGGCGCCGTGCCCATGCAGCACATCCGGCCGCAAACTTTTGACTTTGTTGTAGCTGTCCCAGAGCGTCGTAGCGTCCGACAGGCTGATCTGACGTCGGATCGGCAGGCGCGTCACGCCGAGCGCGAGGAACGGTCTGACATCGTCGAACAGCCGGTCCTCATGCGCCCCGCCGGTGAGGCTGTCGCAGAGAATGCCGACCGCATGTCCGGCCTTGCTCTGTTCCTCCGCCAGATCGCGGACATGGCGGAATATCCCGCCGACCGGAGACCTGAAGCAATGAAGGATGCGGAGCGGTCTTGCCATGATCGGAAACGGTCAGAATAGCCGTTCGCGGACATAGATCGTGTCGCCCGCGAGCACAGGATCGGAGATGCCCACCCGCCCGGTCATGACATGGCCATTGATCTTGCGGGTAACGTCGGCATTGGACTGGTTCGCGCGGCTGCTGAAGCCGCCGGCAACCGCGATGGCGTTCTGAATGGTCATGCCGGGCACGTAGGAATACTGACCAGGCTGGCCGACTTCGCCCATGATATAGACGGAGCGGTAGCGGTCGACGTCGATGGTGACGTCGGGATCGCGGATATAGCCTTGACGAAGTTTTTGCGCGATCTGGCCGGAGAGTTGCTGCAGCGTGCGGCCGCGGGCAGGGACCTGGCCGATCAGCGGGAAGGCGATGTAGCCGGCCTGGTCGACCGTATAGGTATTCGTCAAGCCTTGCTGGTCGAAGACGGTGACGCGCAGACGGTCGCCGCTGTCCAGCGTATAGGGCTGGATCGTTGCTTCACTGAAGGCTTTCGGTGCCGGCTGATAGGTGTTGCAGCCACTGAGCGCAGCGCTCACGGCAGCAATGCCGAGTGCCAGGACAATCTTTGGCGTTGCGAAGGGCATTTCGCGCTCACAGGAGAGGAAAATCACTGTCGTCGTTATCGATCCGTTAGGGTTAACGGTCGGTAAAGAGGAAGAAAAATTCCACGTTCTTTATTAGTAATTACGAAAATAATACACAGGAAATACTATTAACGGTTGGGTTACCATAGTCGTTTACGCTTAATTCGGCTTTATATTACGGAGTTCTTGTATATGCCCGGCGTCAACAGCAGCCAGCAGGATGTCGATATTGACCTCGCGCAGCTTTTTCGCGCCGTTTGGCAGCGCCGTGTGCGCGTTATCGCCATCACGTTGGTCGGCGCTTGCCTGGCCTTTGCGGTTGCCAAGATCGTCTCGCCGGAATACCGCAGCGAAACGCGCATTTTGATCGAACAGCGCGCCCCGGCTTTTGCAACCACGACACAGAATAATGATGCCAGCTCCGCTCCGCTGCTCGATGAACTCAACATTGCGAGCCAGGTACAGATCCTGCAATCGGCCGATCTCATCAAGCAGGTGATTACCAACCTGAAGCTCTACGAGCGCCCCGAGTTCGATGCCGCCACCAAGAGCTCGGCCTTTTCCGACATTCTTGTCATGCTGCACCTGAAAAAGAGCCCGCTCGACAAGGCGCCGGAAGAGCGGATGCTCGACGCCTTCACCAATAAGCTTCAGGTCTATCAGATCAACAGCTCGCGCGTCATCGGCATCAGCTTCACCTCCCGCGATCCGGATCTGGCGGCCAGCGTTCCGAACGCCATGGCGCAGGTCTACCTATCGATGCAGAGCGGCGCCAAGCTTGATTCCAACAGCGAGGCGACGCGCTGGCTGGAGCCCGAGATCGCCAACCTGCGCAACAAGGTCAACGAAGCCGAGAAGAAGGTCGCCGACTATCGCTCTGCCAACGGCCTGCTGCAGACCAGCGACAACAATACTTTCGCGACGCAGCAGCTTGCCGATATTTCCGGCCAATTGGCGCAGGTGCGCGGCGAAAGGGCCAATGCCGAGGCGCGGGCTCAGGCCGTGCGCAACGCGCTCGCCACCGGCCGTTCCACCGATACGCTCGCCGATGTTTCAAGCTCGCAGACTATCCAGCGACTGAAGGCGACGGAGTCCAGCCTGGAATCGCAGATCTCGGATCTCTCGACGACGTTGATGGAGGGCCACCCGCGGCTGAAGAGCCTGCGCGCCCAGCTTGCCGACATCCGTCAGCAGATCGACCGTGAAACAAAGAAGATCCTTGCCAGCATCGAGAATGAAGCCAAGGTGGCACAACTGCGCGAGCAGCAGCTCCTCGGCCAGTCGAACACGTTGAAGGCCGACAGCGCCAGGGCAGGGGAAGACGCAGTCGGCCTCAATGCGCTGGAGCGCGAGGCGGCCGCGGAGCGTCAATTGCTGGAAACCTATCTCGCGCGCTACCGTGAGGCCGCTTCCCGCGTCGATAAGAATTCGAGCCCGGCGGATGCCCGCGTGGTCTCCCAGGCCGTCGAACCGGTTGATCCCTATTTCCCGAAGATCGGTCCGATCGTCGTCGTCGCCACGCTTGCAACCTTTATTCTGACCTCCATTGTCATCATGCTGGCCGAACTCTTCAGCGGCCGCGCGTTGCGTCCGGTCGGCCCGGTCGAGCGTGAAGCCCCGGCCCGCAAGGAAACCGCTCGTTCGGAAACCGCAATCGAAGCCGCTCCCGCCAAACTTGTCCCCGCAGCGCGTCAAGGCGACGTGCCGGCAAGCTTGCTCTCCGTTGCTGCCGATGAGGCGTTGGCGCAGGAGATGGAAAAAGCGGTCGATCTTGGCCATCCACCGGAAGAGGCGGAAGACGAAGAGGATTTTTCCATCCAGTCGGTCGCCGATTATCTGATCGAACGCGACTCCCGCCTCGCTATCGCCATATCGCCGACTGGTGACAATGGGTCCACGGCAACCGTGATGCTGGCTCGCACCATCGCCGATGCCGGACGCCGCATCGTCCTGGTCGATATGACCGGAACGGGCTGCCCCTCGCGCCTGATGGCCGAAAGTGCAGGTCTTTCCGGAGTAACCGATCTGCTTTGCGGTGAGGCTGCCTTTGCCGATACCATTCATCCCGACCGCCTTTCCGATGCCCATCTCGTGCCGCAGGGCACCAGCGACCTTGGCCGGGCCATGCGCGGCGCTGACCGCCTGTCCCTGATCCTCGACGCACTCGGCTCGGCCTATGATATCGTCCTGGTCGAATGCGGCGCCGCCGACGTCTCGGGGGTTGCGAGACTGACGCGCAGCAAGGATACGGAAATCATTCTCTCCATGCCCGAACCGGACGAGAACCAGTTCATGACGGCAATGACGGAATTCCAGAAGGCTGGCTATGAGCACATCATCCTGATGTCCGGCTGGCGTGAGGAACATGGCCCCGACGCGCGTCAGCACGCGGCCTGATCAATCCTTCTCGGCCTCTGCGGCTGAGGTCTCTTTGCCGCTTTGCCGCGCTCGCAGCCGCTGGATCAATCCATAGAGCTGCGGATTGGTCTTGATGGCCGCCTTGGCGCGCGTCATCCCCCGTTGCGCGAAAGCCGCCGCATGGCCGATCCCGGAAACCGGCAGGATCAGGTCATGCTGCGTCGTTTCCATCGGGCACCAGGAGCGTTTGTAGTTCTGGTCGCCGATGCCGAAATCGAAGACGGCGGCACCCTCGCGATGAAGCCGTTCGATCATCAGCCAGAACAGCAGTTCACCAGGGCTCGCTTCGGGAACCAGCGCCTCGTCGATCGAGGCAAACTGGCAGATGACATGATCGCCCTTGCGCGAGAGAGCAGCTACGGCGGGGATGTGTCCTTCGTGCTCGCCCTTCAGCCGTAGGGCATGCATCTCCAGCGCAGCATAGGATCGCTCCTTGTTGCCCAGCTCCAGCAGCCTGTGCAGCACAGCTTGGGTCGGCGCATCCTGGAACACGTCCGGCAGGCCAGCCGCTTCGAAGCGGACCGCTTTTTGCCGGAAGAAAAGGTCAAGAAGATCATCCCGCTGATCGGGAGCCGCGATCACATATTCGTAACCGCCTTTCTCGTTGAGAAGACGGGACTGGTGGTTGAATTTCTTGCGTCGCCGTTTCGCATTCACCTGCTTCAGGGTCGCTTCGAAGGCGCCCAGGAAAGGCAATTGAAAGGCATGGTTCTGGTTCTCGACGGCGGGCATCGAGGCGAGGGGGCTTTTGCGGCCGCGCCAGTCCAAAGGCACGTTGCGCAGGAGCATCAGGTCGGCCTTGCCCTGCAGCGCCCGTGCAATCTCTGCCTGCTGCGATGCCGAAAAGCCATTCTCCGCTGTTTCGAGAAATTCGCTGGAGAACAGGCCGGTATTGATGTTGCTATGACGGGCGCCGATGAATTCGGCGCGGCGGATGCCGTGACTGCGGATGATTTCGAGAGGCAGGATAAAGGCGGTGCGGCCATTGAAAGAGCCGCGGACGATGGCCAGCGGATACCGAAAGGTCTCGACCCAGGCGGCGCACCAGTCGTAGCTCTGATGAAACGAGGCGAGATCGTCTTGCTCCAGCGCCCGCCACTCGGCCTCCAACGGCGCCATGCTGTCGAAGATGTCGACGCGCATGCCGTCGCCTGCCGCACCCGCAACGGGAATGGCTGCGATATCGAGCTTCTGCGTTTGCACCTTCTGCGCCTGCATTTCGGCGTCTCCAATCGGACAGCATTTGCACGCAGTCTTCAGGGCAGGCGGCTTATTTTTGGTTTAAGGCGAGAAGATCAGGCGGATTTCCCATTGATCACGGTTATCTCCACGTAAATTCGAAATCGCTTGGATAGGTCGACACCTATTGCGGGCGAGGCCCGGCCATCCATTTGATGATGCCCATGGCTGGCAGTATCCAGATGAGGCCGCTGGCGGCGAAATAGAGGAACTGCACCCAGCCTGGCTGATCGCCAAGCGTACGCACCGCCACGATCATCGCCACGATCGCATAGATGACGACCAGCAGGACGAGCAGAATCATCCCGATGAATTTGCGCAGGCGAAGGGGCAAGGGCAGTCTCTCCTCTCTCAACGGCGTGCCGCGACGGCATGCCGCAAAGTCTCGGGACTTGTTTTGCACGCCCCTATCAGGCAAATCAACAGCCGGATTGAAGGGAGATCCCATGGTTGTCGCTAATTTCACGTCGGAACAGGCCGTTTTGAACGAAGTGGCCCGCCAGGACCGCAATCGCCGCGCCATCCGCATCTGGCTTGCCTGTGTGCTTCTGGCGCTTTTTGCTCTGGTGCTCGTCGGGGGCGCGACGCGCCTGACCAATTCCGGCCTGTCGATCACCGAATGGCAGCCGATCCATGGTGTCATCCCGCCGCTCAATGCGCAGGAATGGCAGGAGGAATTCGACCTCTACAAACGCATCCCGCAGTTCCAGCAGTTGAACAAGGACATGACGGTCGATGAGTTCAAAGGCATCTTCTGGTGGGAATGGGCGCATCGGCTGCTTGCCCGCGGCATGGGCGTCATCTTCGGCGTGCCGTTGCTGTTCTTCGTTTTGACCGGCCGCGTCGAGCGCAAGCTATGGCTGCCGCTCGGCGGCATTTTCGTACTCGGCGGCCTGCAGGGCGCGATCGGCTGGTGGATGGTATCATCCGGCCTGGAAGCGCGCACCGATGTCAGCCAATATCGTCTCGCCACCCACCTCGTTACGGCCTGCCTGATCTTTGCCGCCTGCATGTGGTTCATGCGGGCGCTGTCGCCGCACTCGAACGATCCGACGCCGACGCGCTATTCGGCAAAGCTTGCCGGCCTCATCACTTTCATGGCGCTGTTCCAGATCTATCTCGGCGCGCTGGTGGCCGGCCTCGACGCCGGCCTCTCCTATAATACCTGGCCGCTGATGGATGGCGCGGTGGTGCCGGGAGGGCTGTTTGCGCAATCGCCGGGTTGGATCAATTTCTTCGAGAACCCGAAGATGGTGCAATATGTCCACCGCCTCGGCGCCTATGCGCTTTTCACTGTGGTTGCCATCAACATGATCATCTCGCTGCGCGCTGCCGCACAGACGACGCATGCCCGCCGTTCGGTCGTGTTGTTCGTGCTGGTGCTGATCCAGGCGATCCTCGGCATTTCGACGCTGCTCATGGAGGTGCCGCTGCATCTGGCATTGGCCCATCAGGCCGGCGCTCTCATCGTCTTCGGCTTCGCCATTGCCAATTGGCGCGGTTTCTATGGCGAATATCCGCACCAGACCGTCATCACCGTGGGGAACTGAGGCGAATGATCGCCTCGCCCTTGTGTTTCGCTAAACTCAGCGCGACGCAACATTGCTGGGCGCCGACGACAGACGCGCTACCACCTGGATACGCTTGATCTCACCGCGCTTGAAGGCTGCCAGGAAGCGGCTGTAATCCTTAAAGACCACGCAGCCATTCGATTCTCCGCGGCCGCTTCTGAGCATATACGTGTGAGCCAGCAAGCCGACGCGACCATAGACGCGGGCGCCGTTTGCGGGTGTCAGGCGCAGTGCCTGCACGCCATGGAACAGGCTTTCCCGATATGTCAGGTTATAAGTTTCAGGCGGCGTCGGGCCGGTGTTCTTGCGGTCGACATATTGGGGATTGTCACGCATGTGACCGAGGCCGGAATGGGCCTCGAGGCGTTCGCCGCCCGGCAGGTAGACGGTTCCGGCCGAGATATCGTAGATGGCGGTTCCGCCGCGCGGGGTAACGGCGGCGAACGGGTTGAGGAACGGCCGTGACCGCTTGACCTCTTCCTCCGGCTTGGCATAGGCCAGCGCGCGGGTGGGCGAGGTGTCAGCTTCGTCAGCAGCGTCCTGCGTGCTTGCGTCCGAGGCGGTGACCCTTGCAACGACATGGGCCGGACGCGGCAGCGGCACTACACTGGGTAGTTCCTCGACAACAGACGCGTCTTCCGCTTCTGCGAGGTCGATGGTTCCGGCGTCCGTCTGATCCGGACGTGGCATTGGGATGATGTCGAAAGGCTGCGAAGCCGAATCGCTGGAAGCAGTCGTCGCGAGGCTTTCCGCAACCGCACGGTCGATCGCTCCAGCCGACGGAGCGGCCGATGCCATCTCCGTGGGCGCCGCATCGCTTGCGGACGCTGCGATCGGCAGACTGTCCTTGGCCGGATGATCCAGGGCAGCCAAATTTGGCCCTGCGGCTTGGATTGCGGGTTTGCCCAGTGCAACTTCTGCCGACCGCGGCATGGAACCGCCGAGGGCCGTGATCGAGACGGCCGCTCCTGCGATCTCGCTCTGCATGACAGATTTCCCGGCATTCGTCAGGGCGAGGGCGGTGGCGTCGCGCAGATGCGCAACCGTTTCCGGCGACACCGGTGCGTCGTTCTTGGCAACGGCCGAAGCCGTCTGAGTCCGTGCGAGATCCGAGGCCTGCTGCGATAGCGCGCTTGCCAATTGCTGCTTGACCAGCCCGCGCGCCAGGATCGCTTTGGAACGTGCTATGGCCTCCTGCCTCTCCGCATCGGCGGACATACCGCTTACCCGTGCTCTTCCGCCCATGGGCGCGGTCTGACTGGCAAGGCGCGCCGCATGCGGGATGTACCCCTGCGGCACGATGAAGGCGGATGCTCTCGGGGTCAGCGAATCCTGCAGCGTAGTATCCGCACCGGGGAGGGACAGGACTATCGATTGGGTGGTGATCAGCGTCGCGGCCACCCAAGCAAAAACCACCACTGCGACGCCAGTGATGGCGGTACCGGGACTGATCCCTGGAGATTTCTTCCGGCGGGAAGCATGGCCGGAACGGGAATTGATATTACCGAACGTCTCGGTCGCAAACGCCATGATACTCGTTATCCAAACTACATACGCACCACGCCGGCTCACAAATGTGCTTACGCCGGGACGCGAAATCTGCGTCCGGCCGTCACTTTGCCGACTGTCGGAAAGCATGCCGAATTATGGTAACCAATTCCTTTACGCCGACCCGATCTTGGAATTGTCTTTTTGCCAAAGCCCGCGATTGTTGCGGCGGCGAAAGCCGAAAAGCAGGCGATAAGGGCTGATTTGTGACCAAAAATTAATAATTGCTAATTAAGTATTATAAAATGCGCGAAAGGGGCGGATCGGACGGATCAACGCCTGCGTCGCATGTCAAATCGTTATCGCGAATGGTCCAGGATGCCCTAAGGGCAGGTGCCTGGAGCTGATTTCAGCCCGCAATAAATCGAGCCCAGCCGATCGACCTCGATAAGGCGATCGGCTGGGCTTCTTTGGTTTTTGACTATTGATCAGGCTGAAACGTCAGGCGCTCAGCATCAGGTCCATGTTCTGGACCGCAGCGCCCGAAGCACCCTTGCCGAGATTGTCGAGCAGAGCGACGAGATTGACCTGGGTGCTACCCGGCGTGCCGAATACGAACAGCTTCATCGTATCCTTGCCGGCCAGTTCGACGGCGTCGACGCGCGGCAAAGCGCGGCTCTCCGCCAGCGGGACGACCTGCACGATGTCCTGACCGGCATAGTGGGCCACAAGCGCAGCATGGATGCTCTCCAGCGTCGCGCCTTCGGCAAGATTGTCAAGGTGCAACGGCACCTGCACGATCATGCCCTGCGGGAACTTGCCGACCGACGGCGAGAAGATCGGCGCGCGGTCAAGCAGGCCATGCGCCGTCATCTCGGGCACATGCTTGTGGGTCAGCGGCAGGCCGTAAAGGAAATGCGGCGCGGTGATTGCATCGGGATGATCGGCATTTTCGATCTGCGCGATCATCTGCTTGCCGCCGCCGGTATAACCGGAAACGGCATTGATGGTGACAGGATAGCCGTCCGGCAGAATGCCGGCAGCACGCAGCGGCCGGATGAGGCCGATGGCGCCGGTCGGATAGCAGCCGGGATTGGCGACGAAACGGGCGGCCTTGATCTTGTCGCCCTGCTCCTTGTCCATCTCGGCAAAGCCATAGGCCCAGCCGGGATTGACGCGATAGGCGGTCGAGGTGTCGATGACGCGGACTTTGTTGTTCGCCGAAACCATCTTTACCGCTTCCTTCGACGCATCGTCGGGCAGGCAGAGGATGGCGATATCGGCGCTGTTCAGCATGTCTTCGCGCATCGCGGCATTGCGGCGCTCGGCTTCCGGAATGGACAGAAGCTCGACATCGCGGCGGTCTGCCATGCGCGTGCGGATCTGCAAGCCCGTGGTTCCGTGTTCGCCGTCGATGAAGATTTTCGGTGCCATTTTATTCCTGCTCTTTCAATAGGTTCAGAGTGTTTCCGGACTCAGTTTGCCATGGAGTTGATTCAAAATGATAACAGCAGTTTTCGAGCGGGCATGATCTCGTCCGAAAACCGCTTCTCACTTTTCGGGATCATGCCTTAGCGACCTGCTGCACGCCTTTCAGCGTGGAGACCGAGCATATACATTGCCACTGTCGCCCCCGCAATGGCGGTGATGTCGGCATGGTCATAGGCCGGGGAAACTTCGACGACGTCCGCTCCCCTGATGTCGAGCTGATGCAGCCGCTGCAGCACCGAAAGGATTTTCGCACTCGACGGGCCACCGGCTACCGGCGTTCCGGTACCGGGTGCATAGGCCGGATCGAGGCAGTCGATATCGAAGGTCAGGTAAGCGGGCGCGCCTTTGGTGTGGGAAATGATCGTCGACGCAATGTCGGCCGCGCTCATAGCCTCGACTTCATGGCCGTAGAGAAGCCGAATGCCGTAATCCTCTGGCGCATGCGTGCGAATGCCGATCTGGATGGAGCGATTGACATCGATCAGGCCGTCACGGGCGGCGCGCGCAACGAAGGAGCCATGATCGATCCGTTTGCCGTCGTCGAACCAAGTGTCCTGATGCGCGTCGAACTGCACCAGCGCCAAGGGGCCATGTTTGGCCGCATGCGCCTTCAGCAATGGCCAGGTGACGAAATGGTCGCCGCCGAGCGTGAGCAAAAAGGCGCCGCTGTCGAGGATCGTGTTCGCTTGCCGCTCGATCTCCGCCGGCGTCTCCTGATGGTTGCCGTAGTCGAGCAGGCAATCGCCATAATCGATGACGGCCATTTCGGCGAAGAGGTCGCGGTGGAAAGGATATTGCGGATCATTGTCGAAGATCGCGGAGGCGCGACGGATCGCCTGCGGCCCGAAGCGCGTTCCAGGCCGATTGGATGTCGCCGCATCGAAGGGAATGCCCCAGACGACGGCGTCGACGCCGTCGAGCGACTTGGTGAAGCGCCGGCGCATGAAGGAGAGCGCCCCCGCAAATGTCGGGTCGCTGGCTGCCGACCTCAGGCTCGTTGCTGAAAAGGCGTGATCAATCGACGTGCTCGGCAAAGGATTCTCCTTCGTTCGCATGGAAACTATAGGCCCGCTCGACCCGGGCGACACGGACTTGGTATTGCTCGTACCAGCGCTCGCGCCCAAGCTTCTGGGCTGCCATGTGCGAGACGACATTCTTCCAGGCCAGAATGCTTTTTTCGTCCCGCCAGAAGGAAATGGTGATGCCGAAGCCATCGCTGCGTCTGGCGCTCTCAAGGCCGAAGCAGCCGTCCTGGGCGAGCGCCAGCGCCTCCATTTTCTCTCCCATGGCCCCATAGCCCTGATCGCCCTCCGTACGGATGGAGGAAAACGAGACGATGTAATAGGGCGGCTTCGGCGTGGCGGCAAAAGGCGATGCGCGATCACGTGTCATAGGGTGTCTCCCGAGGTGAAGAGAAGTAGAGAGCATGGGTGCGGCATGCAAGCATGGGAGCGACAACGAACGCCTATTTGCTTGGTGGAACCGTGCATCGATACGCTTGCTTCACGCAGGCGATTTGCGGCGTCGAACATTGCGCTTTGCCGTCGACAACAGCACAAATCGAACATTGATCGGTAAATTCGTGACAGCCCGGATTGGCTTGCAGGAAATCCCGCATGCTTTCCATGGGGACCGGTGTTGCCTCAATCGTCGTAACGGCATCCGCTGAAAAAGCCGCGGTTGCGTAGAGGGCTGAGAATGCCAGCGAAGAGACCAAACCCAATCCCGTGGATCTCATGTCTGCCCCTGCATGGTTCCTATTCCGCTCTAACCTAGTCGATCATACGATAACAGAGAAAAAAGCGCTGACACATCTCAATGTGGAACATCGGCCGCCGAGGACACTGCAGTTCTGACAACTGCACATAAACGAAAAAAGGCCGGGCGAACCCGGCCTTTCCAAAATCCGATCTCGGATAAGCGATTAACGCTTGGAGAACTGGAACGAACGACGTGCCTTGGCGCGGCCGTACTTCTTGCGTTCGACAACGCGGCTGTCGCGGGTCAGGAAGCCGCCCTTCTTCAGGACCGAGCGCAGGCCCGGCTCGAAGTAGGTCAGCGCCTTGGACAGGCCGTGGCGAACGGCACCGGCCTGGCCGGAAAGACCGCCGCCGGCGACGGTGGCAACGATGTCGAACTGGCCGTCACGGGCAGCAGCGACGATCGGCTGACGCAGGATCATCTGCAGAACCGGACGGGCGAAGTATGCCGTGTAGTCCTTGCCGTTGACGATGATCTTGCCGGAGCCCGCCTTGACCCAAACGCGGGCGACGGCGTCTTTGCGCTTGCCGGTCGCGTAGGAACGGCCAAGCGAGTCGACCTTGCGGACGTGAACCGGAGCAGCAGCTTCCGATGCCGTGCCGAGATCCTTCAGGGAAGAGAGATCAGCCATTATCAGGCGCTCCTTACGTTCTTCTTGTTCAGCTTGGCCACGTCGAGAACGACCGGCTGCTGGGCTTCATGGGGATGGTTGGAGCCGGCGTAGACGCGCAGGTTCTTCATCTGGCGACGGCCGAGCGGGCCGCGCGGAACCATGCGTTCGACAGCCTTCTCGAGAACACGCTCCGGGAAGCGGCCTTCGATGATCTGGCGAGCGGTGCGCTCCTTGATGCCGCCGGCATAACCGGTGTGCCAGTAGTAAACCTTGTCTTCGTACTTCTTGCCGGTGAAGACGACCTTGTCGGCATTGATAACGATGACATTGTCGCCGTCGTCGACGTGCGGCGTGAAGGTAGCCTTATGCTTGCCGCGCAGACGCATTGCGATGATAGAAGCGAGACGGCCAACGACGAGCCCTTCGGCGTCGATGAGAACCCACTTCTTCTCCACCTCTGCAGGCTTCTGGGAGAAGGTAGCCATGTTGAATACTCTCTTTTGGATCCCCGGGCCCGAAGGCATCAGGGCGTTTCTTGTTGCTTGGTTTGGCGAGCGAAACGCGCGCCAAAAAGAAAGCAGCCCGGAAAGGCTGCGATCTGGGGCGGCTTATAAAGGGAATGGGTGAGGAGGTCAATAAGAGCGGATTTTGTGATCTGAAAAATTCATAATGAAAATCAATAGGTTAAATATGAGGTATTTTGATACCCCATATTTCTTGTCCCTAAGCCAGTCTCAGAACCAATACGCCCCCTGCAATAATGGCACCCGCCACATAGCGCCAGACGCTCGATCGCTCCTTCAGGATGACCACCGAAATCACCAGCGCGAACAGGATCGATGTCTCGCGCAACGCCGCCACCATGGCGACGGGTGCCTTCGTCATCGCCCACAATGCCAGGCCGTAGGATGTCAGCGAGCCGCCACCGCCGATCAGGCCGCGCCACCAGTTATAGCGGACATGGGCGGCGACAACGGAGACCCCGCGCCGTGAGATCGCCCACGTAAACAACAGGACCGGCGGCAGGAGCGACATCCACAGTGTATAGGATATGGAATTGCCGGAAAGGCGCGCGCCGATGCCGTCGACATAGGTATAGGTGGCGATAACAACCGCGTTGGACAGAGCGAGCACAATGGCCTGCCGGCCGCCCTTCCGGGCTTCGAAGGCAAGCGTCAATATCCCGGCGCAGATCGTCATCGTGCCGAGCAGCGCGCCGCCGGACAGCGCCTCATGCAGGATGAAGCCGCTGGTCGCCACGATGATCATTGGCGCCACCCCGCGCATCAGCGGATAGACGAGACCGATGTCGCCGGCGCGATAGGCTGCGGCCACCAATTGAAAATAAGCGAACTGCAGGATCGCCGACGCACCGATGAATGGCCAGGCGGCCGAAGCCGGCAATGGCAGAAAGGGCAGAAAGGGCAGGGCGGTTACCGCGCCGCCGGCCGCGACCATCGCTGCATCCAGCGACTTGTCCGTTCCAGCCTTGATGATGGCGTTCCACGTTGCATGCAGCAGCGCGCCGAAGAGAACGAGAGCGATAACGTCAGCGGACACGGAGACCTCGGGATTGCACGGCAACGAGCAAGGATTTGACGATTTGTGGGCATGCAGGCGCCATTTGACCCTCAATGCACCGAAAAGCAACAAAATGTGTGGGTTTTTATGCTTCTGGCTGTTCTTTCTCTCAAGAAATTCAATCGAAAAGCGCGGTTGTGTGTTCTCTGTTTGTTCGAATTATTCGCGCAACCATGAGGTGTTTCTAATTTATGGGAGAATGAAGCGAGAACAAAAATTGCATGCCGGGTGAACGCACGGCGCAAGGTTATTTTAGTAACATTCAAAGCGCTGTGAGGGTGTTATCGTAGTATCATTGACTAAGACGGAAAATTGTAACGCGGAGAATCCCGCTACTTCCAGTCGCTTAAAGCAATCGGAGGCGCAGGAGCCTACTCTGCGTCGCAGATGAGATGGTTCTGATAGGCTGAGCCACATCTCGCGTGAAAGAGGGACAACCTGTCTTGCCGCACGGCTATCGGTGGTGCGGGAAGAGCAAATCATCGTCGTCGAAATCGGTCGACGGCCGGCACGTATAGACGGGGCAATTGGCTCTGTCCTTGGTCGGCATATAGTCCTGGTAGGCATAATAGCCGGGGTCGCAGGCATTGCTGTCGGAGACGACGCGATCGTAAAGCGTCATGTTGCGTACCCTGGTGGATGGATAGCGCATGATGACGGCCCGTTCGCGGTTGATGATCGCCCTGGCCTCACCACAGGTGAAGGACATGGAGTTGTAACGCGAGATCGCCAGGGCCGGTGTGGCGGCGGAGGCGATCAGCAGGCTCAGCAGCACGAATTTTTTCATCGGAGCAATCCTCCTCGAAATTGTTATAATGCTTATATATACGCGAAAGCCGCGGCCGTGGTTTCCGGATTTGTGGCAAAACGCAAGTTTGATCCAATGGGAGGCTGTGTGATGAACCATGACCGTTATGAGGATTCTTATATCGCCGATATCCTTTTATCCGTGCGGACAATCGCGCTTGTTGGCGCATCGCCCAATCCCGCGCGCCCAAGCAACGGCGTCATGGCCTATCTGATGGCGCGAGGCTATCGCGTTATTCCAGTCAATCCCGGACAGGCCGGCAAGGAAATCCTCGGACAGTGGGTTTTTGGTCATCTGGCCGATATTCCCGAGCCGGTCGACATGGTCGATGTCTTCCGCGCGCCGGAATATCTGCGATCGGTGGTCGAAGAGACAATCATGATCGAGCCGCGGCCACCGGTCATCTGGGGCCAGCTCGGCGTGCGAGACGATGCCGCCGCGGCGAGAGCGGAAGCGGCCGGCGTCAAGGTCGTCATGGACCGCTGCCCGGCCATCGAATATCCGCGGCTGGTCGCCTGACGCCGGCAGAGCGCCTCCGACTGCGAAAAACCTGACATGCGATATCGCTGAAAGATGGCAGGTTTTTCACTTGGGTGGAAAAGCTCGGCAAAGTTCGCGGTTAACTTTCAAACCTGAGACGTTATGATCCTCCCGTCACAACAGGGGCGGGAGAAGAGAGTATGGCGACGAATAATCCGGGTTTCGACACGCTGGCAATCCATGCAGGCGCGCAGCCGGACCCGACGACGGGCGCCCGCGCGACGCCGATCTATCAGACCACTTCCTTCGTCTTTCAGGATGCGGACCACGCCGCCGCGCTCTTCGGGCTGCAGCAGTTCGGCAATATCTACACGCGCATCATGAACCCGACCCAAGCCGTGCTTGAAGAGCGGGTGGCCGCTCTCGAAGGCGGCACGGCGGGCCTTGCTGTCGCCTCCGGCCATGCCGCCCAGATGATCGTTTTCCATACCATCATGCAGCCCGGCGACAATTTCGTCGCTGCCAGGCGGCTCTACGGCGGCTCGGTCAACCAGTTCGGTCATTCCTTCCAGAATTTCGATTGGCACGTTCGCTGGGCCGACTCCGCCGATCCCGCGACGTTCGAAGCTCAGATCGACAGCCGTACCCGCGGCATCTTCATTGAAAGCCTTGCCAATCCGGGCGGCACCTTCGTTGACATCGAGGCGATCGCCGCCGTTGCCCGCAGACATGGCCTGCCGCTGATCGTCGACAATACCATGGCCAGTCCCTATCTCATCCGGCCGCTGGAACATGGCGCCGACATCGTCGTGCATTCCCTAACCAAATTCATTGGCGGCCACGGCAATTCCATGGGCGGCATGATCATTGATGGCGGCACCTTCGACTGGTCTGCTTCAGGTAACTATCCGATGCTGTCGACGCCGAGGCCGGAATATAACGGCATCGTGCTGCACGCGACCTTCGGCAATTTCGCCTTCGCCATAGCCTGCCGCGTCCTCGGCCTGCGCGATCTCGGCCCCGCCATTTCCCCTTTCAACGCCTTCCTGCTTCTTACGGGCATCGAGACGCTGCCGCTGCGCATGCAGCGCCATTCCGACAATGCGATCGCCGTCGCACGCTGGCTGAAACAGCAGGACAAGGTGGCCTGGGTGAACTATGCCGGTCTTGAGGACGACCCGAACCATGCGCTGCAACAGCGCTATTCGCCCAAGGGGGCGGGTTCTGTCTTCACCTTCGGTTTGAAGGGCGGCTATGAAGCAGGCAAGGGATTGGTGGAGGGCCTGGAGCTCTTTTCCCATCTCGCCAATATCGGCGACACGCGCTCGTTGGTCATCCATCCCGCCTCGACGACGCACAAACAGCTCACCGACGAGCAGAAAATCGCCGCCGGCGCCGGTCCTGATGTCGTCCGCCTGTCGATTGGTATCGAGGACGTCAAGGACATCATCGCCGACCTCGAGCAGGCGCTGGCGAAGGTGTGATACGCGAGCGTTTCCTGATAGGGACGGAGGATTTATGACAACATATTTACGATTGGACACCGACGGCATCGAGCCGGAAACCGGAGCTCCTGCCGCCGATCGCATCCTTTCCGGTGCGCCAGGGTTCCGGACCTGGAGTGTCGAGGAAGCCGATGGCGGCCTCTATGCCGGCATATGGGAGGCGACGCCTGGCAAATGGCAAATCGTCTATGACGAGTGGGAGTATTTCCATATCCTTTCGGGCTATTCGGTGATGACCGCCGAAAACGGCGAGACTTTTCATCTGCGCGCCGGCGATCGCATGATTCTGAGACCCGGCTTCAAAGGGACGTGGGAAGTCATTGAAACGACTCGAAAGGATTATGTGATCCGTCTCTGAAGGCCGTGCGGATTCCGCCGCAAAACCGATCGCTTCAAACCGGAAAGGTCGGCGCCATTGGATGCAGACAGGCATTCGCGGCAGAGCCAGCGCAATCAGCCATTCCTATTGCTGTAAGTTGTGTCACTGGCCTTTCACCAAACTGTCATCAAACTGAAACACTGCGAGATTAGAGCCATCACTGTCGCCAGGGGATTGAGGTGGGGTTGTGAACCGATGGGGCGCTCCACGCTATCTCCTGCTCGCCATTCATTCATCACTTGAGGAAGTGAGTTCAATCATGTTGAATCAGAAATTTCGTTCGCTTTGCCTGACTGCAGGCTTCATCGCGGTTATGGCCGTTTCGGCCTCGGCTGCCGACATCACGGGCGCCGGCTCGAGCTTCATCGCTCCGGTTCTGTCCAAGTGGGCCGAAGGCTACAAGGCTGCGACGAACAATGTCGTCAACTACCAGTCGGTTGGTTCGGGCGCTGGCATCAAGCAGCTCCTCGACAAGACCATCGTATTCGGCGCTTCGGACAAGCCGATGAGCGACGCTGACCTCGAGAAGAACGGCATTGCCCAGTTCCCGATGATCTCCGGCGGTATCGTCGTTTCCTATAACGTTGAAGGCGTAAAGCCGGGCGAACTCGTTCTCGACGGCAAGACGCTGGGCGACATCTTCCTCGGCAAGATTGCCAAGTGGGACGACACGGCCATCAAGGCCCTCAACCCCGACCTGAAGCTGCCTTCCACGGCGATCTCCGTCGTTTATCGTGCCGACAGCTCGGGCACGACCTTCAACTTCACCGATTACCTATCGAAGGTTTCGCCGGAGTGGAAGGAAAAGGTTGGTTCGAACACGGCAGTTGAATGGCCGGTCGGCTTCGGCGCCAAGGGTTCCGAAGGCGTTTCCACCACTGTCAACCAGACCGCTGGTTCGATCTCCTACGTTGAATATTCCTACGTCGTCGCCAATCACATCGGTTTCGCGAAGATGAAGAATGCTGCCGGCAAGGTTATCGAGCCGAGCCTCGACACCTTCAAGGCTGCTGCTTCCAACGCCGATTGGGCTCATGCTAAGAACTTCAACCTGATCATCACCAATCAGCCGGGCGAAAAGAGCTGGCCGATTGCAGCTTCGACCTGGGTTATGCTCTACAAGAAGCCTGCCGATGCTGCTAAGAACGAAGAAGCTCTGAAGTTCTTCAAGTGGGCCTATCAGAACGGTCAGAAGGATGCGACCGCTCTGTCCTATCTGGCGGTCCCGGAAACTGTTGCCGCTGTTGTCGAAGAGTCCTGGAAGAAGGACTTCGGCACGAAGTAATTTGTGCTGGCTGAGAAGTTGCGGCGGACAGGGTATAAGCCCTGTCCGCCTTTCGTGACAGGACAAGGGGAAATCGATGGCTGACGCGATTCAGACGGCTGGCTTCCAGGCTGTGGATACCACCGCCGCCACCAGAAAATTCCGGATACAGGATCGGATTTTCTATTTTATGACGCTTGGCTCGGCTACTCTTGTCGTGCTTCTGCTGCTGGCAATCCTTGCGGTTCTTGTCATCGATGCCTTGCCGACCTTCCAGACCTTCGGATTGTCGTTCCTTTGGGGCACGAAGTGGAGCGCTCCAGCCGATATCTACGGTGCTGTGCCTGCCGTGGTCGGCACGCTGGTGAGTGCGTTCATCTCCATGCTGATTGCCGTTCCGCTCGGCATCGGCATCGCCATCTTCCTCACGGAACTTTGCCCCGGTAGCCTGCGTCGTCCGATCAGCACGGCCATCGAGCTTCTGGCGGGCGTTCCCTCCATTATCTACGGCATCGTCGGTCTGTTCATTCTCGTGCCGCTGATGCAGAATTATGTCCTGCCCTTTCTTATGATGACGATCGGCCAGGTGCCGGTGATCGGCTTGCTATTCCAGCCGCCGGCGCCGGGTGTCGGCTTGTTGACGGCAAGCCTCGTGCTGGCTGTCATGATCCTGCCGTTCATCACCGCGATCGCCCGCGACGTGTTCAGCACCGTGCCGCCGATGCTGCGTGAATCGGCTTACGGCATGGGCATGACCACATGGGAAGTGGCTCGTAACATCCTGATCCCATATACGCGTCGCGGCCTCGTTGGCGGCATCATGCTCGGCCTCGGCCGCGCGCTTGGCGAAACCATGGCCGTCACCTTCGTTGTAGGCTCGGTAAGCCGTCTGCAAGCGTCGATCATCTCGCCATCCACCACCATTTCCGCCCAGATCGCGAATAACTTCGGCGATGCCGACGGTCTGCAATTGTCGAGCCTGATTGCGCTCGGCCTGCTCCTGTTCGTCCTTTCCTTCTGCGTGCTTGCGCTGGCGAGGTGGATGATCGGCCGCGGCGACTCGCTCTGAGGAAAAACCGATGGAAAATGCAATTCGTCAGAACCTCGTGTCGAGGCGTTATGGGAAGAACCGGGTGATGATGGCCCTGTGCTTTCTCGCGGCCATCCTCGGCATATTCTTTCTCAGCGTTATCCTTGTGACCCTGGTTTATCGCGGTGTATCGGCGCTCAGCCTCGACGTTTTCACAATGTCGATCCCAGCTCAGGGCTCGCGCGGCGGCCTGATCAACGCCATCTACGGCACTGTGCTGGTCACGGGCGCCGCCATCCTGATCGCCGCGCCGATCGGCATTCTCGCCGGCACCTATCTGGTGGAATATGCCAACGGCACCAAGCTTGCCGAAGCTGCCAAGTTCATCAATGACATCCTGCTGTCCGCACCCTCGATCATCGTCGGTGTGTTCGTCTACGGTGCCGTGGTCGTGCCCATGCACGGCAACTCTGCCATCGCCGGCATCCTCGCGCTGGCGCTGATCGCTCTCCCGGTCGTCAATCGCACGACGCAGGACATGCTAATGCTGGTGCCAAATGCGCTTCGTGAGGCGACCGCCGCGCTCGGCGCGCCGCGCTGGAAGTCCATGATGATGGTGATCTACCGTTCCGCCTGGACGGGCATCCTCACCGGCATCCTGCTGGCCGTAGCCCGTATCAGCGGCGAAACCGCGCCGCTTCTCTTCACGGCCGGCTACAGCAAATTCATGAATGCGGGACTGACCGGTCCAATCGCCACGCTGCCGGTTGCCATCAATACGCTCGCCGCCGATGCAGGCGAGGATCTCAAACAATTGGCTTGGGCCGGCGCGCTGATCATCACCGTTGCCATCCTTGCCCTCAACATCCTTGCCCGTGTCTTGAGTGGGCGCCGCCAGTGACGCAGCCGCCGAACGATAGGAATGAAACCATGAACATGAGCGATAGCAATTTTCAGAGCGTCAACACACAGCCGGGGAAGGACGCCGTTTCTCAGTCGGGTGTCGGTGGCGTCGCGAAACTTGAGGTGAAGAACCTCGATTTCACCTATCAGAACGGTCATCGCGTTCTGAAGGGTGTCAATATGAACATCCGCAAGAATGCGGTCACCGCCTTCATCGGCCCTTCGGGTTGCGGTAAGTCCACGCTGCTGCGCACCTTCAATCGGATGTATGATCTCTATCCGGGCCAGACGGTTGGGGGCGAGATCCTGCTGGACGGCCGCAATATCCTTGCGAAGGACGTCGATCTGAACGATTTGCGTGCCAAGGTCGGCATGGTGTTCCAGAAGCCGACGCCGTTCCCGATGTCGATCTATGAGAACGTCGCTTTCGGCATCCGGCTCTATGAGAAGATTTCCAAGGCGGAAATGGACGCTCGCGTCGAAGCGGCGCTGACGGAAACTGCGTTGTGGAGCGAAGTGAAGGACAAGCTGCACCAGAGCGGACTTGGCCTTTCCGGCGGTCAGCAGCAGCGCCTCTGCATCGCCCGCGCCATCGCGGTCAAGCCGTCCGTGCTGCTTCTCGACGAGCCGACCTCGGCTCTCGATCCGATCTCGACCGCTAAGATCGAAGAACTCGTGTCGCAGTTGAAGGGCGAGTTTACGATCGTCATCGTGACGCACAACATGCAGCAGGCAAGCCGCATCTCCGACAACACCGCCTTCATGTATCTTGGCGACCTGATCGAATACGGCCCGACCGAGCAGATTTTCCAGGCGCCGAAAGTCAAGCGCACGGAAGACTACATCACCGGCCGTTACGGCTGATACGGAAGAGGCGGCACCGTCCCGCTTCCAGTGATTTTGCGATGGCGCGCCCACCCGGCGCGCCATCTGCGTTTTGGGGGATGATTCATGAGCCCGGCGCGTCGTTCGACATCGACGTCGTCGAACTTAACTCACCAGCTCAATTCCAGCTTGTCGAGGCCATGGAATTGATAGAGGTCCTTGACCTCCGGCGTCTTCTTGAGCTTCAGGCCGCGCAGGCGCTCGAACAGGATCGGCAGCACCGCATTCAATTCCAGCCGCGCCAACGGCGCACCGATGCAGAAATGGATGCCGGCGCCGAAGGAGAGGTTGGGCGCTTCATTGCGGTCGGGCTTGAAGGTGAGGGGATCGGAGAACTTCGTGGGGTCCAGATTGGCGGCGGCGAGAATCAATGCCGCCTTGTCGCCACGCTCGAAGGAAACGCCGTCGATCTCCGCCGACTCCAGGCACCAGCGCTGGAAAACATGCACGGGCGCGCAGATCCGCAGGGTTTCCTCGACCGTGCGCTCCGTTGTCGCCTCGTCCTTGAAAAGCTCGGCCGGCGCATAGCCGCTCTCCAGGATGACGCGAACGGAATTGCCGATCTGGTGCACCGTCGCCTCGTGGCCGGCATTGAGCAGCACGATCGTCGTCGAGACCAGCTCGTCTTCCGTCAGATACTGGCCCTTGTGCTCAGTGGTGATCATATGGGTGAGGAGATCGTCGCGCGGATTGGCGCGGCGCTCGCGAATGACTGTTTTCACGTAGTCGGCAAATTCCTTGGCCGCCTGATCCGCCGCGATCTCATCTTCGGGCGTGCGGCCGAAGATGTACATACGCACATAGGCATGCGACCACTTCAGCAACTGCGGCCCCATCTCTTCCGGAATGCCGATCATCCGCGCGATCATCGTGACGGGAATGATGTCGGCAAAGGCCGACAGCAGTTCGACTTCGCCTTTTTTCTCGAAATTGTCGATCAGCCGGTTGGCGAGCTCGGCCAGCTCCGGCTTCATCTTCTCGACGTGACGCGAGACGAAAGCGCGATTGACGAGGGTTCTCAGCCGCGTGTGTTCCGGCGGTTCGATTTCGAGAAGCGAATGCTGTTCGGCAAGGTCGAAGTTTTTCAGATGTGGCTGCGGTGCGGGCAGGCCGAGTTCTTCGCGGCTGGCGATATGCAGGATCTGCCGGCCGAAGCGGCGGTCGCGCAGCAGGCCGTTCACATGATCATAGCCGGTGAAATACCATTGCTGCTGCTGTTCCCAATAGAAGGTGGGACATTCGGCATGCAAGGCAGTGTAGACGGCGTTCGGATTGTTGTAGAAGGCGGGATCGCGGGCATTGAGGGACACGCGACGCGCGACGGGATCGATGGAGAAAACGGAGGATGTGGTCATGACGAAAGGATTATCGGAATAAATCGGCTGGGAAAAGGCCATTACATCCGCGACAAAGTGCCGAGGCGGCGCAGAGCATGGATCTGATCGTCGAGCGTCGGCACAAGTTCACCGCCGTTGGGATCGGGCGGCGTATCCGTGGCCGTTGCCGCTTCCGTTTCGCTGAAGACGATCGTGCAGTTGCGGCCGGCGCGCTTGGCGGCATAAAGCGCCCGATCGGCGGCGGAAACCAGCCGGTCCCAGTTGGCGGTGTCGCACGGCATGATCGCCAGACCGATACTGACGGTCGCCGGCACCAATGAGCGGCCGGCAAGCAGCGGCACCCGGCAGAATTCCATGCGGATAGTCTCGGCGATCGCCTCGGCCTCCGACTGGTCGTCGACGAGGACGAAGGCGGTGAATTCCTCGCCACCCATGCGGCCGAATGCGCCGCCGCGCGGCACGAACTGCCGTCCGATGCGGGCGAATTCGGCAAGCACGATATCGCCTGTCTGGTGGCCATAACGATCGTTGATCGCTTTGAAGTGATCGAGATCGAACAACAGCGTGGCGATCTTCTGCGAGTCCTTGTCGGTTTTCCCGGCGATAAGCTCGAAATAATCCAGCAGGCCGCGTCGGTTCAGCACGCCCGTCAGCGTATCGGTAATGGAGATTGCTCGCCAGCGACGTTCGGATCGTTCCATCATCAGTCTGCCGCTGAGTGCGATTGCCGTGGTGATCAGCAGCGCGCTGCTAAGGGCGGAGTAGCTGCGATAGGTCAGAGCTTCCTCAAGGCTGGGTCGCAGGAGCGTCATCGACATGGCGGACGCGAAGCAGAGGCAGGCGAGCGCCATGAAAACGAAACCGAGCTGCCCGCGCACCCCCTCGCGTCGGCCTTCCGCGGGACGAACCGCAGAGGCGAGCAGCGTCGCGCCGACAGCGCCGGCGAGATCGTAAAGGATGACGCGATTGACGTAGCTCTCGTGAATCCAGGGCAGTTCGACGCCGGCAAACCAGATGAGCGGCGGGAACAGCGCCCGCCAGTCCAGCCTACGATTGTCCAGCCAGTAAAAGCCGGCGATCCAGGCGCTTTCGCCGAGCAGGGCAATGCCGTTGCCGACTTCGATCGACAGGAAATCCGGAATGAAGCCGCGCGCCGCCACCAACGCGAACCCGACGCCGCTGACGGTGAAGCCCATCGCCCACATCAAATAGGCGGGCGTCTGGCGATCATGCCGCCAGGCAAAGAAAAGCACGGTTGCGAGCGTAAACGCTTCGGAACACCAGATGGTGAGGCCCGTGGTGATATTGAGCACGATATGCGTTTCTCCCTTACCGTGGCGCGGATGTCGTCGGCGCAAAGGACACGGTAATGCTTGCAATGGAGGCATCATCGCCGAATAAGATGGTGAGTTCCTTAAGTCGGTTGGTAAATTTTAGCTGTGCATGGGAATGAGGCTGTGCCAACCTCGTCTGCGCTTCATCTTTCCTTCACCCTGCGGTTTGGAAAAGCGGTGGACCGCGCGCAGCGCATCATCAGATCTATTGGCATGGGGAAATCAGCGGTTAGAAACCCTTCCTCAACATCTCCTGAGCCATTAGGCCTTTTTGACGTTATCCTTTCGCGCGTCTTGAAGTGCAGGGCGGTGACACTCTATGTAGGGTAAAGGGATTTTATTCGATTCCCGGCAGTTCGCCGTCGGGGCAAGCTTGGTAAAGGACGCACATGAGAAATCCAGTCGATACAGCTATGGCTCTGGTGCCGATGGTTGTTGAGCAGACCAACCGCGGGGAACGGTCTTACGACATCTATTCTCGCCTGCTGAAGGAACGCATCATCTTCTTGACGGGCCCGGTCGAAGATCAAATGGCGACGCTGGTCTGCGCCCAGCTTCTCTTCCTCGAGGCGGAAAATCCGAAGAAAGAGATCGCGCTCTACATCAATTCGCCGGGCGGCGTCGTCACGGCAGGCATGGCAATTTATGACACCATGCAGTTCATCAAGCCCGCAGTATCGACGCTTTGCATCGGCCAGGCTGCGTCGATGGGCTCGCTGCTGCTCGCGGCTGGCGACAAGGACATGCGTTTCGCTACGCCGAATTCGCGCATCATGGTTCACCAGCCTTCCGGCGGTTTCCAGGGGCAGGCTTCGGACATCGAGCGCCACGCCCGCGACATCATCAAGATGAAGCGCCGCCTGAATGAAGTTTACGTCAAGCATTGCGGCCGAACCTACGAAGAGGTCGAGCAGACGCTCGATCGTGACCATTTCATGTCCTCCGATGAGGCCAAGGAATGGGGTCTGATCGACAAGGTGCTGACCTCCCGTACTGAAATGGAAGGTGAAACCCCCGCCTGAGTTATCCAAGGGCGGTGTCTTCTACGCCACAGTTCTATCCCATTTGTGATCGAATAGGGGTTTAATGTGGTGTAGAACACGGTAATAGTAAGCGTTAATGCTATGTAGCGATTTTATGACATAGCATTGGGCATTCGAAGGGGGATTCGTTGCCACCGCAGCCCGGGTATGTGGTCTGGGCTACGTTCAGTACCCCGAAGAGCGCCGCGATCTGCTGATGAAACGAGGGGCAGGTCCGGCGGGCGCATTGAGTGGACCGCGATTTCAATCTGGAAATCAGCGGCGTGCTGGAAGGAAAATGATATGAGCAAAGTCAGCGGCAGCAACGGCGGCGACTCCAAGAATACCCTGTATTGTTCATTCTGCGGCAAGAGCCAGCATGAAGTCCGGAAGCTTATTGCCGGACCGACCGTCTTCATCTGCGATGAATGCGTCGAGCTGTGCATGGACATCATCCGCGAGGAGAACAAATCCTCGATGGTGAAGTCCCGTGACGGCGTGCCGACACCGCAGGATATCATCAAGGTTCTCGACGAATACGTCATCGGCCAGAGGCAGGCGAAGAAGATCCTGTCGGTGGCGGTTCATAACCACTACAAGCGTCTCGCACATGCGTCCAAGAATGGCGATGTCGAATTGGCGAAGTCGAACATCATGCTCGTCGGCCCGACCGGCTGCGGCAAGACCTATCTTGCGCAGACGCTGGCCCGCATCATCGACGTGCCGTTCACCATGGCTGACGCGACGACGCTGACCGAAGCCGGCTACGTCGGTGAAGATGTTGAAAACATCATCCTGAAGCTGCTGCAGGCTGCCGACTACAATGTCGAGCGCGCCCAGCGCGGCATCGTCTACATCGACGAAGTCGACAAGATTTCGCGCAAGTCTGACAATCCGTCGATCACCCGCGACGTGTCGGGCGAAGGCGTGCAGCAGGCGCTGCTGAAGATCATGGAAGGCACGGTTGCTTCGGTTCCTCCGCAGGGTGGCCGCAAGCATCCGCAGCAGGAATTCCTGCAGGTCGACACGACGAACATCCTGTTCATCTGCGGCGGCGCTTTTGCCGGCCTCGACAAGATCATCTCCGCCCGCGGCGAAAAGACCTCGATCGGCTTCAGTGCTGCCGTCAAGGCGCCTGACGATCGTCGCGTCGGCGAAGTGCTGCGCGAACTGGAGCCGGAAGACCTGGTCAAGTTCGGCCTGATCCCGGAATTCATCGGTCGTCTGCCGGTTCTGGCGACGCTGGAAGACCTGGACGAGGATGCGCTGATCCAGATCCTGTCGGAACCGAAGAACGCGCTCGTCAAGCAGTACCAGCGCCTGTTCGAGATGGAAGACGTCGAGCTGACCTTCCACGAGGATGCGCTGCGCGAAATCGCCCGCAAGGCGATTGTTCGCAAGACCGGCGCGCGCGGCCTGCGCTCGATCATGGAAAAGATCCTGCTCGACACGATGTTCGATTTGCCGGCGCTGGAAGGCGTTCGCGAAGTGGTCATCTCCGAAGAGGTCGTTCGCGGCTCTGCCCGTCCGCTCTACATCTACGCGGACCGGCAGGAAGAAAAGGCCAACGCTACCGCCTGATCGCCAGATTTAAGGCCTAAATCCGGGGCTCGTCGTTGACGGGCCCCTTTCTATTTGAAAAATCGTACAGTTTCCTGATAAAGTCCGGGATAAGCTCACTGGAACGCCGACGAAACCGGTTGTTAAGAGCGCCTGCCGCGGCCATGATGGCGTGATTCTGGGGATCATCGGCGGATATGTGGATTTGCGTCCGGCTTCGGTCCATCGGGAACCGCATTGCCGGCGATGTTCGAGTAGCCGGGGTCCGGTGTTTGTTGTTGCGTTCCTCCTCGTGACATGCGTGTTTCGTGACCCTGCGGCGCGTTTTGCACGACTTGAAATGAATGATGTGAAGCTCCACTTCTAACCCAAGTGAGAGAGCCGGCTAATCCCTCCAAGCCGGCAGAGAGCCCGGGAACGGGACGACGGAAAGGAAATGACATGACTAAGAAAACGTCTGCGGCAAATGAGAGCATTGCCTATCCGGTATTGCCATTGCGCGACATCGTGGTTTTCCCCCACATGATCGTGCCGCTGTTCGTCGGACGGGAGAAGTCCATCCGCGCGCTGGAAGAGGTGATGGGGTCAGACAAGCAGATCATGCTCGTCACCCAGATCAACGCCAGCGACGATGATCCAGCCCCGGACGCAATCCACAGGGTCGGCACCGTAGCCAATGTGCTGCAGCTCCTGAAGCTCCCCGATGGCACCGTCAAGGTGCTGGTCGAAGGCCGGGCACGCGCAGAGATCGATTCCTACACGGCCCGCGAGGATTTTTATGAAGCCCTCGGCCATGTCCTGAATGAGCCGAGTGAAGATCCGGTCGAACTGGAAGCACTGAGCCGCTCGGTCGTTTCGGAATTCGAAAGCTATGTAAAGCTCAACAAGAAGATTTCGCCGGAAGTGGTTGGTGCAGCCAGCCAGATCGATGACTACTCGAAGCTCGCCGATACCGTTGCTTCGCACCTGTCGATCAAGATCACCGAGAAGCAGGAGATGCTGGAAACCACCAGCGTCAAGGGTCGCCTCGAAAAGGCGCTCGGCTTCATGGAAGGCGAGATTTCGGTTCTTCAGGTTGAAAAGCGCATCCGCTCGCGCGTCAAGCGCCAGATGGAGAAGACCCAGCGCGAATACTATCTGAATGAGCAGATGAAGGCGATCCAGAAGGAACTCGGCGACGGCGAGGAAGGCCGCGACGAGATGGCTGAACTGGAAGAGCGCATCTCCAAGACGAAGCTCTCCAAGGAAGCCAAGGAAAAGGCCGATGCGGAGCTGAAGAAGCTGCGTCAGATGAGCCCGATGTCGGCGGAGGCCACGGTCGTGCGCAACTATCTCGACTGGCTGCTGGGCATCCCCTGGCACAAGAAGTCGAAGATCAAGACCGATCTGAACAATGCCGAGAAGATCCTCGAAGCCGATCATTTCGGTCTCGAGAAGGTCAAGGAGCGCATCGTCGAATATCTGGCCGTCCAGGCTCGCGCGACCAAGATCAAGGGCCCGATCCTGTGCCTCGTTGGCCCTCCGGGCGTCGGCAAGACCTCGCTCGCTCAGTCGATCGCCAAGGCGACCGGCCGTGAGTACGTCCGCATGGCGCTTGGCGGCGTTCGTGACGAAGCCGAAATCCGCGGTCACCGCCGCACCTATATCGGCTCGATGCCCGGCAAGGTCATCCAGTCGATGAAGAAGGCGAAGAAGTCCAACCCGCTCTTCCTGCTCGACGAGATCGACAAGCTCGGCCAGGACTATCGCGGCGATCCGTCTTCGGCTTTGCTTGAGGTGCTGGACCCGGCGCAGAACTCGACCTTCATGGATCACTACCTGGAAGTCGAATACGACCTGTCTGACGTGATGTTCATCACGACGGCGAATACGCTGAACATCCCTGCGCCCCTGATGGACCGCATGGAGATCATCCGTATCGCCGGCTACACCGAAGACGAGAAGCGCGAAATCGCCAAGCGGCACCTGCTGCCGAAGGCCATCAAGGAACATGCGCTGCAGCCGAATGAATTTTCGGTCAGCGACGACGCCCTGATGGCGATCAGCCAGCAATATACCCGTGAAGCCGGTGTGCGTAACTTCGAGCGCGAATTGATGAAGCTCGCCCGCAAGGCGGTCACCGAGATCATCAAGGGCAAGACCAAGTCCGTCGCGGTCACCGCTGCGAATATCGACGAATATCTCGGCGTTCCGCGCTTCCGCCACGGCGAAGCCGAACGCGACGATCAGGTCGGTGTCGTAACCGGTCTCGCCTGGACGGAAGTCGGCGGCGAGCTGCTGACGATCGAAGGCGTGATGATGCCGGGCAAGGGCCGTATGACGGTCACCGGCAACCTGAAGGAAGTCATGAAGGAATCGATTTCCGCGGCGGCCTCTTATGTCCGCTCGCGTGCCGTCGATTTCGGCGTCCAGCCGCCGCTCTTCGACAAGAGCGACATCCACGTGCACGTGCCGGAAGGTGCGACACCGAAGGATGGCCCCTCGGCCGGTGTTGCCATGGCGACCGCCATCGTCTCGATCATGACCGGCATCCCGGTTTCCAAGGATGTCGCCATGACCGGTGAAATCACGCTGCGTGGCCGCGTGCTGCCGATCGGCGGCCTGAAGGAAAAGCTGCTTGCAGCGCTTCGCGGCGGCATCAAGAAGGTGCTGATTCCGGAGGAAAACGCCAAGGATCTGGCGGAGATTCCGGACAACGTGAAGAACAGCATGGAGATTGTCCCGGTATCCCGCATGGGCGAGGTCATCAAGCATGCGCTGGTGCGCAGGCCCGAGCCGATCGAGTGGGACGGCACCGTCGAAACACCCGTGATCGCAACGGTTGAAGGTGTCGACGATGTCGGGGCAACTATCGCCCACTAAGCGTGGTTGCGCCTCATTTGCGCCGAATTGACATAAAACCAGAAAAGACCGGCATTTTTGCCGGTCTTTTTTTGTGAAAAGCTTTTGACAGCGCTTGCTTTTCCTTGATTTGCAGGGCTTTTGGGGTTTGCGGCGGGCTGGAGCATTCGTATTCTACGCCCCGCTTACAAGATGAGTCGTTTCATACCAAGAAAGGGGTGGAAACATGAATAAGAATGAGCTCGTGTCGGCAGTGGCCGAGAAGGCCGGTATTACGAAGGCTGACGCTGCTTCCGCTGTTGACGCTGTTTTCGATACCGTCCAGTCTGAACTGAAGAAGGGCGGCGACATTCGTCTCGCAGGTTTCGGCAGCTTCACCGTTTCTCACCGTGCAGCCACGAAGGGTCGTAACCCGTCCACCGGCGCTGAGGTTGATATTGCGGCTCGCAACGTGCCGAAGTTCACGCCCGGCAAGGGCCTGAAGGACGCCGTCAACGGCTGATATCTCGTTTTCACCCGCCTATCGAGGCTTTAGCTCGATGGTGGAGGATATGGGGGGTTCGAAGTATTTCGGACCCCCTTTTTCGTTCTTGTCTGGCAAATGCCATCAATGACGACTTTCGGCCCGAAGCCGACTTTCATTCCTGGATTTTCGCACCAAGTACGCCGTCGAAACTTGTGCAATTGAAAACTTCCAAAGAGCGTACGGCTCATCGAATGAGGGCGACATGGGTGTCAGAAACTATCTGATCGAGGGTGTTTCCGGGACTGGCAAGACCTCGGTCGCCACCGAACTGCAGCGGCGTGGTTATCACGTCATTCATGGTGACCGTGAATTGGCCTATGAAGGCGATCCCGTGACGGGCGAACCGCTGGATAGCTCTGCATTAGACCAGAATATTCTGGATGTGGCCTTCCGGCACAGGCTCCACCTTTGGGACGTCGACAAAGTCAAATCTCTGCTGGCGGACAAAAGCCATCCGATCTCCTTCTTCTGCGGCGGCTCAAGAAATTTTCATCGCTTTATTGATCTGTTTGACGAGGTATTTGTTCTCGATGTTGACGCCGTCACTTTAAAGAGGCGGCTTGCGGAGCGACCTGAAGACGAGTTTGGCGGCAAGCCGGCCGAACAAGAGCTAGTCTTGCAACTGCACGCATCGAAGGAAGACGAGCCCAGGAACGCGAGGATCATTGATGCCACTGCACAGCTCTCCTCCGTTGTCGATGACATTCTTTCGAGCTGCGGAGAACTCAATCAAAACCGGCGATGACCGTCTGGCGCATCTAAGCCACGGGCTGTGTTCGGCCCGAAGCGCGACTCGCGATCATAAAAGGGCTTTAGGCAGGGACGCCTATTCGTCCTCGCGGGGACGATCATGACCGGACACTAGCCCGGTCGAAACCACGGTCTCGAAATACTCGACCTTCAAATCGAAGGAGCGCAAAAGCTTCTGCGTACTCGGCTTCACCACCGCATCGTCAAAATCGCCTTTGCCAAAATGACCAGCGGAAGCCATATCGGCCCAAAAGCTCATCACCACCAATTCATTGTCGTTGCCTCGAACCTTGCGGGCGAGGGTCGCCCCGAGATGGCCGGGAAGCTGCGCCATTTCAACAAAAGTGGTCGTCTCAAGATGCTTCGCATAGGCTGCCAGCACCTCGTCAGAGCCAGCGACGGCCCGCCAGGAACGAACGATCATATCAACTCCCTATTCCGCCTGGAGGGTGCTTGTAGCCCCCATCGCCCGATGTCCGATCGTGATTTATGCACCGCTTTCGTTGCCCGGCAATCTCAATTGCGTGTGTATTGGAGGCTCGAAATTCCAGAGGGTGGTCAAAGCAGCGTCCGCCCGCCATTGGACAAAAAATCTATGGCCGGATCTGCATCCGGCCACAGATTTTCCCGGAAACGCCTGCCGTTACCAGCGGTGATGGACGTGCGGGGCAATCAGGCGTTCGTAGATCTCCCGCGTTGCCGCCATGACATCGGCCGAAAGCGGTGCAAGGTCGGCGGCGGCCGCATTGGCCTTGGCCTGCTCGGCATTGCGGGCGCCGGGGATGACGACCGTGACTGCGTCGCTCATCAAGATCCAGCGCAGTGCAAAAGCGGCCATACTAGCGCCTGCGGGGATAAGCTTGCGGACTTCTTCGACCGCCTGCAGGCCGACATCGAACGGCACGCCGGCAAAGGTCTCGCCGACATCGAAGGCTTCGCCGTGGCGGTTGAAGTTGCGATGGTCGTCGTTGGCAAACTGGGTATCGCGGGTGATCTTGCCGGAAAGCAGACCGGAGGCCAGCGGCACGCGGGCAATGACCGCGACATTCCTGCGTCTGGCTTCCTTGAAGAACAGGTGGTCGGGACGTTGACGGAAGATGTTGTAGATGATCTGGATGCTAAGCACGCCCGGATATTCGATCGCCTTGAGGGCTTCCTCGACGTTCGAGACACTGACGCCGTATCCTTTGATCTTTCCGGCCTTCTGCAGCTCATCGAGTCCGACGAAGACCTCTGGGCGGTAGAGCACCTCTGTCGGCGGGCAATGCAACTGCACCAGGTCCAGGCTGTCGACGCCGAGGTTTTTCAGGCTGCGGTCGATGAAGCCTTCGAGATTGGCCTTGGTGTAACCGTCAGCGACGTGCGGGTTGAGCCGCCGACCGGCCTTGGTCGCGACCATCGGGCGCGTGCCGCCACGAGCTTTCAGTACGTCCGCGATGATCTTTTCGGAGCGGCCATCGCCATAGACGTCGGCCGTATCGATGAAGGTCATGCCGGCGTCGAGCGCGGCGTTCAAGGCGGCGCGGCCGTCGGCCTCGCTGACATCACCCCAGGCGCCGCCGATCTGCCAGGCGCCGAAGCCGACATTCGTAACGACAAAAGGCGTGCGGACGAAAGCATCATGTTTCATGGAATTGTCTCCGTTCGTAATGAAATGCCAAGGCACTACCAGCCGCTCAGAGTGCCGACAAGCCTCAGCATGTCGCGCAAAGTGCGTAGCGGTTTTGCGATAACGACATGCGCAAAATCAAGAGCCTAAAGCGCAAGGAGCGAATCCAAGAGATCGCAATGCGCTTTAGGACGAAGTTGCAGGATCGCAATCGCGTGACATAGGAGGATGACAGGGCGTGGCAATAGACGAAAGCGTTGGATGACTTCTGCCGCACGGTATTCATCGGCTCCGTATTTCCCTAAAAGAAGATGCCAGATATCTGACGAAGACCGGAGCTTATGCCCTCTTTCAGTTTCATCCACGCCGCCGATCTGCATCTCGGCAGTCCTTTTCAGGGACTGGCGTTGAAAGATGCTTCTGTCGCCGCTGTCTTCGTGGAAGCGAGCCGCAAGGCCTTTTCGACGCTGGTGGGGCTGGCGATCGAGAAAGCGGTCGATTTCTTCCTCATTGCCGGCGATGTCTATGACGGCGATTGGAAGGACAACAAGATCGGCCTGTTCTTCAATCGGGAAATGGCGCGGCTGGAGCGGGCCGGCATCCGGGTCTATCTGCTGCGCGGCAATCACGACGCGGCGAGTGTCATCACCAAGACCATTACGCTGCCGGCCAATGTCCATGAATTCCCCACCAACAAGCCTGGCTCCGTTAAGCTGGATGCCTTGCAGGTGGCGCTGCACGGGCAGGGCTTTGCCGAACGCTCTGCCAACGACAATCTGGCGCTTGCCTATCCCGCGCCCGTGTCCGGCTGGTTCAATATCGGTATTCTCCATACCTCGCTGACCGGCCGCGAGCCGCATGCTCCCTATGCGCCGTGTTCGGTCGACGACCTGCGTTCGCGCGGTTACGATTATTGGGCGCTCGGCCATGTGCACGACTACGAGGTGGTGGCGAGCGACCCGCTGGTGGTTTTCCCCGGCAACCTGCAGGGCCGCAGCATTCGCGAGCGCGGTGCAAAGGGCGCCGTGCTGGTCACGGTCGACGAGGGCCGCGTCAGCCACGAGCGCTTGATTGTCGACGAGGCGCGGTTCGCGCAGGCCGATATCGTCGTCGATCCGGAGGATGACCAGGCCGCAATCCTGCGCCGCATCGAGCAGGCGGTGCAGCCACTTGCCGATAATATGGCGGGACGCATGACGGCGCTGCGCGTTCGGCTGTCGGGCATCACGCCATTGCAGGGCACTATTGCGGCCAATCGCCAGCAATGGCGCGACGAGGTCGAGGGGGCGTGCCATCGCGTGCATGAGGATATCTGGCTGGAGAAGCTGGAACTGCGGCTGGAGCCGCCCGTAGCGAGCGCTGTCGAGGCCAATGGCACGCTCGATCTCGGCCAATTGCTGACCGAACATGCGGGTGATGCGGATATTGTCGCGGAAGCGGAAAAGCTCGTCGGCGAGATCGCGATGCGCTTGCCATCCGGTCTGGGCGCGGCGGAGTTGCCGCTTGATGATACCGTCGAGATGTTGATCGAGGAAGCGCGGCAATTGCTGCTGGCGCGCGGGCAGAGGGCAGGCTGACCCATGCGCTTCGATCGGCTCGACATTCTCCGCTACGGCGCGCTGACCGAGCGCACGCTCGATTTTCGCGTTGGCGCCAAGCTGCATGTCATTTACGGGCCAAACGAGGCGGGCAAGTCCTCGGCGCTCAGCGCCATTTCCGATCTGCTTTTCGGCTTTCCCGTTGCGGCCGAACAAAGCTTCCTGCATGAGCCGACGAGCCTGCGTGTCGGCGCGGCAATCAGCGCGCGGGATGGTGCGACGCTCGCTTTCCGACGCCGCCGCGGGCGCAAGAACACTCTGCTCGCTCCCGATGACAAGGAGGCGCCGCTTGCCGAAGATGCCCTGGCACTGTTTCTCGGCAATTTGAGCCGCGACGTCTTCGAGCGCGCTTTCGGCCTCGATTCTCTCCGATTGCGGCAGGGAGCAACCGCCATGCTGCATAGCGGCGGAGAGATTGGTAGCCTGCTGTTTTCCGCCGCCTCCGGCCTCACCGGCCTCTCTCGCTTGCGGCAGTCTCTTGACGGTGAAGCGGACGGCATCTACGCGCCGCGTCGGTCGAAGGATCGCAGCTTCTACCGGGCACTGGACCGCCATGACGAGGCCCGCAAGGCCGAACGCGACAATGAGCTCAAATCGGGTGACTGGAAGAAGCTGCTGGCCGAAGCCACGGAACTGGAAACGGAACTGGAGCGCCTGCAGGACCAGCGCCGCGAGACGCGGCAGGCGCTCGATCGGCTGCAAAGGTTGAAGACGCTGCAGCCGCTGCTGGCCGAAATCGACGGCGAGATCGCGGCGCTCGACCGCCTCGTCGATCTCTCGGCGATAGCGGACAGTTTTGCGGACCGGCTGGAGCAAAGCCTGAGCGATAAGCGCGCCGCCGAAGACGAGCTGCGCCGTGCCCAGCAATTGGCCACGCGCACCGGTGAAGAACTGTCGTCGATTGAGATAGACGAAACTCTGCTGCAGATATCGGGCGACATTACGCAGCTCTTTGCTGATACCGGCAACTATCGCAGCCAGCGCCAGGATCTGCCGCGCGTCGATCAGGAATTGGCCGGCTATGACGCGGCGCTCATACAGCTTGGCCGCCGCCTCGGCTTTTCAGATGTTGCGCAGTTGGAAAAACGGCAGCCGAGCGATGCCGACTGCGCCCGGCTCTCCGAACTGGTGGAAGAGGGCAGGCGATCGCTGCTCCGGGCTCAGGCCATTGCGGAGCAATTGGAGAGCGAGCGCGGGCAGCTCGCGGCGCTGGAAAAGGATGGCCTCGCCGGTCGTTTGATCGATCCCCGGCCTCATATCGACCAACTGGAGTCTCTGGGCGGTGACTTGGCTTCCCTTGCCCGTCTCGATGCGTTGGAGACACAGATCCGCCGCGCCGAGACGAACCTTCACGAGGCCGCTGCCCGCCTGCGTCCTCCCGTCGCCGATGTCGAGGCGCTATTCACCGCACCGCTGCCGGACACAGCCGAGATCGCCACGCATCGCGAGACGATTGATGCCGCCCGCGGCAGCCTGCGCGAGGCATCGGACAAGGTACGTGTCTATGATGAGCAGTTGGCCGAGATCGAGCGGGCGCTGGAGGATGCCGAGCGTACAGGCCCGATCGTCACGCGTGAACAGATCGCCGACGCTCGGGACGCGCGCAATGTCCTATGGCAATCGATCCGCGATGGATTGGCGGATGGTGGCCGTGCTCTCGAAGGCAAAGCGATCGCCAGTTTCACGACGAGCCTTGCGGAAGCGGATCGCCTGGCCGATGCGGCACTGAGCGATGCAGACCGGGTTTCGCGCCATGCGGACAATCTTTTGCGTCAGGCGCGGCTGCGACAAGAGCGCGAGGCCGCTGTAAGGCGACTGCGGCAGCACGAGGAAACATCGGCGCAGGCGCTCGCCGCCTTTGCGGCGCTTTTCGAGCCCTGCGCTATCGCGGCGCTCGATCCGGCGGCCATGCTGGAATGGCGGCGCGCGGTCGAAGGGCTGTTGCGGGAGTGCCGGGCCCTGCACGATCTGGTGGACGAGCGGGATGAAGCCACCCTTGCTGAAGCGCGCGTTGCTCCGGCACTAAAAGATCTCGCTGACGCCACAGGCTATAAAAGCGCTCGCCTGCCGTCAGGCGCCATGGCGGAAGGATTGCGAAAACATCTTCGCCTGCTCTCGGAGCGCTGGAATGAAAGCCGCACGCGCGAAGGTGAGATCGCTTCGGCACGCGACCGGCTGACGCGTCTTGGCGAACAGCAGCAAGATATCGAGCGGCGCCAGACCGCTTGGAGCGACGCGTTCGGCAAAGCTGTCCTGCCGTTCGGTCTTCCTGCAGATGCGACGCTGGAAATGGCTGCCGCTGCCTTGAAGGCATGGACGGAGCTTCCGGATGTCTTGGCGGAGCATGACAACCGTCGACGCCGTGTCAGCGGCATGCGCCGCGACATGGCCGATTTCGAGCGCCGGCTTGCCACGCTTGCCGCAACTGCCGGCTATGAACTCGATCACCTGCCGCCGGATGCCGCAGCCGAAGCGCTGCACGCCCGCGTCAATGCGGCGCGCGGTGACCAAAAGAAGCGCGATCAACTCGACGAGGAGCGCCAGCGTGCCGAGGCGCAGGCTATCCGTTGCGATGACGCCGTTGCAAAAGTGATGGCCGATCTTGCCCGTCTGACCGCCGATCTGCCTGAGGATACCGATCTGTCGGCATTGCTCTCACGCCTGCGCGAACGTGCCCGGCTGAACACGAGGCTGATGGAAAGCTGCGACCGTTTCCGCCAGCAGGCCGACGGCGACAGCGAAGATGAAACCCGCACCCAGCTCGCCGGCTTCGAGCGCGTTGCCGCGGAGCTGGAAATCGAGCGGCTGACCGCCGAAGATCTCCGGCAATTCACTGCGCATGGCGAACTGATCGCGCGTTTGTCGGAAAACCAGCGCCAGCGGCGCGCCCTGGAGACCGGCGTCAGCGCTGAACATGCCGTGTTCGAGAAGCTCTCCGCCGAGCAGGAGGCCAAGGAACTGGCACGGCAATGGGTGGTGCTGAAACTCGCGGCACGGATGTTGGCAAGCTCGATGGAGGCCTATCGCGAGCAGCAGGCCGATCCCGTCATCACGCGGGCAGGGGATTTGTTCTCGTTGCTGACCGGCCAGCGCTTTGCGCGATTGGTCGAAGAACATGACGAAAGGGATGCTCTGCAACTGCTGGCGGAGCGCTCCGGCGGCGAGCGTGTGCCGCTGGATGGCTTGAGCGAGGGTACTGGCGACCAGCTTTACCTCGCGCTGCGGCTCGCCTTCCTCGAAGATTATTCGTCCCGCAACGAGCCCGCGCCGCTGATTGTCGACGATATCTTCCAAACCTTCGACGATGATCGCGTCAGCGCCGGCCTGAAGGCGCTCGCCGGCACGGCGGAGCGTTTCCAAACCATTCTTTTCACCCATGAAATGAGTCTGGTCGAGATTGCCAAACGGGAGATCGGCAAGGATTTGGATCTGATCCAATTGTAGAGCGTTAGCGTCGGTGTTGTCGCTTGGATGACGTCATCGAATGGCATAGGCTGGCAGCAGAGAAAGAGGCGCGGCAAGCGTCGCGCTGGCAGAAGCAGGAGAAACGCCGTGGAGATCAAGCCCAAGGGATCGCGCCCGTCCTTCGATGCGCCGGCCGAATATTTTACCGGTGGCGTGCGTCAGGAACCATTGATGCAGGCAGAGGCGCCGGCACGCGTCCAGGTGGTCAATGTCAGCTTCGACCCGGGCGCCCGCACGGCCTGGCACACGCATCCCTTCGGCCAGACACTGGTCGTCACCTCCGGCAAGGGACTCGCGCAAAGCTGGGGCGGCGAAATCCGGGAGATCAATACCGGCGACGTTCTCTGGTTCGCTCCGGGCGAAAAGCATTGGCACGGCGCTGGGCCGGACACCGCGCTGACGCACATCGCCATTCAGGAGATGCAGGACGGCAAGGCCGCCGACTGGATGGAATATGTAACCGAAGAGCAGTATCGCGGGTAAAACAACGCGACGGTTCCCTTAGGTGGGATAGCTGCCGAAACTTACATCGATGGAATACGCAGCTTTGTTGGCATCAAGATCTTCGGGTCCGATTTGTCTCGGCTGTATGCCGGATTGATCGCCGGGTCCTCGAAAGTCTGCGTCGCGTGCAGCCGGCGCAGATTGTCTTTTTCCCGCTCAAATCGCTTTTTCCGTTCTCCCGATTTGTCCGATCCCCGTGAAAGCGATTCATGATGGTAGAGACAGGCAAATGGCGTCCATATGATGCGAAACCCCGCCTTGTGGGCGCGCAGGCAATAGTCGACGTCATTATAGGCGACGGCGAAATTTTCTTCGTCGAACGTGTCGATGGCTTCGGCGCAGTCGCCGGAAATCAGCATGACCGCCCCGGTCACGCAGGTCATCGAATTGCGGACGTGCAGCCTGTTCATCGGCCCGCCGAAATCCTTGGGCTTGTTCATATACCAATGACCCGCCAACCCGCCGAAGCCGATAATAACGCCGGCATGTTGGATCTTGTCGTTCGGATAAAGAAGCTTGGCGCCGACGATGCCGGTCCCTTCATAGGCAAGACAGGCCACCATCTCCTTCAGCCAGTCGGGCTCGATAATCTCGACGTCATTGTTGAGGATCAGATAGTGCTCACCTTTGGCGGCGCGCAAACCGCGATTGATCGACCGGGAAAAATTGAAGGGTTCAGGCGTGATCGAGGCCGAAAACTCTGGCCGCGTTTCGCGGTAGTGCGCGTAGAGATCCAGGACGGCCTTGTCCGAAGAGCCGTTGTCGATGACGAGCACTTCGAAATCGGCATAGTCCGTTCGCTCGAAGATATCCTTCAACACCCTGGAGATCAGGTCGAAGCTATCCTTGCTGGGAATGATGATGGATATCTTCGGCCATGACATCTTCGGACGCTCGAACATCACGCGATGCAGGGTATTCGTCAGCGCGCCCTCAACGCGGACGGGCTGCCGTTGACGCTCAAATCGTTCGACAAGCGCCTTTCTGGCGTTGGCCGTCGCGGCATCCATGAATTTCCGCGAATAGGTGCGGCCATTGCGCCGCCACCAATAGGCTGGGTAGGGCAGGTGAAGGATGGTATTGTCGGGCAGTCCTTCCAGATAGCGCAGCAGGAGATCATAATCCTGCGATCCGTCATATCCGGTGCGGATATAGCCGATCTCCTGAAGCCGGCTACGGCGGTAGATGGAGAAATGATTGATGTAGTTGACGCCTGTCAGAAGAACGGGGTCATAGGCCGGTTTCAACATCAGCCCCTTGGGCTTCAGCATGTCGTCGACAACCAGTTCATCGGTATAAAGGAAATTGGCATCCGGATTCTGCTCCAACGTGTGCCGCACGACCTTGAAGGCATGAGGGGCGATTACGTCGTCATGGTCGAGGAAAGCGACCCATAGGCCGCGCGCATGCGAAAGTCCGGCGTTGGTAGCGGCTGCTATGCCACCGTTCTTCTCGTTCAGAACAAAATGGACATTGTCTCTCGGTCTCTGCGTCTCAAACCATCGCCGTGTTTCCAGCGAGGTCGATCCGTCGTCGCTTAGAATGAGTTCCGTACCCTCTTGGTTTTGTGCCTCGAAGGATTTCAGGAGATCGTCGAGATACCGTGCCGGAGCGTTATAGACGGGAACGACAACGCTGAGCCATAGCCCAGCCGTCGAGGAAACAGGGGAGGCAGCGAGATCGGCGGCAAGCCGGTAACTTGTTTCCGCATATTCTATCGCAGCATTCTTAGAACGTTTTCCGAAGGGCAGTTTTGGCAGCTTCGTCCAATACTGCGCCAGTTTGCCGAGATCGACCCGTTCCGCTTGCCCATGGGGGCCGAGTAGCGTTGAAATATGCTTCTCGGCCGATTTCACCGAAGAAAAAGCCGCAACGTTGAAGCTGAACGTCGTCGGGAAAGTTGCGGGATCGGCGCGGAGCGAGCAGATGGTGCCGACGGCTCCCACATCGGCCGTAATAATGAAGCGACGCCCTGCCGACAGCGTGACCGCATCCTTTTCCCGAAAGCCGCGACCGCGATTGACGTAGAACTTCGGGTCGATCGGCTCATCGGTGCCGGCAATATGAACGACGACAAGCCTCTTTCTGACGGGCGCAAAGCGAATTTCGAAAGCAGGATCGTCGCCAAGGGATGTCCATAAATTGGCATCCGCACCGGAAATCTGGCGTCGAAGATCGTTATTGGGAAAAATCTTAAGTGTCATTGATTTCTTAATATCCAAATCCCGGCCACAGAGAGCGTCTCCATGGCTGGCCATCAAGCCATATCACCAAGCCCGTCAAAACATATGCCTGGAAATGCCGGCGTCGCGCTCTGGCGCATTTTTTCTATGGATTGCAGTGTTGCATTGCGCGCGGCAATTCGCTGGTCTCGATCCTCCACAAGCTGATCGATGGCCATCAGCCATTCCTCCGGCGCGTTCCCGATGTGAATCTCGCCAGAGACGGCGCAGCGTGCAAACGTCGCGCATTGCGAAAATATGGCGGCGGCTCCCATGCGGCTTATATCGATCCGCTTGGTGTCGGCGCGGCTGTCGTTGGTCCTTCCCGCCAAGAGCGGCACCAGGGCAATGTCGGAACCATGGTCCGTGGTCCTTGCGAGGTAGGACGACCACGGCAATTGCGGGTGTATCGTCATTCTAGCCGGCTCGATGCTCTGACGACACCATCGACGCGCAAGGTAGCCATCGGCAAAGACCTCGAAATGCAAATTCCCATGCTTGTTCATCGCAGATCTGACGATCGGCATCAGGAACTCGTGCTCGTGACGGTGAATACCGGTCGCATGATAGACCATCTTCAGCGACGCCGCAGTTTCATCCTTCCTCTCGACCGATCCGCGGGTGAGGGGTGATGGCATCGGCGCGAGGATGTCGACCTTATGGCCCGACTTTGCCAGCGTGCCGGCCAGGTGCTCGGTCGAGGCCCACAAATGGGTAAGCAATCGGTTGAGGCGCGGGAGCGGCCGGATAGCGAAATTGAGCAGTCGGAATTTATAGAGCCAATTGGCTTCGTCGCCCGCGATGACGGCGGGAATATCGTCGTCGACGAAATAGGCTATCCCCGCCAGACGCTTTTGCCGGTGCTCCAGCCAGCGCAGTTGCGGCTTCTTGATGTAGCGGCAGATGATGACGAACAGTCCTTCGCAATCGACGTCATCCAATCCGTCATCGAGCCCCTTCACGATAACGGGAATATCGGCAAGGGCTTTGCTCCGCTCCTCCAGATAGTAGCTGACGCTGGGGTTGGGATATCGCGACAGGACGAGCAGTCGTTTCGCGGGCGGGCGAATACCGTCGATAGGCGCAGCGGAAGGTTGCGGCCTGGGTATTGATCCATAGATGGTGTCGCGCAGACTTTGCATGGGTGATTGACGGAGCGTGATCACGCCAGGCGGTTTCGCAGGCTTGTCAGCAGGCCGACGACAATGCCCCAAATTGCCAGGGTCAGTGCCAAGATACCGCCGATCCAGAGTCCTCGTTTGGGATATTCCGCTTCGTCCGGCAGGTCCGGCGCAAGAAATGTGTCGAGATAGAGGAGCTGCTGCTTACTGACGAACTGCACTTGCTCCAGCGTTTTCATGCTGGTGGCGAATTGCTGTTCGGCCAGGCTTTGCTCCAATTGTCGTTGGGACATGTCGACCGACACGTCGGCAAGGTTCTGCGCAGATTTATTCTGCCCTGCCACCTGGCTGTTCAGATCGTCCAGTTGCTTTTGCTTGCTGTCGATTTCGCGCTTCAGAACCTTCATTTGCGGCGCATTGGGCGCCACCGTCCCGAGCAAGGCATCGTATTTCTGCTGCAGATTGATCTTGTCCGTCTGAACGCTGGCTATCAAGCCAGAGAGGATTGCAGATGATCCCTCGACACTGAGGACGCCCGTTTGGTTGCGGGCAAGCTGAAGCTGCTCTCGCGCTTTCTGCAGTTGATTCTTGGCATTATCCAAATTGGTTTGAGCTGTCGTGATGACATCGCGCCAGATGCGGTTGTTGACGTCGTTGACCACGGCTTCGGAGGCAGCAACGACCTCCTGCAATATCTTTTGCGCATCGGCGGCGGAAAAGGCACGGACCTTGACCGTCACGATACCGCTGTTGGCATCGATTTTGACTGAGACCATGTCCTTCCAGTAGTCGAGCATCTTCTCCGAAGTCGCATCCTGCTTGAGTCTCGCCAGCGGATCGATCGCCGGGTTTCCATAGAGTTTTTGGAAGTCGACTTTGGCCCGGAGTGCGGCCACCATGTCCTTGCTGGCAATGAAATTGGTAACGATCAGCGTATCCTGAACGATCTGCGCCGATGGCAGGCCGGTTACCTTGGCCAGTTGGTCCTTGCCGAGCGCCGGCGTCGACGACCGGACGGTAAAGCGCGTTTCGGACTGAAATTGATCCGAAGCCATTCGTGAGAAGTAATAGATCGAAACGGCGTTCGGAATAACCAGAAACAACACCGTAAAAGCCAATATGGCCCTTCCGAGAATTTGTTCCATCGGGCGGGGGCGCAATCCAACTGCTTTGTAAAATTGGCTTCGCTTCGATGTCGAAAAGCGCAATTTGCGCGCAGTCACCGACAGTTTCGCGGCAACGTCGCGGCTGTGCTGGATCGCACTGAGCTGAACAGTTTCAGATGTCTTTCCGGTATCGTGAGCCATATGGGACCTAGTTGAAAACCCGTCGCATCTTATCTGTTCAATCTGTAGTAGGCTTCGATGGCCTGCTCGACCTGATCGAAAAATATGAGCCTGCCGTCGACGAGCACCATTCCCTTGTCGCAATGCGATTTGATCATGCTCATGCTGTGCGAGATCATGATGATGTCGGAATGTTTCCGTCGGCTGTCAAATGCGACGCGGCAGCGCTCTTGAAACCGGGCATCGCCGACGGCCAGAACCTCGTCGACGAGATAGCACTCGAATTCGATCGCCATGGAAAGCCCAAAAGCCAATCGGGCCGCCATGCCGGAAGAATAGGTGCGTACCGGCGCGTTGATATAGTCGCCGAGTTCCGCGAACTCTTCGACAAAACGGGAGACGCGCCTGACATCCTCCCCATAGGCGCGGGCGACGAAGTGAAGATTCGCGCGGCCGGTCATATAGGGATTGAAGCCGCTGGAAAGGCCCAACGGCCAGGACACCCGAACGTCCTTGGTGATCTTGCCCGAATTTGCCAGCATGGTGCCGGCGATCATCCGCATCGTCGTGGACTTTCCGGCGCCGTTCACGCCGAGCAGGCCATAGGAATAGCCGGACATGAACTCGCAGCTCACGCGATCCAGGATTACTTTCTTGGTATTCTGGGTCTTGAAGTGTTTCGATACGTTCTTGAAGCGGATCATCGCGCATGTCGCCTATATCTGATGATCCTGCACCGACGCCCAGATCAACGAAAGCGTTGCCCAGAGAACGGCTAAGCCAAGCAATATAATCAGCGGTGTCGTGATCCGGTGCGGAAAGATAGCTTCGTCCGGAAGCGCCGGTTTTACGAACACCGCCAAATAAAGCGTCTTTCGAAGCGCTTCCGCGAGCACCGCATCGTAGTTCTTCTGGGAAGCCTCGTAGAGCTTCTCCGCAATCATCCGGTTTGTGTCGAGCTTGGAGTATTCCAGCAGCGCTTTGGCAAGACTGGCATTTTCCGGCCCGGTCAGCTCCGCTTTCTTCTTGTCGATCTGAGCGTCAAGGCTCTGCAGGGCGAGCGTGAGCTGCTGATAGGTCGGAGAACCCTTGGCATGTGACTGCTTCATTACGAACAGGCGCGTTTCGAATTCGAGCTTCTGCGCAAGCAGTCCTGTCAGCAGCGTGCTACTGTCCTTGGCCTGAGCCTCCGGGCTGAGAAGCCCGGATTGATGCTGAAATTGGTTGAGCGCGGTCAGGGTGTCGTTATAGGCCTTGCCGCTTTTCTCAACATCCGCCTGCATGCTTTGCACAATATCATTGCGCGCGCGCTGCGAGAGTTCGTTGATCAACGATTCGCTCTCCTGAATGATGGCGTCGGAGAGCTTTACCGAATCATCGGGCGTGAACGCGCGCACCTTCAAAGTGATGATACCGGAAGAGACGTCAATATAGGCGCTGACGTGATTTTCCCAATAGTTCAGGAACTTCTCATCGGATTGCGTGGAGCGGAATCGAGATAGAAAATCCGCATCCTGCCGCGCGAACATGGATCGATAGTCGAGTTTCTCGCCGATCCGTTTCAGGATCTCGGTCGAGTGAATGAAGCTCGTGACGACATAGGCATCCTGTGATGCAGAACGCATGTTGAGAAGGCCTGCTGCGCCGCCGCTATTTTCGGACCCGCCGCTGCCGTCGCCCTTATCATCCGAACTGGTGCCGGAGAGTGCGCGGACGGCGAAACGGGCTTCGGCAACATACTGATCCGAGGCGATGAAGACGTAATAGATCAAGCTCGCCAGAAACGGCAGGATAACGATCAACAGAAAGCTGAGGAGCCGCAGTGGCGGTTTGCCACCGGCTTGGGGTGCTGGTTCGTGCGTGCCGGGTACCGGCAAATATTCGATGTCTTCCAGATCATCGTGCCGGTGCCGTTCCGGTAGCCGTCGCCGAAACAATGACGGCAAGATCTGCCGTGCCGGTTTTGCCCGCGGATATTGCTGATCGATCGTCTCTTCAATGGCTATTTTGGGCATGTCGGCTTGTATTCGCTTTCCGCAATTCCGGCGCGGTGGGTTTCATCGCCTCACGCACATAATGATCAAAAATCAAATCTTCTTCGAGTATCAGTTCGGCAATATGCAACGTGCGTAATCTCGTAGCAACGTCCTCCAGAGCGGTATGCCGCGACGGCAGCGGAAGATCGCCGATGGAAATGCCAAGCAGCTCACCGATCGCGTCCTGAAAATGAAAACTGTCGGCATCGTGCCCGACAATGGTGAATCGTGAAAGCAGGTCGATCGCCGCGGCGACGTCGCTACGCTTGACGAGTTGCTCCGGAGTGCTGGCGACCAATTGGCGGGTCACGGGTGACAGCAGAACGTTTCTGACATTCTGCGACGCTTTCTTGAGCGCGGATTTAAGGGATGCCTCGCTTTCGAGATCAACCTCGGCGAAGTGTTCCGCCGCCGGCGCCAGGATGATCTTGTCCCGGTCGCCAAAGAAAGAGATCTGGGTCTTTGCCATGCGTTTCAAAAGGAAAATGCGCAGCGCCAATTCGTAATAGGGGTCCGTGAGCAGAACGATGGCCTTGAATCCCTTGTCGAGAAACTCCTCGTAGTTCCGCAGCAGCAGCCGTCCGCTGATGTAGATCGACTGGATGGCATTGAGATGAAAGGCCTGGAGCGCGGTTTCATGGCCGAAGCGCTCCACGGACGACAGCTCATATTGGAAATGGCGGCCGCAGCGATAGTCGAATTTGGCCATGGGCAGGAGCTGCGTTTCCAGCCGCAGGATCTTCAGCGGAACCGGCTGCGACACCTGCGGCCGCCGGTAAATCAGCAATCCAGACTTGGCATCATGGATCATGAGCGTATGTCGCTCGGCAATATCCGGAATGATCGATGTGTCCAGCTTGAAGCCTACCCGCCCGTTCTCATGTCGGCCCGAAGCGACAACCGCCTCCTTGATCTGGTCGCAAGGTAAGACCATTAGCTCGCCGTCCGCATCGGACACCCTGATATGCGGCAGATCAGAAAATCCGTCCGGAATGAGATAGCCTTCCAGGACCGTGCCCCGATCATATTCGAGATTAAACAGCACGGATGCCCTCCGGCGTCTCAAGCTTGCCGGCAGGGAAGGAATGGGGGCCTTCAAGAACCGTCAAATTGTCGTAGGTGCCTTCAAACACGTTAAGATTATCCAAAATACTCTCGGGCGCCGAGCTTCGGCCCACGTATCAATCACGGAGCCGCATGCGCTTTGCGGGCCAAGAAAGAAAAGCAAGGTCCGCCGGAATGGCTGAGGTCCTGATCCTTGATTACGATGTCGCTGAATCCAAGCTTTTCCAGCAGCGTTAAAATATCGTCTCTGTGCATCCAAAAATGGCGATCCTTCATTCCACCGCAGAAGGATGCGTTCGAGTTGGCATGCTGATAGCTGCGTTCGTAGTAGCGTACCGGAACGCCCTCGATCATCTTCGTTTCGACTTTTCCGCTGAAGGGATTGCGGCGCACATCGCCCGCCGGCATCGCTTCTTCGAGAAAAAAATGCGTCCAGATAAAAATGGCATTCGCGCGGCTGGCCAACAGTCTCAAAAACTCTCCGGGATCGGCCATGTGATAGAGGACGCCCGAAGCTATGGCGAAATCATAGATCTCGTCGTGTTCGGTAAGCCATGCCTGAATATCGCCCAACAAAAACGAAGCGGTGTTGATATCGAGAATCTGCCTTGTCACCAGGCATCGCAGGAAACAAAGCCGATTTGCCTCAATCGCATCGATTCGCGCCGGACGCTCGCGGTGGAGCATATAGGTATGCATCCCCTCCAATGGTCCGACTTCCAAAATCGTCTTTCCCGCAATCGAGCCAAATGACCGTAGAGCCCAATCTATTCGGTCGTCCGCATAAAGATGATGTTTTCCGGCATTCAAATTAAGGGCGACGGGAAAGGCGCTATTCCAGCCGGGAAGGGCATCAATCGCATTCTGATGATCGGGTTTGCCCTGCTCGTATTGGTCAAATATCGCTTCCAGAGAATTCTCGGACACCTTTTTTCTGGATCGCTTTGCAAAACCGAGCATCGACAGCACTTTCATTTCCATCGGTATTTGGGTCCGGTTTTGGGCACGCCTCTAAGCCGGAGGAAGAGGTCAAATCACCACAGCATCCTGTTGGACGGCGCAATCCACATTGCGGTTTCTTTCGAGACCCTTTGAGTAACGACGAAAACTTGCGCCTAACTTCCCTGCTATCATGGCAATCCCGCGAAGGATGAATTCATCGTTTTAACAATCTTGGATTGCTTTATTTGACCCGCAATATTGGCCACGGTTTAGAGCGCAAGGCTATGATAAGCAAGGGTGCCCTCATGAAAAGGAAGAGATGCTTGCTCCGATTCGTCGTATAGGACGCAGAGGCTTTAAGATATATCTTGATGTCGTTATTTAACGGATTCCTTTATCATTCAGTGACTATTAATTTAATTTGCTTAGATATTTCTCGTATAAATTGCCTTGTTTCTGCTTTCAGTCTATATCGCAAAGAGTGTGCTGCCGTAACGTGAGTTTAGAAATATGCTCATAGGATCGCACACAGATTTTTTCGCGGCACCCGTGCAGAATCGGCTTGTTGAGGGGCTCCCATTATGCTTTTCAGGGCGCCGACGGATTTTATGAATAATGCGCTGTCCTGACCTGAGTCGGTGAGGCCAGCCGATATTGATTTTGAGGTTATTCAATTGATTCGCGTAGGGGCGGCGTTGCTGGTTTGCGTGGTTCTGGCGGGATGTAATTCCGTCTCGAGCGAAGGGCCGCTGGCCGGTGCGATAGACGGTGATGCCGGGCAATCGGGCGCAGAACTTGGGCGCAAGAATGTGGCCGTCTTCGATGTCGTCGACATCAACAGCCGTACGGCGCGCTTTGTCTCGGATTACGTTTCTAGCGCGCTCAATCGTCGGTTCGGGATCGGCGGCCCTGTCGGGCGGGTCGTGATCGGCGTCGGCGATTCGCTGAAGGTGACCATCTTCGAGGCAGGCGCCGACGGCCTGTTTTCGACGGCCCAATCGAAACAGGTGTCCCTCGATATTATCGTCCAACCGGATGGGACCGCGGCCATTCCCTATGCCGGCACGGTCAAATTTGCGGGCAAGACGTTGGAACAGGCCCGTCAGGCGATTCTGGCGGCGCTGGCGAGCAAGGCAGTCGAACCCGACGTCATCGTGACGAGCATGGGCACATCGTCACGCACGGTGACTGTTTCCGGTGCTGTCGGCCGTCCGTCGCTGGTTCCCTTGGATTTGACCGGCGAAAAAATCACGCAGGTGATTGCCAAGGCGGGCGGACCCGTCACTCAGCCTTATGAGACATACGTAACGTTGGTTCGCGGCAACAGGACCGGGACAGTTCTTCTAAAATCGATCATCGAACATCCCACTGAAGATATTTATGTTCAGCCTGGCGACCAGATTTTCCTCGTGCGTGATCCCAGGACCTTTACTCTTCTTGGTGCCGTCAAGGGCGATGGCCGTCTTGAGTTCGGGGCCAATGACCTGAATCTGCTGGAGGCTGTCGCTTTGGGCCATGGCGCGGTCGATGAAGCCGCCAATGCGCAAGGATTCTTCCTGTTCCGTTACGAAGAGCCGGAAATCGTTCAAAACCTGCTCGGCGCCGCTCGCTTCCAGGAGCTCGAGCGCAAGGGAATGGTGGCGGATTCTAAGGGGCGCTATCCGATCGTCTATAAATTCGACATGTCGCATCCCGACAGCCTCATCGTCGGCCAGACCTTCCCCATCAAGAGCCGCGACGTCATCTATGTATCGCGCCATCCCTCGGTCGATATCAGGAAATTCCTGACGCTTGTCGGCGCACCGCTCAACATAGCCTCCCAGGGCGCTGCGACGGCCGCCAACTTGGGACAATGACGTTGGCTTGATCGTCAGGTGGCGCTGAATAGCTTTGCCGGGAGTTTCAAGGGCCGCGTCAACATACCCATCGTCGAAAGACGGGAATTTATTGATCGACAGTGAATGATCGGAACTGGCAAGCTGCTCCGTATATTTGAAATTCCGATGCTGGTTCTTCTATAAGGGGTTGTGGCCGGCTAGGCTTATTCCGTCCCGGATCATGTTAGTGTTGTTTGTCAATATGGTGTTCTGAACCCGGTTTTTTGCAGGTGACAACCGCAGGCAATTATGGTGTGAACGGTTGATAAGCAAATATGGCTACTTTCATCCCATGCAATTTTAAAGACGACGCCGAGAGATTATGACGGTTGAAATTATCGGGCGGGCGAGCATTGCCCCGGGGGCAGATTCGATCGAAGAGCTGCAGCTCGTCCTCAAGGAAGGACGTTGCACGGTCACCCGGATACCCGATGAACGCTGGGATCTCGCGCGTTTTTGGCATCCCGTCGTCGGCACGCAAGGAAAGACTTATAGCTACGCCGCCGGTGTCATGGCGGACATCTACTCCTTTGATCCAGCGGTCTTCGGCCTTTCGCAGCGCGAGGCGATGCAGATGGATCCGCAGCAGCGCATCCTTCTGAACCTCGTCTGGCGGGCTTTGGAAGATGCGAATTTGCCGGTCGACGGCTTCGAGGGTGAAAGGGTCGGCGTCTATGTCGGCGCTTCGTCGCTTGACCATGGCAATCTCACTGCCGAAGATCCGGCCGCCGGCAGCCCATATTTCATGGCGGGCAACACGCTCTCGATCGTCTCCAACCGCATTTCGCATATTTTCGGCCTGCGTGGTCCGAGTATGACGATCGATACGGCCTGTTCATCGTCGCTCGTGGCGCTCGATCAGGCAGTGAGGGCGCTGGAATGCGCCGATATCGATACGGCGATTGTCGGCGGCATCAACCTTCTGGTCCATCCGCTATCCTTCGTCGGCTTTTCGCAGGCGCGCATGCTGTCGCCGGAAGGGCTTTGCCGCGCCTATGACGACAATGGCCGCGGCTACGTTCGCGCCGAAGGCGGCGCTGCCATCGTCCTGCGCAGAACGGATCGCGCTCTGCGCGAGAAGGATCGCAGTTACGCGCGGATTCATGCGGTCGGGGTGAACTCCTCTGGCCGTACGAATGGGATTTCCTTGCCCTCGCGCGATGCGCAAGCAGCTTTGCTGCGTTCGATCTATGAAGGGCAAAACATCGACGTCAATCGCGTCGCCTTCGTCGAAGGCCATGGTACGGGAACCAAGGTGGGCGATCCCGCCGAGATTTGGGCGATCGGCGATGTCATCGGCCGGAATCGCCGGGCGCCGGTGCCGGTCGGCTCGATCAAGTCCAATATCGGCCATACCGAGCCTGCATCTGGTCTCTTCGGTCTGCTGAAGGCGATGATTGCGCTGGAGAACAATTTCCTGCCGGCATCGCTGCATTTCCAGCAGCCGAATGAAACCATCGATTTCGAAGGCTTGAACGTTCGGGTCAACACATCGGCCGTCGAGCTTCTTCCGGCCAAACGCCCACGCTTTGCCGGCATCAATTCCTTCGGCTTCGGCGGCACGAACGCCCATGTCGTCATCAGCGACCCTGATCCGGTGGCTCCGCCCGAGCCGCAGTTGCGCGGCGAAGGCACGACATTCATTGCAAGCGCCCACACGGCTTCGGCGCTCTCGAAGCTGCTTGAAGACTACAAGAGCCGGCTCGAGCGCGCAGAGCCCAAGGAAGCCCGGCAAATCATCGCGTCCGCGGCTGCCAATCGCGAGCCGATGCGCCACCGCTTCGCGGCCAAGGCCAAAGACAGCGCCGCAGTGCTTGCGGCGATCGATGCGCATCTCGGCGGTGAGAATTCCGCCGGTGAAGTGGGCGAAGTGCCGGGTCAGGCGGTTAAGATCGCTTTCGTGTTTTCCGGCAACGGCTCGCAATGGGCGGGCATGGGCATCGAGGCCTATCGGGAAAATAGCCATTTCCGGCAATGTTTTCAGTCGTTCAGCGCACTCTTCGAATATTATCTCGGCCAGAAGCTGACGGATATTCTGGTTTCTCCCGATCTATCCCTGCAGATCGCCGACACCAAGATCGCACAGCCTCTGCTTTTTGCAATTCAAGCGTCCCTGTCGGACTGTTTCTCGGCGCTGGGCGTGAAGCCCGATGCCGTCCTCGGCCACTCCGTGGGTGAAATCGCCGCCGCCTACGCGGCCAAAGCGCTGACGGCTGCGGAGGCGGTCGCGATCGTCGCCAAGCGTTCGCTGCATCAGGATCTTCTTGCCGGAGAAGGCAAGATGGCAGCGGTCGTTCTCAACGAGGACGCAGCACTCGCCTTCGCCAAATCGCACGGTCTCCACAATATCTGCATCGCGGCGATCAACGCGCCGAATTCGATAACGATTTCTGGTCCCGTCGACGAGATCGAAGCTTTCAGGGAGGCCGCCCGCAAGTCGCAGATCGTCGCTCATATCCTCGACATCAACTATCCCTTCCATCATCCGATCATCGATCGGGCGAAGGATGCCTTTCTGGCCGATCTGCCTGATGTTGCGCCGGATGCGGGCCTCGGTACCTTCATTTCGACGGTGACCGGCGCTGCCTGTGACGGCCATCTGCTGGACGCAGAATATTGGTGGCGAAACGTCCGCGATCCCGTGCTTTTCAAGGCCGCCTGTCAGGCGGCGATGGCGATGGGGTGCAACCTGTTCATTGAAATTGCCCCGCGTCCGATCCTGTCGAATTATGTGACGGAGATCGCCAAACAGGCGTCCGTCCAGGCGATTGCTATACCGACATTGCTGCGGGAGCCGGCGCTCTCCGGCCGCGATCCGGTTTCGCAGGCCTTTGCGCGCGCTGTCGCGCATGGTGCGCCGGCGCAGCGTTCGCGCGGCAGCGCCACGCGCAATGCCTTCGTCAAGCTGCCGCCTTTGCCGTTCGAACCAGTGGGGCTGCGTTCGCAGCCGACAACGGACGAAATCGACATTTTCGGCCGCGACGGCAAGAGCCCTTATACTCTGCTCGGCTGGCGTACGGACCCTAACGCGTCCACCTGGAAGAACCATCTGGATGCACATCTCTTCGCCGACCTTGCGGAACATGTCGTCGACGGCAAATCGATCCTGCCAGGCAGCGGTTTTATCGAGATCGCGGTCATCGCTGTTCAGCGATATTACCAGACGGATGCGGTTGAGATCGGCAATCTCGAAATCGTCAGACCCTTGGAGCTGCGCCAGGATCGGATGGTGGAACTGTCGACCATCCTTTCCCCGGAGACCGGTGATATCGAGATCCGCTCGCGTGAGCGGCTGAGCAACGACGACTGGACCGTTCATGCAGTCGCCCGCGGCCGCAAGCCGACCGGCAATGGCAGCGCCGAGGACCAGGCCGCGCGGCGGTTCGAGGAACAGAAATCCGTCCTGACGTCCGAGAAGACCTATGAGACGGCGGAGCGTTTCGGGCTGCAATATGGTCCGCATTTCCAGCTTCTGTCGAAAGCTGTCGCCTTCGGGCGCAATATCATTGAAGTGGACCTCAAGCCGGCTGCCGCGCCCACCCATCCGTTCGTGACCTACAACCTCAATCCAATGTCGATCGATGCGGCATTTCACGGTCTTGTCGCGCTCTTCGATCAACTGTCCGGCGACGAGGCCGGGGCTCCCTATATTCCGGTTCGTTTCGGCACCGTGCGAGTTGCGGGCAAGAGAAAACCCGTTGTCAAAGCGATCATAGAGATCGATCGGTTCAGCAATAATTCGATCAAGGCCCGCTTCCGCATGTTCGGGGGCGATGGCGATGAGATTGCCGTTTTCGACGATTGCCGCTTCCGCCGCACCTATCTGCGCCGGCACACGACGCTCGATTCCGTCGCCTTCCACTATGAGACCGTGCCATCGACGATATTTAGGCGTCGGTCCGTGTCGAACATGGTCGTGCCGGATGCTTCGCCGCTGCGCCGCCTCGATGGAAATCATTCGCTCAATAATGCGACCCTGCTTCTCGATGCGGCGATCTACCGGGCATGCCACGAGATCGCGCTCACGGTCGCAGGCAGAGACGGAGCGGTCTCGCTTTCAAACCTTCCCGGCGATCCGGAATTCCGGCCGTTTCTGATCAACTGCCTCTATATTCTCGAGGATGCGGGGATTGCTTCGGGTGTCGATGGCGGATGGCATATTCCGCTCGATTTTACCTTGCCGACGGTGAGCGAAGCCCTGCAGGAGCTTTATCGCGAGGATGCCGGCCGGGTTGCCGAAGCCATTCTCGTCAACAATGCCTATCGCGAGGCCCTGGAGCGTCTGGCCGCTGTCCATAAATATGTGCTTGGCCAACAGCAGGCCGAGGCCGCAGTTCATGCGGCTGGAGGAGCGACGCTGGAGCATGTGCTTGTTCATTCGCCCTTGAGCGGCAAGCGGCTTTCGTTGATTGCTGAGGCGCTGGTGGCTGCCGTCGAGGCCAATCCCGGCAGCATCGGCCACATTTTGGAAGCTGGTTCGACATCCACCGCCTTCAGCCAGCGGTTGGCAGCGGTCGCCGCCAACGCTGGTGCGTGCCTGATCATCGCCGAACCGCGAGAGCAGATGCGCCGCGCGCTTGAAATCGCTTTTGAGGGCGCTGCACATGTCATCGTCACGGAGCCCGGCAGGCTTGGCGATCAACCGCTCGCCGACGTCATCATTGCCTGTGGCGATCAGAGCCAGCTTCTTCTATCGCATGATGATGGGCTGAAAGCCGCCATCCGCAGCGCTGCCGCGCGTGGTGCACAACTCCTGTTTGCCGATCGCGCACCGAGCGTCTTCAACGATTTTGCCTTTGGCCTGTCGGAAGGATGGTTCGCCGGCAGTCAATCGTCTGAATTCCCTGTCGGCCAATTGGGGACCTTGCAGCAGGTCGAGGATATTCTTGCGGTGCTCGGTTTCAGCAAGGTACAGCTCGAGGAGCAGGTTTTCCCGGAAGGCGGGCTGATCACCGCGGCGGCTGCATCCGAAGGTCAGGTCGAAGACGAGCCTGCTTTATCAAGCGCCGACGCGCCGCTTTTGGTTCTGTCCGAGCGCGGAGAGGGTATCGGCTTTTCCGATATGCAGGTGATCGCTGTCGACGTTGGGGCAGGGTCTTCGAACCTCGCCGGTGTCATGACGTCCCATCATCCGCGCCGCATTCTCTATGTGGCGGAACGGGAGGGCGCCCGCGGCGCGTCCGATCCGTCGCAGATGCGGCTTGAGGTGTTCAAAGAGCTGGCCGATACACTTATCAGATATGCAGAGGGCGACAGGCCGCGCCTTGTCATCATGGCTCCGGGCGGTTCGCCGCTTGCCAAGGAGCGGATTGATAGCGCCAATGCCGGACTGTGGGCCTTCGCGCGCGTGCTGCAGAACGAATATGACGGCTTCGACGTGCATCTCCTTGATGCCGAAACGGACGACAAGTGGGCGATTGCGGCCATTGAGACCGTTCTTTTCGCTGAGACTAATAACCGGGAGTGGGCGCTCGACAGGGTAACCGGCGAGATCCGCGAAATCCGGGCCGTTGCGGGTCCGTTTGCGGTGACCGAGATGAACCGCCGCGACGTTGTCGCGGCGACGATCCGGCAACATTCGAGCGGCCGCTTGGACAGCGTCGTTTGGGAAGCGTCGGATTTGCCGGCACCGTCGGACGACGAGGTCATTATTGCCGTCGAAGCGACCGGCCTCAATTTCCGCGACGTCATGTGGGCCATGGGCTTGTTGCCGGAAGAGGCGCTGGAGGATGGGTTTGCTGGCGCAACGATCGGCATGGAGTTCGCCGGTCGCGTGCTGCAAACCGGCTCTGGTGTCGGCGATCTCCAGCCGGGCGACAAAGTCATGGGCATCGGTCCCGCTGCGTTTTCGACCCATGTGCGCGTGCGCCGCGACGGCGTCACCAAGCTGCCGGAGACGATGGACACGCTCGCCGCGGCCACGGTGCCCGTTGCCTTCCTGACGGCCTATTACGCCATGGTCGAGCTTGGGCGCATCCAGCCGGGCGAAACCATCCTGATCCATGGTGCCGCTGGCGGCGTCGGTCTTGCCGCGCTGCAGATCGCCAAGTTCAAAGGGGCAAAGGTGATCGCCACCGCCGGCACGATCGAGAAGCGCCGTTTCCTGCAAATGCTCGGCGCCGACCATGTGCTCGACTCCCGCTCGCTCGATTTCGTTGCGGGCGTGCGCCATGTGACCGGAGGCGAAGGCGTCGATCTCGTGCTGAATTCGCTGTTTTCCGAAGCGATGGAGCGGAGCATCGAGCTGGTCAAGCCGTTCGGGCGGTTCCTGGAACTGGGTAAGCGCGACTATTATTCCGACCGCAAGATCGGGCTGCGCCCTTTCCGCCGCAATATCAGCTATTTCGGCATCGACGCCGACCAGTTGCTGGTCAACGCTCCCGCCTTGACGAAGCGGATCTTCGCGGAAATCGGTCAGCTCTTTGCCGATCACAAGCTCACGCCGCTGCCCTATCGTGCCTTCGGCTATGACGAAATCGGCAGCGCTTTCCGCTTGATGCAAAATGCCGGTCATATCGGCAAGATCGTCGTTCGTCCGCCCGTTCTTGGTGTCGATCATCTCTTGCCGGCGCCGGCCAAGTCCCTGCGGCTCGATCCCGCCGGTATTTTCCTTGTGGCTGGCGGCATCGGCGGTTTCGGTCTTGCGGCGGCCGACTGGCTGGTGTCCAAGGGCGCGCGCCGCATTGCGCTGTGCTCGCGCCGGGGCGTCGCCGATGAGGAGACGGAGAAGGCCGTTGGCGAATGGGAGAAGAAAGGCGTCGTGGCAACACTGCACGTCTGCGATATCACCGATGAGGTCGCTGTCGAGGCACTGCTTGGCTCACTTCGTTCCGAGGGTGCGCTGAAGGGCATCATCCATGCTGCCATGGTCCTGGATGATGCGCTGCTCGCCAACCTGACGCCGGAACGCAATCGGCCAGTCATCGACGTGAAAGTCCGAGGCGCCGACAATCTTCATCGATTGACTCAGCATGACCGCCTTGATCTGTTCCTGCTGTTTTCGTCAGCGACGACGATGCTCGGCAATCCGGGGCAGGCGAACTATGTCGCCGCAAACGGCTATCTCGAAGGTTTGGCGCGTGCACGCCGTGCTGCCGGACTGCCGGCGCTTGCCATCGGCTTCGGCGCTATTGCGGACAAGGGATTTCTTGCCCGCAATATCGAGGTCAACGAGCTCCTATCCAAGCGAATCGGCAAGGCCGCCCTAAAGGCGCGCGATGCGTTGGAGCAGGTCGAACGCTACATGCTTGCCGATACCGGCAAGATCGATGCCGCGGCCGTCATGATCGCCGAGATCGATTGGAGTGCCGCACGCATGCTGCCGATTGCCGCCCGGTCGCTGTTCGAGCCGCTGATGCGCCACGCGCGCGATCACAACTCCCTGAACGATGGCGATATCATCGATCTGGGCGAGCTGATCAAAGGCAAATCCGAGGACGAGGCGCAGGCTGCTTTGCACATTGTCGTCGCCTCGGAAATTGCTGCGATCCTGCGTGTGACCGAAGATACGATCACACCCGACAAGGTGCTGAAAGATATCGGCCTCGACAGCCTGATGGCGATGGAGCTCGGCATCAGTTTCCAGCAGAAGACCGGTTTTGACATTCCCTTGAGCGGAATCGGGGAGGGGACGACGGTCAGCGACGTCGTCAGCCGCTTGCGTGATCGGGTCATGAACCGCAGTGGCGGGGGGGGCGAGGTTTCGGCGGCGAGCGAGGATCAGGTGGTCAGCCGGTTGGTCCAAAGCCACTCCCTGCAATCGCCGCAGAAGAGAGCCGCACAGTCATGACGCAGGATGCCAATGACGACATGCCGCCCGGCGATAAGAAAAGCAGCTTGCTGGAGCAGATGCGCCGCGCCAATGAATCCTCCGGACGCAACCGGGTGGAGCGGCTGAACAGACAACCGCAACAGCCGGTTCGCCAAGCCCTGCGCTTCGAGGATTTGCCGGAGTACAAGCGCGTCATGACGCAGAAGATTGCCGGCGAGATGGCCGGCATCGTCAATCCCTTCTACCGCTCGCATGATACCGCCGCCGGCGCGACGACGAAGATGGGCGGGCGGGAATTCGTCAATTTCGCCTCCTATGACTATCTGGCCACCAACACCGACCCACTCGTGGCAGCCCGTGCCAAGGAGGCTATCGACCGCTTTGGCATCTCCGCTTCCGCCAGCCGCCTTGTCGCCGGCGAGCGGCCGGTGCATGTCGAGCTGGAGCAACAGCTCGCCAGGCTCTATGGCGTCGATGCCGCTGTCTGCTTCGTCAGCGGCTACCTGACCAACGTTGCGACCATCGGCTGTCTGCTGGGGCCACAGGATCTCGTCATCCACGATGAGTTCATCCACAACAGCGCCCTTGCCGGCATCAAGCTTTCCGGCGCGGCGCGGCGCCTGTTCAAGCACAATGACGTCGAAAATCTCGAAAGCATCCTGAAAACGCTGTCTTCCGATTTTCGCCGTATCCTCGTCATTGTCGAAGGCATCTATTCCATGGACGGCGATGTCGCCGATCTCCCGGCGCTGCTGGAGCTGAAGGCCCGTTACGGTTTCTGGCTGATGGTGGACGAGGCCCATGCGCTCGGCATCCTCGGCGAAAGGGGCCGCGGCACGTTCGAGCATTTCGGCCTCGATCCGCGCGATGTCGACATCTGGATGGGAACGCTTTCGAAGACGACATCGAGCTGCGGCGGCTATATCGCCGGCAGTAGCGCGCTCGCCGATATCCTGAAGGCGGAGGCCGGTGGCTTTGTCTATAGTGTCGGTCTTGCCCCCGTTCTGGCGACGGCGGCCATGGCTGGCCTGCAAATCCTGGAATCCGAACCGGACAGGGCAGCCCGGCTCAGGCGCAACGGCAGCCTCTTTCTGCGATGCGCTAGGGAGGCGGGCCTCGATACCGGTTTGAGCATGGGCTTTTCCGTCGTTCCTGTCATCGTCGGCGATTCGCTGCGAGCGGTGCAGCTCTCCAACGATCTGCTGAGCGAAGGCATCAATGTGCTGCCTATCATTCATCCGGCCGTGCCGGAAGGCATGGCGCGTCTGCGCTTCTTCATCACCTGCAACCATACCGAAGAGCAAATCCGCCGTTCTGTTGCTGTCACTGCTCGGAGACTTCAAGATTTGAAGGATCGGAATTTCGGCCTGGCCTCCATCGACATGGACAAGGTGATGCAGTTGCTGCCGATGCGTCAGGCCGTCGGTAAGCCATAACCTTAAGGCGCTCAGCTCATGCATGTCATCGTCACCGGAGGCTCAAGCGGGATCGGTTTGGCGATCGCCAAGCTCTATGCCACCAGGGGCGCCAAGGTTTCTCTTTTCGCGCGCCACCCCGGGCGTCTGGAACAGGCGCGTATCGAGATTGCGGCCATGCCGGGTGCCGATCTTTCTCGCATCCAGATCGCCCCTGTCGATGTCGCATCCGCCAATCGAGTTTCGGAGGCCGTTGATATCTGCGAACGCGCTTTCGGGCCTTGCGACCTCCTGATCGCGTCGGCCGGGATCGTAGAGCCTTCTGCTTTCGATAGCATGCCGGCTACGGTTTTCGACGAGCAGATTGCCACTAATCTCCTGGGAACGGCAAATGTCGTGCGCGCCGTCTACAAGGGTATGAAGACCCGCCGTGGCGGCAAGATCATGATGATCTCCTCCGGCGCCGCTTTGATCGGCATTTACGGCTATACCGCCTATTGCGCCTCGAAATCGGCACTGATCGGCTTTGCAGAGGCATTGAGCGCCGAAGCGGCCGTTTCGGGAGTGGATGTCTCCATCTGCTTTCCGCCGGATACGCTCACCCCGCAATATAGCCATGAAATGTCGATGCGGCCTGCGGAAGCGGAGCTTCTGATGGGCACGGTCAAGCCGTGGAGTGCCGAAGCCGTGGCCGCAAAAATCGTCCGCGGCCTCGACCGCGGCAGGACCCGAATCCATTTTGGATTGTCGCTAACCGCACTCGGTTATTTCGGCCCGTTGATAAAGCCGCTGTTGATGTGGTGGTATTTCCGCAAGCTTCGAAAAATAATTGAAGAAGGGCGAGATGAAAGCCTTGCCCGCTCGACCGACAAAGGCTTTGGTTGAGCGCAGTTTCCATAATTCGCGTGATGCTTCAGCGCGCCTGATGGGATGCGCGTAAAAAACGATAGAATTGAGAATTGGCGGCTTTTTCCGGTTTTTGAGGGAAGCCGCCGCAGACTATGACATTTGGACGGTATTGTTTTGAAACTTCATGATTTTCCGGCTCTTTTGACGGTTGCGTGCTTCGCTTTTTCCTGTGTCGTCATTTTCCTGACCGATCCTTTTGCGATGCCTCCTGCAGTCAACAAGCAAAATCATACAGAGAGAAGTTTGAAGCGGCTGGCGTTCGAGTGGGCGGCAAGAATTCCCGTCATCGCTCTCATCTACGCCCTATTCTTCGCGATTTCCTGGCGTCCGATTTACGGTGCGCAGGGCGTGATCAGTTTCTTCGTCATCTTCACCGGAATTTCGCGTGCAAAATTCGAGTTCATCCGTGAGCCCTTAGTCTTCTCCGATATCGCCCTGGTGGTCGACGTTTTCAAATACAAAGAGATTTTCTACGCGACGTCTCTGAACATCGTCTTCTGGATCATCGCGCTTTCCTATGTGTTCGGCGTCAGCGCTCTCTATATGTATTTCGAGCCGTCGATCCTGCCCGACCACAACGGTTTCCTTTGGGTTCTCGTTATGCTGGCGGTTGCCTTCGGTCCCTGGCTCGCTTTGTTCAGCAGGACCGTCAGCGGACCCGTCTGCCGTTTCACGCAGAATGTTCTCGGCAAGGTCGACGTCAAGAAGGATACGGTCAGGTTCGGTACCTTTGAATCCGTCGTCTTTCATTTCGTCATATGGGTTGGCGTCAGGCGCGAGGCCATTGTCACCCAGCTATCGGAACGCTTCATCTCCGCCCTTCATGATCTATGGGAACATGGCGACGACGAGCCGTTGATCGTCATATGGCAATCCGAATCCTTCATCGACCTCCGGCATTTTGGTGCGGAAAACGTCAAGCTTCCCAATCTGGACCGGCTGCGGGATCAGGCAGCGCAGTGGGGCCGGATGACGAGCGTCTTCGAAGGTGGCTATACGCTGCGCACCGAATTTGCGGTGCTGAGCGGTTTGTTGCCTGAGAACGTCCATATCGACGCGAGCTACCCTTATCTGCGCGCCAGCCACTACAAGGATGTCGTATGGCCGCAACGGCTGCGGAAGGCGGGTTGGAAGACGCAGTTCATCCACCCTTACGACAAGACTTTTTTCCTGCGCCACAAGGCCATGCCGCAGCTCGGTTTCGATCGGATGATGATGCTGGACGAATTCGATCACCGGCCGGAACGCGATGGCCCTTATGTCAGCGACCTGTCGCTGACGAAAAGCGTGATTCGAGCGATCGACGGGGAAGGCGCCGGCAAAAACTTCGTTTTCGTGGCTTCCATGGCGAATCATGGACCCTGGGAACCTGGCCGTTGCGGCGACCTGACGAATCCAGTGGATATCTATAGTGAGCTGCTGATGCGCGCCGACCATGCGCTCGGCAATCTCGCGCATCACCTGGACCGGCTCGACCGCCCCGTGTGGCTGTTGTTCTACGGCGATCATGCGCCGCTGTTGAAGGCCTTTGCCGATCCCTTTCCGGATCCGCGCACGGACTACATCATCGTTCCGCTCGGCCGTGCGCGGTCGCACTCGCAAAAGCCGGTGCCGCCGCAGGAAGAAGCGCCGTGGAACCTTATCGGCACGCTGCTGCGCTATGCTGGCCTCAGCACCGAGGTGCCGGAGTGACGGCTGACGGGCAGGGGGATGCAGCGGCTTCCCAGCGCGTCTTTCTTTTCCTGCAGGGGCCGTCCTCACCGCTTTTCATGGAGATCGCCAGAAGGCTGGAGACCGCGGGCCATCGCTGCATCCGCATCAACCTGAACCCGGGCGATTGGATATTCTGGCGCCGCCGCGGAGCCTACAATTATCGCGGCGGCTTTGCCGGCTGGCGCAGCTATGTTCGCCGCCGAATCGAGGCAGATAAGGTCACGGATGTGATTCTTCTCGGCGAGGAGCGTCCGTATCATCAGGTCGCCATCGAAGAGGCGAGGCGGCGAGCCGCCAGTATCAGCGTCGTCGAGATGGGATACCTGCGGCCGGATTGGGTGACGCTCGAGCGTGACGGAATGTCATCCAATTCGCATTTTCCCGTCGATCCACTTTATATAGTCCAGGCTGCGGCGAGCCTTGCCGAGCCGGATTGGACCCGCCGGTTCAGTCACAGCTTCCTGGCGGAGGCGACATACGATCTCCTCTACAATCTTCCCAGTGCTTTTCTTTGGTTTCTCTACCCCGGCTATCGGCGCCATGCGCTCTATCATCCGCTGGTGGAATATGCGGGCTGGCTCCGCCGGCTGCCGTCGAGCGGCAGGCGTGCGCGGGAATCGGAGGCTACGATCGAGCGGTTGATCGCCGCTGAAACGCGATTCTTCGTCTACCCCCTGCAGCTTCAGACGGATTATCAACTGCGCGCGCACTCGCCCTTCCATCGGCAGCAGGATGCAATCAGGCAGGTCATGCAGTCGTTTGCCTTGCACGCAGCGCTGGACAGGCATTTGGTGATAAAGCTTCATCCGCTCGACAATGGGCTTGTCGACTGGAAAGGCTATATCCACGGCATAGGCGCAAAGCTTGCCCTGTCCTCCCGCATCCATTTCATCGACGGCGGTAATCTCGAAAAATTGATCTCGGCAAGCCAGGGCATGGTGACGGTCAATTCCACTGCCGCACTTTCCGCCCTGCAGGCTGAAAGGCCGGTGAAAGTCCTTGGAGCGGCTATCTACGATATCCAAGGCTTGACCGATCAAAAGCCGCTGGACCTGTTCTGGGACAATCCGGCGACGCCATCGGTGGACATTCGCAGTGCATTTCTGAAACTGCTTGCCGCATCCATACAGGTGCGCGGGAATTTCTACTCCCGAGTCGGCGCACGGGCGGCGGCGGATGAGATCGCCGAACGCCTGCTATCGCAGAGCGTCAACCTGCCGGCCGCCTTTATCGACCCGCCGCCACGGCAAAGGCCGACAAAGATCAATATTCCTTAGTCGCCGGTCAGCAGTTTTGATCAATCTCGGAGGGTGACGGTGTTCATCTGCCGCTCACAAGAGCGACCGTTTTGACTGTTGATCCCAAAATTGACATGCCGTCCGCCTATGCGAGATTCGCACTGGATTTGACGCAGCGATTCGATGCTGGGACAAAGAACGAATACGCAGTTTGCAGGGGGAGCAAACGCCATGGATGGCAGCAAGATGCAACGTTTTATGCTGAAGGAGCTGCTGGCGATCATCGCAGCTCTCGTGCTTGTCTCAGCGGTACTTCTGACGATCGTGATTACCGGGAATTATTGAGAGGGGCGCTGAAGAGCGCATCGGCATCAATAGCTACGCAGAAAGCGCTGCCAAGTAGCCGGAAAGCCGCTATTTCAATCAATCAGTTATATCTCTGAAAAATGGTGGGCGATGAGAGACTCGAACTCCCGACATCCTCGGTGTAAACGAGGCGCTCTACCAACTGAGCTAATCGCCCTTGCAGCAAGCGGTGCGTTGGACCGCTGCGTTTCGGTGGCCGTGATCTATGCGGAACGACAAAAAACCGCAAGAGTGTTTGTGAAGATTTTTTGATTTTTTTGATGGCGCGGCATCAGTGGACGATATCGCCACATGCGACTGCTGCGAAAGCCAGGCCTGGCCGGGGCGGGTTTATGAGCCGTTTTTGAAATGCGTGGGGCGCGAACCTGCCATGCCAAATCGACGGAGCCGAAACATGTCGGCGGCGGTCGCGAAAACAATTCGTGCTCTGTCATGGATTTGTATTTAAACCTGCTTGACACCCAAACGCGAACCCCGTAGTTAGCCGCTCATCGAACGGCGAGGCCGCTTTGATGGGTGCGAAAGCATCCGGAATGCTTGAAATGAAGTGCGGGTGTAGCTCAGTCGGTTAGAGTGCCGGCCTGTCACGCCGGAGGTCGCGGGTTCGAGCCCCGTCACTCGCGCCATTTCAAAGCATAATGCCGGATTTCGCACGACCGAAAGGTCAAACGATGCGCGGGTGTAGCTCAGTCGGTTAGAGTGCCGGCCTGTCACGCCGGAGGTCGCGGGTTCGAGCCCCGTCACTCGCGCCATTTCAAAGCATAATGCCGGATTTCGCACGACCGAAAGGTCAAACGATGCGCGGGTGTAGCTCAGTCGGTTAGAGTGCCGGCCTGTCACGCCGGAGGTCGCGGGTTCGAGCCCCGTCACTCGCGCCATTTGCTTCAAGCCATTACAATCAATCATCAATTTGCTGCGACTGCGAGAAAGCCGTTTTGCCTTTGCGCGGATTTGTCGCGATATCGTTACAGCCTGTTGATAAGTCCGGTTCGGTAGTGCTTGAAACGACATATTCAAAAGGCTTGCGCCCGCGCTCCGGCTGCGCTAACCACGGCTCTGTTGCAACGCTCTTTCGCTTGGCTTGGGCATTTGCTCAGAGGCGCCGCCCCGGCGCACATGGCAAGCAGGGATGGACATGATGACTGGACTGCTCAGTTCCTATATTCCGATAGCGATTTTCATTGGTATTGCCGTGGTGATCGGCCTAGCGTTGTTGATCACGCCGTTTGCCGTCGCCTTCAAGGCGCCTGATTCGGAAAAGCTGTCGGCCTACGAGTGCGGCTTCAACGCATTCGACGACGCCCGCATGAAGTTCGACATCCGCTTCTACCTCGTGTCGATTCTCTTCATCATCTTTGACCTGGAAGTCGCCTTCCTTTTCCCCTGGGCCGTATCCTTCGGTGCGATCGGCTGGTTTGGGTTCTGGTCGATGATGGTGTTCCTGGCGGTGCTGACCATCGGCTTTATTTATGAATGGAAGAAGGGAGCGCTCGAATGGGAGTAGCTCAAGGCAACACGACACTCGTTGCGTCGCAGCCGAAAGGGATCATCGATCCCGCAACCGGCAAGCCTGTCGGCAGCAACGATCCGTTCTTCGGCGAGATCAACAATGAACTCGCCGACAAGGGTTTTCTGGTCACCTCGACCGACGAGCTGATCAACTGGGCCCGTACCGGCTCGCTGATGTGGATGACCTTCGGTCTCGCCTGCTGCGCCGTCGAAATGATGCAGGTTTCCATGCCGCGTTACGACGTCGAGCGCTTCGGCTTCGCGCCGCGCGCCTCGCCGCGTCAGTCCGACGTCATGATCGTCGCCGGCACGCTGACCAACAAGATGGCTCCGGCTCTGCGCAAGGTCTATGACCAGATGCCGGAACCGCGTTACGTCATCTCGATGGGCTCCTGCGCCAATGGCGGCGGCTACTATCACTATTCCTATTCGGTTGTGCGCGGCTGCGACCGCATCGTGCCGATCGACATCTACATACCGGGCTGTCCTCCCACGGCGGAGGCGCTGCTCTATGGCGTGCTTCTGCTGCAGAAGAAAATCCGGCGCACCGGCACGATCGAACGGTAAGGCAGGGGACAAGGCAATATGAGTGAAGCCCTGAACGAGCTAGTCACCTATCTCACGGAAGTTCGCGGTGCTCTGATTTCGTCGTCCGAGATCAAGTACGGCGAGCTGAACGTGACGACGACAGCCGCAAATGTCGTCGCGCTGCTGACGTTCCTGCGTGATGATGCCAAGTGCGGCTTCGTCAACTTGATCGATATTTGCGGTGTCGACTGGCCGCAGCGTCCCGATCGTTTCGACGTCGTCTACCACCTGCTGTCGCCGAAGAAGAACCTGCGCATCCGCATCAAGGTTCCGGTCGCCGAAGATCAGCCTGTTCCGTCGGCCTGCAGCGTCTATCCCGGCGCTGATTGGTTCGAGCGCGAGACCTGGGACATGTACGGTGTTCTCTTCACCGGCCACCCGGACCTGCGTCGCTTGCTGACCGACTACGGCTTCGAAGGCCATCCGCTACGCAAGGACTTTCCGACGACCGGTTTCGTCGAAGTTCGCTATGACGACGCCGCCAAGCGCGTGGTTTACGAACCCGTCGAGCTGAAGCAGGAATTCCGTAACTTCGACTTCTTGTCCCCATGGGAAGGCACGGATTACGTGCTCCCGGGTGACGAGAAGGCGAAGGCATAATTTGATGGCGTGTGGCGGGCGGAAGCCTGCCATTCTCTGAATATCTGAAAACGCGAGCATCGCCGCCATGACAGAACACAACGTTCGCAACTTCAACATCAATTTCGGTCCGCAGCACCCGGCTGCGCACGGCGTTTTGCGTCTTGTCCTCGAATTGGACGGCGAAATTGTGGAACGCGTCGATCCCCATATCGGCCTGCTGCATCGCGGCACGGAAAAGCTGATCGAGACGAAGACCTATCTGCAGGCCGTTCCTTATTTCGATCGCCTCGATTACGTGGCGCCGATGAACCAGGAGCATGCCTATGCGCTGGCCGTCGAAAAGCTGCTCGGCATCGAAATTCCGATCCGCGGTCAGCTGATCCGCGTGCTCTATTCCGAAATCGGCCGCATCCTTTCGCATCTGCTGAACGTCACGACGCAGGCCATGGACGTTGGCGCGCTGACGCCGCCGCTCTGGGGCTTTGAAGAGCGCGAAAAGCTGATGGTGTTTTATGAGCGCGCCTCTGGCTCGCGCATGCATGCTGCCTATTTCCGTCCGGGCGGCGTTCACCAGGACCTGCCGGAAAAGCTGGTGCAGGACATTGGCGACTGGTGCGATCCTTTCCTGAAGGCGCTCGACGATATCGATGAGCTGCTTACGGGCAACCGCATCTTCAAGCAGCGCAACGTCGACATCGGCGTCGTCTCGCTCGAAGACTGTTGGGCCTGGGGCTTCTCCGGCGTCATGGTCCGCGGCTCGGGTGCCGCCTGGGACTTGCGTCGCGCGCAGCCCTATGAGTGCTATTCTGATCTCGAATTCGATATTCCGATCGGCAAGAACGGTGACTGCTATGACCGCTACCTGATCCGCATGATCGAGATGCGCCAGTCCGTCCGCATCATGAAGCAGTGCGTCAATCGCCTGCTCGGCGATGCCAAGACCGGCCCGGTCTCTTCGCTCGATGGTAAGGTCGTGCCGCCGAAGCGTGGTGAGATGAAGCGCTCGATGGAAGCGTTGATCCATCACTTCAAGCTCTACACCGAAGGTTACCATGTGCCCGCCGGCGAGGTTTATGCCGCCGTCGAAGCGCCGAAGGGCGAGTTCGGCGTCTACCTCGTCTCCGATGGTTCGAACAAGCCGTACCGATGCAAGATCCGCGCTCCGGGCTATGCGCATCTGCAGGCCATGGATTTCATGTGCCGCGGTCACCTGCTTGCCGACGTCGCGGCCGTGCTCGGTTCGCTCGACATCGTGTTCGGTGAGGTGGACCGCTGATGCAGTTTTGGCCGGTCATCGCTATTGCGCTTCTCGTTGCTTCCGGAGCCTCGGCTCAGCAGGCCGGTAAGGCGCAGGCGCTGCCCAGCATCTCCGTGCAAGGTTCGAATGCGAAAAGCTCGAATGTTGCGAAGAGCGGAAATACGGCTACGCAGAGCGCGGTATCGACCATGGGCGATCTCGTGTCGCGTGGCTATGAAATAAAGGCCGCCGTGCCGAACGGCGGCAAATTCGTTGTGTTTATGCAGAAAGACCAGTCGGCCTATGCCTGCGAATTTTCGTCCCTGACGGATACGCGGTGTGGGTCCTTAAACTGAGATAAGGCGTGAAAGATGTCCGTTCGTCGACTAGCCGAAGATCAATTCCAGCCTGCCGCCTTCGCCTTTAACCAGGAGAACACGGCTTGGGCTGAAAAGACGATCAAGAAATATCCCGAGGGCCGCCAGCAATCCGCGATCATCCCGCTGATGATGCGTGCGCAGGAGCAGGATGGCTGGGTCACCAAGGCGGCCATCGAAAAGATCGCCGATATGCTTGATATGGCTTATATCCGGGCGCTCGAAGTCGCCACCTTCTACACGCAGTTCCAACTGCATCCGGTTGGCAGCCGCGCCCATATCCAGGTCTGCGGCACGACGCCCTGCATGTTGCGCGGCGCCGAAGGCCTGGTGAAGGTCTGCAAGAGCCGGATCGCCGACCACGCGCTGGAACGCAACGCCGAAGGCACGCTCTCCTGGGAAGAGGTCGAATGTCAGGGCGCCTGCGTCAACGCACCGATGGTCGTGATCGGCAAGGATACCTATGAGGATCTGACGCCGGAACGTCTCGAAGAGATCATCGACGCATTTGTCGCAGGCAAGGGCAGCGAAGTGCAGACCGGTCCGCAGATTGATCGTGTTTTCTCCGCACCGGAAGGTGGTTTGACGTCGCTTCTGGATTCGCCGGCGACGAAGACGAAGAAGAAGGCTGGTGCTAAGGTTGCCGCCGAAACGGTTGTGCTGCCGCCATCCGAGGCAGCCAAGCCCGTTAGCAGCGATGCTGAGACCAATCCGGCGCTGAAGAGCCCGGCCGATGGCAAGACCGCGCTGCCCGCCGAGCATCCGAAGGCGGCTCCGGCCAAAGAAGACAATACGGCTGTCGGCGACAAGGCTGAGTAAGAGGTAAGGTATGTTACAGGATCAGGATCGCATCTTTACCAATATCTACGGTCTCAAGGACAAGTCCCTGAAAGGCGCGATGAGCCGCGGCCACTGGGACGGCACCAAGCAGATCCTCGAAAAGGGCCGGGACTGGATCGTCAACGAGATGAAGGCATCGGGCCTGCGCGGCCGCGGTGGCGCCGGCTTCCCGACCGGGCTCAAGTGGTCCTTCATGCCAAAGGAAAGCGATGGCCGTCCGCATTACCTCGTCGTCAATGCCGACGAGTCCGAGCCCGGCACCTGCAAAGACCGCGACATCATGCGCCACGATCCGCATACGCTGATCGAAGGCTGCGTCATCGCCGGTTTCGCCATGGGTGCGAACACGGCGTACATCTATGTCCGCGGCGAATATATGCGCGAGCGCGAAGCCCTGCAGGCCGCGATCGACGAATGCTACGATGCCGGTCTTCTCGGCAAAAACAATAAGCTCGGTTGGGATTTTGATGTTTTTGTTCATCATGGCGCCGGTGCCTACATCTGCGGCGAAGAAACCGCGCTGCTCGAAAGCCTGGAAGGCAAGAAGGGCCAGCCGCGCCTGAAGCCGCCATTCCCGGCCAATATGGGTCTCTATGGCTGCCCGACAACCGTCAACAACGTCGAGTCGATCGCCGTTGCGCCGACGATCCTGCGCCGCGGTGCCGGTTGGTTCTCCTCCTTCGGCCGTCCGAACAATGTCGGCACGAAGCTGTTCATGCTTTCCGGCCACGTCAATCGTCCGTGCACGGTCGAAGAAACGATGGGCATCACCTTCCGCGAACTGGTCGAGAAGCACGGCGGTGGCATTCGTGGCGGCTGGGACAATCTGCTCGCTGTCATTCCCGGCGGTGCGTCGTGCCCGGTCGTTCCGGCGGCCGACATCATCGATTGTCCGATGGATTTCGACGGTCTGCGCGAAGTCAAGTCGTCCTTCGGTACGGCGGCTGCGATCGTCATGGACAAGTCGACCGACATCATCAAGGCGATCGCCCGTATCTCGGCCTTTTTCAAGCATGAGAGCTGCGGCCAGTGCACGCCGTGCCGTGAAGGCACCGGCTGGATGTGGCGCGTGCTGGAGCGTATGGCTCGGGGCAATGCGCAGAAGCGCGAAATCGACATGCTGTTCCAGGTGACGAAGCAGATCGAAGGCCACACCATCTGTGCGCTCGGCGACGCCGCCGCATGGCCGGTACAGGGTCTGATCCGCAACTTCCGCCCGGAAATCGAAAAGCGCATTGACCAATACACGGCCAATGCCACAAGCCACGGCGCGGTGCTGGAAGCGGCCGAGTAAGGACGATGATGGCGAAGACCACGGATACAAGGCAGAACAGCGGAGTGGCCGATGCATCGGCTGATCTCGGCCGTATTGCTGCGGATATGCTGCGGAATTCGCCAGTCTTGTCGATCAATCCGCTAATGGCACATCCGGCTGCTGCATTTGCTGCGGCGACCGCAATCGGGTTCGGCTTCTCGTCGCAAATGGCCGGTGCATTCTTCGGCGCGCTGCAAAGCGCGGTCGAGGCGACCAACAAGTTCGCTGGTTCGCTGGACGAGAAGAACAATGTCGCTGTGGAAGAAAAGCCGGCGGCAAAGAGCGAAGTGGCAGGGGAGGCGACGCCGGTGAAGGCATCGCCTGCTGCCAAACCGGTGACAGTAAAGCCGGCGAGGGTGCAGAAGGCCGAGCCGAAACCCGTTGCTGTGAAGGTGGAGCCGGCAAAGGCGCCCACGAAGGCCCCAGTCAAGGCCAAGGTTGTTGCCGTAAAGCCGGTTGCGGCAAAGCCGACCACGGCGCCTGCACGCAGCAGCAAAGTCGCCGTGAAGACGGATGACCTGAAGCGGATTTCGGGCATCGGTCCGAAGCTGGAGCAGGTTTTGAACGGGCGCGGTATTCTGCGCTTTGCCGATATCGCCGCCTGGAACGAGGCGGATGTCGAGCGGATCGATGCGGAACTCGGTTTCGATGGCCGTATCCGACGCGACGATTGGGTTGGCCAGGCGATGGCGCTACAGCCGAAAGGCCGGAGTTGAGAGTTTCTTCGGCTGCGTCCCGAGCGGCCGAGGGTGTGAATGAGGCGGTGAGCATCTTGCGGGCGCGGCCTGTGATGTCTCAGCCAAGATGCTGATCTTGTGGGGCAAGGTTCGGCAAAGGTGATTGTGAGCAAGACCGGTGCCACGCGGCTCAAATGCCGCGCCGGTGGCGAGACGGTGTTGCGATCATGAAATTGTCTGCGGCCATATACGGCGGCAGACGTGACATAGGACTGAGTGGACGATGGCAAAACTGAAGATTGACGGTAAAGAGATCGAAGTTCCGGATCACTACACGCTTATCCAGGCGTGCGAGGAAGCCGGCGCCGAAGTCCCGCGCTTCTGCTTCCATGAACGACTGTCGGTGGCCGGCAATTGCCGCATGTGCCTCGTCGAGGTAAAGGGCGGCCCGCCGAAGCCGCAGGCTTCTTGCGCCATGGGCGTGCGCGATATCCGCGGCGGCCCGAATGGCGAGCTTCCGGAAGTCTTCACCAACACGCCGATGGTCAAGAAGGCCCGAGAAGGCGTGATGGAATTCCTGCTGATCAACCACCCGCTGGATTGCCCGATCTGCGACCAGGGCGGCGAATGCGACCTGCAGGACCAGGCCATGGCCTTCGGCATCGACTCGTCGCGCTATCAGGAAGACAAGCGCGCCGTTGAAGACAAATATATCGGCCCGCTCGTCAAGACCGTGATGAACCGCTGCATCCACTGCACGCGCTGCGTCCGCTTCACGACGGAAGTCGCCGGCATTTCCGAACTCGGCCTGATCGGCCGCGGCGAAGACGCCGAGATCACCACCTATCTCGAGCAGGCAATGACCTCCGAGCTGCAGGGCAATGTCGTCGACCTCTGCCCGGTCGGCGCGCTGACCTCGAAGCCTTTCGCCTTCACGGCCCGTCCGTGGGAACTGAACAAGACCGAATCGATCGACGTCATGGACGCGCTCGGCTCGGCCATCCGCGTCGACACCCGCGGCCGCGAAGTCATGCGCGTTCTGCCGCGCGTCAACGAGCAGATCAACGAAGAGTGGATCTCCGACAAGACCCGCTTCATTTGGGACGGCCTGAAGACGCAGCGCCTGGACAAGCCCTATGTCCGCAAGGACGGCCGCCTGCAGGCTGCGACCTGGAGCGATGCTTTCGCCGCCATCAAGTCCGCGGTTGCCGCCACCAGCGGCGACAAGATCGGCGCGATCGCCGGCGATCTTGCTTCCGTCGAGGAAATGTACGCGCTCTCGGAGCTGCTGAAGTCGCTGGGATCGGAAAATCTCGACTGTCGCCAGGACGGGACGGCGCTTGATCCGTCGCTTGGCCGCGCAAGCTACATCTTCAATCCGACCATCGAAGGCATCGAAGCTGCCGACGCGCTGCTGATCATCGGCGCCACGCCGCGCTTCGAAGCGGCCGTGTTGAACTCGCGCATCCGCAAGCGCTGGCGCAAGGGCAAGTTCCCGATCGGCGTGATCGGCGAACATGCCGACCTGCGCTACTCCTATGACTATCTCGGCGCTGGTCCGGATACGCTGGCTGATGTCGTCAGCGGTTCGCATGGCTTCGCCGACGTTCTGAAGAATGCACAGAAGCCGATGATCATCATTGGCCAGGGTGCTCTCATTCGCGAAGACGGCGCCGAAGTGCTGGCGAATGCCGCCAAGCTCGCTGCCGCTGTCGGCGTCGTGACGGATGGCTGGAACGGCTTTGCTGTACTGCATACGGCAGCGTCCCGCGTTGGCGGCCTCGATCTCGGCTTCGTACCGGGGGCAAAGGGCGTCAACGCTGCGGCGATGCTGTCCTCGATGGACGTCCTCTTCCTGCTTGGCGCTGACGAGCTCGACTTCACCCGCAAGGGCGCGAAGTTCGCCGTCTACATCGGCTCGCATGGCGACAACGGCGCACACAATGCCGACGTCATTCTGCCGGCCGCCACCTACACCGAAAAGTCGGGTACCTGGGTCAACACCGAAGGCCGCGTTCAGATGGGCAACCGCGCCGGTTTCGCACCGGGCGATGCTCGCGAAGACTGGGCCATCATCCGCGCCCTTTCCGATGTACTCGGCAAGAAGCTTCCCTTTGATTCGCTGAGAGAATTGCGTGCCAAGCTCTATGCTGCGTTCCCGCATTTCGCAGGCATCGACGAGATCGCCGAAGGCGATAGCGCCCAAATTGCCGCACTCGCGAAAAAAGCTGGCGCGATGGGTAAATCCGGGTTTGCTTCGCCGATCAAAGACTTCTATTTGACGAACCCGATAGCGCGTGCCTCGGCTGTTATGGCCGAGTGCTCGGCATTGGCCCGCAACAATTTCCAGGCTGCGGCAGAGTAAGGGCAGAGGACTATGGATTCATTCGTTTCGACCTATCTTTGGCCGGCGCTGATTATCATCGGTCAGTCCGTGTTGCTCCTGGTCTGCCTACTGATCTTCATCGCCTATATCCTTCTTGCCGACCGCAAGATCTGGGCGGCGGTTCAGTTGCGCCGCGGCCCGAACGTCGTCGGTCCTTTCGGCCTGTTCCAGTCCTTCGCCGACCTTTTGAAGTTCATGGTCAAGGAGCCGATCATCCCGGCCGGCGCCAACAAGACCGTCTTCCTGCTGGCACCGCTCGTCTCCGTGGTCCTGGCGCTCTCCACCTGGGCCGTCGTGCCGGTGGCGCATGGCTGGGTTATCGCCGACATCAATGTCGGCATTCTCTACATTCTGGCGATTTCGTCGCTCGAAGTGTACGGCATCATCATGGGCGGCTGGGCTTCGAACTCGAAGTATCCGTTCCTCGGCGCGCTGCGCTCCGCCGCGCAGATGGTGTCCTATGAAGTCTCGATCGGCTTCGTCATCGTTACCGTGTTGCTCTGCGTCGGCTCGCTGAACCTGACCGATATCGTCATGTCGCAGCAGACCGGCCTCGGTACCAAGCTCGGCCTGCCGGCTTCGTTCCTCGACTGGCATTGGCTGTCGCTGTTCCCGATGTTCATCGTGTTCTTCATTTCGGCGCTCGCCGAAACGAACCGTCCGCCCTTCGACCTTCCGGAAGCGGAATCGGAGCTGGTTGCCGGCTTCATGGTTGAATATGGCTCTTCGCCCTACATGATGTTCATGCTCGGCGAATATGCTGCCGTCGTTCTGATGTGCTCGCTGACTACGATCCTTTTCCTCGGTGGCTGGCTGCCGCCGGTGGATATCTGGATCCTCAACTGGGTCCCGGGCATCATCTGGTTCCTGCTGAAGTCGTGCCTCGTCTTCTTCATGTTCGCGATGGTCAAGGCATTCGTGCCGCGCTACCGCTACGACCAGCTCATGCGCCTCGGCTGGAAGGTGTTCCTGCCTCTGTCGCTTGCCATGGTCATTATCGTTGCATTCGTGCTGAAGCTGACGGGATGGGCATGATGATGTCGTTCCTCGCTTCAAGCAGATTTGGAGGTTGAAGATGGCCGGAATTTCCAACGCCGTCAGCTCGCTGTTCCTCAAGGAATTCGTCGGCGCATTCTTTTTGTCGATGCGTTATTTCTTCAAGCAGAAGGCGACGATCAATTATCCCTTCGAAAAGGGGCCGGTCAGCCCGCGCTTCCGTGGCGAACATGCGCTGCGCCGTTATCCGAACGGCGAAGAGCGTTGCATCGCCTGCAAGCTCTGCGAAGCCATCTGTCCTGCTCAGGCCATCACCATCGAAGCCGGGCCGCGCCGCAACGACGGCACCCGCCGCACGGTGCGCTATGACATCGATATGGTGAAGTGCATCTATTGCGGCTTCTGCCAGGAGGCTTGCCCGGTCGACGCCATCGTCGAAGGGCCGAACTTCGAATTCGCCACCGAAACCCGCGAAGAGCTTTATTTCGATAAGGCGCGGCTTCTGGAAAATGGCGACCGCTGGGAACGCGAAATCGCGCGCAACATCGCGATCGACTCGCCGTACCGCTGAGCGGAATTTTGAATATGCCGTGACGGGCGGCTGAGATTGTCGCCGTCGCGGTGGAATAGAGACCGGGGCTTTGGCGGACGCATGTCCAGCCAAGTCCCATCGGGCAGGGACACTCCCGGCTGCCCGGGGGAAGACGAAAAAGGCACCAACATGGGTCTGCAGGCTCTTTTTTTCTATATCTTCGCCTTTGTCGCGGTGGCGTCGGCGTTCATGGTTATCTCGGCGCGGAATCCGGTCCATTCGGTCCTGTTCCTCATCCTGGTATTCTTTAATGCCGCCGGCCTCTTCCTCCTGATGGGGGCGGAATTCCTGGCAATGATCCTGCTGGTCGTCTATGTCGGCGCCGTCGCGGTTCTCTTCCTCTTCGTCGTCATGATGCTCGACATCGACTTCTCCGAGCTCAGGGCCGGCATTCTGGAATATGCGCCGATCGGCGCGCTGATCGGCATCATTCTCGCCGCCGAGCTGATCGTCGTCATCGGCGGCAGCGTGATTTCGCCTGTTGTCGCCAAGTCGGTTGCCATGCCGATCCCGGCAGTGACGACCCGCACGAACACCGCCGCACTCGGCGACGTGCTCTATACCAACTACGTTTATTTCTTCGAGATCGCCGGTCTTGTGCTGCTGGTCGCGATGATCGGCGCGATCGTGCTGACGCTGCGGCATCGCACCCACGTCAGACGCCAGAGCATTCCGCAACAGGTCGCCCGCACGCCCGCGACCGCCGTCGAGGTGGTCAAGGTCAAGCCGGGGCAGGGCGTCTAAGGCGCGGCACGAGGGTCAAAGGAACAAGAATATGGTCATCGGACTTTCCCACTACCTGACGGTCAGCGCCATCCTTTTCGTACTCGGCGTTTTCGGCATCTTCCTGAACCGTAAGAACGTCATCATCATCCTGATGTCGATCGAGCTCATCCTGCTTGCGGTCAACATCAACATGGTCGCCTTCTCGTCGTTCCTCAACGATATCGTCGGCCAGGTCTTCGCTTTGTTCATTCTGACCGTCGCTGCTGCCGAAGCGGCCATCGGTCTTGCAATTCTCGTCGTCTTCTACCGTAACCGCGGTTCCATCGCGGTCGAAGACGTCAACGTGATGAAGGGCTGATACAGCTATGTTTTTATATAAGGCTATCGTCTTTCTTCCCCTGATCGGCGCGATCATTGCCGGCCTCTTCGGCCGTGGGATCGGCGCCAAGGCCTCGGAATACGTCACCACCGGCTTGATGATCATCGCCGCGGTTTTGTCCTGGATCGTCTTCTTCACGGTCGCGCTTGGTCACACCGACGAACCGATCAAGGTGGAAGTGCTGCGCTGGATCCAGTCCGGCGGCATCGACGTCTCCTGGATGTTGCGCATCGATACGCTGACCTCGGTGATGCTGATCGTCGTGAACACGGTTTCGACCCTCGTTCACGTCTACTCGATCGGATACATGCATCACGATCCGCATCGTCCGCGCTTCTTCGCCTATCTCTCGCTCTTCACCTTCGCCATGCTGATGCTGGTGACGTCAGACAACCTTGCCCAGATGTTCTTTGGCTGGGAAGGCGTCGGTCTGGCTTCCTATCTGCTCATCGGTTTCTGGTTCAAGAAGCCTTCGGCGTCCGCGGCTGCGATCAAGGCCTTCATCGTCAACCGCGTCGGCGACTTCGGTTTCGTGCTCGGCATCGCCGGTGTCTTCGTTCTCTTCGGCTCGATCAACTTCGATGTCATCTTCGGCAACGCCCAGAGCTTTGCCGCAGGGCAGGGTGGTCAGCCGGGCGATATCGTGCTCAACCTCTTCGGCATGCATCTTGATCGTGCGCATGCACTGACCGGCGTCTGCCTGCTGCTCTTCATGGGCGCCATGGGTAAGTCGGCACAATTCCTGCTGCACACTTGGCTGCCGGACGCAATGGAAGGCCCGACCCCGGTGTCGGCGCTCATCCATGCCGCGACCATGGTCACCGCCGGTGTCTTCCTCGTCGCCCGCATGTCGCCGATCTTCGAACTTTCGCCTGACGCCCTGACCTTCGTTACCGTCATAGGTGCGATCACCGCCTTCTTCGCTGCGACGGTCGGTCTGGTGCAGAACGATATCAAGCGCGTCATCGCCTATTCGACCTGTTCGCAGCTCGGCTATATGTTCGTCGCCCTTGGCGTCGGCGCTTACGGCGCGGCTATCTTCCATCTGTTCACGCACGCCTTCTTCAAGGCTCTGCTCTTCCTCTGCGCCGGCTCGGTCATCCACGCCGTCGATGGCGAGCAAGACATGCGTTACATGGGTGGCCTGCGCCCGCATATCCAGAAGACCTTCTGGATGATGATTATCGGCACGGTGGCGATCACCGGTGTTGGCATTCCCTTCACCCATTTCGGTTTTGCCGGCTTTATCTCGAAGGACGCGATCATCGAGGCTGCCTATGCTTCGCACAGCTCGGTCGCTGGCTTCGCCTTCACGCTCTTGGTCATCGCCGCGCTGTTCACCAGCTTCTACTCCTGGCGCCTGATCTTCATGACCTTCTTCGGCAAGCCCCGCGCTTCGCACGAGGTCATGCATCACGTGCATGAATCGCCGAACGTTATGCTGATCCCGCTCTATCTGCTGGCGCTTGGCGCTGTCCTCGCCGGTATGGTCTACAGAAGCGATTTCGTCGGCGAGGCTTATGGCGAGTTCTGGAAGACCGCGCTGTTCACATTGCCCACGAACCACATCTTCGAAGAGATGGAACATGTTCCGGCTTGGGTGAGCATCAGCCCGTTCATCGCCATGCTGCTCGGCTTCGTGCTGGCCTGGTACATGTACATCAAGTCGCCGGAGACCCCGAAGGTCCTCGCACGGCAGCATCGCGTTCTCTATGAGTTCCTCTTGAACAAGTGGTACTTCGACGAGCTCTATGACTTCCTCTTCGTCCGTACCGCCAAGGCGCTTGGTCGCTTCCTCTGGCAGAAGGGCGATATCGGGGTCATCGATACCTTCGGCCCGAACGGTGTTGCTGCCCGCGTCGTCGATGTCACCAACCGCGTCGTCCGCCTGCAGACCGGTTACCTCTATCACTATGCCTTCGCGATGCTGCTCGGTATTGCGGCCCTCGTTACCTGGATGATGCTCGGGAGTTCCCTCTGATGACCGATTGGCCTATTCTTTCAACGGTCACCTTCCTGCCGCTGGTGGGCGTCCTTCTCCTGCTGTTCATGCGGGATGACGGACCCAACGGCCGCCGCAACATCCTGAACGTATCGCTGCTGACCACGGTCTTCACCTTCGTCGTGTCGCTGTATGTCTGGATTGGCTTCGACAACGCCAATCCGGGCTTCCAGATGATCGAGAAGCATGGCTGGCTGAGCTCCGGCATCAGCTATCACATGGGCGTCGACGGCATTTCCATGCTGTTCGTCATCCTGACGACCTTCCTGATGCCCTTCTGCGTGCTGGCGAGCTGGCTCTCGGTCGAGAAACGCCTGAAGGACTACATGATCGCCTTCCTCGTCCTCGAGACGATGATGGTCGGCGTGTTCACGTCGCTGGATATCGTGCTGTTCTACGTCTTCTTCGAAGCCGGCCTGATCCCGATGTTCCTGATCATCGGCGTCTGGGGCGGCAAGGATCGCGTCTACGCTAGCTACAAGTTCTTCCTCTATACGCTGCTCGGCTCGGTGCTGATGCTGCTCGCCATCATGGCGATGTACTGGCAGGCCGGCACGACGGACATCCCGACGCTGCTCGCCTACAAGTTCCCGCCGCAGATGCAGACATGGCTATGGCTGGCTTTCTTCGCTTCCTTCGCGGTGAAAATGCCGATGTGGCCGGTTCACACCTGGTTGCCCGACGCACACGTTCAGGCGCCGACGGCGGGCTCGGTCATCCTGGCTGGTATTCTTCTGAAGCTCGGCGGCTACGGTCTCATCCGCTTCTCGATCGGCATGTTCCCGAATGCGTCGGAATATTTCGCGCCGCTCGTCTACGCTCTGTCCGTCATCGCCATCATCTACACCTCGCTCGTGGCGATGATGCAGGAAGACATCAAGAAGCTGATCGCCTACTCTTCGGTCGCGCACATGGGCTATGTCACCATGGGCATTTTCGCGGCCAACCAGCAGGGTGTTCAGGGTGCGATCTTCCAGATGCTGTCGCACGGCATTGTCTCCGGCGCGCTCTTCCTTTGCGTCGGCGTGGTCTACGACCGCACCCATACCCGCGAGATCGCGGCGTATGGCGGCCTGGTCAACAACATGCCGAAATATGCCGTCGCGATGATGGTCTTCACCATGGCCAATGTCGGTCTGCCCGGCACCTCCGGCTTCATCGGTGAATTCCTGACCCTGATCGGCGTCTTCCGTGCCAACACCTGGGTTGCACTCTTCGCTGCCACCGGCGTCATTCTTTCAGCCGCTTACGCGCTCTGGCTCTACCGCCGCGTCATTTTCGGCGCGCTGGAAAAGGAAAACCTGAAGAAGCTGCTGGATCTGTCGCCTCGCGAACAGCTCATCCTTTATCCGCTGATCGCGCTGACCATCTTCTTCGGCGTCTATCCGGCTCCGATCTTCGATGCGACGGCCGCTTCGGTTGATCTGCTCGTGAACAACTACACCGCAGCCCTGCACGCCGCGCAGAATGTTGCGCTGTCGATGAATTGATGACGGGACTTATTCGACATGACTGCTGACACAATTCTTGCAAGCCTGCATCTTTCCATCCCGGAGCTCATCCTCGCGGTCGGTGCGCTTGTGCTGCTCATGATTGGCGTCTTCTCGGGCGAACGGTCGGGACCGACGGTAACCGGTCTTGCCATTGCGGTTCTTGCGGTGGCCGGTCTCTGGATCATCTTCGTGCCCGGCGAAGGCCTGGCTTACGGCGGCGCCTACCTCGCCGACGGCTTCTCGCGCTTCATGAAGATCGTCGCCCTAGTGGGCTCGATCGTCGCCATGTTCATGAGCATGGGGCATGCGCGCGAGCAGCAGCTCGATCGTTTCGAATTCCCCGTGCTGCTGCTGCTGGCGACCCTCGGCATCCTGCTGATGATCTCGGCACATGACCTGATCTCGCTCTATCTGTCGCTGGAGCTGCACTCCCTGGCGCTCTACGTCGTTGCTGCCATCAACCGCGACAGCGTCAAGTCGACGGAAGCCGGTCTGAAGTATTTCGTTCTCGGCGCGCTGTCCTCGGGCATGCTGCTTTACGGCATGTCGCTGGTCTATGGCTTCACCGGTCACACGACCTTCGATGCCATCGCCACCGCGCTCAGCGCTGAGACCCGTTCGCTCGGCCTCGTCTTCGGTCTGGTCTTCGTGCTCGCCGGCCTGGCCTTCAAGATTTCCGCCGTGCCGTTCCACATGTGGACGCCGGACGTCTATGAAGGTGCGCCGACCCCGGTCACCGCCTTCTTTGCCGCTGCCCCGAAGGTTGCGGCCATGGCGATCCTGACCCGTATCGTGGTCACCGCTTTTCATCCGGTGCTTGCCGACTGGCAGCAGATCATCGTCTTCATCTCGATCGCCTCGATGCTGCTCGGCTCCTTCGCCGCAATCGGTCAGCGCAACTTCAAGCGACTGATGGCTTATTCCTCCATCGGTCACATGGGCTATGCGCTGGTCGGCCTTGCTGCCGGCAACAAGACCGGCGTCTCCGGTGTCATGCTTTACATGGTCATCTACATGGTCATGACGCTCGGCTCCTTCGCCATCATCATGGCGATGCGCCGCAAGGATGGTCGCCAGGTTGAGAACGTCGACGACCTCGCCGGCCTTTCCACGACGAATCCGTTCATGGCGGTCGTGTTGACGGCGCTGATGTTCTCGCTTGCCGGCATCCCGCCGCTCGCCGGCTTCTTCGGAAAGTACTTTGTCTTCGTCGCAGCCATCCAGGCCCATCTCTATGCGCTCGCCATCATCGGCGTTCTCGCATCGGTCGTCGGCGCCTACTATTATCTGCGCGTCATCAAGGTGATGTGGTTCGATGAAGCCAAGGACGAGTTTACCCGCACTGCCGGTTCGCTGCGTCTGGTCTTCGGCCTTTCGGGTCTCTTCGTCGTCACCTACGTCTTCTTCGGCGGTGCTATCGGCGGTGCGGCCGATCTCGCTGCCGCGACGCTGTTTTGATGGCGTCTGACATGAACAGCCGGAAGTCGCTCGCCGACTTCCGGCACGATGCCCTTTCAGTGACCGCGTCCACCAACAGCGAATGCCTGGAGCGGGCGCGGGCAGGCGATGCCGGCAATCTCTGGGTGACAGCGGACCGCCAGACAGGCGGCCGCGGACGCCGCGGGCGCCCTTGGGTGTCCGAACGCGGCAATCTCTATGCTTCCCTTCTTCTGATCGATCCGGCCCCCATGGACCGCCTCGGCTCCCTGCCGCTGGCTGTCGCAATTGGCGTGCATCAGGCGGTGCGTGGCGTGCTGCCTCTGGCCGCGGAGCCCGTCGAGGTCAAATGGCCGAACGATATCCTGATCGGCCGCAAGAAGACCTGCGGCATTCTGATCGAGGGAGAGGCCCTTGCGGATGGACGGTATGCGCTGGTGATCGGCATCGGGATCAATATTGCCGTCAAACCGGAAAACCCGCTCTATCCGGTCACCTACCTGCATGAGCATGGCTCGACCGTATCGCCGGAGGAACTGTTTGCGCATCTCTACGCGTCCATGGCCGAGGCATTGGCCGTTTGGAACAGCGGCAAAGGCGTTCGCGAGGTGACCGCACGCTGGCGTGAGGTCGCTTGTGGCATCGGCGAAAAGATCACCGTGAATCTGCCGGACCGTTCGATTTCCGGCCATTTCGCCGGAATCGATGATAATGGCTTATTGATGCTCGATATCGGCGGCAAGATTTTGCCGATCGCCGCGGGCGACGTTTTTTTCAGATCGTAGGTAAAAGATAGATATGGCAAACCAAGACGAACTGGTGTTTTTGCCACTCGGCGGCGTCGGCGAGATCGGCATGAATCTCGCGCTTTACGGCTATGGCGCGCCTGAGCATCGCCAGTGGATCATGGTCGATTGCGGCGTCACCTTTCCCGGTCCGGACCTTCCGGGCGTCGATCTTGTGCTCCCCGATATTCGTTTCCTCGCCAAGGAACGCAAGAACCTCAAGGGCATCATCATCACGCATGCGCATGAGGATCACTATGGCGCGCTGAACGATCTCTGGCCGGGCCTGAACGTTCCGGTCTACGCGTCCGCCTTCACTGCCGGCCTGCTGGAAGCCAAGCGCGACTACGAAAAGTCGATGGGCGAGATCCCGATCACGCCGTTCAAGGCTGGCGATCGCATCAATGTCGGCCCCTTCAGCATCGAGGGTGTCGGCGTCAATCACTCCATTCCCGAACCGATGTCGCTGATGATCCGCACGCCGGTCGGCAATGTCATCCACACCGGCGACTGGAAGATCGATCACGAGCCGTCGCTCGGGCCACTGACCGACGAGGCGCGTTTCCGCCAGCTCGGTGATGAAGGCGTGCTGGCGCTGATGTGCGATTCCACCAATGCGCTGCGAGACGGCGTATCTCCCTCGGAAAAGGATGTTTCCGAAAGCCTGCGCAAGATCATCGAGGACGCAGAGGGTCGAGTAGCGATCACGACTTTCTCCTCGAATGTCGGCCGTATTCGCACCATCGCCGAGGCTGCCGAGGCTGCGGGCCGCGAGATTTTGCTGCTCGGCAGTTCGCTGAAGCGTGTCGTCGATGTCGCGCGCGACATCGGCATCATGGAAGGCATCAAGCCGTTCATCGCTGAAGATGAATATGGCTATATCCCGCGCGACAAGGTCGTCGTCATCCTGACCGGCAGCCAGGGCGAGCCGCGCGCGGCGCTTGCCAAGCTTTCGCGTGACGAGATGCGCAACGTCGCGCTCGCCGCCGGCGATATCGTCGTTTTCTCATCGCGCGCTATTCCCGGCAATGAGAAGGCCATCCAGGATATCAAGAACGGCCTCACCGAGCAGGGCGTGCATGTCGTGACGGATGCCGAAGCACTGGTACATGTCTCCGGCCATCCGCGCCGCAACGAGCTGCAGCGGATGTATGAATGGACGCGGCCGAAGGTCGTTGTGCCGGTGCATGGCGAAGCGACGCATCTGACCGCACATAAAGAACTGGCCGAACAGTCCGGCATTTCCATTGTGCCGCGGGTTCGCAATGGCGACATATTGCGACTGGCTCCGGGTCCTGTAGAGGTGATCGGCGAGGCGCCGCATGGCCGTATCTTCAAGGATGGCACGCTGATCGGCGATTTCGACGAGATGGGCATTGGCGAGCGCAAGAAGCTTTCCTATGTCGGCCATGTCGCTGTGAATGTCGTGCTCGATGCCCGTTATGATATCGTCGGCGATCCCGATCTCGTTGCTATCGGCCTTCCGGCCTATGACGATGAGGGCGAGGACATGGAAGACACGCTCTTCGATGCCATCGTCAGTGCCATCGAAAGCATCCCGCGCGCCCGCCGCAAGGATATCGACATGGTGCAGGAAGCCGCGCGTCGGGCTGTGCGCGCTGCGGCCAACCATGGCTGGGGCAAGAAGCCGGTCGTGACCGTGTTCATTACCCGCGTAACTGGGCAATAGCGTTACTATCTGGTCGGGGAGGAGGGACGCCATGCTCGGGCGCATCAACCATATCGCGATTGCCGTTCCGGATATTGCCGCCGCTTCCGCCACCTATCGTGACACGCTTGGCGCCAAAGTATCGGCGCCGCAGCTCTTGCCGGAACATGGCGTCACCGTCGTCTTCATCGAATTGCCGAACACCAAGGTCGAGCTACTGGAACCGCTTGGCGACGCCTCGCCCATCTCGGCATTTCTCGCGAAGAATCCCGACGGGGGCATGCACCATATTTGCTATGAGGTGGATGATCTTATGGCTGCGCGTGACCGCCTTATCGAGGCCGGCGCTCGCGTGCTCGGCAATGGCGAACCGAAGATCGGCGCCCACGGCAAGCCGGTGCTTTTCCTGCACCCGAAGGACTTCTTCGGAACCCTCATTGAACTTGAGCAGAGCGCTGATGTCAGCACAGCAGTGTGACATTAGAGCGCTGAGCAGCACTTTGAAACGCGGAGGCTTTGGCTCTATAGGCGGGTTAGGGCGAGGAGCGCGCAGGCCGGTTTGAGGCCTGTCTTGAGGAAGCATAATGGTCCAGCAGATTTTTTCGACATGCGCTGTCTATTTCGTTGTCTGGTGGATCACGCTCTTCGCCATCCTGCCTTTCGGCATGCGCACCCAGGCTGAAGACAATCAGGTGGTCCTCGGCACCGTCGAAAGCGCGCCGACGAAATTCCGCGGTTTGAGGGTGGTGCTGATCACGACATTGGTATCCGGCGTGATCTACGCTGCGTGGTACATCAGTTCGCACTATTTGGGTTTCGGCTTCGACTCGATCCCGCCGATCATTCCGCGCTACGATGGCTGACGTTTATTTCCAAAAACTCTTTTCAACCTGTAGATGAAAATCATGCGCTATTGAATAGCGTGCAATCCGTCATACCGTTGTCATCTATTTGAGGCAAAGAGGCGGCGCGACGGTGGTGATTCCGTTACGTCAGCTTGGCTGCGGTAGAAGAAGGATTCAAAGCCTTCCCGCTTAAAAAGCTGATGGTTAAATGAGGTAGAAAAGCAAAAAAAAACAAGGCTGTAAGCCTTGTTTTTAAGTATCGCGTGATCCTTATCCGTTGCCGGGGCTGCGAACGAGCGCGCCTAAGATCTGATCCTCCCAAGACTTGACCGCGAAACGACAAGAATTAACCTTCTTGCCTCTTTTGTGAGCTAAAATTAGCTCAAAGATTGAGCTTTGTCATCTGTTTTTTTGCATTTTTGCTACAGTCGCGTAGAATTTTTCTGTTGACAGATTTCCCCGTCAAATACTTATAAACGTGCATTTTTTCGAATTTATAGAAACATATGAGGTTCGCCCGCGTTTGTGGGTGTTCGCCCGGTTTACTCGCGTTAAATGCGGGTTTCTTTCCTGCGCCGAAGCAGTTATGAACGCCTCCAGAAGTTAATTTCTAACGATTCCGCCGGTGCGGAACGTCAAACCATCTGGAATAAGCCCATGCGTCTGTCTCGTTACTTCATGCCCATTCTGAAGGAAAATCCCAAAGAGGCTGAAATTGTTTCTCATCGGCTGATGCTGCGTGCCGGCATGATCCGCCAGCAGTCGCAAGGCATCTATTCCTGGCTGCCGTTGGGCAAGCGTATCCTCAACAAGGTCAACAATATCATCCGCGAGGAACAGAACCGCGCCGGCGCCATCGAGCTCTTGATGCCGACGCTGCAGTCGGCCGAGCTCTGGCAGGAAAGCGGCCGGTATGACGCTTATGGCAAAGAGATGCTCCGCATCCAGGACCGTCAGGAGCGCCCAATGCTCTACGGCCCGACCAATGAGGAGATGGTCACCGACATCTTCCGTTCTTACGTCAAGTCCTACAAGGACCTGCCGTTGAACCTCTATCATATCCAGTTGAAGTTCCGCGACGAGATCCGTCCGCGCTTCGGCACCATGCGCTCGCGCGAATTCATGATGAAGGATGCCTATTCCTTCGATCTGACGCTCGAGGGTGCCGTACACTCCTATAATAAGATGTTCGCCGCCTATCTACGCACTTTCAATCGGCTGGGCCTTAGAGCCATTCCGATGCGCGCCGACACCGGCCCGATCGGCGGCAATCTCAGTCATGAATTCATCATTCTCGCCGACACCGGCGAATCCGAGGTCTTCTGCCACAAGGATTTCGTCAATTTCGACATCCCCGCGGAAGACACGAATTTTGACGATGTCGCGGGCATGAAAGCCGTCTTCGACAAATGGACGTCGGTTTATGCGGCGACCTCGGAGATGCACGACGAGGCGGCCTTCAACGCCATTCCGGACGGCGAGCGTCTGTCGGCCCGCGGTATCGAAGTCGGCCATATCTTCTATTTCGGCACCAAATATTCAGAGCCGATGGGCGCGAAAGTGCAGGGTCCCGACGGCAAGGAACATGCCGTCCACATGGGTTCTTACGGTATTGGCCCGACACGCCTTGTTCCCGCCATCATCGAAGCATCGCATGATGAAAACGGAATCATCTGGCCGGCCTCGGTCGCGCCCTTTGATGCCGTCGTGATCAACATGAAGGCTGGCGATCAGGCCTGCGATGCAGCTTGCGAGACGATCTATGCTGCGCTCTCGAAGGCCGGCAAGGATGTCCTGCTTGACGATACGGACGATCGCGCCGGAACGAAATTCGCCACTGCCGATCTGATCGGCGTGCCCGTGCAGATTATCGCCGGGCCGCGTTCGGTCGCGAACGGCGAAGTGGAAGTCAAGGACCGCAAGACCGGCGCCCGCGAAACGATGACCATCGAAGCGGCGATCAATCGGCTGGCAGGCTGATAAAACGATAGGATGAGAAGCGAATGGCGGCAGACGCGGCAGTGAAGCAGCAGGGTAAGGCTTTCAAGACCGGCCCGTCATCGCGTCCGTTCTCCGGCTTCGAGCGGCTTGTCGCCTGGCGCTATCTGCGCGCCCGGCGCAAGGAGGCGTCGATCTCGGTCATCGCCGGCTTCTCTTTGGTCGGCATCATGCTCGGCGTCGCGGCATTGATCATCGTCATGGCGGTCATGAATGGTTTTCGCGCCGAGCTCTTCAAGCAGATTCTCGGCTTCAACGGCCATGTCGTTGTTCAGCCCGTGGATACGCCGCTGAATGACTATGCCGTGCTGGCGCAGAAACTCGCTGCCGTTCCTGGCGTCACCATGGCCTTGCCGTTGGTTGAAGGCGAAACACTTGCCTCCGGTCGCGGCGGTTCCGGCACCGGTGCGCTCGTCCGCGGCATCCGGCCCGAAGACTTCACCAAGCTCAAGACGGTTTCGGACCATATCGTCGATGGCAACATGGTGGGCTTCACCGCCGGCCAGGGCGTCATGGTCGGTTCGCGCCTGGCACGGCAACTGGGTCTGACGGTCGGCGATCAGATTACACTGACTGCGCCGGATGGCGACGTGACGCCCTTCGGGGTTAATCCGCGTGTCAAGGCCTATACGATCTCCGGCATCTTCGAAGTCGGCATGTCGGAATATGACGCCTCCGTGGTCTTCATGCCGCTGGAGGAGGCGCAGCTCTATTTCAATGTCGAAGGGATCGTCGAGAAGATCGAGCTTTTCGTCAGCAACCCGGATGATGTCGACGAACTCAGGCCGCAGATCGAAGCGGCCGCGGGACGGCAGGTCTTTCTGACCGACTGGCGGCAGGTGAACGAGACCTTCTTCTCGGCATTGCAGGTCGAACGCAATACCATGTTCATGATCCTGACGCTGATCGTTATCGTCGCTGCGCTTAACATCATTTCCGGCCTGATCATGCTGGTGAAGGACAAGGGAAGCGATATCGCCATTTTGCGCACCATGGGCGCGACGTCGGGGGCGATCATGCGCATCTTCTTCATGACAGGGGCGGCGATCGGCGTAGTTGGCACTGTCGCCGGCGTTGCGCTTGGCGTTATTGTCTGCCTCAACATTGAATCGATCCGTCAGTTCTTCTCCTGGATTTCCGGCACGGTGATCTTCAATCCCGAGGTCTACTTCCTCAGCAAGTTGCCGGCGCAAATGAATCTCGGCGAGACCATCTCCGTGATCGTGATGGCGCTGACGCTGTCCTTCCTTGCCACGATCTTTCCGGCCTGGCGTGCCTCGCGGCTCGATCCGGTGCAGGCGCTACGGTACGAATAAGGAATTCCACATTTGATCAAACGCAACGTCGTTCTCCAGCTTACGGGCGTGGAGCGTCATTACGGGCAGGGCGAAACGCGGCTGTCGATCCTGAAGGGTGCCGATTTCGCCTTGACCAGCGGCGAGATCGTTGCGCTGGTTGCGCCGTCGGGAACGGGCAAGTCGACGCTTCTGCATGTCGCCGGCCTGCTCGAGCATCCTGATGGTGGCGAGGTGACGATCAACGGCCAGGCCTGCGAGGGTCTGTCCGATGAAAAGCGCACCGCCGTCCGTCGCAGCGAGATCGGCTTCGTCTATCAGTTCCACCATCTGCTGCCTGAGTTTTCCGCGCTGGAAAACATCATGATGCCGCAGTTGATTTCCGGCCTCTCCAAGAAAGAGGCGAGCGCTCGCGCTGCCCAGCTTCTCGACTATATGCGCATCGGTCACCGTGCCGAGCATCGCCCGGCCGAGCTTTCCGGCGGCGAGCAGCAGCGTGTCGCCATTGCCCGCGCCGTCGCCAACGCACCGCTGGTGCTTTTGGCAGACGAGCCGACCGGCAATCTCGATCCCGATACGGCGCATTATGTCTTCGACGCGCTTGAGGCGCTCGTGCGCCAGTCCGGGCTCGCAGCGCTGATCGCCACGCACAATCACGAGCTGGCGGCACGCATGGACCGTCGTGTGACTATCCAAGACGGCAAGGTCGTCGAATTCTGACGGTGTAATTACGGGACGATCAGCCCGCCGCGGTAATCCAGCTCATACGCCTTGCGCCCGTCCACCAGGATGACCTCATGGCCAATGAAATGATCGCAGCCACCGGTGCTGCGATCGACATAATGGCCAAATGAATGCGCGAATTCGTAACCGCCGAGAAAGCGTTTCTCATCCAGGTAGAGCCGCATCAGCGCCGCCTTGATGACCATCCCGGCAGCCGTGGCGTCGATCAGATCACGCTCGACGATCCGCCCGAAATAGTTCATCGCCCAGACCGGTTCGTCGTCGAGCCAGATCAGCTCCTGTCCGGCGAAATCCGTGCCGCCGAAATAACTGTCGAGATAGCGCCAGCGGCCACTGGCATAGCCGATATCATGCGAACCACTGCGGCAGGACGGCAGTCTCTCGCCATCGCCGACATAGGTTTCCGCCTTCGCGGCAACAATAAAATCGTTCAGCTCGGCAAGATCCGGCATGGTCCTCTCCATCCATGATGAGGGATCAAAATGCCACGCTTTTGATAACAAGTAAAGAACAAATAGTGAACAAATGGCGCTGCTATGGGTTTTGCCCACAACCCTTGTGGCCGATATCGTCGTTCCAGTCCTCGATCCTGATAGTCTTGGCTTCGGCCGTGAGCTCCCTGCCGCCCTTCGTCGCCTTGCCCGTCAGGACATTGTAGTCGCAGCTATAGCTCTCCTCGGCCTTGAGATTGTCTCGCAAATCATAGGTGTAGCCGGCAACGACGAAGGCATTGTTGCGGAAGGCGAGGGTGAGCGTCTGATGCCAGCGGTAGCGCCCGTACCCATCGTTCTGGGACATAACTGCGATCGAACCGTTCGGCATAGCCGCGATCGACGGTTCCTGGCCGAAGATACCGCCCGGCTCACCGCGGCCCCATACCTTGTCGGGTGCGGTCGTCACCAGCTTGAGCAGCTCATGTTCTTTGTCGCGGAGATAAATATAGATGCCGATCGTGGTCTCGTCGTCTTGCGGGGCCAACGCCAGCAATGCGAGGTCCGGCTTACCGTCCTTGTTCCAGTCGCCGACCGCTACGTCGATGATGCGGTCCGGCGTGATGGTATTTTCCGCATGAGCCGCTGATGTAACCGAAAGCAGAATGAGAGCGCAGGCAAGTGGTTTCATGGTGATCCCTTCCTTCGCGTTTTGATAGCTTAGGGTTGTGCTTCCGTCCATTGATACCCTTCAAAATACCGAGGATGAAAATTATTGATGCAGCTATTGACTCTCGAACATAAATAGAACAAATAAGAAACATAACGAGTAAGGAGCGCGTAAATGACCGATATCATTCGAGACGTTGCAGCATTCACCTCCATCGTCATGTTTGTCGCCAGCTTTTCCCTCATCGTGATGGCGATGTGAATCTTATCCCCACGGGTGTCGCGATGCGCCCGTGATTCATGAGGTCAACTTCTGGACTTTATCGTCCGCTATGCCGAGAATGCAGCCGATTCATTTGGGCATGCGGAAGGGCATATGATGGCGGATATGGTGAGCAGCGGCGCAACAGGTGCGCCGGTCGGAGATACGCCGGAATTCGTGCACCTTCGCGTCCATTCCGCCTATTCGCTGCTCGAAGGCGCGTTGCCGCTGAAGAAGATTCTCGCGAAGGCGGCCGGCGATAGCCAGCCGGCCATAGCGATCACCGATACGAACAACCTTTTCATCGCGTTGGAATTTTCCCAGAAGGCGATGGATGAGGGCCTGCAGCCGATCATCGGCTGCCAGGTGTCGATCGACATGGAAGATGGTGTCGAGGGCGAAAAGCGCGGGCCGCAACAGGCGCTTGCCAAGCTGCCGTCCATCGTGTTGCTCGCCGCCACCGAGCGTGGCTATGAGCGGCTGGTCGATCTTGTCAGCCGCGCCTATCTCGGCGGCGAAGGCAATCAGGCAGTCCATATTACCGCCTCCTGGCTGAAGGAGATCGGCACGGACGGCATGATCGCGCTTACCGGCTCGCTCGGCGGTCCGGTCGATATGGCGCTGAAGGAAGGCCACGCGCCGCAGGCGCTGTCGCGGCTGCTGACGTTGAAGAGCCTGTTCGGCGACCGCCTTTATGTCGAATTGCAGCGTCACGGCACCTACGATCGCCGCCACGAACAGAAGATGATCGCGCTCGCCTATGAGCATGAATTGCCGCTGGTCGCGACCAACGAGGCCTTCTTCCCGACGCGCGATGATTACGATGCCCATGATGCGCTCATGGCGGTCGCCCACAATGCCATCGTTTCGGACGATACCCGCTTTCGCCTGACGCCGGATCACTATTTGAAGAGCCGTGCCGATATGGCGAAGCTCTTCGCCAATCTGCCGGAAGCGTTGGAGAACACCGTCGAGATCGCACGGCGCTGCTCCTTTGTTCTGAAGACACGCAAGCCTATCCTGCCGCGCTTCACCGGGGCCACCGCCGATCCGGAGGAGGCTGAACGCGCCGAGGCGGCTGAATTGCGTGCCCAGGCGGTCGAAGGTCTCGACCGGCGTCTCGCCTCGCTCGGCATGGCGTCGGGCTATACGGAGAACGACTATCGCGAGCGGCTGGAATTCGAGCTCAGCGTCATCGAGCGCATGAAATTCCCCGGCTACTTCCTGATCGTCGCGGACTTCATCAAATGGGCCAAGCAGCATGACATTCCGGTCGGCCCAGGCCGCGGCTCGGGCGCAGGTTCGCTGGTCGCCTATGCGCTGACGATTACCGACGTCGATCCGCTGCGTTTCTCGCTGCTGTTCGAACGCTTCCTCAATCCGTCGCGCGTGTCGATGCCCGACTTCGATATCGATTTTTGCCAGGATCGCCGCGAAGAGGTGATCCGCTATGTTCAGGCCAAATATGGCCGCGAGCAGGTGGCGCAGATCATCACCTTCGGTTCTCTTCAGGCGCGCGCCGCCCTTCGCGACGTCGGCCGTGTGCTGGAAATGCCCTATGGCCAGGTCGACAAGATCTGCAAGCTGGTGCCGAACAACCCCGCCAATCCGACACCGCTCAGCAAGGCGATCGAGGAGGAGCCGCGTCTGCAGGAGGAGGCCGACAAGGAACCGGTCGTCGCCCGTCTGCTCGATATCGCCCAGAAGATCGAGGGCCTCTATCGCCATGCCTCGACGCACGCCGCTGGCATCGTGATCGGCGACCGGCCGCTGTCGAAGCTGGTGCCGATGTATCGCGACCCGCGCTCCGACATGCCGGTCACCCAGTTCAACATGAAATGGGTGGAGCAGGCCGGCCTGGTGAAGTTCGACTTCCTCGGCCTGAAGACGCTGACGGTTCTGAAGACAGCTGTCGATTTCGTCGCCAAGCGCGGTATCACGCTTGATCTCGCCAGCATTCCCCTCGACGATAAGACGACCTACGACATGCTCTCGCGCGGTGAGACGGTCGGCGTGTTCCAGGTGGAAAGTGCGGGCATGCGCAAGGCGCTGATCGGCATGCGCCCCGACTGCATCGAAGACATCATCGCGCTGGTGGCCCTCTATCGTCCGGGCCCGATGGAAAACATCCCGGTCTACAATGCTCGCAAACATGGCGAAGAAGAGATCGAATCGATCCATCCGACGATCGATTATCTCCTGAAGGAAACGCAGGGCGTTATCGTCTATCAGGAGCAGGTGATGCAGATCGCCCAGGTCCTCTCGGGCTATTCGCTCGGCGAAGCCGATCTTCTGCGCCGTGCCATGGGTAAGAAGATCAAGGCCGAGATGGATCAGCAGCGCGAACGCTTTGTCGACGGCGCCGTCAAGAATGGCGTATCGAAGGGCCAGGCGGACGTCATTTTCGACCTGCTCGCCAAGTTCGCGAACTACGGCTTCAACAAATCGCACGCCGCCGCCTACGCGATCGTCTCCTACCAGACCGCCTATATGAAGGCGCATTATCCGGTGGAGTTCCTTGCGGCCTCGATGACGCTCGATATGGCGAATACCGAAAAGGTCAACGATTTCCGCCAGGATGCCAAGCGTCTCGGCATCGAGGTCATCGCGCCGTCGGTCCAGACTTCGTTCCGCCATTTCGAGACGGGCGAGAACCGCATCTATTATGCGCTGGCCGCCATTAAAGGCGTCGGCGAATCCGCCGTCGACCACATTGTCGGGGTGCGCGGCGACCAGCCTTTTGCCGGCATTGAGGATTTCTGCCTGCGCATCGATCCGAAGCAGATCAATCGCCGTGTGCTGGAAAGCCTGATCTGCGCCGGCGCCTTCGATTGTTTCGACATCGATCGCGCCCAACTGATCGGCGGGCTGGACCGGGTCATGGGCTATGCGCAAGTTGCGCAGGAAAATAAGCGAAGCGGTCAGTCCGACATGTTCGGAAGCGCAGCCTCGGGACCTGAGAAGATCTCATTCCCGCCTTTCACCCCCTGGCTCGCCTCGGAGCGGCTGCTGCGCGAATTCCAGGTGCTGGGCTTCTACCTCACCGCCCATCCGCTCGACACCTACAAGACCGTGCTGAACAAGATGCGCGTGCAGACCTTCGCCGATTTCTCTGCGGCGGTGAAGCAGGGGGCGAGCAATGGCCGCTTGGCCGGCACGGTCATTTCCAAGCAGGAGCGCAAGACGCGCACCGGCAACAAGATGGGCATCTTCGTTTTCTCCGATGCCTCCGGTCAGTTCGAGGCCGTGCTGTTTTCGGAAGTGCTCAATCAATATCGCGACGTGCTGGAAGTCGGCAAATCCTTCGTCATCACCGCGCAGGCTGACGAGCGGCCGGAAGGCATCAGCCTGCGCCTGCAAACGGCGCAGTCGCTGGAGGAAAAGTCGCTGCAGATGCAAAAAGCGCTGCGGGTCTACGTCCGTGATTCCGGCCCGCTGAAAGCGGTCGCCGCGCACCTCAACGCCAAGGGCGACGGCCTGGTCTCCTTCATCGTCATCAAGGAGGAGGGCAAGCGCGAGGTCGAGGTGGCGCTGCCGGAGAAATACCGCATCACACCGGAAATCGCGGCCGCGCTGCGCACCGCGCCGGGCGTGATCGACGTCGAGCTGGTCTAAAGCTCGTCGCGATCTTTCAGATTCGCTCCCACGCTTTAGCTCCTTGTTTTTGCATATCGTTTTCGCAAAACCGCCGCACACTTTTGCGCGACATGCATTAGCCGTTTTTCCCAAGGGCGCCGCGGTTGGTGATGGTGATGAAATCAGTGCCGTCGCCGGTTTCCGGGCCGATGCCGGTGTCGGAAATTGTCAGCGAGGAACCTGCGGTCAGCAGGTCCTGGATCTTGCGCCTGGCGTCATCGGGTATGGTGATGCGGTCGAGCGCACGGTCGGCGGCGTCGAGTGATTCGGCTTGTTCCTCGCTGGTGATGCCGAACCGCTTTTTCGCATCCCTGGAAAGATCGTCCTCCAGCGTCACGCCGAACCAGTCCGCCTTGCCGTTCACTTTGTCGATCGTATGGGCGGTAAAGAAATGCGTGCCGAGGGCTTCCTGCGGCTCGGCGATGATGGCTGGCGCTTCAAATAGCGGTTTGAAATTCTGCCGAACCATGATTTCGCCGTTCGCCGGCTCGCCCTTGCCAGCGAGGATATAGACAGCCTTCATCAGCGCCGGGCTGACGAGGCCACCCGATGTCGTGATGTTATGGGCCTTCTTGAAATCCTCGATCGCCTGCACCGTCGCAGGTCCGAGCATGCCGTCCGGCGTGCCTGTCGCAAAGCCCATGCTGTTCAAGATGCCCTGTAGGTCGCGGACATTTTCCCGCAGGCCCCGACGGGTGATGAGGATGCCGAGCGGAGCCTGATCGGCTGATGGTGCTTGTATGGCCTTTGGCATGGGCAGGGAGGCGACATCGTTTGTGGCGACCTGCACCGATTGCGCCTGCGGCAGGAAGGCCGCCGTCGACGGGCGCAGTTCGATATCGGAGAACAGAGCAGCGGCGGGCGCGACTTCAGGCTGGAACAGCATGGCATGTTCGAAAGGTTGTGGCACCAGCGGCTGGTCGGCGATGACAACATGCACGCCGCGTTCCGTCATCTGATAGAGCATCTTGGCAAAGGCCTTGGGCATCCGCACGCAGCCATGCGAGGCGGGATAGTTCGGCACCGAATTGGATTCGTGCAGGGCGATGCCGGACCAGGTCAGCCGCTGCATGAAGGGCATCGGCGACGCCGAATAGAGGTTGGACTCGTGATAGACCTCTTTTTCCAGAATGGAAAAGATGCCGCTCGGCGTCGTATGGCCGCGCTTGCCTGTCGAAACCTTCGATGTCGCCACCACCTTGTCGCCGTCATAGACGGCAAGCGATTGCCGGTCCTTCGATACGACGATCTGCAATGTGCGGGCATCTTCCTGGCCGAAGGCAGGATGAACGAGAGCTGTGGCCGACAGCAGGCCAAGCCCGAAAAGGAAACGCGGCTTCATATACACATACCAAAACGCAATACTCGTATGGCCGGACGTTAGACTTCGAAGTTTAAGGAAGACTTGAAGACGAGCCGTCCACTTGAATTGCTCTTTTGCAGCTTCATCAGCAAAGGCCTGTCCGATAGGCGCAATTGCGACAGGAAGTATTTTATGTAAATCTTAAATTGTAGGATGCGGAGCCGGGCGGGCGTTCGACATGCATGTGGACGTGATCGAAAAGCTGGAAGATCTGCGGGGGCTGAAAGACAACTGGGATCGGATCTATGAGATCGACCCGGAAGCACATTGTTTTCTATCCTGGACCTGGATATCGAGCTGGTTTGCCTCTCGTTCCCTGGCCTGGCTCGTGCTGGCGGCAAGGGAAGATGAGGGCGGTGCCTATGTGGCCTTCCTTCCAATTCAGCTCGGTACGGGGCTCGATAGGGGCAACGGCTTCTACAATACCATCGTCCTGGGTGGCTCCTATTTCGCCCCTTATACGGGTATTCTCTGCGATCCGGCCCATGCCGGTGGTGCGGTCTCAGCCTTTGCCGATCACATTCGCACCCTTCATTGGTGCAGTCTGCATCTCGACGATATCGATCGATCGTCCACGCGCATCGAGTCCTTCCTCGACCGCTTTCCACCAGAGGACTTTGTCGGCGACAGGGTCAAGCGCCCGATACAGATATCGGATGCGGCCGAGAGGATCGATCCGGAGATCCACGTCCATGTGACGCTGCCTGCGGATTTCGATTCGTTCCTGCACGAGAAACTGCATTGGCGGGCGCGGCGCAATATCCGCCACTGCCTGCGAACGCTCGAGGACTCGGCGGCACTGCGGATGACGCATGCCGACACATCAACCATCGAAGAGAATCTTGCGACGCTGCTGAGCCTCTGGTCGAAGCAATGGGGATGTCGCAATCACGGCTATATGCGTTACATCCTTGACAATTCGCGGTCGGTTCTGCCGGATTGCTTTCGCAGCGGTGATCTTTTTCTGCCGGTTCTATGGCAGGACGGGGTAGCGATTGCCGCTTCCGCCGTTCTTCTCGATCGTCCCAGGAAGAGCCTGATCTGTTTCCTCAGCGCCCGTGATGTCTCGATCCGAGATCTGTCCCCGGGCTTGATGCTGCATGCCTATACGATCCGCTGGGCGATAGAGAACGGCTTTCGGATCTACGATCTCGGTGCCGGCGATTATCCGCACAAGTATATTTTCGGCTCCGTCAGCCGGCGCATCGAGCGCTACCGGATCAACACACGGACAGGGCGGAACCTTGGCGAGCGGCTCGACGAGCATTGCCTCCCCTTTGTGTTCGCCCGCATCAAGAACCTGTATTCCGCCGGTGATCTGAGCGATGCCGAAATCGGCTGCCGGCAGGTTCTTGCCATCGAGCCGGCACAAAGTGAGGCCCTGTCGCTCTACCGCGAAGTCGTGGCGTCGCGGACGCTCTGGCAGGCGATCTCGTCCGATGCTGCTGAGGATATCAGCTCGGACGACCAAGGAGTGATCGACCGCGCCGAGGCGGAGAAGCAATGTCGCGCTACCATCGCCGAAAACCCGGGAGATTTCGATGCTGTGCATCGGCTGAGTATACTTCTTTTGCTGCGCGGCGAGGCCAGGGAGGCGGAAGCCGAGATCGGACGGGCACTGGAGCTGCGTCCCGACTCCGCTGCAGCCCATTGCACATATGGCAATATCCTCGCCGCGGTCAGGGATTTCGAAGGCGCCGTCGTCCGCTACGAACGCGCCATCGCCTTGGAGCCAGCCCATGCGATTGCCTATAATAACAAGGGCAATGCGTTGCGCCGTTTGGGGCGCACGGAGGAAGCGCTGGCGAGCTATGAAAAGGCGATTGCGATCAGGCCGAACTACGAGCAAGCAATAGCCAATCGCACGGCACTTTTCGACGAAGAGACGGACATGCTGCCGGCCATAATTCAGCTCTCGCGCTTGCCGCCGAATGTGTAGCCGGTTTCGACCGTCTTGTTGCCGAATTTTTCCCTGAGCTTGTCCATCGCCGCTTCCGCTGCGGCGCGACGGGTCGCCTGTTCGTCGATCAGATCCGGCGGGTCGGCGCGGGCGGCGTCGCAGAGATCGGTAACGCCGATGCCGATCAGGCGGAATTTCGTACCGTCAGTCTCGTGTTCGAGCAATCGCAGGCCGGTCCGGAAAATGCGGTCGGCAAGCTGAGTCGGGTCTTCCAGACGACGGTTGCGAGTGCGGCTTTTGAAATCGGCCGATTTCAGCTTCAACACGACGGTCTGCCCGGCAATGCCGCTGCGCTTCAAGCGGCGCGACACTTTCTCCGAGAGATCGCGCAGGATCGGCACTAGATCGTCATGGCGGGAAATATCGTCGAAGAAGGTCGTCTCCGACGATACGCTCTTTGCCGCTTCGTTCGGATGCACCGTGCGATCGTCGATGCCGCGCGACAGGCGAAAGAGCCGCTGGCCGATGACGCCGTAGCGGCGCATCAGGTCGCCTTCTTCCATGGTCTGCAATTGGCCGATGGTGCGGATGCCGTCGCTTTCCAATGTCGCGGCAAAGGCCTTGCCGACGCCCCAGATGGTGGTCACCGGACGCGGCTCCAGAAACGACAGCGCCTCCTGCCGTCCGATGACGGAAAAGCCGCGCGGTTTCTGCAGGTCGGAAGCGACCTTGGCCAGGAATTTGCAATAGGAAAGGCCGACCGAAATGGTGATGCCGATTTCGCTTTCGATGCGCTTGGCGAATTTCGCCAGGATGCGGGCCGGCGGATCATGGTGCAGGCGCTGCGTGCCTTCGAGCTCCAGAAAGGCTTCGTCGATCGAAAGCGGCTGCACCAGCGGCGTCAGCTCCTGCATGAGCGCGCGCACTTCGCGGCCGACGCGGACATATTTCTCCATATTCGGGCGGATGACGATTGCTTGCGGGCAAGCCTCCAGCGCCTTGAACATCGGCATGGCCGACCGGACCCCATGAATGCGGGCGATATAGCAGGCTGTGGAGACGACGCCGCGCTTGCCGCCGCCCACGATGACCGGCTTGTCGGCCAGCTCCGGATTGTCGCGCTTTTCGATCGAGGCATAGAAGGCGTCGCAATCGATATGGGCCAACGTCAGGCCATAGAGTTCGCGATGATAGACGAGGCGTGGACTGCCGCAGGCCCGGCAACGCGTGCGCTCAGCCGATTGCTCGCTCAGGCAATCGCGGCAGAAACCGGAAACTTTGTCGGGCGCGCTGGTCATGAAAATAGAACAAAAATTGAACATCGCCACCTTATGTTTTAAGCTCGTGAGTCTCAAGACGGAAAAGAGCGGGGAGGAGATGTTGGAGGAGTTGAAAGCGGTGCCTTTGACGGCGGAACGCTGGGGCGATTTCGAAACGCTCTTCGGGCCAAGCGGTGCCTGTTATGGCTGCTGGTGCACCCATTTCCGCGTCCCGACATCCGACCGCAAAACGATGGATGGCGGAGCGAAGAAAGAATTCATGCAAGCCCGCGTCGCCGCTGGCCCGCCGCCCGGCCTTCTCGGCTATATCGGTGCGCGCCCGGTTGCCTGGACGCAGGTAGGACCGCGATCGGAACTGCCGCAATGGAATTCGCCGAAAACCGTATCGCGGCCGCTCGATCCGGACGATGCCGAAGACAGCTCGGTCTGGGCCGTTAGTTGCTTCTTCATGAATTCGCGCGACCGCGGCAAGGGGTATAGCCATCGGATGCTGTCGGAGGCGGTGAATTTCGCCAAGGCTTCCGGTGCACGCATTCTCGAGGGTTGTCCGATTGAACGGACGAAACAATCGAAATCCGTCGGCCTCTATGTCGGCTCGCTCAACATATTCGAGGCGGCAGGATTTTCCGAGGTCGCCAAACGAAAGGACGGGCGCCCTTTGATGCGCCTTGTTCTCTGATGCCGGGGCGGGCGAGCTTAGCGGGCAATATGGGCGCGGATCAATGGCGCCACCTCTGCCCAATCGTTCGCCTGGGGAATATCGGCCGCCACAGCCGGCGCCATGCTATGGACGATCGAATCCGGCCTCAGGTTGATCAGAAGGCAGCTTGCGACATGCTCGCGGACCGAATGCAGATTGTGCGCCATATCGTCGACGAAGGCGACGGGCAGGGTGCGCTTGCCATGCAATGCCTGCACAATCGGCCCCTTCGGCTGCAGCGAGGCGAGCAGCGGATAGGCAAGGCCCAGCCTGTCGAGAAGACGGCGGCGCTGCGCCCAGAACTGCGGCGGCATGGCGGTGAGAAAGACGATGTCGGCATCCCTGGAGAAGCCGTCGAGGGTATCGATGACGCGATCCAAGGGCGTCTGCCACTGCTCCTGCGCTTCGAAAAAGGCGTCGATCAGGCGATGGACCTCTTTTTCCTCCAGCGCCGCGCCACCCCTCTTCGAAATGATATTGCCGGTCAGCCGGAAGGACCGCGGCAGGAATTCATGGCCTTCACCGTCAAGAAAGATCAGGAAAGGCGCAAAGAAATGCAGCACGACATCATCGACATCGCAGACGATCAGCGGCCGGTCTCCAAGGCGGACATGCGATGTATCAAATTCGATCGGGGCATCCATCGTCAATATTCCCCCGAGGAAAGGCCGGGCGGCGAGAAATGTGCCGAGGCGGCAGCAACCGTTTCCGGCGCGATGCCGCTTGCCTGGCAGAATGCGAGCAATGTCGGCTCGTGGTTCATCAGAAAATCCAGCATGCCTGCCAGGAAAGCGGGTTCGTTGATGGCGTTGCGCACCTGTGCCGGTTCGACACCGGTCAGCGCCAGGAAGCGGCCGAACATATCAGGCTCATTGGCCAGCCAGCCAAGTACGGCGATCGCGGTTTCCTGCGGATCGGCGGCCGCCACCTTCGAGTTCTTGAAGTTACTTTGCATTTTGAGGGGTAAGTTACCTATTTTTCAACCAAATGCCGCTAGCGTCGGATTCAAGTATTTCTGGAATCGATTTCTCGCGACGTTATATTTTCATAGAATGGATGCAATACCGGATGCAGGGACAGCTCTCCATGCCTAAGCAGGTGATGATTGTAGAAGACAACGAGCTCAATATGAAGCTCTTTCGCGATCTTATCGAGGCGTCCGGCTACACCACGATCCAGACCCGGAACGGCATGGAAGCGCTTGATCTCGCTCGCAAACATCGCCCGGACCTGATCCTCATGGACATCCAGCTTCCGGAAGTTTCGGGGCTCGAGGTGACGAAGTGGCTGAAGGAGGATGACGATCTGCACGTCATTCCGGTGATCGCGGTCACCGCCTTCGCGATGAAGGGCGACGAGGAACGAATCCGTCAAGGCGGCTGCGAAGCCTATGTCTCCAAGCCGATCTCGGTCCCGAAATTCATCGAGACCATCAAGACTTATCTGGGCGACGCCTGAGCGCGGGGAAAGACTAATGACCGCGCGTATCCTGGTGGTTGACGACGTACCCGCAAACGTAAAGTTGCTCGAAGCACGGCTGCTGGCCGAATATTTCGACGTGCTGACGGCGGAGGACGGCTTGAGAGCGCTCGCCATCTGCGAAAGCACCCAGGTCGACCTCGTCCTGCTCGACATCATGATGCCCGGCATGGACGGTTTCGAAGTCTGCGAGCGGCTGAAGTCCGATCCGCGTACTTCGCATATTCCCGTGGTCATGGTCACCGCGTTGGATCAGCCGGCCGATCGCGTGCGCGGCCTGAAGGCCGGCGCCGACGATTTCCTGACCAAGCCGGTCAACGACTTGCAGCTCATTTCGCGGGTCAAAAGCCTGCTGCGCCTGAAGACGCTCAGCGATGAGCTGCGCATGCGCAACGAGACGGCGCGCAACTTCGGCATCGACGATCTCCTGCGCTTCGGTGAAGGCCGCGCCGACGAGAGCGGCCATGTGTTGCTGGTCGATGGCCGCGCCAATTCGCAGGAGCGCATCATCCGCGCCCTGAAGCCGATCGCCGAGGTGACGGTGACGTCCGATCCGCAGGCGGCCCTGTTCGAGGCTGCCGAAAAGCCGTTCGAGCTTGTCGTCGTCAATTCGAATTTCGATGACTACGACCCGCTCAGGCTTTGCTCGCAGCTCCGCTCACTGGAGCGCACTCGGTTCCTGCCGGTGCTGCTGGTGACGGAGCAGGGGGCTGACGAAATGATCGTCCGGGCGCTCGATCTCGGCATCAACGACTATATTATCCGCCCGCTCGATCCGAACGAGCTGGTTGCCCGCTGCCTGACGCAGATCCGTCGCAAGCGCTACAACGATCGTCTGCGTGCCAGCGTGCAGCACACGATCGAGCTTGCCGTGACCGATGCACTCACCGGGCTCAACAACAGGCGCTATCTCGACAATCATCTGAAGATCCTCTTCAACCGTTCGCTGACGCGCGGACGGCCGCTTTCGGTCCTGATTACCGATATCGACCGCTTCAAGCAGGTGAACGACACCTATGGCCATGACGCCGGCGATGAGGTGCTGAAGGAGTTTGCCGCCCGTATTCGCTCCACCGTGCGCGGCGCCGATCTGGCCTGCCGCTATGGCGGCGAGGAATTCGTCGTGGTCATGCCAGATACGCCGCCTGATGTTTCGGCCGCCGTTGCCGAGCGCCTGCGCGCTGCCGTCGAGACCATGCCCTTCACGCTGCGCGAGGCAGGGATTGCGCTGAATGTCACCGCCTCGTTCGGCATTTCGTCGCGTTTGGAGACAGTCGAAACACCCGAGCAGTTGATGAAGCAGGCCGATCGCGCCCTTTACGAAGCTAAACACGGTGGCCGCAACCGGGTTGTCGCGGCGGCGGCTTGATCAAAATGATGCTGTCGAGGCCCATTAATATTCATGGGCTTTTGCAAGTTTTGAACAGTGATTACAAATTTGTAATCTTTGTTCCCGGACCAGGCATGCCGATTTCCACAGGAGAATAGGCTCTATATTTGCCACAGTAAGCTCACAGAAAATACTTGTTATATTTGATAGAAAATCGATGTATAGCGTGTATTTGTTGTGATAATTTTGCCATGTATAAAGTTGAAATGGCGAAAAACTGTGAGTATTCCATGAATAACATGACTGTCATCATGGTATGAAAAGGCGCCTAAATATCTGTAGTCAAACTTTGCTATGCATACGATCATTACCTCTTTATTTTTGAGATCTACTCGCTTTCAGATTGTCGTTTTTTCAAGCCAACAAGACTGAATGACAGCAGGAATTTTAACCATTCGGGCAGACGAGAACTTTTTATCATTAAGAATTTGTTGATTTTCTTTCGATTTCGCGCAAATTTAGTCTCGTACAAGGACAGGCCCGCAAGGGCGTGGCAATACCCCATGATGCTCAGGTCCGCCGCATCTCCTGGGTCGTGGGGTCGGTCGGCTGGCAAGCAATTTTAAGCGGTTCCTCGTGCCGTTTTGCAGGCTAGCCGACCCCCAATTCGAAACGCCGCCTTCCAAAGGAAGTGCGGCGTTTTTCTTTGTTAATATCAGAAAGTTGAGTTTTAGCTTTTTCTGTTTTTCCGGCGCCTTGATGAGGTTTTGCACAGAAAAAGAAAGCCGCCAAAAGAAAAAGGCGCTAACCTTATGGTTGCGCCCTTTTGTAATCAGAAGTTTAGGAAACTTACTTGATCTTCGTTTCCTTGAATTCGACGTGCTTTTTAGCAATCGGGTCGTACTTCGTCTTCGTCATCTTATCCGTCATCGTACGGCTGTTCTTCGTCGTGACGTAGAAGAAACCGGTGTCGGCCGTCGACAGCAGCTTGATCTTGATGGTGGTAGCCTTGGCCATGGTCGTCCTGCCTTTAAGAAAAATGAAAGCCGTGGACGGCCAGTGCGGAGGTCCACGGCAAATTCTGGCGCGAAACTACAAATCGCGCCCGAAAAGTCAACCCCTGCTGCCCATGAAAAGCAGCCGTATCGCCGAAAGCAGGACATATAGTCCAAAGAAAAAGGCGATTGCCCAGGCAAAACCGCTGGGATTGACCAAATCCATGGCGGTTCCGATCGTCGGTGGACCGAGAACCATCCCGACGGCATAACAGAAAACAAAGGCGGCATTGGCGGCGACAAGGTCCGCGCCCGTCAGCCGCGTTCCGAGATGGCTGAGGCCGACCGTGTACATGCCGGAGACGCAGCCGCCCCAGAACAACAGGATGACCGCCAGAAGTATCCAATTCCAGGCCAGAGAGGGCAATAGGAGCGCTCCGACCAGCCCGATGGCGGCCATGATCGACAGCAGCGGCCGCTTGTCGCGCAGGCGGTCGGCAAGCAGCCCCAGGGGGATCTGGAAGACGAAGTTGCCGACGCCCATCACGGTCAGCAGCAATGCCGCCTGTGATTCGTTGAAACCAAGCCGGGTCGCATAGCTGGTGAACAACGACCCGCCGCCGACGGTCACGGCGCCGAATACGAAAACGGCGGCGGTCGCCGTGGGCACCAGGAAGACATAGCGGATGAAGTGCAGCTCCGGCTTTTCGTCGACGATGGGGCTTTCGTTGCGGGCAATGAAGATCGGGATTGTCGCCGCCAGAATGATGCAAGCGCCGATGATGAAGGGCATCAGCCCTTCGCTGCCGACCAGCGAGAAAAGCAGGGGACCGGCCGCGAAGCCGAGCGAGAAGACAGTGGAGTAGAGGCCGAGTACGAAACCGCGCTTGGAGGGCGGGGAGGCGGCGTTGATCCAGAATTCCGACAGGATGAAGAGGGTAGTGGTGGACCCGTGGAAGATCAGGCGCAGCGGAAACCAGAGCAGCAGGCTTTCCGCATAATAGAAGCCGAGCGAGCTCAGCGCGGAGAGCACGACGGCCCAGATCATCGTCTGCACCACACCGAATCGGTGGGCGAGCTTCGTGGTGATCAGCGCCGCTATCATCGCGGCGATCCCCATCATTGCCGTGTTGAGCCCGATCAGGCTCGAGGGAATGCCGCGTTTTTCGAGGATGATGCTGAGAAGCGGAAGGCCGAGGCCGATGGCGATGCCGACAGCGGAAACGGACGAAATGGCGGCGACGAGCGAAGGCCAATGAATTTCTTCGACATGGCCGGCCTTGCCGTTCGTCGGTTCAAACATGAATTGATCCTTAGAGCATGTGGCGAACGAATCGTTCGCAACGCGGAAGATAGAAAGGCACGGCTCGGCCAAATCCAGGTGACGGGTCGGCTTTCATGGGATCGATCATGTCCTCCACAATGCTCCTTTCGACGCCCGGCATGTTCAGACAAGAAATGCCGCCGATGTCAAGCCATTGGAGATCAAGCAATTCCCGCGAATCATGAATATATGGCGGATCGATACTGGTTCCATCCGAAGGGAGTAAGGGCGCACGCTCGCTCCTGCCGGCCGGCAAGGCTGGTGATCTCAGCTCGAGCCTTTGGATCACGACCGGCCGTTTCCCCGATCCCATTCTTCGGGACTGTCGTCATGGCCGCCGAAGCCATGCATCCGCAGCGCCCATTGCAGGCCGATGACACCGCCTTTGATCGGCTGGATTGCTGTGAGGGCAGTGATCACCGTAATCGGCGCCCAGATGGCAAGATGCGCCCAGATCGGCAAATGAAAGGCCATATCCGTCATCATGTAGCCGCCGACCACGACGTGGCCGAGCAGGAGGACCACCAGATAGGGCGGCAGGTCGTCGGCACGCTGATGGAACAGCTCCTCGTCGCAGACGGCGCAACGGTCGACTGGTTTCAAGAAGGCCCTGAAGAGCTTTCCCGTGCCGCAGCGCGGACAGCGGTTCAGCAAACCGCGGGCGATCGAGCGTCCGAGCGGACGTTCAGCCTCGTCGGGGCCGCCAAAGCGGATGATGGGATCGGACGGGCTGCTCGTCATGGTACTTTCCTTCCTGCCGGCAGCCACCGTTTTATCGGCGTCCGCGCGGCGGTCTCGTTCCAGGCGCTTTGCGCGCCGGGGTCTTGTTGCGCCGCGTCGCCTTGTGGAAGGAACGCACCGCCGTGGGCATGGCGCGGCCGTCGCTCAGCATTTCGAAGCGCAGGGCGCCGGCAAGCGGGATCGCTTCCGCAAGACGCACCGTGACGCTGTCACCGAGGCGAAAGCCTAGCCCTGTCTTTTCACCTGTCAGCGCCTGATGGGCCTCGTCATAGATGAAATAGTCGGAGCCGAGCGTTGATATAGGGATGAAGCCGTCAGCGCCATAGTCGGGCAGGGTGACAAAAAGTCCCGATTTGGTGACACCGCCAACGCGCGCCTCGAATTCCTCGCCGACGCGGCCGGCAAGATGATGCGCGATCAGCCGGTCGACGGTCTCGCGTTCGGCAGCCATGGCACGGCGCTCGAATGTGGAAATTTCGGCGGCGATATCGTCGAGCGTTGCTTCCTCGTCTGGCGTGATGCCGCCTTCGCCGAAGCCGAGCGAGCCGACGAGGGCGCGATGCACGATCAAATCCGCATAGCGGCGGATCGGCGAGGTGAAATGCGCGTATTTCATCAGGTTCAGGCCGAAATGACCGATATTGTCGGGGCTGTAGATCGCCTGGCTCTGCGAGCGCAGCACCATCTCGTTGACCATGGTTTGATGCGCCGTGCCATCAGCCTTCGCCAGGATGCCGTTGAAGCTGTTGGCGCGGACATTGCCGCCCTTGGCGAGAGAGATGCCGAGCGTTGCGAGGAATTCGCGCAGCACTTCCTGCTTGGCAAGCGTCGGGCCGTCATGGATGCGATAGATCAGCACCTGCCGCTTCTTTTCCAGCGTTTCGGCGGCGGCGACATTCGCCTGGATCATCATTTCTTCGATGAGCTTGTGGGCATCGAGACGCGCCGGCACGAAGACCCGGTCGACCGTGCCATCCGGCTTCAGCAGGATCTTGCGTTCGGGCATGTCGAGCTCGAGCGGCTGGCGCCGGTCGCGGCCGCGCCTCATGACCTCATAGGCATGCCAGAGCGGCTTCAGGATCGGCTCCAGCATCGGTCCGGTCTTGTCGTCCGGCTTGCCGTCGATTGCCGCCTGCGCCTGTTGATAGGAGAGCTTGGCGGCACTCTTCATCATGATGCGATGGAAGGTATGGCCAGCCTTGCGACCTTCTTTGGAAAAAATCATTCGCACGGCAAGGGCAGGGCGGTCGACACCTTCCTTGAGAGAGCAGAGATCGTTGGAGATGCGCTCGGGCAGCATCGGCACGACGCGATCCGGGAAGTAGACCGAATTGCCGCGCTTCAGCGCCTCGCGATCCAGCGCTGAGCCCGGGCGCACATACCAGGAGACATCGGCGATGGCGACGGTGACGATCACACCACCCGGATTGTCAGGCGAGGGATCCAGTTCGGCATAGACCGCATCGTCATGGTCCTTGGCGTCGGCCGGATCGATGGTGATCAGCGGCAGGCTGCGCCAATCCTCGCGATGCGACATGGTGGCGGCCTTGGCGGCGTCAGCCTCGGCGATCGTGGCCGCCGGAAAGACATGCGGGATGCCATGCGCATGGATGGCGATCATCGAGATCGCCTTTTCGGAAGCGACGGAGCCGACGACCGACAGCACCTTGGCGCGCGGCAGGCCGAAACGGCCGAGGCGAGCCACTTCGACTTCGACCAGATCGCCGTCCTTGGCGTCGCCGGTATAGTCCGGATCGATGACCATTTCCTCGCCGCGCCGCTCGATCGGCATCAGCCGTCCGCCGCCGCCCGGCGTCTCGCGAAAGACGCCCATGGTCGCGGCCAGACGCTTGTCGATGACCCTGATGATGCGCGCGGTATAGGCCGGGCCGCCGCGATCGACCGCCGGAAAGATCTTGGCGAGGATGCGATCGCCCATGCCGGCAACCGGAGCCTTGCCCTTGCCGTTGCGACCGGCAGGGGAAGAGGACTGCTTAATCATTACGGCCGGCGCCACGCCGTTTTCCTCCGGCCATTCGGTCGGACGGCCGATCAATCCGCCATCCTTGTCGCGCGTGGTAATGTCGAGGACGGCGATCGGCGGCAATGCTCCGGGGCGGATGAGCGATTTGCGGCTTTTCTGCACCATGCCGTCTTCTTCAAGCTCGCGCAGGAGGTTTTTGAGCTCGACACGGCTCTCGCCCTTCAACCCGAAGGCCTTGGCAAGCTCGCGCTTGGAAGCCTGCTGCGGGTGATCGGCGATGAAGCGCAGGAGGACTTCGCGCGGCGGCAATACACCGTGCACGATCGCCATCATCGGTTCCTGGTCGCCGCTGTTTTTCGCCGCACGCCCGGCCTTGCCGGGGCGTCGCTCCGACGATGAAATCCTGCCGCGCGGTTCTCTGCTCACTCTGCGCTCTTCTTTTTGGTTGCCGTCTTGGTCGCAGGCTTCTTTGTAGCAGCTTTTGGCTTGGCGGTCGTCTTCGTCGCCTTGGCGCCTGCGGCCGCAGCCTTCGCCTTGGCAGGCGTCTTCTTCGGCGCGCTGCCGCTCTTGCCGGCCTTTGCTGCGATCAGAGCCAGAGCTTCCTCGACCGTAATTGCCTGCGGGTCAGTCCCCTTCGGCAGCGTGGCGTTGACCTTGCCCCAATTGACATAGGGACCATATTTGCCATCGCGAACGGTGATTGCACCGCCGTCCGGATGCTGCCCGAGATCCTTCAGCGCCGCTGGCGTACCGCCGCGTGCCCCACCGCCGCCAGCCTTGCTCTGCTTTTCAGCGAGAACGGTGACGGCACGGTTAAGACCGACGGTGAAAACATCCTCGACCGTCTCGAGATTGGCATAGCTGCCGTCATGCAGCAGGAACGGCCCGTAGCGGCCGATGCCGGACGAGATCATCTTGCCGCTTTCCGGATGCTTGCCGATATCACGTGGAAGCGAAATCAGCGCCATGGCCTTTTCATAGTCGATATCTTCGGGCTTCCAGCCCTTCGGCAGCGACGCACGCTTGGCTTCCTTGCCGTCGCCGCGCTGGATATAAGGTCCAAAGCGGCCGGAGCGCAGCGTCAGCTCTTCGCCGGTTACCGGATCGGCGCCGAGCGCCTTCGGTTCGCTCAGCCCGCTGGCTTCGGCCTCCGTGCCGCCTTCCGAGGAAAGCTGGCGCGTGTAGTTGCATTCCGGATAGTTCGAGCAGCCGATGAAGGCGCCGTATTTGCCGAGCTTCAGCGACAGGTTGCCTGTGCCGCAGACCTGGCAGATACGCGGATCGCTGCCGTCTTCGCGCTTCGGGAAGACCAGCGGTGCGAGCGCCTCGTTCAGCGCGTCGAGCACATTGGTGACGCGCAGCTCCTTCGTATCCTCGATCTGGGCGAAAAAATCGCGCCAGAAGTCGCGCAACACGTCCTTCCAGTTCAATTCGCCGGCGGAGATGCGATCAAGCTTCTCTTCGAGATCGGCGGTGAAGTCGTATTCGACGTATTTCGTGAAGAAGCTTTCGAGGAAAGCGGTGACGAGCCGGCCCTTGGCCTGCGGCACCAGCTTGCGCTTGTCGATCGTCACATAGTCGCGGTCGCGCAGCGTCGCCAGCGTCGCCGCATAGGTCGACGGGCGGCCGATGCCGAGTTCTTCCATCTTCTTGATCAGCGATGCTTCCGAATAGCGCGGCGGCGGCTCGGTGAAGTGCTGGGTCGAATTGATCTTCTGCTTGGCGAGATTTTCGCGCGCATTGATCTCCGGCAGGCGGCCATCCTCGTCGTCGGCATCGTCGCTCTGCTCGCCGTCTTCCTTCTGGTCGGTGTAGGCAGCGATAAAGCCGTCGAAGCGGATGACCGAACCGACAGCGCGCAAGCCTGCCTTCTGGCCGGCATTGTCAGCCAGGATCTCGACGGTGGTTCGCTCGATCTCAGCCGACGCCATCTGGCTGGCGATGCCGCGCTTCCAGATGAGGTCATAAAGCCTGATCTGATCGGCATCGAGGAATTTGCGGACGCGATCCGGCGAGCGATCGAAATCGGTCGGACGGATCGCCTCGTGCGCTTCTTGAGCGTTCTTGGCCTTGGTTGAATAAAAGCGTGCTTTTTCCGGCAGGTAGCGATTGCCGAACTGATCGGCGATGGAGTGCCGCGCTGCATCGATCGCTTCCGGCGCCATCTGCACGCCGTCCGTACGCATATAGGTGATGAGGCCGACAGTCTCGCCGCCGATATCGACACCTTCATAGAGCTTCTGCGCGATCTGCATCGTGCGGGATGCCGAGAAGCCGAGCTTGGAGGAGGCGGCTTGCTGCAGGGTGGACGTGGTGAAGGGCGGGCTCGGATTACGCTTGACCGGCTTTGCCTCGACCGTGTCGACAACGTAAGCCGCGCCTTCCAGCAGCGTCTTCAGTTTACCGGCTTCTTCGCCATTGCCGATCGAACGCGGCTGCAGGCGCTTGCCGTTGGCGGCGACCAGCCGCGCTTCGAATTCGTCACCGCGCGGTGTCTTCAGGATCGCCGAGAGGTTCCAGTATTCTTCGGAGACGAAACGTTCGATCTCCGACTCGCGGTCGCAGACGAGGCGCAAGGCCACCGACTGCACGCGGCCGGCCGAACGGGCACCGGGCAGCTTGCGCCAGAGCACAGGCGACAGGTTGAAGCCGACGAGATAGTCGAGGGCGCGGCGGGCAAGATAGGCGTCGACCAGCGGCACGTCGATATCGCGCGGCTCGGCCATCGCGTCGAGCACGGCCTTCTTGGTGATGGCGTTGAAGACGACGCGCTTTACGGGCTTGCCGTTGATGACGCGCTTCTTGTTCAAGAGGTCGAGCACGTGCCAGGAAATCGCTTCGCCTTCGCGATCCGGGTCGGTCGCGAGAATCAGGCCGTCGGAGGATTTCACTGCGTCGGCAATGTCCTTGATGCGCTTTTGCGAAGCGCCGTCGACTTCCCAGAGCATTTCAAAGTCTTGATCCGGCAGAACCGAACCGTCCTTGGCAGGCAGGTCACGCACATGGCCGAAGGAAGCAAGAACCTTATATCCGGGTCCCAGATACTTATTGATTGTCTTGGCCTTGGCAGGCGATTCCACCACTACAACGTTCATCACATATCTCTGAATACGAGGTCGCGCCGGAAAACGGCGCGGGAGAGACGGGGTATTTTAGTTTCCCCGGCCTTCCGACATGGACAGGGAATTCGTCGCGGTCAAGAGGTGAAGTTGATTTTTGCAATCAGCGCGGCGATGCGATCCTGCAAGATGACATCTATGTTACAATCGCTGATAAACGCCTTCGAACGCTCTTGGCGGGGTACGGTCATCATATCGGAATGGTCGGCAACATTTTCAATCCAACATCGAGATTGACACCAGTCCGCCGGGATGCCGATGCAGCCGGCCGGCCATGTCGAGTTCCAAAAGCACGGAATGGACTGAGGATACCGATAGACCGGTATGCCGGATGATATCGTCGATCTCTACCGGCGTCGGCCCGAGCGCATCGATGATCTCCCAGCGGTCGGTATCGTCCGGCGGCAATGATATCGGTTTGTCGCTCTTTTCAGCGGGCGCTTCGGCAAGCTGCGGGCGGAAAAGATCGGGCTCGGCCAGCGGCCTCAAGGCTTCGATGACATCTTCCGGCCTGGTCACGATCATCGCACCATCCTTCAACAAGCCATTGGTGCCTTCGCAACGCGGATCGAGCGGAGAACCGGGTACGGCAAATACCAGACGGCCGAATTCGCCCGCGAGCCGCGCGGTAATCAGTGAGCCGGAGCGCGTTGCCGCCTCGATCACGACGACGCCCAGCGAGATGCCTGCTATCAGCCGGTTGCGGCGCGGGAAATCCCGTGCGCGTGGTTCCCAGCCGAAGGGCATTTCGCTGACGGCGAGTCCATTGCCATCCCATATTTCATGCAAAAGGCCGATATTTTCGGGCGGATAGGGCTGATCGAGCCCGCCGGCCATCGCGGCGATCGTGCCGGTTTCCAGGCTGGCGCGGTGAGCCGCCGTGTCGATGCCGCGGGCAAGGCCGGAGACGACGGCATAGCCGGCTTGTCCGCAGGCGCGGGCGATCATTGCGGTGAATTTGGCGCCGCTGATCGAAGCGTTGCGCGAGCCGACGAGGCCGATCGCCGGCCGGGTTGCTGTCGGCAGATTGCCTTTGACGGCGAGAAGCGGCGGCGCGCCGTCGATCTCCCTCAGCGCCTGCGGATAGTCCGGTTCGCCGATGCCGACGAAGCGTGCGCCGAAACGATGGGCGGCTTCCAGTTCACGCAACGCATCCTGCTCGCTGGCAATGCGGATCACTCGGGTCGAGCCGCCGCGCTGCGACAGCTCCGGCAACGCGGCGAGTGCGGCTTCGGCTGAGCCGTAGTGACGGATGAGGTCGCGGAAGGTGGAAGGGCCGACATTGTCGGAACGGATCAGGCGGAGCCAAGCTATCCTTTGTTTTTCCGTCAGCGCAATTCCAATTCGTCCTGCGCTGCCTCTTCCCATTACCCCTTCGCTCCGATCTTGGTTTCCGTGCCGGCCGTCAGCCGGGCAATATTTGCTCTGTGCTTATACCAGGCGATGACGGTCATCAGCGCCATGGCCGCGGCGATCTTATCGGCGCCCAATATCCATAATGCAACCGGAATGACAAGGGTTGCAACCAACGCGGAAAGAGAGGAGTAGCGGGTCGTAAAGGCGATCGCCAGCCAGACGATGGAAAAGATCAGCGCCATCAACGGCGCGAGGCCCAGGAGAATACCGAGATAGGTCGCGACGCCCTTGCCGCCCTTGAAGCCGATCCAGACCGGAAAGATATGGCCGATGAAGGCGGAAAAACCGGCGAGCACGCTCGCATCCTCACCGAAGAAATGCGAGACGATCAGCACGGCGAGCGTCCCCTTGAAGGCGTCGAGCAGCAGCGTTGCTACCGCCAACGGCTTGTTGCCGGTGCGCAGCACATTGGTCGCGCCGATATTGCCGGAGCCGATCTTGCGGACATCGCCGAGGCCGGCCATCCGCGTCAGAACCAGGCCGAAGGGAATGGACCCGAGCAGATAGCCGATGACAATAGCTGCCAGCGCCGTCGGCAGGGTGAGCTGCCATGTCCAGAAATCCGCCATCACTTTTTATTCCCCATAAGCCCGAGCTTTGCCTAGAGACTGTGAACCAGCTTGCCTGCGACATAGGTCGCGACTGCCCTGCCGGTCATTCGTGCGTCTTCGAACGGTGTATTCTTCGAGCGCGACAGAAGCATGTCTTTGGCAACAAGCCAAGGCTCGTCGAGATCGATCAAGGCGATATCCGCCTTCGCGCCAGGCTTCAGCGTGCCGGCGTCAAGACCGAAGATCTGCGCCGGCCGTGTGGACAGGGCGTCGATCAGCCGCATCAGGCTGACTTCGCCGCTGTGATGCAGGCGAAGCGCGGCGGCCAGCAGCGTCTCCAACCCGATCGCGCCGTCCTCGGCCTCGCCGAAAGGCAGGCGCTTGGTATCCACATCCTGCGGGTCGTGCGCCGAGACGATGATGTCGATGGTGCCGTCCGCAAGCGCCTCGATCATGGCCGTGCGGTCATCCTCGGAACGCAGCGGCGGATAGACCTTGAAGAAGGTGCGGTACTCCCCGATGTCGTTTTCGTTGAGCGCCAGATTGTTGATCGAGATGCCGCAGGTGACCTTCGCGCCGCGCGAACGGGCGAGACGGATGGCCTCTGCCGATTCCGGCACGGAGATCATCGCCGCGTGATAATGGCTGCGGGTCAGCGCCGCGATCCTGAGATCGCGTTCCAGCGGGATGAGTTCCGATTCCTTCGGGATACCGGATAGCCCGAGCCAGCTTGCCAGCAGCCCCTCATGCATGACGCCGTTGGCGCCGAGATATTTGTCGCGGGTTTCGCAGGAGACAACGGCGCCGAATTCGCGCGCATAGGTCATGATGCGGCGCAGGACCTGCGTGTCATAGACGCCGGAATGCGCATCGGTGAAGACCACGGCGCCAGCTTCCCGGAGGAGGCCGATTTCCGTCATCTCCTCTCCAGCAAGCCCTTTGGTAATCGCCGCTGCCGGATAAACATTGACGACGGCGGTGTCGCGCGCCGTCTTCTTGACGAATTCGACCAAGGCGATGTCGTCGACGACGGGGTCTGTGTCCGGCATCATGATGAAGGAGGTCACGCCGCCTGCTGCCGCCGCGCAGCTCGCCGACGCGATGGTCTCGCGATGTTCACCGCCGGGCTCGCCGACATGGACGCGGGCATCGACAAGACCGGGCACGGCGACGAGGCCGGTGCAATCACGCACTTCAGCCCCTTTTGGCGCCGCACGCCCGAGCGCATCCTTGCCGGCAGCGAGAATGACGCCGTTTTCGACGATGATCGTGCCGACCTCGTCGAGATTGCGCGAGGGATCGATGATACGGACGTTCTGGAGGACGATCGAGTTGCTCATGCGCCAGCTCCCTCGGTGCGCGGCCCCTGGTTTTGTGAGATCAGCAGCGCTTCCATGACCGCCATGCGCACTGCGACACCCATTTCGACCTGTTCGGCGATGACGCTTTGCGGTCCGTCGGCCACCTCGGAGGCAATCTCGACGCCGCGGTTCATCGGACCGGGATGCATGACCAGCGCATCCTCCTTGGCCGCCTTCAGCGTCTCCGCATCGAGCCCGTAGAAGTGATAATATTCGCGCACCGACGGCACGAAAGCACCGGACATACGCTCACGCTGCAGCCGCAGCATCATCACCACGTCAGCGTCCTTCAGTCCTTCCTTCATGGAATGGAAGACCTCGACCCCCATGTCGGCGATCCCGGCGGGCAGCAGCGTGGCGGGAGCCACGACCCGGACCCGGGCGCCCATGGCATTCAGCAGCAGGATGTTGGAGCGTGCGACGCGCGAATGCTGTACGTCGCCGCAGATCGCCACGATGATGCGCGACAGCTTGCCCTTGGCGCGGCGGATGGTCAGTGCGTCGAGCAGCGCCTGTGTCGGGTGCTCGTGCTGGCCGTCGCCGGCGTTGACGACGGAGCAGGAGACCTTTTGTGCCAGCAGCGAGGCGGCACCGGCGCTGGAATGGCGGATCACGAGGACATCCGGCCGCATGGCATTCAGCGTCATCGCCGTGTCGATCAGCGTTTCGCCCTTCTTCACGGAAGAATTGCCGACCGACATGTTCATCACGTCGGCTCCGAGCCGCTTGCCGGCCAGCTCGAAGGAGGCCTGTGTGCGGGTCGAGGCTTCGAAAAAGAGGTTGATCTGCGTCAACCCGCGAAGCGTCGACGTCTTCTTTTCGCGTTGCCGGCTAATCTTCACCGCCTCGTCGGCCTTGTCGAGAAGATAGGTGATATCTTGTTCGGTGAGGCCCTTGATGCCGATGAGGTGGCGGTGGGGGAAGAAGACCATGACGCTGCCCTCCGGATTTCGTCAGGGGGTCTATAAAGAGGGAGTGCCTCAGGGGCAAGCGTGGGCTTTCGTCATGCCCGCTTGTTCCCCATGCAATTTCGTTCGAATCCCGCTACAGCGGCTATGCTGTTGGGAGACGAAAGTTCCAGTTTCCTTTTGCAACCCTCTTGCTCTACAAGCGATCCATGACCCAACCGACCCGGACTGACGACACATTTGCCGAACTGAACCAGCCGAGCCTCTGGTCCGGCATCAACGCTTATCGTTCCGATCCGCTGATCGTTGATTTGACGTCCGGCCTACCGCGTTCGACGCGTGACGATCTGGAGCAGATGGGCCGTTACGTCACCTCGCATGAGGCACAGGAACTGGCGCGCATGGCGAACCAGGGAGCGCCGCAACTGCGCACCCACGGCCCGCGTGGCGAACGGCTGGATGTCGTCGAGTTTCATCCGGCTTGGCATGCGTTGATGCGCCGCTCCATGTCGTCTGGCCTGCACTCCTCGATCTGGGATCCACAGGCTGACCCGGAAGCCAAGGGCCAGTCGCATAAGGTCCGTGCCGCGCGCTTCTATCTGACCGCACAATTGGAATGCGGCCATCTCTGCCCGCTGACCATGACCAGCGCCTCGGTCGCTGCAATGATGGCGTCTCCGGCGGTGCAGAAGGATTGGGCGCCGAAGATTCTCTCGCGCAAATATGATTCGTCCAACAAGCCGGCCATGCAGAAAAGCGCCGTCACCATCGGCATGGGCATGACGGAAAAGCAGGGCGGCACGGATGTGCGCGCCAACAAGACGACCGCCGACAAGGTTAGCGATGGCATCTATCGGCTCTCGGGCCACAAATGGTTCATGTCAGCGCCGATGAGCGACGCCTTCATTATGCTGGCGCAGACCAAGGACGGCATGGGCTGCTTCCTGGTGCCGCGCCTCCTCGAAGACGGTTCGGCCAATGGCCTGCAGTTCCAGCGGCTGAAGGACAAGCTCGGCAATCGCTCAAATGCGTCCTCCGAAGTCGAGTTCAGCGACACCTTCGGCTTCCTGCTCGGGGCGCCCGATGGCGGCGTTCGCACCATTCTCGATATGGTGACGCTGACACGCCTCGATTGCGCGCTGGCGTCTGCCGGCATCATGCGGGCCTCGCTCGCCGAAGCGGTGCACCATGCCCGCGGCCGCAGCGTCTTCGGCAAGATGCTGGTCCATCAGCCGATCATGACGCGCGTGCTTGCCGACATGGCGCTCGATGTTGCCGCAGCGACTGCCCTCGCCTTCCGTCTGGCGGAAGCCTTCGACAAGGCAAGCAGCAGCAGCGAAGATGCCGCCTATGCCCGCGTCATGACGCCGGTCGCGAAATATTGGTGCTGCAAGATCGCGCCCGCGCTGATCTACGAGGCGATGGAGTGCATCGGCGGCAGCGGCTATATCGAGGAACGCCCCATCGCCCGGCATTACCGGGAGGCGCCGGTCAATGCGATCTGGGAAGGCTCCGGTAACGTCATGGCACTTGACGTGCTGCGCGTTCTGAACCGGGGCAGAGATCTGTTCGAAACCGTCTTCGCCGGTCTTGCCCGCGATCTCGGTCCGGCCGGCAAGAAGACCATCGATGTTCTGCGCGCCGCCATGGCGCTTTGCGAACAGGATGAAGGTGCCGCTCGTCTGCTGATCGAGCAGATGGCACTCGCCGCGGGTGCGGCCGAACTCTATCGCCTGGGCGCAGGCAAGATCGCCGATGCCTTCATCGAAACCCGCTTGGCAGGCGGCTGGCGCGCCACCTACGGCATGCTGGATGCTCGCTTCGATGCGAGCTACATCGTCGATCTACTCTATCCGCCGGCGACTTGAAGCTGCCATTCAACGGAGACAGCGGGTTCGCGATAGCATCCATAGTTGATGCGATACCAATAATTATTATATATTGGTATCAGCAAGGAGTTGCCTATGGCCCGCAACACATCCATTTCGCTTGGTGACCACTTTACCGACTTCATCGACAGTCAAGTGCAGACAGGTCGATATGGCTCCGCCAGCGATGTTGTCCGGGCAGGGTTGCGTCTTCTGGAAGAACACGAGGCGAAGGTCAGGGTTCTTCAGGACGCACTCATCGCAGGGGAAGAGTCAGGGAAGCCGGGTCCTTTTGACAACGCTGCGTTCCTGAAGCGGATGCGAGCTACATATGGCGAGTAAGTCCGGTAGATATGGAAGAAGTCTCCATGATCAACCTCCGCTCCGTCCAACCCGATGACATCGATCAACTCTATGTCATCTCCCTGGTTACCGGCGATGCCGGCAGGGACGCGACGGCGCTCCATCGCGATGGACGGATGATTGGGCATATTTACTCGGTACCCTATGCGGCACTCAGCCCGGAAACCGTCTTTGTCGCCGAAGATGGGGAGGGCGTCTGCGGCTATATTGCCGGCGTCTTCGACACGGTTGCTTTCGAGGAAAGACTGGAGCGCGAGTGGTGGCCGGAGCTGCGCAAACGCTATGCGGAACCATCTGGCGATGCTTCGGCCTGGAATGCGGATCAGCAGAGAAGTTTTACGATCCATCATCCGAAGCGAGCGCCCGCCGCTCTCACCGATCCGTTCCCGGCGCATATTCATATGAATCTCCTGGCGCGCACGCAGGGGCAGGGCATCGGCAGTGCGCTTCTCGATCGATGGCTCTCGCATGCCCGCGCCCGTGGCGTCAGAGGCGTGCATCTCGGGGCAAATGTTGGCAACCACAATGGCATACGCTTCTGGGCATCGCGCGGATTTTCCCGGCTCGAACTGCCGCCGGAGCTGACGTCCGGAAACACCGTCTGGTTCGGCCAATCTCTCTAATCTGTGGATTCCACAGTTTTAAATCTATCGAATCTCATCGCCTCGTTGTTCACTTGTATGCGGCTTGCTATTCACCGGCTGGTGACAAGTTGGGGCCGAGATGATGTCAAGCGCAAACGCCGTTCTGAGAAAACCGATCGAAACGCCGGCTGAGCCGGAGAAGCGGGTGCGCAATCGCGCCGCCACCGAGCAGGCGATCCTGGATGCTGCGAAACGGCTGTTGGCGGAAGAGGGATTCCAGAATTTCGGCATCAACGCCGTCGCCCGCGGCGCCGGTTGCGATAAGCAACTGATCTATCGCTACTATGGCGGTCTCGATGGCCTGGTCGAGGCGATCGGCACTGATCTCGGCGGTTGGGTGCAGGATCGCATCCCCGACGATACCGGCGGCATGTTCCTACTGACCTATGGCGACCTGATGGAACGGCTGGCCCTGCTTTTCCTCGATGCATTGCGCGCCGATCCGCTGATGCGTCGCATCGTCGCTTGGGAGGTGTCCGAAAATACAGAGCAGGTGCGCCGGCTATCGGAAGCCCGCTCAAAGGCGCTTGCCGGCTGGATCGAGCGCATGCGCGGTTCGCTCACCCCGCCCAAGGGGATAGATACGGTCGCCGTCAATGCCATGATCTTTGCCGCTATTCAGCATCTCGTTCTTTCGGCGACCATCAGCGGCCAATGCGCCGGTCTTGCCCTGAAAACGGCGAAGGATTGGGAGAAGGCCGCGACCGCGCTGAAGCGGATCGTGCGCGGCGTCTACGGCTGACATCGCCGCCGCGCAGAAGATATCCACAGCCCCGTCTGGCCGTTAACCTTAACAATTGGTTTACGTTGCGCAGCACCGGTTAAATGGCCACTCTATGTGGACCGATTGTTAACCATTAAGCGTGCAGCCATGGGGCCCAGACCCGCAAAAATAGTGCTTCTTGTCGCGGCGATGATGTTCTTCGCCGTGCTGGCACTAGATATAACGCTACCGGCACTGGTGCTGAGCGCCATGGCATTGTCGAACTGGCTGGTCCTTTCGACTGAAGCGGCGCAATACCAGCGTCGAAGGGGAACCGCATGAAGTGGTTGCTGATATTCTGGGCCGCGCCGGTCTCGTTTCTCGGGGCTTGGTACTACCTGTCCTACTACGACATGAGTTTCGGCATCTTCATGTTCACGCGGCAGACGCACGACCTCGTCTTCCAGATCTACGGCAAGATCCTCGGCATCCCACCGGAAAGCATTCCGCCGCTGGTCGCCCGCGCCATCGCCTTCGACAGCCTGCTGGTTTTCGCCATCTTCGGCTTTCGCAAGCGCGCCGTCATTCTGGAATGGTGGAACCGCCGTCAAGTCTCGAGGTCGGGAAAGACCGGCCTGCCAAGCGCTGAAAGCCTATCCAAAGCTCCCTGAAGAATGAAGCTCGCGGCGGCCGAGTCGATCCGCTCGGCACGCTTGGCGCGCGACACATCCATTTCCAGCAGCGCCCGTTCGGCGGCGACCGTCGACAGCCGCTCATCCCAGAAGACGAAGGGCAGGGCGGTCTTGTCGGCCATGCTGCGCACGAAGGCCCGCGTCGCCTGCACGCGAGGCCCTGCCGAACCGTCCATGTTCATCGGCAGGCCGATGACGAAGGCCGCGACTTTTTCCTTTTCGGCGAAGGCAACCAGCACCTGGGCATCCTGGGTGAATTTCACCCGCTTGATCACCGGGCGAGGCGTGGCGAACCGCCGGCCGAGATCGGACATGGCGAGCCCGATCGTCTTGGTGCCGAGATCGAGCCCGGCGATCGGCTGACCGGGCAGGAGCATCACGGCGAGGTCTTCGATGGTCAGCGTCGTCATCAGCTCTCGTCCCCCGTCAAAACAAATTGAAGTCCGCGCCGCTTTTCTTTGTGGCGGTTTCGGATATGTCCTAAGACACCAGTCTTGCATTAGAAATCAAGTATTAAGGAGAAAATCCATGAAGATCACTTGGCTCGGCCATGCAGCCTTTCGCATCGAAACGGCTAGCGCCAAAATCCTTATCGACCCTTTCCTGAGCTACAATCCATCCTTCGCCGGCACGGGGCTAAATATCAAGGATGTAGCCGCCGGCATCACCCACATTCTCTTGACCCACGGTCACGGCGACCATGTCGGCGACACCGTTCAGATTGCCAAGGACACGGGCGCGGTTGTTCTCGCCAATGCCGATCTTGCTGCCTGGCTTAGCAGCAAGGGTGTCGAGAAGCTGGAAATGGGCAATACCGGCGGCACGGTCGGTCTCGGCGGTTTCTCTGCCACCTTCACGAATGCGCTGCACTCCTCCGCCCAACTCACCGAGGACGGTGTTTCGCATTCTCTCGGCAACGCGAACGGCCTGATGCTGCATTTCGACGACGAGCCGACGCTGTTCCACATGGGCGACACGGACATCTTCTCCGACATGGGCCTGATCAACGAACTGCATCAGCCTGATATCGGCATTGTGCCGATCGGCGACCGCTTCACCATGGGCGGCGCCGTTGCCGCGCTCGCCTGCCAGCGCTTCTTCAACTTCAAGACCGCCATTCCGGGCCACTACGGCACGTTCCCGATCATCGACCAGACCGCGGAAAAGTTCATCGCCGGCCTGGAAGGCTCGAAGACGGCGGTCGCGGCTCCGAAGCCCGGTGAGACCATCTCGGCGTAACGATACCCGTTGCGTATAGCGGACATGGCCTTTATAGCGTGAGGAAAATCCACTGTTGGTGGATATCAACTATCCGGAGAATGCCATGTCCGTCGATCTCGCCACCGTCAAACGCGTCGCCCATCTTGCGCGTATCGCCGTCAATGAGGACGAAGCGCAGAGAATGATGGGCGAACTGAACGGCATTCTGGGCTTCGTCGAGCAGCTTTCCGAAGTGAATGTCGATGGTATCGAGGCCATGACCTCCGTCACGCCGATGGCGATGAAGAAGCGGACTGATGGTGTCACCGATGGCAGCAAGGCCTCCGACATCGTCGCCAATGCGCCGAATACCGACCAGAATTTCTTCCTGGTTCCCAAAGTTGTTGAATAACGGCCGGACGAGCCTGTTCCGACCCATTGCCCTCATTAGACCTGAAGCGAAACAAGATGAGTGAACTGACCAGCCTGACCATTGCCGAAGCCCGCGACAAGCTGCGCGCCAAGGACATCACCGCCACCGAATTGACCGAGGCCTATCTTTCGGCGATCGAGGCGGCCAATGCTCAGTTCAATGCCTATGTGAAGGTGACGCCGCAAAAGGCGCTCGCAATGGCCAAGGTGTCGGACGCCCGCCTTGCGGAAGGCAAAGCCGGCGCGCTGGAAGGCATTCCACTCGGGATCAAGGACCTGTTTGGCACCGAAGGCATTCATACCCAGGCCTGCAGCCACATCCTGGACGGTTTCGAGCCGCACTACGAATCGACCGTCACGCAGAACCTTTGGAACGACGGCGCCGTCATGTTGGGCAAGCTCAACATGGATGAGTTCGCCATGGGTTCCTCCAACGAGACCTCCTATTACGGCCCGGTGATCAACCCCTGGCGCGCCGCCGGTTCCAACCAGCAGCTCGTTCCCGGCGGTTCCTCGGGCGGTTCGGCCGCTGCCGTCGCCGCGCATCTCTGCGCCGGCGCCACGGCTACCGACACCGGCGGCTCCATCCGCCAGCCGGCCGCCTTCACCGGCACGGTCGGTATCAAGCCGACCTATGGCCGTTGCTCGCGTTGGGGCATTGTCGCCTTCGCCTCGTCGCTCGACCAGGCCGGCCCGATTGCTCGCGATGTTCGCGACGCAGCCATCCTCCTGAAGTCGATGGCAAGCGTCGACGCCAAGGACACGACCTCGGTCGATCTGCCCGTGCCGGATTACGAAGCCTCGCTCGGCAAGTCGCTCAAGGGCATGAAGATCGGTATCCCGAACGAATACCGTGTCGACGGCATGCCGGAAGAGATCGAAACCCTTTGGCAGCAGGGCATTGCCTGGCTGAAGGATGCAGGCGCAGAGATCGTCAACATCTCGCTGCCGCACACGAAATATGCCCTGCCGGCCTATTACATCGTCGCGCCTGCCGAAGCGTCCTCGAACCTCGCCCGTTACGACGGCGTGCGCTACGGCCTGCGCGTCGATGGCAAGGACATCGTCGACATGTATGAAAAGACGCGCGCTGCCGGCTTCGGCCAGGAAGTGAAGCGCCGCATCATGATTGGCACCTACGTTCTGTCGGCCGGCTACTACGACGCCTATTACCTGCGCGCCCAGAAGGTTCGCACGCTGATCAAGCGCGATTTCGAACTCGCCTTCAACGCCGGCGTCGACGCCATCCTGACGCCCGCCACGCCGTCCTCGGCCTTCGGCATCGCCGACGAAAACCTCGCTTCCGATCCGGTCAAGATGTACCTCAACGACATCTTCACGGTAACGGTCAACATGGCCGGTCTCCCCGGCATCGCCGTTCCCGCCGGCCTCGACCCGAAGGGCCTGCCGCTCGGCCTGCAGCTCATCGGCAAGCCATTCGACGAGGAAACCCTGTTCAAGACCGCCCACGTCATCGAACAGGCCGCCGGCAAGTTCACGCCGGCGAAGTGGTGGTAAGTAGCATATCCGGAAAGGTCGATAGCTGAAAGTGACGGGCCAGACCTCGTGGTTCGAGGCCCTGTCACCTTCGCTATCGCTTCGGTGCCAGAGCACCTCACCATGAGGTCTGGAGCGGCCGAATATCTGACGGCAAGCGAGGGGAGTAGCCCTCATGGTGAGGTTTGAAGCCCTTTGAGCATAGCGAAATGGCGGAGCCTCGAACCACGAGGGCGGATGATGCGGCCTACCTATTATCCAACTGCGCCCTCACCAGCCGCAATCCGTGCTCGGTAATCCGATACGGATGACCGTCGGAGGATTTGATGGCTCTTAGGCGTTTGAGTTTGCGGAAGAGATCGAGGCCGAAGCCGGGATAAAGCCAGCCGTCGCGTGTAAAGCAACGGACGGTCTCGATCTTCTTGTTTTCGGAGCGATTGATTTCAATGCGGCCGCCTTGGGCGAGCAGATGCAGAATGCGCTGTTCGGCGCGGGAAATATCCATGGTTTTCAAGATCCGGAAAGCGCCGTAAGGCGCGACAAAACGATCCGACATTCCCTTGGGGAATTCGGGGCTTCGTTTCGGGCCCAGCGCGCAAGAAAGACTTGCGGGCAGGGCCTTTACCGGGTCTGAGAAAAGGTGGACATCAAGACTCCATTGATGCCTAACATCTAAAGCAGGTTGTATTCTCGGTCAAGTTTCACTCCTGTTAGCCATCCTGCGCCTGTTCTCATTTGGCGGCTGGAAAAAGCCCTTTTCCGGTGTTTTACTGCTGAAAACGGCGGGGGCCTGATGATCCATATTCGCAATGCCCACGAGGGAGAGACGGAGATATTAGTCAATATCGGCCTGCGGTCGTGGCAAACGGCCATGCGGTCGATCGGTGGCACGGATGCTCTGCTCGAAAGTGCCAGAGAAGCCTTCTCGAATTTCACCCGCAGGTCATGGCTGACTATCACGATTGTGGAGCTGAACGGACTTGTTGCCGGCTGGGCTGCTCGCGAGGCGTTAGACGAGAATATCTCCGATTTCTGGATCGATCCCGATCACCTGCGGCAGGGGCTTGGTTCGGCACTGCTGGCGCAGATCGAGAAGGATGTTCTGGAGCAGGGGCTGGAGAAGGTCGCGGTGCAGACCCACGCAGGCAATACCGACGCGATCGAGTTCTTCAAAGCACACGGCTATGCCATCCATTGGCTCTCCGTTGACTATTCCCCGAAGCTCGATCGCGACGTGCCGACGGTCGGCCTTTCGAAACCGCTGCTCGATAGTAGCGAAGGGACATATGGCACGGGCATATAACGGCAGCGGGGTGCTGAAAGTCTTGCGCCGCACCGCCAATTGCTCTACCTCACAAAGTTCAGAAGAACAGCATTTCAAGAGCCTCTCATGACCATTGTCGACGTCCGCACGCCAGATCCGAAGCGTTTCATTCCCGGTGCCACCGGCGATTGGGAAGTTGTTGTCGGGATGGAAGTCCATGCCCAGGTGTTGAGCAAATCCAAGCTCTTCTCCGGCGCTTCGACAGAGTTTGGCAAGCCGCAGAATTCCAACGTGTCGCTGGTCGACGCCGCCATGCCCGGCATGCTGCCCGTCATCAATGAGGAATGCGTCAGGCAGGCGGTCCGCACCGGCCTCGGTCTGAAGGCTCAAATCAACAAGCGCTCGGTCTTCGACCGCAAGAACTATTTCTATCCCGACCTGCCGCAGGGCTACCAGATCTCGCAGTACAAGGATCCGATCGTCGGCGAAGGCAAGATCGTCATTTCGCTCGGTCCGGATCGCCAGGGCCAGTTCGAGGACATCGAGATCGGCATCGAGCGCCTGCACCTGGAGCAGGACGCCGGCAAGTCGATGCACGACCAGCACGCCACCATGTCCTACGTCGACCTCAACCGTTCCGGCGTGGCGCTGATGGAAATCGTCTCCAAGCCGGACATGCGCTCGTCGGACGAGGCGAAGGCCTATATGACCAAGCTGCGCTCGATCGTGCGTTATCTCGGCACTTGCGACGGCAACATGGACGAAGGCTCCATGCGCGCCGACGTCAACGTCTCCGTCCGCCGTCCGGGTGGAGAGTTCGGCACGCGCTGCGAGATCAAGAACGTCAACTCGATCCGTTTCATCGGCCAGGCGATCGAATACGAAGCCCGCCGCCAGATTGCGATCCTCGAGGACGGTGGCACGATCGATCAGGAAACCCGGCTGTTCGATCCGAACAAGGGCGAAACGCGATCCATGCGCTCCAAGGAAGACGCGCATGATTACCGCTATTTCCCCGATCCGGACCTGCTGCCGCTCGAATTCGACGACGCATTTATCGATGCCTTGAGAGCCAATCTGACGGAACTGCCCGACGACAAGAAGGAGCGTTTCGTTCGTGAAATGGGCCTGTCGATCTATGACGCCTCCGTGCTCGTCTCGGAAAAGGCGATTGCCGATTATTTCGAAACGGTCTCTGCCGGCCGCGACGGCAAGATCGCGGCAAACTGGGTGATCAACGACCTCTTGGGTGCCTTGAACAAAACCGGCAAAACCATTGAAGAGACTCCGGTTTCGCCCGCCCAGCTCGGCGCCATCATCGACCTGATCAAGGCCGAAACCATCTCCGGCAAGATCGCCAAGGACCTGTTCGAAATCGTGCTCAACGAGGGCGGCGATCCTGCCGAGATCGTCGAAGCCCGCGGCATGAAGCAGGTCACCGACACTGGCGCCATCGAGAAGGCGGTCGACGAGATCATCGCCGCCAATCCGGATCAGGTCGCCAAGGTCAAGGCTAAGCCGACGCTTGCTGGCTGGTTCGTCGGTCAGGTAATGAAGTCGACCGGTGGCAAGGCCAATCCGCAGGCGGTACAAGGTCTCGTCAAGGCCAAGCTCGGCATCGAAGAGGAATAGGCTCCGTGTATTTCGTCCGCACGGCCGGCGAGAAGGATCTCGGGAAGGTCCGCGACCTTCTCGTCGAGACTTGGCATGCGGCTTACGACCGGCACTTTGGCGCGGCGAAGGTCGATGAACTGATCGAGTTTCTGCTCTCGCCGGCCAAGCTGAAGGCGCGGTTGGCGAAGCGGCAATCGGAGTTCCTGGTCGCCGACAATGGCGAGGATATCGGCGGCATGGGTTATGCCGTCATGTCCGAGCAGATGACCAAGACCGTTCTCCTACATATGCTCTATGTCCGTCCCTCACTGCAACGCAACGGCATCGGCCGCGACATCTTCGCCGAGCTGGAAACCTGCTTTCCGGACGCCGAAGTCATGCGCCTCGACGTCGAACCCAAAAACGCCGAAGCGATCGCCTTCTACAAAGCCCACGGCTTCACCGAGGTCGGCCGCAACGAGAATGCGGGGCAGGGACAGTCGGGCATTCCGGCGTTGGTGTTTGAGAAGCGGCTGACTACGTAACTGGCGTGGCGGGTGCAGCGCTCGCATACTGCTTGTGGAACGCCAGCATGAGATCAAGAAGTTCCTTCCTTGAAACCGAAAGGTTTGCCATCGCGATGTAAACGCGCTGTGTACCGTCTTTGTTGTCTTTTATCCGAAGTCTCGCAGCAGGCGTCGTTTGCTCCAAGTGTACGCCAGAGCGCAACCAAAACTTGATGTTACGCCTATCCCTATATTTGGACAGGCTGAGATCGCTTGGAATTGTCAATTTCCCATACAGTCCAGACATGGCCAAGAGGCGCAGAGTACCACGGGAGATGAAACGGAGGATCTCCGCATTAGGAGAATTGGGCTCGAATTTCAGTGCGTCCACATCGATGTGCTCTATGGCGGACCACGGAATGAAACCCAGCCCAAATCGGCTATCCAATATGCCTTCCGGGCCGATAGTCACGATCGCGCTATTGGATTGAGAGGTTATTGTTCGAAGCGCGACAACGACATAGAAGGATACAGGCAGCAAAAGTAAAATTAAAAGAAGCTTAAATGCCGCGTCGGTGTTTGGCACTACGAGCAAAAATAAAAGCAGCCCCATCAGGGATATTTGCAGGACTGTTTTTAGGTGCAGTTCGGGCATGAAGTATTGAAATGAGTGTGTTTCGCTCGCAGACATACGGCCTTCCAGAGTCACAGCGTTGCCGTTCAGTTAGACGTAGGTAGAAAACATTGCCGCCACAAGATCTACTTATCCGCGCAGCCAGAGAAGCTGACCTTCCTTCCTTGATCGCCCTCTTCGCCGCCGATGCTCTCGGCGGTCACGGCGACACGACCGATCCCGCCGCATATGAAGACTACCTCCGCGCCTTTCGCACGATCCAATCCTCGCCAGATCAAACACTCTATGTCGCCGAGTTCCGCGGCGAGGTCGTCGGTACATTCCAGACCATGATCACGACATCGCTGACCGGCCGCGGTTCTTCCTCGATGATCATCGAGGCGGTTCAGACGCGCTCGGATCTGCGCGGACAGGGGATTGGTGCCGCGATGATCAATTTTTGCATTGCCGAGGCAAAAAGCCGCGGCATGCGGTTGGTGCAACTGACGTCGAATGCTCTTCGCAAGGATGCCCATCGCTTCTATGAGAGATTGGGTTTCAAGCCGAGCCATCTTGGCTTCAAGATGGCTTTGAAATGACCGCTTTTCCCGCTGGAATCACTGGACAAGGCGGCATAGTGGCGGCATAAGCGAGGGATCGAATTCTGGTTTCGCACGCACTCCCAGCGGGCATAAGGAAAAGACATGTGGAATTTACTCGTACAAACCTTCACCTGGTGGAATGGTCAGACGATGGGCACCCGCTTTGCGACCTGGCGGTTCGGCAAGCGCGTCGGCGAGGATGAATTCGGCAATGTCTACTATGAGGGCGGCACGTCGTCCTACGGTCTTCCGAAGCGCTGGGTGATCTACAAGGGTTATGCCGAAGCTTCCGCCATTCCTCCGGGCTGGCACGGCTGGATGCACCACCGCACCGACGTTCCGCCGACCAAGGACAACTACGTTGCCAAGGAATGGCAGAAGGCGCATCGCGCCAATCCGACTGGCTCGCCGCAGGCCTATCGCCCGCCGGGCTCGTTGGCCGTTGCCGGCGAACGTCCGCGCGTGACCGGCGACTACGACGCCTGGACGCCGGGCAACTGAGCACGGAAGGCCGGCCCGTCCTTTGGCCACAATTGGCCTTTAGAGTAGTTCCAGGAAAAGTGCGAAGCGGTTTTCCGTCCGGAATGCGTAAAAAAACAAAAAGATAGAGCGGGGAAAGCGATTCCAGGGAACGCTGATCCGCTCTTGGCGCAGAACATGCCGGCTCGTGCTCGGCGCTTTGACCGAGACCAAGCGGAGATTGGCGGATATGACGTTTTTCACGCGGAGCGCTTCTTTGCGTGCGATATCGGGAGTGGCGCTTGCCCTTGCTGCGGGCGCTGTCTTGCCGCCGTCTGCAGAGGCTGCCCGCATCTCCAACCCCGTCGCCGTTTTCTCCGGCCTCGACAAGATCACCGGCCGCATCACCACGTTCGATGTCTACATCAACGAGACCGTGCAGTTCGGCGCGCTGCAGGTGACGCCGAAGGCCTGCTATTCGCGTGACGATACCGAGCAGCAGAAGGTCGACGGTTTCGTCGAGGTGGACGAGATCACCCTCGACCGCCGCATCCGCCGCATCTTCACCGGCTGGATGTTTGCCGACAGCCCAGGCCTCAACGCCGTCGAACATCCGATCTATGACGTCTGGCTGAAAGAGTGCAAGCAGAAGTCGGATATCCCGCCGCCGGACAGCGCCGGCGCCAAGTAAAACGCTTCTCTCCAAATATCGCAAAGCGGCAAGATTGGCTCACGAAGGCAACACCGTCGCGAGCAATCCTGTGGCAATCCGCTCAGCCGTCCTTCCTGCCCAAAGCAGCTACTTTCCAAATCGAATGCCGGTCGGTGTCGTCGGAGAGATCGATGACGATGCGCGAGCCGTCTTTGATCCTTCGCCGCATGGCATCGGCGCGATCCGGATGGATCAGAAGTTTTGCGCCGTGGTTCAGCGCCTGTAGCCGGGAGCGTGAGATGCTGAGTTCGGACGCAAGCAAGCGGTCGAGGCGGGAGTTGAAAGGAAGCGCAACCGCCAGACCAATTTCCAGCATCGTCCAGCCATCCGGTTCGTTCAACGCCTCTTTCTCGATATCTGCATCGGCAAATTCGTCGACGCGTTGAGCCTTGCGCCGCAGCCCGTTGAGATCGAATTCCCAGGCCCGTATCCAGTCGGGATCGTTGCCCTGCAGTGCTTCCAGAACAAGAGGATTGAGATCACGAATCGCCTGACGCTCAAAGAGCGTTCGGTTCCATGTCTTATCGCAATCCACGCATTTATAGACGAGCCAGGCATCGAGCTTCTTGCCGTTGGCGTTGAGCCGGACCCTGCCGCTCGACTTAAAAGGCTTGAGGCATCCGCATCCGCTGCAGGCGATCCATGGCTGAGGGGCAGTTCGAGGATTGATGGTCCATCGGACCTGGAGAATATTGCACATACCGTCTTGGTCTTCCGTTCGGAAGTTCACCAAGTTGGCGGTAAGACAAGCCCACTACGGGCGCGGCGTGGCGATGTTTCGGACGGCTGAAGAACTGAGACAGCAATGGCTGCGCATGGCGCATTTCAACAATGCCAAACCGGTCTCAGGCCACCACCCGATGAACATGATCATACGTCCGGCAGCGATGACGCTGGCCTGACATACAGGGTGAAACTGGATGAGACCGGTATTTACGACGGCAAAGTGGAACCTCGATGCACCAACGCTCTTCAGGCGAGCATTAGCAGATAAAAACGCGGATTTGAAGCCGTTGGCGCCCCGGAAAGCCTATGGCGCTTTCAGCGCGCGCCAGACGGCCGGAGCCGTTCTCAGGCGTCGGTACTTTTATCCCGGCGAAACGCACCAAGGATCTTTCGCCCTATGGCAGCAATCCCGGCGACAACGACGATCAGCCCTTTTTTCAACGCCAGCAGCGCTACGCCGAAGCTCTTGAAGAAGCCGAGGACGACCGCCAGGAAGCCGAGCTTTGCGGCGATCTTCACGCCGGCGCCGGCGGCGATCATACCCGCCATGCTGTAGGCAGCGATCTTGTCGCCGTTGACAAAGTCGGCATAGCGCTTGCCGCTGTCATATTGCACGGCGTTGATGACATTCGGGATGGCATTGTTGATGTCTTGCAACTGGTTGAGGCCGGCCACGAAATCGAGTTCCATGACGCCTTCGCGACCGAGCACGCGCACCGAATAGTTCAGCGTATGCAGACCATTGGTGTCCTTGCCGAAGACAAGGTCGCGGGCCCAGTGAAGCGCATGGGTCGCCTTGTCGTAGTGCGGCGGCTCGGCCCAGCCGACCAGAGTGATCGGAGCGTAGCCTTGCTGCTCGCGTTCGGGATTTTGTTCCTTGATCCCATCCTGGATTTGCTTCAGCAGGGCGTTATAGTCTGTCGACGCGGCGTCATCGTCGGAGACATGGCCGCTGCCATCATATTCGACGACCGCACCCCAGGTGCGCGGATCAATCGGCGCATATTTCGCTGGGAAGATCATGCCGAGCGTACCTTCGGCCGCGCTGGCCGGATTACCCCAGAGCTGAACCAGCACTTTGCGCGTATCTTCCGGATTGAGATAGTAGAGCTGGTCAGAGACATTCAGCATCGCGTCGGCGCCGGGCAATTTGATCGGTCCCTGCTGAAAATCGATGGTCTTCAGCACGGCTCCTCTGCCGCTCTCCGGAGCGTCGGTGCCGAACATGTCGTGAAAGGATTTGGCGTTGGCCTGCGTTGCGGCCAATGCGGCGAGAAATACGATTGCAAGATATTTTTTCAAGATACTACCCCCGGCTGTTGTGCCGAACGTAGCGGATTCTTGATTTAAATCAATGTATGTATGGGGGTTCTCAACTGCCGGTGAAGCTCAGATTGGGCGATTCCATCGCTTTCTCAAGCATCCTGGCATATTGATCCTTCGGCACGTCGATTGCGCCGAATGTCCTCAAATGCTCGGTGGTGAATTGAGTATCGAGGAGAGTGAAGCCACGCTGCTTGAGGCGCTCGACGAGATAGACGAGACAGATCTTCGAGGCGTCCGTGCGGCGTGAGAACATGCTCTCCCCGAAGAAGGCCGAACCCAGCGATACGCCGTAGAGCCCGCCAACCAGTTTGCTACCCTCCCAGGCCTCGACGGAGTGGGCGTGGCCGATATGGTTCAGGGTCGAATAGAGCGACTTGATGGTCTTGTTGATCCAGGTGCTTGGCCGACCGCTGGTCTGCTCGGCACAGGCGGCAATGACCGCGTCGAAATCCGTGTTGAACCTGATATCGAAGGGCTTGTGGCGGATGGTCTTCGCCAGGCTTTTCGAAACGTGGAAGGTGTTGAGCGGCAGCACGCCGCGCAGTTCCGGTTCGACCCAGAAGATTTCCGGATCGTCAGCCGATTCCGCCATCGGGAAGAGACCGATGGAATAGGCGCGCAGCAGAATCTCAGGAGTAATGCCCGGATTTCTGCCGCGCGGTCCTGCCATAGGTCAAGCCGAGCCTTTCGCCAGATAGTCTTCCAGCCAATGGATATCATAGTCGCCATTGGCGATATCCTGATTGGAAACCAGATCCTGGAACAGAGGCAGAGTGGTTTTGATGCCATCGACCACGAACTCATCGAGCGCGCGGCGCAGGCGCATCATGCATTCGACGCGGGTGCGGCCATGCACGATCAGCTTGCCGATCAGGCTGTCGTAGTAGGGCGGAATTCTGTAGCCCTGATAGGCGCCAGAATCGATGCGCACGCCAAGGCCACCCGGCGCATGGAAATGCGTGATCGTACCGGGGGAGGGCACGAAAGTGCGTGCGTCCTCGGCATTGATGCGGCATTCGATGGCGTGGCCGTGGAAATGCACGTCCTCTTGTGTCACGGAAAGACCGCCGCCCGAGGCGACGCGAATCTGCTCATGCACGAGATCGATGCCGGTGATCGCTTCCGTGACCGGATGCTCGACCTGCAGGCGGGTGTTCATTTCGATGAAATAGAACTCGCCGTTTTCATAGAGGAACTCGATCGTGCCGGCGCCGCGATACTTGAGCTTCCTCATGGCGTCGGCGCAGATCTGGCCGATCTTCATGCGTTGCTCGACGTTGAGCGCCGGTGAATTGGCTTCTTCCCAGACCTTCTGGTGGCGGCGCTGCAGCGAGCAGTCGCGCTCTCCGAGATGCACGGCATTGCCTTCGCCATCGCCGAACACCTGGATTTCGATGTGGCGCGGCTTGCCGAGATATTTTTCCATATAGACGGATTCATTGCCGAAGGCGGCTGCGGCTTCGGTGCGTGCCGTCGACCAGGCTTCGAGGACATCCGCTTCCGTACGTGCCACTTTCATGCCGCGTCCGCCGCCGCCAGCGGTTGCCTTGATCAGCACGGGATAGCCGATTTCCTTGGCGGTCCTCAGCGCGTCCGCCTCGGTCTTCACTTCGCCGTCCGAGCCGGGAACGACGGGAATACCGAGCTGCTGCGCAGTCGTCTTGGCGGTGATCTTGTCGCCCATGATGCGGATATGATCCGCCGTCGGGCCGATGAAGGTGATGCCATGTGCTTCGAGAATGTCGGCGAACTTGGCGTTCTCCGACAGGAACCCATAGCCCGGATGAACGGCGTCGGCACCGGTGATCTCGCAGGCCGCGACGATCTGGTGGATGTTGAGATAGCTTTCGCGCGACGGCGGCGGGCCGATGCACACGCTTTCATCCGCCAGGCGCACATGCATAGCGTCGGCGTCGGCGGTCGAATGCACCGCAACACTCGCAATGCCGAGCTCCTTGCAGGCGCGCAGCACACGAAGGGCGATCTCTCCGCGATTGGCTATGAGAATCTTCGAAATCATGGGCATAGGGTTTACTCGATGACGACCAGGGCTTCGCCGTATTCGACCGGGCGTCCGTCCTGAATGAGGATTTCGGTCACAATACCGGACTTTGGCGCGGGAATCTGGTTCATCGTCTTCATCGCTTCGATGATGAGCAGCGTCTGGCCTTCCTTGACGGAGGCGCCGATCTCGATGAAAGCGGCAGCGCCTGGAGCGGGTGCCATGTAGACCGTACCCACCATCGGTGCGCTGACGACGTTATCCGGATTGCGCGACTTGCCGGCAGGCGCGGCGGCTGCAGCGGGAGCGGCGGCGACAGGAGCTGCTGCGGCATAGGCAGGTGCTGCGATCGGTGCCTGAACATATTGAGTCGTGCCGGCGCGCGATACGCGGATGCGCAGATCTTCCTGCTCGACTTCGATCTCGGTCAGATCGGTCTCATTGAGAATATTGGCGAGGTCGCGGATCAGCGCCTGGTCGATACCCATTTTCTTATCAGCCATGGATGTTTTGCCCTGTATTCTTGTTATTGGGTGATGGATTTCAGCGCGTGCAGCGCCAGGATGTAACTGTAGGGTCCAAAACCGCAGATCATGCCCTTGGCGGCGGGCGCGATCATCGATTTGTGCCGGAATTCTTCGCGTGCGTGGATATTGGAGATGTGAACCTCCACCACCGGAATGGAAATGGCGCGGATCGCGTCATGAAGCGCGATCGACGTATGGCCATAGGCGCCGGGGTTTATCGCGATGCCGGCAGCGACGTCTGCCGCTTCGTGCATCCAATCGACAAGCACGCCTTCATGGTTGCTCTGCCGAAAGTCGATCACAAAGCCAAGGCTTTCGCCCACGGTTTTGCAGTCGGCTTCGATATCCTTGAGCGTCTTGCCGCCATAGATGCCCGGCTCGCGCTTGCCGAGGGCATTCAAATTGGGTCCATTCAGGACAAAAATGGTTTGCGCCATCAGAGGTTCCGTCAAAGTGCAGCGCAACCTATAGACTCCCGAGGGCCTATAGGAAAGCCCCCAGGACGTAGGTTGCGCGTGTCTAGGTGTGGAAACGCCCGGATTTTGGCGATTTTACGCATAACCCCAAAATCGGTTCGGCTTCGAAAAGGCTTGTGCAGCTTCCGAAGCGCCACTGTGTCCCTTACGCGTCCGGAAAGATGCGCGCCTCAGTGATCGCCACTATTTAGCAGGTGGTCTTGCCGCAACTGCGGACATTGGAGATCTTCTGCTGAATGGCCTCGAGGCCGATCGCGCCGGAGATTGTCTCGTTGCCGATGACATAGGCCGGCGTGCCGGTGACGTTGAGATCGGAGGCGAGTTGGTACGTGGCCTTGACCGAATCATTGTTCGGGCTCTTGGCCATTTCGGCGCGGATTGCCGCTTCGGTGACGCCAAGCGAGGTCGCAACTTCCATGGCGCTGTCTTCCGAGGCGCGGCCGTCGCTGCCAAGCAGCGTATGATGGAATTCGGCATATTTTTCCGGCGCCAGCTTGCGGAAAGCGTCGGAGACCCTAGCCGCGGCAACCGAATCCGGTCCGAGGATCGGGAATTCCTTCAGCACGAAACGCACGTTTGAGTCTTGCTTCAGCAGCGCGTCCATGTCGGGGAGTGCATGGCGGCAATAGGTGCAATTATAATCGAAGAACTCGACGACGGTGACATCGCCCTTCGGATTGCCGATCGTGACGTCATCCTTGGAATTGAAGATGGCATCCTTGTTTTGGGCGACAGCCTGGGCGGACTGAGCGATGCGCTGCTCATCCTGCTTCTTCTCAAGTGCCGCCTGTGCGTCCAAGAGAACTTCCGGATGCGCGACGAGATATTCCTTGATGAACTCTCCGAATTCCTTTTTCTGCTGGTCATCCAGCGCGGCGGCGGGCTGGACCATGGCGAGCGACGCGGCAATGGCGATCGCTGAAGCCGCCAGCAGGGTTTTGGAAAAAAGGGTCATCGGGTCCTCGTTTAAGTAGGTGCTGAGACTCATCGTCCGGTTCGGGATATCACCGCGAGGTTAAAATCCACAAATGTGTTTCGGCAATTTACGGTGCATGTGTATTTCCAGAAACAGGAATTTTCACGACAAAGCCGCAATCGCGGGATTGTGAACACGCTAATATTACGGCAATTGTCTGGCTCCAATCCGATCCGAGAAAGAATTGACCTTGTTTTCCTTATCCAAACGCAGTGATGTCGAACCCTTCCACGCCATGGATGTGCTGGCGGAGGCAACGCGTCGGCGTCAGGCGGGACATGCCGTCATCTCGATGGCGGTCGGTCAGCCGTCGCATCCCGCGCCGCAGGCAGCCCTTGAGGCAGCGCGCACGGCACTAGGTCACGGTCGCATCGGTTACACGGAGGCACTTGGCACGCTGGCGCTGAAGCAAGCGCTTGCCGGTCATTACCTTGCTCGTCATGGGCTGACCATCGATCCCATGCGGATCGCGATCACCACCGGTTCGTCCGCCGGCTTCAATCTTGCCTTTCTGACGCTATTCGACCCCGGCGACAGCGTCGCCATCGCAAGGCCCGGCTATCCTGCCTATCGCAATATTCTTGCCGCTCTCGGGCTTGATGTCGTCGAAGTGCCTGTGACCGCCGAGACGCAATTCACGCTGACGCCCGAAAGCCTGGAGGCGGCGCAAGCAGCGAGCGGCAAGCGGCTGAAGGGCGTGTTGCTTGCAAGCCCTGCCAACCCGACCGGCACGGTGACCGGTAGGGCGGCGCTGAAGGCGCTCGCCGACTATTGCGCCGACCGTTCGATCGCCTTCATCTCCGACGAGATCTATCACGGACTGACTTTCGTCGGCGAGGAGACGAGCGCGCTGGAGCTAACCGACGAGGCGATCGTCATCAATTCCTTCTCGAAATATTATTGCATGACTGGCTGGCGCATCGGCTGGATGGTGCTGCCGGGGCGCCTGGTGCGTCCGATCGAGCGCGTCGCCCAGAGCCTTTATATTTCAGCGCCGGAACTCTCGCAGATCGCCGCCACCGCAGCGCTTGGGGCAGGGGCAGAACTGGACGTCTACCGCGAAAGCTATCGCCGCAACCGCGATTTCCTGATGCGCCGTCTGCCCGAAATCGGCTTCTCCATCGCTTCGCCGATGGACGGCGCTTTCTACGCCTATGTCGATGTCAGCCGTTTTACCAACGACAGCATGGCTTTCGCCCGTAAGATGCTGGCCGAAATCAACGTTGCCGCCACACCGGGCCTCGATTTCGATCCGATCGAGGGGCACCGCGTGATGCGTATCTCCTATGCCGGCTCGAACGCAGAGATCGAGGAAGCAGTGGAGCGCATGGCGGCGTGGTTGAAATAGACTCTTAGATCAGAGGTTTGCGGCGGGTTTTGAAAGTATTTTGGAGAGTTGTGGACAAGGTTCGAGGGCGACCGAACCGGGCCGCCCCGTCCTTCGAGGGTCGCTTCGCTCCCGCCTCAGGATGAGGCGGAGCCGGCTTCACGACTTGCTGTAAAGCACCGTAAAGCAAAGGATAACTCGCGGTCGGATGCGAAGGGTTAGCCCTCATCCTGAGGCGGGAGCAAAGCGACCCTCGAAGGACGAGGGCGGGTGTGAGCACCGAAACTCGCGAGAAGGATAAACGACGGAAGAGAAATACCGGTCGTCGACCATACCAGCCTGCGGTCTTCCCAAACAAAAATCCGGCCGCGTTACCACGGCCGGATTTTGTTATTTCGTTCCGAACAGCAGCGTTCAGAAGAAGCCGCGGCGCTGCCACCAACCGGCCTTCTTCGGCTTGGTCGGCTCGCCATCACCATCGCCGCCCTCGCTGGTGCGGGTGGACTTGACCACCGGCTCGGAGGAGGAGACGTTCGACTCGCGGTTGGCGCGAGCCGGCTTGGCTGCTGCCTCGACCGCTTCGGGTTCGGCAGCCGCTACCGGTTCGGCGGCCTTGTCGAGATCGCCGACGACTTCGGCAACTGTTTCGGCTTCGGCTACGGGCGCCTCTTCGGCGATCGGCGCTTCGACAGGCGATGCTTCAGCCTTCGGTTTGCGGCGGCTACGGCTCTTGGCGGGCTTCACGTCTTCGGCGACGACGGCTGCGGTTTCGACAGCCGCCATAGCCGGCTGGCTTTCGACGGCCGCTTCACCTTCGGCGACTGCGATGTCAGCGACGGTCACTGCGACATCGTTTTCGCCGTCATCCTCATCGTCAGCGCCTTCGTCGGAACCGGCTTCACTGCCGGCTGCCAATTCATTGCCTTCGCCGTCGCGATTGCGACGCCCGCCACGCTTGCCGCGGCGACGGCGCTTGCGCTTCTGCTGGCCATCATCGCTGGACGCGGCCGCAGCTTCACTGCTGCCGCTTGCCTCATCCTCTTCGCCCTCATCCGCCTCTTCGTCACCATCTTCGCTGGACGCATCGCCTGACTCGGAAGCAGCCTGGGCGTCACCGCCACGGCCACGACGGCGACGGCGACGCTTGCGCTTGCGGCCACCTTCATTGTTCTCGGAGCGGGCGGTGGGCTGCTGTTCGACAGCAGCGGCCTTTTCCTCGAGCTCTTCATCTTCGTCCTCATCGGCCTCGATGACGATATCATCGTCCTCGTCTTCCGGAATGGCGGCGAAGTTGAACAGGGATTCGATCTTGACCGGATTTTCCACCGGCTCGCCGCGGTCGATCGCGAAATGCTGCGTACCGACGGCGTTGTCCGCACCGATGACGATGGCGACGCCGAAACGGTTTTCGTAGTCGACGATCGTCTGGCGCTTGTGGTTGAGCAGGTAAAGCGCAATGTCCGGCGTCGTCCGCACGGTGATGTCGTGCGTCGTGTTCTTCAGCAGATATTCCTCGATGCCGCGCAGAACATGCAGCGCAACGGAAGACTGCGAGCGCACATGGCCGGTGCCGCCGCAATGCGAGCAGATCTGCGTCGTGCTTTCGAGAACCGAGGCGCGGATGCGCTGGCGCGACATCTCCAGCAGGCCGAAATGCGAGATGCGGCCAACCTGGATGCGAGCCCGGTCGTTCTTCAGGCATTCCTTCAGCTTCTTCTCGACAGCGCGGTTGTTGCGCTTTTCTTCCATGTCGATGAAGTCGATGACGATCAGGCCGGCAAGGTCGCGCAGGCGAAGCTGGCGGGCGATTTCTTCCGCCGCTTCCAGATTGGTCTGCAGCGCGGTGTCTTCGATCGAATGCTCGCGCGTCGAGCGGCCGGAGTTGACATCGATCGAAACCAGAGCTTCCGTCTGGTTCATGATCAGGTAGCCGCCGGAACGCAGCGTCACCTGCGGCTGCAGCATGCGGTCAAGCTGCGCTTCGATGCCGGAGCGCGAGAAGATCGGATGGATGTCGCGATAGGGCTGAACCACCTTGGCATGACTCGGCATCAGCATCTTCATGAAGTCTTTCGCTTCACGATAGCCTTCTTCGCCGGCAACGATGATCTCGCCGATATCCTTATTGTAGAGGTCGCGGATCGAGCGCTTGATCAGGCTGCCTTCTTCGTAGACGAGGCAAGGCGCGGTCGAAGCGAGCGTCAGCGTGCGGACGTTTTCCCACAGGCGCATCAGATATTCGAAGTCGCGCTTGACTTCGACCTTGGTGCGGTTGGCGCCGGCGGTGCGAAGGATGACGCCCATGCCCTGCGGCACTTCGAGCATCTTGGCGATTTCCTTCAGGCGCTTGCGGTCCTGCGGATTGGTGATCTTGCGGGAAATGCCGCCGCCGCGCGCCGTGTTCGGCATCAGAACCGAGTAGCGGCCTGCGAGCGAAAGATAGGTGGTCAGCGCTGCGCCCTTGTTGCCGCGCTCTTCCTTGGCGACCTGCACCAGCAGAATCTGCCGACGCTTGATGACTTCCTGGATGCGATATTGCTTGCGCGGCTTACGCTGCGTGCGGTCCGGAACCTCTTCCATCGCGTCTTCGGCGCCGACGGATTCGATCACTTCTTCTTCCTGGTCGTGATCATCGTCGTCGTCATCGTCATGACGGCGCTTGGAAACATCGACATCCTCGGAGATCGAATCGCTTTCGACCATCGCGGCCATTTCGCCGGACGGTCCTTCTTCATCTTCGCTGGGCGCATCGACCGTTGCGATCGCTTCGGGCGCAGATGCCTCGTCGGCCGGCGCTTCCGCGACAACCTTCTTGCGGCTGCGGCGCGGCTTGGCCTTCTTTGCCGGAGCTTCTTCGGCAGCGGGAGCGGCTACCTCGGAGGCAGCAGCTTCTTCCGCTACAGCGGGTTCTGCTTCAGCCTCGTCCTTGTGGACGATGCCGATGTCGGGCTGTTCCTGCTGGGAAAGATCGAGCGCCGTTTCGACATGTTCGACATCATCGTCGCGGCGATGCTCTTCGGCTTCCGCCTTCAAGAGCGCCTGCCGGTCGGCGAGCGGGATCTGGTAGTAGTCGGGATGGATTTCGGCAAAGGCCAGGAAGCCGTGGCGGTTGCCGCCGTAATCCACAAAAGCCGCCTGCAGCGAGGGCTCAACCCTCGTCACCTTGGCGAGATAGATGTTGCCGCGGATTTGCTTCTTGTGCTGCGACTCGAAGTCAAATTCTTCTATGCGGTTCCCACGAACCACAACGACACGCGTCTCTTCCTCGTGAGACGCATCGATAAGCATTTTGTCTGCCATGTAAGCTGTGCTCCTCGGCGCCGGCATGCGGAAAGGCGCCGACCTGTCGCTAGAACAGGCTGGTTGCACTCCGCCATTGCTGCACCGGATAATGAAAGTCGCGATTGGTTGTTTTGCGATGACAGTGACAGCAGCCAGACAGCAGCCGGGACGTTAGTTCCCCGGGGTCTGTTCACTTCCTGAAAAAGCTGCTGCGGTACCATCCGTAACCAAGCGAGATCGACAATGCCTTAGACCCAACGAACGGGTCCGATGAATGTGCTCTCTAAAGAGCGTTTGGTGGCTCTCCACCGATGAATTTCCCGCGCAAAACCGGAAATTCAGATATCCAGTATAGGGAGCAGAAGTACTGGAGACGGCGGATGACGGCCGCTTATGGCGCCTAGTACTCGAGGCGGCTGCCTTTGCGGCGACTCTATCCCGTCAACACTTCTACCCTAATATGCGTTGTATGTTTTATCTGTCACAATAGCAAGGGGAAAGCCAAGTGTGCCATAATATTGATGGATTCGTCGTATGATGAAGGTGCGGGGACGGCGTTTCCGATTCTTCTCCCGGCACGCCATCACATCAGCACTATCGCGTCATTCGTGGTTTTCCCGTTATTTTTGGACTTCAAAAACAACGTTCAAACCAATATGGGGCGCGATGGACAGTTGTTAAAGGGATTGCGGCATGCGACGGAGAATGGCGTGAGGGCTTTGCGAATTGCAGCGGTGGCCCTCGCAGTGATGGCGCTTCCGATTCTTTCGCCGCTTGCTGCGACTTTGGCCGCAGCCGACCCGTTGCTCGCCTATGGCGCACGCATCGCCGGCGACGATGCCCGCACCCGCATCGTCATCGATATGGATCGTGAGCCGACGTTCTCGGTTCACTATCTCGATAACCCCGTACGTATCATCGTCGATCTTCCGGCAACCGCTTTCGGCTTCCCGGCTGCCGATCTGAAGCCGATCGGCCTCTTCAAGGATATCCGCTACGGCACCATGGAAGAGGATAGCGCCCGCATCGTGCTGACGGCGACCAAGCCGGTGAAGCTGGTCATGGCCAAGGTGCAGCCCGACGAGAACGGCAAGGGGCATCGCCTCGTCCTCGATGCCGAGATGCTGCCTGCCGGGCAATTCGCCGATCTTATCAAGCAGCAAAGCTGGACCAACGATGACACCGCAAAGGATGTCGGTCCGGTGGCGCCGATCGAAAAACCTGATCCAAGCACCTTCCTGGTGGCTGTCGACGCGGGTCACGGCGGTATCGACGCCGGCGCGACCGCCAGCGATGGCGTCACGCAGGAAAAGGATATCACGCTCGCCTTCGCCAAGCTTCTGGCTGACAAGCTGAACGCCCAGCCGGGCATCAAAGCCTTTCTGACGCGCGACAATGATGAATATCTGTCGCTGTCGCAGCGGGTGACCATCGCCCGGCAGAATCATGCGTCATTATTCATCTCGCTGCATGCTGACACGCTGAAGCAGAAGGATATCCGAGGCGCCACGGTCTATACGATCTCGGACAAGGCCTCCGACAAGCTTGCCAGTGAAGTCGCCGACCGAGAAAACAATTCCGACCAGCTCGCCGGCGCCGAGACGCAGGTGCAGCCCGCCGCCGTCGCCGATATTCTGATGGACCTGACACGGCGCGAGACGCAGGCGTTTTCCATCTCGCTGGCGCAGGATGTGCTGAGCTCGTTCAACGGCCAGATCTCCATGATCAACAATCCGCATCGCCATGCCGGCTTCCGCGTGCTGCAGGCGCCGGATGTTCCCTCTATTCTCCTCGAGCTCGGCTTCCTCTCGAACAAGGATGATGAGAAGCTTCTGCTCGATCTCGATTGGCGGCAGAAATTGGCGGATCGGCTGACCGACGCCGTCAAGCAATACCGCGTTTCAACCATTGCGAATGGCGGCTGAAACCATGGATGGCGGGCGCCGTTCGTGTCTTCCATGTAACAGACGCTGCTAATGGGCGGGGATGAAGTGAGGAATACAGGCGGTGGGCCCTATTTTGCTCACATTCCCGTCTTTACACCAAAGTATAGTTTACCGCGGTCGGCATGCACGGCTTTGTGCTGTTGCCGTCTTGCATTAACGCCGTGAGCGTGCAAAACGCCCGTGAATGTGCGATGGTCTCGCACATGCGCCGCAGGAAAAAGAAGCACCGGTAGCATCATATGGTCAGACTGATTGGATATTTCTTTGGGCTGGGCTGCATCCTGTTCCTGGGTGCGGCGGCTGCGGCAGCTATTTATCTGAGCGTCGTTTCCAAGGATCTGCCGGACTACGAGGTCCTTGCCAAATATGCGCCGCCGGTGACGACCCGCATTCATGCGGGCAACGGTGCACTGATGAAGGAATATTCGCGGGAGAACCGGCTGTTCCTGCCGATCCAGGCTATTCCCGATCGCGTCAAGGCCGCTTTCCTCTCGGCTGAAGACAAGAATTTCTACAATCATCCGGGCGTCGATGTCGGCGGCCTGATGCGCGCCGTCGCCGTCAACCTTCAGAATATCGGTTCCGGCCGCCGTTTTGTCGGCGCATCGACCATCACCCAGCAGGTCGCCAAGAATTTCCTGCTTTCGGCTGACCAGACGTTCGATCGCAAGATCAAGGAAGCGATCCTCTCCTTCCGCATCGAACAGGCCTATAGCAAGGACAAGATCCTCGAGCTCTATCTGAACGAGATCTATTTCGGCCTGAATTCCTATGGCATCGCCGGAGCGGCGCTCACCTATTTCGACAAGTCGGTCAACGAACTGACCATTGCCGAATCGGCCTATCTCGCTTCACTGCCCAAGGGCCCGTCCAATTACAATCCGTTCCGTCACCCCGAAGCTGCGATGACCCGCCGCAACTGGGTCATCGACCGTATGGTCGAGAATGGCTATGTCAGCCAGAGCGACGGCGAAGAGGCCAAGAAGCAGCCGCTCGGCGTCGCGCCGCCGAAGAGCGGTCCGTCGCTCTTCGCCTCTGACTATTTTTCCGAAGAAGTCCGCCGCCAGTTGATCGACCAATATGGCGAGAAGACTCTCCTCGAAGGCGGACTTTCGGTCCGCACCTCACTGGATCCGCAGTTGCAGATAGAAGCGCGCAAGGCGCTGCAGGATGGTCTCGTCGACTACGACGAACGCCGCGGCTTCCATGGCCCGATCAAGCAGATCACGACATCGCAGGACTGGGGTTCTGAACTCGCCAAGGTTCCCACCTTGAGTGACGTGCCGGAATGGCAGTTGGCCGTCGTGCTCTCGGTATCCGACCAGACGGTCGATATCGGCCTGCAGCCGAGTGTCGACGCCGCCGGCAAGGTCGCGAATGATCGCAAGCGCGGTACGATCGCTGCCGCCGACATGCGTTGGGCTTACCGCTCGGCCAGCGGCAGCAAGACGGCGAAATCGCCGAGTGGCGTGCTGAGCCCCGGTGACGTGATTTTCGTTCAGAAGACCGGCGATGCCGATTCGAGCGCCTATCGGCTGCGCCAGCCTCCGAAGGTGCAGGGCGGCCTCGTTGTGATGGATCCGCATACTGGCCGTGTGCTGGCCATGGTCGGCGGCTTCTCCTATGCGCAATCGGAATTCAACCGCGCCACTCAGGCTAAACGCCAGCCCGGCTCTTCCTTCAAGCCCTTCGTCTACGCCGCGGCCATGGATAATGGCTATACGCCGGCTTCGGTCATTCTCGACGATCCCCTCGAGATCACGCTCAGCAACGGGCAGGTTTGGAAGCCGGAAAACTACGAAGGCGAGGGCGGTGGCGCCCATACGCTGCGCTTTGCCATCGAACATTCGCGTAACCTGATGACGGTGCGTCTCGCCGCCGATATGGGCATGCCGCTGGTCGCTGAATATGCCGACCGTTTCGGCATCTATGACCGTATGAACCCGGTTCTTGCCATGGCGCTCGGCGCCGGCGAGACGACGGTGCTGCGCATGGTTTCCGCCTATTCGGTCATCGCCAATGGCGGCAAGCAGATCAAGCCGACGTTGATCGACCGCATTCAGGACCGTTACGGAGCGACCATCTTCAAGCATGAGGAACGCGTCTGCGATTCCTGCAATGTGAGCGATTGGCAGAACCAAGATGAGCCTGTCATCGCTGACAATCGCGAACAGGTGCTCGATCCGATGACTGCCTATCAGGTCACGTCGATGATGCAGGGCGTCGTCATCCGCGGTACGGCCGCCGGCAAGATAAAGCTGAATACCGATGTCGCCGGCAAGACCGGCACGACCAATGACGAGAAGGATGCCTGGTTCGTCGGCTTTACGCCGAGCCTCGTCGCCGGTCTTTATGTCGGTTACGACACGCCGAGCACACTCGGCCGCGGCGCGACCGGCGGCTCGATCGCCGCTCCGGTCTTCAACGAGTTCATGCAGGCCGCTACCAAGGATGAGCAGCCGGAGAAATTCCAGGTTCCGGCTGGCATGAATATGATGGCCGTCAACCGTGCAACCGGCATGGCCGCGCAGCCCGGCGATCCCGATGCCATCATGGAAGCCTTCAAGCCCGGTACCGGCCCGGCGACCACCTATACGGTCATTGGCGGCGGCGATGCGTCGGCGCAGGTCGCGCCGGAGGAAATTCTGAAGACCTCGCCGCAGGCCAACCAGGCGGTCACATCAGGCGCGGGCGGTCTCTTCTGATCTGAGCGGATTTGTCCAATGATCATGCCGCGGGGCTTTACAGTCGCGGCATGTATATCTATGTCACCAGCACTCTTTGAATGGAACCGCAGTTCACATCGAACGGCCGAATAAAGAAGCAGGAATATGCGAGCGGAAATCGAGAATGTAGTCGACGAAACCAAGCAGGCCATAAGCCTGCTGAGGAGGCATCTTTGACTGGGATCAGGCGGTAAGACGACTGGACTGGTTGAATAACAAGGCAGAGGACCCGACCCTCTGGAACGATGCCACCGAGGCGCAGAAGCTGATGCGCGAGCGCCAGCAGCTCGATGACGGCATCAACGGCGTGCGCGCGCTTGAGCAGCAGCTTGCCGACAATGTCGAATTGATCGAGCTTGGCGAGGAAGAGGGCGATGCCGATGTCGTGCGCGACGCGGAAGACGCCCTGAAGGCTCTGAAGGCCGAAGCTGCCCGTCGGCAGGTGGAAGCCATGCTTTCCGGCGAGGCCGATTCCAACGATACCTATCTCGAAGTTCATTCGGGCGCCGGCGGCACCGAGAGCCAGGATTGGGCGAACATGCTGCTGCGCATGTATACCCGCTGGGCCGAGCGTCAGCGCTTCAAGGTGGAACTGCTTGAAGTCCATGACGGCGAAGAAGCCGGCATCAAATCGGCGACCCTTTTGATCAAGGGCCACAATGCCTATGGCTGGCTGAAGACCGAATCGGGCGTTCACCGCCTCGTTCGCATCTCGCCCTATGACAGCAACGCCCGCCGTCATACGTCCTTCTCGTCGATCTGGGTCTATCCTGTCGTCGACGACTCGATCCAGATCGAGATCAACGAGAGCGACTGCCGCATCGATACCTATCGTTCGTCCGGTGCTGGCGGCCAGCACGTCAATACGACCGACTCGGCGGTGCGCATCACGCACATCCCGACCGGCATCGTCGTGCAGTGCCAGCAGGAACGCTCGCAGCACAAGAACCGTGCCAAGGCCTGGGACATGCTGCGCGCCCGCATGTACGAAGCGGAATTGATGAAGCGGGAAGAAGCTGCGAACGCCGAAGCCGCCTCGAAGACCGATATCGGCTGGGGCCATCAGATCCGCTCTTACGTGCTGCAGCCTTATCAGCTCGTAAAAGACCTGCGCACCGGCGTTGCCAGCACCGCCCCTGGCGATGTTCTCGACGGCGATCTCAACGAGTTCATGGAAGCCGCCCTCGCGCACCGCATCAGCGGCGCGGCCGATGCGGTGGTGGACGACGTCGATTAAGAAGAGAATCTGATAGAGTGTTGAAAAGCCCCGGAAACGGGGCTTTTTGCTGCGTATAACACGGCAGTCACGAGATGGTTTTAGAGAGCGGGACGGCCAATGCGTCCGGGAGTTCTCGATGTCTGATCCGCATATCCGCGCCATCGCGCTCGCCATTATTCGGCATCCAACCACCGGGTGCCTTTTAGTATTTGAGGGGAGGGATTCCACTCGCGATCTCGTCTATCATCGCCCTCTCGGCGGCGGCATCTTGTTCAACGAGACCGCCGCAGATGCGGCCGGGCGCGAGATTCGCGAAGAGATCGGCATAGTCGTAGAGCCTCTGGCCACGCTGGGAGTTACTGAGTCATTCTTCGTCGTTGGTGGGGTGCTCAGACACGAAATCGCGTTGCTCGTCGAGTGCCGATTCGTCGACGAAACGCTGTACGACCGCACATTCTTTCCGGACCTCGAAGGCAACGATGAACATGGACTTTGGAGAGGCCTCGAAGAAGACACGCTCCTATTTCCGGAGGCATTGAAGGACGTTCTTCGGAATTGATCGGAAGGTCGCGTTCCAGAACCTCTCTACAATAGTGCTCGCGAGTCCGCAGATGCCCAGGTAGGACGGCTATGCTCGAGGTATAGTGTCGGTATCCGTCTCAAGCAAAAATTGGTTAAATGTCAGAAGCGGTGTGTTACCGTTGAGATTGTGATCAAGCTGGTGATAAGCCTCAGGCGGCGCTGGTTTCCGATTTGGCGCAAAAGACAAACCACGTTTAGTGAGAATTTTGCGGGCAGTCTCGCTTGGTGCTTCCCGACGCAGGCGCATATTGATCGCCTCTCTCAACGCAACGATGACAGCATCCGTCACGGTCGTTTGGTCGATCCTTGCCAGTTCTCTGGCAAGCGTATCCGCTTCTTCATTTCGGATGCTGAGCACCATCTGTATAGCTCCCTGCGTCTGGCTTACTAGACAGGCCTGTGTGGCAGTTCTCAATCCGAAAACTGCTCCGCCAATATCCTCTCCGACCATGATCGGTCCGGATCGGAGAGAATGCGTGCCGTCGTGTCCTCGGTCTGGGCGATCTTGACGCTCATGACCGATTTGACTTCGGTATTGTCGGCTACCGCATTGACGGGGCGTTTTTCCGACTCCAGCACAGTGATGTCGATCGTCACCTTGTTGGGCAGCAGTGCTCCGCGCCAGCGGCGGGGGCGGAAAGCGCTGACGGGGGTAATGGCGAGAAGCGGCGCCTCCAGCGGCAGGATAGGGCCGTGAGCGGAGAGATTATAGGCGGTGGAACCAGCCGGTGTCGTCACCATCAACCCATCGCAGATCAGTTCCGGCAGACGGACATGGCCGTCGATCTCGACCTTCAGCTTGGCAGCCTGATAGGACTGGCGAAACAGCGACACCTCATTGATGGCAAGCGCGACGGATGTGCTGCCGTCTGCGTTGCGCGTACTCATCTGCAGCGGGTGAAAAGCATTCTCAACAGCCGCTTCGATGCGTTCGGCCAGGCATTCCGTACGATAATCGTTCATCAGGAAGCCGATCGAGCCGCGGTTCATGCCATAGACGCGCTTACCGGAGTTCATCGTATTGTGCAGCGTCTGCAGCATGAAGCCATCGCCGCCGAGCGCAACGACGATATCCGCATCTTCCTGCGGCGTCTGACCATAAAGGCGAATCAATTCCTCTCGCGCCGATTGGGCCTCCGGCGCGGTCGATGCAAGAAAACAAACGGATTGAAAAGCGCGTGACATGCAATGTCCTTTGAATAATCATACTAGGTAATGATATTCCCCCTATGCGACAAGCCGTTTTGCAAAGACTGGTGAATCCTCAGGGGCTTCGATCTGCGGTATCCAAGCCAAACAGCCGATTTTCCCTTTACAGGAAATCAAAATCTGCTACTTGGCATGCCGATGTGCCCTTGTAGCTCAGTTGGTAGAGCACCTGATTTGTAATCAGGGGGTCGCGGGTTCGAACCCTGCCGGGGGCACCATCACTTTCATCAATATTTTCAATTGCTTGGTGCTGGGTTCTTTGGTTGCTCGGCTCGACATGCTGCATTTCGTGTTGCAACGCGCTTCCCTTGATTGCTCGCGCGTAGCCGTGCCGTCTTAAATATCCTTGCCGCATGCAGAATGGAGAGCCAGCGCGCAAATGGCTGGCAAGATGCGGATATATTTCATTATAATCCCCGATTGAACCAAGTGCAGGCTCTACACCGAAGAGTTTCGCGAACGGTTAGCGCGAGGTAGAGAAATTTAACGATCATTGCGGGTGTCGAGAGAATGGAACAGATTCTGACGATGGCGCTGATGTTGCTGGGCGCGCACTGGGTGTGTGATTATCCGCTACAGGGTGATTTCCTCGCCAAGGCAAAGCAGAATGGACCGCTGCGGATCTATCATCTCTTGGCCCACGCCGGCATCCATGGCGCCGCCGTCGCGTTGGTGACGGGAAATGTGTGGTTGGGCCTGGCAGAATGGTTGGCCCATGCGGTCATCGACGAGCTGAAGGTGAGGGGGAAAACGACGTTCGCTCAAGATCAGGTGCTGCACATTATTTGCAAAGCTATCTGGCTGCTGATTACCGTTGGAAAGCTCTGATCCAACAGGGAGGAAGCCATCCAATTTCTCGCCGAGCGGCGTTGGATTGCCTACGGTCTGAATAGAATTCTGTCGTTCAGACGGGAGACTAGGATCCCATTCACGCTCACGATGACTTCCGCTTGTACAGCGTTGTCATTCGGCGACAGTATCTTTCGGGTTTGGCCGCCAAATCGGCGCCAGCTTCATGCGATTGTAACGCCGCTGCCCTTTGCAATGGTCAGGATGATCACTAACTTACGATTCTCGTCATCGCCGCACGTGGGAAAATATGACCGTTAAGCCCAAGAAGCCCAAACTCGAACATTCCGAGCTCTCCGGTGAATTTACGGAAGATGATGTGACTGTGCTCGTCGATATCTTCCGTCCCGCGGGCACGCAGGGAGATTGGCGGATGGAAGTCATCACGCCGGAGGAAGATCTCATCGAATGGGAAGAACCGTTCGCGACGGACCGCGAAGCCTTCGATGAGTTCCTGGCGACGATCGCGCGCGATGGGATCAGAACATTCTTTGATGATTCGGATCCGGTAATTCACTAAGCCACGCCGACCCGCTTGCTATGGTTATGAAATGCATTGGCGGCGGCGGGCGCGTACCTGACCTATTGGATTCTCAACCAAATTTCGGCTGGGAATCCGTCGGATACGGGCGCATTTACAACGTCTAAAATAGGCATAGACTCTCCCCATCAACGGCGGGCGAGGGCACGTCTATGCGCAGGACATTCAGGCATATTGTCTTGGGATTGTCGCTTGTGGTGATTGCGACCACGCCAGCTTTGGCCGGGCAGGATTGCTACTGCAAAAACACGGACGGAAAGCTGCATGCGGTCGGCGACGTCGCCTGCATGACCGTGGACGGTAAAAGCTATCTCGCGCAGTGCGAGATGAACCTCAACGTCACCTCCTGGTCGAAGCTACAGGATGGATGCCCGGTCACAGAGCGATCTCCGTGGCAGCAATCCGCTTGGCATCCGCAGCCTATTGCAGTTCGCTAGGCGCTAGTGACAGCGGTATGCGCGCTCTGAAATGGCGCTCATACCCGAGCGGGTCATGAGTTCATAGAGTATGCGCCGGCCGAAGGGATTGTGCAGGCGGACGGCATCGGACCCCAGAAAATGCGTTTCCGCCAGCTCGAAGGCTCTGAGATGCGGCGCTCGCAGGATAGCCGCACGGTAGAAATCGTGGAACTCGCGCCGGCAGACATAGGTTTTGTATTTCGTCATGCAGAAGGCCGAGAAGGCCTCGTCGTTGTTGCGCAGGAAATCCGCGACGCCGACGGTGACTTCCGGCCAAGCGGGATTGAAAGTATCGTCGAAGACGATGACGCCATGGTCGGCGATCGTCTCCTTTGCCAGGCGGCTGTCGGCCTCCAGATTCGACAATGTATGTCCGCCATCGACGCTGAAGAAGCGCACCTTGCCGACCTTGCTCGATATGTCTTGCGGCGATAGCTCCGAACTATCGCCGACGACCAGCAAATCCTCGTCGACAGGCAATCCGAGCCGATGGCCATTCTCGAGAAATGCTCGGTATTGCTCGGAAACGCCATTCGACATCTCCCCGATGTCGAAGAGATCGATGCCAAGCACCCGATCTTCCGGCGATGTGATCTTTTTCAGGAGAAAATAAGAACGGCCGAAATAGACGCCGATTTCGGCAATTCCGCCGCCCAATCCATGTGCTCTTTGGCGTTCCAAAATGGAGAGATAAACAAGGGCGTCCGGTGGGTCAATATATCCTTCTACACTTCGCAATTCGTGGAAGATGAATTTGCGGATATTCGATAAAATCATGCGCCCTGGACCTGTTTTTCCAATATGTGACAATAATTGGCCGGGTTCGGACCGGCTCAAGCTAACATAGTCACATTTCTCGGACGTCAGCCCACGAGCGGGATATCGGGGTTCTTGGCTGCCTTACTTGCGGATCAGCACCATCGGTTCTCCCTCTTCTTCCTCGGATTTCTGAAAGCCGCCATCGGGCCGCATGTCGAAGGAGAGCGAAGAGCCGTCAATGCCCATCATCACCAGGCCAAAACCCTCCATGACCCAGAGGGAAAGCTTGAGATCGCGAACGTCGGCAGGGCAGTCACCGCCCGATGACATTTTTGGCGTCCCGTCCGCGTCGGTATCGCTGGACAGCGTGATGTTGCAGATGAGTTTGCCGTCGGGTTGCTGGATCTGCCAGGTGCCTGCTAGAGTCGCGACGGTTGGGACATGGTCGACGTCCCCTAGCGCCGGCAGCAGCCAGGTCGGGTCTCCGTCTTCGCTCTCCCAGGGCGAACCCTCTTCTTCCTGGAAGCGAGCCACCACCTTCTGCGTCGCATCGAAAAGCGTGAGCGTGCCGTCATCGCTGAAATTCCAGGCGGCCGCCTTGGCGTAGGTGGGCAGGGCTGTTGCGCAGGCATCCGCGCCGCTGATGGCGTAGCCGCCGGTCGCCGGGGTGGTTTCGAAGGTGAGGCGGCAGCCCTTGGCGCCGCTTTCGGGCGCCAGCAGCCATGGGCCAGCTTGGGACTTGATAAGTTCGTCGTCGGCGGCAGCAGCCGGTTGCCCGACGGCGAGCATGAAGGCGGCAGAAGCCGCCGCGAGACAAAAACTGCGGATCAAGACAAATTCCCCCAAATCTGCTGCGGCAACCCCAGTGCCGCTAGATTTTCAGATAGGACCGCGCTGCATAGAGGGCGATCGCGGCCGCGTTCGAGACGTTGAGTGATTTGATCGCGCCCGGCATGTCGAGGCGCGCCAGCGCGTTTACCGTTTCCCGCGTCTTCTGGCGCAGGCCCTTGCCCTCGGAGCCGAGGACCAAGGCAACTTTCTCACCTGAAAACGTGCCTTCGAGCGGCGCCGGTCCTTCCGAATCAAGTCCGATGGTGACGAAGCCGAGGCGGTGCAGCTCGCCGAGCGCGTCGGCAAGATTGGTGATCTGTATGTAAGGGATAAGCTCAAGCGCGCCGGAGGCGGATTTCGCCATCACGCCCGATTCGGTCGGGCTATGGCGCTGTGTCGTGATAACGGCGCCCGCGTCGAAGGCGACGGCCGAGCGCATGATCGCGCCGACATTATGCGGATCGGTCACCTGATCGAGAACCAGCAGCAGCGGGCTGTCCTTCAGCGCCTCCAGTCGGCGCACGGGCAGGGGACGCGTCTCCAGCATCACACCCTGGTGGATTGCTTCGGGACCAAGCACCTTGTCGATATCCTGCGGCGAGACGATTTCGACGGGAATGCCGAGTTCGTCGGCAGGTCCGATTTCCAGCCGCACCAGCGCATTCTGCGTCGTCGACAGCTTGATATTCTTGCGTTCGGGATTGGCAAGGGCCGCGCGGACCGTATGCAGACCGTAGAGATAGACCTGGTCGGGAGCCAACGCCGGCGGCTTCCAATCGTCGGCGCCCGCCCGCTTGCGCTTCTGTGGCGTCGGCGTCGGGATTTCGCCGCGCTCGCGTTTGGCGTCGCGATGCGCGCGCCGCAGGGTTGCGTAGTGCGTGTCCTTGGCCGACTTGTCGCCGGCGGTGTTCTCAGGGCCGGAACGGCCGGATGTTTTGTCTTTGCTCATGCGGCTTTATAGCGGGAGCGCCCTTGAGCGCATAGTCCTCTTTCGTCTGTGGGCTTTTGCAGCAAGTTGAAATTTTTTCGTCATTTTTGCCCGAACCTCATGTTGACAGACGGAAACGGTCCGGTCATATACGCGGCGCAGATCGCGGCGGCGACGTCCGGTCTAGCAAGCTTGGTCGCAAGATCCAGTCGGAAAACTGGAGGGATGCCCGAGTGGTTAAAGGGGACGGACTGTAAATCCGTTGGCTCAGCCTACGTTGGTTCAAATCCAACTCCCTCCACCATTCCGCGCAGGATCTTGGCCACCCGCGGGTATAGCTCAATGGTAGAGCAGCAGCCTTCCAAGCTGAATACGCGGGTTCGATTCCCGCTACCCGCTCCAAGATTTCCAATTGCTGAATCACTGCCGCATAGATCTATTGCCGGACATTCTGCAATGGCCGACCTCCCTGATTGACTGCTGCATATCGTTCGGAAAGAAGTCTCCTTCCGAAAGCCTATCCCTTGAAGCCTTTTCTTGATCGGGGAGGGCGTTTTTGTTGTTTCGCGATCCACAGGCGCGTTCAATTCCGCGGAGAAGCGTGGGACACCTGGAACTATTTCCTCAGCGACCCTATCTAAGCATCTGAACCGGCAAATGCTTTTGCGTCTTTCCGGATCGGCCGGCGAAACCTTCGCGGCGAATCAATGTCGACGGCGCGCATTGTCCGCCATCGGCTACACTTCGCCAAGAATAGGGCCTGCAATTAAGTCTTGCGCAAACGCGATGAAAGCCTTAAACGGCGGCACTAAACCGGTTCGCCGGGGTCACCCATTTACGTTCACAGGAAGCATTCAAATGGCAAAGAGTAAGTTTGAGCGCAATAAGCCGCACGTTAACATCGGCACGATCGGCCACGTTGACCACGGCAAGACGTCTCTGACGGCAGCGATCACGAAGTTCTTCGGTGAGTTCAAGGCGTATGACCAGATCGACGCGGCACCGGAAGAAAAGGCACGCGGCATCACGATTTCGACGGCGCACGTTGAATATGAGACGCCTGCTCGTCACTACGCGCACGTCGACTGCCCCGGCCACGCTGACTATGTGAAGAACATGATCACGGGTGCTGCGCAGATGGACGGCGCGATCCTGGTTTGCTCGGCTGCTGACGGCCCGATGCCGCAGACGCGCGAACACATCCTGCTCGCCCGCCAGGTTGGCGTTCCGGCGATCGTTGTGTTCCTGAACAAGGTCGACCAGGTTGACGACGCCGAGCTTCTGGAGCTCGTCGAGCTTGAAGTTCGCGAACTTCTGTCATCCTACGACTTCCCGGGCGACGACATTCCGGTTGTCAAGGGTTCGGCCCTTGCTGCTCTGGAAGACAGCGACAAGAAGATCGGCGAAGACGCGATCCGCGAGCTGATGGCAGCGGTTGACGCCTACATCCCGACGCCTGAGCGTCCGATCGACCAGCCGTTCCTGATGCCGATCGAAGACGTGTTCTCGATCTCCGGCCGTGGTACGGTTGTGACGGGCCGCGTCGAGCGTGGCATTGTCAAGGTTGGTGAAGAAGTCGAAATCGTCGGCATTCGTCCGACGTCGAAGACGACGGTTACCGGCGTTGAAATGTTCCGTAAGCTGCTCGATCAGGGCCAGGCTGGCGACAACATCGGCGCGCTGATCCGCGGTGTGAACCGTGACGGCGTCGAGCGTGGCCAGATCCTTTGCAAGCCGGGCACTGTAAAGCCGCACAAGAAGTTCAAGGCCGAAGCCTACATCCTGACGAAGGAAGAAGGCGGCCGTCATACGCCGTTCTTCACGAACTACCGTCCGCAGTTCTACTTCCGCACGACGGACGTGACGGGTATCGTGACGCTTCCGGAAGGCACGGAAATGGTTATGCCTGGCGACAACATCACGGTTGACGTCGAGCTGATCGTTCCGATCGCGATGGAAGAAAAGCTGCGCTTCGCGATCCGCGAAGGCGGCCGTACCGTCGGCGCCGGCATCGTCGCTAGCATCGTCGAGTAATCTCCGGATTATTCGTGGTTACGAAGGCCCCGCTGGAAACAGCGGGGCCTTTCGCATTTCGGAGGAAACCAATGGGATTGATCGTTCTGACAGGCGCATCCGGCTCCGGAAAGACGGCAATTGCCGATGCGATCGCCGAGAGGTATCCGGATGATTTTGCGATCTATCGGTTCGACAGCATCGGCGTGCCGGCAGTGGATGCGATGATCAGGGATCACGGCTCGCCGGAAGCCTGGCAGCGCGACAAGACCGTGGAATGGATGGTGCGCTTGGCGAGGGTTGCGCGGAGTGGAAAGCCGGTCTTGTTTGAAGGGCAGATGCGGATCGCTTTCGTCCTCGAAGCAGCCGCGGCGGCCAATATCGCCGACTACAAGCTGCTCCTGGTTGATTGCGACGATGCTACAAGAACGGAGCGGCTTGCGGTCGGAAGAGGCCAGCCGGAGCTCGCGAACAAGGACATGATGAACTGGGCTGCCTATCTGTGCGGGGAGGCCGTCCAGCATGGCTGCGAGGTATTCGATACGAGCCGGCTTTCGCTTGATCAATGTGTTGAGCACATGTTGGAACATCTGCACAAGCAGTCGTCGTAAACCAATCCATCGATAGTCTCCGGTTGGTGACTTTGGTGGGTTACTGCTGCTCGGCAAGGAATCGCAGCAGAATGTCCCACGGCCGATGTCTTGCGAAATGCCCGAAAGGGCCTATCTATCGCTCGATTTTACCTGGAGGAGATTTCATGAAGAAACGTATTCTGTTCACCGGCGGTAGCGGCAAGGCCGGGCGTCATACCGTTCCCTGGCTAATTAATGCCGGTTACGAGGTCCACAATGTGGATCTCGTGCCGCTGGACAGCCCCGGCGTTACCAATCTGAATGCCGATATCACCGATGCAGGACAAGTCTACAACGTGCTCACCATGCATCGGGATTTCCCCGATCTCGATCATGGAAAGGGTGTGCAGCCCTACGACGCCGTCGTGCATTTCGCCGCCGTGCCGCGTATTCTGATCAAGCCTGACAACGAGACCTTCCGCATCAATACGATGGGCACTTACAATGTCATCGAAGCGGCGGCAAAGCTCGGCGTCAAGAAGATCATCGTCGCCTCCAGCGAAACGACCTATGGCGTCTGCTTTGCCGAAGGCCATCGCGATTTCCATCAGTTCCCGCTGGAAGAGGACTATGATGTCAATCCGATGGATTCCTATGGCCTCTCGAAGGTCCTGAACGAGAAGACGGCACGCGCCTTCGCTGAGCGTTTCGGCATCGACATCTATGCGCTGCGCATCGGCAACGTCATTGAGCCTCATGAATATGAGCGTTTCCCGGAATATTTTGCCGACACCGACATCCGCAAGCGCATAGCCTGGAGCTATATCGACGCACGCGATCTCGGCCAGATCGTCCATCTCTGTATTGAAAAAAGCGGTCTCGGCTTTCAGGTGTTCAACGCCGCCAACGACACGGTATCGGCCAACACGCCGTCCCGGGATCTTGCCGCCAAATACTTCCCGAACGTGCCGTTTACCCGCGAGATCGGCGAGTATGAAGGCCTGCTCTCCAACCGCAAGATCCGTGAAGTCCTGGGCTTCAAGGAAGAGCATAACTGGCGCCGCTACGTGAAGGTTTGAGGCTGCATTGCCGAATGAAATGAAAGCCGGGCGCCGTTGCGACGCCCGGTCGAAACCCCGTCGAGAGCAATGATGGCTCTCCATTTGTTACGGAAGAAAACCAAAAATGCTTCCGCAAACACTCGACAAATATCCGAGTTGAAGTAAGTAGGTTTGCGTTCGCGGGGCGTATCGTGGAAATTGCAGTTGTTTTCCATGATGCGGTTGGGACTCGTGTTTTGAATAGACATCATGTGGCTTGCGAGCCGGCAGGATGCTTCGCAACGCGATTTGCGCTGCGACTTGAAAGCTATTAACCGGTTGATCCCTTTGGTGGTCAGCCGCTTCGGAGGGACTATGAACGACGGTGTTGCACGTATTTTTGTCGGCTTTGATTCTAAGGAAGTCGTCGCCTATCACGTCCTCGCGCAAAGCATAATCGAGCACTCTTCGATCCCGGTGGCGTTTTCGCCGATCGTTCTCAGCAATCTCGACGGCATTTTCACGCGCGAGCGCAACCCGCTGCAGTCGACCGAATTTTCCTTCTCCCGCTTTCTGGTTCCTTACCTCAGCAATTACGAGGGCTGGAGCATCTTCATGGATTGCGACATGCTGGCTCGCGCCGACATTGCCGAACTCTGGAAGCTGCGCGACGACCGCTATGCCGCAATGTGCGTCAAGCACGACTACCAGCCGAAAATCGAGACCAAGTTCCTCGGCCAGACGCAGACCAAATATGAAAAGAAGAACTGGTCGAGCATGATCCTTTTCAACAATGCCAAATGCCGGGCATTGACGAAGGATTACGTCAACACCGCCACGGGCCTGCAGCTTCACCAGTTCAAATGGTTGGAAAGCGAAGATCAGATCGGTGAGGTTCCCGTGACCTGGAATTACCTCGTCAACGAATATGACTACCGGTCGGATGCCCAACTGGTGCACTTCACCGATGGCGGTCCGTATTTCGACGAGTATCGCAACGACGACTACGCCGAAGAATGGTTCGCCATGCGTGATCGCATGCTGCACGTCCAGCAGAAGTAACCGGGCTGGATCCGGGCGTGGGTGTCGAAGCAGGAAACAACGAAATCGGCTTCCCGGCTGCAGGGGCCGCCACAGGCTTGACGACCGCCGATGAATGGCGGTCCGTGCTGGCGGCCTTCTCCCACATCGTTCTTGTCGCAAACAGCGATGCGGTCGATATCGGCAGCCTCCAGCAGCAGTTTCCGTCGAGCGCGCTCTTCATCTTCTTCAATAAGGTCTACAAGGTCCTGGACCGCCCGTTCCACGGGCATTCGCTGCTGATTTCGCGCGGACAACCGCGCGGCGCGAATATCGTCTATCGGGGCGAGGTGGGTGACGTCGTCAAATTCTTCCCGAAGGAATATTTCCTCGGGATCATGAACATCCGCCTCGGGCGCGAGGAAAAACTGAATCCTGCCGCCGATTTCCAGGGCGCGCCCACAGGCCACCTCGATCTCGTCGGCTTCTGCAGCGATTTCTACACGGAGGGCAAGACGCCGACCAGCGGCTTTGCCATGGCGCTTTGGCTGAGCGATCTGAAACTGCCCGGCGCCATCGTGCTTGCCGGCTTCTCGGCCAAGCGTAGCGAAAAATGGAGGGTCGTGTCTGTTCACGACTGGACCTTCGAGCAGACCTTCCTGCGCCTCTTTGCCCGTCTTGGAAAGATCGTCATCCACGGCGGCGTTTCGCTCAATCCCTACATCCGGCTTGCCGAGCGCTTCTGTGAGGTTCCGCCGGCCGAAATTGCGCTGGCTGCGGCAGAGGTGCTGACCGAGCGGCTCGGCAATACCGACGCGGAAGTCGACAAGCTGATCTCGTTGACCAATGTGATTCGCTCCACAGACAATTTTCTGCGTCACCTCAGGCCGAAATTCCTGAAGCGGAAGCCCAAGGGAACGCCGGGAGAGCCGAAGGAAGGTTGAGAATTGCCCGCGCGACACATTCGGGAGATGCGGCAAAGCCCGCAATTCCTGTGGTCGGCGCCTTCGGGAATTGTCCGCATTGAACGAAGCTGCGCACCCTCTTGGGAAAAAACGAAAAACGCACTTGCCAATCGTTTCGTCCCGTCTTAAAGGAGCGCCATGCCTTCGAAAGGCGCTGGCGGGTCACCGCTCGGTGCCAGTGATCGAAGCATGAAGGGGTATAGCTCAGTTGGTAGAGCGGCGGTCTCCAAAACCGCAGGTCGTAGGTTCGAGCCCTGCTGCCCCTGCCATCTTCCTTGATTTGAATAGCGCGTCGGTTTCGCTGCTTCTTGGGTTGGGGATTATGCCGGTTTGGCGGCAAATTTTCGAAAGCACCGAATTCCCTCTTGTTAAATTGGGAATCGATGTTTATGTAGGGTTCAACAGACACGCGGTGCGTGGGGCTGATATGTTCAGCTTTACGCGCCGTAATTGCGTGGGCAGTCAATGGCATCCAAATCGAATCCACTTGCGTTTCTGCAGCAGGTCCGCTCCGAGACGTCGAAAATCACTTGGCCGTCCCGCCGTGAGACGATGATCTCGACGGTGATGGTACTCGTTATGGTCCTTTTCGCCTCGTTGTTTTTCTTTGCTGCTGACCAGCTCATTGGCTGGATTCTCGGCTACGTGCTGAATACCGGCAATTGATATCGGGTGGAGATGAACATGGCGGCACGTTGGTACATCGTCCACGCATATTCTAACTTCGAAAAGAAGGTGGCTGAATCCATCGAGGAGAAGGCCAAGCAGAAGGGTCTCGAGCATCTGTTCGAGAAGATCCTTGTGCCGACCGAAAAGGTGGTTGAAGTGCGCCGCGGCCGCAAGGTCGACAGCGAGCGCAAGTTCTTCCCGGGTTATGTGCTGGTGCGCGCCAACCTGACGGATGAAGCCTACCACCTGATCAAGAATACGCCGAAGGTCACAGGCTTTCTCGGCTCCGACAATAAGCCCGTTCCGATTCCGGATTATGAAGCCGAGCGTATTCTCGGTCAGGTCCAGGAAGGCGTCGAGCGGCCGAAGGCTTCGGTGTCCTTCGAGATCGGCGAGCAGGTCCGCGTTTCCGACGGTCCGTTCGCGTCGTTCAACGGCACGGTTCAGGATGTGGACGAAGAGCGTTCGCGCCTGAAGGTGGAAGTGTCGATTTTCGGCCGCGCTACGCCGGTCGAGCTGGAATACAGTCAGGTCGAGAAGGTCTGATCGTTTGTTTGAGTTTGGGTGTAAGTGAGTATTTGCTTACACCTCGCGGCGAAGCCGCAATCCGCGTGGAAGGGCAGGGGTCTTAGCCGGACCTTTTGATCCGCACCACGCAACCGCAGCCGCCGGAGCAATCCGGCATAATGGGCCGGGCAACCGGTCAATCAGAAAGGCAGAGAGATATGGCTAAGAAAGTTGCAGGCCAGCTCAAGCTGCAGGTTAAGGCCGGCTCGGCGAATCCGTCGCCGCCGATCGGTCCTGCGCTTGGTCAGCGTGGCATTAACATCATGGAATTCTGTAAGGCGTTCAATGCCGCCACGCAGGAAATGGAAAAGGGTATGCCGATCCCGGTCGTCATCACCTACTACCAGGACAAGTCCTTCACCTTCGTCATGAAGCAGCCGCCGGTCAGCTACTTCCTGAAGAAGGAAGCGAAGATCCAGTCCGGCTCGAAGACGCCGGGCAAGGGTGCCAAGGCTGGCACGCTCACCAAGGCTCAGGTCAAGTCGATTGCCGAAGCCAAGATGAAGGATCTGAACGCCGCCGATATCGAAGGCGCAATGGCCATGATCGAGGGCTCTGCCCGCGCCATGGGCCTGGAAGTGGTAGGTTAAGACCATGGTTGCAAAGCGTATTCAGAAGATCCGCGAAGGCGTCGATCCCACTAAGCTCTATGCTCTGACCCAGGCTATCGGCATGGTCAAGGAACGGGCTGTCGCCAAGTTCGACGAAACCGTCGAAATCGCAATGAACCTCGGCGTTGACCCGCGTCACGCTGACCAGATGGTTCGCGGCGTCGTCAACCTGCCGAACGGCACCGGCCGTACGGTTCGCGTTGCCGTCTTCGCTCGTGGCGCCAAGGCTGATGAAGCCAAGGCTGCCGGCGCTGACATCGTTGGCGCAGAAGACCTCGTTGAAATCGTCCAGGGCGGCAAGATCGACTTCGATCGCTGCATTGCGACCCCGGACATGATGCCGCTCGTCGGCCGTCTCGGTAAGGTTCTCGGCCCGCGCGGCATGATGCCGAACCCGAAGGTCGGCACCGTCACCATGGACGTCAAGGGTGCTGTCGAAGCCTCCAAGGGCGGCGCAGTCGAGTTCCGCGTCGAGAAGGCTGGTATCGTCCATGCCGGTATCGGCAAGGCCTCCTTCGATGCCAAGGCTCTGGAAGAAAACATCCGCGCCTTCGCTGACGCCGTTATCAAGGCGAAGCCGGCCGGTGCAAAGGGCAACTACGTCAAGCGCGTAGCGATCTCTTCGACCATGGGCCCGGGCGTCAAGATCGAGCCGTCGACGGTTACGGCACCGAGCGCCTAATGGTTTTGTCGGGCCTGTTGCCCGGCATTTAAGAATTCCTGGCCCTTCGGGGCCAGGATATCCGGAGAAATCCGGAATTCCTGTCCGAGATTGCAGGTGGTTGAGACCTTAATCACTTTGCCTGCATGAGACGGGTAAGACCCGAATTTTGAAGAAGTTCTGCTTCGATAAACTCGGTTCGAGCCTTGGATGCCTTGTGCCTTGGAGCCTTACGGCTCGAGCGCGAGGGGACAGGATCCTCAAGCGTCGCTTGGGATCTCTTAGCTGATCCCAGGAGGCAAAAGGCAACCCGGCAGGTCCGTTTATCGCGGTCCTGTCAACTGGAGAAAAGCAGTGGAAAGAGCGGAAAAACGCGAATTCGTCACGGAACTGAACGAAGTCTTCAAGGCTTCGGGCTCGGTTGTCGTGGCCCACTATGCTGGTGCTACAGTCGCTCAGATGAACGATTTCCGTTCCAAGATGCGCGCTGCTGGCGGCACCGTCAAAGTCGCGAAGAACCGCCTGGCCAAAATTGCTCTTCAGGGCACGGATGCAGAAGGGATTTCCAATCTCTTCACGGGTCAGACGCTGATCGCATACAGCACCGATCCGATTACCGCTCCGAAGGTCGTCGTGGATTTCGCCAAGACCAACGATAAGATCGTTGTTCTGGGCGGCGCCATGGGAACAACCACGCTCAACCCGGAAGGCGTCAAGTCGCTCGCGACCCTGCCTTCGCTGGACGAGCTGCGTGCAAAGCTGCTGGGCATGATCCAGACCCCGGCTACCCGCATCGCAGGTGTGGTTGCAGCACCGGCAAGCCAGCTTGCTCGTGTGTTCTCGGCCTACGCCAAGAAGGACGAAGCCGCTTAAGGCGGTTTTTCGCTGTTCATAATCAACCAGTTCGAACCGAACAAAAGGAACTACAAAAATGGCTGATCTCGCAAAGATCGTTGAAGACCTTTCCTCGCTGACCGTTCTCGAAGCCGCAGAACTGTCCAAGCTCCTCGAAGAAAAGTGGGGCGTTTCCGCCGCTGCTCCGGTAGCTGTTGCTGCCGTTGCTGGTGGTGCTGGCGCTGCTGCTGTCGTTGAAGAAGAAAAGACCGAGTTCGACGTCATCCTCGCTGATGCCGGCGCGAACAAGATCAACGTCATCAAGGAAGTCCGCGCCATCACCGGTCTCGGCCTCAAGGAAGCCAAGGACCTCGTTGAAGCCGCTCCGAAGGCTGTCAAGGAAGGCGTTTCCAAGGCTGAAGCCGCTGACATCAAGAAGAAGCTCGAAGACGCTGGCGCAAAGGCCGACGTCAAGTAAGCTTGAAACTGCTTTGGGAGGTGGCATTTTGCCGCCTCCCATTTGCCGTTTTTCCGAACAAATTACCCAAAAGCCGCGGCTAAAACGGCTTTTGGGTAATGGGTTCTTCAAGAGGATGGTCTCAGACCGAACCGCGACGCAATCCGTGCCGAGCGGTTTTCGGTTAGTTAGACGAGATTGAACTACTCATTGATTGATGGGATCGCCTGGCCAGCGGTTCCCATCCGTTGCAGGCCCGGGTGCAGGATTTTAAAGGAGCGACGATGGCTCAGACCCTTTCGTTCAACGGTCGCAGGCGCGTACGCAAGTTTTTTGGTAAGATTCCCGAAGTCGCAGAGATGCCGAACCTCATCGAGGTTCAGAAGGCGTCCTACGATCAGTTCCTCATGGTCGAAGAGCCCAAGGGCGGCCGCCCTGACGAGGGTCTCCAGGCCGTATTCAAGTCGGTTTTCCCGATCACCGATTTCTCCGGCGCTTCCATGCTGGAGTTTGTATCCTATGAGTTCGAACCGCCGAAGTTCGACGTCGACGAATGCCGCCAGCGCGACCTGACCTACGCCGCGCCGCTGAAGGTCACTCTCCGTCTGATCGTGTTCGATATCGACGAAGATACCGGCGCGAAGTCTATCAAGGACATCAAGGAACAGAGCGTTTACATGGGCGACATGCCGCTCATGACGAACAACGGTACCTTCATCGTGAACGGCACCGAGCGCGTTATCGTGTCCCAGATGCACCGTTCGCCGGGCGTCTTCTTCGACCACGACAAGGGCAAGAGCCACTCTTCCGGCAAGCTGCTCTTCGCTGCTCGCGTCATTCCGTACCGCGGCTCCTGGCTCGATATCGAATTCGACGCCAAGGACATCGTCTACGCCCGTATCGACCGCCGCCGCAAGATTCCGGTGACGTCGCTGCTGATGGCGCTCGGCATGGACGGCGAAGAAATCCTGTCGACCTTCTACACGAAGTCGCTCTATGAGCGCTCCGGCGAGGGCTGGCGCATTCCCTTCAAGGCGGAAACGCTGAAGGGCGCCAAGACCGTTACCGACATGATCGACGCCGATACCGGCGAAGTCGTAGTCGAAGGCGGCAAGAAGCTGACCCCGCGCCTGCTGCGTCAGTTGCAGGAAAAGGGCCTCAAGGCCTTGAAGGCCACCGACGAGGAGCTTTACGGCCTGTTCCTGGCGGAAGACATCGTCAACTTCCAGACCGGTGAGATCTATCTCGAAGCCGGCGATGAAATCGACGAGAAGACCCTTCCGGTGATCCTCAAGGCTGGTTTCGACGAAATCCCGGTTCTCGGCATCGACCATATCAACGTCGGCGCCTACATCCGTAACACGCTGTCTGCGGACAAGAACGAGAACCGTCAAGACGCTCTGTTCGACATCTACCGCGTCATGCGTCCGGGTGAACCGCCGACCATGGAATCGGCCGAAGCCATGTTCAACTCGCTGTTCTTCGATGCGGAGCGTTACGACCTCTCCGCCGTCGGCCGCGTGAAGATGAACATGCGCCTCGATCTCGACGTCGAAGACACCGTCCGCATCCTGCGCAAGGACGACATCCTGGCCGTGGTCAAGATGCTGGTCGAACTGCGCGACGGCAAGGGCGAAATCGACGACATCGACAACCTCGGCAACCGCCGCGTCCGCTCGGTCGGCGAGCTGATGGAAAACCAGTACCGTCTCGGCCTGCTCCGCATGGAGCGCGCGATCAAGGAACGTATGTCCTCGATCGAAATCGACACGGTTATGCCGCAGGATCTGATCAACGCGAAGCCGGCCGCTGCCGCCGTTCGCGAATTCTTCGGCTCCTCGCAGCTCTCGCAGTTCATGGACCAGGTGAACCCGCTCTCGGAAATCACCCACAAGCGCCGTCTTTCGGCTCTTGGCCCGGGCGGTTTGACCCGCGAACGCGCCGGCTTCGAAGTCCGCGACGTGCATCCGACCCACTATGGTCGCATTTGCCCGATCGAAACGCCGGAAGGCCCGAACATCGGTCTCATCAACTCGCTGGCGACCTTTGCCCGCGTCAACAAGTACGGCTTCATCGAAAGCCCTTATCGCCGCATCATCGACGGTAAGGTGACCAACGACGTGCTCTACCTCTCCGCCATGGAAGAGGCGAAGTACTACGTTGCTCAGGCCAACGCCGAGCTCGACGCCGACGGTTCCTTCATCGAGGAATTCGTCGTTTGCCGTCATGCTGGCGAAGTCATGCTCGCTCCGCGCGACAACATCAACCTGATGGACGTCTCGCCGAAGCAGCTTGTTTCGGTCGCTGCTGCTCTGATCCCATTCCTGGAAAACGACGACGCCAACCGCGCTCTCATGGGCTCGAACATGCAGCGTCAGGCCGTGCCGCTTCTGCGCGCCGAAGCTCCGTTCGTCGGCACCGGCATGGAGCCGGTTGTCGCCCGTGACTCTGGTGCTGCTATCGGCGCCCGCCGCGGCGGGGTGGTCGACCAGGTCGACGCAACGCGTATCGTTATCCGCGCCACCGAAGACCTCGATCCGTCGAAGTCCGGCGTCGATATCTACCGCCTGATGAAGTTCCAGCGTTCGAACCAGAACACCTGCGTCAACCAGCGTCCGCTGGTCACCGTCGGTGACGTGGTCAACAAGGGCGACATCTTGGCCGACGGTCCGTCGACCGATCTTGGCGATCTGGCGCTCGGCCGCAACGTGCTCGTCGCGTTCATGCCGTGGAACGGCTACAACTACGAAGACTCGATCCTGCTCTCCGAGCGTATCGTTGCCGACGACGTGTTCACCTCCATCCACATCGAAGAATTCGAAGTGATGGCGCGCGACACCAAGCTCGGTCCGGAAGAAATCACCCGCGACATTCCGAACGTTTCGGAAGAAGCGCTGAAGAACCTGGACGAAGCCGGCATCGTTTACATCGGCGCTGAAGTTCAGCCGGGCGACATCCTCGTCGGCAAGATCACGCCGAAGGGCGAAAGCCCGATGACGCCGGAAGAAAAGCTCCTGCGTGCCATCTTCGGTGAAAAGGCGTCCGACGTTCGCGACACCTCCATGCGCATGCCGCCCGGCACCTACGGTACGGTCGTCGAAGTTCGCGTCTTCAACCGCCACGGCGTCGAGAAGGACGAACGCGCCATGGCGATCGAGCGCGAAGAGATCGAACGTCTGGCCAAGGACCGCGACGACGAACAGGCGATCCTCGACCGTAACGTCTACGGCCGCCTGATCGAAATGCTCCGCGGCCAGGTTGCACTTGCCGGTCCGAAGAGCTTCAAGAAGGGCACGGAACTGTCCAACGCCGTCGTCTCCGAATATCCGCGCTCGCAGTGGTGGATGTTCGCTGTCGAGGACGAAAAGGTCCAGGGCGAGCTCGAAGCTCTGCGCGGCCAGTACGACGAGTCCAAGTCGCGCCTTGAACAGCGCTTCATGGACAAGGTCGAGAAGGTCCAGCGCGGCGATGAAATGCCTCCGGGCGTCATGAAGATGGTCAAGGTCTTCGTCGCTGTGAAGCGTAAGATCCAGCCGGGCGACAAGATGGCCGGCCGTCACGGCAACAAGGGTGTTGTATCGCGCATCGTGCCGGTCGAAGACATGCCGTTCCTCGAAGACGGTACGCATGTCGACATCGTGCTGAACCCGCTCGGCGTGCCGTCGCGCATGAACGTCGGTCAGATTCTCGAGACGCACCTTGGCTGGGCTTGCGCCGGCATGGGTCGTCAGATCGGCGAGCTGATCGAAGCCTATAAGGCAAGCGGCAACATCGAGCCTTTGCGCCAGACGATCGACATGGTCGTCGGCGACGGTCCGAAGAGCGACGACGTTCACGAGTATGACGACGCGTCGGTTCTGCGTCTGGCCGATCAGTGGAAGCGTGGCGTGTCCATCGCGACCCCGGTCTTCGACGGCGCCGGCGAAGTCGACGTCAACGAGATGCTCGCAATGGCAGGTCTTAAGCAGACCGGTCAGTCGACGCTCTATGACGGTCGTACCGGCGAGCAGTTCGACCGCCAGGTCACGGTTGGCTACATCTACATGCTGAAGCTGAACCACCTGGTCGACGACAAGATCCACGCCCGCTCAATCGGCCCGTACTCGCTCGTCACCCAGCAGCCGCTGGGCGGTAAGGCGCAGTTCGGCGGTCAGCGCTTCGGCGAAATGGAAGTCTGGGCGCTCGAAGCTTACGGCGCAGCCTACACGCTGCAGGAAATGCTCACGGTCAAGTCGGACGACGTGGCCGGCCGCACCAAGGTCTACGAAGCCATCGTTCGTGGCGACGACACCTTCGAAGCGGGCATTCCGGAGAGCTTCAACGTTCTCGTCAAGGAAATGCGGTCGCTGGGTCTCAGCGTCGAATTGGAAAACTCCAAGGTCGACGAGCTGCAGGCAGCGGGCCAGCTTCCGGACGCAGCCGAGTAATAGCCGATAGGGTGCGCGCTGTTCGTCAGCGCGCACCGTTCCCGCCGGCGCCCGAATTCGTGTAGCGCTAGGCAGGGACGATTTCGCCGCATTCTGCGGTTATTGTCGTTTTAAGGCGTCAGTCCGGTTCCCGGGAATTTGCCGGCACTGATTGCAATTCGAGGGCGTTTCGCCCCTAAAGGAGACAGGCATGAACCAAGAGGTCATGAATCTTTTCAATCCGCAGGTGCCTGCACAGAATTTCGATTCCATCCGGATTTCGATCGCATCGCCGGAGAAGATTCTTTCCTGGTCTTATGGTGAGATCAAGAAGCCGGAGACGATCAACTATCGTACGTTCAAGCCGGAACGCGATGGTCTGTTCTGCGCGCGAATCTTCGGGCCGATCAAGGATTACGAATGCCTGTGCGGCAAGTACAAGCGCATGAAGTACAAGGGCATCATCTGCGAAAAGTGCGGCGTCGAAGTCACGCTGTCGCGCGTTCGCCGTGAGCGTATGGGCCATATCGAGCTCGCCGCTCCCGTTGCCCACATCTGGTTCCTGAAGTCGCTGCCGAGCCGCATTTCCACGCTGCTCGACATGACGCTGAAGGATGTCGAGCGCGTTCTCTACTTCGAAAACTACATCGTCACCGAGCCGGGCCTGACCGCGCTCAAGGAGCATCAGCTCCTGACGGAAGAAGAGTACATGCTCGCCGTTGACGAATATGGCGAAGACCAGTTCACCGCCATGATCGGCGCTGAAGCGATCTACGAGATGCTGGCCAGCATGAACCTCGAGAAGATCGCCGGCGACCTGCGCTCCGAGCTTGCCGACACCACGTCGGATCTCAAGCAGAAGAAGCTGATGAAGCGCCTGAAGATCGTCGAGAACTTCATGGAATCCGGCAACCGTCCGGAATGGATGATCATGAAGGTCGTCCCGGTCATCCCGCCGGACCTGCGTCCGCTGGTGCCGCTCGATGGTGGCCGTTTCGCAACGTCGGATCTGAATGATCTGTACCGCCGCGTCATCAACCGTAACAACCGTCTGAAGCGCCTCATCGAACTGCGCGCTCCGGGCATCATCATCCGCAACGAAAAGCGCATGCTGCAGGAATCTGTTGATGCGCTGTTCGACAACGGCCGCCGCGGCCGCGTCATCACCGGCGCCAACAAGCGTCCGCTGAAGTCGCTGTCCGATATGCTCAAGGGCAAGCAGGGCCGCTTCCGTCAGAACCTGCTCGGCAAGCGCGTCGACTATTCCGGCCGTTCGGTCATCGTGACCGGTCCGGAGCTCAAGCTGCATCAGTGCGGCCTGCCGAAGAAGATGGCGCTCGAACTCTTCAAGCCGTTCATCTACGCCCGCCTCGACGCGAAGGGTTATTCCTCGACCGTCAAGCAGGCCAAGAAGCTGGTTGAAAAGGAAAAGCCGGAAGTTTGGGATATCCTCGACGAGGTCATCCGCGAGCATCCGGTTCTGCTGAACCGCGCGCCGACGCTGCACCGCCTGGGCATCCAGGCCTTCGAACCCATGCTGGTCGAAGGCAAGGCCATCCAGTTGCACCCGCTCGTCTGCACGGCTTTCAACGCCGACTTCGACGGTGACCAGATGGCTGTTCACGTGCCGCTGTCGCTCGAAGCCCAGCTCGAAGCCCGCGTGCTGATGATGTCGACCAACAACATCCTGCATCCGGCAAACGGAGCACCGATCATCGTTCCGTCGCAGGACATGGTTCTCGGTCTCTATTACCTCTCGATCCTGAACCAGAACGAGCCGGGCGAAGGCATGGCCTTCTCCGACCTCGGTGAGCTTCATCACGCTCTGGAAAACAAGGTCGTGACGCTGCATTCGAAGATCCGCGGCCGCTTCAAGTCGATCGACGAAGAGGGCAAGCCCTATTCGAAGATCTATGAAACGACCCCTGGCCGCCTGCTGATTGGCGAACTGCTGCCGAAGCATGGCAAGGTGACCTTCGACATCTGCAACCAGGAAATGACCAAGAAGAACATCTCCAAGATGATCGACACGGTCTACCGTCACTGCGGCCAGAAGGACACGGTCATTTTCTGCGACCGCATCATGCAGCTCGGCTTCGCTCATGCCTGCCGCGCCGGCATTTCGTTCGGCAAGGACGACATGGTCATTCCGGATACCAAGGTTAAGATCGTCGGTGACACCGAAGCCCTGGTGAAGGAATACGAGCAGCAGTACAACGACGGTCTGATCACCCAGGGCGAAAAGTACAACAAGGTTGTCGACGCCTGGGGCAAGGCCACGGAAAAGGTCGCCGAAGAAATGATGGCCCGCATTAAGGCCGTCGAATTCGACGAGAAGACCGGTCGTCAGAAGCCGATGAACTCGATCTACATGATGAGCCATTCGGGCGCCCGCGGTTCTCCGAACCAGATGCGTCAGTTGGGCGGCATGCGCGGCCTCATGGCCAAGCCGTCGGGCGAAATCATCGAGACGCCGATCATCTCGAACTTCAAGGAAGGCCTGACCGTTAACGAGTACTTCAACTCGACGCACGGCGCCCGTAAGGGTCTGGCAGACACCGCCTTGAAGACCGCGAACTCCGGTTACCTGACCCGCCGTCTCGTCGACGTCGCGCAGGATTGCATCGTGACGCACATCGATTGCGGCACCGAAAGCGGCCTCACCATGACTGCCATCGTCGATGCCGGTCAGGTTGTCGCCTCGCTCGGCGCCCGCATCCTCGGCCGTACGGCGCTGGACGATATCGACCATCCGATCACGGGTGAGCGCATCGTCGATGCTGGCAAGATGATCCTCGAGCCGGATGTCATCGAGATCGAAAAGGCTGGTATCCAGTCGATCCGCATCCGTTCGGCGCTGACCTGCGAAATCCAGACGGGCGTCTGCTCGGTCTGCTACGGCCGCGACCTTGCTCGCGGTACGCCGGTCAACATCGGTGAAGCTGTCGGCGTCATTGCCGCTCAGTCGATCGGTGAGCCGGGCACGCAGCTCACCATGCGCACCTTCCACTTGGGCGGCACGGCGACCGTGGTCGACCAGTCGTTCCTGGAAGCCTCGTATGAGGGCACGGTTCAGATCAAGAACCGCAACATGCTGCGCAACTCCGAAGGCAGCCTGGTTGCCATGGGCCGTAACATGACGGTGCAGATTTTGGACGAACGTGGCGTCGAACGCTCTTCGCAGCGCGTCGCCTACGGCTCCAAGCTCCATGTCGACGAAGGCGACAAGGTCAAGCGCGGTCAGCGTCTCGCAGAATGGGATCCGTATACCCGTCCGATGATGACGGAAGTCGCCGGTACGGTGCACTTCGAAGACGTTATCGACGGTCTCTCGGTTCTCGAAGCGACCGACGAGTCGACCGGCATCACCAAGCGTCAGGTTATCGACTGGCGTTCGACGCCGCGCGGCTCGGATCTGAAGCCGGCGATCGTCATCAAGGATGCCAGCGGCAATGTCGCCAAGCTGTCGCGCGGCGGTGAAGCCCGCTTCCTGCTCTCGGTTGACGCGATCCTGTCCGTCGAGCCGGGCCAGAAAGTGTCGCAGGGTGACGTTCTTGCCCGTTCGCCACTGGAAAGCGCCAAGACCAAGGACATCACCGGCGGTCTGCCGCGCGTTGCCGAACTGTTCGAAGCCCGTCGTCCGAAGGACCACGCCATCATCGCAGAGATCGATGGTACGATCCGCCTCGGCCGCGACTACAAGAACAAGCGCCGTGTCATCATCGAGCCGGCGGAAGACGGTGTCGAGCCGGTCGAATACCTGATCCCGAAGGGCAAGCCCTTCCACCTTCAGGAAGGCGACTATATCGAAAAGGGTGACTACATCCTCGACGGTAACCCGGCTCCGCACGACATCCTGGCGATCAAGGGCGTGGAGGCTCTGGCTTCCTACCTCGTCAACGAAATCCAGGAAGTCTACCGTCTCCAGGGCGTTGTCATCAACGACAAGCACATCGAAGTGATTGTCCGTCAGATGCTGCAGAAGGTGGAAATCACCGATGCAGGCGACAGCCAGTATATCGTTGGTGACAATGTCGACCGTATCGAGCTGGACGATAACAACGACCGCCTGATCGAAGAGGGCAAGAAGCCCGCTTACGGCGATCCGGTTCTGCTCGGCATCACCAAGGCGTCGCTGCAAACCCCGTCCTTCATCTCCGCCGCGTCCTTCCAGGAAACGACGAAGGTGCTGACGGAAGCTGCGATCGCCGGCAAGACCGACGGCCTGCAGGGTCTGAAGGAAAACGTCATCGTCGGCCGTCTCATCCCGGCCGGTACCGGTGGTACCATGACGCAGATCCGTCGCATCGCGACGGCTCGCGACGAGCTGATCCTGGAAGAGCGTCGCAAGGGCACGGGCGCCGCCGTCGCCACGCCGATGCTGCAGGACATGGCCAACGAAAACGCCCCGGCCGCTGAATAAGCGGCTGGAGTTAAGCTGGAATCAAAAACCGCCCGGAGCGATCCGGGCGGTTTCTTTTTTCATCCATAGTGTGAAGAGCAGGCGAGGGGAGTGCGATCCCGTCTAGCGAAACCGAATGATCGCCACTTCGCCTTCCAGCGCGCCCTGATAGGCCGAGGCATGCGGTTCTTCGTCGGGCACGTCGGTCAGCATGCCGATCTGATCGAGATCGGCCTCGATGAAGCCTTCCTCAGCAAGGGCATTCAGCGCTTCGCGAACAGCGGTGTCGTCATCTGGTGCCTTCAGCATAACATGCAGGTCGACGCCTTCGCCGCCGTCCGTTTCATATCCCTTGCCGATGATGATGAAGACCATGGGGCCGTCGAAATTGTTGTCGTTGTCTGGCTCTGTGATCATAAGTCTTCCTTCGGTGGTATCGATTCGGCCGAGCGATTCTCTGAACTGCCCTTGCCGATCGGTGAAATTGTCTTTCTGTGATTCCTTATAGGGATTTTAACGAAATACCCAAGTCTATCTTGCCGGAGCGACGCCATTTCCTCGTCTGAGGCGCCAAACGGCTGGTTTGGCCCGTCTTTTCGGGGTTTGTGACAAAGATAATTCTTAACCGGCCTTGACGAACCTGCGGGAAACCAGTAGTACCGCCGCCATCAGGACCCATGTGAGGCATGGCTGTTCGGAGCGACGCGCTCTGGAGTTCACCTCAAACAAGGTTCTAAACGCACGTTGAAGACACGAATGCTGCACGCAAGACGCAATTTGCTGCGTCCTCTGCTTTTTTGTGGTCCATCTGCGAAAGCGGATCGGGCCACGTTTTGCGCATTGAGGCGAACGTGTGTCGTGCCGGAGACGGCGAGAGTTAAGCCCGCAAGGGTGTCGAGACAGATTTACAAGGGATGGTTGAATGCCTACCGTAAACCAGCTAATCCGCAAGCCTCGCCAGGCGCAGGTAAAGCGTAATAAGGTTCCCGCTCTTCAGGAGAACCCGCAGAAGCGTGGTGTTTGCACCCGCGTCTACACGACGACGCCGAAGAAGCCGAACTCGGCTCTGCGTAAGGTCGCAAAGATCCGCCTCACCAACGGCTTTGAAGTCATTGGTTACATCCCGGGCGAAGGTCACAACCTTCAGGAGCACTCTGTCGTCATGATCCGTGGCGGCCGCGTCAAGGACCTTCCGGGTGTTCGCTACCACATCATCCGCGGCGTTCTCGATACCCAGGGTGTCAAGAACCGCAAGCAGCGCCGTTCCAAGTACGGTGCAAAGCGTCCGAAGTAATTCGGTTTCAGGTAATCCGGCGCTGCGCGAGGTTCTCCGCGTTGTAAAGCGCCGCTAACAGTTGAGAGACGAGAAGTATGTCCCGACGTCACAGAGCAGAAAAGCGCGAGATCAATCCGGACCCGAAGTTCGGCGATCTGGTTGTCACGAAGTTCATGAATGCCATCATGCTGGACGGCAAGAAGTCCGTAGCTGAAAACATCGTATACGGCGCATTCGACGCCGTGCAGGGCAAGGCAAAGCAGGAGCCGCTCGGCGTGTTCCATCAGGCTTTGGATAACATCGCTCCGCACGTTGAAGTCCGTTCGCGCCGCGTTGGTGGTGCTACATATCAGGTTCCGGTCGACGTTCGTCCCGAGCGCCGTCAGGCTCTTGCTATTCGCTGGCTGATCTCTGCTGCCCGCAAGCGCAACGAAACCACCATGGTCGACCGTCTCTGCGGCGAACTTCTTGATGCCTCCAACAACCGCGGCTCTGCCGTCAAGAAGCGCGAAGACACGCACAAGATGGCTGATGCCAACCGTGCGTTCTCGCATTATCGCTGGTAATCCCGAACGGTTTCCGAAAGGCAGTCCACTATGGCTCGCGAATATAAAATCGAAGACTACCGCAATTTCGGTATCATGGCGCACATCGACGCCGGCAAGACCACGACGACCGAGCGTATCCTTTACTACACCGGCAAGTCGCACAAGATCGGCGAAGTCCACGACGGCGCAGCCACCATGGACTGGATGGAGCAGGAGCAGGAGCGTGGCATCACGATCACCTCTGCTGCTACCACGACCTTCTGGAAGGGCCGTGACGGCAAGATGCGCCGCTTCAACATCATCGACACCCCCGGCCACGTCGACTTCACCATCGAAGTCGAGCGTTCGCTGCGCGTTCTCGACGGCGCTATCGCTCTGCTCGATGCCAACGCTGGTGTTGAGCCGCAGACGGAAACCGTCTGGCGTCAGGCTGAGAAGTATCATGTTCCGCGCATGATCTTCTGCAACAAGATGGACAAGACCGGCGCCGACTTCTATCGCTCGGTCGAGATGATCAAGAGCCGCCTCGGTGCGACCGCCGTCGTCATGCAGCTCCCGATCGGCGCTGAAAGCGATTTCAAGGGCGTTATCGACCTGATCGAGATGAACGCTCTCATCTGGCGCGACGAGTCGCTCGGCGCCCAGTGGGACGTCGTCGAAATCCCGGAAGACATGAAGGCCAAGGCTGAAGAATATCGCGAAAAGCTGATCGAGACGGTTGTCGAGATCGACGAAGCTGCGACCGAAGCCTATCTGGAAGGCAACCTGCCGGACAACGATCAGATCCGTGCGCTCGTCCGTCGCGGCACGATCGACGTCAAGTTTCACCCGATGTTCTGCGGCACCGCTTTCAAGAACAAGGGCGTTCAGCCGCTGCTCGACGCTGTTGTCGATTACCTGCCGTCTCCGATCGACATCCCGGCGATCAAGGGCATTGACGTCAAGACGGAAGCTGAAATCCACCGTCACGCTGACGATGCTGAGCCGCTCTCCATGCTGGCGTTCAAGATCATGAACGACCCCTTCGTCGGTTCGCTGACCTTCGCCCGTATCTACTCCGGCAAGCTCGAAAAGGGCGCGTCGGTCATGAACACGGTCAAGGACAAGCGCGAGCGCGTCGGCCGCATGCTGCAGATGCACTCCAACTCGCGTGAAGACATCGAAGAAGCCTTCGCTGGCGACATCGTTGCTCTGGCCGGTCTCAAGGAAACCACCACTGGCGATACGCTCTGCGATCCACTGAAGCCGGTTATCCTCGAGCGCATGGAATTCCCCGAGCCGGTCATCCAGATCGCGATCGAGCCCAAGACCAAGGGCGACCAGGAAAAGATGGGCCTCGCGCTCAACCGCCTGGCTGCCGAAGATCCGTCCTTCCGCGTCAAGACGGACCAGGAATCGGGTCAGACGATCATTGCCGGCATGGGTGAACTTCACCTCGACATCATCGTCGACCGCATGCGTCGTGAATTCAAGGTCGAAGCAACCGTCGGCGCGCCGCAGGTTGCTTACCGCGAAACCATCACGCGTCAGACCGAGAAGGACTACACCCACAAGAAGCAGTCGGGTGGTACCGGTCAGTTCGCTCGCGTCAAGATCGTGTTCGAACCGAACCCGGAAGGCGACGATTTCAAGTTCGAGTCCAAGATCGTCGGCGGTGCTGTTCCGAAGGAATACGTTCCGGGCGTTCAGAAGGGCATCGAAAGCGTTCTGTCTTCGGGCCCACTGGCTGGCTTCCCGATGCTCGGCGTCAAGGCGACACTGATCGACGGTGCCTTCCACGACGTCGACTCGTCGGTTCTGGCCTTCGAAATCGCTTCGCGCGCTTGCTTCCGTGAAGCAGCCCGTGAAGCTGGTGCCCAGCTCCTCGAGCCGATGATGAAGGTCGAAGTCGTGACGCCGGAAGATTACGTCGGCGACGTCATCGGCGACCTGAACTCGCGTCGTGGCCAGATCCAGGGCCAGGAAAGCCGCGGTATCGCTGTTGTCATCAACGCGAACGTCCCGCTGGCAAACATGTTTAAGTACGTCGACAACCTGCGCTCCATGTCTCAGGGCCGCGCGCAGTACACGATGACCTTCGATCATTATTCGCCGGTCCCGTCGAACGTCGCACAGGAAATCCAGGCAAAGTATTCCGGTCAGAAGTGACCGGAATACCAATTGACCGATAACAAGAATTGATCCCTTCGGGGACAAGAAAAACGGAGAGCCGAAAATGGCAAAGAGTAAGTTTGAGCGCAATAAGCCGCACGTTAACATCGGCACGATCGGCCACGTTGACCACGGCAAGACGTCTCTGACGGCAGCGATCACGAAGTTCTTCGGTGAGTTCAAGGCGTATGACCAGATCGACGCGGCACCGGAAGAAAAGGCACGCGGCATCACGATTTCGACGGCGCACGTTGAATATGAGACGCCTGCTCGTCACTACGCGCACGTCGACTGCCCCGGCCACGCTGACTATGTGAAGAACATGATCACGGGTGCTGCGCAGATGGACGGCGCGATCCTGGTTTGCTCGGCTGCTGACGGCCCGATGCCGCAGACGCGCGAACACATCCTGCTCGCCCGCCAGGTTGGCGTTCCGGCGATCGTTGTGTTCCTGAACAAGGTCGACCAGGTTGACGACGCCGAGCTTCTGGAGCTCGTCGAGCTTGAAGTTCGCGAACTTCTGTCATCCTACGACTTCCCGGGCGACGACATTCCGGTTGTCAAGGGTTCGGCCCTTGCTGCTCTGGAAGACAGCGACAAGAAGATCGGCGAAGACGCGATCCGCGAGCTGATGGCAGCGGTTGACGCCTACATCCCGACGCCTGAGCGTCCGATCGACCAGCCGTTCCTGATGCCGATCGAAGACGTGTTCTCGATCTCCGGCCGTGGTACGGTTGTGACGGGCCGCGTCGAGCGTGGCATTGTCAAGGTTGGTGAAGAAGTCGAAATCGTCGGCATTCGTCCGACGTCGAAGACGACGGTTACCGGCGTTGAAATGTTCCGTAAGCTGCTCGATCAGGGCCAGGCTGGCGACAACATCGGCGCGCTGATCCGCGGTGTGAACCGTGACGGCGTCGAGCGTGGCCAGATCCTTTGCAAGCCGGGCACTGTAAAGCCGCACAAGAAGTTCAAGGCCGAAGCCTACATCCTGACGAAGGAAGAAGGCGGCCGTCATACGCCGTTCTTCACGAACTACCGTCCGCAGTTCTACTTCCGCACGACGGACGTGACGGGTATCGTGACGCTTCCGGAAGGCACGGAAATGGTTATGCCTGGCGACAACATCACGGTTGACGTCGAGCTGATCGTTCCGATCGCGATGGAAGAAAAGCTGCGCTTCGCGATCCGCGAAGGCGGCCGTACCGTCGGCGCCGGCATCGTCGCTAGCATCGTCGAGTAATTCGAAGCCGGCCACTCCATCCGAGTGGCCGATTCGATGACAATAATATGATGCAAGCGGCAGTAGCCGCTTGCTTATGACATCGAAATGTTGCAAATGGCGCGCGAGCGCGATTTGCGCGCTGCTTCGGATAACGAAGCAGCCAATGAGATTAACAATAAGGTGGGCCGAAAGGTCTGAAGAAGTGGATGGGGATGCCGCAGCCGGCGTCCCCCTCGATCTTTGAAACCGGTGGTCCGCCTTAGGAAAAAGAACAATCCGTGCCCTTTTTTAGCGGCACGCGAGATAACAAAACACAAGGATAACGTCGAATGAACGGCCAAAATATCCGCATTCGCCTGAAGGCGTTCGATCACCGAATTCTCGATGCTTCCACGCGCGAGATCGTGTCGACGGCGAAGCGCACCGGTGCTAGCGTCCGGGGCCCCGTTCCGCTTCCGACTCGTATCGAGAAGTTCACGGTAAACCGGTCCCCGCACATCGACAAGAAGAGCCGCGAGCAGTTCGAGATGCGCACGCATAAGCGCCTTCTCGACATCGTTGACCCGACCCCGCAGACGGTAGACGCGCTGATGAAGCTCGATCTCGCCGCCGGTGTCGATGTTGAGATCAAGCTCTGAGACCTCTGGTCCTCGAGCTGAGTGAGAAGGATTGAACCGATGCGTTCAGGTGTGATTGCACAGAAGGTGGGAATGACCCGCGTCTATAACGACGCCGGCGAGCACGTCCCGGTAACCGTATTGCGTTTGGATGGCTGCCAGGTCGTGGCCCAGCGCACAGTAGAAAAGAATGGCTACACCGCAGTTCAGCTCGGTGCCGGCCAGGCAAAAGTTAAGAACACGACGAAGGCCCTGCGCGGTCATTTCGCCGTTGCCAGCGTTGAGCCGAAGGCCAAGCTCGTTGAATTTCGTGTTACGGATGAAAACCTGCTCGAAGTCGGCACCGAGCTCAAGGCCGCTCACTTCACGGCGGGCCAGCTCGTCGACGTGACCGGCACGACGATCGGTAAGGGCTTTGCAGGCGCTATCAAGCGTCACGGCTTCGGCGGTCTGCGCGCCACGCACGGTGTGTCGGTTTCGCACCGCTCGCACGGTTCGACCGGCTCGCGCCAGGATCCGGGCAAGGTGTTCAAGAACAAGAAGATGGCTGGTCACATGGGCCAGACTCGCGTCACGACGCAGAACCTCGAAGTGGTATCGACCGATGAAGATCGCGGTCTGATCCTCGTCAAGGGTGCAGTTCCCGGCTCCAAGGGTGCCTGGATCATCGTGCGCGACGCCGTCAAGTCGGCCGCGAAGTAAGGGAGCCAAACCAATGGAATTGAACGTCAAGACCCTCGAGGGAAAAGACGCTGGGAAGGTTTCCCTTTCTGATGCGATTTTCGGCCTCGAGCCGCGTGAGGACATCCTCGCTCGCGTCGTCCGCTGGCAGCTTGCAAAGAAGCAGCAGGGCACGCATCAGGCAAAGGGCCGCGCAGATGTAGCGCGCACCGGTGCCAAGATGTACAAGCAGAAGGGTACGGGCCGCGCTCGTCACCATTCGGCTCGCGCTCCGCAGTTCCGCGGCGGTGGTAAGGCTCACGGCCCGGTCGCTCGCAGCCACGAGCACGATCTGCCGAAGAAGGTTCGCGCCCTCGGCCTGCGTCACGCTCTGTCGGCCAAGCTGAAGTCCGAAGACGTCATCGTCATCGACAGCCTGGTTGCAGCCGATGCCAAGACCAAGGCTCTGGCCAGCACTTTCGAGACGCTCGGCCTGACCAATGCGCTCTTCATCGGTGGAGCTGAGCTCGATAGCAACTTCAAGCTCGCGGCTCAGAACATCCCGAACATCGATGTTCTGCCGATCCAGGGCATCAACGTTTATGACATCCTGCGCCGCGGCAAGCTTGTGCTGTCCAAGGCTGCAGTTGAAGCTCTAGAGGAGCGATTCAAGTGACGGATCTTCGCCATTACGATGTGATCGTTTCTCCTGCGATCACCGAAAAGTCCACGCTGGTTTCGGATAACAACCAGGTTGTTTTCAACGTTGCCAAGACCGCGACGAAGCCTGAAATCAAGGCTGCCGTCGAAGCGCTGTTCGGCGTCAAGGTTACGGCCGTCAACACTCTGCTCCGCAAGGGCAAGACCAAGCGATTTAAAGGTCTCGTCGGCAAGCAGAAGGACGTGAAGAAGGCTGTTGTGACGCTCGCCGAAGGCCAGTCGATCGACGTCTCCACCGGTCTCTGAGGAATAAGAAAATGGCATTGAAAACATTCAATCCGACGACCCCGAGCCAGCGACAGCTCGTCATTGTCGACCGCTCCTCGCTCTACAAGGGCAAGCCGGTCAAGACGCTGACGGAAGGCCTGACCTCCAAGGGTGGCCGCAACAACACCGGCCGCATCACCGTGCGTTTCCAGGGTGGCGGTCACAAGCGCAGCTATCGTCTGGTCGACTTCAAGCGTCGCAAGTTCGACGTTGAGGCATCGGTCGAGCGCATCGAATACGACCCGAACCGTACCGCTTACATCGCTCTGGTGAAGTACACGGACGGCGAACTGGCCTACATCCTCGCTCCGCAGCGTCTTGCTGCCGGCGACAAGGTCGTCGCTTCGGAAAAGGCAGTGGACGTGAAGCCGGGCAACACCATGCCGCTTCAGTTCATCCCGGTCGGCTCCATCATCCACAACGTGGAGATGAAGCCGGGCAAGGGCGGTCAGATCGCTCGTTCGGCTGGCTCCTACGCTCAGCTCGTTGGTCGTGACCAGGGCATGGCGATCCTTCGCCTGAACTCCGGCGAACAGCGCCTCGTGCATGGCAATTGCCTTGCAACGATCGGTGCGGTTTCGAATCCGGATCATGCCAACATCAACGACGGTAAGGCCGGTCGTTCGCGTTGGCGTGGCAAGAAGCCGCATAACCGCGGCGTTGTCATGAACCCGGTTGACCATCCGCACGGCGGTGGTGAAGGCCGTACCTCTGGTGGTCGCCATCCGGTGACCCCATGGGGCAAGCCGACCAAGGGCAAGCGTACGCGGTCGAACAAGTCGACCGACAAGATGATCATGCGCTCGCGCCATCAGCGCAAGAAGTAAGAGAGGAAGTCTCAAGTGGCTCGTTCAGTATGGAAAGGTCCGTTTGTTGACGGCTATCTTCTCAAGAAGGCTGAGAAGGTGCGCGAAGGCGGACGTAGCGAAGTAATCAAGATGTGGAGCCGTCGCTCCACCATCATGCCGCAGTTCGTTGGTCTCACCTTTGGTGTCTACAACGGCAGCAAGCACATTCCGGTCAGCGTCAATGAAGACATGGTCGGACACAAGTTCGGCGAGTTCGCCCCGACCCGTACCTATTATGGTCACGGTGCGGACAAGAAGGCGAAGAGGAAGTAACAATGGGCAAGGCAAAAACCGAACGCCGGCTGAAGGACAATGAAGCGCAGGCAGTTGCGCGCACGCTCCGCGTCAGCCCGCAGAAGCTCAACCTGGTCGCGGCTTCGATCCGCGGCAAGAAGGTTGATCGCGCGCTCGCAGAGCTGGAATTCTCGCGCAAGCGCATCGCTGGTGCCGTGAAGAAGACGCTCGAATCCGCGATCGCCAACGCAGAAAACAACCACGATCTCGACGTTGACTCGCTGGTCGTCGCCGAAGCTTACGTCGGCAAGTCGATCGTCATGAAGCGTTTCCACGCTCGTGGCCGTGGCCGTGCGTCTCGCATCGAGCGTCCGTTCGCGCACCTGACGATCGTCGTTCGTGAAGTGGAAGCTCAAGGGGAGGCCGCATAATGGGTCAGAAAATCAATCCGATCGGTTTTCGTCTTGGCATCAACCGTACCTGGGATAGCCGCTGGTTTGCGGACAATGCCGAGTATGGTCAGCTTCTTCACGAAGACCTGAAGATGCGTAAGTTCGTCATGAACGAACTGAAGCAGGCCGGTATCTCCAAGGTGGTCATCGAGCGTCCGCACAAGAAGTGCCGCGTCACGATCCACTCGGCTCGTCCGGGCCTGATCATCGGCAAGAAAGGCGCTGACATCGACAAGCTCCGCAAGAAGCTGTCGGACATGACGAATTCCGAAACGCACCTCAACATCGTTGAAGTTCGCAAGCCGGAAATCGACGCGACGCTGGTTGCCCAGTCGATCGCTCAGCAGCTCGAGCGTCGTGTTGCTTTCCGTCGCGCCATGAAGCGCGCCGTTCAGTCCGCGATGCGTCTTGGCGCTGAAGGCATCAAGATCACCTGCGCCGGCCGTCTCGGCGGTGCGGAAATCGCTCGTACGGAATGGTACCGTGAAGGTCGCGTGCCGCTGCATACGCTGCGCGCCGACATCGACTACGGTACGGCTGAAGCAGAAACCGCTTTCGGCATCTGCGGCATCAAGGTCTGGATCTTCAAGGGCGAAATCCTTGAGCACGATCCGATGGCCTCCGAACGCCGCGCGCTCGAGGGCGACGCCCAGGGTCCGGCTAGCCGCGATCGCGATAGAGACCGCCGCCGCGAAAACGCTTGATAGCGTTCGTGGCAGATAAGTTCGGAGAATAAGAAAATGTTGCAGCCAAAGCGTACTAAGTACCGCAAGCAATTTAAGGGCCGCATCAAGGGCGTTGCCAAGGGTGGTTCTGACCTCGCATTCGGCGAATTCGGTCTGAAGTCGCAGGAGCCTAACCGCGTCAACGCTCGTGAGATCGAAGCGGCTCGCCGCGCGATCACGCGCTACATGAAGCGCGCCGGCCGTGTATGGATCCGCGTGTTCCCGGATGTTCCGGTAACCGCAAAGCCAACCGAAGTCCGTATGGGTAAAGGTAAAGGCTCTGTCGAATACTGGGCATGCAAGGTCAAGCCCGGCCGTATGATGTTCGAGATCGATGGTGTGAGCGAAGAAATCGCTCGTGAGGCTCTGCGCCTCGGCGCCGCCAAGCTCTCGGTCAAGACGCGCTTCGTGCAGCGCATTGCAGAGTAAGGAAGAAGCTCATGAAAGCCGCAGATGTTCGCGCCCTGAGCGCCGACCAACTCAAGGATGAGCTTGCCAAGCTGAAGAAGGAGCAGTTCAATCTGCGCTTTCAGAAGGCGACCGGCCAGCTTGAAAAGTCCTCGCGCATCAACGAAGTTCGCAAGGACATCGCTCGCGTGAAAACCATTGCCCGCCAGAAGGCGGCAGAAGCAAAGGCCTAAAGGAAGAATAACATGCCGAAGCGCATTCTGCAGGGCGTCGTGGTCAGCGACAAGAACGAGAAGACGGTAGTTGTCCGCGTTGAGCGTCGTTTCGCTCACCCGCTGCTCCAGAAGACCGTTCGTCGTTCCAAGAAGTACAAGGCTCACGACGAAAACAATCAGTACAAGGTCGGCGACGTCGTTTCCATCGAGGAATGCGCGCCGATCTCCAAGGACAAGACCTGGACGGTCGTTTCCGCCCAGGCCAAGTAATAGAATTTCGCTCAGGCCCTTGCGCTTGGGCGAAATATCTGTATGAAGCACGAGCTTGGAAGCAGGACGCTCGAGAACGGGCGTTCTTTTGCTTTATTGATGACCGGTGAAGGTGACCCAGGTGGTCCCGAATGCCGGAGAAATCAGACAAGACACTAGTCCATAAGCCGGGGTAGGGGGCCGTTTGGCCCAACCATTCCGGTAACAACAAGAAGGCGACCTGACATGATTCAGATGCAAACAAACCTCGACGTGGCGGATAATTCCGGCGCACGTCGTGTCATGTGCATCAAGGTGCTGGGCGGCTCGAAGCGCAAGTATGCCTCGATCGGCGACGTTATCGTCGTTTCGATCAAGGAAGCCATTCCGCGCGGCCGTGTGAAGAAGGGTGACGTGATGAAGGCGGTTGTTGTTCGTACCGCCAAGGACATCCGTCGTCCGGATGGCAGCGTCATCCGCTTCGATACCAACGCAGCAGTCCTCATCGACAACAAGAAAGAGCCGATCGGCACCCGTATCTTCGGACCGGTTCCGCGCGAACTTCGCGCCAAGAACCACATGAAGATCATCTCGCTGGCTCCAGAAGTACTGTAAGGAGCGGAGCGATGCAAAAGATCCGTAAAGGCGACAAGGTCGTCGTATTGACCGGCAAGGACAAGGGCCGTACCGGCGAAGTTATTCAAGTGCTGCCGAAGGAAGACCGCGCGGTCGTCCGTGGCGTCAACGTCGTCAAGCGCCATCAGCGCCAGACGCAGACCCAGGAAGCCGGCATCATCAGCAAGGAAGCCCCGCTTCACCTGTCCAACATTGCGATCGTCGACAAGGACGGCAAGCCGACCCGCGTCGGTTTCAAGGTTGTAGACGGCAAGAAGGTCCGTGTGGCCAAGACCTCGGGAGAAGTGATCGATGGCTGAGGCAAAGTACGAGCCGCGGCTCAAGAAGGAATACGTTGCTCGCATCCGTGCAGCCATGCAGGAGAAGTTCTCCTACGCTAACGAGATGCAGATCCCGAAGCTGGACAAGATCGTGATCAACATGGGCGTTGGCGAAGCGACGGCTGATTCGAAGAAGCCGACCGTTGCTGCTGCCGACCTGGCGGCCATCGCTGGCCAAAAGCCGGTCATCACCCGTGCACGCAACTCCATCGCTGGCTTCAAGGTCCGCGAAAACATGCCGATCGGCGCCAAAGTGACGCTGCGCGGCGCCCGCATGTATGAGTTCCTGGATCGTCTGGTCAACATCGCGCTCCCGCGCGTTCGCGACTTCCGCGGCCTGAACCCGAAAAGCTTTGACGGTCGTGGCAACTTCGCCATGGGCATCAAGGAGCACATTGTGTTCCCTGAGATCAACTACGACAAGGTTGATCAGATGTGGGGCATGGACATCATCGTTTGCACGACGGCGACGACCGACGACGAAGCTCGGGCTCTTCTGAAAGAGTTCAACTTCCCGTTCCGTCAATAACCGTAACGACGAGCGTAGAAAAGGAACCCTGATATGGCGAAGACAAGCGCAGTCGAAAAGAACAAGCGCCGCCGCAATACGGTTGCCAACCAGTCCGCGAAGCGGGCTGCCCTGAAGGCAATCATCATGAACCAGTCTCTTCCGATCGAAGACCGGTTCAAGGCCACTCTGAAGCTGGCATCGCTCCCACGCGATGGATCGAAGACCCGTATTCGCAACCGTTGCGAAGTGTCGGGCCGCCCGCGTGCCTATTACCGCAAACTGCGCATGTCGCGTATCGCGCTGCGTGAACTCGGCAATCTCGGCAAGGTGCCGGGCATCGTCAAGTCGAGCTGGTAAGGAGCAGATTAGATGACTATGACTGATCCTTTGGGCGATATGCTCACCCGTATCCGCAACGGTGCTTCGCGCCGCAAGTCGTCGGTTTCGACGCCTTCGTCCAAGCTCCGTGCGCGTGTTCTCGATGTTCTGCAGGCTGAAGGCTACATCCGTGGCTACTCCGTCGTCGATTTCGGCAACGGCAAGTCTGAGATCAACATCGAACTCAAGTACTACGAAGGCGCATCGGTGATCCGTGAGATCGGCCGTGTGTCCAAGCCGGGCCGCCGAGTTTATGTCTCGGTCAAGTCCATTCCGCAGGTCGCGAACGGTCTCGGCATCATCATCCTTTCGACTCCGAAGGGTGTGATGGCCGATCACCAGGCTCGTGAACAGAATGTTGGTGGCGAGGTTCTCTGCTCGGTCTTCTAAGATCGAACAGAGATCTCCTTCGAAACAGACAGGTTTGAAAAATGTCTCGTATCGGTAAAAAGCCCGTTCAGGTGCCTGCAGGAATCACGGCCTCGATTGATGGCCAGAAGGTGACTGCTAAGGGCCCCAAGGGCGAGCTGGTTTTCGTCGCTAACGACGAAATCGGTCTCAAGCTGGAAGATAATGCAATCGTCGTAACGCCGCTCAGCGACTCCAAGGACGCTCGTGCAAAGTGGGGCATGTCCCGCACGATGATCGAGAACATCCTGAAGGGTGTCAAGGACGGCTACGAGCGCAAGCTCGAAATCAACGGCGTCGGCTACCGTGCCGCCATGCAGGGCAAGAACCTGCAGCTCGCGCTCGGCTTCAGCCACGACGTGATCTATGAGCCGCCGCAGGGCATCACGATCGCTGTGCCGAAGCCGACGGAAATCGTCGTCACCGGCATCAACAAGCAGCAGGTCGGCCAGGTTGCCGCTGAAATCCGCGAATACCGCGGTCCTGAGCCCTACAAGGGCAAGGGCGTTAAGTATGCCGGCGAGCGGATCGTCCGCAAAGAAGGCAAGAAGAAGTAAGGATCACGCGAAATGGCTAGCAGGAAAGAAGCACTTGCACGTCGTGCCAACCGCGTGCGTCGTCAACTCAAGTCGGTGGCCAATGGCCGTCCGCGCCTGTCGGTTCATCGCTCGTCGAAGAACATCTACGCCCAGGTCATCGATGATGTGGCCGGCAAGACGCTCGCGTCTGCCTCCACCCTCGACAAGGATCTGCGCGGTTCTCTGAAGACCGGTGCCGACACCGCAGCCGCTGCCCTCGTTGGCAAGCTCGTTGCTGAGCGCGCCTCCAAGGCCGGCGTCAAGGAAGTCGTGTTCGACCGCGGCGCCTTCATCTACCACGGCCGCATCAAGGCTCTGGCCGATGCAGCCCGCGAAGGCGGCCTGACCTTCTGATCAAGTTTCCGGCCGGTGGCTTTAGAGCGCCGGCCGGATATCACCGGACCGCTGATCTCCTTTGGGAGGTCGATGCGGTCTTCGTTTTGTTTGCCGATTGCACCCGGAAAAGAAAAAGGAAGAGGACAATGGCACAGGAAAAGAGGGCTCCGCGGGAAGACCGCCAGAGCCGTGAAGAGCGCGATAGCGAATTCGTCGACAAGCTGGTCGCGATCAATCGCGTCGCCAAGGTTGTTAAGGGTGGCCGCCGTTTCGGTTTCGCCGCTCTCGTCGTCGTCGGTGACCAGAAGGGCCGCGTAGGCTTCGGTCACGGCAAGGCACGCGAAGTGCCGGAAGCGATCCGTAAGGCCACTGAAAGCGCCAAGCGCGACATGATCTTCGTACCGCTGCGTGACGGCCGTACCCTGCATCACGACGTCCATGGCCGCCATGGCGCCGGTAAGGTTCTGCTGCGCTCGGCCAAGGTCGGTACCGGTATCATCGCCGGCGGCCCGATGCGCGCCGTTTTCGAAACGCTCGGCGTTCATGACGTCGTTGCCAAGTCGACCGGTTCGTCGAACCCGTACAACATGGTTCGCGCCACGTTCGACGCCCTGAAGCACCAGGTTCACCCGAAGGACATCGCAGCTCAGCGCGGCATCAAGTATGCCACCCTGCAGGCTCGCCGTACCTCCTCGGGCAACGCCTCCGAAGAATAAGGGAGTTTGACCTATGGCCAAGACGACCAAGAAGGCTGAAGCCAAGGCGACCGTTACGGTCGAGCAGATTGGCAGCCCGATCCGCCGTCCGGATGTTCAGCAGAAGACGCTGATCGGTCTCGGACTGAACAAGATGCACCGTCGCCGCACGCTGGAAGATACTCCGGCCGTTCGTGGCATGATCCGTGCTGTCCAGCATCTCGTTCGCGTTGTCGACGAGAAGTGAGCCGGAGGTATTCGCTATGAAACTGAATGAGATCAAGGATAACGAAGGCTCGACCCATAGCCGCAAGCGCCTCGGCCGCGGCATCGGCTCCGGCTCCGGCAAGACCGGCGGCCGTGGTGTGAAGGGTCAGAAGTCCCGTTCGGGCGTTGCCATCAACGGCTTCGAAGGCGGTCAGATGCCCATCTACCGTCGTCTGCCGAAGCGCGGCTTCACCAACATCTTCGCTGCCGATTATGTTGTCGTGTCGCTCGCTCGCATCCAGGCTGCCGTCGATGCCGGCAAGCTCGATGCCAAGGCAACCGTCGATGCTGCAGCTCTGAAGGCTGCAGGCGTGATTCGCCGCGTCAAGGACGGCGTTCGCGTTCTCTCGGACGGCGAACTGAAGGCGAAGCTTTCGCTGGAAGTTGCTGGTGCCTCCAAGTCGGCGGTCGAAAAGATCGAAAAGGCTGGCGGTTCCGTCAAGCTGCTCGCTTCTGTCGCAGAATAATCTTATCAATAAATCGCCCGGGGTGCTTCACACCGGGCGATTTTGCTCCCATATGTGAGCCTCACGAACCTGGACGATGCAGCAGTGTCTTTTCAGGAAATAACGGGAACCAAGGGTGAGGCATCCGATTGCAGTGCAATCCGTCCAAAGCCCGGCTTTTGAACAATTAAAGACTGATTCCGGACCCGGCCGATTATGCCGGAATTGGTAATGCGGAGATTTGCATGGCTTCTGCAGCGGAACAATTGGCATCCAATCTCAATTTTTCGACCTTTGCCAAAGCCGAGGATCTCAAGAAGCGACTGTGGTTCACGCTCGGCGCTCTCCTCGTCTACCGTCTGGGTACCCACATCCCGATTCCGGGCCTCAATCCGGGTGCCTATGCCCAAGCCTTTCACAATCAGTCCGGCGGCATCCTCGGCCTTTTCAACATGTTTTCCGGCGGCGCCGTGCAGCGCATGGCGATCTTCGCCCTCGGAATCATGCCCTATATTTCCGCTTCGATCATCGTGCAGCTCATGACCTCGGTCGTGCCGGCGCTCGAAAACCTGAAGAAGGAAGGCGAGCAGGGCCGCAAGATCATCAACCAGTACACCCGCTACGGCACGGTGCTGCTCGGCGCCTTGCAGGCCTACGGCATTGCGATCGGCCTAGAGCACGGGAATGGCGTGGTCCTCGACCCAGGCTGGTTCTTCCGCCTTTCGACGGTCGTTACGCTGCTCGGCGGCACGATGTTCCTGATGTGGCTTGGTGAACAGGTTACGTCGCGCGGCATCGGCAACGGTATTTCGCTGATCATCTTCGCAGGTATTGCAGCCGGTCTCCCGACCGCAGTTGGCGGTACGCTGGAACTTGGCCGCACGGGCGCTTTGTCGACCGGCCTCATTCTGGCCGTACTGGTCGTGGCTGTCCTGGTCATCGGGCTTATCGTCTTCGTGGAGCGCGCTCAGCGCCGCCTGTTGATCCAGTATCCGAAGCGCCAGGTTGGCACGCGGATGTTCCAGGGCGACACCTCGCACCTGCCGCTGAAGCTCAACACCTCTGGTGTTATTCCGGCCATCTTCGCATCGTCGCTGCTGCTGCTGCCGGCGACAGTCGCCGGCCTTGGCAACAACACCGCCCTGCCGACATGGGTCACCTCGATCATCGCGGCCCTTGGTCATGGCCAGCCGATCTACATGGTGCTCTACGCCGCCTTGATCGCCTTCTTCGCCTTCTTCTACACCGCGCTGGTCTTCAATCCGAAGGATACGGCCGACAATCTGAAGAAGCATGGCGGCTTCATTCCGGGCATCCGTCCGGGTGAGCGCACTGCCGAATATATCGATTATGTGCTGACCCGAATCACGGTGATTGGCGCGATCTATCTCGTCTTCGTCTGCATTCTCCCCGAAATTCTTGTGTCCCAGACCGGTATTCCGTTGTCCCTGGGTGGCACTTCGCTTCTGATCGTGGTTAGCGTAACGCTGGATACGGTGGCGCAGATTCAGGGTCACCTGATTGCACAGCAATATGAAGGCCTGATCAAGAAATCGAAGTTGCGTGGAGGAAAGAGGGGGCGATGAGATTGATACTTTTGGGGCCGCCGGGAGCAGGTAAGGGGACCCAGGCCCAGCGTATCGTGGAAAAGTACGGTATTCCCCAGCTTTCCACGGGCGATATGCTGAGAGCTGCGGTGGCGGCCGGGACTGAAGTAGGCAAGCGCGCAAAGGCAGTCATGGACTCCGGCAAGCTTGTTTCAGACGAAATCGTCAACGCCATCGTATCGGAGCGAATCGATCAACCGGATTGCGCCAGGGGTTTCATTCTTGACGGCTATCCGCGCACGCTCGTTCAGGCCGATGCGACCGAGGAGATGTTGAAGGCGAAGGGTATCAACCTTTCCGTCGTCATCGAGATCAAGGTCGATGATGCCGTGCTCGCCGATCGTATTTCGGGCCGTTATACCTGCGCCAACTGCGGCGCCGGCTATCACGACGAAAACCTGAAGCCGAAGGTGGAGGGGGTGTGTGACCGTTGCGGTTCCACGCATTTCAAGCGCCGCGCCGACGATAACAGAGAGACGGTCGTCGAGCGCCTGCAGGTCTACTACAAGGAAACGTCACCGCTCATCGGCTACTACTACGCCAAGGGCAAGCTGCAGTCGGTAGACGGCATGGCCGATATCGAGCATGTGACGGCCAATATCGAGGCCATCCTGTCCAAGCTCTAGGTGGTCTAAAATAAACTTGCCGGAGCGGTTGCTTTTTTGCGCTGATTCCGCTAAACACCGCGCCAACTCGCGACATGCCATGCGATCGGCGCGGATTTCCGTAGGGAAGTCCGGGTACGGTCGTTTTGACGTGTTGCGGACCCAAGTTTGAACAAGCAGCTCCAGGGCTGCATAACAAAGACCTTCGCTCAGGCGGGGGGAATGCAAGGAGAACAGGCGTGGCTCGTATCGCTGGCGTCAACATCCCGACTGCAAAGCGCGTAGTAATTGCGCTTCGTTACATTCACGGGATCGGACCGAAGTTTGCACAGGAAATCTGCGAGAAGGTCGGTATTCCGGCCGAGCGTCGCGTCAATCAGTTGACGGATGCTGAAGTTCTGCAGATCCGCGAAACCATCGACCGTGACTATCAGGTCGAAGGTGACCTTCGTCGCGAAACCGCGATGAACATCAAGCGTCTGATGGACCTCGGCAGCTACCGCGGCCTGCGTCATCGTCGCGGCCTACCGGTTCGCGGTCAGCGCACCCATACCAATGCTCGCACCCGCAAGGGTCCGGCAAAGGCTATTGCTGGTAAGAAGAAGTAATTTCCGGGAAGCCGGATGTGGGAGGCTGGCGGTCTGCGCCGGCCTCTTTTGAGTTTGGAGCGAGGCCGCATAGGCGTCGCTCCGGTGTAGCCGCTGGCATTACGGCGGTGAAGAGATCCAAGAAAGGACTACCATGGCCAAGGAAGCCGTCCGCGTTCGCCGTCGCGAGCGCAAGAATATCACTTCGGGCGTTGCGCACGTCAATTCGACCTTCAACAACACGATGATCACCATCACCGACGCACAGGGCAACGCTATTGCCTGGTCGTCCGCTGGTGCCAAGGGCTTCAAGGGTTCGCGCAAGTCGACCCCGTTCGCTGCTCAGATCGCTGCTGAAGACTGCGCCAAGAAGGCCCAGGAACATGGCATGAAGTCGCTGGAAGTTGAAGTTTGCGGTCCGGGCTCCGGCCGTGAATCTGCTCTGCGCGCGCTCCAGGCTGCCGGTTTCATGATCACGTCCATCCGCGACGTGACCCCGATCCCGCACAATGGTTGCCGCCCGCGCAAGAAGCGCCGCGTCTGATCATCGCCACTCACGACACCAGCCGGCGCGTTTGTGTCCGGCTCGGTGCTTCTCAAGCTCGGTTGCCACGATTGGATGGTGGCAACGAACGGAAGGCAAGAACATGATTCAGAAAAACTGGCAGGAACTGATCAAGCCGAACAAGGTCGAGTTCTCCTCGAGCGGCCGCACCAAGGCAACGCTCGTGGCCGAACCGCTGGAGCGTGGCTTCGGTCTCACCCTCGGCAACGCGCTGCGTCGCGTTCTGCTGTCCTCTCTGCGCGGCGCCGCTGTGACGGCCGTGCAGATCGACGGCGTGCTGCATGAGTTCTCCTCTATCCCGGGTGTGCGGGAAGACGTGACGGACATCGTGCTGAACATCAAGGAAATCGCCATCAAGATGGACGGCGATGACAGCAAGCGCATGGTCGTGCGTAAGCAGGGCCCAGGCGTAGTAACGGCTGGCGACATCCAGACGGTCGGCGATATCGAAATCCTCAACCCCGAGCATGTCATCTGCACGCTCGACGAGGGCGCCGAAATCCGCATGGAATTCACCGTCAACAACGGCAAGGGCTATGTCCCGGCCGAGCGCAATCGTGCGGAAGATGCTCCGATCGGCCTTATCCCGGTCGACAGCCTCTATTCGCCGGTCAAGAAGGTGTCCTACAAGGTTGAAAACACCCGCGAAGGACAGGTTCTCGACTACGACAAGCTGAGCATGTCGATCGAAACCGATGGCTCGATCACCGGCGAAGATGCCGTCGCTTTCGCGGCTCGCATCCTCCAGGATCAGCTTGGCGTCTTCGTCAACTTCGACGAGCCGCAGAAGGAAGCCGAAGAAGAAGCAGTTACCGAACTTGCTTTCAACCCGGCGCTCCTCAAGAAGGTGGACGAACTGGAACTGTCTGTTCGCTCGGCAAACTGCCTGAAGAACGACAACATCGTCTATATCGGCGACCTCATTCAGAAGACCGAAGCAGAAATGCTCCGCACGCCGAATTTTGGTCGCAAGTCGCTGAACGAAATCAAGGAAGTTCTCGCTTCCATGGGCCTGCACCTCGGCATGGAAGTGCCGGCATGGCCGCCCGAGAACATCGAAGATCTCGCCAAGCGTTACGAAGACCAATACTAACCAATCAAACTGCGGGCGAATGTCTGCAAGTGAAGGAGAATAGCCATGCGCCACGGTAAAGCCGGCCGCAAGCTGAATAGAACCGCTAGCCACCGCAAGGCGATGTTCGCCAACATGGCGGCTTCGCTCATCACCCATGAGCAGATCGTCACCACGCTCCCGAAGGCGAAGGAAATTCGTCCGATCGTCGAGAAGCTGGTCACCCTCGGCAAGCGCGGCGACCTGCACGCTCGTCGTCAGGCCATCTCGCAGATCCGCGACGCAGCCGTCGTTTCGAAGCTGTTCGACACGATCGCTTCGCGCTACGCCACCCGCAACGGCGGCTACCTGCGCATCATGAAGGCCGGCTTCCGCCAGGGCGACAATGCCGCTCTCGCTGTTGTTGAGTTCGTCGATCGCGACACCCTCGCCAAGGGCGCAGCCGACAAGGCTCGCGTTGCTGCCGAAGAAGAAGCCGCAGCCGCTTAATCGGCTCGCTTCGAATACAAGATTAAGAGGCCGGATGATCGATCATCCGGCCTCTTTGCGTTTACGATCCGCCGGGGCGGACTTTCATCCGACTGATCGCTATGGAATAGCGACGCTGCATTGCTGAGTCGCACACTGGCCTACGCGCATTTACCTGTGAGGAGCGCCGCTGGACATGCAGCGAAAAATGACACGCAGAAGAGTGTTCCTATTCTCGGCGCTGCTGCTGACCATAGTCGGCGGTCTGGCGCTGCGCCGATATGGCTATGCGATGCATCTGCCCTTTGTGGCCGTCAAATATGGCGGCTCACTATTGTGGGGAGCGATGGTCTATTGGCTCCTCGCGACGATCTTCGTTTCGACAAGGCGTTTCAGGGTCGCTTCGGCGGCGGCGATTGTCGCTGTGTTCGTCGAACTTTTCAGGCTTTGGCATACGCCGGCGCTGGATGCATTTCGATTGACCACCGCCGGGGCTCTGTTGCTGGGCCGGGTGTTTTCCCCTTGGAATATCTTGGCCTACGCCACCGGTATCGCGATGGCGCTGGTCCTTGATCGTGCGCTGTCGGGGCCCAAACCTTCTGTCTGAATGCCGGCACGCCTCATTCGGCGGCGGCAGTCAGCCGGCGCGAGGGTTCGCTGCGGTGAAGATGAACCGCAAGCGTGTCCCAGGGCGGCGTGATGGAGAGTTGTGTCAGGAGGCGGCCAATCTCGCCCCTGTGATAGCCTCCATGCGTGACGACGTGGAGGAGCATTTCCTGGCGCGTCATGCAGCCTCTGTCTCCGTCCGTGAAGACAAATGGCAAAGCTTCGGATAGAAGCTCGGGGCTGATGGTTTCGAGGTATTTCAGGTACCATTGATCCGAGGCGGTCAGCGCCGCATGAAGATCCAGAAGGGAAGGCGTCTCGGGTGTGTTGTCGTCTGCGTAGCCATGCTCCTGCCCGGTCAGATGCGCCGCAAATATCCGGGCGACGACCAGCGAATGATTCATCAGGCGTATCGAGAGATGGCGCTCCTTGCCATGCTGTGTCGGATCGAGGTGGCCGATGCTGTCGAGCAGTTCCTTATTCGCCCAGGCCTGATAGTTGAAAAGAGTCTGCAGCAATGACAATTCGCTCATGATGATATTGCCCTTTCGGCGGCCGGAAAAATGCGAGTAGAGTGTTCACATTTTTACGAAGCGGGGAGCGCATGTCTACTCGCATTAAAAAGCCGCGGTCGCCGATGCGGAAAGAGCCGAGCCAGGCGCGTTCGCGGGCAACGGTGGACGCGATCATCGAGGCCGGTGCTCGCATTTTGGGCGACCACGGATGGGCCTGCTTCACGACGAATACCGTCGCGGCCGTAGCTGGCATAAGTATCGGTTCGCTCTATCAGTATTTTCCAGACAAGCTCTCTCTGGTCGAAGCCATAAGACGCCGCCATTTCGACGAAGTCCTAACCGTCCTGCGTCAGGCGACTGCATCCGACTTGCCGCTGCAACGGAGTGTCGAGGCCCTTGTACAAGGGATGATCGATGCTCACAGTGTGAACCCGGAGCTTCACAGGGTGCTTCTGGACGAGGTGCCTGGGCTTGAAGGTTCGAGATCTGCCATGATGCGTTTTTGGCAGACTATCAAAATCATTACAGGCGTTTTGTGGCTGCGAATCGGAGCGGCAACGCTGGTCCTTCGAACGACATTCTCGCTCAACTCATCTCCGGCGTGGTGGAAGGCGTCATCCATAACGGGGCTCGAAAGGGCACCCTGGATTCGCCAGAGCTGAAGCAGGAACTGGTGAGAATGATCTGCTCCTATCTTGGCAGCGTCGATAGACAAGAGATGATGTGAGCAGCGAGCTCGGCTTTGCGGCCTCAGTCGGCTTGTCGCGCCTCCCACCCCCGAGCGCATAGCTGCATTTCACATTTTCGATAGAGCTTAGGGCTAAAATAATTTGAATACTAACTAATTTAATGCTAATAGATTGCTATGAAATCTTTTGGCGCCCTGCAACGCATATTCACTGCCAATCTCCTTTCGACCGGCCGCCAATGGCGCCGGGCCGTCGATCTTGCGCTTAGCTCCCATGGCATCTTGGAGGCTGCCGCCGCGCCGCTCATATGGATCGGCCGTCTTGGCGGCGGTGTGCGGCAGGTGGCCCTTGCCAATTATGTCGGCATCGAAGGGCCGTCGCTGGTGAGGTTGCTCGACCAGCTTGAAGCTCTGGGGCTTGTCCTGCGCAAGGACGATCCGACGGATCGCCGGGCAAAGGGCCTATGGCTGACGGCCAAGGGCGAGATGCTCGCCGCCCGCATGGAAGAGACGCTTGACGAATTGCGCGGCAGGATCCTTGCCAATGTCGACAAGGCCGATCTCGAAGCCGCGATCCGTGTGTTGCAGGCCTTCGATGATTTCGAGGAGCCGAAGCCTTCCGAATCCAATCCGCAGCGCGAAGCCGTGTCATGAACCTTCCGTCCTGGCGCGACTGGCTGTTTTCGGCCAAGGCCTTTCTCGCATCCATGCTTGCGCTGTTCATCGCGCTGTCGCTGGATCTCCCGCGGCCCTATTGGGCCATGGCGGCCGTTTATGTCGTAGCCAATCCGCTCGCAGGGGCAACGAGTTCGAAAGCGCTTTATCGCGCGCTCGGAACTCTCCTGGGAGCCTCCGCCGCGGTCTTCTTCGTTCCGCTCTTCGTCGATGCTCCCGAACTTCTTTCCATTGTCGTCGCGCTATGGACTGGGACGCTGCTGTTCATTTCGATGCTCGACCGGACGTCGCGCAGCTACGTTTTCATGCTCGCTGGCTATTCGCTGCCATTGATCGCCTTGCCGACCGTCGGCTCGCCTCAAACGATCTTCGACGTCGCACTCGCCCGCTCGGAAGAGATCATCATCGGCATCGTTTGCGCCAGCATTGTCAGCGCCACCGTTTTTCCGACCAGCGTCAGCACCGTTCTCGGTCAACGCATCACGACATGGCTCGATGACGCCGGCAGTTGGGCGGATGAAATTCTGCGCGGGGAGGGCGCGTCACCCGCGACACCGCTGAAACGGCAGAAACTCGCGGCCGATGTCACGGGGCTTGATCTCATCATCAGCCAGCTCGGCTATGATGCCGGCAGCCGGGACATCGTCCGTCATTCGCGTGAACTGCGCGGCCGCCTGTTGATGCTGCTGCCGCTCTTCTCTTCCCTTGCCGATCGTCTACACGCCTTGAAGGCAGGGGAGAACCCCTTGCCTCAGAGCCTCGTCGCGGTCTTGAACGACGTGGCGGATTGGTTGGGGCAAGGCGGCGGCAGCAAGGCCGGCGATACCGTCGACATTCTGTCGCGAAAGATTGAGGACTTGCAGCAAAGCGATCCCGATTTCGGCTGGAATGATCTCGTTCTGTCGAGTGCTCTCGCGCGGCTGAAGGAAATCGTCGATCTCTGGCAGGATTGCCTGACGCTGCGCGATCAGATCATCGCCGGCGGTAAGGGCGGCGTGTGGCGGCCGACTTTCCGGCACCGCAACGTCGTCGGACCTAACCGGCATTATGACTATGCGCTGCTCGCCTTTTCCGCCGGCTCCGTAGTCGTCGGAACGGCGATCGCTTGCTTCTTCTGGATTTTCACCGGTTGGCAGAATGGCGCCGGCTTCGTCACCATGGCGGCGGTCGCCTGTTCCTTCTTTGCCGCGCTCGATCGCCCCGCACCCTTCATCACATCCATGTTCATCTGGTGCGCCGTCAGCCTGGTCATTGCCTTCACCTACATCTTCGCCATCCTGCCCGCCATCAACAGCTATGAGATGCTGGTCGTCGCCTTCGCGCCTCCGTTCCTGTTGCTCGGCCTGCTCATTCCGAGGCCGCAGTCCAATATGCTGGCCATGCTGCTGACGGTGAACAGCGCCTCTTTCATCGCATTGCAGGACCGCTATACGTCGGATTTCACCACCTTCACCAACGAAGCCATCGCCGCCTTGGCGGGCATCGGTTTCGCGCTCCTCTGGACGCTGATTGCTCGCCCCTTCGGTGCCGAAATTGCAGCCCGGCGACTGGTGCATGCCGGCTGGGCGGATCTGGCGGAGACGGCCGCCGGCGCCCGCAGTGCCGACTACGAGCGACTGTCTGGCCGTATTCTCGATCGTTTGGGCCAGCTCGTGCCGCGTCTTGCCGCGGTCGAGGATCGCGAGCTCAAGAAGGTTGACGGGTTTGCAGAGGTTCGCCTCGGCTTCAATGTGCTGATGCTGCAGAAGGAGCGGGCGCGTCTCGGCGCGTCGAGCGCATCCTCTATCGGGGCCGTTCTATCCGGCATTTCGCATTTCTACCGTACAAGGCTGAAGGCCGGCCAGGCGCTCGACGCTCCCGACGATCTTCGTCAGTCGATCGACGAAAGCCTGCGAGTGATCGCCGAGGAGAATGCCGGCAGCGGCCGCGACAGCCTCGATGCTTTGGTTGGCCTGCGCCGCGCACTTTATCCCCAGGCGCCGCCTCCAGAAAGCTGGCGATCAAAGCAATCCGTCTTCTTACCTCTTTCCCTTGCCGCAGAATAAAGCCATGCCCGCAGAATTCGATCTTTACGGCGTCTATGTGCCGCGCCTCCTCGTTCTGATGCTTCTGAGCCTCGGGCTGAGCATCGTCTTCCGCCGTGTCCTGGCCCGGCTCGGTGCCTACTCCCTCGTCTGGCACCGCGGGCTCTTCGACCTTGCCCTCTATGTGCTGTTTCTTGGGGCCGTTTCCTCTTTCACCCGTTGGTACTTCATATGAACGCGTTCAAACTTATCGGCCGGATCGCCGTCACCCTCGTCTTCGTCGCCGCAGCCGTTTTTGTCGGCCGTCAGCTTTGGGGCCACTATATGGACGAGCCGTGGACGCGAGACGCGCGGCTGCGCGCCGATGTCGTCGGCATTGCGCCCGATGTTTCCGGCCTGGTGAGTGAAGTCCTGGTAAAGGACAATCAGATCGTCAAGAAAGGCGATGTCCTCTTCCGTGTCGATCGCGACCGCTTCAGCATTGCGCTGGCTCAAGCCGACGCCGCGCTCGAAGGGGCCAAAGCGACACTCGATCAGGCGCAGCGCGAAAGCGCGCGACAGCAGCGCCTCGGCGATGCCGCCTCGGTCCAGCAGAAGGAGCAGGCGCAAACCGCGGAAGAACAGGCTCAGGCCGCTCTTGGCCAGGCCACGGCCAATCGCGCTCTCGCCCAGCTCAACCTCGACCGCTCCGAGGTCAAGGCGACGGTGAACGGCAGCGTTTCCAATCTTAGTCTCCGTCCGGGCGATTACGTCACCGCGGGCAAGGCGAAGGTTGCGCTGATCGACGCCGACTCCCTACGCGTGGAAGGCTATTTCGAGGAAACCAAGCTGCCGCGTATCCAGATCGGCGATGAGGTATCGATCCATCTGATGGGCCAGACGGAGAAGCTGACGGGCCATGTGGAGAGCATCGCCACCGGCATAGAGGACCGCGAGCGCACCTCGGGCAGCTTGCTCGCCAATATCACGCCAACCTTCAGTTGGGTTCGTCTGGCGCAGCGTGTTCCCGTGCGTATTGCTCTCGACAAGGTGCCTGACGACACCAAGCTGATCGCCGGCCTGACCGCGACCGTGGAGGTTTCGCAGCAGCAAAGCAAAGTCGCTCTCCAATGACGAACTGAAGCCCGAGAACGACGGGCTTCAGTTCCGATCCTAAGCGGCTTTGGAGCGGGAAACCGCAGCCGGTTTCCGCACCGCCCTGCGTTTCTCCATCATGATCGGACGGTACGATCGATAAAGGATCATGGCCATCAGCAGGCCGATATAGATGAATTGCTCCAGCGACAGCACCTTGGTCGACAGCGCGAAATGCAGCGCGCCGCAGGCGGCGATGATGTAGACCAGCCGATGCAGCCAGATCCATTTCTTGCCGAGACGTTTGATCGAAAAATTGTTGGAGGTCACGGCCAGCGCGAGCAGCATCACAAGCCCCGCCATGCCGAACATGATGAAGGGCCGCTTCAGCACATCGCCGATGAGGGCCTGCACGTCCAGCGCCTGGTCGAGGATCATATAGACTGCCAGATGCATCAGCGCGTAGTAGAAGCAGAGCAGGCCAAGCGCCCGGCGGTAGCGCAGGTAGTTCCAGCCAAAGAGATCGCGCGCCGGGGTGACGGCGAGCGTCAAGAGCAGGAAGCGGATCGCCCAGAGCCCGAGGAATAGCTCGAAGGTCTTCACCGCATCGGCGCCGAGCTGGTCCGTGGTGCCGAGATAGAATTCCCATGCGGCCGGTATCAGGCCGACGACGTAAAGCGTCCAGACGGAAGCAGGCTGCCAGCGTTTGGGCAGGGCGAGGGAAAGAGTCATCAGAAATTCGCCCGCAGGTCCATGCCGGCATAAAGACTTGCGACCTGATCGGCATAGCCGTTGAAGGGTAGGGTGGGGTGACGATTGGCGCCGAAGAAGCCGCCTTCGCCGATGCGGCGCTCGGTCGCCTGGCTCCAGCGCGGGTGATCGACCGCGGGATTGACGTTGGCATAGAAGCCGTATTCCTGGCTGTTGGTCGCTTGCCAGGTGTTCACTGGCTGCTTGTCGGTGAGCGTGATGCGGACAATCGACTTGATGCCCTTGAAGCCATATTTCCAAGGCACGACAAGGCGGATCGGCGCGCCGTTCGCATTCGGCAACATCTCGCCATAGAGACCGACGGCCAAAAGTGTCAGCGGATTGCGCGCTTCATCGAGCCGCAGGCCTTCGACATAGGGCCAGTTCAGCGACTGGAAAACGCCTGACTGCCCGGGCATCTCCTCCGGCCGTACGACCGTTTCGAAGGCGACGAATTTGGCGCTGCCAAGCGGCTCGACCTTGTCGAGCAGGGCAGAGAGCGGAAAGCCGTCCCAGGGAATGACCATCGACCATGCCTCGACGCAGCGCATGCGATAGACGCGCTCTTCCGGCGGAAAGTCCTTGATCAGCGCATCGATGTCGAATGTGCCGGGTTTGCCGACCATGCCATCGACCTTGACGGTCCAGGGCCGCGGCTTGAAATTGCCCGAAAGCTTCGCCGGATCGGCCTTGTCGAGACCGAATTCATAGAAATTGTTGTAAGTGGTGACGTCCTTGAGCGGCGTCAGTTTCTCGTCGACCGTATAGTTGCTCTTCGTCGCGTTCAACGTATCGGCAAAAGCGCTTTTCCCGCTAGCAATCGCGAGGCCGGCGCCGGCCGCAGCCGTCAGGAATTCCCGGCGCCTCAGATAGACCGAGCGCGGCGTGATCTCGGAAGAAGCGATCTTCGGCGGGCGATAGGAAGGCATTACAATATTCCTTTCTACGATCGTAGAGATGATACGGCCTCTACGGAGGAGAAGCACGATTTGTTACCGTCTTACGACGTTATTTCTTTTCAACGGAAACCAACTTTTTGTGTGCTTCCGTGAGGGAATAAATCGTCTTCTGCGGTGTCCATGTCATTTGGCCGATGACTGAGCCCGAGACTTGCTTTGCCCTTGCGGCGTACCGGATTCGGTCTAGTTGACAGTGACAGTCCGGTGCGATTGGATTAGGACAATTCCAAAAAGCAGGATTGTCGGCGCTCCCTTCGGCGCAAAGCCTTGGCCGGCCGGCGCCTCACAATTTCCAAGACGACGAGGAAGACACCATGCCAGCTTATCGTTCCAGAACCACGACCCATGGCCGCAACATGGCGGGCGCGCGCGGCCTTTGGCGCGCGACGGGTATGAAGGATAGCGATTTCGGCAAGCCCATCATCGCAGTGGTCAACTCCTTCACCCAGTTCGTGCCGGGCCACGTTCACCTCAAGGATCTCGGCCAGCTCGTAGCGCGCGAAATCGAAGCCGCCGGCGGCGTCGCCAAGGAATTCAACACCATCGCCGTCGATGACGGTATCGCCATGGGCCATGACGGCATGCTCTATTCGCTGCCCTCGCGCGAGCTGATCGCCGACAGCGTTGAATACATGGTCAATGCCCATTGCGCAGACGCCATGGTCTGCATCTCCAACTGCGACAAGATCACCCCCGGCATGCTGATGGCCTCGCTGCGCCTGAACATCCCGACGGTCTTCGTATCCGGCGGCCCGATGGAGGCCGGTAAGGTTGTCCTGCACGGCAAGAAGCATGCACTCGATCTGGTCGACGCCATGGTTGCCGCTGCCGACGACAAGATCAGCGACGAGGACGTTCAGGTCATCGAACGCTCGGCCTGTCCGACCTGCGGCTCCTGCTCGGGCATGTTCACGGCCAATTCGATGAACTGCTTGACCGAAGCTCTCGGCCTGTCGCTGCCGGGCAATGGCTCTACGCTCGCCACCCATGCGGACCGCAAGCGCCTCTTCGTCGAAGCCGGCCATCTGATCGTCGATCTCGCCCGCCGCTATTACGAGCAGGAGGATGGCTCCGTCCTGCCGCGCACCGTTGCTTCAAAGCAGGCTTTCGAGAACGCCATGGCGCTCGATATTGCCATGGGCGGCTCCACCAACACGGTTCTGCATATTCTCGCTGCCGCCCATGAAGGCGAAGTCGATTTCACCATGGCTGATATCGACGCCCTTTCGCGCCGCGTGCCGTGCCTGTCGAAGGTCGCGCCGGCCAAGAGCGATGTGCATATGGAAGACGTGCATCGCGCCGGCGGCATCATGTCGATCCTCGGCGAGCTCGACAAGGGCGGCCTGATCAACCGCGATTGCCCGACCGTTCATGCCGAAACCCTTGGCGATGCCATCGACCGCTGGGACATTACCCGCACCAACAGCGAGACGGTGCGCGAATTCTTCCGTGCGGCTCCCGGCGGCATTCCGACCCAGGTCGCTTTCAGCCAGAACGCCCGTTGGGAAGAACTCGACACCGACCGCCAGAACGGCGTCATCCGCTCCGTCGAGCATCCCTTCTCCAAGGATGGCGGTCTCGCTGTTCTCAAGGGCAATCTGGCGTTGGACGGCTGCATCGTGAAGACGGCCGGCGTCGATGAATCGATCCTGAAATTCTCCGGCCCAGCCAGGGTCTTCGAAAGCCAGGACGCATCCGTCAAGGCTATCCTCAGCAACGAGATCAAGGCCGGCGACGTCGTCGTCATCCGCTATGAAGGCCCGAAGGGCGGCCCGGGCATGCAGGAAATGCTCTATCCGACGAGCTATCTGAAGTCGAAGGGCCTCGGCAAGGCCTGCGCGCTGATCACCGACGGCCGTTTCTCCGGCGGCACCTCGGGCCTCTCGATCGGCCACGTTTCGCCCGAAGCGGCCAATGGCGGCACGATCGGCCTGGTGCGTGAAGGCGACATGATCGACATCGACATCCCGAATCGCACCATCAGCCTGCGCGTTGACGAAAAAGAACTCGCCGTCCGCCGCGAAGCTCAGAACGCCAGCGGTTGGCATCCGGCAGAACAGCGCAAGCGCAACGTCACGACGGCGCTGAAGGCTTATGCGGCCTTTGCGACGAGTGCTGACCGGGGTGCGGTCCGCGATTTGGGTGGTAAATGACTAAATTCCTTCGCCCCGTCCTGAGCTTGTCGAAGGGGCGGGGAGAACGTGGGCTGGCACAATTGAGCACAGCGAAATTGTACCAGGTCGGATGAGGGGCCTTCTGGAAATCAACCGCGACGGCAGAGTTTGCCGGACCCGCGGTAGCCCCTCACCCTAGCCCTCTCCCCGTTTACACGGGGCGAGGGGACGATCGTGCAAGAGGCCTGCTCACAACGGCCGATTGATCCGCTTATACGTCTCATCCAACGCTTTCAGCCGTTCGTCATAAGCCTCTTTGATGCAAGCGGCATCGGCGCCACAGGCCTGTCGCTTCTTCAGCCAGGCCGTCTGTTCGTCTTGCAGCGTCCCGCGTGAGCCCATGGCGAGCAGGCCGGAGAGCAGGTCGAAGGTCGTCACCATTTTCACGTCGGCATCGTTGAGCGCTCTGTTGTCGCAGATCATCTTCTCGTCCGGCTGAAGGGTCTGCGAATCGCAATTGAAGCTCGCAGCCTCCGATGTGTTGGCCGTCGTCAGGAGGGTAACGAGAAAGACTGCTGCAAGGCTGGTTGATCGCATGATTTTGCTCCATCTGCCGGTTTCCGAAACGAAATGCGCGATCACGCGTTTTTGTTCATCACACCTGTTCTTCCCGTGTGTGAACGACCAATTATACTTCATGCTTCCGCCCTCTTTCCTTTCTAGCGTCGGACGCTACAACGTTGTTTCAAGAGCATTAAAGAAGGAAAATTCCATGCAGGTCCTGCTGAAGCGCACCGCCGTTTCGATGATCGCCCTCATCATGACGATGCCGCTTTCCGCCGAGGCACAGACAGCAAAGTCCGTGCCGCAGAGCCAGATGCAAATGCAGCTTTCGTTTGCGCCGCTGGTCAAACAGACGGCCGGCGCCGTGGTCAATGTCTATGCCGAGCGGATGGTACAACGGCAGTCGCCCTTTGCCGGCGATCCCTTCTTCGAACAGTTCTTCGGCCAGCGCATGCCGAATCGCACCGAGAAGCAGTCTTCGCTCGGCTCCGGCGTCATTGTCGAAGCCAACGGCACGGTCATCACCAACAACCATGTCATCGACGGTGCCGACGATATCAAGATCGCACTCTCCGACGGCCGCGAATTTCCCTGCGATGTCGTGCTGAAGGATGATCGGGTCGATCTCGCCGTTCTGAAGATCAAATCCAAGAACCAGAGCTTCCCCATCCTGCCGCTTGGCAATTCTGATGCCGTCGAAGTTGGCGATCTCGTGCTGGCGATCGGCAATCCCTTCGGCGTTGGCCAGACGGTGACGAGCGGCATCGTATCGGCGCTGGCCCGCAACCAGGTGAAGAACCAGGTCGGCTTCTTCATCCAGACCGATGCCTCGATCAATCCCGGCAATTCCGGCGGTGCTTTGGCGAATATGTCGGGCGAACTGATCGGCCTCAACACGGCCATCTTTTCCCAGGGCGGCGGCTCGAACGGCATTGGCTTCGCCATCCCCGCCAATCTGGTCAAGGTGTTTCTCGCGGCGGCCGATCGCGGCGACAAGACCTTCGATCGCCCCTATATCGGCGCTTCCTTTGAACCGGTGACATCTGATGTTGCCGAGGCGCTGGGCCTTGACAAGGTGCGCGGTGCGCTGGTGACCAAGGTGATCGATGGCGGGCCGGCGGCGAAGGCTGGTCTGAAGGCTGGCGAGGTCGTCACGGCCATCAACAATATCCCGGTCGAGCATCCGGACGCGCTTGGTTATCGTCTGACGACGGCTGGCCTCGGTGCTACCGTTGATTTGACCGTTCTGGACAACGGCAAAGAAATGCACGACAGCATGACGCTCGCCGCCGCGCCGGAATCCACGCCGCGGGATGAGAAACTGATCCAGGGCAACAATCCCTTCTCAGGTGCGACCGTTGCCAACCTCTCGCCGCGCGTCGCCGATGAACTGCATCTGCCTCCAGATGCGAACGGCGTCGTCGTCGAGAACCTGAAGGCGGATTCGCAGGCAGAGCGCCTTGGCTTTGCGCCGAAGGATATCGTCGTTTCCGTCAACGGCGTCGCGATCACCTCGACGGACGTGCTGCAGCAGGCCGTTACGGGCAATCCAAGCTTCTGGCGCGTCGAAATCGAGCGCGACGGTCAACGCATCCGGCAGTTCTTCCGATGAGTGACGATCTGTTTGCACCGCGGATACCGGAGGAGGTCGCCAAGAGGCGGCCTCTCGCCGATCGTCTGCGGCCGCAAACCTTGAGCGATGTCACCGGCCAGCCACATCTGGCCGGTGAGGATGGCGCGCTGCGGCGAATGATCGACTCCGGCTCGCTCGGCTCCATGATCTTCTGGGGGCCGCCAGGCACCGGCAAGACGACGGTGGCACGGTTGCTGTCGGGCGAGGCGGGCTTGGCCTTCGAGCAGATCTCGGCAATCTTCTCCGGCGTCGCAGATCTGAAGAAGGTGTTCGAAGCCGCGCGTCTGCGCCGCATGGATGGCCGCCAGACGCTGCTTTTCGTCGACGAGATCCATCGCTTCAACCGCGCCCAGCAGGATAGCTTCCTGCCGGTCATGGAGGATGGCACCGTCATTCTGGTCGGCGCCACCACTGAAAACCCGTCTTTCGAGCTCAACGCCGCTCTCCTATCCCGTGCGCGTGTCCTGACGTTTCGCTCGCATGACGAGGAAAGCCTGGAGGAATTGCTGCGCCGCGCCGAGGCGGCTGAAGGCCGGCCGTTGCCGTTGACCGAGGATGCCCGCGCCAGCCTGATCCGCATGGCCGATGGCGATGGCCGCTCAGTGCTGACTCTGGCCGAAGAAGCCTGGCGCGCCGCGCGCAAGGACGAGCTTTTCGATCCTGATGCGCTGGTCAAGATCGTGCAGCGCCGGGCGCCGGTCTACGACAAGGCTCAGGACGGCCATTACAATCTGATTTCGGCTCTGCATAAGTCGGTGCGCGGCTCCGACCCTGACGCGGCGCTCTACTATCTCGCCCGCATGTTCGATGCCGGCGAAGACCCGCTTTATCTCGGAAGGCGGCTGGTGCGCATGGCGGTGGAGGATATCGGCCTTGCCGATCCGCAGGCGCTGGTCATCTGTAACGCCGCCAAGGATGCTTATGATTATCTGGGGTCACCGGAAGGTGAATTGGCCTTGGCCGAGGCCTGTGTCTATCTCGCTACCGCTCCAAAGTCGAACGCCGTCTATACTGCCTTCAAGGCTGCCACGCAGGCCGCCAAACAGAACGGCTCGCTGCTGCCGCCCAAGCATATCCTCAATGCGCCGACGAAGCTGATGCGCACGGAAGGATATGGCGACGGTTACCGTTATGATCACGACGAGCCCGACGCGTTTTCGGGCCAGAATTATTTTCCGGAAAAGATGGGCCGCCAGACCTTCTACGATCCGCCGGAGCGTGGTTTCGAGCGCGAAATCCGCAAACGGCTGGACTGGTGGGCGAAGCTGCGCAAGGAGCGCGGCGAACCATAGGTTGGACGTCACCTAGCGGTGACGACTTCCGCTGCCTTTTGCATGCGCGGTGCGGGAGCCTTGTCGATCATCTTGACGCTCGATTCCGCCATGCCGTTGTGGCCTTCCATATCCACGACCAGATGCCAATGGCCGGTCTCCGGAATGGACAGCCGGATCGGCGATTTCTTGGCGACGCCGCCGAGGAACTGGTGCTTCAGAGTTTCCGTAAAGCGCTCGAAATTCGAGCTGTTCATCAACCGGACATTGGCGATGGCCGACAGTGTGATCTCGATCACGGTGCCGGCGCGCTGCTCGTTGAGATCATAGTGGCTGTAACGGAAGGCAGGCTTCGACATTGCTCTTTTACTCTGGTGACACCCGGCCGCTATTTTACGCAAGTGCCGGTTAAGGAAGAGTTGGGTCGGGTGCCGTGAGGCGATCGAAGCTGTTTCGAATTGCTACATCTAATGCAGATTTGGAGACGGCATCGCGAAGCCGTCGAGTTCGAGCACCGAGCCCTCTGGGGCGCGGCATATATCGGCCGGATTATAGTTGCACTCTTCCGCTGCAAAATGCAGCGCCGCCTTCTCGGTGGCGAACAGGCCGCCGACAAGACCCTGCCGATCCCAGACGATCCAGGCGCCACGGCGGTCGCGGCCGACCGTGAAGCGGGCGGGTGCCGGCGAGACGGCAATGTGAGCCGAGCGGCGCTGAATATGCTGTGCATCTGCCATGTGTTTTCCCTCGTAAATCGCTTCGCTACACTCAGTTGCCAGCCCAGTGCATCAGCGCCTGGATGATGCCGGCGCCGAGGAAGACGAGCGCCAGGCGTGGCGCTATGGCGCGAAGTCCGTTTAGCAGTGTATGAAACGGGGTCGGCCGCTTGGTCCCCACGAGAGCGGTGGGGCGAGGGCGTTGGAGCGGATCAGCAGCGCCATATTGCATGTAACGTGACATCATAGTTCCTTTCCAAGTGTCACCGGCGCTGCGGTCGATTTTGGGCGACGCAAGCGCCATGCAAATAAATCTATGAGTGATCCGATATGTTTTCCATTTGGCAGAAAACGCTAAAATATAAAAATCTCATAGGGATAGGTTGCTTTCATAATCCTGTTCGGAAAGTCCTCGGCGAGGATGCGTCGCTTTGGTAGGCGAGTTGAAGCGAAGCCATCGCCGTCCTGATCGCCGCATCCGTCTCGGCTTCGACGCCGGTTAGCGGCAGGCGTACATCCGGGCTGATGTCCCTTATCGGAGACAAGGCATGCTTCACCGTTGCCGGTTCGGGTTCACGCGCAAGCGCCTTGAGCAGCGGCCGCAGCCGATCGTCGATCAGCAGCGCCGTCGCCATATGGTCGCACGCCGCCGATAGCTGCATGGAGCGGAAAAGCCGCGGTGCGATGTTGGCCGCACTTGAAAACGAACCCCGTCCGCCAGCCATGGTGAAGGCGAGCGCGGTTGCATCATGGGTCGAATAGAGCCCGATCCTTTCCGGCAGCAGAGGACGCCAGGTGCTGATGCGGCCGATATCGCCGCTGCCATCGGCGATGCCGATGATGGTCGGGATTTCCGCCAGCCGCGCGACCGTCGCGGGCGTCAGGTCGATGGCGGTATGGGCGGGCAGGTTATGGATGATCAGCGGCAGATCGGTGCTGGCGGCCAGCCGCTCGAAATGATGGACAAGACCTTTCTGGCTCGGCTTGGAATAATAGGGAAGCGTAACGAAGGCCGCATCGGCGCCGAGTGCCTGGGCCTGCCGTGTCTCCTCGATCGTCGTTGCCGTGTTATTGGTGCCGGTAGCGACGATAACGGGGACCCGGCCCTCCGCCAATTCGGCGCAGATCTCGATGATCCGCACTCGCTCAGCCGCAGTGAGCACAGGTCCTTCGCCGGTCAAGGAGCAGGCGAGCAAGCCGTCGATGCCGCTCAGCAATTGCCATTCCACATGCGCCATCAGACCGACGGTATCGATCGTATCGTCCCGAAACGGCGTGACGAGCGAGGTGATCGCACCGCCCACACGCAAGGCCGGTTTCATCATGATCTTCTGGCCGCTCAGAGAGCATGCAGCACTATGAAAAGCTCAAGGCCGCCGAGCAGCAGCCCGAAGGCGAACATGGCGTAGAAGGTACGTCTTTCGCGGACACGCCGGTCGCGAAGCCGTCGCTTCGGTGGGGCTTTGGCCGTGGGGGTAGAAGCGACAATGCGTTGGCGTCTTTCGTCGCTGCCCCGCACAAGAAAACGGATGGACTCTGCAAGGTTGGTGGAGTGTGTCTCAAGCATGGCGTCTACCTCTGCATCTGATCCCCACGGTAGCGCCGACCCGCATAGGAAATCCATTCGAGGCAGAGGGCAAAGAAATAGGGGAGATATAAAGATGCAGAGGTTCACCGAACCGGGCGGGGCAGGTGGGGAAGTCGGCGGATGACAGGCTTATCCCGCCACCCGCAAGTTCTCCCGGTCCAACTGCGTCACCAGCGCCAGGATTGTCGCCGAAGTCGGCGTCGCGACACCGGCGAGCTTGCCGAGCGAGACGACCATGCCGACCAGCGGCGTGATTTCCAGCGCCTTGCCGGCTAGCAGATCCTGCAGCATCGAGGTGCGTACCGGACCGATCTGGAGGGAGCGTTCGAGGCGTTCTTCGACGGAAATCGCCAGGCGTGCACCCAAGGCTTCCGCAACGGTCTTCACCTCGTTCATCACCTGGCCGACCATGGCCGACAGGGCCGGGTTGTCCATGATGTCGGACATCAGTGCTCGCGTCAGGGCGCTGATCGGATTGAAGGCGGCATTGCCCATCAGCTTGCTCCAGATTTCGTCGCGAATGCGCGGTGAGATCGAGACGTTGACCCCGCCGCGCTTCAAGAGAGCTGCGATCGCTTCGATGTCGGCGGTCGTTTCGCCGGAGGGTTCTCCGAGGACGAAATGACCGTTGTTGCTGAGCTTGATCTCGCCGGGATTGATGACCTCGGCGCCCTGATAGGCGACGCAGCCGACAACGCGCTGAGGCCCGATCAGCCGCCACAGATTGCCGTTCGGATCGAGCTCCTCCATCTGGCGCTCGGCATGGCCGCTTTGCTCATCCCGATGAAAATACCACCAGGGTATGCCGTTCAGGACCATCATGACACGCGTCCGATCATGCAGGAGCCTGGCGATGCCGGGGGCTGCCGCATCGAGCTGGTGGCCCTTAAGTCCCGTGATTACCAAGTCCTGTGGCGGAAGCTCCGCGGTGTTGTCCGTTGCAGTCACCTGCGCCACGAGCGGGCTGTCCGCTTGAGCCTCCCAGACCCGCAAGCCATCCGCGCGAATGCCTTCCAGATGCCCGCCACGCGCCACGACGGAAACGGTCGCTTGCTCCCTCAGTCCCAAAGCCAGTTTCGCCGCGATGGCGCCGCCGAGCGCGCCCGCGCCGTAGACGCAGATGGTTTTGAGCGAGGGGGATGCCATAGCCTTGATCTCCAGGTCCGTAGCGATCGGAAGAAGTTAGGTCGTCTCCATGATTTGGCGAGACCCGGCGGGCAGAGTTGGCGCGCAATTCCGCCGTTTCATCGAAACTATGGTCGAACTCGAACCGGCATCGTCCGCTCGGGCTATTCTTTACCACAATCACATTTTAACGTCGGCGGCGGTGCTGGACCAGAAACAACCAGTGCGGTATCGGTTTGTCGCTGGTCCTTTTAAAGTTGATCGTGTCGCCGAGGAAGATCTTTGCGTTTCGAAGCCTTAAACCGCCTCTGGGAGACCGTTCGGGAGACTAGCCATGATTTTCAGGCCTCTACCGACGTGTTTCCTGTTGTCGATATTGAGAAGCTGAGTACGACGCTCAGCCTGAAGGAGAAGGGCGCCGCCAACGGCGGGCTCAACCGGCCAGGGCAAAGCGCTCAGTCTTTCGATGAGACCGAGCAGCGTGTCATCGCTTGGGTCGAGGCGGAAAAGAAAAGCTCCTATCAGGTGCTGGAAGACCAGTTCCAGACTTTCGACAGCCGCTTGCGCAATCTCGATTTCGAAGGTCAGTTCGGGCTGATACGGCAGGCGAATGCGTCCAGCGTTTCGGATTTCAAGGCAGAGGTTGCAAGCGGCGTCGACGAGCTGCACGGCCTGCGTCGCAATCTGAAGACTGCCGAGGACGAGATGGTCGACTTCAAGTCCCGGCACAGGCTGCAGCGCGCGGCGAAGGTCTCCAGCAAGGCCGCCTGGGCCTTCAAGGTTGCGCTGATCATCTTTCTCATCCTCATCGAGATGGTGATGAACGGCAGCTTCCTTGCCAAGGGGAGCGCGCAGGGCATGGTCGGCGGTGTTACGGAGGCGGCGGCCTTCGCCTTCCTGAACATCGGCGCGGCGCTGATGTTTTCCTTCTTCTGCGTGCGCTTCCTTGTGCACAGGTCGTTCTTCCTGAAGCTGCTTGGTCTGCTCGGCCTGGTCGCCTATGTCGCCGTGGCGCTCGCGATCAACATCGCGCTGGCGCACTACCGCGAAGTGTCGGCAACCATTCTCTCCGGCGCCGGCACGGAGGTCATGCAGCGGCTGAAGACTGCGCCGCTGGGTCTGCAGGAGCTGAATTCCTGGATGCTTTTTGCCGTCGGCCTGATGTTCTCGCTCATCGCCTTCATCGACGGCTGTTATCTGACCGATCCCTATCCGGGGTTTGCCGGCGTGCAGAAACGCCTCGATGCGGCGCGAAGCAACTACATCGACCGCAAGCTCGATCTGATCGACGATCTCCGGGATATCCGCGACGAACACAATGGCAAGATCGAAGAGATCATCCGCGATCTCAGCATGCGCCGGCAGGAGACCGCCGCCATCATCGCCCATCGCGCCAGAACGGCGGGCCTCTTCCTCGAACATCAAAATCATCTCGAGCGCACGGCCAATACGCTTCTCACCATCTATCGCGAGGCCAACAGAGGTGCGCGGACGGAGCCGGAGCCAGCTTATTTCACATCCCGCTATCAGTTGGAGCGTCTGACGCCGGTTCTGCACACCGATGAGGAATGGGACGACAAGGTGCTCGGCGAGCGCATTCAGAGCGCGCAGGCCGAGTTGACCCAGCAGATCAAGCGGATCGGCGACGAGTTCGAAAGCGCCATCGAGAAATATCACAAGCTCGATAATCTTTTCCCGGAGGGCATCATTGGCACGACGCAAGCGGCGTAGCCGAGCCGGCAGTTCGGCCGGCCTTATCATCGCGACGGTTTGCCTCGCCGTTCTGTCCCTCGGTATTGTCGGCGCCTATGGCTGGCTTCGCTACAAGGCGAGCGGCAATGTCGCGGTCGACCAGGCCTCGCTCTGCCCGGTGGATGGCCCGAAGGCAGAAACGGCGATCCTGCTCGATGTCACCGATCCGATCTCGGACACGACGGCGCTCGACCTGCGCAATCAGTTCCAGAAAATCGTCGCCGATGTGCCCGTCGGCGGCGCGATCGACATCTATGCTTTGACGGAGAAAGAGGGCGAACTGATCCAGACCTTCCATGGCTGCAATCCGGGAAGCGGTGCCAGTGTCGACGAATGGACCAGCAATCCCCGCCTGGCGCAGGCGCGCTGGGAAAAAGGCTTCGCAAAGCCGCTTGCCGATATCGCCGGTAAGCTGAGCGTCGGGGAGGCGGGCAAGCAATCGCCGATCATGGCTGCCATCCAGAAGATCAATCTGGAAGTCTTTGCGAGCACTGCCGGTGGCATACCGAAACATCTCTACATCGCGTCCGACATGATTGAACATACCGACGCCTTCTCGAACTATCGCGACGGTGCCTCCTATCAGAAATTCCAGCAGAGCCCCGCGCGTGATAAATTCCGGACGTCACTGGATGGTGTCATGATCAGGATACTCGCCTTTCAAAGGCCGAACATGAAGTTCACTATGGAGGAGCTCGCAAATTTCTGGGCGCAGTGGATCAAGAGCAATAATGGCTATTTCGACGGCTTCGTCCGATTGGAGGGGATACGCTGATGGCCGATGTTGAGGCGAGGCTGGCCATACGCGACTATGGGCCGATGGTCCTCTTCGGGCTGGTCACCGTCGGCGGCATGATTTTCATCTGGACGTCGAAGCTGCTCGGTTGGCCGCTGCCGATCGTGACCGGCGTGCCGCTGCTGCTGATGGCAGTCTATTTCGTGATCTCGGTGGCTTTCGCCGGATTTCGCCTGCACAACGAGCAGGCGGGCGACAATCTCTACTACATGGGATTTCTGTTCACCCTGTCGAGCCTCGGCGTCTCCCTCTACCTCTTTGCCGGCGAGACCTCGATCGAGACGATCGTCCGCAATTTCGGCATTGCCGTCACCTCCACCATCGCCGGCGTGACGCTCCGCATTCTCTTCAACCAGATGCGCCGTGATCCGATCGATATCGAGCGCAGCGTCCGCCACGAGCTGGCGGAGATGACACGCCGCGTGCGCTCGGAACTCGACTCTTCGTCGCGCGAATTCTCCCACTACCGGCGCGTCAGCAACCAGATGCTGTCGGAGGGTTTCGAGGAGATCGGGCGCCAGGCGGAACGCAGCGGCGAGGAAATTCAGAAGATCCTGGAAGTCCTGGCGAAGCAGGCGGTCACGCCGATCAACGAGGCGGCTGCGCAACTGACGGAAACGACATCGCAGCTTTCCGACATCATCGGCAAATTCGGCACGGCCGTTGAAACTGTCGGCAAGAAGCTCGAGGAAATCCGCTCGCCCGAAGACGTCGTCCGCGCCGAGCTGGCGCCGGCCATTGCCGCCATCAAGGAAATGGCCGAGGCGCAGTTGCAGCCATTGAAGAATATCGAGCAGACATTGAGCCGCATGGCGGATTTGCCGGGACGATCGTTTCCGCCGGAACTCAAGCCGATCGATCCCCATGTTGCACCCATGGGCGATGAGACGCTCTCCGGAGCGATAACGGCGGTCACGGCCAATGAAAACGAACCGCCAAGGCGTAAGCGACGGTGGCATCTATGGTGATGCGCGTCTCGGACACTGCGCCAAAGCTAGAACACAAGGGCTATAATCGCGGGCTCATTCTCGGCCTGACCATGGCCGAATCCATGCTGCTGCTGGTCTTCTGCCTGCTTCTGGTCGCTGCCGCCATGATTTCCGCGGAGAGGAACCATCGTTATGAGGCCGAGCGGAAATTGAAAGATGCCGAGCAACGGCTTGTGCTCCTGGAAAAGAAACAATCCGAGCAGGCGGCGCGCATCGTGCAACTGCAATTGAAGCTGATTTCCGGCGACCTATCGGCGGACGACCGCGCGACGCTAGAAAAGGAATGGCGTGAACTGGTCCAGGCGCGCGAGACGCTGGACAGCATGAGCGCCGATGGTACGAAGCCGGAGGATCTGCAGGAGCTCGCCAAAATCGCTGACGTGCTGAAGCAGCATGGCGTCGATCTCGCCAAGGCGCCCGACGAGGTGAGCAAGCTGCTGGCGGGAGAGGGCGGCGGAAAAGGCGCTCATGATTGGCCGCCGATCATCAATCTTGACGACGCCAAGAAGAATTATTTCCAGTCGGGCAGCGCCGAATTGACCAAGACTTTTGAACGCATGCTCGACACCACAATCTCGAATGAGATTGCCAGCAATCTCAGCCTCTACGATGCCGATATTGTCGAGGTGATCGGCCACACGGACGAGCAGCGCGTATCGCGGCCAAGCTCGAACCTCGACGATACGCTGATCGGGGCAATGGATGGCAAACTGCCGATATCGGCTGTCGAGCCTGCTGATAATGCCGGGCTGGGGTTGGCGCGCGCCGTCGCGGTCGCCAATGTCCTCAAGGCCAATCCGAAGCTGAAGAACGTCACCATCTTGCCGATGTCGGCCGCCCAACTGATCCTGCCGGGCGATACGATCACGGCAGGGCAGGCGGGTGCCGTAGAATCCCGCCGGCGCATCGAAATCCGGGTCCGCGGCAGGACCACGCCCGTTGCCGTGATCAACGATGCAACGGCGTCCCCCGTCAGCGTACGCTGAGGCTCAGCTCCGAAGACCCGGAGCCTCATGGCCGGTGCGTGCCACATATTCGGTGTAGCCGCCGCCATATTGGTGAATACCCTCGGGCGTCAATTCCAGCACGCGGTTGGACAAAGCGGCCAGGAAATGCCGGTCGTGCGAAACGAACAGCATGGTGCCCTCATATTGCGACAGGGCCTTGATCAACATTTCCTTGGTGTCGAGGTCCAAATGGTTCGTCGGCTCGTCCAGCACGAGGAGATTTGGCGGATCGAAAAGCATCATCGCCATGACGAGCCGCGCCTTCTCGCCGCCTGACAGTACCCGGCACTTCTTCTCGACATCATCGCCGGAGAAACCGAAACATCCCGCCAGTGCGCGCAATGAGCCCTGTCCCGCCTGGGGAAACTCGTGTTCCAGCGACTGGAAGACGGTGCGCTCGCCGTCAAGGAGGTCCATGGCGTGCTGAGCGAAATATCCCATCTGCACGCTGGCGCCCAGAGCGACGCTGCCGCCATCCGGCTGCGTCGAGCCCGCCACCAGCTTCAGCAAGGTGGACTTGCCGGCGCCGTTGATGCCCATGATGCACCAGCGCTCCCTTCGCCGCACCATGAAGTCCAGTCCTTCATAAATGATGCGGCTGCCATACTTCTTGTGAACGCTCTTCAGGTTGACCACGTCTTCGCCAGAGCGCGGCGCCGGCTGGAATTCGAAGGCGACGGTCTGGCGCCGTTTCGGCGGCTCCACCCGATCGATCTTCTCCAGCTTCTTCACGCGGCTCTGCACCTGCGAGGCATGCGAGGCACGCGCCTTGAAGCGTTCGATGAATTTGATTTCCTTGGCAAGCATTGCCTGCTGGCGTTCGAACTGGGCCTGCTGTTGCTTTTCGTTCTGCGCCCGCTGCTGTTCGTAGAATGCATAGTCGCCGGAATAACTGCTCAACGAGCCGCCATCGATCTCGATGATCTTGGTGACGATGCGGTTCATGAACTCGCGGTCGTGCGAGGTCATCAGCAAGGCGCCTTCATAACCTTTCAGGAATTCTTCCAGCCAGATGAGGCTTTCCAGATCCAGATGGTTGCTCGGCTCGTCGAGGAGCATGACATCGGGGCGCATGAGGAGAATGCGGGCAAGCGCCACGCGCATTTTCCAGCCGCCCGACAGTGCGCCGACGTCGCCGTCCATCATCTCCTGGCTGAAGCTCAGGCCCGCCAGCACTTCGCGCGCACGCCCTTCGAGGGCGTAACCGTCCAGTTCCTCATAACGAGCCTGCACTTCGCCATAGCGCTCGATAATCTCGTCCATCTTATCGGCCTGATCTGGATCGATCATCGCGGCTTCCAGCTCGCGCAGCTCGGCGGCAACCGCACTGACGGGGCCGGCGCCTTCCATCACTTCGGAGACGGCGCTGCGGCCAGCCATTTCGCCGACATCCTGATTGAAGTAGCCGATGGTCACGCCCTTATCGACGGAAACCTGCCCTTCATCGGGCTGCTCCTGTCCCGTGATCATCCGGAACAGCGTCGTCTTGCCCGCGCCGTTCGGGCCGACGAGCCCGACGCTGTCGCCCCTGTTGAGCGCAGCGGATGCCTCGATGAAGAGGATGCGATGGCTGTTCTGCTTGCTGATATTCTCGATACGAATCATGTCTACGCGAGGCCCGAAGAAAGTTTTGGCGCCTTATGCCACGGGTCGTGCGCTCTGTCGCAGCTTTTCGGGTGGGAGAATGAGCGATTTCTGAGAAGCCTATGTAACATAGAGTGGCTATTCTAGTTGCGCGCTGTTCGAGGTGCATGAGGAGATGCGGAGCAACGCTTCCAGGTCAACAGAGCAGAAGGAGTGACGATGACCGTGTTGATGGGCGAAGGTGTGAAGCGCGTGGTAAGGCAGGTGGCCCTCCTGAACCTCGGTTATTTCGGGATTGAGTTTCTGGTCGCGCTGTCGATCGGTTCGGTGTCCCTGTTTGCCGACAGCGTCGACTTCCTTGAGGACGCTTCCATCAACCTGCTGATCGCCGTTGCGCTCGGCTGGAGTGCACGCAACCGTGCTCGCGTAGGCATGGCGCTGGCCGGCATATTGCTCGTGCCCGGTCTCGCCACGGTGTGGACTGCCTGGCAGAAGTTCATGACCCCTGTCGCACCCGATCCGCTGCCGCTGACGTTGACGGGCCTGGGTGCGCTTGTCGTCAACCTTTCCTGCGCGTTGATGCTCACCCGCTACCGTCACCATAGCGGCAGCCTTACACGCGCGGCGTTTCTGTCCGCCCGCAATGATGCTCTCGCAAACATCGCCATCATCGCAGCCGGTCTTATGACCGCCTTCGTCTGGCATTCGGCTTGGCCCGACCTCATCGTGGGGTTGGCGATCGCCGCGATGAATGCGGACGCTGCACGCGAGGTGTGGAGTGCCGCGCGCAACGAGCACCGCACGGCCCAACCATAAGCGTTCACTCCTATGTTTCGCGCGCTTGATACGCCTCAGACAGCCCCGATCCGGCCCTATGCGTCAGCCGCGATATGCCGGCTGCGGGCGTGACGGTCGCATCTTTCGGAGTATCGGACGCTCTATGAACAGGTAGCAAACGATCGCAAAGGCCAGCGAACCCAATGCAAGGAATACAGGCTGTGCGGCGTGTCGCACCCCGATGCGCAACAGCAGCGCCGTGACCAGGACGCCGGTAAGTACGTGCCAAATGTAGATGGAATAAGAGGCGTCCCCCAGGAAATGCAGGAACGAAAGTTTGGGAACACCGCGCTCCCGTTCGGCGAAAACAGCGCCCGACAACAGCAGCACCGCCGGTATGCCCCAGCGAACCGCGCGGTCGACATGGGGCATCAGGTCACTTGCCAGCAGCAATACGAATCCGACGACCATCAAGCCGATAGAGGCGTGAAAAGACAGGCGAAAGCCCTGCTTCCACAGGCGCCCAATGACGATGCCGGCCGCAAATTCGAGGATGACCGGCTCTGTGAAAACACTGAGATAGCCGAGCGGCAGCAGGTAATGCGCCATGACGACGGTCACCAGAGCCGCCATGAGGAACCATGGCCGCCTGAACTCCGGCAGAAGTAGCGAAATGGAAAAGATGAGATAGAAGAACATCTCGTAGGATAGGGTCCATCCTTGCTCGACGATCGGATGCATTGCTTCGCCCTTCATGACGGGCAGGAAAAGCAGCGAGCCGATCAAATTCCCGACCGTCGTGTCCATGTTGAAGAAGAACTGCGGTTTCAACACGGCCATGACGAATGTCGCCACCGTCGCAATCCAGTAAAGCGGCACTATTCTGAATAGCCGGCGCACCATGAACTCTTGCGGACCGACCGGTTTTCCCTCGGTCGTGACCCACATGATAAAGCCGCTGATGACGAAGAATATATCGACCCCCGCCGCTCCGACCCTGAATTCCAGTCCATATGCGTCGCTGACATGGAAGCAGAGAACGGAGATCGCTGCGATGGCGCGCAGATATTGAATGCTTTTGATGTCGCTGCTGATTTTCAAGACGGTGCCCCCGCGCGACTGGATTGCTATCGCCAAGGCCTGCCGGCCGGTTTGGCGAGAGAATGAGTCGAAAGGCCGGACACTCACGCAGAACAACTTGGAGGGCACGGCGGACCTGATGTCACCGTGGCAACAATTTCAGTGAAAACGGATGATTTCCCGCCGGTTTCGTGACGGAAATCGGGCATTTCGGCGCAGAACGCCTGCCTGTCGCTTCCGCCGCCCCTCGGTAAGTACATACCTCTTCGAAGGTAACGCCGCATCTCAGGTATTACCTAGCCCAAAGATGGTACGTCTTGGGTGATATCAATGCCACGGCATGTTGGGTACACTTTTTTAGGGTACTCAGCGTCCGGCGCTCTTAATCTCATCCGTATCTGGATTCTCGGAAAAGCAAGTATGTGCATTTTGCATATACCCTTCTGAAAAGGCCAGCGACATGAACATAGGCGAGTTGGGGCACGCGTCCCGAGCGATTCTATTCATTGATGTCGTCGATTCCGTTCGTCTCATTGAACATGATGAAGAAGGGACCATCGTGCGTTGGCTCGGCATGGTGGACAGCATCGAGAACTCCATTCTGCCTGGATCGGGGGGGCGCGTCGTCAAGCATCTCGGCGACGGAATGCTTCTTGAATTCGAAAATATGCAGGCGGCAGCGTCGGCAGCATTCGAGATCCAGAACGCAAGTGCTCGCGACAACGCCGAACAGCCGCCCGATTCCCAGATACTGCTGCGCGCCGGCATCGACGTCGGCGATGTGATCATATCGCACCAAGATCTCTACGGGCGCGGCGTGAACCTCGCCGCCAGGCTCATGGGCCTCGCCGGTCCGGGCGAAATCGTCATCTCTGAGCGTGCGCGGGGACAATTGACGCCTCTCCTCGATGCCGACATTGAGGACCTGGGCGAGTGCTATCTCAAGAACATCGAAGCCCCCGTACGCGCCTTTAGAATTGGACAGCCGGGAGCCCATCCCGTGGTCCAGTCCCATTGGTCGTTGGGCGAATTGCGCCCAACCCTCGCTGTCATCCCTTTCGCCGTCCGGGGCGAAGCCGAGGAACACGGGATTCTGGGGGAGGTCTTGGCCGACGAGATCATCCGGGCGTTGTGTCGTATGCAAGAGCTCAACGTTATTTCACGGCTCTCAACGACCGCTTTCGCCGGACGCAAACTGGATCTCGATGAGGTGAGACTGCACCTGCACGCCAACTATGCCGTCTCCGGCGTCTGCCGGGTGACCGGCGACAGCGTATGCCTGGATGCAGAGCTGGCAGACACAAAGACAGGGCAAATCGTTTGGGAGAACCGCCTGACGGAGCGGATCATAGGAATTCTCGAGGGCGATCAGGAAATCGTTGGTCACACGGTTGCCGAGATCAGCAATGCGATCATGGCACGCGAACTGCGGCGTACACGCTCGCAGCCGCTTCCGACGCTTGAGAGCTACGCCCTTCTTATGGGCGCCATTGTGTCAATGCATCGCCTGAGGTTTGGCGACTTCAACGATGCCCGCAAAATGCTGGAAGCGATCTTGGAACGTGGATCGTATCAACCACTCGCGCAAGCATGGTTGGCGAAGTGGCATGTGCTGCGCGTGCAGCAAGGCTGGTCCGACAACGTCATGGATGATGCGCACCGAGCGCTCGAGCTGACAAAACGGGCTCTCGATTCCGATCCCGATTTTTCGCTCGCCCTCGCGGTCGATGGCTTTGTGCACACGAATCTCCTTAGGCGTTTCGATATTGCGCGGGAACGTTACAACCTTGCGATCCAGGCCAATCCGAGTGACTCGCTGGCCCTCTTGCTAAGAGGAATGATGCACGCCTTTTGCGACGAGGGAGACCAAGCCGTGAGGGATACCGAGCTCGCGCTGCTGCTGTCCCCTCTCGATCTGCACCGGTTTTTCTACGATTCGCTGGTCGCGTCAGCGAATCTCACGGCGGGCAATTACGCTCGCGCCTTGAATCTTGCGCAGCGGTCTCTGCGCGCGAACCGGATGCACACCTCGACTTGGCGGGTTCTCATCGTCGCACAGTGGCAGCTCGGCATGCACGAGGACGCGCGCGAATCCGCGCGACAGCTCCTAACTCTGGAGCCCGGTTTTACGGTTGGCGGATACCTGAGGCGTACGCCAAGCGCAGCTTTCTCAATCGGCAAGTTGATCGCCGATGTGCTGCTGAAAGCTGGAGTGCCGCAATAGGGGATGCATCAATAGGGGGATAGGCAAATGAGCAACATATCACCGCAGGCATCGCAGGGGGGGCATGGTGGGCACGGCGGTCATGGTGGCCATGGCGGGCACGGCACAGAGGACGATGTCTTCTTTGGAACGGACGCGCCGCTGGTCGCTGACGCGCTGATAAACAATCGCGACGGAATTGTCGGCAATTTTCGCCGGCCTGAAGCGGTGCCCCAGGAACTGGATCTTGATGACGTTGCCAACATGACCAGATGGGCTCAGGAACGGCGAGAACAGGTCGTCGACTTCGAGCTTCATTCCCGCATTGGCTTCTCTCAAGGGATGGGTGATCCTGCGGGAAGCATGAATGTCTGGCATTTGGAGGTTGCACATGACCCGGACGACGCCGTGCCAAACGTTCGCTATCGCCCGCTCGTCAGAATGGTCCGACCTACTGAGAAAGTTTTCCTTGGCCAACTTCAGCTTGTTGCGAACTATGCCGATTTACGGGCAGATCGGGTTACTGAAATTCTGGCGCAGCGCGATGGGCCGACCGCCTTCCTGGCTTCCGTCGCATATATGGCCCCAAACCGTGCGCGTTGGACGCTTGAACTTCTAGGCGCCGTCTTCCGGCTCGCTCAGTTTGTCGAATTTCGCATGAAGCACGCACTCGCTTGCCGACGGCCAATGGAATACTCGCCACAGATACAGCCAATGATTCTTACGCCGGAACACGGCAGTCTGCCCAGCGGCCACTCAACTGAGTCCTTTGCAATGGCCATTGTACTGGTGCAGCTTCTCCGGGCTTCGCCCAATCCCGTCTACGAGCAGGACATTTATGCCGTTCAACTGCTTCGGCAGGCGGCACGGGTCGCTGTTAATCGGCAGGTAGCCGGCGTGCACTTTCCAGTCGACAGTGCGGCGGGTGCGCTCCTGGGTTTGACCTTAGGCGAATATTTCTGCCGCCGGTTTAGCGGGGAGGCCGACTTCTATGCCTGGTCCTTCGACGGCGAAGCCTATCCGGAAGATGCCGATTTCAATTGGGCGGGATGGTACGACGTTCAGCGGCAGCGGCAAATTGCTCCGGATGCGAGGTCTCCATGCGCCGCGGAGCTGGGCCGTCACAAACTTGGTGCCGTCTCTCCTATCCTCACTTGGCTGTGGGAAAAGGCGCTGGCCGAGTGGTCTTGATTGCCCTTGACCCAACCCAGCAGTGAGGGAGAAGCGATCATGGAATGGCGAAAAACTGACCTTGAACACAGCTATTGCCGAATCGAAGGGATAGATCCCAGCGCCGATTGGGTTCTCGGGCCTGGCTTCCGTGATTTTTCGCGGGGCGACGATAACGTCTTGATCCCCTGTACGATCGGTCCGCTCGACACATCCATGGTCGAAATGATGAAGTCCTTTCATAGGGTCGATGCTCAGCAAGGCGGGTGGGAAAGTGGAGTCTTCGTACCGTCTCTCTATCATGATGCGAAAGAGGACCAACACATGGTCGCGTTCGTGAGAAAAGCTGTGTTCGAAGACCTAGCACGGGGGGAGGGGCCATTCGGCCAAATTCGCAAGACTGCGAAACAGATCGACTTTAGCCTGCCTCTCAATCGGAAATCGCTGCCCAATCATTGGAAGCGCCGCGTTCCGGCATCGAAACCTGTTCGTCTACCGGTCGTCTCCCCTGGCCACTGGCCGGAGGGCACAGTTGTTATTGGTATCATCGATGATGGGATCGCTTTTGCCCATGAGCGGTTTCGCCTCGCTGACGGCAGCTCGCGTGTTCAATATGTCTGGCGTCAGGACGGCATTTTTGACAATGACGGTTCAACCGTCGATTTCGGAAGCGAGATATGTAAACTCGATCGGCCGCCGCACAGGGGTATCGACAAACTCTTGGAGGCTTACGACCAAGCTGGGCTGGTTGACGAGGAGGGGCTCTATCGAGAGGCAGGTCTAATCGACTTTCGCGATCCCGACCACAAGGCTGCCGCCTGGCAATTGTCGCACGGCACCCATGTACTCGATCAGGCGGCCGGCTACGACCCAGTCGACGCGCCCATGAACCGCCCGATCATCGCCGTTCAGCTTCCGGTTTCGGTGACAGCGGATACCTCCGGTTCCAACCTCAAAACATTTGCGACGGCCGCGATCAGATACATCCTCGATCGAGCGGATCGCCTGGCAGGAAAGGGGCTGTTGCCCGACGGCTCATGGCGGCCGTTGCCGGTTGTCATCAATTTCAGCTATGGCATGCTCGCGGGACCGCACGACGGTACTCTCGATCTCGAGCAAGCTCTCGACGACTTTGTTACTAAGCGGGACGCACCGCTGCGCATTGTTTTGCCCGCTGGCAATGCAAATCTTTCGCGATGCCACGTCGCGGTTAAATTCAATGGAACCCGCGAACCGGTGACTCTCAAGTGGCACGTTCAGCCCGATGATAGTACGCCAACGCAGATGGAAATCTGGTTGCCGCATGATCCACGAAAGCAGCGGGACCCGAGCCGGGTGACGATATCCGTCGAAACACCGTCTGGGCTGCGGAGTCCGCCCCTCAAGGAAGAGGTGGGCTCGGGAGTCCAGCTAGTCTCGAACGGCGAGGTCGTCGGGTGCGCGCACTACGCCTTTCGTTCGTCTCCCACGGAACGGGGTGTTTTTATTATCTCGCTGCAACCCACGGCGCGCTTGCGACCCCTCGACAACCCCGCGACAAGCGGCGCAACGGCGCCGGCAGGGGCTTGGAAGGTCATCATCACGAACTCCAGCCTGCGCCCGGGACAGGAGCTGGAAGCATGGATTCAATGGGACGACGTGATCTACGGATATTCGCGCCGTGGTCGGCAATCCTACTTCGAGGCAGACTGCTATCGTCGGTTCAATCCTGTCACTGGCGACGTGGTAGACGTGGATGACGAGCGCAATCCCTGTATCGTCAGGCGAGGCGGCCTCATAAACGCCATCGCTACCGGACAGGAAACAATCGTGGTCGGCGGGGTCCAGCAGAAGGACCTCAGACCGCCAAAATATGCAGCCGGCGGTCCAGTCGCACCAACCCGCCATAAGCACACTCATCGGGTCGGGCCTGATGCGGCGTGCGTCAGCGACGATTCACGGGTTCACAACGGCATTCTCGGGGCCGGCTCGAGAAGCGGGTCTGCGGTCGCCATGAGCGGAACGAGCGTTGCCGTCCCGCAAATCGTCAGATTGGTAGCGGACATGCTGGCAGACGGCGGGCCTGGCAATCGCGAGGCGATTTCCCAATTTGCGGCGGCCGAAGAATACGCCCGAAGGCAATCGTCAGAAGACACTGGCGAGTCGCGGGAGCATGACAACCAGCAAGGCCATTTTAGCAGAGAACGATGCGGCGCCGGCCGGATCGTAAGGCCGCGACCAGGTCGGCCAAAGCGCTACGATGTCGATACCTGACGAAAGACCAGTTTCAGAGCTCTCGAGGCTCACCTAACGGTAAGCCGATTTCATCTTGAGCTGCATTGCTCTAAGCTCTCGGCTGAACACTCCGTCGGGTCAGTGCATCATGGTTGGCCAGCTCACCATCAAGGTATTGGGCGAACTCAATGTCACGCGGCAGGGACAGCTTCTGCCTCTGCCGCAGTCGAAGAAAACCCGCGCTCTTCTTGCCTATTTGGCCGTTGTCGGAAGACCTCAGCGCCGCGAGCATCTTTGCAAGATGTTCTGGGAAGTTCCAGACGACCCTCGTGCTTCGCTGAGGTGGAGCCTCCACAAACTCAGGCCAATCGTGAATACGGAAGGTCATGTGCGTCTGCATGCGGACCACAATTCCGTTCTCCTCAGCCCCCAGACGGTCGAGGTGGACTTCAATGGCCTAGCTTGCCTTCGACCCGCTGACCTCGACGTCTTGGATACGGAGACATTGGAATCGCTTGCCACGACATTTCGCGGTGAATTCCTCGAAGGCCTCTGCCTGCAGCATTGCCCAAACTTTGAAGCGTGGCGGCTGTACCACCGAGATAGGGCGCTTCGGGCACACATGGCAATTCTGCGCGCCCTCATTCGACGCCTTCAAGACAGCCCCGAGCGAGCAAATGCTTATTCCCTGGTGCTCGATCGCCTTACCGAAGAGATTGCCGCCGTCGGTCTTCCTGGGCGGTGGTCAGAGCCTTCGGTCTCTGCGACTTTTGAAACGGCTGTCCCGTCGCCACCGGTGACCCCCAGCAAGAGATCGCAGGAAATTCGCTTCTGCAAAACCACCGACGGGGTAACAATTGCCTACGCGGTGTGTGGGCAGGGATCGCCGATCGTGCGAGCCGCACACTGGATGTCACATCTGCAATATGATTGGGAAAGTCCGGTGTGGAGGCATTGGATCGACGCCCTTTCGGAGAAAACGAAGCTCATACGCTATGACGAACGCGGTAACGGTCTTTCGGACTGGGTTGCCGAGGAAATTTCGTTCAAGGCGATGATTGCGGACTTGGAGAGCGTGGTCGATGCGGCGGGCCTCGACCGGTTCACGCTTCTCGGTGTATCGCAAAGCTGCGCTGTCTCCGTTGCCTACGCCGTCCGCCATCCTGAACGAGTTTCGGGGCTCATCCTATACGGAGGATTTGTAAAAGGCTGGCGCAAACGAAGTGACAGCCATGAGGTCGCCACCCATGAGGCAATGACAGCATTGATCCGGGAAGGATGGGGGCAGAATAATCCGGTTTTCCGGCATCTGTTCACCGCAATGTTCATTCCAGGGGCGGATCAGGTGCAAATGGATTGGTTTGACGAACTGCAGCGCATTTCGGTGTCGCCCATCAACGCAGGTCGCCTGCACGAGGCATTCGGAGAGATCGACGTTTCGGATGTCCTGTCGCAGGTGACGATTCCGACGCTCGTCTTGCACGCAAGAAAAGACGCCGTCGTTCCCTTTCAGTCCGGAAGGGAGTTCGCAACCGGCATCCCTGGAGCTCGATTTGTCGATCTCGACAGCGCCAATCACATTCTCCTCGCCAACGAACCCGCCTTTGAGCAGTTTATTCGTGAGGTAACGCGCTTCGTCGCCGAAACAGCGTAGCTGCTGCTGCGCGCTTTCAACGATTGGCCCCGCATTTTCAACGGTTCCTTCCACATTCTTTCTCACGCGCGCAGAATAGAATGCTTCCGACAGTTTGCGATGCTGACAAGGAGGGACGACGATGAAGGTTCACAATGTAACGGGCGGCGCCGGATTGCGACTGCATGTTCGCGAGTGGGGAAAAGAAGATGCGCCGTCGATCCTCTTCATCCACGGGTGGTCACAAAACCATCTCTGCTGGAAAAACCAGTATGAAAGTACGCTTGCGGAGGATTTTCGCCTGGTAGCCTTGGACCTCCGCGGTCACGGCATGTCGGACGCTCCCCTTGAGGCCGAGCATTATACTGAACCGCAGCTTTGGGCAGACGATATCGCCGCCGTCATAGATCAACTCGACCTTGGCAGTCCGGTTCTTGTGGGCTGGTCCTACGCCGGCTTCATTATTTGCGACTATCTCCGCGCCCACGGTATTGCCCATGTTGCGGGCATCAACTTCGTCGGCGCGGCAACGACGATGAATAAGGCGGCGCTCGGCACCTTGATCGGCCCGGGCTTCCTCGACCACGTCATCGGTGCCACCGGCGAAGACCTGCCCGGCAATATCGAAGCAATCCGCAATTTCGTGCGCGGGTGCACTTATTCGCAACTGCCTTCCGAGGTCTTCGAAACGGCAATTTGCTGGAACATGGCCGTGCCAGCGAAGATTCGGGCTGCCCTGCTGGCCCGGGAGGTCGATTCCGATGATGTACTGACAGCACTTGCCGTGCCTGTCCTTGTAACCCATGGCCAAGAAGACACCGTGATCCTGCCGGCGATGGGGCGGCACCTTCTGGCATTGTACCCTCAAGCGACAGCATCGTGGTATGCCGCGACGGGACATGCACCTTTTCTGGAGTATCCTGGTAGGTTCAACAGCGAGCTATATCGTTTTGCATGTGACGCGGTAGAACTATCAATTAGACGTATGTCTATTGGTCAGGTTACGCACAAATCATTGTTCTGAATGGAAGGTAAAATGGGGACACAAATCGTTCGAGTTCCACCCGGATTTAGGCACCCAGTCGATGAGGATGGCGAGTTGATGGTCGGTGGCCACCTGGAGCCGCTCTATTATGCCGATCCTGCCTCTCTCACCTCGTATCAAGTCTATGAAAACGTTAGTGAGGGCAGCCCCATCAGTCCTGTTTTTGATACCGTAGACGAACTGAATGAGTGGCTGAAGCAAGAAGGCTGGGATCAGGAAACCATAGATTGCCTGTTAAACCTTGGGCATGCTCCGTCCCTAATTGTATAGGTCGATTTGGTGGCGATTTACGGTCGCCGACCCGCCGAGCATCTCGGAGTGGCGGCGCTATTGTTCGTAGCCATAATATCCTCTTATTATTGGCTGCCTATCGCGCGCGTAAATACAGGTGAAATTTTTTCACCGCTTCCCAAAATACAAATATGGATATCGTCAGAAATACAGTGGGAGCGAAGTATCCTATGTACAGTGAGGAAAATATCTTATCATTTCTTCCAAATAAGTACTCAAACGCATAGCATCTTTGGCCGTTACACTTATTACCAGACAGCAAAAAATAAACTATGTTAAACAGAAAAAAAGTAATAGCGCCAACAAGTATAACCTTTATGGACGTCATCCATGATAAATCCTTTCGCGGAAAATCCGCGTCATTGTTGCTGAAATAATTTACAGTATTTGTAATAATACAGCAGAATACTGACGAGAAAAGCTGGCTAAGTATGAATACTATAAACCCACCTTCAGGATATAACCTCTGGAAAATGATTGAAGACAATCCCAAAGATAGTACGAATGAAGAGGCGATATTTCCGCTCCCGATCTTGAGCGCACGCCTAGAGCTTACAGTTCTTCCGAAAACAATGGCGGACCATGCCGTCAGCATAATCGGCACCGGCCCGACGATCCAAGGAAGACTGAGCGAATTCATCCGCAATCCTTGGTGGCGGTGCAAAATTGAAATGCACCCCGATTTTGGGCCATCGGGAGCTGGGACTTTCCGGGGTTTGACGCGAAGGACAACCATCCTTAGCTGCATTTGACCAAATAGCTCCCACCAATACATATCCCACCGCCTGCGCGGATCAGCCGATCTGTTTGCTTGAGAGCGTAGCCAGTACTCACATGAACGAGGATTTGGCGAGCGCCACGCGCCTTCGACCATGCCGCTACTCCACGCAGCAATTTCACAGAAACTTTCGCCGAGCGGAAAGGCCCGCAAAATTCGGTATCGACGCCTATGAGATGCGTGGTCGTCATCACACCGCCTTCTCCGAACCATGACCGGAGAAGGCGATCACCACCGTGTCGTCCGCGTCGCATTGGGAGAGCGTTTCGAGTTCTGTCTCGATCCTGGAGAGGGTGGCCTCCTGATCAGTCACGAGAACGGTCGGGCCGCCGAGGGTATCGGCGAACATCGCTTCGAGCGCGGTCGCGTCGCGGGCCGCGCATGACAAGTCACGGATCTTGGGCGACTGATAACGGTTGACACCAACAAACAAACCCCTGAAAGCCATCGCATTCACTTTTTGTTCCTTAAAGCCTTTCCGGGCACTTTTCAGCGCCCGGAAATAGTCGAATGTGGTGTTGGCCAGTTTTAGGTTCCAAAATGGCCAGTTCTAACGCCTTTTGGCCAATACTTGGTTCGGTTTCTCACGTCACTACAGCTTAGGCGAATGCTTAGCTGCACCCGCTCGTCGCGCCGCAAGTGTCGCACTTCTCGCAAGTTCCATTCCGAACCATCGTGAAGTTCTGGCACTCCGTGCACATGTTGCCGGTGTAGCCCTGCATGATGGAGCGGGCGCGGCGTTCGGATTCCAGTTTCTTGGCTTCCGTCTTTGCCGTTGCCGCTTCATCTGCCGCCTTGTCGGTGAAGAGGGCGGTGGAGGCTTCGGCGGTTTCGTTTGCCAGTTCCTCGGCGATCTCTTCGGCCAGCTCCTTGGCGCGTTCCTCATAGTCGCGCTTGAAGGCAACGACTTCCGAGGTGGAGATGGCGCCGGCGGGTTCGAGCTTGCGCGCGGTATTGCCGGCGATGGAGGTGATCGTCGCACCCGAAGAGGCGCGGGCAGGAGCGGCCGTGGCCGAACCCTTGACTTCGCCTGCCTGGCGCTCGCCCGATGTCGGCACCAGCGTCGGCTTGTAGCCGCGGGTCAGGCCCTTGGAGACGACATCCGCCTTGCCTTCCGATACGCCGCGTCCAAGGGCGGTGTTGCTGAAGTCCGAGGTGTCGACATGAGCAAGATCGTGGCGGCCGAGATAGGAGATGGCAAGCTCACGGAACACGTAGTCGAGGATCGACGTGGCGTTCTTGATCGCGTCGTTGCCAGTGACGATGCCGGCCGGCTCGAACTTGGTGAAGGTGAAGGCATCGACATACTCTTCGAGCGGCACGCCGTATTGCAGGCCGAGCGAGACCGAGATGGCGAAGTTGTTGATGAAGGCGCGCAGCGCCGAACCTTCCTTGTTCATGTCGAGGAAGATTTCGCCGAGACGGCCATCATCATATTCGCCGGTGCGCAGGAAGATGGTGTGTCCGCCGATCTTGGCCTTCTGGGTGTAGCCCTTGCGGCGACCCGGAAGCTTTTCCTGGCTGCGGACAACCTTTTCGATGACGCGTTCGATGATCTTTTCGGTGACGGTGACGGCCTGAGCAGCAGCCGGGGCCTGCAGCAGTTCTTCGATTGCATCCTCGTTATCGTCGTCGTCGATCAGCGAGGCGTTCAGCGGCTGGCTGAGCTTGGAGCCGTCACGATAAAGCGCATTCGCCTTCAGGCCGAGCTTCCAGGAGAGCATGTAGGCGTTCTTGCAATCCTCAACGGTTGCTTCGTTGGCCATGTTGATCGTCTTGGAAATGGCGCCCGAGATGAAGGGCTGGGCGGCGGCCATCATGCGGATGTGGCTTTCGACCGAGAGGTAGCGCTTGCCGATCTTGCCGCAGGGATTGGCGCAATCGAAGACGGCGAGATGCTCGTTCTTGAGGAACGGCGCGCCTTCCAGCGTCATCGCACCGCAGACATGGATGTTGGCTGCTTCGATATCCTTCTTGGAGAAGCCGAGATGGTCGAGCAGGTTGAAGCTGATGTCAGCCAGTTGCTCGTCGGAAACCTTCAGCGTGCCCTTCAGGAAGTCGGCACCGAGCGTCCACTGGTTGAAGACGAACTTGATGTCGAAGGCGCTTTTCAGCGCGGCGTTGACAGCCTCCACCTTCTCATTGGTGAAGCCCTTGGCCTTCAGCGTCGAAGGATTGATGGCCGGCGCCTGGTTCAGGTTACCGTGACCGACGGCATAGGCCTCGATCTCGGCAATCTGGCTTTCGGAGTAGCCGAGTGCACGCAGTGCTTCCGGAACGGCGCGGTTGATGATCTTGAAGTAGCCGCCGCCGGCGAGCTTCTTGAACTTCACCAGGGCGAAGTCCGGTTCGATGCCGGTGGTGTCGCAATCCATGACGAGGCCGATCGTGCCGGTCGGCGCGATAACGGTTGCCTGGGCATTGCGGTAGCCGTGCTGTTCGCCGAGGCTCAGAGCCTGGTCCCAGGCAGCCTTGGCGTGGGCGACGAGGTCCTGGTCCGGATTGTGGCTATGGATCAGCGCCACCGGATTGACCGACAGGCTCTCATAGCCCGAGGTCTCGCCGTAAGCAGCGCGACGATGGTTGCGGATGACGCGCAGCATGTTTTCGCGGTTCGGCTTGAACATCGGGAAGGTCCCGAGTTCGGATGCCATTTCGGCCGAGGTCGCATAGGCGATGCCGGTCATGATCGCGGTCAGCGAGCCGGCGATGGCGCGGGCTTCGTCGCTGTCATAGGGGATGCCGGAGGACATCAGCAGGCCGCCGATATTGGCATAGCCGAGGCCGAGCGTACGGTATTCGTAAGAGAGTTCTGCGATGCGGCGCGACGGGAACTGCGCCATCATGACCGAGATTTCGAGAACGACGGTCCAAAGGCGGACGGCATGCTCGTAGTCGCCGATGTTGATGCGCTTCGTCGCCGCATCCTTGAAGGTCATCAGGTTCAGCGAAGCGAGGTTGCAGGCCGTATCGTCGAGGAACATATATTCCGAGCACGGATTGGACGCGCGGATCGGGCCGGCGGCCGGGCTGGTGTGCCAGTCGTTCATCGTCGTGTTGAAGTGCAGGCCCGGATCGGCCGATGCCCAAGCGGCATAGGAGATGGATTCCCACAGCTCGCGCGCCTTCACGGTCTTGACGACCTTGCCGTCCTTGCGGGCGGTCAGGTTCCAGTCGCCATCGTTTTCGACAGCGCGCAGGAAGTCGTCCTTGATGGAGACGGAATTGTTGGAGTTCTGGCCGGAAACGGTGAGGTAGGCTTCCGAGTCCCAGTCCGTGTCATAGGTCTTGAACTCGAGATCCTTGTAGCCCTGGCGAGCGAACTGGATGACGCGCTGGACGTAGTTTTCCGGAACCTGATCCTTCTTGGCAGCGCGGATTTCGCGCTTCAGGGCAGGGTTCTTAGCCGGGTCAAAGCAATCGTCATTGTCGCCGTCGCAATTGACGGCGGCCTTCATGATTGCCTTCAGATGCTTGGCAACGATCTTCGAACCGGTGACGAGGGCAGCAACCTTCTGCTCTTCCTTGACCTTCCAGTTGATATATTCCTCGATATCCGGATGGTCGATGTCGACGACAACCATCTTGGCGGCGCGGCGCGTCGTGCCGCCCGACTTGATGGCGCCGGCAGCGCGGTCGCCGATCTTCAGGAAGCTCATCAGGCCGGAAGAACGGCCGCCGCCGGACAGCTTTTCGCCTTCGCCGCGCAGCAGCGAGAAGTTGGAGCCCGTACCGGAGCCATATTTGAAGAGACGCGCTTCACGTACCCAGAGGTCCATGATGCCGCCTTCGTTGACGAGATCGTCTTCGACGGACTGGATGAAGCAGGCATGCGGCTGCGGATGTTCGTAGGCCGACTTGGACTTGGTGATCTTGCCCGTGAAGGGATCGACATAGAAATGGCCCTGGCCGGGGCCGTCGATGCCATAGGCCCAATGCATGCCGGTGTTGAACCACTGCGGCGAATTCGGAGCAACGCGCTGGGTGGCGAGCATGTAGGCAAGCTCATCGCGGAAGGCGGAAGCGTCTTCTTCGGAGGAGAAATAGCCACCCTTCCAGCCCCAATAGGTCCAGGTACCGGCGAGACGATCGAAGACCTGGCGCGCATCGGTTTCGGAGCCGGTCTGGCTTTCCTTCGGCAGATCCTTCAGGGCCGCATCATCGGGCACGGAGCGCCACAGGAAGGAAGGAACGTCGTTTTCCTCGACCTTCTTCAGCTTGGCAGGCACGCCGGCCTTGCGGAAATACTTCTGCGCCAGAATGTCGGCGGCAACCTGCGAGAACTGCGCCGGCACGTCGATGTTTTCGAGGCGGAAAACGATCGAACCGTCAGGGTTCTTGATCTCGCTCGTCGCCTTGCGGAATTCGATCTCCGCATAGGGTGACTGGCCGGCCTTCGTAAATCGACGTTCGATGCGCATGATCCCATACCTCAATTCGTTGGCGCCCGTCCTCGTAACGAGGCGCAAAAATCCTGATCTGGCTTCGCGGTTTCAGCGCGCAGCCAGTGTTCAATCCGCTTCTGACAGGAGGTGTCATCCGGAGATGTCTTGCCTGTATCTTGTGGTGATGGTGGCTGCAAACACTAAATATAGTATTAACAGCTTATTGCCGCCAGTCCCCGCATGTCTTTTTTTGGCAGCATCGACATCGGCACAAAAAGCCTCCATGGCGCCATCGATCATGATGCATCGCCCTGAATCCAAATCCGATTTCGAGTTAAGGACCAGCCCCCGTAATTCTGCCCGGTCCAGTTGCCGCCGCAACGTCAGTCATTAACTTTGAAAGACCCGATTCCGTCAAGGGGTGGTTTGCGACGGATTTTTAACCACAATATCTTGTGGGCTTGCCTGTGGAAATTGGGGAAACGCCAGGAGTCTCTAAGATTCAAGCGCTTGGCCGAAATTGTTCGCTCTTCGCGCGACCGCTTATGAGGCGAACGCTACCCGCAACGGAAATAAACACGACAATATTGTGACCGTGACTTCCAAGCCATTGGCAGAGGGGCAAAAGCATGCAGCAACCCCTCATGATTCGCGCGGAAGGCCTTGAATCCCACGAAATCTTGGTATCTCGCCAACTACTAAATATAGTGGGCGCCGGAGCGCCCACCTCTATTGCTGATGCCTGTGTCCAGTTTTGGCACACCCAGCAGAATCACAACTGATTCGCGTGAAGCCCTATGACGGGTCAGCCGCGATGACCCTTGGCGATCGGCTCCTGATAGGTGAAGCCCATGTCCCAGGGGAAATAGATCCAGGTGTCCTGGCTAACCTCAGTGATGAAGGTGTCGATGGTCGGCACGCCCTTCGGCTTGGCGTAGAGACAGGCGAAATGCGCCTTCGGCAGCAAGGTGCGCACTTCAGCGGCAGTCTTGCCGGTATCCGTCAGGTCGTCGACGACAAGCACACCTTCGCCGCCATCGACCGTCAATTCCGGCGTGATGCCTTTGAGCAGGTTCATTTCGCCCTGGTTGGCATAGTCGTGGTAGGAGGCGACGCAGACGGTATCGATCAGGCGAATATTGAGTTCGCGCGAGATAATGGCAGCGGGGACGAGGCCGCCGCGCGTGATGCAGACGATTGCCTTGAACTCGCTGTCGAGTCCGGCAAGTCGCCAGGCAAGGGCGCGGGCATCGCGATGGAACTGATCCCAGGATACGGGAAAGGCTTTATCGGGGAGGGACATGGCTCAAAGGCTCCGGGACGCAGAAGATAACAACGCACCGGCGCAGCCGGCGACCCTGAGCAGACCCCGCGACGGGCGCGGACCATGGACCAAATCCTGAAACGCGATTCGCCGGCTCTCCGATCGAACATGCCCCGCCAAAAAAAGCTTTGGACTTTAGGGACAATGCTTCACGAACCACGCGAATGGGTTCCCTGGCGGGAATTCTCTCATCGGTCGCTGCTTTCTGCTGGATTTGCGGCCAAAAGGCAAGAGCCGCCTATCCCGCAAGGCTGCGTGTCAGCGCGCCAGCAGCGTCAGCGCCGTCATCGATTGCAACAGCGTCCGCGTCGTGCCGCCGAAGATCAACTGCCAGAGCCAGGAATGTGTATAGGCACCCATGACGAGCAAATCGATGCTGTCGTCGGCGAGGCGGTTTTCGATGACCTGCGATGGCGTCTTGCCGCCGCACATCGCCGTTTCCAGTCTGGCGCGAATGCCATGCCGGACGAGCGTGGCCGTGATCTCGACGCCGGTCTCCTTGGGCGAATGCGTGGAACTGTCAGACGTGTCGACTGAAAAAACCTCGACGGAATCGGCAGTCCTCAGAAACGGCAGAGCATCGAAGGTTGCGCGGGCCGCTTCTTTCGATCCATTCCACGCAATCAACACGCGATGGATCGGTTTCGGCTCGGTAAAGATGTAGGGAATGAGCAGCACGGGACGACCGCTTTCGAACAGGAAGCTTTCGACATCGACATGCGAGTCCGAAGATCTGGCTGGATCGGGTTGCACGGCAACCAGCAGATCCGCGCTGCGCGCAGTTTCCATCAGCGGCTCCGAACCATAGCCGACAGTGCTTGCGAAGTTGCGCCATTCATAGGCGAGGCCTTCGCGCTCCATTTTGGCACGGAACAGCCGCTCGACTTCGACGGCCTGGCTGTGCGCCATGTCCTGCAGAGCCTGCACGGCGACCGGATCGGGGATTTCCATCGGCGCAACCAGCGGCACGGCCGAGACGATTTCCGCATGCAGACCCACAATATGAGCGCCATGTTCTTGAGCGAACGCGGCGGCGAAATCGACCGCCACACGCGTATTGTCGGGGGTATCGAGTATGACCAGAATAGTCTTATAGGGCATGACGTGATCTCCCATGAGGAAAGGTCCTTATCGCTCCATTATATCAGTGTTCCGCCTGATAATAATGCGCCGATATGACCACGGTTCCCTCACGGGCTAAAAGCACTTGCTGAACGTCATGCCTCAGCGGACTGATTTTCCTTTGCTTTCGCCTGCCTTATCGTTTCGATCATGGCGCGCACCTCCGCCGCGACACTTTCAACCAGTTCGACGGTGCGAGCCCGCACGACGATTTCGGTCGAGAAGAATTGGCCGACATAGCGGGGGTAGGATCCGATGCTGGTATCCGGATGAGCTTTCTGGATGGCGCCGAGCGGCGTGCCGATCTCGCCTTCGCCGTAAGGGCAGGAAATCGCCGCCGAAAGCATGCGGGTGCCGGTGCGCAGGGTCGGGACGACATTGTCAAGCATCGCCTGAAAAACCTGCGGCACACCGGCCATGACATAGACGTTGCCGATGTTGAAGCCCGGCGCGGTCGAAACAGGATTGGCAATATGCTTGGAGCCGACCGGCATGCGCGCCATCCGCTGGCGGGCCTCGGTGAACTCCATCTCGCGCCGCGCATACATCTCCGCCATCAGCCGCATCGCTTCTGCATCGTGTTCGCAGGGCACGCCGAAGGCCTTGGCGATCGCATCGGCGGTGATGTCGTCATGCGTCGGGCCGATGCCGCCGGAGGTGAAGACGTAATCATATTGGCCGCGCAGGGCGTTCAGCGCGGTGACGATGGCGTCTTCGTCGTCGGCGACGATACGGACTTCCTTCAGATCGATGCCGGCCAGCAGCATGACATCGGCGAGATGGCCGATATTCTTGTCTTTCGTCCGGCCGGAGAGCAGTTCGTCGCCGATGGCCAGCATGGCGGCGGTGACAATGGTTTCATTGGTCATCGAAATTATCCGTGGAATTGCGCAGTGGCGCGTTCGAAAAAGCGTTTCAAATAGGTAGCGCCGTTTGCGGCGAATGCAAACTGACGTTTTCGTTGCTTGGCCGCCATGGAAAAAGCAACCGCAAGTGAATTTTCGTCTTCATCGCGTGAACAGTGCGTTCCAGTTGCAGGGGCTGCGCCTTCGTGTGCCTGCTGGTACAAATCACCCCGAAAATCAACGCGTCCAACAATTGGAGATATTCATGACTAAGGTTCTGGTTCTCTATTATTCATCCTATGGTCACATTGAGAAGATGGCCTATGCAGTCGCTGAAGGCGCGAAATCCACCGGCGCCGAGGTGACCGTCAAGCGCGTAGCGGAACTGGTACCGGAAGAAGTGGCCAAGGCTTCTTACTTCAAGCTCAATCAGGAAGCGCCGATCGCATCGCCGGAAGAACTGGCAGAATATGACGCCATCATCGTCGGCTCGGGCACGCGGTTCGGCACGGTTACGTCGCAGATGCGCAATTTCTGGGATCAGACCGGCGGCCTGTGGTTTGCCGGCAAACTGGTTGGCAAAGTCGGCTCGGTATTCACCTCTTCGGCGACCCAGCACGGCGGCCAGGAATCAACCATCCTCGGCTTCATCCCGACCCTTCTGCACCACGGCATGGCCGTCGTCGGCCTTCCCTATGCTTTCCAGGGCCAGATGGGCACGGAAGAAGTCAAGGGCGGCTCGCCCTACGGCGCATCCACGATCACCAACGGCGACGGCTCCCGCCAGCCCTCGGAAATCGAACTGGAAGCCGCAAAGTACCAGGGCGCCCACGTCGCCAAGATCGCGGCCAAGCTAGTCGCCTAATTCGATCTTCGTCTATCGTTGGGGAGAGGCGCGGTGAAAGCTGCGCCTTTTTTCGTCGGAGCGTATTGGAATTTTGTCTTTGGTGCGGACGACGGGGGTCGAACCCGTATAGCCTAAGGCCGAGGGATTTTAAGTCCCTTGCGTCTACCAGTTTCGCCACGTCCGCGTGCCTTTCCCCTTCAAGCACTTGAACGATTCAGTCAAGGGAATGTTTTAAAACGAACTGGCACAACCGGCTTGGCAAAGGGCGGCGAAGGCTGATGGGGAATGGCGTGAGGCCATAAGGAAAGAAGCTCTGCGCAAGCTCCCGGAGCAATCCAGCAGTCGTCTGGCTGGATTAACATTTGATAAATCTAAGGCTGGAGCAGAAGGGCAAATCTTCTTCTCCGGCCGCAACGGATTTTGACCGTACGCCGGCATGTTGGTAAGAATATGCGAAAACTACCTCAATGGGGAAAGTGATGGCCGTTGTACACATTAGTATGGACACCAAGAAATCAGCGGCAGGGGCGTTACTCCCTCAAGATATTGAGCTGAATATATTGGCTTTGGAGCTTTTTTATTATGCCTGCGAGGCAACCCATAATCTTCAAATACCATATATGAAAGATATCGGCACGTCAGTCGTCGTTGATCAGATAACGTTCTCCAATCCATTCGACATTTGGGCTGTCTTGAAGAGCATTCCCGTAGGGATCGGAAGGGCAGTACTTGACCGTACTTTGTATTTTCGGCCAGAATTTGCGAAACGCACAGCAGAGGCTGGTAAAGCTAGGCAAAGTGAGATTTCAGCGAAGCTCGACAACATCCGGAAGGCAAACAAGCTTCGGGATGAGCTTCTTAACTCTGGCGGCGATGCCGACGAAATCACGAAGCTGCTTGCAAAAATACTCTTCGATCAAGACGCGAAGCTTGAAGTGCATGACGCGAACCAAAGAAAAGAGCCGTCTAGCCTTCCATATCTCTAGGTGGTGTGCCAAGTCCGGCTTTGCCCATGACGACCGGCTGGACGCTCTTGCGATGGCCGCTGCCTACTGGGTCGAGAGCATGGCTATCCTGCAACGTTCGGATGGTTCTGGCTCGATCGACTCGTCGCCCTCTGAGAAGGTTCACAAGTGCATGTGGATTATACGGGGTCCGTATAATCAGGCGAAGCCCGCTGGCACCGGGTGAACGGGGCTAGAGCGGGCCTCTAACCATCATCATGATGGCTGTCTCCATTGGAGGCAGGCAAGGCGGCGCTGTCAATTCGCAGAATTGGGGGATGTGCGATCAGGTGCCGCAATCCCGCGATTGCTGGAATATCGTTCAGACAGGTCAGAAACCGCGCTAAACAGGCTTTCTTTACTCATCTTTCCTGTGTCATAGCGAAGACGGATTGAACAAGAACGGACCAAGACCGTGGACAAGCAGGATGTTCTCGATGCCACCGAGGCCATGCGTGGCCTTTTTTTCGCAACGCCTCTGCAACTGAACGAGCATCTTTCCGCTCGCTACGGTGCGGATATTTGGCTGAAGCGCGAGGACCTGACGCCGGTGCGCTCCTACAAGATCCGCGGCGCCTTCAATTTCTTCCGCAAGGTGATTGCCGCGGGCGGTACCGGCAAGACATTCGTCTGCGCTTCGGCCGGCAATCATGCGCAGGGCTTCGCTTTCGTCTGCCGTCATTTCGGGGTGCCGGGCGTGGTCTACATGCCGGTCACGACGCCACAGCAGAAGATCGACAAAACCCGCATGTTCGGCGGGGAGTTCATCACCATTAAGCTGTTCGGCGATTTCTTCGACCAGTGCTACCAGGCGGCGCGCGAACATGTGCAGCATATTGACGGCGTCATGGTGCCGCCTTTCGATCACGCCGATATCATCGAGGGGCAGGCGACGGTCGCGGCCGAAATCGCCGAGCAACTGCCGGATGGAGTCATGCCCGATCGTATCATCCTGCCCGTCGGCGGCGGTGGATTGGCGGCCGGCATCACCGGTTATTTTGCCGATCGCCTCGCCAAGGAGGCATTCCTCTTTGCCGAGCCGGCGGGAGCGCCCAGCCTCAGGCGCAGCATGGAAGCGGGGCAGGTGGTGACACTGGCGAAGGTCGACAATTTCGTCGACGGCGCAGCGGTCGGCCGCATCGGTGACCTGAATTTCGCCGCCCTGAAAGATTTTGCGGCCGAGCAGGTCATGCTGATCGCGGAAAATGCGATCTGCGTGACGATCACCGATATGCTGAATGTCGAAGGCGTCGTGCTCGAACCCGCCGGCGCGCTCGCGATCACCGCGCTGGAGGCGATGGATCGTGAGAGCATTCGCGGCAAGACGATCGTTGCCGTCGTCTCCGGCGGCAATTTTGATTTCGAGCGTCTGCCCGACGTTAAGGAGCGTGCCATGCGCTATGCCGGCCTGAAGAAATACTTCATCCTGCGGCTGGCTCAGCGCCCCGGCGCGCTGCGCGATTTCCTCAACTTGCTGGGTCCGGATGACGATATCGCCCGCTTCGAATATCTGAAGAAGAGCGCCCGCAATTTCGGCTCCATCCTGATCGGCATCGAGACCAAGAATCCCGACAACTTCAAGAAACTGGTTGAGAATTTCGAACGTGCTGGAATGGGCTACGAGGACATCACCGAGAACGACATTCTGGCTAGCCTGATCATTTAACTTTGCCACCTCACGCCCTTCATGCTAAAGGCGATTCATGGCTTCGATCTTGTCAAATATTCTCTCGATCTTCACCGGCGGCAGCGCATCGACAGCGAGCGCCGAAAAGACCGGCGGCCCCTCTGTCACCGCTGAGCCGCAGGTGCATAACGGCTGCACGATCTACGCGACGCCGCAGCGCGAAGGCAATCAGTTCCGCCTGATGGGCCGGATCGAGAAGGAAGTGAACGGCGAGGTGCTGGTGCGCAATTTCATCCGCGCCGATGTCTTTACCTCATCGGACGATGCTGTGGAATCGGCCTTCCGCAAGGCGCAGCAGATCATCGATCAGAACGGCCCGTCTCTGTTCGGAGATGGCGAAAAGGTGCGCCAGGTCTGAGCTGAACGGCCAGTAACCCGGAACGATAACGGCCGCCGAATGGCGGCCTTCTCTTTTTCTGTTCACCAAGAGCGGTTACGCCGCACGGAAAAGCTTGGCACCTGACGGAGCGCTGGTCGCGCCGCCGTCGACGGTGATTTCGATCGCCGTGACGTTCCGGGAGTCGTCCGATGCGAAGTAGAGGGCGGCCCTGGCGATCTCTTCGGCTTCGCTCATGCGGCCAAGGGGGCTCAGGCTGCCGAAGCGTGCTTCCAGGGCGTCCTTAGCCTCTTCCGTCATTGCTCTCGTATTCCAGATCGGCGTCTTGGTGGCGCCGGGCGTGACCTGGTTGACGCGGATGCCGCGCGGAGCGAGTTCGGATGCCAGGTTGCGGGTCATGGCACGGACGGCGCCCTTGGTGCCGGCATAGGCGGAATAGCCGGGGATACCGAGAACAGCGTGCACGGAGCCGTTCAGGATCACCGATCCACCGTCGTTCAGATACGGCAACGCAGCCTGCACCGTGAAGAAGACGGCGGTGAAGTTTGTGCGCACCACCGTCTCGAACTGCTCCAGCGTGGTCTTTCCGACGGCGGTTTCGCCGGCAATCCCGGCATTGGCGAAGACGATGTCGAAATTACCAAGCTTTTCAGCCGCTTCGGCGAAAGCTTTCTCAGTTGCTGCAACGTCGGTGACGTCGACCTGCAATGCCAGGACATCGCCGCCAAGCTCTTCAACGGCAGCGGCAAGGGTCTTTGGATTGCGGCCGGTGATGGCGACCTTGGCGCCCTCGGCGAGGAAGAGGCGGGCGGTGGCGAGGCCAATGCCGCTGTTTCCGCCGGTGATGATGGCAACCTTGTTCTTGAGACGCATGTTCGTAGCTCCTATTGGCTTTGATGGCGATCTGGATTACGATCGTTCGCTATAAGGATTATGATCATAATCCAAATTCGTCAAGACGGATTGAGGAGATTTTTCGATGGGCCATTCTCAGTTGGAGAAGCAGAAGACGCATGAGCGGATCGTGACGCTTGCCGCCAAGCGCCTGCGGGAGGAGGGGCTGGAGGGTATCGGCGTTGCCGATCTGATGAAGGAAGCGGGCCTGACGGTCGGCGGCTTCTATAAACATTTTGCCTCCCGAGACGAGCTCGTGGCCGAAGCCGTTCAGGTGGCGGTGGAGTCATGGCGGCGGCAATTGGAAGAGAAGGGGATCGATCCGGCGGATATTTCTCTGGAGAGCTATGCCGACGATTATCTCAGCACGCGGCATCGCGACCAACGCGGTGAAGGCTGTGCCTATGCCGCGCTGACGGCCGATATCGCGCGCAGCGGCGAAGCCGTTCGCACAATCGCGACGGAAGGAATACGGAGAAACATCGCATCGATGACGGCGCGCATGCCGCAGCCGGATACAGCGGAAGCGCGGCGCAACGCCATCATCGCCTCATGCCTGATGACCGGCGCTGTCGGCCTCGCGCGTATTGCAAACGACGACGAATTTTCCCGCGAAATTCTGGAGGCTGCGCGGAGCTTCGTGAAAGAGCTGGCAGCAGGCAACGAGACATAAAAAAGCGGCCGGTGGGGACCGGCCGCTCACAAAGAATTGATCGTGCTGGAGGCTTAGGCGGCCAGCGCCAGCTCGGTTGCGCGGGCCTGGGCAGCGCCGATTGCCTTTTCAGCGGCTTCCGGACCGAAGGCGACGCCTTCGATATAGACGGTTTCCACGTCGGTGATGCCGATGAAGCCGAGAACCGACTTCAGGTAGGGAACGGCGTGGTTGAGCGGAGCGGCCGGGCCTTCGGAATAGACGCCGCCGGAAGCGAGCACGATATAAGCCTTCTTGCCGGTCACCAGACCCTTCGGGCCGGTTTCCGTGTAGGTGAAGGTGCGGCCGGCGCGGGCGATATTGTCGATCCAGGTCTTCAGCGAGGAATAGATGTTGAAGTTGATGAGGCCGGTGCCGATGACCAGCGTGTCGGCTGCGAGCAGCTCGTCGACGAGCGCGTCGGAAACCTTGATCAGTTCCTGCTGCTCGGGCGTGCGGGCGTCGGCCGGCGTGCGGATGGCGGCAGTGAAGGGCTCGTCGATATGCGGCAGGGCAGTGGCGGCGAGGTCGCGATGGACGATCGTCTTGCCCGGGTTCTGGGCCTTGATCTTGTCGGCAAGCTCGCTGGCGATCTTGGTGGAAAGCGAGTCGGAGCGCGGGCTGGACGTCAGAAGCAGAATGGAGGACATGATTCTATTCCTTTTCAAAGGGTTGTGAGAGCCAGGCTGGGAGACTGACCATCGTTCGAGAAGAGAAATAAGACTGCAGTGCCATCGAAAAAACTGTGATAATATGGATTGGAATTATCGATAGAATGGATGGCCACCCAATGCTTCCCAATCCGACCCTCGACCAGTTGCAGGTCTTTTTGACCGTTGCCGAATCCGGCAGCTTTTCCGCTGCATCGCGCACGCTCAATCGCGCGCAATCGGTCATCAGCTACACGATCGCCAATCTTGAGGCCCAGCTTGAGATGCCGCTGTTCGAGCGCTCCGGCTCCCGCCAGCCGACGCTGACGGATGCGGGCAGAGCCATGCTGGAGGATGCGCGCCGTATTCTCTCCGATCTCGGAGTGATGCGTGCTCGTGTCAAAGGTTTGAAGGCGGGACTTGAAGCGGAAGTGGCGGTGGCCATCAGCGTGATGGTGCCGACGAATGCGACGGTCGACGTGCTGAGCGAGTTTCGCGATCGCTTCCCGCTCGTCTCGCTACGGCTCGACACCGGCGAACTCGGCACGATGATGGAACTCGTCGCCAGCGGTAAGTCGACGATCGGCATTGGTGGTGCGGTGCCGAATCAGGACGATTCGCTGGTGATCGAGCGTATCGGTCACTCCTTCATGCTTCCGGTAGCATCGCCCAATCATCCGCTCGCCCAGATCGAAAGGCCGTTGACGCTTGCCGATGTGCGAGACGAGGTGCAATTGGTCGTGACCGATGCCTCAGGTCTCACGAATGGGAAGGATTTCAACGTCCTGTCGTACAAGATCTGGCATGTCAGCGACATCGCGACCAAGCATCAATTGATGCGTGGTGGCCTCGGCTGGGGTGGGCTGCCGGCTTCGCTCATCGTGGAAGACCTGCAGAAGGGACGATTGGTGCGTCTGGCCCTCGATGCCTACGATCAGAGCGAATATCCGATCTACGCGGTCCACAAGCTCGACAATCCTCCCGGTCCCGCCGCTGCCTGGATGATCGAAGCCTTCAGCGAGCGCCTTTCAAAATGCCCGAACCAGGCGGATTTCAAGGCTGCCGTCGACATGTTTCATCTGGACGAAAAGCAGTTGGCGGCGGAGTGAAAACCCTCTCCCCGCTCCTGAGCTTGCCGAAGGGGCGGGGAGAGGGAACGACCGGGACTAAAGAACCAGCCGGAAGTTATGGAAGCCGTCGGTACCTTCGCCAGCGTCTTCGATCTTCACGCTCTTCACCTGGGCCAGGAAATCCTTGGCCTTGGGTGAGCTTTGGAACAGGACCGTCGTGCCCGGCAGCGGCTTGAACGTCCAGTTGCCGTCGGCGGTCGGATTGATTGTGCCCTGATCGTGGACATAGCGGACGATGACGTCGCGGTTAGTATCCGGAGCCTGGTAGACGACCTTATCCGAGGCGATTTCCGGGAAGTTGCCGCCGCCGCCGGCGCGGTAGTTGTTGCTGACGACCACGAACTTCTGAGTCGCATCGATCGGCTTGCCGTTGAACTGCAGGTTCTGGATGCGGTTGGCATCGGCATTCAGAACCTTGCCGTCATCGCCGAAGCGGCGCGGCTGCGAGAGGTCGATCTGATAGGTGACGCCGTCGATAACGTCGAAGTTATAGGACGGGAAGCTGTTGTTAATCAGATCCGCATCCTTCGCGCCCGGCTGGACCTGATTGAACATCGCCGCCGACATTTCCAGCCAGTTCTTGACCTGCGCGCCGTTGATGACGACCGCCTGCACCGTGTTCGGATAGAGATAGAGGTCGGCAACATTCTTGATGGCGATGTCGCCCGCAGGAACGTCGGTATAATAGTCGGCGCCGTTGCGGCCACCGCATTTGAAGGGAGCTGCTGCCGAAAGCACCGACAGATCCTTATACTGCGTCTCCTTCAGCATATTCTTGATGTACCAGAGCTGCGCCTGGCTCACGACCTGCACCGACGGATCGTCGGCGACCAGTGCGAAATAGGAGTAGAGCGGCGCGGAGGTCTTGCCGACGGGCGTGCGGACATAGGTCAGCGTCGCCTCATGCTCGGCCTTGGCCGCTTCCACGACTTCCTTCTTGTCGGCAACATCCGCGATGACCTTCTTCTTGTCGTCGCGGTGATAGATCGGCCGAGCCTCGGAGGTGAAGTCTACGATCTTCCAGCTCTTGCCGTCTTTTTCCAGTAGCAGGTCGATCAGGCCGAGATGCGAACCCCAGAAGCCGGCCATGACGGCGGGCTTGCCATGCAGTGTGCCCTTGACCGGATCGGCATCCTTGATGCCGTCCCAGGTCTTCGGACCAGGGAAGACGAGATGCTGGTGACCGGTGAAGATCGCGTCGATGCCGGGAACGGCGGCGACGTAGAGCGAGGCGTTTTCCATCTTGTCGGACGGGCCGCTGCCGTCGATGCCGGAGTGGGAAAGCGCAATCACGATGTCGGCGCCTTCTTCCTTCATCACCGGAACCCAGGCCTTGGCAGCCTCGACGATGTCGCGGGTCTGTGCCTTGCCTTCGAGATTCTTGATGTCCCAGAGCATGATCTGCGGCGGCACGAAGCCGATGAAGCCGATCTTGATCGTATTCTCATTGCCGGCGCCGTCCTTGATCTTCTTTTCGAGGATCAGATACGGCTTGAAGAACAGATCGTCCTTCTTCGGGTCGGAAGCGAGCTGACCCTTGGTCAGGTTGGCGCAGACGAAGGGGAAGTTCGCCCCGCCGAGCACCTTGAACATGAAGTCGAGGCCATAGTTGAACTCATGATTTCCGAGCGTGCCGACCTCATAGCCGAGCGTATTCATCGCCTTGATCACCGGATGGACGTCGCCGTCCTTCATGCCGTGCTGATAGGCCATGTAGTCGCCCATCGGATTGCCCTGCAGCACGTCGCCGTTGTCGATCAGCAGCGAGTTGGTGGCCTCGGCACGGATGTTGTCTATGATCGTTGCCGTGCGCGACAGGCCCATCGTGTCGTTCGGCTTGTCGGCATAGTAGTCGTAAGGGAAGACGTTGACGTGAATGTCTGTCGTTTCCATGAGGCGCAGGTGCGCCTGATTGCTGGCGGCGCGGGCCGCAAAAGGATGCAGCACAATGAGCGCGGCCGTGGCGCTAAGGCCCTGCAGCAACGAACGGCGCGACATGCTGGGCAATTCCAGAATGGAAGACATGAAACACTCCTTCAACAATGAATCTATCAGCCCTCGATCACCTCTCGGGGTGAGGGAGATTAAGACGAATTTTGAAGGTGTGCACCACGAATATGACAGGCTTATTGTGGTGCCGGCGCCAAAGAGCGAAGAAGCCCTCAGCGTTTGAGAACCGGCTGTATCTCCTTGTGGAAAAAGCGGAAATAGGAAGCAACCTGAGCCGACGCGTTGGAGGAGGGATCGAACTCGATGCCGATCCGGCCTCCATGGATCCAGCGCACGATGCCGTCCAGGATGCCGATCTCATCGCATTCGACACGGACCTTGCTGCCGGCGGCGGCATGGATCGGTGATTGCAGGTCGAGCGCAATGCCGCCGGTGGAAATATTGACGACGCGGCCGGTCACCGCCTTGGCGAAATATCGGACCCGACCCATCAGGCGGGCATGCTTGCGCGGCGAACGCCTCGCTTTGATTTTCAGATTGTTCTCCGTGAGCGGTTTTGAAATCGGCTGCATAACTGACCTCGATGCCTGTATCTGATGACACCGATAGCAGGCAGGCGTTGAAAGGTGTTTAGAACGATCGCTAAAATTGACGCGATCCGTTCCGAATCGGGACCGGCAGCTTTTAATGTTGCAATTCCGGGCATTCTCATGCTGGACGAGCGGGAGTTTGGGGAAAGAGGAAATGACGTTGCGCATCGTTTCGCTGAATGTTTGGGGCGGACTGCTGCATGAGCCGCTGATGCGATATCTCGTCGATATCGACGCGGATGTCCTGTGCCTGCAGGAAGTCGGGCGCACTGCAGATGCACAATCCGAATGGCTGGTTTACCGTGATCATGGCGTCGAGCTTCCGCAGCGGGCTAATCTCTTCGATGAGATCAGCGCAGCCCTTCCAGCATATGATGCCTTCTTCAGCCCGACGGCGCGGGGCGATCTCTTCGATGGCGATCGGCTGATCCCGTCCGAATTCGGCCTCGCAACCTTCGTGCGCAAATCCTATCCGGTCATCGGCCAAGCCTCGGGTTTCGTACATGGGGAATTCTCGGCCGACGGCTGGGGTTCGCATCCGCGGTCGCGCAATGCCCATTGCATTCGCATCTTCGATTACGAAGGTGGTTTCCCCGTCACCATCGCGCAGATGCATGGTCTGCGCGATATAGAAGGCAAAGGCGACACACCGGCCCGTCACACCCAGGCGAAGGCATTGGTGGAACTTATCCGGCAGGTTCACCAGGGCGATGAGAGGCTCGTCGTCTGTGGCGACTTCAATGTCCTGCCGGGGAGCGTCACCTTCGATGCCCTAAGCACATTCGGGCTTTTCGACCTCGTCACCTCGCGCGGTCACCGCGACACACGGACCTCCTACTATCGCAAGGAGCCGCGTTATGCCGACTATATGCTGGTGACATCGGCGGTGGAGGTGATTGCATTCGACGCCGTCGCCGAGCCGGAAGTCTCCGATCACCGCGCCTTGCTGCTGGACCTGCGATAGCTCTGCCGGCCGTGAGGCTCAGAGCCCGACATTCGGCCGGTCGATGATTTCGCGCAGCGCGAAGCTGGAATTGATCTTCACCACATGCGGCAGTGCGGAGAGCCAGTCACGGTGGATGCGTTCGTAATCTTCAAGATCGCGCGCGGCGACGCGCAGGATATAGTCGTATTCGCCGGACATGAGATAGCAGACGAGCACGTTCGGACAACGTTTCACCGCCGTTTCGAATTCCGACAGCGTCTTGGCAAACTGGCCGGACAGCGAGATGTGCACGATGGCGATCATCTTGTAGTCCAGCGCCTTGTGCGACAGCCTTGCATGATAGCCGCCGATCACGCCGTCCTTCTCCAGAATGTCGAGCCGGCGTGAGCAGGCGGAAGGCGACAGGCCGACCTTTTCGGCAAGTTCGGCATTGGTGATCCTGGCGTTCTGTTGCAGCACGCGCAAAATCGAACGATCGATGGTGTCTATGTCAGGCATTCGAAGATCCTTCGAAAAATCTCGCTTTGGCGCAATAATCCACGAAAAAAGCTGGTTCGGCAAATTGTCTTTGCAAGGACATTTCAGCGCGAAGGTGGTCTCATTCTCAGCGGAACAGTTGCAAACCGAATAAGCATTCAGGGAGAAGCAAAATGCGTGTTGGTTGTCCGAAAGAAATCAAGAATCATGAATATCGCGTCGGTTTGACGCCCGCATCCGTTCGCGAATATGTCGCCCATGGTCATGAGGTCTGGGTCGAGACCAAAGCGGGTGCAGGGATCGGGGCCGATGATCATGCCTATATCGCCGCCGGCGCCAAGATCGCCGCCACCGCGAAGGACATTTTCGAAAAGTGCGACATGATCGTGAAGGTCAAGGAGCCGCAGCCTTCCGAATGGGTGCAACTGCGCGACGGCCAGCTTCTCTATACCTATCTGCACCTCGCGCCCGATCCGGAGCAGACCAAGGGCCTGATCGCCTCCGGCGTCACCGCCATCGCCTATGAAACCGTCACCGATGAGCGCGGCGGCCTGCCGCTGCTTGCGCCGATGTCGGAAGTTGCCGGCCGTTTGTCGATCCAGGCGGGTGCCACCGCGCTGCAGAAGGCCAATGGCGGCCTCGGTATCCTGCTTGGTGGCGTGCCCGGCGTCTTGCCGGCCAAGGTCGCCATCATCGGCGGCGGTGTCGTCGGCCTTCACGCCGCCAAGATGGCGGCAGGGCTCGGCGCCGATGTCAGCATTCTCGATCGTTCGCTGCCGCGCCTCCGCCAGCTCGACGATATCTTCAACGGCCGTGTCCACACGCGCTATTCCAGCATTCAGGCGCTGGAAGAAGAGGTCTTTGCCGCCGATCTCGTCATCGGTGCCGTGTTGATCCCGGGTGCTGCAGCGCCGAAGCTCGTGACGCGCGAAATGCTCTCCGGCATGAAGAAGGGTGCCGTCATTGTCGACGTCGCCATCGACCAGGGCGGCTGCTTCGAAACCTCACATGCCACGACCCATTCCGAACCGACCTATGAGGTCGAAGGCATCGTCCACTACTGCGTCGCCAACATGCCGGGTGCGGTTCCGGTCACCTCGGCGCATGCGCTGAACAATTCCACCATCTATTACGGCCTCGCCCTCGCAGACCGCGGCCTGCGCGCCATTGCCGAGGACAAGCACTTGCGCAATGGCCTCAATATCCACAAGGGCCGTGTCACCAACAGGCCCGTCGCCGAAGCGCTCGGCTACGAAGCCTACGCTCCGGAAAGCGTCTTGAACGTAGCGTAAATCCCATCGCGCTGCGTTGAATGGAAGCGCCGGCATTTTACATGCCGGCGCTTCTTTCCATTGAGCTACTACGCCCGATCGATCCGGCACTGATAGCAATTGTTGCGCGCCGAGCGGACATGCACATAAGCGATGCCTTCGCGGCTCAGGAGGTCGGCAGCATAGGCTTTGATGTCATCGGTCGGTGTCACGGCGCCGGTGCCGTAGACGATGCGGTTGTTTTCGCCATAGCCCCGCACAATGAAATCCGGGCTGGTGGTCAGTACGGGCGGCAGGATTTCCTCGGCCTCATAACGCCGGCAAGGCGCTTTATGCAGGAAAACCGGCCCGGTCTCGGCATAGGGCTGCAACTCTGGAAACGGCCGATAGGCGAAAACAAAAAGCTCTTCGCCGGCATCGATATTCCGCAGGCAATGGCGGCAGGGATGGCCCGGGCCGTCCGAGATCGTTGTCTCTGGTAGGTGACCATAGGAATCCGTGCCACCATTCCAGAGGGTTTCGGCATCCGACGTGGGCATGGCGGCAAAGGCAATGGAGGGCATGACAAATCTCCTTTTTACGATTTGTCATGTGATGCGCCGCGACGGCAGGAGAAGCCACCCGATTCCTGCGGCTAGCTTTTCCTTGCCAGCTCCAGCAATTCCTTGTCGCTCAGCGGCCTTACGATGCCTTCGCCGGTCGAGACGGGGGAAAAGCCGAACATCTGATAGAGCTGAAGCGCCCGCGGATGGTCGAGATTGTTGGTGGTCGCGGTGATGCGTTGCGGGCTCAGCGTCCACATGGCGTAGAGCGCCTGCAACAGGAACCATTTGCCGATGCCGAGACCGAGAGCGTGCTCGATCAGGCCGAAATGGCTGAGCTCGATCGTCTCCTCATCCTCACGGAAATATTCGAAGAAGCCGGCCGGAGCGCCGTTAACATAGAGTACGCTGATGTCGTTGCGCTGGTCGTGCAAAACTGCCGTCAGCTCCTCGTCGTGCATGCGAAGCCGGTCGACCCAATGCCAGCGCGCGCCGACCTGGCGATAGAGATAGCGGTAGAAGGGCAGGGGAATGCCGGGCGAGCGCATGATTGCCGTCTGGATGTTGACGGGCACAGGCAGGCTCGCCTTGGGCGGCGCGGTCATTTCCAGCCGGGTGATATGGACTTTGAGCGACGATGGGGTTTTCACGGGGACGGTGCCGCTCAGTCTTTGCCAGTGACGATACGCGTGTCCGGCCGGCTGCCCCATTCCGACCAGGAGCCGTCATAGAGCCGGTTGGCGCCATGGCCGAGCGATTCCAGCGCCAGCGTTATGATGGCGGCGGTGATTCCGGAGCCGCAGGTGGTCACGACAGGCTTTTCAAGATCGATACCGGCCTTCTCGATCGTTTCGCGCAGTTCCGGCAGGGATTTGAACTTGCCGTTCACCGCGAAGCTGCCGGACGGCAGGCTTTTTGCGCCCGGCATGTGACCGGAGCGCATGCCTTCGCGCGGTTCCGGCTCGGTGGCCGCGAAACGGCCGGCGCTGCGGGCATCGGCGATCTGCAGCGAGCCGCTGTCGACGACCTCGCGCATCTCATCGAAGGGGACAATGCGGGCCGCATTGAAATTCGGCTTGAAGGTGGCCGGTGCATATGCGGGCAGGGCGATTTCCAGCGGTCGCCCTTCGGCCTTCCAGCCATCCAGGCCGCCGTCGAGCACGAAGACATTCGCAGCGCCCATGACGACATGAAATAGCCACCAGACACGCGGTGATGCGAAGATGCCGGGGCCATCATAGACCACGATGCGATCGGTCTCGCTGATGCCGAGCTTGCCGACCTCGGCTGCGAAGACTTCCGGCGAAGGCACCATATGCGGCAGGCCGGTAGAGTGATCGGCGATCTTGTCCTGATCGAAGCGGATGGTGCCGGGAATATGACCGCTGGCATATTCGGCATTGGCATCGCGCTTCTGCGCCGGCAGATAGAAGGATGCGTCGAGGATACGCAGATCCTTGGCGCCCAGTTCGCTCTGCAGCCAATCGGCGGATACGACGAAACGGCTCTTCTCCGCTGTCATGATGATCTCTCCCTGATTTATATCGGGCCTTATTGTTCCAGAAACCGCCGGCTTAGGCGTCGTCGGTGGGCGTGCCGAAACGGATGCGGAAGCGGCGGTTCTCCCTGCCCTTCTTCTCGATCTTGGCGATATAGATTGCCCCGACTTCCTGCGTCTCCGACACATGTGTGCCGCCGCAGGGCTGGCTGTCAATGGCGGAGTTCTCGCCGATGCAGACAAGGCTGACGCGGCCGAGTCCGATCGGCGGGCGCACATTCTTCGACTTGACGATACCCGGATTGGCTGCAAGCTCCTCATCCGTGATCCACTGGACGAAAACGGGATGGTTCTCGCTGACGAGCGCCATCATCTTCGCCGTCACCTCGTCCTTGTCGATCGTCTCGCTCATGTCGAAATCGACGCGGCTTTCATCCTCGCCGACCGCCGCACCCGTGATCGGATATTGGCAGACAACCGAGAGCAGATGGCAAGCGGTGTGCATACGCATCAGCCGGTAGCGGCGCGGCCAGTCGACATGCAGCACCAGCTTCTCGCCGAGGGCAGGCGGCGCTGCGCCCTCCTGCGGCACATGGATGATGATATCCTTCGTCGCCCCGTGCTTGGTCTGGCCAAGCACGATTTTGGAACCGTCGGCGCGCTCGAAGAAACCGGTGTCCCCCGGCTGTCCGCCGGAGGTCGCGTAGAAGCAGGTTTGATCGAGCTCTATGCCCCCATCCTCGTGAATTGCGGTTACGACAGCCTCAGCAGTCGAGAGATAGAAATCGTCACGATAAAGGGCATTCACCGACATAAAATCACGCCAGGTTTTCGTAAGGAATAGGAATATTGGAAGTCGTCGTCAGATATGCCGGCAGCGGCAGACCCTTCGATCTCAGGAAGTCCGGATTGAAAAGCTTGGACTGATAGCGATTGCCATAGTCGCAGAGGATAGTCACGATCGTATGGCCGGGGCCGAGATCCCTGGCAAGGCGCACGGCGCCGGCAATGTTGATGGCCGTCGAGCCGCCGAGGCAGAGACCTTCGTGTTCGACCAGATCGAAGACATAGGGCAGGGCTTCGGCATCGGTGATCTGATAGGCGAAATCAGGCGTAAAACCTTCCAGGTTTGCAGTTACGCGGCCCTGGCCGATACCCTCGGTGATCGAAGAGCCGGAGGATTTCAGCTCGCCGTTCTTGTAGAATTCGTAAAGTGCCGCCCCTTCCGGATCGGCGATGCCGATCTTGATGTCCTTGTTGAAACCATGCAGACCCATGGCGACGCCCGCCAACGTGCCGCCGGAGCCGACCGAGCAGATGAAGCCGTCGACCTTGCCGTTGGTGTCAGCCCAGATTTCCTTGGCGGTCGTTTCAATATGCGCCTGGCGATTGGCGACGTTGTCGAACTGGTTCGCCCAGATCGCGCCGTTCGGCTCAGTCTTCGCCAATTCCGCCGCAAGCCGGCCGGAAACCTTCACGTAGTTGTTGGGGTTTTTGTAGGGAACGGCCGGCACTTCCACCAGCTCGGCGCCGAGCAGCTTCAGCGCGTCCTTCTTTTCCTGGCTCTGTGTTTCCGGAATGACGATGACGGTGCGGTAGCCCAACGCCTTGGCGACCACCGTCAAGCCGATGCCGGTATTGCCCGCAGTCCCCTCGACGATGACGCCGCCGGGCTTCAGCAGGCCTTTCTTTTCGGCATCGCGGATGATGTAGAGCGCGGCGCGATCCTTGACCGACTGGCCGGGGTTCAGGAACTCCGCCTTGCCGAGGATGGTCGAGCCCGTCGCCTCGGAGGCACCCTTGAGTTTGATCAGTGGCGTGTTGCCGATCGCTTCTAGGACGGAGGGATGGACGGTCATGGAATCTCTGCCTTCTGTTCGGGACTACTGTAAGAACGGTCTTTTCCCTTCACAAGGCGGCATAGGCAAGAAATTCTGTTCCTCGCTATTTGTTCGTGCCGCAAAATTCGACTTGGCGACCTCATTGGCCGCAATCTTCGATCCGGTCCGCGTGTCTCCAATTGGTGACATTGTTTTCCATATCGGGCCCTTAATCCGGCCGAAAGCGGCCACAATGATGCGCTATCTCTAAAATGCCACGGACGGCCGCGAATAAGTGTCTGATGTAAGCGACCGCCAGCCAAGGAGAAGAGCCATGAGCCCGTTCATCGCACGCCCCGAACACGGAGTCGTCTGGATTACCGGCGCCAGTTCCGGTATGGGCCGCGCGCTCGCGCTGAAACTGGCCGAAGAAGGATATAAAGTCGCCGTTACGGCTCGCAGTCATGAAAAGCTTCTTGAGTTGCAGGCCGAGGCAAGCGCGCTTGCCGGCAGCATCGTCGTGCTCGACGGCGATGTTACCAGCGCTGAAGATATGGAGCACACCGTTGCCGCCATCGAATATCAGCACGGCCCCGTCGCCCTGGCGGTTCTGAATGCTGGCATCTATCTGCCGGCGCGGGGCGAGGACCTCAATCACGAGGTGTTCGAACGAAGCTTTGCCGTCAATCTCCACGGTGTCGTCAACTGCCTCGTTCCTGCGGTCCGGCATATGCGCTCCAGGGGATACGGGCAGGTTGCCCTTGTGTCTTCGGTGGCTGGTTATGGCGGCCTGCCCGGTGGCGCTGCTTACGGCGCCAGCAAGGCTGCGCTGATCAACATGGCCGAAAGCCTGAAGTTCGAGCTGGAACGGATGGGCATTCACATCCAGCTCGTCACCCCCGGTTATGTCGATACGCCATTGACCGCACAGAACAAGTTCGAGATGCCGGACGTGGTATCGGCGCAGCAGGCTGCGGACACGATCGCAGCCGGATTGAAATCGCCGGCCTTCGACATCAGCTTCCCGAAGGGCTTGGTCTATCGGGCAAAGCTTTTGAAGTTTCTGCCCTACAGCCTCTATTTCCGGGTGCTGCGATATTTTCTCGGCAGCGGCCATAAGCACCAGTCGGTCGGGCCGCGCGTAACGCCGCATCCGGCCGAATAGCGCTTAATCATCCTTCTTCAGTGATGCGTGTGCATCGAGCGCACGCTGCCGCGCCGCGGTGTGATCGACGATCGGCCGGGGAAAGTCCCTGCCGAGTTCTATGCCCGCACGCTTCAGCACCGTATCCGGCGCCTCGAATGGCCGATGGATGTATTTGCTGTCGAGAGCTGCCAGCTCCGGCACGAAGGTCCTGATATAGCCACCATCCGGATCGAATTTCTCGCCCTGCAGCACCGGATTGAAGATGCGGAAGAAGGGCGAGGCATCGGCGCCTGAGCCCGCCACCCATTGCCAGTTTGCAGTATTGGCCGCCGGATCGGCATCGACGAGCGTATCGCGAAACCAGGACTCCCCCTCGCGCCAGTCGATCAGCAGATCCTTGATCAGGAACGAGGCCGTGATCATGCGGACGCGATTATGCATCCAGCCGTGCCGCCAAAGCTGCCGGCTCTTTCTTCGATGTCGTCATGGCCTGGCCAGCCGACCGCCCGTTGTTTCTTCGCAGGATTTGTCGCTGCCGGAACCAGTATATGATGTCGGTCGCAAAATAGTTCCACCCATGCGCGTTTCATCGGGAAATAGTACCCGCAACTCTCGTGAGGAAATCTGGATGCGGCTTGTGATATAGAGGATGCTTGTCACTGTTCTGTAATGCAAATTCGCTAGCAGTCCACGCGATTGACGACCCAGAATTAAATAGGCGGGGAAGAATAACATGGCGGAAATCCGGATCGAGCAAGTTCGCAAGGCCTATGGACGCAATCAGGTCGTGCACGGCGTCGATCTGACCTTCCGCTCCGGGGAGTTCGTCGTCATTCTCGGCCCTTCCGGCTGCGGCAAGTCCACCCTGATGCGCATGATCGCCGGCCTTGAGGATATTACCTCGGGCGAAATTATTATTGACGGCAAGGTCGTCAATCAACTCGAGCCGCGCGAGCGCGGTTGCGCCATGGTCTTCCAGAACTACGCGCTTTATCCGCACATGGATGTCGCCGCCAACATGGGCTACGCGCTCAAGGTGGCCGGCGTGCCGCGCGCCGAACGTGAGCGTCGCATCAAGGAAACGGCCCGCATTGTCGGCCTGGAAGATTTCCTGGCCCGCAAGCCATCCGAGCTTTCGGGCGGTCAGCGCCAGCGCGTCGCCATGGGCCGCGCCATCATCCGCGAACCGAAGGTTTTCCTCTTCGACGAACCGCTCTCCAACCTCGACGCCAAGCTGCGCGTGCAGATGCGTGTCGAAATCCGCCGCCTGCACAAGCGCCTGTCGGCCACCTCGGTTTTCGTCACCCACGATCAGGTCGAGGCGATGACGCTCGCTGACAAGCTGGTGGTCATGTACAAGGGCAATGTCGAGCAGGTCGGCACGCCGCTTGAGGTCTACAACACGCCGCGCACCCGTTTCGTCGGTTCCTTCATCGGTTCGCCGGCAATGAATTTCCTCGAAGGCTCCTTCTCGGCGAACGGCGAGCAATTTATCTTTGATGGCCTGCCGATCGCCATCGACGCCAACATCGGCAAGCGCCACGCCGGCCTGCCGGTCACGCTCGGCATCCGCCCGGAACATGCGCGTCTCGTGCCGGCCGGCACGCCGGGCGCCGTTCCCGCCACGGTGGATTTCGTCGAAGAACTCGGCGCTGGCCGCGTCATTCACTGCGATATCAACGGCTCCAGCTTCGCCGTTGCCGTCGCCGATCATACCACCGGGCAAACGGGTGACGCCGTCGGCCTGGAGCTTGCCCAGCAGCATACGCATCTCTTCGCCCAGGACACCGGCCTGCGGCTCGACACCATTGCCTCGGTCACACCTCTCAAGGTTGCCGCAAACTAATTTTCAGACATCAATTTTCAGCAAGAGCGCCCGGAAATCCCTACCGATTTCCGGGCTTTTTGCTGCCCGGAACATCCCGCTTTCAGATTAAATCATCCAATCGGACAATATCTCTGGATTCTAAAACGAAAGCACCGTGCGTTCAAATGAACACACGGTGCTCTCAGCAATAGGCGGGGTACTGGAAGCCGCCGCATTCCCTCAGGAAACGCGGCAGGCAATCCGATCACTTTTCGGTGGCGATGAGACCGCGAACGAACCAGCGCTGCATCAGAACGACGACGAGGAGCGGCGGGATCATGACGATCAGCGTGCCAGCCATGGCGATGTGCCATTCGGGAAGGCCGCCGACGTTCGGGATGAGCTGCTTGAGCTCGGTCACCGCGGTCCCATGCGCCGGATCGGTGGTGATGAGCAGCGGCCACAGATATTGATTCCAGGCCCAGAGGAACATGATGGTGCCGAGCGCAGCCATATTGGTGCGCGACAGCGGCAACAGGATATCGAAGAAGAAGCGCAGCGATCCGGCGCCGTCCATGCGCGCGGCTTCCGTCAGTTCGTCCGGTATCGTCAGGAAGAATTGACGATAGAGGAAAGTACCGGTCGCCGTGGCGACCAGCGGCAGGATCAAGCCGAGAGAGGAGTTAAGCAGCCCCAGATCCAGAGAGACCTGAATGTCTGTAACCTTCTCGATGAGCCAGGTAAGGCCAGTGATGTCGAGAAGCCCCTGGTAGGGCGACAGAACGTTCGCTATGACCGCATAGGTCGGCACGATACGCACTTCGAGCGGCAGCATCAGCGTTATGAAGACCAGCCAGAAGATGAAATGGCGGCCGGGATACCGGAAATAGACAAGCGAAAATGCGGTGAGCGCCGAAACGATCACTTTGCCTGCGGCCACGCCGGTGGCGAAGATCAAGCTGTTCAGCAGCTTGGGGCCGAGATTGGCCGTGGTCCATGCCGTCGTTATGTTAGCCCAGAATTCTGTGCCAGGAATCAGCGACATTGGTACCTGATTGACGTCGGTCATATTGTGGGATGCGGCGATCGCCACGATGGCTATCGGTCCCGCAGCCGCCACGAAACCGATGAACAGGATCAGATGGGTGAAGAAATTGAGAATAGGTGTGCGCTCGACCATGTCAGCCTCAACGGTAATGCACGCGCCGCTCGATGAAGCGGAACTGGAAGACGGTGAGCACGATGATCAGCAGCATCAGAATGATACTTTGTGCCGCCGCGCCGGAAAAATCGAGGCCTTTGAAGCCGTCGGAATAGATCTTGTAGACCATGAGATTGGTTGAGTTGTGCGGGCCGCCTGCGGTCATGATGTCGACGATGCCGAAGGAATCCTGGAAGCTCTCGGTGATGTTGATCACCAGCAGGAAGAAGATCGTCGGCGTGATCAGCGGGAACTGAATGTCCCAGAAGCGCCGGAGCACGCCGGAGCCATCCATCGCCGCTGCTTCGATCAACGAGCGCGGAATGGCCTGGAAGGCGGCGAGGAAGAAGATGAAGCTGTAGCCGATATATTTCCACGAGAAGGCGATAATGATGGTGGCCATGGCGTCCGCACCGTTGAGGCCCGGGTCCCAGAGGCCCGGCCAATAGTGGTTGACGATGGACATGAAACCGGCTTCCGGTGCCAGGATGAAACGGAAGGCCATTGCCGAAGCAGGCGCCGCGATGCCGTAAGGCCAGATGAGCACGACGCTGTAGAACTTCGAGCCACGGAGCTGCCGATCTGTGAGAGCGGCCAGTATCAGCGCGACGCCCATGGAAATGCTGGTGCTGATTGCCGCGAAGATGATGCTGATCGTCACCGAGTTCCAGTAATCGGCACTGGCGAGAATCGATTTGAAGTTGTCGAGCCCGACCCAGATATTGCCGCCGCCCCAAGGTTGCTGCAGCGTCAGCGACCAGAAGATCGCCTGGCCAGCCGGCCAATAGAAGAAGGTGAAGATGAGGAGGAGCTGCGGCACTGCGAACAGGATGCCAACGCTCCACTTGCTGAAAGTCGTACGCTTTTCCATTGCTTCTTCCGGCTTGGACCCCTGAGCGCCGCGCGGTCATCTGAACGCATAAAGGACGCTCTACCGTTTGAATCGAGAACATCTCGTCCGTTTCAGATGAAACCAACCGAAAGCGGATACTCTAGTGCCAATTGCGGTCATAACGAACGTCCGCCGGGATTTCCCGACGGACGTCGTCTATTTCTGCGCTAACTGCTTACGGCAGTTGCTTGCCCTTGTAGGTAGCTTCGAAGCGATCGAGAACAGCATTGCCGTTCTTGACGAGGTTGTCGATACCTTCCTGGACGCTGACCTTGTTGGCAAAGATGGCCTGCATCTGGTTGCCGAATTCGGCGCGGATCTGCGTGAAGTTGCCGAGGCGGACGCCACGGGTGATCGGGGTCGGCTCAGAAGCGGTCAGGCTGGCGATCGCGACTTCGCGGCCCTTATACGGAGCCTTGTCGTAGAAGCCGTTGGACTTCATGAAATCGAAGCCCGACTTTCTGACCGGGATGTAGCCGGTGTTGGTCGACCAGAAGAGTGCGGTTTCAGGCTTGCCGATGAAGTCGAGGAACGCTGCTGCGCCCTTGTATTCGTCAGCCGACTTGCCGGAGAGAACCCAAAGCGAAGCGCCACCGACGAGCGAATTCTTGCGCTCGGTGCCAGCGTAGACCGGAAGTTCGGCAACATCCCAGTTCATGCCGGCCTTCTGCGTCTTGCCGACGGTGCCATGGTCGCCGACCGAGGTCATGATCATCTGGCAATCGCCCGCTGCAAAGGCCTGAACCATATCCTGGCCGAGATCCTTGGACTTGATCTTGATGAGGCCGGCATCGTACCAGCTCTTGAGGTCGGTGACGTACTTGACGAACTTGGTCTTGTTGACGGTCAGGCGGGCATCGAGGCCATCATAGCCGTTGTTCTGGGTAGCGACCGGCTCGCTGTGGATGGCCGAGAACTGTTCCATCAACTGCCAGCTTTCGTTGCCGGAGATGTTGATAGCCATCGGGCAATCATAGCCAGCGCCCTTCAGCGCCTTCATATCGTCGGCGGCTTCTTCCCAGGTCTTCGGAGCGGCGGTCTTGCCGATCTTGGCGAAGGCGTCCTTGTTCCAGTAGAGCAGGGCGGTCGAGGAGTTGAACGGGAAGGAAAGCAGTTCGCCCTTCGAGGTGGCGTAGTAGCGGGCGATGCCCGGGAAATAGTCGTCCCAGTTAACCTTGTAGCCGTTTTCCGACATCAGCTTGCCGACCGGATAATAGGCGCCGGAGAGCATCATGGTTGCCGTGCCGACGTCATAAACCTGCACGATTGCCGGCTGCTTGCCAGCGCGGAAGGCGGCAATGGTGTTCTGCAGAGCGGCGTCGTAATTGCCCTGGCCGACGCAGGAAACTTCATAGTCCTTCTGCGAATTGTTGAAGTTCGTGCACAGGGTCTGAACGACACGCTCCAGATCGCCGGACAGGCCGAACCAGAAATCGAACTTGATCGGAGCAGCAGCAGCCGGCAGGGCCAGCGCTAAGCTCATGACACCGGCGGCAGCCGCCGAAATGCAGTTATAAAATTTGGACATATCCCTATTTCCTTTTGAAAGCCCGGATCCGGTGGCCTTGCGCAAGTCCGCGGCAGCGGCGTTATAGACAAGCTGTGTGACAGTTTGTTGTGGGTGAAAATCTCGCAGCCACAGGCAGTTTTGCGCCTTTGCTAACGCTTTTAAAGGGCTATCGCGGATTAATTCTTTTGGAGTAGGAGACGGCGCTTTAAGCATAGAATAAGGTGCGCCTAATATTTTGGCATGGGGAGGAGTCGTGCATGGGTCGTCGATCCCCGCGCCTCATCAGGATGGAACGATATATAATGAGGGAACTGCTGCTGATCATGGCGGCGCTTACCTTGATGGCGCTTGGCCCCTTGGCGCTCCTGATTGCAGGATATTGAAGGGCTTGAACTGGCCCATGAGCTCTTCTTGTCGCCCGCACGGATCGTGTGCATGATCTCCCCACATCGTGACGAAGGCGTCGGGGAGGGAATCAATGGGCCTAAGCGAGCGGCAAAAAATGGCGGCGGGGGAATGGTATTGCTGCTTCGATGCGGAACTCGATGCCCTGCGCGTGCTTGCTCGGGAGGCTGTGCATCAGCATAACACCATGCCGCCCGGCCAGCGCGGCGGTATCGGCCCGGCGCTGTCCATGCTTTTTGCCGGTGTGGCCGACCGCGTGTTCATCGAAGCGCCCTTTCATTGCGCCTATGGCATGAACATCTCGCTCGGCCCGCGCGTCTATTTGAATGCCGGCTGCACCATTCTCGATACCGCTCCGGTGCGCATCGGCGAGGGCAGTATGCTGGGGCCGGGCGTTCATATATATTGTGCCGAACACCACAAGGATCCGACGCAGCGACGCACAGGACTGGAAATCGCGCGGCCGGTTGAGATCGGCAGGGATGTCTGGATCGGTGGCGGCGCCATCATCCTAGGCGGCGTGACGATCGGCGATGGCGCGATCGTCGGGGCAGGCGCGGTCGTCACCAGGAATGTCGATGCGGGCACGACCGTGATCGGCAATCCCGCAAGGGCTTTGGCCGCCAGATAGGTGACATCAATCCGCGGGGCGCCGCCGTCTTGTCCACCATACCGCAAGGCGCCGTCGCCAGCGCCGCACGAGCGGCAGATCATGGGACAACACCACGAAGCCCAGCGGCAACATCCAGAAGCCGAGGACCGGCAGGAAGCCAAGACATCCGCCGAAGATCAACGCCAGGCCGACGCCAAGACGGGCAAGTCTCGATCGCGGAAGCGGAATACGAAGGGAGCCAATGACAAGCTCATATGTGGTATGATCTATCCCGAAACGCCGCGTCTTTCCGTTGCCGTTGCGATCGGTCTTTTCTCTGGTTCTGCCTTGATCGGTCATCCACAGGAAATGGTAAGGCGACGAAATAATACAAGGGAAATGGATTTTTTTGAAAAAACCGCTTGGCAAATCGGGAAAGCATTTGTATTACCCCGCTCACACCGCGCCAAGCGGTATTCCCTGGTAGCTCAGCGGTAGAGCATTCGACTGTTAATCGACAGGTCGCCGGTTCGAATCCGGCCCGGGGAGCCAGTTTCTAAGAGCCACATTCACCTAGCGGGGAATGTGGCTTTTTCATTTCCGGCCATTTCACTCACACCGACTGGCATTCGCGCGGCGAGGAGCGCGCTTCGCAAGATCCTCCAACGCCGCCATGGGTCGATCCATCTGGCTGGATTCGGCTCTCACAGGATTTGGATGACTGCGACCTCTAGCCTTGTTGGCGACGCGTCGGAAAACCGCTCGATCGCGAGCGTATCGAAGGCATGACGCGGGCGCTATACACGGCGTTCTGACACACTCACCCGTCACATCCGGCTGCTCTCGAAAATGTGAGGATGCATTCATGTATCGTTAATCTGGGTGGGCGCATGAACGTTGTGCGCTATCGCGCAGCATATTCCCCCAAATGCTTTAGAGGTTCGAAATGAAAAACCTGATTCTTGCTTCCGCCGTTGCCCTGGCTTCCTTCGTTGGCATCAGCACGCAGTCTGAAGCGGCCACAGTTGTGCATGTCGATGACCATCATCATCACCATCATTGCGTCGTGAAGACCGTACGGCATCACGTTCATGGCCATTGGGTTGTCCGCAAGGAACGCGTCTGCCATTGATCCGGTAGCAGCTTCGAGCCGCTGACCTTTGTCGCGGCCAAAATAGGCCCGGCCGTTGCCGAATATTTCGTCGGCAACGGCCGGAATGTTTTTAGGGTATGAGCAGAAGAATCCGCCGCTAGGGATTAGCGGATTTCGAAATAGATGCCTCCGTGGCGATGGTGGTAACGACGGTAGCGCCAGTCATCATCATCATCCCAATAGTGGCGGCGATCCCAGCGGCTGTCGCGCCAGTAGCGGTGATCATAATGATGATCACGCCAATAATATCGACGTCCCCCATACCAATCCTGGTTTCGTCGGGATCCGTGCTCCTGAACCAGAATGACGCCGGAAACGCTGGGCGAGGGCGAATTTGTCAACGGCATTGCCGTTGCTGGAAGCGCGGCCGCCAATACTGTTCCCATGGCAAGTGAGGCGGCCAAGGCCATCGAAGCAAAATGTATCAAATCACCGACTCCTGTGTTGGACCAATTGTCCCTTTGACGGCTTAACGCCGCGATGAGGGCAAATGTTCCCCTTTAAGGTTGATGTGAGTGGCGATTGCAACGTGTGATACGAGGACAACTGCGAGATTTGAGGCAATTGCCGTCTGCCGATAGCGGCATGGTCCGCTGTGCCGGTGAGGGGCAGGGTGAGACCGAGGCGATATAAAGTCGGGAGGCGGTCGACATAGAAAAGGGGCCCAGCAGGGAAAGCTGGGCCCCTCTCTTCTCTGATCGGAGGTCAATTCAGATCAGGTCAGAAGTTGCGCTCGAAGCGGAGAATGCCGGAGACGGTATCGTCCTTGGCATAATCATAGTGAACGTAGGTCACTTCCGGCTCGATCAGCAGATCCTTGACCGGATTGAACTTGAGGTTCGAGGTTGCTTCGAAGATCTTCGAGTCGGTGTAGGCGAGCTGTACGTTCCACTTCAGCTTTTCGTTGATCGGAACGCCTACGCCACCCCAAACAGCCCAGTCACCCCAACCGCACTTGGATTCGTTCACGGTGCCGTTCGGCGCCGTGCAAGCAGAGATATCCTGGTTGGTGCCGGCATACTTGTTGAGCTTGTCGCCATCGGTGTTCCAGCCGCCCATCAAGAAGGCCGAGAAGGCACCGAAGTCTGCATCGACACGAGCCTTGATAGCGCCTTCTTCGACGATCGAATCATAACCGCCGACAACCTTGAAGGACCATGCACCAGCCTTGTAGCCAGCGCCGGCCACAACGTCCGGAGCGTAGTGGTTGGCCTTGTCATCCGTCCACCAGCTTGCGCCGTAGGAAGCGCCCGAGCCGCTGGAGTTGGAGTCTTCGACCGAGACGACAGCCGTGAAGCCGTTGCCGGCATCGTAGTTGTAGGTAATCTGGTTGAGTTCGTACGGACCATCATAGATCACGTCGTCGTTGATGACGTCGCCGGCGTAACCGATGTAGAGGTTGTAGGCCGAGTCTTTCTTACCAACGGTGAAGCCACCGAGGCTGATGTAGGACCACAGCAGGTTGGTGCTGGTGGAGTTGCCGTCGTTCCAGTCCCAACGAACGATGGTTTCGGTCTTCAACGGGCCGTATTCGGTGTCCGTCGCGGTGTCGACGTTCAGCTCTGCACGGGTGTGCCACAGCGTGCCCTGCTTGCTGTCACGGTTGTAAGCATTGTACCACTCACCTTCGGTACGAACCTTGCCGCCGATCTTGAGGCAGGTTTCGGTACCAGGGATGAAGAAGTAGCCTGCACCATAGGCGTCGCAGATGCGAACGTATTCGAGCGGCTCCGGCTCAGCGGCGACGATGGCGTCGGCTGCGTGAGCGCCGGATGCTGCTGCAAGCGCGGCAGCGGAGCCGAGAAGAAGGCTCTTGATGTTCATAATAACTCCAATCTGTTCGTGATTGGGCATGAGATATCGCGCCGAAAAGTCGACGTGCCCAACCCCATCCCGTTCATGTTCCCTATCAGTAGGTGCGAAGTAATAAGCCTCGCGAACTATTTCCTGAACCCGTCTCGCTGATTTGACAAGATACTAAGAGAGGCGAACTATTCGTGCCCTACTCGAAAAAAAATCTTGTTGCAAAAATGACGCAATCCGCCAAATGGTCGCCCTCAAAGGCTTAGTTGGCGCTAATAAATCGTTAAGGTTTGGCGGCGCCTTGCCGGCCGGCGAGGGCTGGAAATCAAGTTATTTGATCATCAGCCTCGATAGGTCTTGCGCTCCAATAAGATTCGTTCTAAACGCCCGCCATCACTCGCCTTTATAAATCGGATGGCCTCGTGGCGGAGTGGTTACGCAGAGGACTGCAAATCCTTGAATCCCGGTTCGATTCCGGGCGAGGCCTCCAAATTCCCTTCTATTGAGCTTGATGCACCGGCGACAATCGATCGATTGGCGCCGTCCAAAGAAAGCGGTTTGACCTTACGCGATAAGGGGAGCGGCTGTTGTCGCGCCGCGACGTATTATCATGAATCTCTGCGCCCGTTGCTACGATGCCTTGAAAGCGCAGCCGCACGCGATTAAGACACGCTGAGCATAGCAGCAACCCCGGCTTTGCCTTTGGGCGCGAGAGGATATGATGGATTTCGAAGCAGCACGCGTGAAAATGGTCGAGAACCAGATCCGCACGACGGATGTCACCTCCCATTCCGTGTTGAATGCGTTTCTGACGGTAGCGCGCGAGAATTTCGTGCCGGAGAAGTCGAAGCTTCTCGCCTATATCGATAATGACATTGAGGTGAGCCCCGCAGCTTCGGGCAAGCCGGCGCGCTTCCTGATGGAAGCCTCGCCGCTGGCAAAGCTTCTGCAGCTCGGTGAAATCACCAAGGAAGATAAGGTTCTCGACGTCGGCTGCGGCACGGGTTACGTCGCGGCACTCCTGTCGATCCTCGCCGGTACGGTCGTCGCGCTCGAATCCGATGAGGCGCTGGCCGCTGAGGCCAAGGCCAATCTCGCCGCGCTCGGCCAGGCAAATGTGACGGTTGTCACCGGCGAGCTGGAAAAGGGCTATGCGGGCAGCGGTTCGTATGACGTGATTTTCGTCAATGGCTCGGTCCAAGAGGTGCGGCAGGTGCTTCTTGATCAGCTTGGCGAAGGCGGCCGGTTGATTGTCGTCCTCGGTTATGGCCATGCTGCGCGCGCCACGGTCTTCAGGCGCGAGCGTGGCGCTCTTTCCGAAAACGTCTTCTTCAACGCCTCGGTCAAGCCGCTGCCGGGCTTTGCCAAGGCCAAGGAATTCGTGTTCTGACCGGTTACGCCGCTGAACTGTTCCATTGAGACGGGCGCTTCGGGCGCCCGTTTTTCGTTGGGCATTGTCGGTGGATAAGTCCACAATATCAGGTGATTCGCAGCCACCGTAACAAAACTGTGCATCAGATGGCTTAGTGCTGTCGCGGTGATTTTTTTCCCAAGGCTAGTATTCTACGCTGGCCCTGATTCGGGCGCTGCTTTGGCAGGATTCGGGTCGTTGTTTGGGAAAACGGGGATGAATATGGCTCAGCCAAGTGTAGTGCGTGAACCGTCCATGGAAGAGATTCTGGCGTCGATCCGCCGGATCATCGAAAGCAACGAGCCCGGCGCCGGTAAGTCCATTTCGCCGTCCCTGCCTGCTGTTTACACCGTTGCCGACGATGAGCAGGATGACGATATCCACCTCACGGTCGACGACCAATTTGCTGCTGTTGATATAGATGATGTACCACCGGCCGCCGCTGCTGCCCCCGATCCGCGTTTCGTCGCCGCCAACTCACAGGCTCCGGCGCGCGAGCCGGAATCATCTGCCCGCACCCTGTCACTCGCCGATGTCGCCGCCCGCGTTCGCGCCGCTTCCGAGCGCAATGCCGCACAACTGAATTCGGCACGCGAAGCGCCGCAACTGCGCGAATTGCCGCCGGCCATGGCCGCGCGTCTTGCTGAGGCGCGTGTCGAACCGGTCGCCGAGGTTCCTTTGCGCAGCGCGATCGCCGAAGCGCCGGTGCCGGTCGTAACCCCGCCTGCAGCCGCTCTTCTCGCCGAAGTGATGGTATCCCCAGCCAAGGTTGAACCACAGCCTGAACCGATGGAAGAGCCGAAGGCTGCGGTCGCTCCCGCTCCCGTCGAGATGCCGGTTTTCACTCAGCCGCAGCAGGCGCCGTCTACCGCAGCCGCTGATCGGTACCTCCCGCAAGTGCAGGCTGAGCTTACATCCTCGCTGATGTCGGAAGCAGCCGGTGCGCAGGTTGCCCGTTCCTTTGGCGAGCTGACAGCCGCCATCGATGGCAGCGAGCGCCGTTCGCTTGACGAGATCGCCCAGGAAATGCTGCGGCCGATGCTGCAGGAATGGCTCGACGACAATCTGCCGACTCTCGTCGAGCGTCTCGTGCGCGAAGAAATCGAACGAGTGGCCCGCGGCCCGCGCCGTTGACAGTCTGAGCTCGGGTTAGACGATCCGCCGCTCCGGCTTCCGGGGCGGCTTTTTTATTGACTTGCCCGCGACCATCCTATTTACAACCCGCATCACCGAACCCTCCAGATCCGGTCCCCAAATGCTCGACAAAACTTATGATTCCGCCGCCGTCGAACCGAAAATCGCCCAGAAATGGGATGATGCCGACGCCTTTCGCGCCGGTGCGAACGCGAAGCCAGGTGCGGAAACCTTCGCGATTGTCATTCCGCCTCCGAACGTCACCGGTTCGCTGCATATGGGCCATGCGCTGAACAACACGCTGCAGGACATCATGGTGCGGTTCGAGCGCATGCGGGGCAAGGATGTGCTCTGGCAGCCGGGCATGGACCATGCCGGCATCGCTACGCAGATGGTCGTCGAGCGCCAGTTGATGGAGAGGCAGCAGCCGGGCCGCCGCGACATGGGTCGTGACGCCTTCATCGAAAAGGTCTGGGAATGGAAGGCGGAATCGGGCGGTTTGATCTTCAACCAGTTGAAGCGCCTCGGGGCCTCCTGTGACTGGTCGCGCGAACGCTTCACCATGGACGAGGGCCTGTCAAAGGCAGTTCTTGAAGTCTTCGTCACGCTTTACAAGGAAGGCCTGATCTATCGCGACAAGCGGCTGGTCAACTGGGATCCGAAAATGCTGACGGCGATTTCGGATATCGAAGTCGAGCAGCATGAGGTCAACGGCTATCTCTGGCATCTGCGCTATCCGCTCGAAGAAGGCGTTACCTATCAGCATCCCATCGCTTTCAATGAAGAAGGCAAGCCGACGGAATGGGAGACGCGCGACTATCTCGTCGTCGCCACCACCCGCCCGGAGACCATGCTCGGCGATACCGGCATAGCCGTTCATCCGAGTGACGAGCGTTACAAGGCAATCGTCGGCAAGCACGTTATCCTGCCGATCGTCGGCCGGAGCATCCCGATCGTTGCCGACGAATATCCGGATCCGACCGCAGGCACGGGCGCCGTCAAGATGACGCCCGCGCATGATTTCAACGACTTCGACGTCGGCAAGCGTCGCGGCCTTCGCGTCGTCAACATCTTGACGCCGGATGCCCGCGTCACCATCAAGGACAACGAGGATTTCCTCGAAGGTCTCGACAATCCGGCAGCACTACATGGTGCCTGGGATGAGCTTGAAGGCAAGGATCGTTTCGAAGCCCGCAAGATCATTGTCCGCATCTTCGAAGAGGCCGGCCTGCTCGACAAGATCGAGCCGCACAAGCACACCATTCCGCATGGCGACCGTGGTGGCGTTCCGATCGAACCGCGCTTGACCGAACAATGGTATGTCGATGCCAAGACGCTTGCCGAACCGGCGATCGCCTCCGTTCGCGAAGGGCGTACCAAGCTCGTCCCGAAGAGCTGGGACAAGACCTATTACGATTGGATGGAGAACATTCAGCCCTGGTGCATTTCCCGCCAGCTCTGGTGGGGGCATCAGATCCCGGCATGGTATGGCCCGGATGGTCAGGTGTTCGTCGAAAAGACAGAGGAAGAGGCGCTGCAGGCTGCTATCCAGCACTATCTGTCGCATGAAGGGCCGATGAAGGCCTATGTCGAGGACCTGCTGGAGAACTTCAAGCCGGGCGAAATCCTGACGCGCGACGAAGACGTGCTCGATACATGGTTCTCCTCGGCACTCTGGCCGTTCTCGACGCTCGGCTGGCCGGACAAGACGCCGGAGCTTGCGCGCTACTATCCGACGAATGTTCTCGTCACCGGCTTCGATATCATCTTCTTCTGGGTCGCCCGCATGATGATGATGGGCCTGCATTTCATGGAAGACGAAAACGGCGACCCCGTCGAGCCGTTCAGCACGGTCTATGTTCACGCCCTGGTGCGCGACAAGAACGGGCAGAAGATGTCGAAATCCAAGGGCAACGTCATCGATCCGCTCGAACTCATCGACCAGTATGGCGCCGATTCGCTGCGCTTTACGCTGGCGATCATGGCGGCGCAGGGCCGCGACGTGAAGCTCGATCCGGCCCGTATCGCCGGTTACCGCAATTTCGGCACCAAGCTGTGGAACGCCACGCGCTTCGCCGAGATGAACGGTGCCAAGAGCGATCCGCATTTCGTGCCGGAAGCCGCCGAGCTCACCATCAATCGCTGGATCCTGACGGAACTGGCCCGCACCGAGCGGGACGTTACCGAAGCGTTGGAAGCCTATCGCTTCAACGATGCCGCCGGTTCGCTTTATCGCTTCATCTGGAATCAGTTCTGCGACTGGTATCTTGAACTGCTGAAACCTGTGTTCAATGGTGACGATGAGAACGCCAAGTCGGAAGCACAATCCTGCGCCGCCTACGTTCTCGAAGAAACCTACAAGCTGCTGCATCCCTTCATGCCCTTCATGACGGAAGAGCTGTGGGCGCATACGGCAGGCGAAGGCAGGGAACGCGATGGCCTGATCTGCCATGCCGATTGGCCGGCACCGTCCTATGCCGACGATGTCGCCGCCGATGAGATCAACTGGCTGATCGATCTCGTTTCAGGTTTGCGCTCCGTACGCTCGGAAATGAACGTGCCGCCCGCCGCCACCGCGCCGCTGGTGCTCGTTGGCGCCAATAGCCTGACGCGGGAGCGGCTGTTCCGCCACGACGCGGCGATCAAGCGGCTGGCGCGTGTCGAGGCGATTTCGCTTTCCGACACAGCACCGAAGGGCGCAGCCCAGATCGTCGTCGGCGAAGCCACCGCCTGCCTGCCGCTCGGCAGTCTCATCGACCTCGCTGCCGAAAAGGCACGTCTCGAAAAGGGGATCGCCAAGAACGAACAGGAGATTGCCCGCATCGTCGGCAAGCTCTCGAACGAGAAGTTCGTCGCCAATGCCAATCCGGATATCGTCTCCGCCGAACGCGAGCGCCTGAGCGAACTCGAAGGCCAGCTTTCGAGCCTCAAAGTGGCGCTTGAAAGGGTCAGCGAAGCCGGCTGAAGAACCTGTAACAATCTTGATTTAAGGGTACGCTGCCAAGGGCAGCGTGCCCTTTTTTGTTGCGCTGCTGATTCGGCGGCAAGCGTCAAAAAAATTGCGTCGCTTTTTGGGGCGCTCCAGCTTCGCACAGGTAAGAATGGTTACCCCTAAATTGGTAGGGTTTCTTGAAAAGCAAGACTGTTGTCAGATTGTAACAGAACTGTTGCTATGAGGAATAATAATCTACTTGGGGCCCCTAATAAACATTAGAGAAGCAAAAATGCCTAAACTTGGCTGTGATTGGGCGTGCAGATCACTTTCTTACGTAAGTCAGTCAATATGTCGCAACATTGTGGATAGCCGGCGCCGCATTGCCAATTCGGGTGATCGTCGCAACAATCGGATCAACGAATACGCAAGTGGGGGAGACACAATGGCATTTCGTATTGCGCTGAGGGGCGCATTTGCATTCATTATCAGCTCGTCATTCGCCAGCGCCGCTTTTGCGGGCGGGCTCGATCGTGCTGGCTACGATATCGACTTGCTCTTCGATAAGGGGCGTTACGTTTTCGAGTCCGGCGTGACCTATGTAATGCCCGATCGCAAGCTGAAGAATGCAAAGGACATCAATGCGGCGGACGGCAACCTCAATGGCCGCCCGAATTCGGCCGATGCCACCGAAAATTACGCCGTGCCCTATATCGGCTTCAAGATCGGCATCACCGACGACATCGATTGCATGGCCGATTATTCCGAGCCGTTCGGCGCCCATACAAATCCGGGCTTGAACTGGGCCGGCGCCAACAATGAAATCGAAACCAAGGTGCGTACGCACAATTACGCGGCGACGTGCTCCTACAAGTTCGATGCCGGTCCGGGTCAATTGCGCCTGATCGGCGGCGGCTTCTATCAGGAAGTCAGCGGCTTCAAGTCCCGTCTGGTTTCCGTCGTTCCTGCTCCGTTTTCCGCTGTCTATGATGGTGTCGGCTCGCTGGATGTCGATGGCCATGGCTGGGGCTGGCGCGCCGGTCTCGCTTATGAGATCCCGGAATACGCCCTCCGTACCAGCCTCGTTTATAACAGCCGGGTCAAATACGATAACCTCAAGGGCACCGTCGATCTGACGGAACTGCCGCCCGTCCGTGCGTTCTTCGGCAAATCCACCTCTGTCTTCGGTTCAGCCGATGCGCCGGACTCGCTGGAATGGAAGGTGCAGACCGGCATCGCGCCGGACTGGCTGGCATTCGGTTCGGTCAAATGGACCAACTGGAGCGTTCTGCAGAGCATCGCGCTTTGCCCGACCTCGACGCGGGGCATATCCTGCCATACGGGTGGTGCGACTGAGCTCACCTCACTCGATCTGCTCTATCAGGACGGCTGGACGATCACCGGCGGTATCGGCCACAAGTTCAATGACCAATGGAGCGGCGCGCTCAGCTTGAGCTGGGATCGTGGCACCAGCCAGGGTTACGGCCTGAGCTCGGACACCTGGACGCTCGGCGCCGGCGTTTCCTACAAACCCACCGAGCATGTCGAGTTCACCTTCGCCGGCGCGCTGGGCCTGCTGACCAGCGGCAAATCCGGCGAAATCACCTCCAACGGCATCACCTATGGCGATGATGCGACCTATAGCTTCGGCAACGATTTGGTCGCTGCGCTGTCGACGTCGATGAAGGTCAGATTCTGAGCCTAAACCATTGAGCTGAAGCAAGTTCCGAGGGTTGATCCTCGCCGCTTCCAGCGATTCCCGCGCCGCGAGCCCTTTTCGGTCTCGCGGCGTTTTAATACCAGCTTCAGCGCTCAGCCATTCTCAAAGACGACCCGCAAAATCGTCCCGCCTACCGTTTCGTGGTTAACGAAACCTCAAGATCGGCAAACTCTTTGTGACGAATCGGCAACACTTTATTTCAACAGATTACGGGCGTGTATCCGGCGCCCAATTTGTCCATTTCCCGCCACAAATGGGGAGCACCGATTATGCGGGCAAAGGGGCAAGCCTTAGTGGAAAGTGCGTAAACGGTTGATGGGTCAGTTTACACCTCAGGAAAAAGAGCAATCCGGGATCGGAACGACGGCGTTCACGATGCCGCCGGAAACGCATTATTTCCCGAAGGAATCAAGAACTCGTTCGATCGCAAGTCTCTCTTTTTCGACAGTAAAGCGGCGGGCTGCTTCAAGAGCGAAATGTGATCGTGCCAGCGTGGATGCTCGTTTGGACATAATTTCAGACTACGCTCGGAAATGTGGCGAACGGTGTTGGGCTGGTACCCTGCAGACTTCCTTAAATGGGGATCTCGCTGGTTTACGTGCCGGTAGGGAATACATTCGCAGGCCTTACGGTGCAGGTGGGATCACCGTTGCGGATGCGAATGGAGCGAAAGAAATCGACTGTTATGTTTAAGTCCGAGTTCATATCAGCGAGAATGATGATGCTCAGCCTGTCGCTTGCCACTTCGGTGGCGCTCGCAGGCCAGGCCCTGGCATTCGACATCAATGCGGGTGTCACCAAGGAATCGGGGCCTTTCGATCTCTTCAAGTTCGGCTTCCGGGCCTACAAGAACGGCCAGAAGGAAGAGGCGGTCGAAGCCTATCGTTACGCCGCCGAGAAGGGCCACACTGGCTCGCGTTGGGCGCTCGCCAATATGTATGCCGACGGGGATGGCGTGACCCAGGACAATTTCGAGGCCTTCAAGATCTATAGCGAGATCGCCCAGCAGGGTGTGGAGCCCGGCTCCGAAGATACCGGCTTCTTCATCAACGCGCTGCTCGCACTCGCCAACTATTACAAGACCGGCATTGCCAACAGCCCGGTCAAGATCGATCTCAATCAGGCACGCCAGCTCTATTTCCAGGTCGCATCGACCTTTGGCGTTCCGGAGGCGCAGTTCCAGCTTGCGCAGATGATGCTGGCGGGTGAGGGCGGCGCAGCCAATGTGCAGCAGGCCAAGAAGTGGCTGAACCAGGCCCGTAAGAGCGGCCATCCCGGCGCAATGGCCGTCTTCGGCAATATTCTCTTCCAGGAGGGCCAGTCCGTGCGTGGCCTCGCCTTCATGACGGCGGCGCTCGACAAGTGCAAGCCGAAGGATTGTACGTGGATGCAGGACCTGCAGGAGCAGGCCTTCTCGATCGCCAACGAGGATGACCGTCGCGTCGCCGTGTCCATGGCGCATCAACTGGATGTCGCCGGCGCCGAATAATCTCCGATTTCAGGCCTAGAGCGGTTCAGCGTTTAACGGAATCGCTTTCCCGCTCTATCTCTTTGTTTTTACGCATTCCAGGCGGAAAACCGCTTCGCACTTTTCCTGGAATTGCTCTAGAAATCGAAGTGCGCGATGACGGGAACGTGGTCCGACGGCTTTTCCCAGGCGCGCACATGCTTTTCGATTGCAGCCGAGGTCAGGCGATCGGCCGCTTCCGGCGATAGCATCAGGTGATCGATGCGAATGCCGTTGTTCTTCGGCCAGGCGCCGGCCTGGTAATCCCAAAAGGAATAGAGCTTGATCTCATCCGTTGTGGCGCGCACCGCATCGGTGAAGCCGAGATGTTCGAGCTGTCGAAAAGCCTGCCGGGTTTGCGGCAGGAACAGCGCATCGTTTTCCCAGACCTTGGGATCGAAACAATCATGCGGTTCCGGAATGACGTTATAGTCGCCGGCGAGGATTGTTGGCTCCTCCAGTGCCAGGCGGCTGACTGCGAATTTCCGCAGGCGCTCCATCCAGGCGAGCTTATAGGGATATTTTTCCGTATCGATGGGATTGCCGTTCGGCAGATACAGGCAGCAGACGCGAAACGCGCCATGTTCCGGCACGGAAAACACCGCTTCGATGAAGCGGGACTGTTCGTCGGCCTCGTCGCCGGGCAAGCCACGGGTCACTTCGTCGGGCTTCATCTTGGACAGGATCGCGACGCCGTTGAAGCCCTTCTGGCCATGCGTTTCGACGTGATAGCCGAGCGCCTCGATCTCGAAGCGCGGAAATCCTTCGTCGACTGTCTTGATCTCCTGCAGGCAAACGATGTCCGGATCGGAGTCCTTCAGCCACTGGCATAGGTTCTCGATACGCGCCTTGACGCCGTTGATGTTCCAGGTGGCGATCTTCATGAAGGGAAGGCTCCTCTGCTTTGATTTTTCTTTTATCCGCAGCAGACGGCCTTGGCCACCCGTTCAAACGAAAACCGGCCGTAAGCAACAGCTTCCGGCCGGTGATTCATCGTTGGAAAAACAGGAGCCTTAGATCGAAAAACTCGTGCCGCAGCCGCAGCTTGCGACCGCATTCGGATTCTTGATCTGAAAGGACTGGCCAAGCAGATTGTCGACGAAGTCGATCTCGGAGCCCGCCATGTAAACCAGCGACAATTGGTCGATCAGGACCGTAGCGTTGTCTTTTTTGACAACGATATCATCGTCTTGTGGTCCGTCGACAAGATCGAATTTATAGGAGAATCCGGAGCAGCCGCCACCTTCGACGGCGACGCGGAGCGCTCGCTTGCCGGCCTCGGCGCTGACGATCGCGGCGATTCGCTTTGCCGCTGCGTCCGATAGAGTTACACTTGTCTCAGTCATGCCTTCCTCCTGCCGGGGTCAAGATCCGGAGAGAACCAATGGGCCGTCCGACTTTCAAACGGCTGATATCCATAGCCTTTATCATGAAAGTGCGCTCGGTGACAGCTATGGTTATAGGGTTGAGCCATGCGCCATTTTGCTGTTTCTCTCCGGTATAGGTATGAAGGCCGTAAAGCGGCGTCAATGGGCCAGAGCATCCCGTATTGGAATGGCATCATCAAAATGCGGAGACGATGCTTTGGATTAGAGGGAATGGAGCGGCCTTTGCGCGTTCAATCGAATGCGGCGTTCTGAAGCCGGAATGGATGGATAATGACGATCGACAGGCATGCATTGGGTTTCGGTTATGGTGAGCGGGCTATCTATGCGACCGATCCCAGGGAATCGCGTGGACGGCTTTACGAAGAGGGGTCGAGCCCGACGCGTTCCGATTTCCAACGCGACCGCGACCGCATCGTCCATACGACCGCTTTCCGGCGGCTGAAGCACAAGACGCAGGTCTTCATCGCGCAGGATGGCGATCACTACCGTACGCGTCTGACGCATACTATCGAGGTGGCGCAGATTGCCCGCGCCTTGGCGCGCGCACTGAAGCTCGATGAGGATCTCGCCGAAGGCGTGGCGCTCGTCCACGATTTTGGCCACACCCCCTTCGGCCATACCGGCGAAGACGCGCTGCACGAGGTGCTGCTGCCCTATGGCGGCTTCGACCACAATGCGCAATCGCTGCGGATCGTGACTAAGCTCGAGCGGCGTTACGCCGAATTCGATGGCTTGAACCTCACCTGGGAGACATTGGAAGGACTGGTCAAGCACAACGGTCCGCTGCTGACATCAGATGGCCAGGGAACGCGCGGCCCGGTGCCGCAACCGATTCTCGATTATTGCGAAATCCACGATCTGGAAATCGCGACTTTTGCCAGCCTCGAGGCCCAGGTCGCGGCGATCGCCGACGACATCGCTTACAATACGCATGACATCGATGACGGCCTGCGCTCCGGCTATCTGAACTTCGATATGCTGGAGGAAATTCCATTTCTTTCGGCGCTGATGGCCGAGGTGAGGGCGCTCTATCCGCATCTGGAGCCGAGCCGCTTCACCCATGAGATCATGCGCCGGCAAATCACCCGCATGGTGGAGGACGTGATCTCCGTTTCGCAACAAGCGCTCAGCGAGATCAGACCGGGCAGCGTTGCCGATATCCGCGCCGCCGGCCGCATCATCGCCACCTTCTCTGCGGAAATGGCCGAGACGGACAAGCAGATCAAGCAGATGCTCTTCAAGCGCATCTACCGCCATCCGGATATCATGCGCATCCGCGCCGGTGCCGCGCAGATCGTCACTGATCTGTTCCAAGCCTATATGGGCAATCCGCAGGAGATGCAGAGCCACTATTGGGTAGACCATATTGCCGGCCTCGCCGTTGCCGCCAAGGCCCGTCATGTCGGCGACTACCTGGCCGGCATGACCGATACCTATGCCATCAGTGCCCACAGGCGTTTGTTTGACCAGACTCCCGATTTGCGGTAGGCAGCGGCGGCGTCGGGCCGACAGGGCCCGCCCAAGCTATGCGTGGACAATATGATGAACCTTTTCACCGATTTCGAAGTCAGAATTAAGAACGCTCTGGAACAAATTGATATTGTGAAAGAAAAGCGATCCGAACTCGACTTCGGACGTGTCGGCGTGGAGCCGCCGCGAGACGCTAGCCATGGCGATGTCGCCACCAATGCGGCCATGGTGCTGTCGAAGCCGCTCGGCACGAATCCGCGCGCGCTCGCTGAGATCATCATCACCAAGCTGAAAGAAGATGCCGATGTTGCCGAGGTTTCGGTAGCCGGCCCAGGCTTCATCAATATTCGCCTTTCGGTCGGTTATTGGCAGCGCCTGCTGGCGACGATGATCTCCGAAGGCCAGAATTTCGGGCGCTCGACCCTTGGTGCCGGCCAGAAGGTCAATGTCGAATATGTCTCCGCCAATCCGACGGGGCCGATGCATGTCGGCCATTGCCGCGGCGCCGTCGTCGGCGATGCGCTGGCGAATCTGCTCGGTTTTGCCGGCTATGATGTCACCAAGGAATATTACATCAACGACGCCGGTTCGCAGATCGACGTGCTGGCGCGCTCGGTCTTCCTCCGTTACCGCGAGGCACTCGGCGAGCAGGTCGGCGACATCCCGGCGGGCCTTTATCCCGGCGACTATCTTGTTCCGGTCGGTGAAGCGCTGGCGAAGGAATTCGGCACCAAGCTTCGGGGCATGCCGGAAGACCAGTGGCTGCCGATCATCAAGGAGCGTGCCATCGATGCGATGATGGCGATGATCCGTTCTGACCTGGAAGCGTTGAACGTCCATCATGACGTCTTCTTCTCCGAGAGGACGTTGCACGCCAATGGCGCGGCCCTGATCCGCACTGCGATCAACGACCTGACCTTTAAGGGATATGTCTACAAGGGTGCGCTGCCGCCGCCGAAGGGACAGTTGCCGGAAGATTGGGAAGACCGCGAGCAGACCCTGTTCCGTTCGACGGAAGTGGGTGACGATATCGACCGGCCGCTGATCAAGTCGGATGGTTCCTATACCTATTTCGCCGCCGATGTCGCTTACTTCAAGAATAAGTTCGACCGCGGCTTCAACGAGATGATCTATATTCTCGGCGCCGACCATGGCGGCTACGTCAAGCGGCTGGAAGCCGTGGCGCGCGGGGTCTCGGATGGTCAGGCGAAGCTGACGGTGCTGCTGTGCCAGCTCGTCAAGCTGTTCCGCAACGGCGAGCCAGTGAAGATGTCGAAGCGCTCCGGCGATTTCGTCACGCTGCGTGATGTCGTCGAAGAGGTCGGCCGTGATTCCGTGCGGTTCATGATGCTGTACCGGAAAAATTCAGAGCCCTTGGACTTCGACTTCGCCAAGGTGACGGAACAGTCCAGGGACAATCCGGTCTTCTACGTGCAATATGCCCATGCGCGCTGCATGTCGGTCTTCCGGCAGGCTAAGGAAGCCTTCCCGGATCTCGATATTGCCTCGCTCGATCTGGCAAAAGCGGTCAGCGGCACGATCTCCGATCCGGCCGAATTACAGTTGATTGCGAAGATTGCGGAATTCCCGCGAATCGTCGAGGCTGCAGCTCAGTCGCAGGAGCCTCACCGCATCGCTTTTTATCTTTACGATCTGGCAAGTTCCTTCCACGGACATTGGAATAAAGGTAAAGATTTACCTGAATTACGATTTGTTAACGATAAGAACCGAGAATTAAGCATTGCCAGACTTGGGCTGGTGCACGCTGTCGCGTCGGTTTTGAAGTCAGGTCTTGGTATAACCGGGACCGCAGCACCGGATGAAATGCGATAAACGTCACCATTTACCCACATTGCGCTGGCATTTATCTGTAGCGTTTGCGAGTGGATTGGGTGATGGCAGAAAAACAGTTGGCGTATCGCGCAAGCGGAAACGACGAGTTCTTTGCGGATGATGATCCGCTTGCCGAACTCGCCCGCATCGTCGGTTTCGAGCCGCGGCCTGCCGCGCAGGCGGCGCCCGCAACTCAGCGACAAGAGCCGGCCTTCGATCTCGAAGATGAACTCTTGCGAGAATTCGAACGCTATGATGCGCCTCGTTTGAGTCCTGCTGATGACATTCCGGTTTCGCCGGAAGATCAGCCTTTTGCCGGCGAAGCTCAGCTCTCGCATCCGGTAGAGCCGGCGCGCACGGAACCCCAGTTTGTCGAGTTGCCACAGGCCGTGGCTCCAGCCAAGCCAGTGGTCGGTGCACGCGATCTGATCGACGAACTCGAAATGTCGATCGCGCCGGCCTTGCAGCCCGCACCGGCTCCGCAGCCTGTTCCGGCCCCGCAGGCGGTAGCTCCGGCTCCAAAGCCTGCGCCGACGCCGCAGTCCGCTGCCGCCACCGTGCGGCTGCCGATTGCCAATTTCACCGTCGCGGCTCCGGCGCAAGCAAAGCCTGTGGCGCAAGCTCCGGTCGCGCCGCCTCTTGTCCAGGCGCAATCACCCATCGAAACGGCGCTCGATTTCGATCTGCCGATGATGCTGGACGCCCCTCAGTCCCAGCCAGTCGCGGCTCAACCGGACGTACCGTTCGCCAAGGCGCCGGAGCCCGTCGCGCCGGTCCCGATGGATGCTGCGGCTCTTTCTGCTGAAATCGACGATCTGCTGGCCGATGTCGACCGCTATCCGGTTCCTGCCAGAGGCGTCGCACCGGAAGCGAAGGTTGAACCGAGCTTCGATATTTTCGACCTGCAGCCCAAGGCGCCGGCAGCACCTGTGCACGTCCCCGCTGCAGTAGTGACTGCTCCCGTTGTTTCGGCTCCGCAGCGCGAAGAGCCGAAACCGATCGCTCTGGAAGCCGACGATCCCTTCGCCGGCCAGGACTTCGAGTTCGACCTCGCGGATATCGAGATGGAGCTCGCCGAGCTCGATTTCGCCGAAACGAGCAAGTCTGCTCCGATCCCGCAGCCGGCGCCTGCTCCCATGGCCGCGCCGCAGCCTGCTCCAGTTGTCTCTCGGGCGACGCCGATGGCTGCGCCTCTAGCGGCTCCCGTCGCCACGGCCGCCGCAATGACTGCCGCAGCGGCTGCGCCCAGCCTCATGCAATCCCCGCGCCCAGAGCCGGCTCCGCAGCATACGGCTCCGCCGGCTGCCGTTGCCGCAGCGCCGGTGACGCGCAAGGCCGTGCCTGTTCTCGATGCCGATCAGGCCCTGCCGTTCGATCCGTCCGAAATCTCCGATACCGAAGAGCGCGTCGAGAATTTCGAAGGCTCCCATGTTCCGAACCTGCCGCCGGTCGAGCCGGAAGAGCCGATCGTGGTGCCGCCGGAATATGATTTCGACATCGATTCGGAGATGGCAAGCCTATTTGGCTCGCCCGCCAAGGAAGTTGCTCCCGAGCCGATCAAGCCGGCTGTAGCCGCGGCCCTGGGCAGCACGACGACTCCATCCTGGTCCAAGAATGCGGCTGCAAAACCCGCTCCGACGGCCAAACAGCCTGCCGAAGAGTTCGACGAGTTCGAACGGGCGTTGGAAGAGGACTTCCGCCGCAGCTACCGTGAAGCCTCCAATCCGGTCGACAACGTCGCCCGCATGACGCTGAACCCGGCGGCTGTAGCCGGCCGTCGTCCGGCGCGTTCGTTCCGTGGCATGGCGACCGCCGCTGCGGTCATCGCTGTTCTGGGTCTCGGCGCCTACGGCGTCTACGGCTGGGTTCGTCACGGTTCGCCGATTTCGAGCTTCTCCGGCGAGCCGCGCGTCATCACGGCCGATGCCGATCCGGTCAAGGTCGCTCCGGAAAATCCAGGCGGCACGGTTGTTCCCAATCAGGACAAGGCTGTTTACGACCGCGTAGCCGGCGACAGCACTGCTGCGCCGAAGCAGAAGGAACTGGTTTCCTCCAACGAACAGCCGGTAGATGTCGTCCAGAAGACCTTGATCCCCGAATCCGTGTCGCCTGACGATGGCAGCGAAGATCAGGTCACTCCGACGCCGGTCGGCGAAACCGAGGATCCGAGGCTGCTGCCGAACCAGAACGGCAACAATGCCAACACTGCCGCCAACGACGACGCCCAGGTCCCCTCGGTGTCGCCGCGCAAGGTGCGCACGATGATCGTCAAGCCGGATGGCTCGCTGGTTGCTCGTGAGGAGCCGGCTGTCGACAATACGACGACGGCAGCGTCTCCGGCTTCGACACCGAAGACGCCCGCCGTAAAACCGCCGGTCGGTAGTCAGGTCGCTTCCGCCGATCTTCGCCCGTCGACGGCAGACACGCAGGCCTCGCAACCGGCCGCTGCTCAGTCGGACGATGGCGATGCGGCCAGTGCCGAAAGCACGCCGATCCGTGTTGTGAAGACCACTCCGGTTCCCACATCGCGTCCGGCACAGCAGCCCGCCAAGGCTCCCGCGGCTGCCCCTGCCGTTGCCACGAATAATGCCGCCGCTCGCCCGGCTCCGGCTCAACCGAAGCCTCAGCAGGTCGCATCGGCGACCCCGGCTGCGGCCCAGCCGGCTCCGGCTGCATCGGCAAGTGCCGGTGGTGCTTACGGCGTGCAGATCGCTTCGCTGCCTTCCGAGGCGGAAGCGCAGAAGTCGCAGGCCAACCTGAAGACCAAGTTCGCCAGCGTTATCGGTGGCCACCCGCTCGAAATTCGTAAAGCCGATATCGCCGGGAAAGGCACCTACTATCGCGTCCGCGTCGTCGCCGGCTCCAAGGATGAAGCTGCCGACATCTGCCAGCGTTACCGCGCCGCAGGCGGCACCTGCCTGATCTCGAAGTAAGAGATCAAGGCCGAACGATTGTGGAAAACGGCGGGCTAAGGCTCGCCGTTTTCTTTTGTGTATCTCGGTTTGAGGTTATTCGCATTTCGCGGGGCGGCCTTTATGATTCGAACATGACCGAATCAAAATCCATGATCCTCGGCTGTAGCGGCCATTCCATCACGCCCGAAGAGCGTTCCTTCTATCAGTCGGAACAGCCATGGGGCTTTATTCTCTTTGGACGCAACATTTCCGAGCCTGCGCAGATCGCCGATCTCGTCGCTTCGTTGCGCGACAGCGTCGGCCGCGATGCGCCGGTGTTGATCGACCAGGAAGGGGGCAGGGTGCAGCGCATCCGCCCGCCGATCCTACCGCACTATCCGTCCGGTCAGGCGCTGGGCGATATCTATAGCCAGAACCGCGAACAGGGCCTGCGCGCCGCCTGGCTGATGTCGCGGCTGCATGCTTTCGATCTCCTGAAGTTCGGCATCAACGTTGATTGCCTGCCGGTGCTTGATGTCCCGGTCGAAGGATCGAGCAACGTCATCGGCAATCGCGCCTATGGCGGCGATCCCGTGACGGTGACGGAGATGGGACGCGCTGCCGCCGAAGGGCTCAAGGCCGGCGGCGTGCTGCCGGTGATGAAGCACATGCCGGGCCATGGCCGTGGTTTTGCCGATTCGCATCATGAATTGCCGGTCGTCACGGTCTCGCGCGCGGAGCTGGAGGCGCATGATTTTCCGCCTTTTGTGGCGCTTAAGGACGAACTGATGGCAATGACCTGCCATGTCGTCTTTACCGATATCGACCCCACTAATCCGGCGACCACGTCGCGCAAGGTCATCGACGAGATCATCCGCGGCCATATCGGCTTCCAGGGGCTGCTGCTCTCCGACGATACCTCGATGAACGCTCTTGCCGGCACAATCGGCGAGCGTGCGGCGAATATTGTTGCGGGCGGATGCGATATCGTGCTGCATTGCAACGGCGTCATGGATGAGATGCGGCAGGTGGTGCGCAATGTTCCGGCATTGACCGGCACCTCGCTTTCGCGCGCGAAAGCGGTCGAGGCGGCTTTTGGCCGCAATGACGGCGCCGACGAGGCTTCGATCCGCGCCGAATTCGACGCGATGTTTGCAGTGGCATAGGACCGAACTCCAGGGATCTGACGGGTGAACAAGGTGGACGGCACGGAAAAGAGCCTGCATGCGCAAGCGCCGATGGACAAGCTGTGGCAGGACAATGGCACCGAGCGCGGCATGCATGAGCCGGCGCTGGTGGTCGATATTGCCGGCTTCGAAGGCCCGCTCGACCTTCTGCTGCATCTTGCCCGCAATCAAAAGGTCGATCTGTCGCGCATCTCCGTGCTGGCGCTTGCCGAGCAATATCTGTTGTTCATTGAACGTGCCCGCCGGATCCGGATTGAGCTTGCGGCCGATTATCTCGTCATGGCTGCCTGGCTCGCCTATCTCAAGTCGAAGCTGCTCATTCCGCAGCAGAGCAAGGAAGACGGTCCGACCGGCGAAGAAATGGCCGCGACGCTCGCTTTCCGGCTGAAGCGTCTCGAAGCCATGCGGGATGCGGCGACTGGCCTCGTCAACCGCAATCGTCTCGGCCGCGACGTCTTCGCCCGCGGAGCGCCCGAACATATCCCCGACCGTCGCCAATCGGCCTATGACGCCAGCCTCTACGATCTGCTGACCGCCTATGCTGGCCTGCGCCAGCGTCAGGCGATCACGCAGGTGACGATCGAGCGCCGCCGCGTCTGGTCGCTGGTCGATGCCCGCACGATTCTCAGCCGCATGATCGGTGAGATCACCGATTGGACGGCCTTGGAACACTATCTGCTGCGCTATATGACCAGCGCGAGCGAGCGGGTTACCGCCATCGCGAGCGCCTTTGCGGCCTCTCTGGAGCTCGTGCGCGAGGGTAAGCTGGAAATTCGCCAGGACGGCGCGTTTCAGCCGCTTTATATGCGGCGCGGACCGAACCATGCTGAACTCGAGGCGGCGGAATAAAACAGGAGCGAATGTGAGCGGCCCGGACGACGATCACCGCATGGACGATGAACCGGCTGCACCGGCAGTGCGGGACGATGACACCGGCCTTTTCCGTGAGGCCGAACGCATCGCAGAGGCCCTTGTCTTCGCGTCCGCCCAGCCGGTGTCCGAAGGCTTCATCGCTGATCGCGTCCCGCGCGGCGTCGATGTCCACTCCATCATGCAGCGTCTGAAGGCTGATTACGCGAGCCGTGGCGTCAATCTGATACAGATCGACGGCGCCTGGGCGTTTCGCACCGCCGCCGATCTTTCCTTCGTCATCCGCCGCGATGACAATGAGGTGCGGAAGCTCTCGCGTGCCGCGCTCGAAGTCCTGGCCATCATTGCCTATCACCAGCCGGTGACGCGCGCCGAGATCGAAGATATCAGAGGCGTCCAGACGTCAAAGGGGACGCTGGACGTGCTGATGGAATCCGGCTGGGTGCGCTTTCGCGGCCGGCGGCGCACGCCGGGCCGGCCGGTGACGCTGGGTACGACACGAGATTTTCTCGATCATTTCGGTCTGGAAGAGCTGCGCGACCTGCCGGGTCTCGAGGAATTGAAGGGGGCAGGGCTGCTTTCGGGCCGTATTCCCGCCAATTTCAATATTCCGTCGCCATTGATGAGCGACGAATTGACCGAGGACGAAGATCCGATCACGCAACTGGATCTGGAGGAACTCGGTCTCCTGGCGCCAGGCGGCGCTTCGGACGACTGAAGCGGGCATTGCCAGCACATCCACGGGCCGATCGGCTGCGGTAAAGCTTTTTTCCAGGCAGTAATGTCAAGTCTCGGTTTTGCCATTAGAAGAGACTAATATGAAAGTCGTTCTCTTCAGTTGGGGATGCTCGGCCGTGGCTTTGGCGTTCGCTATCCCCATATGCGCCGATGCAGTACATTTTGGTGTTTGAAAAACATCTGTAAACGTCTTACATCGGGAAGACGTTGAAATTGGGAGTTATCGCAATGGGTTCTCTAAGCATATGGCACTGGCTGATTGTCCTGGCCATCGCGCTGTTGTTGTTCGGCCGTGGAAAGATCCCGGAGCTGATGGGTGACGTAGCCAAGGGCATCAAGAGCTTCAAAAAAGGCATGAGCGACGAGGATGAGACGCCAACTCAGACGACGTCCCGCACGGTTGAACACAAGGCCGACGAATCGAAATAATCATGTCGGGCACGCAGGGAGCTGAAATGCTCGCTGTCGGCCCAGGAGCCTTTTCATGTTCGACGTAGGCTGGTCTGAGCTGCTGGTTATCGCTGTCGTGGCGCTTGTGGTCATTGGCCCTAAGGAACTGCCGACAACGCTGCGGACAATCGGCAAGATGACGTCGCGGGCGCGAAAAGTGGCGGGCGAGTTCCGTGCACAATTCGATGAGGCCATGCGCGAGGCGGAGCTGGACGATGTGCGCCAGACGATCTCCGATGCTCAAAAGCTCAATCCGGTCAATTCATTGCGGGAAGCAATGAACCCGCTGCGGCAGATGGGCAACGAGATCAAGGCCGACCTGCAGCGTTCGACGCCTGCTGCGGCAACATCGACGCCGGGGGAGCCCGTTTCCGAGCCATCAATGGGGCTGCCGGAAATGCCTCCGATCATTCCCGCAGCCAGTGAGGCAGCGCCGGTTGCTTCGCCAGCTTCGGTGACGCCGCCGCAACCGGTCGTCGTTGCTGAACAAGCACCTGCCAAGCCGAAAACCGTTCGCAAGCCTCGGGCAAAAGCGCCGGGCAAGACCGACGAGGTCGCCGCTGCGGTGGTGGACACCTCGGTTGTCGCGGAAAAGCCGAAGCGTGCGCCCCGCAAGGTGGTCGCGGCGGCCACTGTCGATGCTCCTGCTGCCGCCGCTGTAGCTCCCAGGAAGCGCCCGACGGCGAGCAAAACAACGCCTAAGAAGAAGGACCAGGCATGACGGGTGATATCGACGATAAGCCGCAGCCGCTTATCGAACACCTCATGGAATTGCGCACGCGGCTGATCTGGTCGCTGGTGGCGTTTTTCATTGCCTTCATCGGATGTTTTGCCTTTGCCAAGCATCTCTTCAACTATCTGGTCTACCCCTATAAATGGGCTGTCGTCTGGGCGCATCTCGATGTCACCAAGGCCGAGCTGATCTATACCGCGCCGCAGGAGTTTTTCTTCACGCAGGTGAAGGTCGCCATGTTCGGTGCGCTAGTGATCTCTTTCCCGATCATCGCCGCACAGATCTATAAGTTCGTTGCGCCCGGGCTCTACAAGAATGAGCGTTCTGCCTTCCTGCCGTTCCTGATCGCATCGCCGATTCTGTTTCTGATGGGCGCAGCGCTCGTCTACTTCTTCTTCACCCCGATGGTGATGTGGTTCTTCCTGAAGATGCAGCAGGCGCCGGCCGAGGGTCAGGTGGGCATTGCGCTGTTGCCGAAGGTCTCGGAATACCTCAGCCTCATTATGACGCTGGTTTTCTCCTTCGGTCTCGTCTTCCAGCTTCCGGTCATCACCACGCTGCTGGCGCGCGTTGGCCTGCTGACCTCGCAGTGGCTGGCGCAAAAGCGCAAGTTCGCGATCGTCTTCGCCTTCATCGTTGCCGCGGTGCTGACGCCGCCGGATCCGATGTCCCAGATCGGCCTTGCACTGCCGACAATCCTTCTCTACGAGATTTCCATCTACGCGGCGCGACTCGTGGAACGCCAGCGTGCCCGGCAAGCTCTCGAGGAGAGTGGCGAAAGGTCCGATGTCGCCAAGACGGATAGTGTCTGAGCGGCAGGTCTGCATCGTCTTTTCATAGGGTTTTGCCGGTTCGATCTCCGACCGAAATCTCGGTCGGAGCTATGCTCATGTGCAACGACCTGGAACGACGATGCTTGATATCAAATGGATTCGTGAGAATGCCGAGGCTTTGGATGCAGCGCTTGCCAAGCGCGGGGCCGAGCCTTTGTCGCAAAGCCTCATTGCGCTCGACGAGAAGCGCCGCTCCGTCATTCAATCCGTCCAGGATATGCAGTCTCGCCGCAACGCCGCTTCGAAGGAAATCGGCGCGGCCATGGCGCAGAAGAACACCGAGCTTGCCGAAAAGCTGAAGGCCGAAGTCGCCGAGATCAAGACGTTGCTGCCGGCAGCGGAAGAAGAAGAGCGCGTTCTGACGGCCGAACTCAACGACGCCCTGTCGCGCATTCCCAATATTCCGCTCGATGACGTGCCGGTCGGCAAGGACGAACATGACAATGTCGTCAAGCATGCCTGGGGCGCCAAGCCGACCTGGAATCACAAGCCGAAGGAACACTTCGAGATCGGCGAAGAGCTCGGCTACATGGATTTCGAGCGCGCTGCCAAGCTCTCCGGCTCACGTTTCACTGTGCTGACCTCGCAGCTTGCGCGCCTGGAACGGGCGCTCGGCCAATTCATGCTGGATCTTCATACGGGTGAACACGGCTACACCGAAGTCAGCTCTCCACTGATGGTGCGCGACGAGGCCATGTTCGGCACCGGCCAATTGCCGAAATTCGCCGAAGACCTGTTCAAGACCACGGATGGCCGCTGGTTGATTCCGACCGCCGAAGTGACGCTGACCAATCTCGTCTCCGGCGAAATCCTCGATCAGGAGAAGCTGCCATTGCGCTTCACCGCGCTGACCCCGTCCTTCCGGTCAGAAGCGGGTTCGGCCGGCCGCGATACACGCGGCATGCTGCGTCAGCACCAGTTCTGGAAATGCGAACTCGTCTCCATCACCGATGCCGAAAGCTCGATTGCCGAACACGAGCGCATGACCGCCTGCGCCGAGGAAGTGCTGAAGCGCCTTGGCCTGCATTACCGTGTCATGACGCTCTCGACCGGCGATATGGGTTTCGGCGCCCGCAAGACCTACGACCTGGAAGTCTGGCTGCCGGGGCAGGACACCTATCGCGAGATTTCCTCCTGCTCGGTCTGCGGCGATTTCCAGGCGCGACGTATGAACGCCCGCTATCGCGGTAAGGACGACAAGGGCACGAAATTCGTGCACACGCTGAACGGTTCCGGCACCGCCGTCGGCCGCTGCCTGATCGCAGTCGTCGAGAATTATCTCAACGAGGATGGTTCGGTCACTGTTCCGGACGCACTGCTGCCATATATGGGTGGTCTGAAGAGAATCGAGCGCGCAGCCTGATTTGACGTGACATGATCTTGTCCGAAAACCGCTTCGCACTTTTCGAGGTCATGTTTTGAGCGGTGGGGGCAATGCGGATACTTCTGACCAATGACGACGGCATTCATGCCGAAGGATTGGCCGTGTTGGAGCGCATCGCCCGCACCATGTCCGATGACGTCTGGATCGTTGCGCCGGAGACGGATCAAAGCGGCCTTGCCCATTCGCTGAGCCTTTCCGAACCGTTGCGCTTGCGCAAAGTCTCCGACAAGCAATATGCTTTGCGCGGTACGCCGACGGATTGCGTCATCATGGGCATCCGTCAGGTTATGGATATCAAGCCGGACCTGGTGCTCTCGGGCGTCAATTCCGGCTCCAATGTTGCCGACGACGTCACCTATTCGGGCACTATTGCCGGCGCCATCGAAGGCACGTTGCAGGGCGTGCGCTCCTTCGCGCTAAGCCAGGCCTATGTGTACGAGAATGGGACACGCGTCGTTCCCTGGGAAGTGGTCGAGGCGTATGCGCCGGCGCTTCTCGGCAAGCTCATCGATATTGATTTGCCCGATAGTACCTTTCTCAATCTGAACTTCCCGAACTGCCGGCCGGACGAAGTTTCGGGCACCGAGGTCACTGCGCAGGGCAATCTTGCCTTCAACCTCCAGGTCGAGGAACGGGCAGACGGCCGTGGTTTCCCCTATTACTGGTTGCGCTTCGGCGAACGCAGCGGCATCTTTCGGCCGGGCACCGATATCCATGCCTTGAAACAAAATCGTATTTCGGTAACTCCTTTGAAACTCGATTTGACGGATTATTCAGCGCAAGACCGCGTGGCGCGGGCGCTCGGGTACGGAGTAGCGGATTGACAGCTCGTTTGCTCGAGAAGGAAGGCTTTGCAGCCGTTGTGCTGCGGCTGCGAGCCGAAGGCATTTTGGACATCGATCTGATGACGGCCGTCGAACAGACGCCGCGCCTTCCTTTTGTGCCGCCGCAATTTTCCGATGATGCCTATTCCAGCCGAACGATTCCGATCGAATGCGGTGCCTTCATGGAAGGCATCGATCTCGTCGTCCGCATTCTGCATAGTCTGAAGGTCAAGCCCGGCCATCGCGTTCTCGAGGTCGGCACCGGCAGCGGCTTCACTGCCGCCGTCATGGGCCGCATCGTCGAGCGGGTACTGACGGTCGATCGCTACAAGACCCTGACGACGGCAGCGCAGCAGCGCATGGATACGCTCGGCCTGCGCAACGTCATCATCCGCCAGGCTGACGGCAGCGTCGGCATGCCGGGTGAGGGTACCTTCGATCGTATCCTGGTGACCTCGGCCTTCACCACCATGCCACGCTTCTTTGCGGAGCAACTGGTTTCCGGCGGGTCGATGATTGCGCCGTTGATACTTTCAGACAATGTTTGCCGTATGGTGCGTCTCACCAAGACCGGCAGCCGCTTTGAGCGCGAGGAACTGTTCGACGTTCCCTATCAGCCGATCGTGCCGATGCTCGCCTCTTATCTTTGAGGCCTAATTTAGATTGAAATCCTTCGAAGGATCCCTGCGAATGCGGGATTCATCTTCTATGGTTAGCAATTCCTCAAAAAAACACATGCGGCACCAGTGCTTTAACCGCATGGTAAGATTAACGCGCTTTAATTGACCCACAAATCGGTTGCGTCTCAAGTGGGTCGAGTCATGGGTTTCAGTCTTTCGTCAAACTTCGGTAAATCGGCAGGGAAAGTCCTGGTGGCCATTCTCCTGGCGAGCACCGCGACAGCTTGTAGTTCGGACACGACGCGCTTCAGCGGGCTCTTTGCGGGCTCTCCTGATCAGGTGACGACCGGTTCGATCAACCGTCGCGGCTTGAATGGGCCGGACGGCGATCCCGTGCCGCGTGTCGATCTCGCTCAGGGCAGCGGCTATCAGCAGCAGGATTACTCGCAGCAGAACGCACCGGTTACGCGGCCTTATCCGAATTCTCCGGCCCGGTACAATCCATCCTATTCGAGTGCTCGCGTATCGACCGCTCCCGTTGCGATCCAGCGTACCGAGCTTGCAGCCCCGACTGCCTCCGCAGCGCCGGTGCGCACGCATGTCGCCTCCAAGGGGGAAGCCGAAGCGCTGGCGCAGCCGTTCCCCGCATCGCGTGGCAAGGCAGCAGTTTCCCGCGCTGAGCCGGCTCTGCCTCCTGATGCGATGCCGACCGGCACGATCAAGGCTGCGCCCGCCGCGGCATCTTCATCCGGCTGGACAGCGGTCAATGCGCCGAGCGTCACGCTGCGTCCGGGCGAAAACATAAACCTGCTGTCGCGCCGCTATGGCGTTCCGGAAAAGGAAATCCTGCGCGCCAATGGCCTGAAGAACAGCGCCAGCGCCCAGCCGGGTCAGCAGATCATCATCCCGACCATGAACGGCGCAGGCGCCCCGAGCCCGGCCAAAATGGCCTCGGAAGCGACCGACCTTTCTAAGGGCGGCAAGATGCCGGCGCCGGTCAAGACTCCGGAGCAGGACGCCGTCGTGCTACCTTCCAACGGCCAGATGCGCGGCAAGTCACAGGCTGGCCTCGCCGATCCCAGCAAGCTCGCTGCCGGCAACGGCAAGGGTCCGCTGCCGAAGGGCGACGGTACCTATATCGTCAAGCCGGGTGACTCGCTCGCCAGGATCGCCAAGAGCGCTGGCGTCAGCGTCGATGAGCTCAAGCAAGCAAATCACATGCAGCAGGGCGGCGGCATTCGTATCGGCCAGACGCTGAAGCTGCCGCATGGTGGCGCGATCGCCGAAGCCGCGCCGGTCAAGCCCGATCCGGTGAAAACCGCCTCGATCGAGCCGCAGAAGTCCGCTGTCAAGTCGGTTGCCGTTCCGGCTATGGAGCCGAAGCAGGCCGCTGCTGAGCCGACCGCAAAGCCGGGTGCGAAAACCGCCGCTGCGAAGACCGCAGCCGCAGAACCGGCAGCAAAGGCAGCGCCCAAGGCCATGGCCGCAGCGCCGGCATCCGATGCCGCCAAGCCGCAGGCGATTGCATCCGCAGCGCCGACCCAGTCCGTCGGCGACGCCGCCGCCAAGGCCGACGTGCAGGCTGATGCACCGGAAGCGACCGGCATCGGCAAATATCGCTGGCCGGTCCGTGGCGCGGTCATCGCCGGCTATGGCTCCAACGTCAACGGCAGCCGCAACGATGGTATCGACATCTCGGTTCCGGAAGGTACGCCGATCAAGGCCGCCGAAAACGGCGTCGTCATCTATGCCGGCAACGGCCTGAAGGAACTTGGAAACACCGTCCTCGTCCGTCACGACGACGGTACGGTCACGGTCTACGGCCATGCCGATGCGCTCAGCGTCGCCCGTGGCCAGAAGGTTCAGCGTGGCCAGACGCTCGCCACCTCCGGCATGAGCGGTGATGTCAAGCAGCCGCAGCTTCACTTCGAAGTCCGCAAGAATTCGGCCCCGGTCAACCCAATGACGTTCCTTGAATAGGTAGTGCGTCTCAAGGAGTCTGCAAAAAGCCCGGCTACCACCGGGCTTTTTGTCGTTCTGAGCCTTGGAAGGCGGAGGTCAATCCCGCTCCAGCATGATCCGCTGCCGGCCGGCGAGATCCTGGATATACTGCCACGCCACGCGCCCGGAGCGGGCGCCGCGTGTCGTTGCCCATTCCAGCGCCTCGTGGTGCATCTGGGCGCGGTCGAGGGTGAGCTTGAAGTAGTCGGCATAGCCGTCGATCATCTGTAGATAATCTTCCTGGCTGCATTTGTGGAAACCGAGCCAGAGGCCAAAGCGATCGGAGAGCGATACCTTTTCCTCGACGGCCTCCGAAGGGTTGATAGCCGTCGATTGCTCGTTTTCCATCATATGCCGAGGCAGCAGGTGACGGCGGTTCGATGTGGCGTAGAACAGCACATTGTCCGGCCGGCCTTCGACACCGCCGTCCAGCGCCGCCTTCAGCGACTTGTAGGCGGTATCATCGTGATCGAAGGAAAGGTCGTCGCAGAAGACGATGACGCGATGTGGCGCGGCTTTTAGGATATCGAGCAGCACCGGCAATGAGGAGATGTCCTCGCGATGCACTTCGACCAGCTTCAGCGAGACGCCGGTGGCGCGGCGTACATCCTCATGCACGGCCTTGACGAGCGACGACTTGCCCATTCCGCGCGCGCCCCAAAGCAACACGTTGTTGGCGGCGAAGCCTTCGGTGAAGCGCAGCGTGTTCTCGTGTAGAATATCGCGCACATGGTCGACGCCTCGGATAAGGGTCAGTGCCACGCGGTTCGGCCGGGCAACGGGCTGCAGATAGAGCCGGGCAGGTACCCAGACGAAGCAATCGGCGGCGTTCCAATCGTTGACAGCCGGCGCCGGGCCGGCGAGGCGTTCAAGCGCGTCGGCGAGACGGCGGACTTCTGCAAGGATCAGCGTGTTTTGATCTTCGGTCACCGTTTTTCCTCCAGAACGTTAGTCGGGAAAAGAGTAAAATGCTCCCTGTGCTGCCGGGTACCATGCTCCTTCTGGCCCCGAAAGGCTAAGAGGCCTGGAAAACAGTACGGTTCGCGGCTGTTTTTGTTGCATTCGCAATGATCACAACTATATTCCGGCCACCTGACGCGGGGCCTGTTCCCGCAAGGAGTTCAAGGGAGTTCTCGATGTTTATCACCAACGCATATGCGCAGAGCGCGACAGATTCAGCCGCAGGCGTCTTCGGCGGTTCCGGCTTTGAAATGATCATCCTGTTTGTGCCGCTGATGGTGGTTTGGTATTTCCTTCTTATCCGCCCGCAACGCGCGCAGCAGAAGAAGCGTGAGGAAGTCCTGAAGAATATCCGCCGCGGCGACCAGATCGTCACGAGCGGCATCGTCGGCAAGGTCACCAAGGTCGTCGACGACAAGGAACTGGAAGTCGAAATCGCCGAAGGCGTCCGCATCCGCGTTGTCCGCAGCGCTATCTCGGAAGTCCGCGTCAAGGGCGAGCCTGTCAAGGCTGACGCTGCGTAAGCTTGGCGGGTAGGCGGGCCGAAGCGGCTTGCCACGTTAGCGCGCAGTTTCGAAAATCGGATTCGACTTTCGTAGAGAACTGTGCGCAAATTCAAAGTGTTACTGCGCCTTTATGTGCCCCGGTGGTTGTGGGGCGCAGTAAGAAGCCAAAACTCGAGAGAGCGATGCTGCACGTCTCCTGGTGGAAGACCGTCCTGATCTGGTTCGCCGTTCTCTTGAGCGTTCTCCTTGCCGTGCCCAATCTGCTCGGTGATCAGCAGCTTTCTTCTTTTCCGGCATGGTTCGCGCAACGGAAAGTCGGGCTCGGACTCGATCTTCAGGGCGGCTCGCATATCATGCTGAAGATCGAGCGTGGCGATGTCGTCCGGAATCGACTGGAGACTGTGGTCGGCGATATCAGCGCCAGGCTGCGCACGGTCAATATCAGCTATTCCGGTCTGACCGGTACCGGCCAGAAGATCCAGCTCCGCATCAATGATCCCGCTCAGGTTCAGGCGGCGGTTAACGCCCTGAAGCCAATCACCAGCGGCAAGGCGGAAGCGACCTTGTCGCAAGGCGACAATGGTGCCCTTACCATCGATATCACCGATGCCGGCATCAATGAGCGTGTCTCCGCATCCATGACGCGCTCGCTCAACGTCATCCGCAATCGCATCGCTCAGTTGGGCGTCGGCGAGCCGATGATCCGCCGGCAGGGCGCGGATCGCGTCATCATTCAGGTGCCTGGCCTTGCCGATCCGCAGCGCCTGAAGAACCTTCTAAACCAGCCTGCCCAGCTCAGTTTCCGTCTGGTCGATCAATCCATGCAGGTGCAGGATGCCATCAATGGCCGACCGCCTGCCGGTTCGGAAGTGCTGTTTTCCGATGATGATCCGCCGGTCGGCTATCTCGTCCAGAAGCAGCCCCTCCTTTCGAATATCGACTTTGCCGATGCCGTTGCGGTATCCAATACCCAGAACAATGACGGCAATATCTCCGTCAAATTGACGGCGGAAGCGACCAGCCGTTTTGCGCAGGCGACGGCTGCCAATCTCGGCAAGAATGTCGTTGTCGTGCTTGACGATCAAGTCATTTCGGCGGCCGCATTGAAGACGGCAATCACCACGGGCGATATCGATATACCCGGCGATTTCACGGCGCAGGGCGCTCAGGATCTCGCCGTCATGCTGAAGTCCGGGCCTTTGCCCGCGACGCTCACCACGGTCGAAGAGCGGACCATCAAGCCCGGCCTCGGCAATGAAACGATGCGCTCTGGCATCACCGCCTGCATTGCCGCCGGTATTTTCGTTGCCGCGCTGATGATCGGCTTCTATGGCTTGCTCGGTGTTGCCGCGACGATTGCGCTTGTCATCAACATCATCATGGTTCTGGCGATCATGGGGCTTTTCGGCATCACGCTGACCCTGCCTGGAATTGCCGCCATCGTTCTCGTCATCGGCATTGCGCTTGACGCCAATGTGTTGATCTACGAGCGCGTCCGGGAAGAAGAAAAGAAGACCCATCTTCTCGTCGATGCGTTGCGCCATGGCTTCAACCGGGCGGCCGCCACCGTAGCCGACGCCAATCTCACGGTGCTCATCGTCGCCGCCATCCTCTTTTATGTCAGCAGCGGCGCGGTTCGCGGCTTTGCCGCAACGTTGATAACCGGCGTTTTCACCACCTTCTTCACCGCCTGTTTCGTCACGCGCTCCCTCGTCGACGCCTGGATTTCGCATCGCAAGCCGCGCGTGTTGCTGGCGGGTGTGCGAAGCGGCATCTTCGATGGCGCGAACATTCGCTTCATGGGTATCCGCCGCTATTCATTCACGGTGTCGGCGGCGCTGTCGGTCGCAACCCTGCTTGCCTTCGCAACGATCGGCATGCATCTCGGCATCGATTTTACCGGCGGGTCGATCATCGAAGTTCGCGCCAAGCAGGGTGTTGTCGATCCGGCCAATATTCAATCGCGCCTGCAGAACGTGGTTCCGGGCGATGTGCAGGTCGAACGGCTGGACGATCGGCTGAGTGCAGTGATCCGGGTGCATGCGCAGCAGGGCGGCGAGAATGCCGAACAATCGGCCGTAACCCTCGTGCGCGACGAACTGGGCAAGGATTACGATTTCTCCCGTGTCGAGGTCGTCGGCCCCGCCGTCTCCGGCGAAATCAGCACGAAGGCTTCGCTTGCGGTTTTAGCGGCACTGGCTGCGATCCTCGTCTATATATGGCTGCGTTTCGAATGGCAGTTTGCGGTTGGCGCGATCGTCGCCACACTGCATGACGTCATCCTGACGCTCGGCCTTTTCGTGCTGACCGGCATGGAATTCAACATGACGGGCATTGCCGCGCTTTTGACCATCGTCGGCTATTCGTTGAACGATACGGTCGTGGTCTATGACCGGATGCGTGAGAATCTGAGGCGCTATTCGCAGATGCCATTACCGATTCTCATCGACGCCTCGATCAATCAGACGCTGTCACGCACGGTTCTGACCTCGGCGACGACTTTGCTGGCGCTGCTTGCACTCTCTATGTTCGGCGGCGAGGTGATCCGCTCCTTCACCTTCGTCTTACTCTTCGGCGTCGCGGTCGGCACCTTCTCGTCGATCTATATTGCGGCCCCGGTCCTGATCGTCTTCAAGCTGCGCCCGGACAAATTCCAGGCTGGCGGTGAAAACAAGGGACAGGCAGGAAACGACGTGCAATCAGGCAAACCAGCGGTGTGACAGAGTGGCAAAAGGCATAGAAATACGGAACGCGCATTTTCCCGGCCGCGCACCGATCGACGCTTATGGCAATGGCGGCTTCCGGTTTGCCGATATGTCACATCGCGGATCGCTGCTCTGCCTGCCCTCGGGCATCTATGGCTGGGACATGACGTCGGAGGATGCACTGACGCCGGCGCATTTCCAGAAAGTGCTCGATGAAGCTGCCGAGATCGAAGTGCTGCTGGTCGGCACCGGCATGGAATTGCGGCCCTTGCCTTCAGAACTGAGGGCGGTGTTGCGCGCCAAGCAGATTTCTTCCGACTCGATGAATACGGGAGCGGCGGTGCGCACATTCAACATCATGCTGTCCGAGTCGCGCGCCGTGGCCGCGGCGCTGATCGCCGTTTGACGAGGATCAGACTGGGCATGACGACATTAGCTGCGCCCCGTAGCAACCAGGATCTTTGCCTGGCGACGCTTCGCGACACCGATCGTGATCGTTATCTCGCTTGCCTGCTGGCACCGGAGGATAAGCGTGGCGCACTCGCCGCACTCTACGCCTTCAATGCCGAGCTGGCGCGCATCCGCGATCTCGTGCACGAGCCATTGCCGGGCGAAGTGCGCATGCAATATTGGCGCGATTTGCTCGAGGGGCAGGCGCATGGGTCGAGCGCGGCCAATCCCGTGGCAGCCGAGCTGCTTGCCGCGATCGAACTGCATCGCCTGCCGCGTCAAACGTTGATCGATATGATCGATGCGCGCATCTTCGATCTCTACGACGACCCGATGGAAACGCGCGGCATATTGGAAGGCTATGCCGGCGAGACGGCGTCGGCGCTGATTCAGCTCGCGAGCCTGGTGCTGTCGCCGGAGGATGCCCGTCGCTCGGCGGAAGCCGCCGGTCATGCCGGCGTGGCACAGGCGATTGCCGGGCTGCTGTTGCTGATGCCGCTGCACCGCCGCCGCGGGCAGCTCTATCTGCCGTTGGAAATCTTGACGGCAACGGGCCTTGATCGTAATGCCTTCCTCGCTGGCGAGGACAAGGCACGCATTTCCGCCGCCATTGAGGCTTTCGCCGGCCTCGGCCGCGAACATCTGGCGAAGGTGAGAGCTGCCGGTGGTATTTCGCCGGCGGTGTTTCCGGCTTTCCTGCCGGTCGTTTTGGCGGAGCCGGTGCTGAAGCGCGCGCAGGCGCTGGGCGCCAAGGTGTTCGAGCAATCTTTCCTACAGCCGCAATGGCGCCGGCAGATGCGCATGGCGCTCGCCTCCATGACCCGGAAAATCTGAAATCGACCACGCTCGCGCAAGTCTCGGGGTCTATAGAGACCGCTGAACATCTGCCCGCATCCCAGGAGAGCCGCTATGGGCATCATCGTCTGGTGTATACTCTTTGCGATCGTCGTTTTCTTTGCCTTCTTCGCAACGCGCATGGCGTCGCAGAACAAGGAGGACGGTTTGCACGATACCGGTCTTGCCATTCTTGAATTCGGCCGCGCTTTTCCGACGGAGGCGATCCGGCAATTGCAGACCACGGCCAACGGCCAGGCGGTTTTCGTGCGTCTGCATGATGACAAGGCCGGCTTCATGCGGAGCCTGCGCAATCATTTTGCCGTTCATCTGATCGAGCCGGGCAGGGCGCGTGCCAAGGATTCGGGGACTGGCCGCGGCTTGACCGTCGATTTCCTAGACGCTCCACACCATAACGGCACATTCGAATTCGCCACGCCCGCGGACGCCGCCGAGGTCTCGCTCTGGCTGCTCGGCAATTATGTTGCGAGCGATGATCCCAAGTCCTCGGCAACCAAGCCGGCTGCAAAGGCCTGAGAAAGGCTCAGGCGCTTTTGGTGATCGCCGGCGCCTGAACGCCCAGCCACCCGGCGCAATCCGCCAGCGCCCGCTTGGCGATCAGTTGCCGTTTCATGATCGTCTTGTCCTTGCCACGAAAGCGTTTGACGCCCTCCGGCTTGACGATCGAACCCGGCTCCAATTCCGGAAACAGCCCGAAATTGATATTCATCGGCTGGAAGGAGCGCTTGCCCGGCTCTTCATCGGAAACGATATGGCCGCCGGTAATGTGATTGAGCAGCGAACCCAGCGCCGTCGTGTGCGGCGGCAGGGACGGTGACTCGCCCTTGCGCTCGGCAGCGGCGAAGCGACCGGCGAGCAGGCCGATGCTAGCGCTTTCGACATAACCCTCACAGCCGGTGATCTGGCCGGCAAAGCGCAGGCCCGGCCGCGATTTCAGCGTCAGCGAGCGGTCGAGCAGGGTCGGCGAATTGATGTAGGTGTTGCGGTGCAGACCGCCAAGCCGCGCGAATTCGGCATTCTCCAGGCCTGGGATCAGCCGGAAAATCTCGGCCTGCGCACCATATTTCAGCTTCGTCTGGAAACCGACTATGTTGTAGAGCGTGCCGAGCGCATTGTCCTGGCGTAGCTGGACGACTGCATAGGCTTTGACGCCGGGGTTGTGAGCATTGGTCAGGCCCATCGGCTTCATCGGTCCGTGGCGCAGCGTCTCGCGCCCGCGCTCGGCCATGACTTCGATCGGCAGGCAGCCGTCGAAATAGGGCGTGCCTTCCCATTCCTTGAAGCCAACGGCATCGCCGGCGATCAGGGCGTCGACGAAGGCGTTATATTGGGCTTCGTCCATGGGGCAGTTGATATAGTCCTTGCCCGTGCCGCCCGGCCCGACTTTGTCGTAGCGAGACTGATACCAGCAAATATCCATATTGATGCTGTCGCGATAGACGATCGGCGCGATGGCGTCGAAAAAGGCAAGCGCGTCCGCGCCGGTCTCGGCCTGAATGGCGCCGGCAAGCGACGGTGCGGTCAACGGCCCGGTGGCGATGATCGCCTGATCCCACTCTTTCGGCGGCAGGCCTTGAATTTCTTCGCGCACGATCGTGATGAGCGGGTGGCTTTCGATCGCCTGTGTGACTGCCGCCGAAAATCCATCACGATCCACCGCCAGCGCGCCGCCGGCAGGAACCTGATGCTTATCCGCCGAAGCCATGATCAGCGAGCCGGCCAAGCGCATTTCCGCATGGATGACGCCGACCGCATTGCTGGTCGCATCATCGGAGCGGAAGGAGTTGGAACAGACGAGTTCCGCCAGTTCGTCGGTCTTGTGTGCCTCGGTGCCGCGCACGCCGCGCATTTCGTGCAGGATGACGGGCACGCCGGCGCTGGCGATCTGCCATGCGGCTTCCGAGCCGGCAAGACCGCCGCCGATGACATGGATGGGAGAAAAAGAGCTGCTATTTGTCATGCGCGCGTCATTACCACGGGCACGCCGGTGATCCAATTGCTTTGCTAGAGCATCTCGCGCAAAAGTGTGCTGCGGTTTTGCGATACGACATGCGCAAGATCAAAAACTTAAAGCGCAAAGAGCGAATCTGAAAGATCGCAGTGCGCTTTAGTCGCCGGAATCAAAAACGGCGCCGAAGGGCGCCGTCTTGAGGCAGTCCACTTGGTCCGTTGTATTAACGGAAAGAGCGGGAAGCGATATTGCGGATTTCGTAGCGGCTAACGCCGATATCCGACAGGGTCTGGCTGGAAAGGTTGCCGAGCTCGTTCAGGGTGCGGCGGTAGCTGATCCAGTTCTTGGCGATACGAAGCGGGTTCATTGTTTTGTCCTTAGTCATTCTAGTTGCGAGCGGCACGATTGCCGCCTCAGCGCTTGGCACTTATATAGGCGCGCGCACGAATATTTTGCAGTGCAAATAAAATGCGTCTGCTATGCATTTGTGCAATATGACGCCCAAAAAGCCATCAGTGCCCAAAATTTATGTGACCTGTGCGAGGCGCATGGCTTGAAGCAGCTTGAGGGTTACTGCAGGCGCGAATGACGGCAAAAAAACAACGCAAAAAAGAACGCCCGCCGCGGTTGTCCGCAACGGGCGTTGTGTAGGCTGTCGCTATTTAGCGAAGCCAATCCGGTAGTTAGAGGCCGGTGGCTTCGCGAGCTACGCGACGGATGTCCGAACGATCGATACCGAGGTCGTGCAGTTCGCGGGTGCTCATGCGGCCGAGTTCGTTAACGGTCTGACGATACTTGCGCCAGTTATTGAAAGAGCGGGTCAGGTTCATTTTAAATCCCTTTCGAGGGTCTGGAGATCTCGCCGGTTCCGCGATTGGTTCCGTCCTTGATCTGATGATTGTGAATATATGCTGCGCTGCAAGAACTAAAAGAGCGAATGCATCATGCCACCTATGCGTATGATGCAATTCACTATGGTGATTTGGTTAAATGGGTGACTGCTTTATGTGCACATCGCAATAGTATGAAAGCAAGCATTCGACGGGATATCGGTCGAGATTGTGATCTTGTGCGTAGATCGTGAGCAATTGCTCAATATTGTCAGCCGTCGGGGGCAATTCGTGCCATCCCGTAAGCCTTGCTGGTTTGGAGCATTTGCCGGGGCATTCAGTGAGCGAAAAAATCCCGTCGCCGCACTCTCTACGCTCTTCCAATGTCCTAGACGGCAGAAAAGGAGCGTGCCGACTGTGTCGGGCGATTCTCCGGGAGTTAAGCGATTTAACTGGATAAAAAAATAACGCCCACCGCGGGAGGAGGATGCGGTGGGCGTCATTTGTGGTGATTGACGACTGGGAGGAGGAGTGTCGTCAATCCATCGGAGCGCACTGGGAGGAGGAGTGTGCGGCTCCGAATTCTGTATGAGGAATACATCCTCAGGCTCTTTCCGGCTTTCGCCGAAGCGGCGCGGCACCGCCGTCCTTCAATGCTTATAAAATAGTATGACTTTTGATTTTTGTGCAGCGCAATAATTTCATGGGAGATATGTCAATTGCGCATAGCTTGAGACGGTATCTTTGGGCAATCCGTGAGTCTAGGGCATGAAGCCTTAATCCCGCATTAACGGGGTGCGGCTTTGCTGAAAACTCGCCCTGATCTGAGACACGAAAGAGCGACCTCGAAGGTCCTCAATATGTGATAAGACACTCTGGGATGAGGGAATCGCTGTCAGGGGCGCGCGATGTACCGGGCTAGGCTGGAACGCGATATAAAGATCTGGGTGGACAAGGGGCTGGTTGACGCACCGACAGCGGCAGCGATTCTCAGCGAATATGACAGCCGTCCTGCAAGCTTCAGCCTCGGCCGCGTGCTGGCCGTCATGGCGGCGCTGCTGGTCGGCGTCGCGATCCTGCTTTTCGTCGCGTCGAATTGGGAGGCGATTCCAAGGATCATCAGGCTCTTCGGGCTTATAGCAATGATCTGGGCCTTTTATCTCGGCGGCGCCTATTCATTCGTGCGCGGGCACTCGATTCTGGCCTCGGCGGTGCTGATTCTCGGTACGATGAGTTTCGGCGGCGCCATGTCGCTGGTCGGCCAGATGTATAATATGTCCGGCGATGAACTGATGATGATGATCGTCTGGTTCGCCATCGCCAGCATCGCCGCCGCGTTGTTCCGCTCAAGCGCGCAGGTCGCTCTTGCCGGGTTCCTGGCTTGGGGCTTTTGCGGCTTCTATCTTTGGGATCATTATGACCAGTGGTACGGCCTCATGCCCTGGGCGCCGCCGGTTATGGCGGCCGTGCTGATCGCTCTCGTCAGATACGTCGATGCGCCGAGGTCCCGGCATCTTGCCTATCTGATGCTTGTCGGCTGGCTGACATGGATTTTCGCGCAGTATGAGAGCCTGCACGCGGCTATCGTGCTCGCCGCCGCCGGCATGATTGCCTTCCTGGCTGTCAGCCTGCCGGTTTCGCCCCTGATGCGGATCGCCCGGACCGCCGGTGCTGCGCCGGCCTTTTATTCCTTCCTCATCGCCGCCATCGGCCTCTTCGCAATCCACGGGGAGATCGGTAGTGGTATTTTTGAGAATAATATATGGGTTGAAAACAAGCTGCCTCTCATCGCGATCGCCTTCGCGACGCTGGCAAGTGCCGTCGTTGCGATCATTCTGAGCGGCCGCGACAACGGTGCGGTACGCTATCTCGCCTACGCTGTTTTTGCCTGGGAGATCCTCTATCTCGCGAGCGAAACTGTCGGTTCGATCATCGGCACGTCTGGCTTCTTCCTGATCTGCGGCGTGTTGGTCGCCATCGCCGCCTGGCTGGTCATTCGCCTTGAGCGGCGATTTTCCCATCATGATGGCCCGCGGAGTGAGAGTCAGGAGGTGCAGGCATGACGATGACAGCCGAGACGGGCACCGTTGCACGCGATCTCAGCCGACGCATGTGGATCGCCGCCATTATTGTCGCAGCGCTGCAGACGGCCATCCTCGGCTATATGGTTGGCGAACGGGCTTGGGGCCTGAGGAGCGGCGTCGAAGTCCTGTTGAAAACCGCACCGATCGATCCCCGCGATTTGCTGCGCGGCGACTATGTGACGCTGAATTACGATATTTCACGGGTGCCGGTATCGACCCTGATCGGCGGGGCGCCGCCGGAGAGCCGACAAAACCAGGTTCTGTCCGTCCGCCTGAAAAAGCAGGATGACGGCTATTGGGGCATTGTCGAATCGTCCTTTGGACCATTGGAACCGAAACCGGACACCGTCGTTCTCAAAACCCTGCCTTTCGACTATTTTTCCTATGGCGATAGCGCGCCCCCGCCGGCGACGATCCCAGTCACATACGGCATCGAGCGCTATTATGTGCCGGAAGGCGAGGGCCGCACCATCGAGGATGCGCGCAATCAGGACCGCGTCGCCATTGCCGCCCGCGTCTCGGCGGATGGCGAAGCGCATATCAGAAGCCTGCTCCTGGACGGTAAATCCGTCTACGAAGAGCCGCTTTACTGACCGGGTTTCCGCAGAAAACCAAACAAGGTCCATGGACGGTCGTGGAACCGTCATTTTTCCTTTGCGTGGTTTAAAACGGGTGATATAGAGACGCCGCGCTCCGGAAGGCCTCATGGGCAGGCATTGCCGTATGCTTTTGGGAACGCGGGTATGGTGAAATTGGTAGACACGCCAGATTTAGGTTCTGGTGCCGCAAGGCGTGGGAGTTCAAGTCTCTCTACCCGCACCAAGGCTGCCTTGTGGACGGGAGAGGCTTAACGGCCTGTCTCCTGACCCGCTGTTGGAGGCGCCATTTTGCCTAGAGCATCCCGCTTTCTAGTGGAAAGTGGACAAGATGCCCTAGATTCCGAGAGGGGAGAGCGACCTTTTGCGCGTTCGTTCGAACGCGCGGCGCTCTAGCAGAATGATGAGGAATTGCATGCAAGCCACGCTCGGGATTTTCCGGCGTCGTGCTCATCGAAACGAACGGCTGTCTGGGCACGGCCGCCATGAATGAAGGTAGGACAATGCAGGTTATCGAAACGCTCGCTGAAGGGCTGAAGCGCGAAATCAAGGTGGTCATCCCGGCCAAGGACATGGAAGTTCGCATGAACGAGCGCCTGGCCGAGGTCAAGGACAAGGTCCGTATCAACGGTTTCCGTCCGGGCAAGGTGCCGGTTGCGCATCTGAAGAAGGTCTATGGCAAGTCGATCATGGCCGACCTCGTCAACGAGATCGTTCGTGACCAGCCGCCGGCAATCCTGACTGAGCGCGGCGAAAAGTCGGCAACCCAGCCGGAAATCGCAATGACCGAGGACAAGGACGAGGCTGAAAAGATCCTCGCCGCTCAGGCCGATTTCGAATTCACGCTCTCCTATGAAGTCATCCCGGCGATCGAACTGAAGTCCGTCAAGGGCATCAAGGTTACCCGCGAAGTCGCTGAAATCGCTGAGGACGAAGTCACCGAACAGATCCTCAAGATCGCCGAAAGCGCGCGTAGCTACGAGACGAAGAAGGGCAAGGCCGCCAATGGCGACCGCGTTACCATCGACTATCTCGGCAAGGTTGACGGCGTTGCCTTCGACGGCGGCAAGGACGAAGACGCTCAGCTCGTCCTCGGCTCCAACCGCTTCATCCCGGGCTTCGAAGAGCAGCTCGTTGGCTTCAAGGCTGGCGACGAGAAGACCATCACCGTAACGTTCCCGGCCGAATACCCGGCCAAGAACCTTGCCGGCAAGGAAGCCACCTTCGACATCAAGGTGAAGGAAGTTGCTGCTCCCGGCGATATCGAAATCAACGACGAACTCGCCTCCAAGCTCGGCCTCGAATCCGCCGACCGCCTGAAGGAAATCGTCCGCGGCCAGATCGAAAGCCAGTACGGCTCTGTTACCCGCCAGAAGGTCAAGCGCCAGATCCTCGACCAGCTCGACGAGATGTACCAGTTCGACACCCCGCAGAAGCTGGTTGACGCCGAATTCGCCAGCATCTGGCGCCAGATCCAGACCGATCTGGATGAATCGGGCAAGACCTTCGAAGACGAAGACACGACGGAAGAAAAGGCACGCGAAGAATATCGCAAGCTCGCTGAACGCCGCGTTCGCCTGGGCCTCGTTCTTTCCGAAATCGGCGAAAAGGCCGGCGTTGAAGTGAGCGAAGACGAAATGCAGCGCGCGCTCTATTCGCAGCTTCAGCAGTTCCCGGGCCAGGAAAAGGAAATCCTGGAATTCTTCCGCAACACGCCCGGCGCTTCCGCCAACCTGCGCGCGCCGATCTTCGAAGAAAAGGTCATCGACCACCTGCTGACCGAAGTCGACGTCACCGACAAGACCGTTTCCAAGGAAGCGCTGCTGGCTGACGACGAAGCCGAAACCGAAGACAAGCCGGCAGCAAAGAAAGCTGCTCCGAAGAAGAAGGCTGCTGCCAAGGCTGAAGCAACCGAAGCTGCCGCCGAAGGCGAAGAAGTTGCCGCTGCTCCAAAGAAGAAGGCCGCTCCGAAGAAGAAGGCTGCTGAAGACAGCGCCGAATAACTCGGTTCTCTTCCGTAACGAAATCAGGCCCTGCCGTTCGCGGCGGGGCCTTTTTTGTTGGTTGGAGAAAAGAAAAGCTCCCTCTCCCCGCCTGCGGGGAGAGGGCTGGGGTGAGGGGCAGAGCTATAGGCTTGCTGGAGACCTATGGTCTGTTTCGATATCGCGATAAGGACATCGACATTCCAAAAGCTAACGACGACCAGTCTTCCTCATTCATAAAGGCATCGCGCCGTAGATCCCGAGAACTATCGAGATGCTGGCTTCCATCGAGTTCCACAGCGAGACGTTTCTCCCTGGGGCGAAATCGGCAAAGTATGGTCCAGTGGGATATTGCCGAACGAACATAAAGCCGTTGACGGTCGCGCGGTTCGGACCAAAGCTTTGGGCTATCTGTGTCGTTTCCGATTTAGGGCCACGCAAACTGAGTGTCCCCGAGAAATGCCCCTCACCCTAACCCTCTCCCCGCAGGCGGGGAGAGGGGACTGTCTCGACAACTGCGGAGACCCCTCAAAGCTCCGACTTGATATCGCCCATCCGGTTCCACGCATCGAGGCCTGCGATTTTGTAGGCTTCGGCGAGCGTCGGGTAGTTGAAGGTGTTTTCGACGAAATATTCGACCGTGCCTTTGAGGTTCAACACCGCCTGGCCGATGTGGACGAGTTCGGTCGCGCCTTCGCCGACGATGTGAACGCCGAGCAGGCGGCGGGTCTTTAGCGAGAAGATCATCTTCAAGAGGCCGGTATCGAGGCCCATGATATGGCCGCGGGACGTTTCGCGAAAACGGGCGATGCCGCATTCATAGGGAATATGGCGTTCCTTGACCTCTTCCTCGGTAAGGCCGCAGGTGGAGATTTCCGGCACGGCGTAGATGCCGTAGGGAAAGTATTTCGGCGGCTCCTTGGCGATGGCGCCGACGGCGACGCGCGCAGCGATACGGCCCTGTTCCATCGACGTCGAGGCAAGGCTCGGAAAACCGACGACATCGCCGGCCGCGAAGATGTGGGGGACGTTGGTGGCAAAGGTCTCGGGATTGACGCTGAGGCGGCCGCGATTGTCCGCCTCCAGACCGGCCGCCGCCAGATTGAGCGTATCGGTAGCACCCATGCGGCCGGCCGCAAACAACACCATGTCGGTGACGATGTGGCGGCCATTGTCCAGCAACAGCTCCACTTTGCCGTCCTGCCGGGTGACCTTTTCGGCCTTTTGCCCCAGCAGCAGTTTCATGTTGCGGTCGCGTAGCTGATAGATGAAGTCCTCGACGATTTCCTTGTCGATGAAGTCGAGCATCGTCGATTTCGGATCGATCAGCGTCACCTGCGTGTCGAGCGCACTGAAGATCGTCGCATATTCGATGCCGATGACGCCGGCGCCGATGACGACCATCGAACGTGGCAGCTCCTCGATCTCCAGCAGCTCGTCGCTGTCGAGAACGGTCCTGCCGTCGAAGGGCATGTAATCCGGACGGAAGGGCTTGGTGCCGACCGCGAGCAGGATGCTGGCGCCGGTGACATGGATCACTTCGCCGTCGTCCTTGACGACCTGCATGGTCTGCGGATCGACGAAGCTTGCCTTGCCGCGAATGTGATGCACGCGATTGCGGGCGAATTGATGCTCCAGCACTTCGACTTCATGGTCGAGAGTGATCAACAGGCGGCGCCGCAAGTCCGAGGCGCTGATTTCCTGCTTTACGCGATAGGCGCGGCCGTAGAAGCCGCGCTCGCGCCAGCCGGAGAGATTGAGCGCGGTTTCACGCAGCGTCTTCGATGGAATAGTGCCGGTATGGACGGAAACACCACCGACCCGCTTCCCTTGTTCGATGACCAGCACCCTCTTGCCGAGCTTGGCGGCCTGAATGGCGCCTCTGCGGCCTGCGGGGCCACTGCCCACGACTATGAGATCGAATCGGTCCATCGGAAGCCTCGGGTGCTGAAATTTATAGAATCAATGTCGCAACGCAACATGCTGCCCGTCAACCGGTAGCCGCTCAATGTTACAGATTATCTAACAGGAAATGATCAGGAGCTGGAAAGGCCAAGCCAAGGCTCGAGCTTTTCGAAAGTCCGGTCCATGGCATAGGCATCGGTAAAGGAAAGTGGCAGATGTCCGTAGATGATCGACATCTGACGTTCCGAAACCGCTTCGCCGGCTTTGGCGATAGCAGCGAGATAGAGGGCCGAGGCAAGCCCCGTGCGGTCTGCGCCGGCTTGGCAATGAATTAACAACGGCTTCGGTGCATCGCGCATGATCTGGACGAGTTGAGCTGCTTGCTCCCGGGTCAGTTCGCGACTGGCAGACATCTTGAAGTCGATGTGGTTGATATTGAGTTCCTTCGCCTGGGCGATTTCGTTGTCATACCAGGTGCGACCGTTGTTTTCGCCGCGCAAGTTTATGATGGTCTTGATGCCATACTGCTTCTGAAATTCGGCGATCGTCGCCGGCGACGGCTGAGACGAGCGGTAGACCTCTCCTGCGATGACGGGATGAAAATTCGTCGTCCAGAGCATATGGGCGTAGAAACCGCAGGCGATCAGCGCGAAGGGAGACAATGCAAAAAGAACACCGCGGCCGATACGGCGCAGACGTTGAGAAAGCGTCGAGGACGTCTTTTGCATGCAGTCTCCGGATACGCCGAACCTCGGGCGGATAAGGCGCAAATAAAACAACCGCTTCCCCCGACAAACGCGCCGATCTGGAGGCATTATCGTTTTGTCAGAACATCCTGACAATTACCTTAAAAGTGGAGGAGATATCGGGAGGCTGGAAACGATCGACGCTTCAGCGCCTCCAGAGCGCTACTCGCATCTTAAGGTAGAATAAAAACAATATAGTGCAATAATATTCTAATGTCTGAATGTATCTGGGAGGCCGATTCAGACCAATCGCAGCGCTCTGAAGCTGACATGGCCGTTCTTGCCGATGATAATATGATCGTGAACGGTGATACCCAAAGGACCGGCCGTGTCGATGATCGTCTTCGTCATCTCGATATCGGCGCGCGAAGGGGTGGAGTCCCCGGAGGGATGGTTGTGGACGAGAATCACGGCGGTGGCCGAGAGTTCGAGCGCCCGCCTGACCACCTCGCGCGGATAGACCGGCGTATGGTCGACCGTACCCAAACCCTGCACCTCGTCGGCGATCAGGGCATTGCGCTTGTCGAGAAACAGGATGCGAAACTGTTCGCGCGCCTCGTGCGCCATTGCTGCGTGGCAATAGTCGATCAGAGCCTTCCAGGAGGAGAGCACCGGCTTGCCCGTCAGCTCGCTTTTCAGCATGCGCTGCGCAACGCTCGCCACCAGCTTCAGGTCAAGGGCCACGGCTTCGCCGACGCCGCTGATTTCCTGCAGCAGATTGGTCGGCGCGCCGAAGACACCGCCAAGCGTGCCGAAACGGGCAAGCAGCGCCTTGGCAATTGGCTTGGTGTCGCGGCGCGGAATCAGCCGAAACAGCAGGAGTTCTAGGATTTCGTAATCGGCAAGCGCCGCATCGCCGCCATCGCGATAGCGATTGCGCAGCCTTTCGCGATGGCCGTGATAGTGAGCCTCGGCATTGGCCGGCGTGCTCGGCGGTTTTGCCGGTTTATCGCGCAGCGCGGCTTTGGCGGGTTGATGGGCGAAAAACAGCCGCTCGTCGAAAAGCGATGCGTCTTCAAGATCATCCGCCGCCCCGCCGCTATCGACGGTCATGTCGCCATGTCCGGAAGAGGAAGCGGGGCGCTTCGCCATCTATTACCCCTGCAGCGGCGGCAGGCCGGGACGGTCGAGGCCGCCGGGCGACAGGGTGAAGATCTCGCAGCCCGTGGCGGTGACGCCGACAGTGTGCTCATACTGCGCCGACAGCGAGCGGTCGCGCGTGACCGCCGTCCAGCCGTCGCCAAGCACTTTCACATGCGGTCGTCCGAGATTGATCATCGGCTCTATGGTGAAGATCATGCCTTCGCGCAGTTCCGGGCCTTCGCTGGCGCGGCCGTAATGCAGGATGTTCGGTGAATCATGGAAGAGGCTGCCGACGCCATGGCCGCAGAAGTCCCGGACGACGGAGCAGCGCTCCGCTTCGGCATAGGTCTGGATCGCCTCGCCAATGGCTCCGGTCCGGGCACCGGGGCGAACGGCGGCAATGCCGCGCATCAGCGATTCATAGGTCACTTCCAGCAGCCGTTCCGCCGAGCGCTTGATCTCGCCGACAGGATACATGCGGCTGGAATCTCCATGCCAGCCGTCGAGCACATAGGTCACATCGATATTGACGACATCGCCGTCGCGCAGCGGCTTGTCATTGGGTATGCCGTGGCAGACGACGTGATTGATCGACGTGCAGGAGGATTTCATATAGCCGCGATAGTTCAGCGTCGCCGGATAGGCGCCGTGATCCATGCCGAACTCGAAGACGAAGCGGTCGATGACGTCGGTCGGTACGCCGGGCCCGACAACGGCAGCCAGTTCGTCTAGGCAGCGTGCAGTCAACTGGCATGCCTTGCGCATTCCTGCGAAAGCATCCGGGCCGTAGAGGCGGATGGCACCTGTATTCTTCGACGGCGCCGTTGCCGCTTCGATGTAATTCACCATGATCAGCCTTCAGCAGAAATCTTTATACTGGTATTTAATGCAGCTATGCCGGGTTCGTCTATCGGGATCAACCCAGCCGGCGTTATTTCCGTCGACGAAACCCTGCATTTCAACGCGTAGACTTCGACGCCGCGTTTCAAAGCTCGCTCGAAGGCTGCCGCGTAAACCGTGTCGAGATCGCAGCAAACACGAAAGCGCTGGCAGTCGTGCCGTTGGATCACGAACAGCATGACGGCGCGGTATCCCGCTTCCGCCATATCGCCGAGTTCTTCGAGATGCTTGGCGCCGCGGGCTGTCACCGTATCGGGAAATTCGGCAAGGCCCGGCTGGCGCATGAAATGTACATTCTTGACTTCGACATAGGTGGTCGTCCGCAAAGGGTCGGTCAAGAGCAGGTCGATGCGGGAATTGCGACCATAATTTTGCTCGCGCCGCAGGGTCGTGTAATCGCCGAGGTCGGAAATCTGGCGGAGAGCGATCGCTTCCGCAGCCAGCCGGTTCGGCATGGCGGTATTGACCCCGACCGTGGTGCCATCGGCCTCGATCAGTTCGAAGACGTGACGATATTTGCGCTTCGGACTTTCGTGTTCTGAAAGCCAGATGCGCGAACCCGGTGTCGTCAGGCCTTGCATCGAGCCTGTGTTCGGGCAAGAGCCGGTGATGATCTCGCCGCTCTCCAGTTCGGCATCGAAAAGGAAGCGTTTATAGCGGGCGATCAGCCGCGCGGGGACGAGGGGCGGGTTGAACAGCATGGATAACAGCCGCTTAGGCGCGCTCCATGACGAAGCTGCCGGGTGCTTCTTCGATGGCGTTCAATGCTGCGCCACCGGGCTTGCGAGCGGGCACCATACGGCTGTCGTTGCTCTTGATCCATTCGAGCCAATGCGGCCACCAGGAGCCTGGCGTCTCCTTGGCTTCGCCCAGCCATTGATCATAGTCACCCTTGACCGCGCCGCCCGTCCAGAACTGGTATTTGTGCTTGTCCGGCGGGTTAACGACGCCGGCGATATGACCGGAGCCAGTCACCACGAATTCCACCGGCCCACCGAAGAACTGGCTGCCGATGAAGACGGATTTGGCCGGCGCGATGTGGTCCTCGCGTGTCGCCAGATTGTAGACGGGTATCTTGACGTCCTTCAGAGACAGCTTTTTGCCGTCGAGCACCATCTTGCCTTGGCTCAGAGCGTTGTCGAGATAGCAATTGCGCAGATAAAACGAATGGTTGGCTGTGGCCATTCGTGTGGAATCGGCGTTCCAGAAGAGGAGATCGAAGGGCAGGGGTTCCTGGCCCTTCAAATAGCTGTTGACGAAATAAGGCCAGATCAGCTCGGAGGCGCGCAGCATGTTGAAGGCCGTCGCCATTTTCGAACCTTCGAGATAGCCGACCGCCTTCATCTGCTCTTCCAGCGACGAGATTTGCTCCTCATCGACGAAGACCTTGAGATCGCCGGCAAAGGTGAAGTCGACCTGCGTGGTCAGAAAGGTCACGGTGCGGATACGCTTGTTCTTTTCCTTGGCATGCAGGGCGAGCGTTGCCGCCAGCAGCGTACCGCCGACGCAATAGCCGACGGCGTTGACCTCTTTCTCTCCAGTTGCCTTCTCGATCGTATCCAGCGCGAAATCGATGCCTTCGCGCGCATAGGACGTCCAATCCTTGGCCGCGTGGCGCTCATCCGGGTTCACCCAGGAGATGACGAAGACGGTGTGCCCCTGTTCGACACACCATTTGATGAAGGATTTCTGCGGATTGAGATCGAGAATGTAGAATTTGTTAATCCAGGGCGGGCAGATCAGCAGCGGCCGCTTCAACACCTTGTCCGTTGCCGCCTCATATTGAATGACCTGGCAGACGTCGCTCTGCGCGATCACCTTGCCCGGCGTCAGTGCCATGTCCCGTCCGACAGCGAATTTCGTCATATCGGTCTGGCGCAACCGCAATTCGCCGCGGCCGGCGCTGATATCCTCGGCAAACATCTTCATGCCGCGCACCAGGTTTTCCGCATTGGACGCGACGGTCTCGCGGTAGAGCTGCGGATTGGTGGCGACGAAATTGGTCGGCGACAGCGCCGCGGTGATCTGCTTGGTGTAGAAGGAGGCCTTGTGGCGCGTGTGCTCGTCCAGCCCTTCGGCATCGGTGACCAGCTTGTCCGCCCAGCCGGCGGTCAGGAGATAGGTCTGACGCAGGAAATCGAAGAAAGGATTTTTCTGCCAATCCTCGTCGGCGAAGCGTCTGTCCTTCACCGGTTCAGCCTCGGCAGCCGAATCGCCGCTGAGCCGCTGCATGGTTTTCGTCCACAGGCCGAAATAGCCGGATAGCAGATAGGTCTGCGCCTCCAATGTCCGGCGTGGATCGGAAAGCCAGTATTCGCTGACCTTGGAGAGCGTCTTGACGATATCGGTCATCGGATCGGCGACGGTGTCGATCTTCTCGCCGCGCTCGCGTGGCGCAAGCCATGCGGAAGCGGCCTTGCCGAGATTTTCCAACGCACGGGCAAAGTTGACGGCCATCGCCTCGGGGTCTTTGACAATGTAAGGCTCGACCGACTTCGGGTCGAAGCCGGGAAAGGTGCCGTGGCTATCACTGTTGTCCCGCTTGCTGTCGGTCACGCATCATCCTCCCGGCGGCAGCTCACTTTTGTTTTCCATTTGTACATCTTGCTGGAAAAGGAATACAAGTCGAATGAAACGCAACCCTGCTCTTGCTTTGCCGCTGCGACAAATTTAACAGTCGCAACCCACGGCAAGGAATAGAGCAGGACGACAATATGGGCGGCGGCATGGTGGCAAGACTCAACCGGTATTCCGTACTCTGCGGTGCTTTGTGCGGCATTCTCGCGCTGGCGCTTGCCGGCTGCACGACGCCTGAGGAAAAGGCGGCCTTTGCCAAGAGCAAGCAGGCCCCACAGGCTGTGGTCGTCAAGTCCGCCGAGGGCAAGCCGGTCGACGAGGGCAACACGCAGCAGCACTACAAGGACGGTTACCCCTCCTTCAACGCTCCCCCGACGGCGGCGAATGTCCAGATCAACGACCAGCAGGCGGCCGATATCGGCAAGCAATTGACGGCGCTCGGTGCACAGCACAAGGCCGGCACGATTACCGACGCCGAATATCAGAAACGCGTGGCCGAGATGCGCAAGCTCGCCGCCGAACACGGCCAGGATACGTTGTCGGAAATTCAGCAGCAGAGCGCCGAGCCCAGCCAGACGCCCGCGCCGACGCAGAATTAGCCTTGCGTTTGAGGCGATTTGGACGCAAAGCGTTCAGCTAGGCTGAATTTCGATGTTTCTTCCTGGGTTGATAGTAGATTGCGTCTATAACCGCCAAAGATTCACCGTATCCTTCGCGTCAGTATAGTTGCGGCGCCGCGATTCCGGAGTTCGTATCGCGGCTCACCGAGAGATTGACGAACTTCATTGCGGTTGTAAGGGCCGCTGTCCCATGGGGAAAGAAATGGAAGAGTTTCATAAAGTCCGGCGCTTGCCGCCCTACGTCTTCGAACAGGTCAACCGTTTGAAGGCCAGCGCGCGAGCGGGCGGGGCCGACATCATCGACCTCGGCATGGGCAATCCGGACCTTCCGACCCCCAAGGCCATCGTCGACAAGCTCTGCGAAGTGGTCCAGGACCCGCGCACGCATCGCTATTCCTCATCCAAGGGCATTCCCGGTCTGCGCCGCGCGCAGGCCGCCTATTATGCCCGCCGCTTCGGCGTCAAGCTCAATCCGGATACGCAGGTGGTCGCCACCCTCGGCTCCAAGGAAGGCTTCGCCAACATGGCGCAGGCGATCACGGCGCCGGGCGACGTTATCCTGTGCCCGAACCCGACCTATCCGATCCATGCCTTCGGCTTCCTGATGGCTGGTGGCGTTATCCGCTCGATGCAGGTCGAACCGGACGACAGCTTCTTCCCGCCGCTGGAACGGGCCGTGCGCCATTCGATCCCGAAGCCGCTGGCACTGATTCTCAACTATCCGTCCAACCCGACGGCCTATGTTGCGACGCTGGATTTCTACAAGGAAGTCGTCGCCTTCGCCAAGAAGCACGACATCATCGTGCTGTCGGATCTTGCCTATTCGGAAATCTACTTCAACGACGATCCGCCGCCGTCCGTCCTGGAAGTTCCGGGCGCGATGGACGTCACGGTCGAGTTCACCTCGATGTCGAAGACCTTCTCCATGCCCGGTTGGCGCATGGGCTTCGCCGTCGGCAACGAGCGTCTGATCGCGGCTTTGACGCGCGTCAAATCCTACCTCGATTACGGTGCCTTCACGCCGATCCAGGTGGCGGCGACGCATGCGCTGAACGGTGACGGCTCCGATATCGCGGAAGTTCGCAACATCTATAAGCGCCGCCGCGACGTGCTGGTCGACAGCTTCGGCAAGGCCGGCTTCGATGTGCCGCCGCCGGCAGCGACGATGTTTGCCTGGGCGAAGATCCCGGAAAAATTCCGTCATCTCGGTTCGTTGGAATTCTCGAAGCTTCTGGTCGAGAAGGCCGATATCGCAGTGGCGCCCGGCATCGGCTTCGGCGAGCAGGGCGACGATTACGTCCGCATCGCGTTGGTCGAGAACGAGCATCGCATCCGTCAGGCGGCGCGCAATTTGAAGCGCTTCCTCTCCACCGCGGATGAGACCATGCATAATGTGATTTCACTGAACGCCCATCGCTCCTAATTTTTCACGGCAGCCGTTTTCGCGGCTGCCGTGCCCCAAGACATTGATCAGGAATTCCTCATGGCAGATGCCCTCAAAATCGGCATTGCGGGCTTGGGCACCGTTGGTGCCTCGCTTGTCCGTATCATTCAGAGCCGCGCCAACGAGCTTGCCGTTACCTGCGGCCGTCCCGTCAAGATCGTCGCCGTCACGGCCCGCGATCGCAGCAAGGATCGTGGTATCGACCTTACCGGCATCGAATGGTTCGGTGGTCCGGTCGATCTGGCGCAGAAGGCCGACATCGACGTCTTCGTCGAATTGATCGGCGGTGCCGAAGGGGCGGCCAATGCCGCCGTGCGCGCAGCCCTTGCCCGCGGCCTGCATGTCGTCACCGCCAACAAGGCGCTCCTTGCCTATCATGGCGTCGAACTGGCCGAGATTGCCGAAGAGAAGGGCGCGCTGCTTAACTTCGAAGCGGCGGTCGCCGGCGGCATTCCCATCATCAAGGCGCTGCGTGAATCCCTGACCGGCAACACGATCTCGCGCGTCTACGGCATCATGAACGGCACCTGCAACTACATCCTGACCCGGATGGAGAAAGAGGGCCTGTCCTTCGCCGATTGCCTGAAGGAAGCCCAGCGTCTCGGTTATGCCGAAGCTGATCCGGCCTTCGACATCGAGGGCAACGACACGGCGCATAAGCTCGCCATCCTGACGACGCTTGCCTTCGGCAACCGCATCGCGGCCGACGATATCTATCTCGAGGGGATCACCAATATCTCCATCGAGGATATCCGCGCCGCTGCCGACCTCGGTTATCGCATCAAGTTGCTCGGCGTCGCCCAGCGCACTGAGACCGGCATTGAACAGCGCGTTCACCCGACCATGGTGCCGCTCGAATCGGTCATCGCCCAGGTCGACGGCGTCACCAATGCCGTCGCGGTCGAATCGGATATTCTCGGCGAACTGCTGATGGTCGGCCCTGGCGCCGGCGGCAATGCGACGGCTTCCTCCGTGCTCGGCGATATCGCCGACATCGCCAAGAGCCAGCCGGGTGCGCAGCGCGTGCCGGTGCTCGGTCATCCGGCGAAGGCGTTGGAACCCTATCGCAAGGCGCAGATGCAGAGCCACGAAGGCGGCTACTTCATCCGCCTGACCGTTCTCGACCGCACCGGCGTTTTCGCCAGCGTCGCGACCCGCATGGCGGAAAACCACATCTCGCTGGAATCGATCGTGCAGCGTGCAACGCAGCACCTGGCCCCGGCTCATCATCAGACGATCATCCTCGTTACCCATGCGACGACGGAGGATTCGGTGCGCAAGGCCGTCGCCGCAATCAAGACCGAGGGCTACCTCGTCGGCGAGCCGCAGGTCATCCGCATCGAGCGGCCGAAGGAATAATTCTGACGACCAAGGCCCGTTCCGACAAATCGGAATGGGCCTTCCAATTCTGGGAGAGATGGTGGAACAGCCGGCAGATCCTGTGCAGCGGGCATTTCTGGGCGTCGAACGCTCCGTCTCCGGCAACCGCTGGATTTCCCGGCTCGACCAGGCCGGCCAGAACCGGGCGCTGGCCATCGCTCAAACTCATGGACTGCCGGATCTGATCGCCCGCGTTCTAGCCGGCCGCGGCGTCGGCCTCGAAGAGGCCATGGCCTTCCTCGATCCCACGATCCGCAGCCTGATGCCCGACCCCCATCTGCTGACAGACTGCGAGAAGGCGGCGCAACGCCTGCTGCGCGCCATCAAAACGGGCGAGACGGTCGCGATCTTCGGTGATTACGATGTCGACGGCGCAGCATCCTCGGCGCTGCTCTATCGTTTTCTCACTCATTTCGGCGTGACGGCCAGCATCTATATTCCAGACCGCATCTTTGAAGGCTATGGCCCGAATCCGGTTGCCATCAACCAACTCATCGATAACGGCGCAACGTTGATCGTTACCGTCGATTGTGGTTCCACCAGCTTCGAATCGCTGGAAGCGGCGAAGGCTCGCAATATCGACGTCGTCGTCATCGATCATCATCAGGTTGCGCATGAGCTGCCGCATTGCCACGCGCTGGTCAATCCGAATCGGGAGGATGATCTGTCGGGGCAGGGACATCTCTGCGCCGCCGGCGTTGTCTTCCTGGTTTTGGTTGCGGCCCTGCGGCAGTTGCGCGAGGCAGGCGATGCCCGGGTCCGCTCCATGGACCTGCTTGCCTGGCTCGATATCGTCGCCCTGGCGACGGTTTGCGATGTCGTACCCCTGAAGGGGCTGAACCGCGCCTACGTCGTCAAAGGCCTGATCGCAGCGCGCCATCAGGGCAATCCCGGCCTTGCCGCTCTGTTTCGAAAAGCTGGGCTCGGCGGCCCCGTAAGCCCTTATCACTTTGGTTTCATGATCGGCCCGCGCATCAATGCCGGCGGGCGTATCGGCGATGCGGCGCTTGGCGCCCGGCTGCTGACGCTCGACGTTGCCTCCGAGGCCGAGACGATCGCCGAGAAGCTGGACGAGCTCAATCGCGAGCGCCAGGCGATGGAAGCCGCCATGCTGCAGGAGGCGGAAGCCGAAGCGCTGGCCGAATATGGCAATGGCGACGGAGCCTCCGTCATCGTCACGGCGCGGGAAAGCTGGCATCCCGGCATCGTCGGTCTGATTGCCTCGCGGCTAAAGGACAAGTTCCGTCGCCCGGCTTTTGCCATTGCTTTTGATAGGATGGGGCGGGGCACGGGCTCCGGGCGCTCGATCAACGGTTTCGACATGGGCCGCATGGTGCGCGCCGCCGTCGACGCCGGCCTGCTCGTCAAGGGCGGCGGTCATGCCATGGCGGCGGGCCTGACGGTCGAGCGCGCCAATCTCGGCAAACTCCGCGCCTTCTTCACCGAGAAGGCAGAAAGACAAGTCGCCGGCCTCGTCGCCAATGAAACACTGAAGATCGATGGCGCGCTCGGTGCCGGCGGTGCGACGGTGGAGCTGGTCGACCAGCTCGAAACCGCCGGCCCCTACGGCTCCGGTCACCCACAGCCGATTTTCGCCCTTCCAAGCCACCGCCTGCGTGATTCACGCCTCGTCGGCCAATCTCACATCAAGATCACCCTGGAAGCCCAGGATGGCGGCCGCCTCGACGGCATCGCTTTCCGCGCCGTTGAAACGCCCCTCGGGGAGCTTCTGCTCTCCTCCCGCGGATCACAGATCCACATCGCCGGCACGCTCGGTGCCGATCATTGGCAGGGCGCAAGGCGCGTGCAGTTGCGCGTAATGGATGCCGCCAAGGCGCCGTGAACTGCGAACGGAAAATCGCCGCTTTAGCACAGAGAAATCAGAGTTTTAGGGAAGGGAAGCAGTGGCACGCCCTAGGGGAGTCGAACCCCTCTTTACAGAATGAAAATCTGTCGTCCTAACCGATAGACGAAGGGCGCGTGCTGTGGCGCCCTTATAGTCAGCACCTTTTGTTCTCGCAAGCGGAAAATCGAGAAAAATCTACGGGTAGAGGCGGATTTTTCGAGGCAATTGTGGAAAAGCTCGGAATGGGTCCTGTTGGTACGCCCTAGGGGAGTCGAACCCCTCTTTACAGAATGAGAATCTGTCGTCCTAACCGATAGACGAAGGGCGCAGGCTGCGCTTGCGATCATATAGGAATAGCGCAAAGCCGCCGCAAGCGGAAGCTGGATCATTGATCGCAACCCTCGACATAGGTCTTGCAGCAATCATGCAACCTTGCGAATTCGCCGGCATACCGGTATTTTAAGTTGAGCGGGATTTTGCGACCGATATGCATGCCGTGCTGCCGCACGAACGTTGCCTTTCACAATCACAAAAGGATCCCATCATGCCGGACAAGTCTGCAAGCGGTATCGATCGCCGCGATCTGATAATGGCATCCATCGCGACGGTCGGCGCCGTTGCCACAGCCGCCATCACCGTCAACGCTGGTCCAGCGAATGCTGAGGACGCAGCGATACCTCCTGCCAATCCGTCATCGGGAACGGTCTATACCGGCGATGTTATCGAAGGCAAAAAGGTCGTCAGCGCGCTCGATGTCAACGACCTGGAGCCCGGCAAGAAGCACCTCTTGTATTTCCGGGGTGTTGAGATGCCGACCGGACAGCACTGGCATGTGTCTGTGATGGTCGCCAAGGGAGTAAAGCCGGGCAAGCGCGGTGTCCTGACCAGTGGCGTACATGGCGACGAGATGAGTTCCATGCATACGGTCCAGCTCGTGATGAACCAGCTCGACCCGGCGCAGATGTCGGGCACGGTGATGGCGGTCACAGACGTATCCCCCGCGGCCCTGGGAAGCATGCAGCGCAGATGGCCCAACCAGGGCAGGGGCATCGATCTGATCGATATGAATCGGGAGTGGCCCGGGAACGAGAACGGCGCCACCGCGCCCAGCCGACACGCCGGGCTTCTGTTCAATCGGCTGCTGCGACCGAACGCCGACTTCGCGATCGACTTCCACACCGGGACAACCGGATTTGAAGTCACGGCATTCAATATTGGCGGTATGGATGTGCCCGAGGTCAAGGCGATGGTGGAGTTGTACCCCGTCGGCCAGATCTTCGACAATCACGTCTATCCCGGTGTCCTGCACAACGCGTTCATGGATGTGGGCATCCCGGCATTCACGCCGGAAATCGGCGCTCCGCGCGTCTTAGACCTAGAAATGATCTCGCTCTTCGTGGAAGGCACAATGAACGTCCTCAAGCATCACGGCATCGTTGCCGGGCCGATGGGGCGTACAGGCAAGGACGTGACGGTTTTTGTCGGTAACAGCGCGTTCCCGATCCTGGCCACCGCGGGCGGGCTCGTTGAGCATCTGGTCAAACTCAATGATAAGGTCGGAGCCGGACAGAAGGTTGCCATCCAGCGCAATAGCTTCGGCGAGGTGGTTGCGGAATATACAAGCGGCGTGGCCGGAGAGATAACGGGCCAGCGCAGCGATGCAATGTCCGAGCCGGGCAATCCCTTGGTGTTCATCCTTTTCAACAAGCCGGCGCCGGAGGATGTTCAGGTCTATCCCGAGTAGTCACATCGAGCACCACACATCAGACTTTTTCAACATTCTCGGTCATTGCCGTAAGTTCGGCTGATGACGAACGCGTTTCCGCTTGGGGTCGATCGCGGACCCAAGTACTCGGTTTTGTTCTGAAGTGATGGAAACAGTGGCACGCCCTAGGGGAGTCGAACCCCTCTTTACAGAATGAAAATCTGTCGTCCTAACCGATAGACGAAGGGCGCGTGCTGTTGTGTGGCGCGCTTATAGCGGGGTGATTTCATTCCCGCAAGCGCCTATTTCGCTTTTTCTTGGAAAAAATGACAGAAGCATAACGCTTCGGCGAAGTTTGAATAAGCATGCCTTAACAGCATGTTGCGCCAATTTGCAGAAGGGGCGGGCTTAGAGCCCCCCGCCACTCTGCGGCTGCGTTATCAGCGGCTTGCCATCCTGGCCCTGGCCCTTCGAGGCAACGATATGCGCCAGCATCAGGGCCTCCTTGCTGTCTATCCTACGAGCGTTGGAACCGCGAGCGGGCAGGATTTTCGAGGGCGTTGCGTCCGCAGTCGGCTTCATCGGGCTCCCCGATGCATAGGCGGCGTTGCGGACGACGGGTGGCGGAATCACCGCCTGCGACGTTTGGTCGACGGGCATTCCGCCGTTACCCTGTTGTGGCGTGACATTCTGCGTCGCGCTTGGCGGCATGCTATAGACGCTGCGCATGATCGGCGTGATTCCCTGCGATTGTCCCGGCTGGGTATTGGCCAGCGTTCCGTCCGGATTGACGGCAATCGGCGGGGGTGCCGAATAGATGCTGCTTCTGTTGGCGTTGACACCCGTCGGCTGCGTCACCAGGCCGGCAATGCCGGCCGGCGCATCGGTGGCCACAGGCGTTGCCCCGGCTGGTGCCGGCGGGAAGAAGGATTGGCTGTTCGTCTCTTCGGCGACCATCTGTTGCCGGGTGCCATGCACGCTGTGCACCATTGGATCGCGATAGGCGAGATCGCCCTTTTGCCGTTTCGCGTCGGCTTTGGTGTTGAGGGCATCGGCAAGCTGTTCGGCAGCACTGGGCTGCGGTTCGGCCGCGGCCGCCTGTTTCTGTTTGTCACCTGCCGTCGCGCAGCCAGCGAGCATCAGAAATGACATGGCGACGGCAATAGAGCTTGCGAGCTTTTTATTGCCGGATAAAATCTGCTGATCGCACAAAGGACGTTCCCCGCTTAAAAGTTGGCACCGGAACGGCCTCTTGCGAGGGACGATGATCTCGCGCGGTTCTAAACTGGGAACGATGACCGCGCGAAATCCGATGCATGATGCTTCGAGTCGTTCCAAGCATGCCGGAGAGCGGGTATGGCCGGCAAGCGCGAAACCGATGGCTCCGCGCGCGCCGCAAGCCTCACGAAAGCTAGCGCTTTACCAAGCGCCAGTATTGGGCATCGAAGCCCAGGGCTCGGCGGAAGCCAGGTTGGCGCCCTTCTGCAGGATCTCGATGGAAATGCCGTCCGGAGAACGCACGAAAGCCATGTGACCATCGCGGGGCGGCCGGTTGATTGTAATGCCATTGTCCATAAGCTTCTGGCAGATTGCGTAGATGTCATCGACCTCATAGGCGAGGTGACCGAAGTTGCGTCCTCCGGTATACTCCTCAGGGTCCCAGTTGTAGGTGAGCTCCAGACTGGGGGCACCGCTGCTTCGGGAAGCCTCTGCATCTTCGCTGGCAGCAAGGAAAACGAGTGTGAAACGGCCTTTCTCGTTTTCATAGCGACGGGTTTCGGTGAGGCCGAAGAGAGTGCTATAAAAGTGCAGTGAAGCGTCGAGATCGGTAACGCGGACCATGGTGTGGAGATAACGCATACTGTTTCCTCTCTAATGTTTGTGCTGAGACGATCATGAAACGAGACACCAGCTTCAGGCAAGACTCGGCGCGCTAATCTACGGATGGGAATAAACGAAAACTAGGACTTGCGCTTTTCCGTTACCAAGATGTTAATCTTGATTTCAAGGAATCAGTTAACTGTAACAGTGTGACGCGTAATCGAGGGCTGGCTAAGATGGGTGACAGAATTTCATCGAAGGGAATCGTCGACTTCGGAGAGATGTCGGGCGAGGCCGTCGAGCTCATCGAAATCTCCGGCGTCGTCAAATGGTTCGACGTCGCCAAGGGTTTTGGCTTCATCGTTCCGGATAACGGCATGCAGGACGTTTTGTTGCATGTGACGTGCCTGCGCCGCGACGGTTATCAGACCATTCTCGAGGGAACGCGCATCGTTGCGCTGATCCAGCGTCGCGAACGTGGGTATCAGGCTTTCAAGATCCTCTCCATGGATCAGTCGACCGCCGTGCATCCGTCGCAGATGCCGCCGGTGCGCACCCATGTGCAGGTCACGGCGACAAGCGGCCTAGAGCGCGCCTTGGTCAAGTGGTTCAACCGCACCAAGGGCTTCGGTTTCCTGACGCGCGGTGAGGGCACGGAAGACATCTTCGTGCATATGGAAACGCTGCGTCGTTTCGGTCTGGCGGAGTTGCGGCCGGGGCAGGTGGTTCTCGTCCGCTTCGGGCCGGGTGAGAAGGGACTGATGGCGGCGGAAATCCATCCGGATGCGCCAAGCCCGGTGACGCGGCCGCATTGACATGATCAGAGCTACGTTTTCTGCTGTTTTGAAGAGCGCCGTCGTGGCGCTTTTTCTTGTCGGGGCATCCGTTCCAGCCTTCGCGGCGCAAGCGGCCAGCGAGAAAGCGGTAACGTTCGATTCGGAACCTCTGTCGATCAAAACGGCAAAGGGCGTGACACACAAATTCACCGTGGAATTGGCTTTGACCGAGCCGCAGCTCGAGTACGGCCTGATGTATCGCAAGAGCATGCCGGCTGATCACGGCATGCTTTTCGATTTCGGTGCGCCGCGCCCCGTCATGATGTGGATGAAGAATACCGTATTGCCGCTCGATATGCTCTTCCTGGACAAGAGCGGCGTCGTAACGCACATTCAGGAAAACGCCTCACCCTATTCGGAAGCGATCATCAATTCCGGCGGGCCGGTGCTTTACGTTATTGAGCTAAACGGCGGTACCGCCAGAAAACTCGGCCTTGCCGTCGGCGACAAGGCGACCAGCGCCACGATTTCCGCCAAGCTCGGCAAATAGATTTTCCCCGGGGATCAGCGCTTCAACGCCATTTTAGCTGTTGCAGCACGGAGATGAACCGTGTATCTCCCCACTCGTTCCGCTGAGCGGAACAACGCGATCTCCTGAAGGGATTACGCGACAGGTACGGAGTGTAGCGCAGTCTGGTAGCGCATCTGGTTTGGGACCAGAGGGTCGGGAGTTCGAATCTCTCCACTCCGACCATTTAAATCCCCCTAATATCTATGAATCAGAATGCCGCCTGGCAGCCTTTTTGCTTGAAAACAAAGGGATTCGCGGCTAAGCAAATCCCACAATGCTCTGCCATTATAGGCTGGGCGAAGACGAGAGAAGCAAAAAGGCGGGACTGTCCCGCTTATCCGGAGGCGCTGCAGCGATGCCTGCCAAGATTTACCGTCCCGCAAAAACCGCCATGCAATCCGGCAAGGCCAAGACCCATTTGTGGGTTCTGGAATTCGACCAGGAAATTCCGCGCAGGATCGATCCGATCATGGGCTATACCTCCTCGGCCGATACGCGCCAGCAGCTCAAGCTGACTTTCGAGACGCAGGAACAGGCCGAAGCCTATGCACAGCGCAACGGCATCGAATACCGCGTCCTTGCCCCTAAGGACGCCAACCGCCAGGTTGTCTCCTATACCGATAACTTCCGTTTCAATCGCATTCAGCCCTGGACCCATTGATCCAGCATTCGTTGAATTCGATGGCCATTGAGTTTGACGGAAGTTTCAGGCATGTGTTGTCAGCCGCGAACGGTTCGCGGCGGCTTGGTTTTCAGGCCCCTTAGCTCAGCTGGATAGAGCACCTGCCTTCTAAGCAGGTGGTCGCAGGTTCGAATCCTGCAGGGGTCGCCATCTCCTTTTTAACTAATTGATTTTGAATGATTATTTTCCTGCTCCTCCTCGCTGGATCGGAGTGAGGGGTTAGGATGTTCTCGTTTCACTGAGTTTGTCCGCATTCAGCCCGAGGCTGCGATATAGCTTGTGACACGCGGCGAACGATAGGGCGGCGAGGAAAAGGTGGGGCTGGAGTACCGGTTACTGTCCATCGCACGGGAATCCCAATAGCCTCTAGTTTCCACTCGTTGCAAAATCGAATAACATCTCTCTTTATGACAGGTGGTCAAAGAGAGCATTAGGGGTGTCTATGCAGCCGATCTACTACAGGCTCGCGAGAGCAGTCGCCTTCGGCATTCTGATTATTTTTCCCGCTGTTTTCGTGGCTTCCTGCTCGACGGTCGGCGGACAATCTGGTTCCGCAACCGCAAGAAAATCGACAGATCCCGCCACCGCCAAAGACAAAGCGGCTGACCGTCGGCGATGGTCAGAGAGAGTCCAACGAGATAATCAGTTAGCTCCAAGCGGGTCGCAACCGGGTTCCTATGGCTCTGTCCGTCCTCTCTTGACTTGGTGAGCGATAGACTTGTGGACTGCCCTGTTGCATCCATTATTTGTCAGTCTGTTGCAGCACACAACGCCACAACAGAGCCAGACTCAATGCGTCTCCATTGGCCAACCGCCAGCATCTGCCGGTCTGGTTGCATTCACTGCCATGTCGATGAGGTCATAACCGGCCACTGCACCGATCACTCTTACAACGATGATTGCTGCGCTGAGAAGCGCCAGCGCAGCGATTATCCTGTCGCTTTTCTTCACGTGCCGTCTCGTCCCCCCGATGCCTATAAACTGCATCCCCAAGCAGCGGTCGGCAATATATCGAGTTTAGGGCGGGGCGCTACGACTATGTTCTTGCCGCCGGCCTTTACGTTACGGCGCCTCAGAAAGGGACGCCTTTGAGCGGCGACAATCGGTCAGGCGACGTTGAGGTCGGCGATCTCCCCGTGCCGGGCTAGGAGGCGAGGGGAGGTCATGTCGCCGGTCTCTTCGTCGACCATGACCGCATAGGCGGCGACGCCGACGAAACGCGCGGACATGGAAGAGGCGATCTTTTCGGCGCTGGCGGCGCTCGACGCCTGCCGCATCTCTCCTGGGACCAGATTTCCACGGTTCTTCTTATAGGGAAGGATAATAAATTTTTCGCCGGATGCCATTGTGCTCGCCCTGATTTGTTCACACAATGTTCTGGTTTGCACCAAGTGTCAATATGGTTAACTGCAGTAGCCGTCGCAAATCCGAATGCATATAGAAAAACCCGCCGGCTGGGTCGCAGCCGACGGGTTTTGATTGTCGTGTCGTCCGTTCAGTGCAAGATCTGGCTCAAGAACAGCTTGGTGCGTTCGTGCTGCGGATGTTCGAAGAATTCCTTCGGCGAGTTTTGCTCGACGATCTGGCCCTGGTCCATGAAGATCACGCGGTTGGCGACCTGGCGGGCGAAGCCCATTTCGTGGGTGACGCAGAGCATGGTCATGCCTTCTTCGGCGAGACCCACCATCGTATCCAGCACTTCCTTGATCATTTCCGGGTCGAGTGCCGAGGTCGGCTCATCGAACAGCATGATCTTCGGGTTCATGCAGAGCGAACGGGCGATCGCCACACGCTGCTGTTGACCGCCGGAAAGCTGGCCAGGATATTTCTTCGCCTGCTCCGGAATCTTGACGCGGGTGAGGAAGTGCATCGCAATTTCCTCCGCCTGCTTCTTCGGCATCTTGCGCACCCAGATCGGCGCCAGCGTGCAGTTTTCCAGGATCGTCAGATGGGGGAAGAGGTTGAAGTGCTGGAACACCATGCCGACTTCGCGGCGGACTTCGTCGATCTTCTTCAGGTCGTTCGTCAGTTCCGTGCCATCGACGATGATCTGGCCCTTCTGATGCTCTTCAAGGCGGTTGATACAGCGGATCATCGTCGATTTGCCCGAGCCGGAAGGCCCGGCAATAACGATTCGCTCGCCGCGCATGACCTTAAGGTTGATGTCGCGCAGCACGTGGAAATCGCCGTACCACTTGTTCATGTTGATCATTTCGACTGCAACTTCCGTGTCGGAAATGGTCAGTTTTTTGGGTTGGGCGTCAGCCATATTTTTTCCCTCAGTTTTTATCGTTTGTGGCCAGTGTCGAGATGGCGTTCCATGAAGCCTGAATAGCGCGACATGCCGAAGCAGAACAGCCAGAATATGAAGCCCGCGAAGACCAGACCCGTAAGCGGTGTCACGGCGCTTGCCCAATTTGCGTCGGAAAAGTTTTGTCGAACGATGCCGAGCAGGTCGAACATGCTGATGATCGACACCAGCGACGTGTCCTTGAACATGCCGATGAAGGTGTTGACGATGCCGGGTATGACGAGCTTGATCGCCTGCGGCAGAACAATCAGGCGCATCTTTTGCCAGTAGCCGAGGCCGAGCGAATCGGCACCTTCGAACTGCCCCTTCGGAACCGCCTGCAGACCGCCGCGGATGACTTCGGCCATGTAGGCCGAGGTGAAGATCGAAACGCCGACGACGGCGCGCAGCAGCTTGTCCACCGTCCAGCCCTGCGGCAGGAAGAGCGGCAGCATGACGCTGGCCATGAACAGTACCGTAATCAGCGGAATGCCGCGGATGACCTCGATGAAGAGGACGCACAGCATGCGGATGACGGGCATTTTCGAGCGTCGTCCGAGCGCAAGCAGGATGCCCAAAGGAAATGATACGATGATTGCGACGAAGGAAAGGACCAGCGTTACCATCAGGCCGCCCCACTTCTGCGTTTCCACGACCGGGAGGCCGAAGCCGCCGTAAAGCAGGAAAAACGAGACGATAGGGAGGACGATAAACGCCAAAATGGCATTCAACCCCTTTTTAGGCACCGACGGTATCATCATCGGCGCAAACAGGATGATGGTGAGAATGGCGACCAGTGCCGGACGCCAGCGCTCATCCGGCGTGTAAAGGCCGACCATGAAGATGGTGAACTTCGCCCGGACGAAGGCCCAGCAAGCGCCGCTCCAGCCGTCAGGTTGCGTCCCGCCTTGCACGGTCGTGGCGCAGAATGTGCGATCGGTACCGTTCCACACCGCCTGGACGAACAGCCAGTTGACGACATGCGGAATGGCCCAGGCGAGAAAGGCTATGGCAAGGATGGTTAGAACGACATCCTGCGGCGTCGCCAGTAGATTTTTCCTGACCCAGTGAATGACGCCTTTTTCGCTTGAGGGCGGCGGCAATTGGGGGAGGATGGTTTTGCTCACAAAGCTTTGGCTTCCGTTGGACATCTTATCTCTCCACCAAAGCCATCTTGGCGTTGAACCAGTTCATGAACAGCGACGTCGCGATGCTGAGCGTAAGATAGACAAGCATCCAGATGACGAAGACTTCGATGGCTCGACCAGACTGATTGAGAATAACGCCGCCGACGGCGACCAGATCGGCATAGCCGATGGCGATCGCGAGCGAGGAGTTCTTCGTTAGATTGAGATACTGGCTCGTCAACGGCGGAATGATGATGCGCATTGCCTGTGGAATGACGATGAGCCGCGTGATGGCGCCGGAGCGAAGCCCGAGCGCGCCGGCAGCTTCCGACTGCCCCTTGGCAACGGCGCGAATGCCGCCGCGAACGATTTCGGCGATATAGGAAGCCGTATAGAAGGAAAGCGCCAGGAATAGCGAGATGAATTCCGGTCCAATGACAGAGCCGCCTGTCAGATTGAACTTGCCTGCGACAGGATAGTCAAAGGAAAGCGGCATGCCAGCTGCGAAGAAGGTCAGGAGCGGTAAACCGATGAATATCGCCACGGCCACCCAAATCGTGTGAAATTGCTTGCCGGTCGCCGCCTGGCGCTTGTGCGCCCAACGGGCCACGAAGAATATGGCGATGATGGCGACCACGACGGCGATGCCGACAGCCCACATCCCGGCACCGAAAATCGGGCTTGGAAAGGCAAGGCCGCGATTGCTCAGATAGCTGGAGAACGGCAGGTGCAGGGCCTCACGAGCCTGCGGCAGCAGCACCAGCACGCCGCTATACCAGAAGAAGATAACGAGCAGCGGCGGGATATTTCGGAACAACTCGACATAGGCCTGGCAGAGCTTAGCGATCAGCCAGTTATGTGAAAGCCGGCCGATACCGACGATGAAGCCGATGATCGTCGCTGCGATGATGCCGGATATTGCGATGAGAATGGTATTGAGCAGGCCGACGACGAGCGCGTTGATGTTTGTGGAATCGCTCGAAAATGGAATCAGCGCTTGGCCGAGATTGAAGCCGGCGCGTCCGCCCAGAAACGAAAATCCAAAAGGCTGGTTTGACGCACGCAGATTCTCGGCGGTGTTGTGGATAACGAAGCCGATGAGCGCCAGCAGAATTGCGATGGTAAAGACTTGGTAAACCAAGCCTCGGACTTTGGGATTATTGATCGCTGATCCGGACGATCGTTCGCCCTCGGGCGAATTTATTGTAATTGCCATGCAGACTTTTTCCCCTCTGTGCCCGTTTCGGGCTTGTTTTCTTAAGGGAGGAAAGGCGGAAAACCGCCTTTCCCAATGTCATGCGGTCGCGGCTTAGCGGACCGGGGGTGCGTACTGAATGCCACCCTTGTTCCACAGAGCGTTCAGGCCACGCTGGATCTTCAGCGGGCTGCCGGCGCCGATGTTGCGGTCGAAGACTTCGCCGTAATTGCCGACGCCCTTGATGATATTATACGCCCAATCGTTGGTCAGGCCGAGGTCCGTGCCGATGGTCGAGCCCTGCTCGGCGCCGAGGAAGCGCTTGATGTCCGGGTTGGCCGAATTCTTCATCTCGTCGACGTTCTTCTGCGTAATGCCGAATTCTTCGGCATTGATCAGAGCATAAGCCGTCCAGCTCACGATATCGAACCACTGGTCGTCGCCCTGGCGAACGGCCGGTCCGAGCGGCTCCTTGGAGATGATTTCCGGCAGAACGACGTTGTCGTCAGGGTTCTTCAGCGTCAGGCGCAGCGCATAGAGGCCGGACTGGTCGGTAGTATAAACGTCGCAACGGCCGGAGTCGTAAGCGGCGTTGACTTCTTCGAGCTTGTCGAAGACCACCGGATTGTACTGAAGGTTGTTGGTCTTGAAGTAGTCGGCGAGGTTGAGCTCGGTCGTCGTACCGGATTGAACGCAAACGGCGGCGCCGGAGAGTTCCAGAGCCGACTTTACGTTCAGCTCCTTACGAACCATGAAGCCCTGGCCGTCATAATAGGTGACCGGGCGGAAGTTGAGGCCGAGCGCGGTATCGCGGTTGATCGTCCAGGTGGTGTTGCGCGAAAGCAGGTCAATTTCACCGGACTGCAGCGCAGTGAAGCGGTCTTTCGCGCTGAGAGGGGTGTACTTCACCTTGGTTACGTCGCCGAAGACAGCAGCAGCGACAGCCTTGCACAGGTCAACGTCGAAGCCGGCATAGTTCCCGGAGGCGTCGGGCTGTGAAAAGCCAAGAAGGGCACTATTTACGCCGCATTGAACAAAGCCCTTGGCCTTCACATCGCTCAACGTCGAAGCCGACGCGCCAGAAGCGGTGTATGCCAAAGCTGCCGCTCCGAGGAATACGGACAGAGCAATCTTTTTCATCTTTCCCAACCTTTGTCTATTGTTTTATAGTTAAAGCTTATCGCTCCCGAAGCAGGCTCTCGGAGAACCGTGTTCCTCACTCTCCCGGTGCGAGTGATCCTATCACAGTCGTAAATGCATTTGCGGTCAAGACACAGCCCAACTTATTGAGGAATAATTCGGCGTTTTCGCTGGTTTAGGTTCGAAATCGGGCGTTTGGCTTCTATTTGAGCAGCATTTTGCCAAAAAACTGCGCGAAAATGACGGATTATTCCGTCATTCCCGTATTTTAGCTTGTGCATAAATATTAGAATTTTCTGGATCGTTCGGGGGTTGACCCCGCCGCGCTTGGCAGCCACTAATCGAAGTCTCCACAGCGCCAAAGGCATACCCAGACATGAAAGACAAAGACACATTGCTGCAGAACGCCGGCATCAACACGCGTTTGTCCCACATCGGTAATTCGCCCTCCGATTTCCACGGCTTCGTCAATCCGCCGGTCGTGCATGCCTCGACGGTGCTGTTCCCGAATGCGCGAACCATGGAGCTGCGTGACCAGAAATATACCTATGGCACGCGCGGCACACCGACGACCGATGCGCTTTGCGAGGCTATCGACGCACTGGAAGGATCGGCCGGAACAATCCTGGTGCCGTCCGGCCTTGCAGCGATCACCGTGCCGTTCCTTGCCTTTCTGTCGTCAGGCGACCACGCACTGATCGTCGATTCAGTCTACGGGCCGACGCGCATCTTCTGCGATACCATGCTGAAGCGTCTGGGTGTCGAGGTCGAATATTACGATCCTTTGGTCGGCGCCGGCATCGAGCTGCTGATCAAGCCGAACACCAGGCTGGTGCACACAGAAGCGCCGGGCTCCAATACCTTTGAAATGCAGGATATTTCCGCGATTTCGACCGTCGCTCATCGTCATGGCTGCGTCGTCACCATGGACAATACCTGGGCGACGCCTGTCTATTTCAAACCATTGGATCATGGCGTCGACATCTCCATTCACGCGTCGACGAAATATCCGGCCGGTCACTCCGATATTCTGATGGGGACGGTATCCGCCAATGCCGCTCATTGGGAGCAGTTGAAGGAAGCCAATATCCAGCTCGGCATCTGCGGCGCGCCGGATGATGCCTATCAGGTGCTGCGGGGCCTGCGCACCATGGGCGTGCGCCTCGAGCGCCATCAGGAAAGCGCGCTCGCCATCGCGCAATGGCTGGAGAGCCGCGACGACGTCGCACGCGTGCTGCATCCGGCCTTGCCGAGTTTCCCGAGCCATGAACTTTGGAAACGCGACTTCAAGGGATCGAGCGGCATTTTCTCCTTTGTGTTGGCCACCGACCGTCCAGAGAAATTCAAGGCCAAGGCGCACGCCTTCCTCGATGCGCTGCGGATTTTCGGTCTGGGCTATTCCTGGGGCGGTTTCGAAAGCCTCGCGTTGCACGTCAATCTCAACGACCGACGCATCAGCAAAGCGCCGTCGGAAGGGCCAGTGCTGCGCCTGCAGATCGGTCTTGAGGACGTCGCCGATATCAAGGCCGATATCGAAAAAGGCCTTGCTGCCGCGAAAGAGGCCTGATCAGCCCATGGCGCGATAGCCGTAGACCCAATCCAGATCCGCCGCGAGCTTTTGCGGCGGACGCATGGAAAGAACGAAATTGCGGGCCAGCCGCACGGGTCCGCGGGCATGATAGGCGAATTGGTTGAGGGCAGCGCGTTGGCGCAGGCGCGCGATGCGCGGCGTGCGATGCTTTTCGAAAAGATCGAGTGCTTCGGTGAGGGGATGAGACGCCACCATACCGGCGAGTTCGAAGGCATCCTCGATCGCCATGGCAGCCCCTTGCGCCGCAAAGGGCATCATCGCATGCGCTGCGTCGCCAATTAATACGACATCCTTGCCATTGTGCCAGCGACCGACGCTTGCTTCGTAGAGCGGCCAGAAGGTGGCTTGTTCCTGGCGCTCGAGCATTGTCGTGATGGCATCGTTCCAGCCTGAGAAGTGCCGCAGAAGATGCTCGCGTTGCGCCTTGGTGCCGGTGGCGCTCCAATCATGGCTCGCACTGCTTCCGGACATAATCGCAACGATGTTGAAGGCGGCATGTTCCTTGATCGGATAGCTGACGAGATGTGCCGAAGAACCAAGAAACGCCGTGACGCTCGTTCTGTCCAGGACGCTCGAGGCGGATACCTCGGGGATGGTGAAACGCCAGGCAATATTGCCGGAGAAATGCGGCGAGGGGGCGCCAGGCACCAATGCGCGCGTCCTCGACCAGACGCCATCGGCGCCGACGATCAGATCCACGTCCATGCCGCCGATCTCGTTCAATCCGTTCGCGTCTGTCCTATTGATATCGTGGCCGAGATGCAGCGTGCACAACGGGTTGGCCGTCACCGCGGCGAGAAGCGCCTTTTGCAGCGTCGCACGATGAACAGCGCCATAGGGGGCGCCCCAGCGCTCCCTGGCGAAACTGCCGCAGGGCACGGATGCGAGCAGCCGCAAGGACGAACCGGAGACCAGCCGCACCTCTTTCGGTTCCAGCCAGACAGGCCGAAGGGTGTCGAGCACGCCGAGCGTGTCGAGAATGCGGGATGCGTTGGGAGAGATTTGCAGGCCGGCGCCGACTTCGGTCAGCGCTTCGGCCCGTTCGAAAATGTCCGAGCGAATGCCATGCCTGGCAAGCGCTAGCGCCGCGGTGAGGCCGGCTATTCCGGCACCGATGATCGCGGCAGTCTTGATCGGCATTTGAGCTATGTCCGATCCGCTCTCAGGATCAGGCGGCCTTGAAATGGAAGACGCAGCCTGCCGGATTGGTCTCGTCGGCCTTCAACGACGGATTGTAGCGATAGAGTGTCGAGCAGTAGGAGCAGACCTTCTCGCTTTCATCGCCCATGTCGATGAAGATATGCGGATGGTCGTAGGGGACCGAGGCGCCGGTGCACATGAATTCCTTCACGCCGATCTCGATAACGCGGTGTCCGCCGTCGTTCTGGAAATGGGGAATGTTGTGGCCGGCCATGGTGATCTCCGAATGCGTCTTGCCTTAGATGGCGCCAGACTTGATTGCCCTTCTTTATAATTCTTCTCGCCGATTGTGTAGTGCGAAAGTCCGGCTCGGCGCACAGATTTTCGCAAGCGCGGGGTTCACCTGATATTGCTGATAAAATAAGGTCCGCAACAAAGAGACGATGTTCACGAAGATCTTGCCATGAATTTGAATAGCCCTGCCTTTTCCTATTTCGTCCATGACGGTCTCAAGCTGGCCTATTTCGACGAAGGCGATCCGAATGGCGCGCCGGTCCTGTTGATTCATGGTTTTGCCTCGACCGCGATTGCCAATTGGGTCAATCCGGGCTGGCTGAAGTCGCTGGGCGAGGCGGGTTATCGCGTCGTCGCCATCGACAATAGAGGCCACGGCTTGAGCGACAAAGCCTATGATGCCGATGCCTATCGTCCCTGGGTCATGGCAGAGGATGCGATCGCGCTGCTCGATCATCTCGGCATCCCCCAAGCCCATGTCATGGGATATTCCATGGGTGCGCGCATCTCGGCGTTCCTCGCGATGGCCCATCCCGATCGTGTCCGCTCGCTCGTCTTCGGCGGGCTCGGTATCGGCATGGTCGATGGTGTCGGTGATTGGGATCCGATCGCCGATGCGCTATTGGCGCCGTCGGTTGACGATGTCGCGCATCTGCGCGGCCGCATGTTCCGCGCCTTCGCCGATCAGAACAAGAGCGACCGTGAGGCGCTCGCCGCCTGCATCAGGGGCTCGCGCGATCTGGTCGCCAAGGAAGACGTGGCAAAGATCCAGGCGCCGACCTTGATCGGCGTCGGTACCAAGGATGATATCGCCGGTTCGCCGCAACAGCTCGCGGCGCTGATGCCGCATGCTGAAGCGCTGGATATTCCGAACAGGGACCATATGCTCGCCGTCGGCGACAAGGTGTTCAAACAGGCCGTCCTGGAGTTCTACGAACGCCTCGCCAACCAATAGATCAAGTCACTTGCCGGTGAAATGCGGTTTGCGCCGCGCGGCAAAGGCTGCACGGCCTTCGGCATAGTCGGCGCTGTCGAAGGTCTCGGCGCCGATCACCTCGGCCTCGCGCAGGAGGTCGCTATCCTGTTCGATCACGGCACGAACCGCGAGCTTGGAGGCATGCAGTGCGATCGGCGCATTGGCGGCAATAGCGCGGGCGAGGGCCGAAACCTCGTCGTCGAATGCGTCTGTTGTAATCTCTTCCAGCAGAAAGCCGGCCGCGACCATCTTGTCGGTCGACATCTGCGCGCCGGTGAAAAGCGTGACCCTGGCCATCTGAGGCCCGAGCGCGTTGACGATGTCTTGCACCGCATCGGCTGGATAGGCGATGCCGAGGCGGACGGCGGGCACCGAGAAACGAGCTCCCTCTGCGGCGACACGCAGGTCGCAGGCGGCGGCAATGCCGAAACCGCCGCCGTAACAAATGCCCCGGATTGCTGCGATCGTCGGCACACGGCAATGGCGGATCGCTGTAAAGGCGGCGCTGTTCAACGCCTCATAGGCGACAGCGGTTTCGGCATCCTTGCGCAGGCTGTCAAATTCGCTGATATCGGCGCCGGTCGAAAAATCCTGGCCAGCACCGCGGATGATGATCACATGCGCCTGTGCCTTGTCGGTCAAAAGGCGAATGGCCTGCGGTATGGCGCGCCACATTGCCGCGGTGATGGCGTTCTTGCGGCCGGGATTGTCGATGGTGAGTGTACCGATGGCGTCGCTACAGGTAGCGCGCAGGAGACCACTAGCAAAATCATGCTCAAAACTCATGCGCGCCCGCCCCATTTATGTTGTCGCAGTTTTACTCTATATAATGTTTCACCGACAGGAAATCAGGAGACCGCAATGGTCGCAGCAACGGACATTCGCCAGGTCGAAGGCGTAGGCTCTGTAAAGGTCGTCGATCCCATCTGGGGCAGCGTGCGGGAAGAAGCGCGTGCAGCCGCCGAACGGGATCCGCTTCTGGCCGCCTTCCTCTATTCCACGATCATCAATCACAAGTCGCTGGAAGAATGCGTCATCTATCGCATCTGCGAACGTCTCGACCATCCGGATATGCAGGGCATCCTGCTGCGCCAGACTTTTGAGGAAATGCTGGCCGATTGGCCGGAATGGGGCTCGATCCTGCGCGTCGACATTCAGGCCGTCTATGACCGCGATCCGGCTTGCCTGCGCTTCATGGAACCGGTCCTCTATTTTAAGGGATTCCACGCCCTGCAGACGCATCGCCTGGCTCATTGGCTGTACAATCGCGGCCGCCGGGATTTTGCGCTCTATCTGCAGAGCCGTTCCTCCAGCGTTTTCCAGACGGATATCAACCCGGCCGCGCGCATCGGCAAGGGCATTTTCCTCGATCACGCGACCGGCCTGGTGGTCGGCGAAACGGCCGTCATCGGCGACAACGTCTCGATCCTGCACGGCGTCACGCTCGGCGGTACGGGCAAGGAAGGCAGCGACCGTCATCCGAAGATCGCCCATGGCGTGCTCATCGGTGCCGGCGCAAAGATTCTTGGCAATATCCAGATCGGCCATTGCTCGCGCATCGCCGCCGGCTCGGTGGTGCTGAAGGAAGTTCCCCCGAAGACGACAGTGGCCGGCGTGCCGGCCAAGGTGGTCGGGGAAGCCGGCTGTTCGGAACCGTCCCGCTCCATGGATCAGCTCCTTGCAGAGCAGATCGTCGCCGACCAAATCATGGGTGCCGGTATCTAACGGAAATCCCACCTGATTGTCAGGATTTTGCTCCGGCGGCACAAGCAGAAGGCGCGCTTCTGGTCTTTACACCGCCGCTTTTCCTATGCAAGAAGCGGCCAACCCGAGAATCCCGACGGAGATGAATTGTGAAGCCTGACGAAATCAAGAAGCTCGACGCCTACTTCAAACGCACGTTCAACCCGCAGATCGTGGTCAAGGCCCGCCCGCGCAAGAACGATTCCGCGGAAGTCTATCTTGGCGAAGAGTTCCTGGGCGTTGTCTATATCGACGACGAAGACGGCGACCGTTCCTACAACTTTTCCATGGCGATCCTGGACGTCGATCTCTGATCGACAGCTCCTGCTGTCAGGTCGACGCTCGACCCCTGGTCGATCTCTCGATTTCCATAGAGATGATATCAAGAGCCGCATTCCACTGAAATGCGGCTCTTTTTTTAGATGATTACCAGGAAATAAGCCGGATACGCGTTATTTGCGATCGAGTTTGGCCGATTTGGTGCCGAAATTCGGATTTTTCCATCGAAATCGAATATTTTTCTCAAAGCCGGAAGTTGCATACCGGTTGATATATATTAGCAAAAACAGGAACATGCCCGGGGCCCTCTCCGGCAGTCGCTTGCCTGTCATTAAGAATGCAATCCTGGGGTGATACTGCGTTGCACAAGACTACTTGACTATTTGTGCGCCGCATTTAGTTTTCGTCCAGGTAACCCGGCCGTCGGCCAAACCAACAAAGGGACGGAGAAGCATGTTCAATTTCGATGAAGCGAACAAGAAGGGCAAGGAAGCCATGGACACGGCTCTGAAGAGCTATTCCGATGTGACCAAGGGTTTCCAGGCGATTGCTGCTGAAGCCGCCGAATATTCCAAGAAGTCGTTCCAGGACGGCGTTACGCATTTCGAAACGCTGGCCGGCGTGAAGAGCTTCGAAGCTGCTTTCGAGCTGCAGACCGGCTTCGTAAAGTCCTCCTATGAAAACTTCGTAGCCGAGGCGACCAAGCTGGGCGAAATGTACGCCGATCTCGCCAAGACCGTCTACAAGCCCTACGAAGCTCCGGTTGCCGCCGCCACCAAGGCTGCCAGCAAGACCGCCGCTTCGATTGCACCTGCTGCATAAGCGTTTCGCTTAAGAACAGCGATATTCACGAGAGACCGGCTGCGCGACCCGCGGCCGGTCTTTTGCGTTCTTTATTGTCGATCTCGGCTCGATCGTGGCCGCGACTTTTTTGATCATGGCCCGCTTTGGCAACGAATTCTGATTGCAGTGTCCGGTAGGGGGCTTAAAATCGCACCAATATGAACTAAGTTAGGGGTTCGGATATCCGGCCCGACGGAGTCAGTTACCCAATCCAGTTTGCCAAGTCGGAATGCGATAGCTTCTGCCGGATGATTTGAGGAATGAATGAAATGATCGCTGAGCCGATCCGGATGCAAAACGACAGCGAAAGGAACGGGGACAACGGAAATCGCGGGACCTCGGTGATCACGCGCACCAAGCCCAAAACCAAGAAACCCAACCTATACCGCGTGCTGCTTCTAAACGACGACTACACGCCCATGGAATTTGTGATCCACATCCTGGAGCGTTTCTTCCAAAAGGATCGAGAGAGTGCCACCCGCATCATGCTTCATGTCCACAACCACGGCGTCGGCGAATGCGGGATATATACATATGAGGTAGCTGAAACGAAGGTGAGTCAGGTGATGGATTTTGCCCGGCAACACCAGCATCCGCTGCAATGTGTTATGGAAAAGAAGTGAGGATCTGAACGTGCCAACATTTTCGCCTAGTCTTGAGAAGGCGCTGCATCAGGCACTGACCTACGCGAACGAGCGGCATCACGAATATGCCACGCTGGAACATCTGCTATTGGCTTTGGTGGACGACGCCGACGCCGCGGCTGTCATGGGCGCGTGCAATGTTGATCTCGACGCGCTCCGTAAGACGCTGACTGAATACGTCGATAATGAACTGTCAAATTTGATCACTGGTTATGACGAGGACTCGAAGCCCACTTCCGGCTTCCAGCGCGTCATCCAGCGCGCCGTCATCCATGTCCAATCCTCGGGCCGCGAGGAAGTGACGGGCGCCAACGTTCTCGTCGCAATCTTTGCGGAACGGGAAAGCCATGCGGCCTTCTTCCTGCAGGAGCAGGAAATGACCCGCTACGATGCGGTCAACTACATCTCTCACGGCATCGGCAAGCGGCCGGGTTCCTCCCAGACCCGCACGCCGCGCGGCGCCGAGGATACCGAATCGGAAAGCAAGCCGACCTCGCGCGGCGAGCAGGAGGAAGGTAACAACAAGAAGCAGCAGGATGCGCTGAAGGCCTATTGCGTCAATCTCAACGAGAAGGCGAAGAACGGCAAGATCGATCCGCTGATCGGTCGCAACTCCGAAGTCAGCCGCACCATCCAGGTGCTGTGCCGCCGTTCGAAGAACAACCCGCTCTATGTCGGTGACCCCGGCGTCGGCAAGACCGCGATCGCCGAAGGCCTCGCCAAGCGCATCGTTGAAGGCAAGGTGCCGGAAGCCTTGGCTGATGCGACCATCTTCTCGCTCGACATGGGCACGCTGCTGGCCGGTACCCGCTATCGCGGCGATTTCGAAGAGCGTCTGAAGCAGGTCGTCAAGGAGCTGGAAGAATATCCGGGCGCCGTGCTGTTCATCGATGAGATCCATACCGTCATCGGCGCCGGTGCCACCTCCGGCGGTGCGATGGATGCGTCTAACCTGTTGAAGCCGGCTCTTTCCTCGGGTGCGATCCGTTGCATCGGTTCGACCACCTACAAGGAATACCGTCAGTTCTTCGAGAAGGACCGGGCTCTTGTCCGCCGCTTCCAGAAGATCGACGTCAACGAGCCGACCATCGAGGATGCCATCGAAATCATGAAGGGCCTGAAGCCCTATTTCGAAGAGTATCATCACCTGCGCTATTCGAACGACGCCATCAAGTCGGCGGTCGAATTGTCGGCTCGTTACATCTCCGACCGCAAGCTGCCGGATAAGGCGATCGACGTGATCGACGAAACCGGTGCTGCGCAAATGCTGCTGCCGCCGTCCAAGCGCCGCAAGCTGATCACGGAGCGGGAGATCGAGGTAACGATCGCCACGATGGCTCGCATCCCGCCGAAGACGGTGTCCAAGGATGACGAGATGGTTCTTGCCAATCTCGAACAGGAACTGCGTTCGGTTGTCTACGGCCAGGATACGGCGATCGAAGCTCTGTCGACCTCGATCAAGCTCGCTCGTGCCGGTCTGCGCGAACCGAACAAGCCTATTGGCTGCTACGTCTTCTCCGGCCCGACCGGCGTCGGTAAGACGGAAGTCGCCAAGCAGCTTGCCTCCTCGCTTGGCGTCGAGTTGCTGCGCTTCGACATGTCGGAATATATGGAGCGTCACACGGTTTCCCGTCTGCTTGGCGCACCTCCCGGCTATGTCGGCTTCGACCAGGGTGGCCTGCTGACCGACGGCGTCGACCAGCATCCGCACAGCGTCGTTCTGCTCGACGAAATCGAGAAGGCGCATCCGGATATTTTCAATATCCTGCTGCAGGTCATGGACCATGGCGCACTGACCGACCACAACGGCAAGAAGATCGACTTCCGCAACGTCATCCTGATCATGACGACCAATGCGGGCGCATCGGAAATGGCCAAGTCCGCTATCGGCTTCGGTTCGTCCAAGCGGACGGGCGAGGATGAAGAGGCTCTCAACCGGCTCTTCACCCCGGAATTCCGCAACCGTCTGGATGCGACCATTCCGTTCGCAGCGCTGCCGACCACGGTCATTCACAAGGTCGTGCAGAAGTTCATCATGCAGCTTGAGGCTCAGCTTTCCGAACGGAACGTGACCTTCGATCTGCACGAGGACGCGATCGCCTGGCTGTCCGAGAAGGGTTACGATGACAAGATGGGTGCCCGCCCGTTGGCACGCGTCATCCAGGAACACATCAAGAAGCCGCTGGCGAACGAAATCCTCTTCGGCAAGCTGAAGAAGGGTGGCGTCGTCAAGGTCACCGTCGGCAAGAAGGAAGACGGTACGACCGGCATCTTACTCGACTCCATCGCGGATACCGCACCGATCCGGCCGAAGCCGGAAGCCGAAGTGGTCGACTCCGTGGTCGATGTGGAAGAGGATGATGGCGACACCGTCAAGACCAGAAGCCGCGTCGGCAAGGCGGATGCTGCTTCCGATACCCGCCGCTCGCCGAAGACGCCGTCCTCTGCCAGCGATGGTGAACCGGACGGCAAGTCGCCGCGCAAGGGCAGCACGGTGCCGAAGGTACCGCGCAAGTAATCGGCGATTGATCGTCTGAGAAAGCGAAAACGGCTGCATTGGAGACAATGCAGCCGTTTCCATATGTTTACGCGCTATATCTCACAAAGAGATTTAGAGGGATCGATGCTTGCTCGGCTTTGATCAGCTCAGCGCCTCGATGATCTTCTTGGCATTCTCCGCCAAAACGGCGCCATCTTCCATTTTGCCCGAATGCGGCTTCAGGGCGATACCCTCATGGCGCGGGATGATGTGGAAGTGCAGGTGAAACACGGTCTGGCCGGCGGCCGGCTCGTTGAATTGGGCGATGTAGACGCCATCCGCCTCGAAAGCCTCCTGAATCGCGACGGCGACTTTCTGGACCGTGGTAATCAGATGCGGCAGGACGGTCGGATCGGCATCGAGAAGGTTGCGCGAAGCGGACTTCGGTAGCACCAGCGTATGGCCGGGCGCCTGTGGCATGACATCCATGAAAGCGACCGTGTGTTCATCCTCGTAGATACGATAGGACGGGATCTCGCCTTTCAGGATCTTTGCGAAAATATTGTTGGGGTCATAGGCGGGGCTGGTCATCCAGGGTCTCCTCGTCTTCCGATTATAATTGTCCAGAGCAGCTAGATATCTTGCCGCTCGCCTTTGCGGAAGGGGCTGTGCTCGGCCAGGATCTCACTCATCTCCTCAACTTGCTCGCGCTCGTGTCTGAGATAGTCGGCAACGGCGCGGCGCAAGCCTTGATGGCCGATATAATGCGCCGAATGCGTGATGACCGGCAGATAGCCGCGGGCGAGCTTGTGTTCGCCCTGCGCGCCGGCTTCGACGCGCTTCAGCCCCTTGGCCAGCGCGAAATCGATCGCCTGATGATAGCAGACTTCGAAGTGCAGGTAGGGATGATCTTCGACGCATCCCCAGTGCCGCCCATAGAGCGTTTCGCCGCCGATGAAGTTGATGGCGCCGGCGATATAGCGGCCCTCGCGCTTGGCCATCACCAGCAGGATATCGTCGGCCATCCGCTCGCCGATCAGCGAGTAGAACTTGCGGGTGAGATAGGGCCGGCCCCATTTGCGGCTGCCGGTATCCATATAGAAAGCGAAGAACTGGTCCCAGATACGCTCGGTGAGATCGCTACCCGTTAGCCAGTCGATGCTGATGCCGCCTTCAAGGGCGGCGCGACGCTCCTTTTTCAGCGCCTTGCGCTTGCGCGACGCCAGTGTTTCAAGGAAGGCGTCATGGTTGGGATAACCATCATTGATGAAATGGAACTGCTGGTCGGTACGATGCAGGTAGCCATCGCCTTCGAAGACGGAAATCTCGTCTTCCGGAAGGAAGGTGATGTGGGCGGAGGAGACGCCGAGCTGCCGGGTCACCTCCTTCAGGCTTTCGGCCAGCGCCGGCTGAATCACATCGCGATCCTGTCCCTCGGCTACAAGCAGGCGCGGGCCGGTTGCCGGCGTGAAGGGAATGGAGCACTGCAGCTTCGGATAATAACGGCCGCCCGCGCGCTCGAAGGCATCGGCCCAGCCGTGATCGAAGACATATTCACCCTGGCTATGATTCTTGAGATAACCGGGGACGGCGCCGATCAATTCGCCGCTGTCGGTTTCGAGCAACAGGTGATTGCCGAGCCAGCCGGTCTTGTCGGTGGCGGAGCCCGACTCCTCCAGGGATGACAAAAAGGCATGCGAGACAAACGGATTATACGGCCGCACCGTACCCGTCCTCGACGCCCCGGCGAGCTTGGACCAGCCCTCCGGAGCAATGTTTTTGAAAGAACGCTCGACTCGAATGGATAATTCGTCTGTCATCAAATTCGTCTGTTAGGAAGGAAAGGCAGGGCTCTCCCTTGGGTCGAACCCTTCGAAGGTCATTTGATCTGCGTTGGCAAATGTGTGTTTGCGGGCCGCTTCGTCGCGCACGGTCCAGGTGATGACCGGGATGCCGCGCTGGCGCTGCGCCGTGATGAAGGGGTTCGGCAGGTGGCCATAGAAATACGAGATGAAGTCTAGCCCAAGCTGCATGGCTTCGTCATGCTTAAAAAATGTCTCGGGCTCATTTCCATCCGCCGTCAGGCCGACAGGGTAGGGCGCGTTGAGCGCCTTCAGGTCCTTGAGCAGCCAATGGTCGAAGCTCATCAGCGCGACATGACCGTTATAGCCCTCCAGGACTTCCAGCACGGATTCCGCAAAGCCCTCATCGTCACCTTCGCGGCCCTTCAGCTCCAGCACCAACGGCACCTTGCCGTCGCAGAGCTTGAGGAGCTGTTTCAGCGTCGGGACCTTGTCGTTGGTGCCGCCGACCGAGAGCAGGCCGAGTTCGGCCGAGGTCCGGTCACGAAGCTGGCCGGGAAGATTGCAGACGCGCTGCAGATCGTCATCGTGAAAGACGACCGGAACGCCGTCGGCGGCGTAATGGAGATCGCATTCGATGGAAAAACCCGCCTCGATCGCGCGGCCAAAAGCCGACAAGGTGTTTTCCCAAACCTGCTTGTTCATGTCGTGAAAGCCGCGATGGGCGACAGGACGTTCGGTAAGCCAGGCAATCTTGCTCATTATGCAATTTCCATGATGGCATCGATTTCGACGGCGGCATTCAGCGGCAGTGCTGCCATGCCGACCGCAGCGCGCGCATGCTTGCCAGCGTCGCCAAGTACATTTGCCAGAAGATTGGAGGCACCGTTGATCACAAGATGTTGTTCGACGAATTCGGGTGCCGAGGCGACGAAGCCGTTCAGCTTGATGATGCGCTTGATGCGGCCGAGATCGCCGTCCAGGGCTGCCTTTGCCTGGGCGAGAATATTGATGGCGCAAAGCTCGGCAGCGCGTTGGCCGCCGGCAACGTCGACATCCCTACCGAGGAGGCCGGTGACACCAAGCTTGCCGTTTTCCATCGGCAACTGCCCGGACAGATAAAGAAGATTGCCGCTGATGACATAGGGCACATAGTTGGCGGCTGGCGCGGCAGCCTGCGGCAGGACGATGCCAAGCTCCTTCAGACGGCTCTCGATGGCGTCGGACATTTTCATCTCCCGTTTTGTTGTAAAATCTTCAAAAATCCGGCATCAAGCTTAGATTCCCTTTGCCGGGAAAGGCAGCCTCGATTTAAGCACGATCCCGAAATACCAGAAGCGATCTTGGACGAGATCACGCCAAATCAAAAGGCAGAGTGAGATGACGAATTGATGACGGTCCGCCTCACTCTAGCCGAAGCGTTCTTATAGCATCGCGTGCGAGTCCAACAGGAGATAATGAATGTTCCGCTCGAGTCTTGCCGCCGTTGTTGTTTCGAGTTTAGGCGTCGCGTCTCTGGGCGCATCCGCCATGGCGGCAGGTCCAAGCGGGTTGATCGCGCATCGCGCCGTCTATGATCTCGAACTGAAGGACGCTTCCGACCGGTCTGGTATCGCCGGCATGTTCGGCCGTATGGTCTATGAGTTCGACGGCTCCGATTGCACCGGTTTCACCACCAATTTCCGCTTCGTCACGCAGATCGACACGGGTGACACGACACGCGTCAGCGATCAGCAGACGACCACATTCGAGGATCTCACCAAGCGCGTTTTCCGCTTCGAGACCAAATCCTATACGGACGACCAGCTCGATAAGGACGTGCGTGGTGCGGCGGCGGACGACCAGAAGGGCATCAAGGTCGATTTGACCCAGCCGCAGGCCAAGCAGGTCGAGCTCATTCAGAGCCGCTTTCCGACAGAACATATGCTCGACATCATTCATAATGCGAAGCTCGGCAGGAATTTCTTCGAAGCCGAGGTTTTCGACGGCTCCGACGATGGCGACAAGTCGTTGATCGCAACAACCGTCGTCGGCAAGCAGTCGACGCCCGCCACCGACGATCCCGATGCCGACAAGGCCGGTATGTTCGCGAAAACACCGTTCTGGCCGGTGACCGTTGCCTATTTCAACGACAAATCCAAGGGCGACGCCATCCCGGTCTATCGCATGTCGTTCAAGCTCTATGAAAACGGCATCACCCGCGACCTCACCATGGACTATGGTGACTTCGTGCTGACCGGCAAGCTTTCCAAGCTTGAAGTGCTCGACACCAAGGCCTGCCAATAGGCTTGGCCACGGCGCCAAGCCACAGGGCAAAATCTTCGTCATAAAATTGTATTCGAAGCTTCACTATTCTGGGGTGCATCCGGCACGCCCGTGAGTGAGTCTCATGTCCCGCTGTGCCGATCTGGAATTGTAGCGGGCCATGCGGGCCGCGTCGCTTATTGTGGGAATAATCGGCAGGCTTCCGCAGACAGGTCCCGTGTTGATAGACGAGAAAGCACGACCTATGGCCAATACCGATCTCGCCCCTGCCTCTAACGCTGCTTTGCCGGTTGTCACGGCCGATCCGGCGGAAATTGCCCGCATCGGCGATACCATCGATTTGAACGACCGCGCCGGTATTTCGGTCTATGGGGACCGTGCCCAGCAGTCCGTCTCCGACTATTCCGACCGGATTCTCCGCGAGGTCCGCAATCGCGATCTTGGTGAGGTCGGCAAGCTGCTGACCGATATCATCATCAAGTCGAAGAAGCTCGACCCGGCATCGCTGAAGGATGAGGGCTTTCTTTCCAAGATTTTCTCGTCCTTCAAGGCGAGGTTGGAACGCTTCAAGGAGGAGTTCGAGGATGTGGCCGGCCAGATCGATCGCATCGGTCTCGAGCTCGACCGGCACAAGGATACGCTGCGCCGCGACATCGCACTTCTCGATGATCTCCATGAGGAGACAAAGCGGTCGATCCTGCAGCTCGACGCCTACGTGCAGGCGGGCAAGACGTTTGCAGAGCATTTCCGCAGTGTCGAACTGCCGAAGCTGAAAAGCGCTGCTGATGCCGCGGCTGCCAATCCCGGCGGCGGCATGCTGGAGGCGCAGACCTATCAGGACAGCCTGCAGGCCCTCGACAGGCTGGAGAAGCGGGTATTCTACCTGCAGCAGGCCCGCCAGCTCGGCATTCAGCAATTGCCGCAGATCCGCATCGTGCAGGCCGGCGACGAAACGCTGATCGAGAATCTGCAGGCGACATCGGCGCTGACGGTGCCGGCCTGGAAGCAGAAGATGGTGATCCTGCTCGGGCTGTCGCGGCAGAAATCGGCGCTCGAATTGCAGAAGACGGTGACTGACGCCACCAACGAGATGATCCGCCAGGCATCCGAGATGATGAAGGACCAGGCGATTGCCATCGAACAGCAATCGCAGCGCGGTATCGTCGATATCGATACGCTCGCCGCCGCCAACCGCGACCTGATCGATACGATCGGCGGTGTCCTGAAGGTGCAGGAAGAAGGCCGCAGGAAGCGGGCCGAGGCCGAGCAGCAAATGGAGAGAATGACCGTCGAACTCAAAAAGGCGATGATCGAGGCACGATGAGCGGCATGATGATCCGCACACTTCTCACCGGCCTGGCGCTGACGGCGGCGCTCGCCTTGGCGGGCTGCGATGCCGGCGGCAAAGGTCCGAAGTTCTCGATCGTCTCCGGCTCGGAAAACACGGTTATCCAGCCGATCGTCGAAGAATTCTGCAAACAGAAGAACGCCACCTGCAGCTTCACCTACGAAGGCACGCTGGATATCGGGCTGGCGCTGCAGAGCGAAACTGGCGTCGAGCAGGACGCCGTCTGGCCGGCATCGAGCGTCTGGGTCGATATGTTCGACACCAAACGCCGCGTGAAGACGCTGACCTCGGTGGCGCAGACGCCCGTTATCCTCGGCGTGCGCAAATCGAAGGCGCAGGCGCTCGGCTGGATCGGCAAGCCTGTGTTCATGAAGGACATCTTGGCGGCGGTGAAAAACGGCTCGCTGAAATTTCTCATGACCTCGGCAACCCAGTCCAATTCGGGCGCCAGCGCCTATCTCGCCATGCTCTCCAGCGCGCTCGGCAACAAGCCTGTCATCGAGCCGGGCGATCTCGACAAGCCGGAGGTTCAGGGTACCGTCAGGGCGCTGCTTGCCGGGGTCGAACGCTCGTCGGGTTCCTCCGGCTGGCTCGCGGACCTCTATACGGATTCTGCTGGCCAGGGCACGCTCTACGATGCCATGTGGAACTACGAGGCGGTGCTGAAGGAGACCAACGACAAGCTTATCGGCATGGGCAAGGAGCCGCTTTATGCGATCTATCCGGCCGATGGCGTGGCGATCGCGGACTCACCGATCGGCTTCATCGATCACGGACGAGGACCCGAGGTCGAAACTTTCTTCAACGAACTGGTCGCCTATTTGCGGTCCGCACCCGTGCAGAAGCGCATTGCCGACACCGGCCGACGCATTCCATTGGGAGATGCTGTGACGAAAGGGGACCCGAGTTGGAATTTCGACCCGAGCCGGTTGGTGACCGCGATCCGCATGCCGGAGCCGACCGTGATTCGCCAGGCGCTCGATCTCTACCAGGGCGCATTGCGTAAGCCGTCGCTCACGGCCCTTTGCCTGGATTTCTCCGGCTCCATGGGAGGCACGGGCGAAAATCAATTGCAGGCTGCCATGCGGTTCCTGTTCAATCCGGATGAAACCGGAAAGGTGCTGGCGCAATGGACGCCGGCGGACCGCATCATGGTCATTCCGTTCGACAGCCGCGTACGGACGACGCTTTTGGCCACGGGCGACCCCGCACAACAGAAGAACCTTGTCGATAAAGTGTCGCTGCAGCATGCCGATGGCGGCACCGATATGTATGCTTGCGCAAGCAGGGCGCTTGAGCGCATGAAGGATACCCAAAATCTTTCGTCCTATCTGCCGGCGATCGTCATCATGACCGACGGAAAGTCCGATGATGCGAGCCGCGATTTTCTGAGTGAGTGGATGGCAACCAACCCGCATGTGCCGGTCTTCGGCATCACCTTTGGCGACGCCGACAAGTCGCAGCTCGATGCCTTGACCAAGGCGACATCGGGGCGTGTGTTCGATGGTCGTGGCGATCTCGTCAGCGCCTTCCGCGCGGTGCGTGGCTACAACTAGGACACCGATGCGCAATTGGTTCGGCAATGACTGGAATTGGATCGTGGCGGGGCTTACCGCCGCGATCGTCGTTCCCGTCTTGAGCTTCTTTGCGAAGATGCCGTTGTGGATCGCGGCCGTCATCGGTCTGCTCGTCTTTACAGGCCTCATCTTTACATTGTCGCCGCGTCGGCTTTTCGAAGGTCTGGATGCGAAAGCCATCGGCAAGGGACGTCTCGATTTCGCGCGCGATCTTTTGAGTGCGGCCGCACCGGCAGCGCAAAGGCTGGAAGTCTCGGCGGATCACATCGCCAACAAAGAGACGGCAAAGCGCGTGCGGCATCTGGCCGAAATCGCCGCCGATGTCTTTGCCAAGGTGGAGGCGAGCCCGGAAAGCGCCGGCACCGTGCGGCGCTTCCTCAGCTATTACCTGCCGCGAGCGGCCGAAGTCGCCGAGGGTTTCGCCACGCTCGAGGCCAAGCGCGTGCCGGACCAGAAACGATTGCAGGACGTTGAGCTGGTGCTCACCAAACTCGAGGATGCCTTCGTGCACTATTCGGACAGTCTCGTCGACGACAGGCTCGATACGCTGGACACCGAGCTGCGCCTCATACAGGCCTCGCTCAAAGAGGATATCGGACGCTGATGGCTATCTCTCGCCGCGCCTTTGGAGTGGGACTTCTTGCTACCGGCGTTGCCGGCACCGGTGGCTATTTCGCCGTGAAGGACCGGCCGGAGTTCCAGGGACTGCTCGGCAACCGCACGAAGCTCTTCGGCTTCATCGGCGGTGAGAAGGTGGCGTTTCTGGCGGACGAGGATGTTGTCGGCGCTCTGCATGGATACGGACTGGATATAGACAGCCGTGTGGCCGGCTCCGTCGAGATGGTGCGCGAGCAGGCACTTCTGTCGCAGAATCCTGCTTTCCTTTGGCCGTCGTCCTCGATCATGGTCGATATCGCCCGGCAGCGCGGCGTCAAGATCCGCGACGACCGCGTCGTGCTGAACACGCCGGTCGTCGTCTACACCTGGCAGCCGGTGGTCGACGGGTTGATGAAAGCCGGGCTGGTCACCGTGACGCCCACCGGACAGCATCAGCTTGATCTGAAGGCATTGCTCGATGCCGTCCTTGCTGGAACGAATTGGTCCAAGCTCGGGGTCGACGCGCTCTACGGGCAGGCGCGCATCGTCTCGACCGATCCGAATCGCTCCAATTCCGGCTTCATGTTTGCCGGATTGGTACTGAGCCTGTTTGCCGGCAACGTCGCGACGGTCGCCGATCTCGCGCGGTCGGGCGACAAGGCGCAGATGATCTTCCGCAATATGGGCTTCAAGTCGCCGTCATCAGGCAAGCTTTTCGATCAATATCTCGCCGGCGGGCTCGGCGGCGAACCGATGATCGTCGGCTACGAGAATCAGTTGGTCGAATGGATCATCGCCGATCCCGGACGGTGGAAGCGCGTTCAATCGAGCTCCACGGCAAAGCCGGTTGTGCTTTATCCGCATCCGACCGTCTATTCGTCGCATCCTCTGATCGTCGTGGATGAAACCGCCAACCGGATGATGGATGCGCTGACAAGGCCGAAGCTGCAGGAACTCGCCTGGACCAAGCACGGCTTCCGCGGGCCATTGGGCACGGCGACCGGTAATGCACATGATGCGATTGCAGGCCTGCTGCCGGCCGAGATCGACGCGGTCTTGCCAATGCCGGACGCCAACGTCATGCTGGCGTTGCTCGACAAGGTGGCGAGCTAAAGGGCAGGGGTCTGCCGTATTTTTTCCACCTAAGCCTTGCATTCCCGGCAAATCGAATGTATGGGCAGCCGCATTCCACACGTAAGGCATGGGATTGTCCGGGAGAAATCCGGATCGTTCCGCCCGGTGGCATCTTCGAAGAGGATGCTGTTCGCCTTGCGGAGGTTCAACCGGAAAAGGAGTCAAAGGCATGGCATTGCCTGATTTTTCTATGCGTCAGCTTCTGGAAGCTGGTGTTCACTTCGGCCACCAGACGCATCGCTGGAACCCGAAGATGAAGCCGTACATCTTCGGCGATCGTAACAACATCCACATCATCGACCTCGCCCAGACGGTTCCGCTGCTGAGCCGCGCCCTGCAGGTTGTCAGCGACACCGTTGCCCGTGGCGGCCGCGTTCTGTTCGTCGGCACCAAGCGTCAGGCGTCCGAACTGATCGCCGACAGCGCCAAGCGCTCGGCCCAGTACTACGTCAACGCCCGCTGGCTCGGCGGCATGATGACCAACTGGAAGACGATTTCGAATTCCATTCAGCGTCTGCGCAAGCTCGACGAAATCCTCAACGGCGAAGCCCAGGGCTTCACCAAGAAGGAACGTCTGAACCTTGAGCGCGAGCGCGAAAAGCTGGACAAGGCTCTCGGCGGTATCCGCGATATGGGCGGCACCCCGGACCTGATGTTCATCATCGACACCAACAAGGAAAAGATCGCGATCGACGAAGCCAAGCGCCTCGGCATTCCGGTCGTCGCCATCATCGACTCGAACTGCGATCCGGACCTGATCGACTATCCGATCCCGGGTAACGACGACGCTTCGCGCGCCATCGCTCTCTACTGCGACCTGATCTCGCGCGCTGCCATCGACGGCATCGCCCGCCAGCAGAGCGCATCCGGCCGCGACCTCGGCGCTTCCGTTGAAGCTCCGGTCGAGCCGACACTGGCGGACGGCACCGAAGCCTGATCGCGTCTTGTGGCGGGCAGAAGCTTGTCCGCCCGAGCGTATTGATATCCGGGATAAGGCCGTTTGCGACTTCAAGGAGTTCGAGCGGCCTTATCGCGTTTTTGGTAACTGCTGGCCTACTGCATAATTCCTTAAATCGGAATCGATTTAAGGGTAAATTATGCAGCAGATTTAAAGTGCTACAGCGACCTTTACGCGTCACCATGACGCGTGGCGCTGTAGGCGGAAAATCCAGGCATGTTCCAAACAGAATTCCACAGTATGACGCTGCTTCATAACGCTGTCATACTTACGGGTACATTTCGTCCCTCAAATCGGTGCCGCTTCGGCTTAACGCCGTTTGCCGCACCGTATGAACCGACAAGAGGAAGCTTATGACCGAGATTACGGCTGCACTGGTGAAAGAACTGCGCGAAAAGTCTGGCGCAGGCATGATGGACTGCAAGAAGGCGCTGACCGAGACGAACGGGGATATCGAAGCCGCGATCGACTGGCTGCGCGCCAAGGGCATCTCCAAGGCCGACAAGAAGTCCGGCCGCACCGCCGCTGAAGGCCTGGTCGCCATTGCCGGCGCCGGTCACAAGGCCGTCGTCGTCGAGCTCAACTCTGAAACCGACTTCGTTGCCCGTAACGATGCCTTCCAGGATCTTGCTCGCGGCATCGCCGAAGTTGCGCTGTCCACCAACGGCACTGTCGAAGCCATTTCGGCTGCGACCTATCCCGCATCCGGCAAGCCGGTTGTCGACACCATCAAGGACGCGATTGCAACCATCGGCGAAAACATGGCGCTTCGTCGCGCGGTCAAGCTGGAAGTTGAGCACGGCGTCGTGGCGACCTACATCCACAACGCTGCTGGCGACGGTATCGGCAAGCTCGGCGTTCTGGTTGCCCTGAAGTCCGTCGGTGACAAGGCCGTTCTGACGTCGATCGGCCGCCAGGTTGCCATGCACATTGCTGCTACGAACCCGCTCGCCATCCGTCCGGAAGAAGTTGACGCTGCCGTCGCCGAGCGCGAACGCAACGTCTTCATCGAGCAGTCCCGCGCCTCCGGCAAGCCGGACAACATCATCGAAAAGATGGTCGAAGGCCGCATGCGCAAGTTCTTCGAAGAAGTCGCTCTTCTGTCGCAAGCTTTCGTCATCAACCCGGACCTGACCGTCGCCGCTGCCATCAAGGAAGCTGAAAAGACCGCCGGTGCGCCGATCGAAATCACCGGCATGGCCCGTCTTCTTCTCGGCGAAGGCGTCGAGAAGGAAGAGACCGACTTCGCTGCCGAAGTCGCCGCTGCCGCCAAGGGCTGATCAACGAATTCATTTCGTCTGTTGACGAAACGAAACCATATCCCAGATAGGTGAAACCATATCAGGGGAAACCCGTGGGCATCGCGTGACAACGCGGTGCCCTTCGTGTATCCGGCTTTCACTATTACCCCGCGATCACTTCAAGGAGCGACAATGTCCCAGCCGATCTACAAGCGCGTATTGCTCAAGGCCTCCGGCGAAGCTCTGATGGGCAGCCAGGGGTTCGGTATCGACGTTACCGTCGCTGACCGCATTGCATCCGATATTGCCGCAGCGCGCGAAATGGGTGTCGAGGTCGGCGTCGTCGTCGGCGGCGGCAATATCTTCCGCGGCGTTGCCGTGGCCTCCAAGGGCGGAGACCGCGTAACCGGCGACCACATGGGCATGCTCGGCACCATCATCAACGCGCTGGCGCTGGCCACCTCGCTGCGCAAGCTGGATATCGACACGGTGGTGCTGTCAGCCATTTCCATGCCGGAGATCTGCGAAAGCTTCTCGCAGCGTGCGACGCTCTATCATCTCTCGCTGGGCCGCGTGGTGATCTTTGCCGGCGGCACCGGCAATCCCTTTTTCACCACCGATTCCGCCGCTGCGCTGCGCGCCGCCGAAATGGGCGCCGAAGCAATCTTCAAGGGCACGCAGGTCGATGGCATCTATTCCGCCGATCCGAAGAAGTTCCCGGATGCCGAGCGTTTCGAACATCTGACCCACAGCCAGGTGCTGGAAAAGGGGCTCGCCGTCATGGATGTGGCCGCCGTGGCGCTTGCACGGGAAAATTCAATTCCGATCGTCGTCTTTTCCATTCACGAAAAGGGCGGTTTCGCAGAAATCTTGACCGGCGGCGGTCGTAAGACCATCGTATCCGACAATTGACGTTCCTGTGGCACCGGGCCTTCCCGGCGCCGCCTATTACACGGGAGTATAAAAACATGAGTGAAGGCACCGACCTCAAGGAACTGAAGCGCCGCATGGACGGCGCCATCGCGGCATTCAAGAGCGATATCGCCTCGCTGCGCACCGGCCGCGCGTCCGCCAACATTCTCGATCCGGTCACGGTTGAAGCCTATGGTTCGCGCATGCCGCTGAACCAAGTTGCCAACATCACCGTACCCGAGCCGCGCATGCTGACCGTTTCCGTTTGGGATAAGTCGATGGTCGGCGCCGTCGAGCGGTCGATCCGCGAATCCAATCTCGGCCTCAACCCGATCGTCGATGGCCAAAATCTGCGTATTCCGCTGCCGGAACTCAACGAGGAGCGCCGTCGCTCGCTGGTCAAGGTTGCCCATGAATATGCCGAGAAGGCGAAGGTGGCGATTCGCCATGTCCGCCGGGATGGCATGGACGGTCTCAAAAAGGCCGAAAAGGACGGTGTAATCGGTCAGGATGAAAGCCGCGCTCAGTCTGAGCGTGTGCAGAAGATGACGGACGATACGATTTCGGATATCGACCGCTTGCTAGCCGACAAAGAAAAGGAAATCATGCAGGTCTGATTGCCACTAGAGCATCCCGCTTTCGATCAAGAAACATTGAAAGCGGTGAGGGTGCGCTAGATTTGAAGTCCTGGAGCATTTCCTGCCGAACGAAACCGGATCCATATGTCAGTTCCCACGTTCTCTGCCATACCCGATCACCTCGCCATCATCATGGATGGCAACGGGCGTTGGGCCAACGCGCGCGGCCTGCCGCGCACCATGGGCCACCGTAAGGGCGTGGAGGCGGTGCGCGAAACGGTACGGGCGGCAGGGGATGTCGGTATAAAATATCTGACGCTCTTTGCCTTTTCCTCGGAGAATTGGCGCCGCCCGGAGACTGAAGTGAGCGACCTTCTCGGCCTGCTCAAGGCGTTCATTCGGCGGGACCTTGCGGAACTGCATCGCCAGAATGTCCGCATCCGCGTGATCGGCGACCGCTACAATCTGCGCAGCGATATCTTGCCGCTGTTGATCGAAGCGGAAGAGACCACCAAGGACAATACCGCGCTGACGCTGATCATCGCCTTCAACTATGGCTCGCGCGACGAGATCACCCGCGCTTTCGTCAGCCTGGCCAAGGACGTCGAAGCCGGGCGCCTGCGCCCGCAGGATATTCGTCCCGAATTGATCGATGCACGACTGGATACGGCCGGAATCCCTGATCCTGATCTCATCATCCGCACCAGCGGCGAAGAGCGGCTGTCGAACTTCCTTCTTTGGCAGGCGGCCTATTCGGAATTCATGTTCATGCCGGAGTACTGGCCGGATTTCAGCCGGGACCTCTTCTTCTCCGCGCTGGAAAAATACGCCGCGCGTGATCGGCGCTTTGGCGGGCTTTCCGCCAAACAGGCGGCGGCCGTGGGGTCCTGATGAGCCGTGAACTCAGGCTGCGCATCATTTCCGGCATCGTTCTTGCCGCGGTCGTTCTGGCTGCGACTTGGTATGGCGGTCTGAGCTTTCGTATCCTGGCGGCGGCGATCGGCTTGCTCGTCTACTATGAATGGTCTACGATAACGGACCTGCATGGTCGCGATCCGCAGGGCAATGCGCTTGGCTGGCTCGGCCTCCTGCTGATAGCCAGCGCGACACTAGCGGCGGAATCCGTCTATTCCCTCGAATTGCTGATCATCTTTGTTGCGGTCACGGCGATCATGGTCGCCATGCGTAGCAAAAGCTGGTGGCTGCCCGGCGGAATATTCTATGCGGGATTGACGGCAATCGCCCTTGCCGAGATCCGGGATGACGATCTGCGCGGCTTCGTGCTGATGCTGTTCATCTTCGCCACCGTTTGGGCGACGGATATTTTTGCCTATTTCGTTGGCCGCGCCATCGGCGGGCCGAAGCTTGCGCCGCGCATATCGCCGGGCAAGACCTGGTCGGGCGCGATCGGCGGGGCCATTGCCGCGGTGATTGCCGGAACAGCGGTCGTCTGGAGCTTTTTCTCGGCAGATGGTTTATGGATTCCTGCGCTCACTCTGGTGCTGTCAATCTGCAGCCAGATCGGCGATCTTTTCGAGTCTTTCATCAAGCGCCGCTTCGGAGTCAAAGACTCCAGCCACCTGATTCCCGGCCATGGCGGCGTCATGGACCGGGTCGACGGACTAATTTTTGCTTGTTTTGCAGCGTTTTTCTTGGCTATCGTAATATCGCTGACAATAAGCGGCGAGACTATGTCATTGGGCGGCGTTCTGCTCGGTGTCTGAAATCAACGCGAACAGGATCGTGCATGGGTAGCGTGGCAGGCATTATCGGCTTCTTGACGAACAACGTCATAACGTTTGTTTTCGTACTGTCTTTGCTCGTTTTCGTGCACGAAATGGGTCACTATCTGGTTGGCCGTTGGTCCGGTATCCGCATCATGGCCTTTTCGATCGGCTTCGGTCCGGAAGTCGCTGGTTTTACCGACCGCCATGGTACGCGCTGGAAGCTGTCAATCATTCCGCTCGGCGGCTATGTCCGCTTCTTCGGCGACGAGGATGCCTCGAGCAAGACCGATGTCGATCAGCTCGCGGCCATGACCGAGGAGGAGCGCGCCCGGTCCTTCGCCGGCGCCAAGCTCTGGAAGCGGGCGGCCACCGTTGCGGCCGGCCCGATCGCCAATTTCATTCTCGCCATCGCAATCTTCGCCGTACTCTTTGGCGTCTATGGCCGCACCGTCGCTGATCCGGTCGTCGCCGTGGTCATGCGCGGCGGTGCCGCCGCTGAAGCGGGAATCGAGCCAGGCGACCGTCTTGTTGCCATCGATGGCAACAAGGTGACGACGTTCGATGAGGTGCAGCGCTATGTCGGCCTGCGTCCCGGTCGCAATATCGTGCTGTCCGTCGAGCGCGACGGCCAGAAGCGCGATTTCAGCATCCTGCCGAAGCTCGTGGAAGACACAGATCAGTTCGGCAACAAGATGGAAATGGGACGCATCGGCATCGCGCTCGTCGATCCGCTGGTGACGGCGGTTGAGCCGGGTGGACCGGCAGCGCAGGCGGGCGTGCAGGCGGGTGACCGCCTGGTCGCCGTCGACGGCAACAATGTCGCGACCTACTATGATATCGCCCGCTACGTCGGCGATCGCCCCGGCAAGAGCCTCGTCTTGACGGTCGAACGCAACGGTCAGATCCGTGATTTTCCGATGGTGCCGGAAACGTTGAGCGCGACCGACGCCTCTGGAAAGAAGAAGGACGTCGGTAGCATCGGTATTTCGCCGATCGACCCGCTCGTCGCTTCGATCGCACCGGACAGCCCGGCGCAACAGGCCGGTCTCGCGCTTGGCGACCGTATCCTCTCCGTGGATGGGCATGTGGTCGATTCCATCGGCGACGTGCAGCGTTATTTGGCATCCGGTGCGGACAAGCCGGTGGTGTTGTCCGTCGAGCGCAGCGGTGGCACACGCGACGTTCAAATACTTCCGAAGAAAACCGAAGAGCCCGATGCCTTCGGCAACCAGACGCAGATCAGCAGCATCGGGATTACTGACGGCCAGAAGCCCATCAAGCTCCGTTATGAGGCATATGGTCCGTTCCAGGCGCTGGGCGAAGGCGTCAGACAGACCGGCAATATCGTGTCCGGCACCTTCGAATATCTCGGCAATGTCATCGGCGGCTACATGAAGGCGGATCAGCTCGGCGGCCCCATTCGGGTGGCTCAGCTTTCCGGGCAGATGGCAACCCTGGGCTTTTCGGCGGTGCTCCAATTCGCCGCCATACTTTCTGTTTCCATTGGGTTATTAAATTTGATGCCGGTGCCGGTACTTGATGGCGGGCACTTGATGTTCTATGCGATTGAAGCCGTAAGGGGAAAACCGCTGGGTGCTCGGGCACAAGACATCGCTTTTCGAATTGGTTTTGCGATGGTCCTGTCACTCATGGTGTTTGCGACATGGAACGACATCAGCTCCAGGATAGGCTGATGGGGCAGTAGAGGAAATTACGATTTATTTACGATGTTTCAAAGCTGTAGTGGCGAATGAGCCACGGTTTGAAATGAAGTAAACAGAAATTAACTTGCTCCCTTGCTTGTATGTCAAAAGCGGGTAAAACGACACACGTGGCCGGAATCGGGTTCGCTCGGGGCTGGGGACGACTGATAAAAAGGTAAGAAGTGAAAATGAAGGCTGGTTCAAGATTTTTGAACGCAGTGTCGGCGGTAGCGCTGTCTGCTGGTGTTGTTGCGTCGGGCGCTGGTGTTATCACCCTTGCTTCTGCCTCAGTCGCAGAAGCCGCTGTTATTCAGCGGGTTGATGTCAGGGGAGCTGAACGCGTTGGTCCCGAGGCTGTTCGCGACAATATCACGATCAAGCCTGGCAAGAGCTTCTCGCCAGCCGACATCGACAATTCGGTAAAGCAGCTTTATGCGACCGGATACTTCTCCGATGTACACGTAACCGTCTCTGGCAGCACGCTGGTCATTTCCGTCAAGGAAAACCTGCTGATCAATGCCGTGGTCTTCAACGGCAACCACAAGATCAAGGACGACAAGCTTCAGGGCATCGTTCAGACCCACGCGGCCGGCCCTTACAACGAGAGCCAGGTTCAGGCTGACATCAAGACCATCAAGGACGCTTACGCCGCAATCGGCCGTAATGAAGTCCAGGTGACGACGCAGACCGTGCCGGTCGCGCAGGGCCGCATCAATGTGGCCTTCGTCATCAACGAAGGTGACCGCACCAAGATCGACAAGGTCAATTTCTCGGGCAACCAGGCTTACAGCAGTGGCCGTCTTGCTTCGGTGATCAGCACCAAGAAGAGCAACTTCCTGTCGTTCCTGACCCGCAAGGACGTCTACAGCCCGGAACGCCAGCAGGCCGACCAGGATGCGCTGCGTCAGTTCTACTACAATCACGGTTATGCCGATTTCCGCGTCGTTAGTGCCGATGCGACGCTGAACGAGCAGACCAACGAATACACGCTGAACTTCAACGTCGATGAAGGTCCGCGCTACACCTATGGCGACATCAACGTCGTCTCGACGGTCGAAGGCGTCAACGCCGATGACCTGAAGAGCCTGGTCATTACGCATAAGGGTGATGTCTACAGCGCCAAGGACATCCAGACCTCGATCGAAAATATTTCCAAGCGCGTCGCTGCTGCCGGCTATCCCTTTGCCCGCATCACGCCACGCGGCAATCGTGACCTGACTGGCCACACGATCGGTATCGAATATCTCGTCGACCAGGGCGAGCGCGCCTATGTCGAGCGCATCGAAATCCGCGGCAACACCCGCACGCGCGATTACGTCATTCGCCGCGAGTTCGACCTCAATGAAGGCGACGCTTTCAACCAGGAAATGATCACCCGCGCCAAGCGCCGTCTCGACGCGCTCGGCTATTTCACCAAGGTTGATATCACCACCGCCCAGGGCAGCGCTCCGGACCGTGTCGTCGTGATCGTCAACGTCGAAGACCAGCCGACCGGTTCGTTCGGTATCGGTGCTGGTTACGCTGTCGGCAACAATGGCGGCCTGCTGCTGGAGGCTTCGGTCGAAGAAAAGAACTTCCTGGGTCGTGGCCAGTACATCCGTATTGCTGCTGGTGCCGGCACGGAAGGCAACCGTACCTATAACATCTCGTTCACCGAGCCCTATTTCCTCGGCTATCGTCTGGCTGCCGGCTTCGACATCTTCCGGAACCAGACCTCGAGCGATGATTTCTACGATTATTCGGAAGAAGGCTTCTCGCTGCGCGTCACCGCGCCGATCACCGAGAACTTCGCGACGACGCTGCGCTACAACTACAAGCGCCTGCAGTACGACGGTACCAACGACTGGGAAAACAATCTGTCTGCTCCCTACCTGAACCTCGTGAACAACAGCCCGTGGGTTCAGTCGACGATTTCGCAGACCTTCACCTACAACACGCTGGACGACCAGAACCTGCCGCGCGAAGGTATCATCGCCAAGTTCACGCATGAATATGCGGGTCTGGGTGGCGACTCCGACTTCTACAAGCTGAGCGGCAAGGCGCGTTACTATAAGATGATCAGCGACGAAGCCGACATCATCGGCTCGCTGACGGTCGGCGCCGGTTATGTCATGCCGACGGGCGATCACCTGAACGTCTTCGATCAGTTCACGCTTGGTGGTCGTGAAATCCGCGGCTTCGAAAATGCTGGTATTGGTCCGCGTTCGTCGCATGGCGATGCGCTGGGCGGCACGACCTACTTCACGGCTTCGGCTGAAGCAAGCATGCCGATGCCGGGCGTTCCGCAGGATATCGGTCTGCGCGTCGCAGCCTTTGCCGATGCGGGCACGCTCTATGGCAACAAGGCTGATCTCTTCGGTGACGTCCTGCACAACGACAGCTCGATCCGTGCTTCGCTGGGTGCAGGTCTGATCTGGTCGTCGCCCTTCGGTGTCATCCGTGTTGACTATGCTGTGCCGGTTCTCAAGGAAGATTACGACAAGACCGAGAATTTCCGGTTTGGCATCGCCAACCAGTTCTGATATCGGCAGCCCAGAACTGCGGGCTTAACACCGTTCTGGAGCTGGTGCTTATGGAACATATCGGTTTTTTTCCGCCCCATGATGGCGTCAGCCTAAGCGCGCTGGCCGAGTATCTTGGGGCGGAGCTTGTTGACGAGGCCTTTGCCGGCGTCGTCATCAAGTCCATCGCTCCCGTCTATCGGGCGGGCGAAGGCGACGTTTGCTACATTCTCTCCCGGAAGAATCGTGCGGAATTGGAGACCTGTCGGGCTTCGGCGATCATTTGTTTGCCGGCGCTGAAGTCTTTCGTTCCCGCGCATATCCCGGTTCTCCTTTCCAAAAAGCCGCATACGGATTTCGCGCTGGCGGGTGCTCTTCTGCATCCGCAAGCCATGCGTCCGGTTGCGCTGACGTCTGCGCCAACGCTGATTTCGCCGGCGGCTTTCATCGATCCAACCGCCAAGCTTGAGGCGAATGTCGGCGTTGAGCCGTGCGCGGTTATCGGGCCTGGTGCCGAGATCGGCGAGGGCACACGCATCGGATCTGGCGCGATGATCGGGCCGGGCGTCAAGATCGGGCGCAATTGCACGATCGGTGGCGGCGCGAGTGTGCTTTGCTCCTATCTCGGCAATGGCGTCATCATTCACAATGGTGCGCGCATCGGCCAGGATGGGTTTGGCTATGCGCCGGGGCCGCGCGGCATGGTGAAAATCGTGCAGATCGGCCGCGTCATCATTCAGGATAATGTCGAGATCGGCGCCAACACCACGATCGATCGCGGCACCATGGATGATACGGTCATCGGCGAAGGCACGAAGATCGACAACCAGGTACAGATCGGACATAACGTCCGCATCGGCCGCCACTGCGCCATCGTCAGCCAGGTCGGCATAGCCGGCAGCACGGTGCTCGGCGATGGTGTGCAGATCGGCGGTCAGGCAGGCTTGAACGGCCACATTCATATCGGCGACGGCGTTCAGATCGGCGCCAAGAGCGGCGTAATGAATAATATTCCAGCGGGTGAGCGTTATGCTGGTCTTCCGGCGCGGCCATTGTGGGATTTTCTGAGAGAGTCGGCGGAGATCGCAAAGCGATCAGGAGCCAGAGAAAAGAAGGACGGTGCGGAGCATGACTGAAGAAGCCAAGACGTCGATGTCGTCGGCAGACGTCATCGAAATCATGAAGCTCTTGCCGCATCGCTACCCCTTCCTCATGGTCGACAAGATCATTGAGATCGATAGCGATAACTCCGCCATCGGTATCAAGAACGTCACGGCCAACGAGCCGCAATTCACCGGCCACTTTCCGGAATCTCCGATCATGCCGGGCGTGCTGCTGATTGAAGGCATGGCGCAGACGGCTGGCGCGATCTGCGCCCGCAAGGATGGAATCGGCGGCAATCTCGTCTACTTCATGACGATCGATAATGCCCGTTTCCGCAAGCCGGTCGTGCCGGGCGACCGTGTTGAGTTCCATGTCGTCAAGCTGAAGCAGCGCGGTACGATCTGGAAGTTCCATTGCGACGCCAAGGTCGATGGTTCGCTGGTTGCCGAGGCCGATATCGGCGCGATGATCGTACGGAAGGACCAAGAGCAGGCATGAGCAGCATTGCAAAAAGCGCGCGCATTCATAAGCTCGCGGTTGTTGAGGATGGAGCGGTCATTGGCGAGAACGTCGTCGTCGGTCCGTTCTGCCATGTCGGCCCCAAGGTCGTGCTGCATGATGCCGTCCAGCTCCTGACGCATGCTGTCGTGACCGGCCGGACGACGATCGGCAAGGGCACGAAGATATTCCCCATGGCTGTCGTAGGCGGCGATCCGCAGAGCGTGCATCATGGTGGTGAAGAGACGACGCTGGATGTCGGCGAGAATTGCACGATCCGCGAAGGCGTGACGATCAATACCGGGACGGCCGACTACGGCGGCAAGACCATCGTCGGCAACGACAATCTGTTCCTTGCCAATTCGCACGTCGCCCATGATTGCCGCGTCGGCAACAATGTCATCATGTCGAACAATGTGATGCTGGCGGGGCATGTCACCGTGGAAGACCGAGTCATCCTCGGCGGCGGCTGCGCGGTGCATCAGTTTACCCGTATCGGTCGGCAAGCTTTCGTCGGTGGTCTCTCCGCCGCGAGCTACGACGTCATTCCCTATGGCATGCTGAACGGAAATCCGGGCGTGCTCTCGGGCCTCAACATTGTCGGCATGACCCGGGCCGGAATTGAGCGTTCGGTCATCCATTCGGTTCGCCGCGCCTATAAGAGCATTTTCGAAGGCGAAGGTTCGATCCGCGACAATGCGGCGGCGATCCGCGCTGAATATGCCGATTGCAAGGAAGTGATCGAGATCCTCGATTTCATCGCCGCCGACAGCGATCGCGCATTGTCGTCGCCCAATCGCGGTAAGGGCTGAGGTGGCCGCGAGCGGTCAAAGCCATACGGGCAGGCTGGCGATCATCGCAGGCAGCGGCTTTTTGCCGGCCTATGTCGCCGACGCCGCCCGCCAGGCAGGTGAAAATCCTGTTATCATAGCACTGACGGACGAGGCGGATCGCGATTGGTCCGCTTTCGATCATGCCAATCTCGGCGTCGGCAATTTTGCCGGCCTGGAGGCGATGTTTCGCCGCTATGGGGTCGACCGGGTCGTGATGTCCGGCGGTGTTGCGCGCCGTCCGCCTTGGCGCGACGTGCGCCCGACCTGGCGCGTCATCAAGGAATTGCCGTTGACCATCCGCACCCTTCTTTCCGGCGGCGATAATGCCGTGTTGCAGATGGTGATCCGCTTGATCGAGGCTGGCGGCGTCCGCGTCGTCGGCGCGCATGAGATCGCACCGGATTTGTTGGCGACCACCGGGCCGCTTGGCCGTTTCTCGCCATCGGAAGAGGACCTGCGCGATATTGCGCAAGGTGCGAAGGCAGCCGTTGCGCTGGGGCTGCTGGATGTCGGGCAGGGTGCCGTCAGCGTCGGCGGCCGCGTCGTGGCACTCGAAGGCGCCGAGGGCACGGACAAGATGATCGAGCGTGTGGCAGGTTTGCGGGCCGACGGGCGCATATCAAAACGTCGTCGCGGCGTATTGGTGAAGCTCTGCAAGCCTCAGCAGGATGTACGCGCAGACCTGCCGTCGATCGGGGTCTCGACGGTACTCAACGCCAAGAGAGCCGGCCTTGCCGGCATCGCCGTCGAGGCTGGCAGGGCGCTGGTCCTGGAACGTGAAGCGGTCATCGCGGCTGCCGACGAAGCCGGGCTTTTCGTCTGCGGCATCGACCGTGGCCTCAGCGCGGAGGGCTTCATGTGAGCGGTGCGCCGTTGAAACTCGCTGTCATCGCCGGCGAGGTCTCCGGCGATCTGCTTGGCGGCGATCTCGTCGCGGCATTGAAGCAACGCTACGATGGCCCCATCGAGCTAATCGGCGTTGGTGGCGACGCGCTGGAAGCGCAGGGCTTGCGTTCGCTTTTCGATTATTCCGAACTGTCGATCATGGGTTTTGCGCAGGTTATCAAGCGCTTGCCGAAACTGCTTGCCCGTATCCGCCAGACGGCGGACGCCATCATCGCGGCCAAGCCTGACGTGCTGCTCATCATAGACAGCCCGGATTTCACCCATCGCGTCGCCAAGAAGGTCCGCGCTGCGCTGCCTGACCTGCCGGTCGTCGACTATGTCTGCCCGAGCGTGTGGGCGTGGAAAGAATATCGCGCGCAGAAGATGCTCGCCTATGTCGATCACGTCCTCGCCATTCTACCCTTCGAGCCGGCGGCGATGCAGCGGCTGGCGGGGCCGGCTACCACCTATGTCGGCCATCGCCTGACGGTGGATCCGAACCTGCTGGAGACCCGTCGCCTGCGTGCGCTTCGGGTGCCTAGCGCGCCTGATGGCGAGAAGACGATCCTGCTGCTTCCCGGATCGCGTTCCTCGGAAATTCGCCAGCTTCTGCCGGTTTTCGAGCAGGCGGTGCTGGAGCTTAGCCGGCGAAGCGATCGCGTTCGTTATGTCTTGCCGACCGTTCCGCGGCAGGAGGCATTGGTGCGCTCGCTGCTTGAAAACTGGAGCGTCAAGCCGGATGTCTTCGTCGGCCAGGATGCCAAGTGGAATGCTTTTGCGGAAGCGGATGCTGCAATGGCAGCCTCCGGCACCGTGGTTCTGGAATTGGGGCTTGCGGGCGTTCCCGTCATTTCGGCCTATAAGACCGAGTGGCTCGCCCGGTTCGTGCTTTCGCGCATCAAAACCTGGACGGCGGCTCTGCCGAATTTGATTGCGGATTATGCCGTGGTGCCCGAGCTGATCAACGACGTGCTGCGTCCCGGTCTGTTGGCCCGCTATATGGAGCGCTTGTCGAATGATACGCCGGAGCTTGCGGCTATGCTTCACGGCTACGATCTGGTCTGGCAGCGAATGCAGACCGAGGAACCGCCTGGCGAAAAGGCGGCGGCGATCGTTCTCGATGTCTTGTCCAAGAAAAAACCCGGCCATTTCTGACCGGGTTTTTTGTTGTCTCGTTTTTCGGCTTAACGCTTGGAAACCGGAACGTATTCGCGCAGCGGTTCGCCGGTGTAGAGCTGGCGCGGACGGCCGATACGCTGTTCCGGATCTTCGATCATCTCGTTCCACTGAGCGATCCAGCCGACGGTGCGGGCAAGCGCAAACAGCACTGTGAACATGGTCGTGGGGAAGCCCAGGGCCTTCAGCGTGATGCCGGAATAGAAGTCGACGTTCGGGTAAAGCTTCTTCTCGATGAAATAGTCATCGGTCAGCGCGATACGTTCCAGTTCGATCGCGATGTCGAGCAACGGATCGTCCTTGATGCCGAGTTCGCCGAGCACTTCGTGCGCCGTCTTCTGCATGATCTTGGCGCGCGGATCGTAGTTCTTGTAGACGCGATGGCCGAAGCCCATCAGACGGAACGGATCGTTCTTGTCCTTGGCGCGGGCGATATATTCCGGAATACGGTCAACCGTGCCGATTTCCGTCAGCATGTTGAGCGCTGCTTCATTGGCGCCGCCATGAGCCGGGCCCCAGAGGCATGCGATGCCAGCGGCAACGCAAGCGAACGGGTTGGCGCCGGAAGAGCCAGCGAGACGAACCGTCGAGGTCGACGCGTTCTGCTCATGATCCGCGTGCAGGATGAAGATGCGGTCCATGGCGCGTGCAAGCACCGGATTGACTACATATTCCTCGCAGGGCACGGCAAAGCACATGCGCAGGAAATTCGAGGCATAGTCGAGATCGTTCTTCGGGTAAACGAAGGGCTGGCCGATATGGTACTTGTAAGCCATGGCGGCAAGCGTCGGCATCTTGGCGATCATGCGCAGGCTTGCGACCATGCGCTGGTGCGGATCGGTGATGTCGGTGGAGTCGTGATAGAAGGCCGACAGAGCGCCGACGCAGCCGCACATGACGGCCATCGGATGCGCATCGCGGCGGAAACCGGTGAAGAAGCGGGACATTTGCTCATGCACCATGGTGTGGTGCACGACCCTGTAATCGAAGTCTTTCTTCTGGGCTGCGGTCGGCAATTCGCCGTAGAGCAGCAGGTAACAGACTTCGAGGAAATCGCCGTGTTCAGCAAGCTGTTCGATCGGATAACCGCGATGCAGCAGAACGCCTTCGTCGCCATCAATAAAGGTGATTCTGGACTCGCACGACGCAGTCGAGGTGAAGCCAGGATCGTAGGTGAAAGTGGAGGTGTTCTTATAAAGGGCACCAATATCAATGACACTTGGGCCGATGGTTCCGGTCTTAACCGGCAAATCCACCGTCTTTTCACCCCAAGTTAGTTTCGCGCTTTGTTCCGTCATGCTGATCCTCCAAGATTTGGCGGGATGGCGCCTTAAAAAGCGCCAAAGGGTTAAGCGACTAACGATTAGCTATATGATCCAGAGCCTAATGCCAAGTTATCGTTACGCCTATTTGTGCATTGCGGTATCAACTTTTGGGCACTGCGGTAGGCGGACTCGTCGTGCGCTAACATGAATTGGCGTCATTTGTTGGAGATTAGGCCGATTTCAGTTGAAATCACCTAGCGGTGACGGCAAAACTCTCGCTCTAGCTGTAGTTTTGCGTGGGCGCTGGGGTATATGCCTAATTTAGAGGCACCGGATCCGCAGGTGGAAAGTAGGGAGTTTGCTGCGGTTGCCGAGCGCGAGCACGGCATCGGCACGACTATTTCTGCTACCAAAGCGATGCGGCCGGAGCGAACACAGGATCACGCCGCGCTTATTGCCCGTCTTCGCCTTGCGGCAGGCAGCATCCGACTCGGCATTTACCATTTGGTCGAAGAAGAGGCGGCGTACGGTCGCGCGATGCTGTTTGCGCCGGTCTATATCGGCGCCGGCGCGATCTTCTGGTTTGCCGCCGGAGCCGATCCGCCGCCGCAGGCCGTTTTTGCCGCCCTCCTTATCTTCGCAGCCGCTTTCTTCATCCAACAGGAGGCGGGGCGGGTGTTGCGGCACTTGCTGTATGCGGCCATGCTTGCCTGCTCCGGCATGGCTTTGGCGCAATGCGAAACCTGGCGCGCGTCGACGGTGATGCTCGACTCTGCGGTGACGACTACGATCACCGGGCGGATCGAACGGCGCGAGGCCGACGATAAGGGGCGTTGGCGCTATGTCGTAGCTCTCGAGGCAACGGAAAAGCCGGCTGTTCGCCGGCCTCCGGCGCAGATCACCATTTTCGTGCGCAAACAGCTCCAGCCCTTTGAACTCGGGGATCGCATTCAAGGCAGGGCGCGGCTGACGCCACCGGCCGGACCCGCCTTGCCCGGTCTCAACGATTTCGCCTTCAGCGCCTATTTCGATGGCACCGGCGCGAACGGCTTTGCCTACGGAACGCCGACGCTACTATCACCGACCAGTGATGTTGCTCAGGGATCGTTTTTCGATAAGGCGGATATCTGGCTCGCGCGTTTGCGCAGCAGCATCGGCGACAGGATTAGGATGCTTTTGCCCGGTGACACCGGCGCCTTTGCGGCCTCGCTTGTCACCGATGAGAGACGAGCGATCTCGGATGAGACGACGGAAGCGCTGCGGACCTCAGGTCTTGCGCATATCATTGCCATCTCCGGCCTGAACATGGCGCTCTCCGCGGGCATCTTTTATGTCGGCCTGCGTTATGCCCTCAGCCTGTTTTTCGGCGTGGCCCAGGCCTGGCCAACGAAGAAGATCGCAGCCTTCGGCGCGCTGGTCACGGTGACAGCCTATTATTTCATTTCCGGCTTCGGCGTATCGGCAGAGCGCGCTTTCATCATGATGGCGATCATGCTGGTTGCCGTGCTCTTCGACCGGCCATCCCTCAGCCTCCGAAACGTAGCACTGTCGGCGATCGTCATCCTCATTCTGTCACCGTCACAGGCGCTCGGACCAAGTTTCCAGATGTCCTACGCGGCGACCTTGGCATTGGTGTCCGGTTATTCGCTCTGGACGAGGCGACCGCATCGGGAAAGCGTTCTCTCCCGGTTCCGGCTCCTGCGTCCGCTGCTCTTCGTCTCGCGCTTCTTCGGAGGCATATTGTCGACCTCCTTTATCGGCGGCGCGTCGACCGCGATCTTCTCGATAGAGCATTTTCACCGCTTGGCGACATATGGTCTTGTCGCCAATCTGGCGGCCATGCCGGTCGTCTCCTTTGTCGTCATGCCTTTTGGTATGGCGGCTACAATGCTGATGCCGTTTGGCGTCGATGCTCCTTTCTGGCAGATCACCGGCGCGGGACTCGATGCCGTCATCGTCGTTGCCAAAACGGTCGCCGCCTGGGGCGGCAATATTCCCTTTGGCCGACTACCGGTCTGGCTATTTCCCACGGTCATAGTCGGCTTCTTGCTGATGACCCTGCTCAAAACATGGCTGCGGCATGCGGGTGCGCTTTTGATCATTGGCTCGGTCGCAGTCGTGGCCCTCAGCCCCGGTGTTCCGAAACCCGATCTGATGATCTCCGAGGACGGTACGCTGGTCGCTTTGCTGCGAAACGGTGCGTTGACGACCAACCGTGAGAAACCGCCCGATTTCATCTTCGAGCAGTGGCAAAGAGCCCTGGCGATCACCGAGCAGCAACCGCCTGCGATGCTTCCGCCCGACAGCCAGCTCCCTAAAATCAGCAAATCGGACAAGCATCGCCGCTTGAGTTCCGACGAACAGACCGCCGTTCGAAAGGCGATGGATGCGGCACTGGACAATGCCGGGCAGGGCGGTTTCGCCTGCCAGAAAGGGGCTTGGTGCGTGGCAATGCTGGAGAATGGCGACATGCTTGTCACCATTGAAGACGCTGCTTATCTCGCTCCGGCCTGCGATACCGCCAATATCGTCGTCACACCCATACGGCTGCGGCTTGATCGCTGCCGCTCCGGCGCTATGCTTTTTACGGGCGTAACACTTCGCCGGACTGGGTCCATCGAAATGAACCTCGGCGCCGAGAAACCGGTAATAACGGCGGCGTTTGAAAATCTAACGCGGCCATGGAGCCTTCATCGCGCCTATGACTGGCGAACCGGTACTTTCGGAGCGCCGATCGCACCGGTGTCACCCGTCAGTGATAGCGGCGAATGAGGCCGACGAGCTTGCCTTGCACTTTCACACGATCCGGCCCGAAAATACGGGTCTCGTAAGCCGGGTTAGCGGCCTCAAGCGCGATCGAAGCTCCCTTGCGGCGGAAGCGCTTCAATGTCGCCTCTTCATCATCGACGAGAGCGACGACGATGTCGCCGGGATTGGCGGTCGTGGCGTTGCGGATAATGACGGTATCGCCATCAAAGATGCCGGCATCGATCATCGAGTCGCCCTTGACCTCCAGCGCATAGTGCTCGCCGGAGCCGAGCATGTCGGCGGGAACGGTGATGTCATGGGTATTGTTCTGGATGGCCGAGATCGGAACGCCGGCGGCGATGCGGCCCATGACGGGGACCGAGACCGAACTGTTGTTTTCCTCACTTACCGGCTTGGCGGGAGCGGGTGGCGGCACAAGTTGCGGTTTGCCAAGGCTACCCTCGATGACGCTTGGCGAAAAGCCGCGGCGTGGCTGCAGGCTCGGGCTATAGGCCTCCGGCAGCTTGATGACTTCCAGCGCCCGGGCCCGGTTCGGCAGACGGCGGATGAAACCGCGCTCTTCCAAAGCCGTGATGAGACGGTGAATGCCAGATTTTGACGCGAGGTCCAGCGCATCTTTCATCTCGTCGAAAGATGGCGGAACGCCGGACTCCTTCATGCGTTCGTGAATGAAGAGAAGCAGTTCCTGCTGCTTGCGCGTCAACATCGTTTTGAACCTCGGGACTGAGAAGGTGTCGTGAAACAAATCCAGAACGGACACTATATGTTCCATATGTGTTCCGCAAGTCCTTAAATTTTGGTGAATATTTTGTAAGTGTCTCAAATAAATGGGAACAGAACGGGTCCTGGGCTGACGGATTTTCTCGACGCATACAGACTAAGGTACTGATATGTATATGGAATACGATTAAATGTGATTTCTGCGATCAGGAGCGGTCCATCTCAAAAGCGATAAAAAGCCACGTTGTTTGCTCAATAGTCTCTTTGGAGAGCGATGCTCTCCGAACGAAGGAGAACAAACTGTAGATCGAACAGGAAGGATCGAATTTTCGCGGGGCTGGGATCGGCGACGATTCTAGTAATATTGGATGGAAATTCAATAGGTTGGGCTCTTACTCGAACTCCTGTGCGTATGCTCGAGCAGGGTGCGGTCGTTGGCGATCTGCTTTAGCATACTGCGACCGGCCAGAATCATCTCGAAGAGAAAGGCCACGAAAGCGCCCATGAGCGCGATGACGGCAAGGCCGAAGAACCACAGCAGTAGCTGCTCGCGAAATTGCTGGCGAATCGCTCCGCCCATGAGGCCGAGCGTTGCAAGGCATGTGCACATGCCCGATGCCGTGCCGAGCAGGACGGCAACCTCAAGCGCCAATGTCCGCCGCCGCAGATAGTAGAGCTGCAGCAGCCGCGTTTCATCCGGGTCCTCCGAAGTCACCCGTTCGAAAAGGCTGTTGACCCGGTCCGAGACGCGGGCGAGCCTAGCCGAGAAAACATTGAGGCACCCGGCGGTGCCGGCCAGGCCAGCAGAAAGACCGGCGTCAGCGCTATTTGAATAACGTGCGCGGCAGCAGACGTTAGCTGGTCGTTCAGCACGCTCGATCTCCTTTCCGACGTCATCCGCATCAGGTTCGGGGTGTTGCTTCGGCAAGGAAGGACGTCAGCGTGAGGCCGTGGCTGATCTCACGCGAATGTTTTACGTCGGTGGCGCCGGCGATTGTGCCAACTGTTCAGCGGTTCTCTTTTTGTGCATTGTCAGAGCGGCGGCTGCGGTGTCGGATTTCTCCTCGCCGCCCACCTGGACGGTTGGCTGAGCGAATTCGATACCGTTTTCCATGAAGGCGTCGCGGATCATGGTGTAGGCGCGCCGCCGGATATAGGTTTGCCGACCGGGAAGGACGGTGAAGGCAAAGCTCAGTTCGATACCGAAGTCGCCGATCTGCTCGACGCCCTTCATTTTCAGGGTCTCGAGGATTTGCGGGCCGATTTCCGGATCTTCCTTCAATTGCTCTCCGATTTGCTTGGCGATCTTCTTCGCCTTGGCGACATCGGTGTTGAACGGAACCCGCAGCATGAATTTATCGATCGCCCAGTCACGGCTCATGTTCTGAACGGCGCCAAGTTCGCCGAAGGGAACCGTGAACACCGGACCGCGATGATGTCGAAGCCTGACGGAACGCAGGCTGAAGGATTCCACAGTTCCCTTGTAGCTGCCGCTCTGAATGTATTCGCCAACGCGGAAGGCATCGTCCATGAGGTAGAAAATGCCGCTGACGATATCCTTGACGAGCGTTTGCGAGCCGAAGCCTATCGCCACGCCGAATATGCCGGCTCCCGCAATCAGCGGCCCGATCTGCACGCCCATTTCCGACAATACCGTGAGGACGGCGGCCGCGATGACGATGGCTGCAAGCGCGTTGCGGAAGATCGGCAGCAGGGTGCGAAGGCGGCCCGCGCGCGCGGCTTCCGCCGACGGCGAGGATGCGTCGCTATCGGCAACGCTCAATCTCTCGTCAATGAATGCTTTCGACAACTGCCAGCAGAGATCGGCCAAAATCAGGATGACGACGCTCTTCAGTGCGCCGCGAACGGCTGCGTCGATTGCCGGATTTTCTCGTGCGAGGATGTTGGGATCATAGTGCCAGATGACTGTGATCCAGCCGACCGCGGCTGCGATGACGAGTGCCCGCGCACCACGGACTGCCAACACCATGCGCGCACTGTTCTTGTTGTCGCTCGGCCACCGTCCTTTTGCGAATGCCTCTGCCGTTCGTCCGACGGCGGACAGCAATCCCGGAAGAATAACGGCATAGACCCCAAGCCAGAAAAGACCGAGGAAGTTTGTCACCCAAAGAAGCCAGAGGCCGATCGCGTAGACTGAATAGAGGGTATTCACAAGCGCTAGCTGCCTGGAGGCTGTCGCATCGCCCGGCCGTCGCCACACGGCTTCAAATACGATTAGCAACAGGAGAATGGAGAAGCCGTGGGAAATGACGGTGCCGACGTCTCCGTCGATGGAGAGCGGTTTGGTCAGCGACGTCGTGGCGCCGGCGAAGGCCAGAACGGCGATGAAGAGACAGGCTCTATGGTAGCCGAAGGGCGACAAGGCGCCTGCGTCCCTCGATAGCTTGCAGCAGGCAAACACGAGGCGAGCGGCGATGAATGCCAGCAGATAAAACAGGATCACCACATGCAGAAGTGGCGGCCAGTCGATGGCCAGGAAAATGCCGGAGCTGACGAGGGTGAAAGCGATCCATGGCCCGAATTCTCCGATCGTGTGTGCGACAAGAGGATTTTGAAACCGGGCTTTGAGGACAGTTTTTTTGAAAAACCATTCCCCCGCGAGACCGATGCAGACCAGTATGGTGAGCATGACGAATGCTGGCGCAAAGCCGCTGTTCCTTGCCTGCTCACGCACCCTGCGCGCTGCATCGGCGAGCTGCACCGGGACATTCGGAATCGCCGCTCGCAGCGCCTGATATCGCGCCCGAGCGCGGGCTTCGCCGCTCTCGATCAATGTCGCTGTCGCCGCGGTAGGCTGCTGCTCCGCCGCCTGCCGCTTTTCCAGCCACTGGCGTAGCTCCGGATCATTCATCAAGCGAAGCAATTCGGACACTTTTGCAGGCGGTGCCGCAGGGGGTGTTTCGGCAACCTGCGCCCGGCACAGTTGCGGCACGATCATCATAAAAAGAAGAACCAAAACACCAGGGATCAGGCGCCGAAACATCTGAACAACCTCGAAACCAGTTCATTCGCAAGGGAAGTCATCAATTGGCACCTGCCGATCTCGGCCGTTCAATTCGTGAGTTCACGCTGCTGGGGGTCGCTTTTCAATGTATCTTCGATATCGGTAGCTTTAGGGCCGGTTGTTTTGGCGTTTTCGATCGCGGTGACGGGCGCTGTTACTGTCTTGGCAGCCACCGTACCGACGCCTTTGACTGTTCCGGCAATCACAGCGGTGATGTCGTCGCTCAGCCGTACGTCGGAATCGGTGAGCGGCTGCCCGGCAACGAGTCGGGTGCCGATCAACTTGACGATTTCCGGGCTCTCCGCGAATTTTCCGTGGTTGAGGCTGTCTCCGGTTTTCACCTTGGTAAGATCGATCGCGGTGATCCCAGCGCGTTCGAGCTTGGTGCGGTAGGGTTCTTCGGCCGGATTGATGGCGCCGAGGCGATAGACATCGCCCGATATCAGTCGGGAGACTGCCAGCGCCCGGTCGTCCTGGGAAACAAAGATCGTGAACTTCGGCCGCGGCGCGCCCATCTCAACGAACTGTTTCGCGAAAACATCGATGTCGATATCCGGTGATGCCAGGATGACGTTGTGGATTTTCGGGTTCACGCGGCCATCCCGGATGCCCATCTGGCGCAACGCCTCCATGGCGAGCCAGGTGCCCATGGAGTGCGCCATGATGGTGATGTCTTTCACCTCTGGATCGCTTGATAAGGTTCTGAGGGCCGTCTCGAGCGCCGTTCGCGAATAATTCGTGCTCTCCTTATCGTAGTTGTAGTCGAGAAGCCGTGCGCGTGAAGGCCAGGTAAAGAGCATCGGCGTCACCTGGGCGCCGGAATCGTGCACGATCTGCGCAAGCCTGAAGACGGAATCCTCGTATTTGTTGTTAAAGCCGTGAACGAAGACCAGCACCTTTCCGTCGACGGTATGCTGGCTGAACCAAGCACGACCTTCAGCGATGGAGTGCAGCTCGTGAACCCGGGTTACCGCAAACTCCGTCTTTGGATCTGGCGGCAATTTCTTGGGCCATTGCAGGGTTCCGGGTTTGCGGTTCGGTGGGATGGAGATGGCGACGTCGGTTAGATACGGACGCGGGCTCCGCTCGCCGGAGAAAAGTGTATTCGGATCACCCGACGGCGCCCGGCTGGTTGCGACCAGCATGTCAACCGTGGAACTGTGCGGAATGGCGGTCGACAGTGCGACCGGCTTCATAACCCCCTCGGCATGCCCAGCGCATCCCGCCACGGCAAGGCAGAGACATGCAACCAGACACAAGACCGCGCGTGTAAGCGCCCTCTCGACGAGCATCAAACCTATGCCTCCCCCTCGGCATTCGACAGGTCGGACAAAGTACTGCCGCGAAAATAGAAGTAACGACAGACCGTCCTTCCTTTTCCGAGATCGGATTGTGCGTTGCGTTAGCCCTGGACAATCCGAAATGGAAGAATGCGCATTTTTGTGTGCCGCCAATAAAGGGACGTCGTCGAGGCCACCATCACCGCGATCATTCGCCTAAGGCTGCGTTCCCAGTTGTGTTATTATATTATGATGATCGAATTATTTCGTTTCCGCAAGCCAGAGTTCTGCGCCGCTGTATACGCCATTCCGCTAAGTGGATGGAAGATATAGCGCATCTGGAGCGCAGTCTGCGGCAGGATGCTTGACCCTTCTTCCCGCCGCCTGATTTTCGACGATTTCATTCCTGTCCCTCACAATAGTTTTTGACGCGCTTGTTGAAGATGTCCTGGGAGCGCTCTACCTGGTTTTGCCGTAACGCTTTGATCTTGAATTGAGCGGCAGATGGGCGCAAACCTGCCGACGAATGAAGGGGGAGACCATGATCTCGTCGCCGCATCCGCTCGATCATTTCGTTCTGCCGACGGCCAATATCGCAGGGGCGCGGGAACGGCTGGGTAAGCTCGGCTTTACCGTCGCCGCCGATGCCCGCCATCCCTTCGGCACGGAAAACGCCTGCGTTTTCTTTCCCGACAATATCTATCTGGAGCCCCTGGGCGTTGCATCCCAGGAGCAGTGCCAGGCGAGCGTGGCGGAAGGCAATGTTTTCGTCGCCCGCGACCAGGCCTACCGTTTTCGCATCGATGATGAAGGTTTTTCGGCCATCGTTTTCGGTACGGACGATGCGGTCGCCGATGACGAGCGCTTCCGGGCCAATGCCATGTCTGCCGGAAACATGCTCGATTTTGCGCGGCCGATGCGCATGCCGGATGGCTCGGAGGTGACGGCAGGTTTCCGTCTCGCTTTCGCAGCCGATCTGCGTTCGCCGGATTTCTTCACCTTTTGCTGCCAGCGCATCAATCCGTTGCCGGCTGATCGCGGCGCCTTGGAGCGGCATGCCAATGGCGTGACCGGCATCGCTAGAATTGCCGTATCGACGCCGAAGCCGGCTGCGTTCCGTGGCTTTTTCGAGCAGGTCGCGGGTGGACCAAAGATAGTCGATCATTCCTTCGGCCTAACTGTCCACGCGGCCAATGCGGGGATCGAGGTCCTGACCCCGCAAGGCATGGAAGCCTTCTACGATTTGCCGGTGCCGGCCGAGGATCCCGGCCTTCGCGCGCGGGCAATCCTTTTCAAGACCCGCGATCTTTCCGTGACATCGGCGCATTTGACTGCTAACGGCGTCACATACACGCGTAAGAACAATCGTATTCTGGCAAAGCCCGCCCCCGGACAGGGCGCGCTGTTCGCCTTCGAGGAGATAGCATGAGCACGAATTCCGAAGTGACCGTTGGCGAGGGAGCCTCCAAGGTCCTGTTCTCCAACTCGTCAAAGCTTTCGCTGATTGCTGGCCCCTGCCAGATGGAAAGCCGCGACCACGCTTTCATGGTTGCCGGTGTCCTGAAAGAACTCTGCGGCAAGCTCGGCATCGGCCTTGTCTACAAATCGTCCTTTGACAAGGCGAACCGCACCTCGCTGTCAGGCAAGCGCGGCATCGGTCTGGAAATGGCACTGGAAGTCTTTGCCGACCTCAAGAAGGAATATGGCTTTCCGGTTTTGACCGACATCCACACGGAAGAGCAGTGCGCCATTGTCGCCGAGACGGTCGATATTCTGCAGATCCCGGCCTTCCTGTCGCGCCAGACCGACCTGCTGGTTGCAGCTGCCAAGACCGGCCGCGTCGTCAACGTCAAGAAGGGACAGTTTCTCGCGCCCTGGGACATGAAGAATGTGCTCGCCAAGCTGAACGACAGCGGCAATCCGAATATCCTACTCTGCGAGCGCGGCGCCTCCTTCGGCTATAACACGTTGGTTTCCGATATGCGCTCGCTGCCGATCATGGCGGCAATGGGTGCGCCGGTGGTCTTCGACGCGACCCATTCCGTGCAGCAGCCGGGCGGGCAGGGCGGTTCGACCGGCGGCGATCGCCGATTCGTCGAAACCTTGGCGCGCGCAGCGGTCGCTGTCGGCGTTGCCGGCGTCTTCGTCGAGACGCATGAAGACCCGGACAATGCGCCGTCTGATGGTCCGAACATGGTGTATCTGAAGGACATGCCGCAGCTTCTGGAAAAGCTGCTTGCCTTCGACGCGATCGCCAAGGCCTGAGAAATGGGAGGCGTTCAACAGGCTGACATGAACTTGCGCTACGCGGCCTGTAGGAGCTTCAATCGAGGATGCGGGGCGGCATTGTAATTTCCGCATCTTCGACTAAGACAGATTTCAATCGATTTACAACCAGCGAGCAGGAAGCTATCATGACCGCAATCACCGACATTATCGCCCGCGAGATTCTCGACAGCCGTGGCAACCCCACCGTCGAAGTCGATGTGTACCTCGAAGACGGCAGCATGGGCCGCGCCGCGGTTCCGTCGGGCGCGTCGACCGGCGCGCATGAAGCCGTCGAAGTTCGCGACGGCGGCAAGCGTTATCATGGCAAGGGTGTCGAGAAGGCTGTCGAAGCCGTCAACACCGAGATCTTCGATGCGATCGGCGGCATTGACGCGGAAAACCAGATTCAGATCGACAACATCATGATCGAGCTGGACGGCACGCCGAACAAGTCGCGCCTCGGTGCCAACGCCATCCTCGGCGTATCCCTCGCAACCGCCAAGGCCGCTGCCCAGAGCGCCAACCTGCCGCTCTACCGCTATGTCGGCGGCGCTCACGCCCGTCTGCTGCCGGTTCCGATGATGAACATCATCAACGGCGGCGCCCATGCCGACAATCCGATTGACTTCCAGGAATTCATGATCCTTCCGGTCGGCGCAGATACGCTCCGTGACGCCGTGCGCATGGGTTCGGAAATCTTCCACGTTCTCAAGAAGGAACTGGCTTCGCAGGGCCACAACACCAATGTCGGTGACGAAGGCGGTTTTGCACCGGGCCTCTCCAGCGCCCCGGCTGCGCTCGACTTCATCATGAAGTCCATCGAAAAGGCCGGCTACAAGCCGGGCGAGGAAGTCGCGCTTGGTCTCGACTGCGCCTCCACGGAATTCTTCAAGGACGGCAAGTACGTTCTCGAAGGTGAAGGCCGCACGCTGGAATCCGGCGCTATGGCCGAATACCTTGCCGAGCTCGCTGCCAAATATCCGATCATCTCGATCGAAGACGGCATGGCCGAAGACGATTGGGAAGGCTGGAAGATCCTGACCGACCTGACCGGCAAGAAGACGCAGCTTGTCGGTGACGACCTATTCGTCACGAACTCGGCTCGTCTGCGTGACGGCATCCGCATGGGTGTCGCCAACTCGATCCTCGTCAAGGTCAACCAGATCGGCTCGTTGACGGAAACCCTCGACGCCGTCGAAACCGCGCACAAGGCCAATTACACGGCCGTCATGTCGCATCGTTCCGGCGAAACCGAGGATTCGACCATTGCCGATCTCGCTGTTGCGACCAACTGCGGTCAGATCAAGACCGGCTCGCTGTCGCGTTCCGATCGTCTTGCCAAGTACAATCAGCTCATCCGCATCGAAGAAGCGCTCGGCCCTCAGGCACAATATGCCGGCCGTTCCATCCTTCGCGGCTGATAGTCGATACCCCTGAAAATCCGCGGGATTTTCGCAAAGGCTTATTCTGCGTCGAATAACAATCCGAGTCGGCTTATAAGCCAATAATTTCCAGCTCTTGAACCGCGCTTTCGGGCGCGGTTTTTTGTTGGAAAAATGGCAGAGTCAACGGATGGTTAATCTCTGGCGGCTAGTGTTGTCAGAGATGTTTGATTTAGCGTGATCTTATCGGAAGCCACTTCGCATTTCCGTCGCGGACTTGGGGTTCAAGATCATTCTCGACAGAGCGTTTTGAGCAAGCGAGTATGTGGACAAAATATCATAAGAAGAGAAAGTTCGGCCGTTTCGTTCTCCCCGCCATCACGGTCGCCTTCGTGAGCTATTTCGGCTATCACTGCATTCACGGCGATTACGGTCTGAAGGCGACCGAGGTCTTCGAGAAGCAGCGCATCGATCGCAGCAAGGAACTCGCCGATCTCGTCGCCAAGCGCGAACGCCTTGAAAAAGAAGTGGCATTGCTCAGCGATGGCTCGCTGGACAAGGATATGCTTGACCAATATGCGCGCTATCAATTGACCTACTCGAAGGACGATGAGATCGTTATCTTCAACAAATAGTCACAATTAACCGAATTCTGGTTAATTGCTTTTTTTATAAGCATATCAATCGCTTGCGAAGAATATGAGCCATGCAATTATAGCATTGCTGTGGCGAGCAATCTTCCCTATGTTACGCGGCACTACATAACGAGGCCACTCACATAGGGAGAGTTGAATGGCGCCGCGAAAATCCGCGTCCGTTTCCAGCCGCAAGACGACATCCAAGCCTGCCAAAGACACCAATGGTGGTGCGATCGCGGAATTCGACCGCGATGCGGAACTCAAGGCCTATCGTGAGATGCTCCTGATCCGCCGCTTCGAAGAGAAGGCCGGCCAGCTCTACGGCATGGGCTTCATCGGCGGCTTCTGTCACCTCTACATCGGTCAGGAAGCTGTCGTCGTCGGCATGCAATTGGCGCTGAAGGAAGGCGACCAGGTCATAACCGGCTACCGCGATCACGGCCATATGCTGGCGACTGGCATGAGCGCCCGCGGCGTCATGGCCGAGCTTACCGGACGCCGGGGCGGCTATTCCCGAGGGAAGGGCGGCTCCATGCACATGTTCTCCAAGGAGAAGAACTTCTACGGCGGCCACGGCATCGTCGGCGCGCAGGTCTCGCTTGGCACCGGCCTCGGCTTCGCCAACTGGTATCGCGGCAATGACAATGTCAGCGTCGCCTATTTCGGCGATGGCGCGGCCAACCAGGGCCAGGTTTCTGAAAGCTTCAACATGGCGCAGCTCTGGAAGCTGCCGGTGATCTACGTGATCGAGAACAACCGTTACGCCATGGGCACGTCGACGGCGCGCGCAACCGCGCAGTCCGACTTCTCCAAGCGTGGTACCTCCTTCGGCATTCCCGGCATCCAGGTCGACGGCATGGATGTCCGCGCCGTCAAGGCTGCTGCCGACGAAGCAGTCGAATATTGCCGTTCCGGCAAAGGCCCGATCATTCTGGAAATGCTGACCTATCGCTACCGCGGCCATTCCATGTCGGACCCGGCCAAGTATCGTTCCAAGGACGAAGTGCAGAAGATGCGCTCCGAGCATGACCCGATCGAGCAGGTTCGCGCTCGCCTTCTGGAAAAGGGTTGGGCGTCGGAAGACGAGCTGAAGGCGATTGATAAGGACGTCCGCGACATTGTCGCCGACAGCGCCGATTTCGCCCAGAACGATCCGGAGCCGGATGCATCCGAGCTCTACACCGACATTCTGCTCTAATCGGGGAGGGACGATCCATGCCCATCGATATTCTTATGCCCGCCCTGTCTCCGACGATGGAAGAGGGCACCCTTTCCAAATGGCTCAAGCAGGAAGGCGACAAGGTCACTTCCGGTGACGTCATTGCCGAAATCGAAACCGACAAGGCGACCATGGAAGTGGAAGCCGTCGACGAAGGCACGATCGGCAAACTGCTGATCCAGGCCGGCACCGAAGGCGTCAAGGTCAACACCAAGATCGCGATCCTGTTGCAGGACGGCGAGTCCGCCTCGGATATCTCGACGGCCAAGGCTGCTCCGGCTGCCGAACCGGTCAAGACCGAAGCTCCGGCCGCTGCCGCTGCTCCGGCACCCGTTCCGGCGCAGCCGAAGACCGCGCCTGCTGATCCGGAAATCCCGGCCGGCACGGAAATGGTATCGATGACGGTGCGTGAAGCACTGCGCGACGCCATGGCCGAAGAAATGCGCGCCGATCCGGACGTCTTCGTCATGGGTGAAGAAGTTGCCGAATACCAGGGCGCATACAAGGTTACCCAGGGCCTGCTGCAGGAATTCGGCCCTCGCCGCGTTGTCGATACCCCGATTACCGAGCATGGTTTTGCCGGTGTCGGCGTCGGTGCCGCCATGGCCGGCCTTCGTCCGATCGTCGAGTTCATGACCTTCAACTTCGCCATGCAGGCGATCGACCACATCATCAACTCCGCCGCCAAGACCCTTTATATGTCCGGCGGCCAGATGGGCGCTCCGATCGTCTTCCGCGGCCCGAACGGCGCGGCTGCTCGCGTTGCCGCCCAGCACAGCCAGGACTATGCCGCTTGGTACAGCCAGATTCCGGGCCTCAAGGTCGTGATGCCCTATACGGCAGCCGACGCCAAGGGCCTGCTGAAGGCCGCGATCCGCGATCCGAACCCGGTCATCTTCCTTGAAAACGAAATTCTCTACGGCCAGCACTTCGACGTGCCGAAGCTTGACAATTTCGTTCTGCCGATCGGCAAGGCCCGCATCCATCGCTCGGGCAAGGACGCAACGGTCGTCTCCTTCGGCATCGGCATGACCTATGCCACCAAGGCAGTTGCCGAGCTGGAAGCCCAGGGTATTGACGTCGAGCTGATCGACCTTCGCACCATCCGCCCGATGGACCTGCCGACAATCATCGAATCCGTCAAGAAGACGGGCCGCTTGGTGACCGTCGAGGAAGGCTATCCGCAGTCTTCCGTCGGCACGGAAATCGCCACCCGCGTCATGCAGCAGGCCTTCGATTATCTCGATGCGCCGATCTTGACGATTGCTGGCAAGGATGTGCCCATGCCCTACGCCGCCAACCTCGAGAAGCTCGCGCTTCCGAATGTCGGTGAAGTGGTCGATGCGGTGAAAGCCGTTTGCTACAAATAAGGGGAGGGCTCTTCGATGCCTATCAACATCACCATGCCTGCCCTCTCGCCGACCATGGAAGAGGGCAACCTCGCCAAGTGGCTGGTCAAGGAAGGCGATAAGATCAAGTCCGGTGACGTCATCGCCGAGATCGAGACCGACAAGGCGACGATGGAAGTCGAAGCCGTCGACGAAGGCACAGTTGCCAAGATCGTCGTTCCCGCCGGTACCGAAGGCGTCAAGGTCAATGCGCTGATCGCGGTTCTGGCCGGCGAAGGCGAGGACGTCTCCGCTGCTGCTTCAGGCGCTGCCGCTCCGGCTGCAGCACCTGCCGCCGCGGCACCAGCGCCGAAGGCGGAAACGGCTCCGGCTCAATCCGCACCGGCCGCACAGCCGGCGCCGGTCGTGCCCGCCGCTCTTTCGACGGACGGCCAGCGCACCTTCGCATCGCCGCTCGCTCGCCGGCTTGCCAAGGAATCCGGCATTGATCTGGCCGCGCTCGTCGGCTCCGGCCCGCATGGCCGCGTGGTCAAGAAGGACATCGAAGCTGCCGTCTCCGGCGGTGTCGCCAAGGCCGCTCCGGCTGCTGCTCCCGCAGCTCTGCCGGCCGCTGCTGCACAGGCTCCGGCCGCAGCCGCTCCGAAGGGCATGTCTGATGATGCCGTTCTCAAGCTGTTCGAGCCCGGTTCCTACGAGCTTGTGCCGCATGACGGCATGCGCAAGACGATTGCCAAGCGCCTGCAGGAATCCAAGCAGACGATCCCGCACTTCTACGTCTCGGTCGATTGCGAACTCGATGCACTGCTGGCGCTCCGCACGCAGCTCAACGATTCCGCTCCGAAGTCGAAGGACGGTGCTCCGGCCTACAAGCTCTCCGTCAACGACATGGTCATCAAGGCCCTGGCGCTGGCGCTGCGCGACGTTCCGGATGCCAACGTGTCCTGGACCGACAGCAGCATGGTCAAGCACAAGCATGCCGATGTCGGCGTTGCCGTCTCCATTCCGGGCGGCCTGATCACGCCGATCATCCGCAGCGCCGAGCTGAAGACGCTGTCTGCCATCTCCAACGAGATGAAGGACTATGGCAAGCGCGCCAAGGAACGCAAGCTGAAGCCCGAGGAGTACCAGGGCGGTACAACGGCCGTGTCCAATATGGGCATGATGGGCGTCAAGAACTTCGCCGCCGTCGTCAACCCGCCGCATGCGACCATTCTGGCCGTCGGCGCGGGCGAACAGCGTGTGATCGTCAAGAAGGGTGAAATGGCCATCGCCACTATGATGACCGTCACGCTGTCGACCGACCATCGCGCCGTCGACGGTGCGCTTGGTGCCGAGCTCCTGGCTGCCTTCAAGGGCTACATCGAAAATCCGATGGGGATGCTCGTCTGAGCCTTGTCACGACACGGAGGCATGAATGACCAAGACCGTTCTGTGTTATGGCGACTCGCTGACATGGGGCTATAGCGCCGAAACGATCGGTCGTCATGCCTTCGAAGATCGGTGGCCGAGCGTGCTGCAAAAGGCGCTCGGCAATCAGGTCCGGTTGATCCCGGAAGGGCTGAACGGCCGCACCACGGCTTTCGACGATCATCTCGCCGATTGCGACCGTAACGGTGCAAAGGTATTGCCGACGATCCTGCAGACGCACGCGCCGCTCGATCTCATCATCATCATGCTGGGCACCAACGACATGAAGCCGGTGATCGCCGGTTCGGCCTTTGCTGCCTTGCAGGGCATCAGCCGGTTGATTCAGCTTATACGCAATCATACATGGGCGTTCGATTATGAAGTCCCCGACATTCTGATCGTGGCGCCCCCTGTTATTACTGAGACCGCCAATCCGGCCTTCGCCGCCCATTACCTCGGCGCGATCAAGGAGTCGGCGAAGCTTGCGACGCTCTACCGCGATCTGGCTGACGAGCTTGGCTGCGGCTTTTTCGATGCAGGCACGGTTGCCGTCACCACACCGCTTGATGGCGTGCATCTCGACGCAGAAAACACCCGGGCGCTTGGCCGCGGCCTTGAGCCGATCGTGCGAGTGATGCTCGGACTTTAACTATTTGATTGAGCATGATCTTACCTGAAAACTGCTTCACAGTTTTCGCTTTGCGGTTCGGCATCGTGCTTCGGAAAAATCAAGGCGAGCTGAGCTTCGACCGGCCGCCAACCAAAGGCAGGAAACATATGGCTGAGAATTACGACGTCATCATCATCGGCTCTGGCCCTGGCGGCTATGTCGCCGCCGTGCGCGCCGGCCAGCTTGGCCTGAAGACGGCGATCGTCGAACGCGAACACCTCGGTGGCATCTGCCTGAATTGGGGCTGCATTCCGACCAAGGCGCTGCTCCGTTCGGCCGAAATCCTCGATCATTCCAATCATCTGAAGGATTATGGCCTTGTCCTCGAAGGCAAGGTGACGCCCGATGTGAAGGCGGTCGTCGGCCGTTCGCGCGGCGTTTCCGCGCGCCTTAACGCAGGCGTGGGCTTCCTGATGAAGAAGAACAAGGTCGACGTGATCTGGGGTGAGGCCAAGATTACCAAGCCAGGCGAAATCGTCGTCGGCAAATCGACGAAGCCGGTCGTCGAGCCGCAGCATCCGCTGCCGAAGAACGTCAAGGGCGAGGGCACCTACACCGCCAAGCACATTATCGTCGCCACAGGCGCTCGCCCGCGCGCGCTGCCCGGCATCGAGCCGGACGGCAAGCTGATCTGGACCTATTTCGAGGCCCTGAAGCCGGATTTCCTGCCGAAATCGCTCGTGGTCATGGGTTCCGGCGCGATCGGCATCGAATTTGCGAGCTTCTATCGCTCGATGGGTGTCGACGTCACCGTGGTCGAAATCATGCCGACCATCATGCCGGTGGAAGACGCCGAAGTTTCCGGTATCGCCCGCAAGCAGTTGGAAAAGCGCGGCTTGAAGATATTCACCAAGACGAAGGTCACCAAGGTCGACAAGGGTGCGAACAGCATCACCGCGCATATCGAGACCGAAGATGGCAAGGTACAGCAGATCACTGCCGACCGGATGATCTCCGCCGTCGGCGTACAGGGCAACATTGAAAATCTGGGTCTGGAAGCGCTCGGCGTGAAGACCGATCGCGGTTGCGTCGTCATCGATGGCTACGGCAAGACCAACGTGCCGGGCATCTATGCGATCGGCGACGTCGCCGGCCCGCCGATGCTGGCACACAAGGCCGAACATGAAGGCGTGGTCTGCATCGAGAAGATCGCCGGTCTGCCGAACGTGCATCCGACCGACAAGAGCAAGGTACCGGGCTGCACCTACTGCCAGCCGCAGGTTGCCTCCGTCGGTCTGACGGAAGCAAGGGCAAAGGAACTCGGCCGCGACATCCGCGTCGGCCGCTTCCCGTTCACGGCCAACGGCAAGGCGATCGCTCTTGGCGAAGACCAGGGCCTGTGCAAGGTCATCTTCGACAAGAAGACCGGCGAGCTGCTCGGCGCGCATATGGTCGGCGCTGAAGTCACCGAACTGATCCAGGGTTTCGTTGTCGCCATGAACCTGGAGACGACAGAAGAGGAACTGATGCACACGATCTTCCCGCATCCGACCGTTTCGGAAACGATGAAGGAAGCCGTGCTGGACGCCTACGGCCGCGTACTCAACGCTTGATAATCTCCTGGCTCGCCCTCTATCCGGAGGGTGGAAAATTGCAAAGGAAATCATCATGTCTATCAGTACTGAGGCTTGGATCGTCTTTCTGTTGATCGGTTTGGTGGCGGGGTTTCTCGCCAGCCTGGTTGTCGGCGGCGGGGGCCTGATCAGTTGTTTGTTGAGCGGCGTGATCGGCGCTTTCGTGGGCGGGTTCCTGTTCAATCGGCTGGGAATCTCGCTGGGCATACAAAATGCGCTCGTGGTTGAAATCATTCACGCAACGGTGGGCGCAATCATCGTAGTCCTGTTTGCAAGGGCGATAGCGTAGGGGTAAAGGCGCGATGGAAGGCATAGGCTGGCTGGGTCTGATCATCATCGGCGGTCTCGCGGGCTGGCTCGCGGGTAAGCTGATGGAGGTGCGATACGGCATCATCCTCAACATCGTTCTCGGCATTGCCGGCTCGGTCGTTGCAGCGGGCATTCTGGTGCAACTGCATGTCGGCGTGCCCGGCGGTCGGCTCGGTTATTTCGTCACCGGTTTCATTGGTGCATGCATTCTGATATTTCTCGCCAAACTCGTACGGCGATGAATAGGCCGCGAGCAAGCGGCGGAAAGTAGACGTTCATGGTCACGATTCTCGACACGATCAATCCCGATGCCAAGCGTGTGCGTCATCCGGAGAAGGCGCATCGGCCGGATACGGAAGTCCTGCGCAAGCCGGATTGGATCCGCGTCAAGGCGCCGACATCGAAGGGCTATGCCGAAACCCGCTCGATCGTGAAGGAGCACAAGCTCGTCACTGTCTGCGAGGAGGCCGGCTGCCCGAACATCGGCGAGTGCTGGGACAAGAAGCACGCCACCTTCATGATCATGGGTGAGATCTGTACCCGCGCCTGTGCCTTCTGCAACGTCTCGACTGGTAAGCCGAATGCGCTCGATATGGCCGAGCCGGAAAACGTCGCCAAGGCCGTCAAGGAGATGGGCCTCAGCCACGTCGTCATCACGTCCGTCGATCGCGACGATCTCGAAGACGGCGGCGCCGAGCATTTCGAAAAGGTGATCTGGGCGATCCGCGCCGCCTCGCCGACAACGACGATCGAAATCCTGACGCCGGACTTCCTGAAGAAGCCGGGCGCCCTGGAGCGCGTCGTCGCCGCCAAGCCGGACGTCTTCAATCACAATCTGGAAACCGTCGCCGGCAACTATCTGACCGTGCGTCCCGGTGCCCGCTACTTCCACTCGATCCGTCTGCTGCAGCGGGTCAAGGAGCTCGATCCGACCATGTTCACCAAGTCCGGCATCATGGTCGGCCTCGGCGAAGCGCGCAATGAAGTGCTGCAGCTCATGGACGACCTCAGGACAGCCGACGTCGACTTCCTGACCATCGGCCAGTACCTGCAGCCGACCCGCAAGCATCATCAGGTTATGAGCTTCGTCACCCCGGACGAATTCAAGTCCTATGAGACGGTTGCCTACACCAAGGGCTTCCTGATGGTCGCCTCCAGCCCGCTCACTCGCTCTTCGCATCACGCCGGCGATGATTTTGCCCGGCTGCGGGCCGCCCGCGAGAAGAAGGTTCTGCTGGCCGCAGAGTAAAATTCCAATCTCTTGCCTTTTGAACGAACCGCGGCGATTGTGCCGCGGTTTTTGTTTCTACCGTCATCAGATCATCATCGCGCGAAACTTCATAAAGCTGCATCTTACTCGTTGTGAGGTTGAAATATGAGGGAATTGAGCAGCATAGCCGAAGGAGTTGCCCATCTTAGGGGCGTCGATCGCATCCTCATCATGGGGTGCTCCGGCGGAGGCAAATCAACGCTGGCCCAGAAAATTGTCGCTCGCCTGGACCTGCCTTACATCTCGATGGATCGCGAGTTTTTCTGGCTGCCGGGCTGGGTAAAGAGAGACAAGGCCGAGGAACGTGCTCTAATCGCGGCCAAAGTAGCCGAGGATCGGTGGCTGATCGATGGAACAGGGCCATCAAGCTTTGATCTGAGGTTACCACGCACAGAGCTTGTCCTTTGGGTACGCATGCCGCGCTGGGTATGCGTATGGGGAGCTCTATCGAGAGCGCTGCGATGGCAGGGGCGGTCGCGCCCCGATATGGCGCCGGGTTGTCCCGAGCGCATCGATTGGGAATTCCTGCGTTACATCTGGGATTGGGAGCGCAAGTTTGCTCCTAAAGTGCTTGCCGGCCTCGCTCAACACGGCCCGGATGTGCCTGTTCTGCAGCTAAAATCCCGCGGCGAAATGCGCAGGCTTCTTGATCTTCTGAGCCGTCCTGCTTAATTGCCGCTCATGCCTCAGTTTGAAACCCACCGCCCTGTTCCGCATTCGCCTGATCAGATGTTCGATCTCGTTGCCGATGTCGAGCGCTATCCGGAATTCCTGCCGCTTTGCGAGGCGCTGGTTGTCCGCAACCGCAAGGAGCGCGACGGCAAGATATTGTTGGTCGCCGACATGACTGTCGGCTACAAAGCGATCCGCGAGACCTTTACGACACAGGTACTGCTCAACAAGGCGGAACGGGCGATCGATGTGAAGTATATCGACGGGCCGTTCAAATATCTCGACAACCGCTGGCGCTTCACGCCGTCGGAAAACGGCGGATGCAGCATTGATTTCTTCATCGACTACGAATTCAAGAGTCGCATCCTTGGCGCCCTGATGGGATCGATGTTCGATCGCGCTTTCCGTATGTTCACGGATGCCTTCGAGACACGCGCGAAGAAGATCTACGCCTGAAGCGGGGGCGCGGTGCTACTTGCCAAGAGTGATGAGCATTTCCAATGCGGTCTTTAAGGTGGCGAGCCGAACCTTGTCGCGGCCGATATCGCCATAGCGCATTTCATGATGGATGAGGCCGCCCGTGCGTGCCTTGGCGGCGAGGTGAACGAGGCCGACCGGTTTGTCCGCAGAGCCGCCGCTCGGTCCGGCGACGCCGGTCACGGCAACGGCAAGATCGGCGCGCGAGCGGAAAAGGGCGCCATGAACCATCTGCAGTGCCGTCTCTTTGGAAACGGCACCGAACTGCGCCAGGGTCTGCTCTTGCACGCCAAGCATGTCCATCTTCGCCGTATTCGTATAGGTGACGAAGCCGCGGTCAACGACTGCCGATGAGCCGGGAATTTCCGTCAAGGCACCCGCGATCAGCCCGCCGGTGCAGGATTCCGCCGTGGCGACCATCCAGCCCTTGGCCGCGAAATCTGTGATGATGCCCTGGGCGAGCGCCAGAATATCGTCGGGAAAATGGGTCATGCCTTTCCTCCCCGATAAACCACCGTCGCCGTAGCAATGGCCGCAATGCCCTCGCGGCGCCCGACGAAGCCGATCTTCTCGTTCGTGGTCGCCTTCACCGAGCAGCGTTCAAGGCTGATTCCCAGGAATTCCGAGAGTTTGGCGCGCATCGCTTCGCGGTGCGGCCCGACCTTCGGCGCCTCGGCGATCAGCGAGACATCGGCATTCATGATCGTACCGCCGTGCTCGCGGACGATCTTTGCCGCATGTTCGATGAAGATGCGGGAAGGGGCGCCTTTCCATTGCGGATCGGAGGGCGGAAAGTGATCGCCTATATCGCCGGCGCCGCAGGTGGCGAGCAAGGCGTCGGTCAGCGCATGCAGCGCGACATCGGCGTCGGAATGACCCTTCAGTTTTTGATCATGCGGGATGAAGACGCCGCAGAGCATGACGCCGTCGCCCGGCTCGAGTTGGTGGACATCGTAGCCGTTGCCAGTGCGCACATCCGGCAGCAGATCGGCGGAGAGCTTTTCATCGGCCATGGCGATATCCCTTTTGATTGTCAGTTTGACATTGTCGGCGCTGCCGGCAACGAGCGTTACCGGCAGATCGCTCCATTCGGCGATCGCCGCATCGTCGGTGAAATCCGTCCTGTTTTCGGCTGCAGCCTTTTGATGCGCCGCCAGAATATCGGCGAAACGGAAGGATTGCGGCGTCTGCGCGGCGTAAAGGCCCGAGCGCGGCACGGTTTCGGTCACCAACCCAGCCGCATCGCCTCGTTTCAACGTATCCGTCACCGGCATGGCGGGTAGCACGGCGGGTGCGCCTTTGGCCAGCGCCGCGGCAACGCGATCGAGCAGATCATGGTCAAAGAAAGGACGCACGGCGTCGTGGATCATAACATGCGTAACGCCGGCATTTTCCAACTGCCTAAGCCCGGCAAGCACCGATTGCTGACGGGAGGCGCCACCGAAAGCAATCTCGACCTCTGGCGAATCGGCAACCTGTTGCAGCGCGGTTTGCAGCAATGTCTCGTCGTCGCGATGGATGACGATCACAATCTTCTGCGCCTGTGACCATGTCACGAATTTTTCAAGCGTATGCGCAATAACCGACCGGCCGCCGATCAGGCGGTACTGCTTCGGGCCTTCCTCGGGCGATCCCGCCCGCTCGCCGCGTCCGGCAGCAACGATCACGATTCCGATCGACATCGGTTGCATTGAGTGCATTTGCGTCATAAACCCCCAGGGATGAAAGGCTTTCGCTCCAACATGAGCTCCAAAAGTGTAAAGCGGTTTTTGGACAGCATCATGCCAAGCAGATCGCCAAAGCGGGATCTCGCTCCAGCAGGGTCTATCGCCTCGAATGGGTATTTTCCAGCATTCGCCCGAAAAATATCGGCATTCTCCGAAACCCCTTGGCAAGCTTCATAAGACTGTCTAAAAATAGTGCAGATATATGGTGTGCCTGAAAGATAATCATTTGTTTCCGTCCGAGCTTGCAGCCCCATTTTCCATCGGCCCCGTGCCCATCCGCAATCGCGTGATCCTCGCGCCGATGTCGGGTGTGACCGATTTGCCTTTTCGTCAGCTCGCTTTGCGCTATGGGGCTGGCCTCGTCGTGACCGAAATGGTCGCCAGCCGCGAGCTGGTGCAGGATACGGCTGAATCCTGGGCTCGCCTGAGAAGCGCCGGGCTGAAGCCACATATGGTGCAACTGGCAGGTCGCGAGGCGCATTGGATGGCCGAGGCGGCGAAGATCGCCGCTGACAATGGCGCCGACATCATCGACATCAATATGGGTTGCCCGGCCAAGAAGGTCATCGGCGGCTATTCCGGTTCGGCGCTGATGCGCGATCCGGATCATGCGCTGAGCCTGATCGAGGCGACGGTCAAGGCTGTCGATGTCCCGGTAACGCTAAAGATGCGGCTCGGCTGGGACGAAAATTCCATGAACGCGCCGCACATCGCCCGCCGCGCCGAGGAAGCCGGGATTCGGCTCGTCACCATTCATGGCCGCACGCGCATGCAGTTTTATGAGGGCAGGGCAGATTGGGATGCCATCCGCGCCGTGCGCGATGTCGTCTCCATTCCGCTGGTCGCCAATGGCGATGTTGACACACCGGAGGATGCTCGCGAGATCCTTCGCCGCTCCGGCGCCGATGCCGTCATGGTCGGTCGCGGCTGCCAGGGGCGGCCTTGGCACGCGGGCGTGCTTGCGGGACACCGCCATCCGGACCGCAGCGAGATCGCCGATATCGCCCTTGAGCACTATCAGATGATGCTCGCGTTCTATGGCGAAGCCGTTGGCATTCGTCATGCCCGCAAACATCTCGGCTGGTATCTGGACCGTTACGCTCCCACCATAACGGGCGCTGAAAAGGCAGGAATCATGACTTCGAAAGACAGCCGGGAGGTGGCGGCATTGTTCTATGCGGCGCTGCAGGACGGCTCCGATCTCGCCCAATGCGCCCAGGAGGCTGCATGAGTTCCAAATCCAATTCCGGAGCCTCGGATCACACGGGCAGCGCCGTGGCCATGGCCGTTCTCAACGCGATCCAAAACCCGGTCGTCATGGTCAATGAGGCCGGCCTGATCGCCTTTGCCAATTGGGAGGCCGAAGCCTTCTTCGGCGCCAGCGCCTCGCATCTGTCGCGCTATGAGATTTCCACCTTCATTCCTTTCGGCAGCCCGCTGCTGGCGCTGATCGACCAGGTGCGCGAACGCCGCGGCCCGGTCAATGAATACCGTGTCGATCTCAGCTCGCCGCGCCTCGGCCAGGACAAGCTGGTGGACATCTATGTCGCGCCTGTTTCGAGCGAACCCGGCTCCGTGGTGATCGTGTTCCAGGAACGGTCCATGGCCGACAAGATCGACCGGCAATTGACGCATCGTGCTGCCGCCCGTTCGGTGACCGGTCTTGCCTCGATGCTAGCGCATGAGATCAAGAACCCGCTCTCCGGCATCCGCGGTGCCGCCCAATTGCTCGAACAATCGGTAGGGGATGACGACCGCGGGCTAACTCGCCTCATTTGCGAGGAGACCGATCGGATCGTTTCGCTGGTCGATCGCATGGAGGTCTTTTCCGACGAACGTCCGATCGACCGCGTGCCGGTCAACATCCATTCCGTTCTCGATCATGTGAAGGCGGTGGCAAAAGCCGGTTTTGCGCGCAACATCAAGGTCACCGAGAACTATGACCCATCCTTGCCGGCGGTCTATGCCAATAGAGACCAGCTCGTGCAGGTCTTCCTCAATCTGGTGAAGAATGCTGCCGAAGCCGTTGGCGACCGGGCGGATGGCGAGATCGTACTGACGACGGCCTATCGTCCGGGTATCCGCCTTTCGGTCGCCGGCACGCGTGAGAAGATCTCGCTGCCGCTGGAATTCTGCGTGATCGACAATGGCCCTGGCGTGCCCGCCGATCTCCTGCCGCATCTCTTCGATCCGTTCATCACGACGAAGACCAATGGCACCGGCCTTGGTCTCGCGCTGGTCGCCAAGCTCATCGGCGATCATGGTGGGATCGTCGAATGTGACAGCCAGAATCACCGCACCACTTTCCGCGTTCTGATGCCGGCCTCCAAAGGCATCACGCTTGAAGACGCTCCTCTTCCGAACTCCACAGGGACTACTCGATGACAGCCACGATCCTTGTCGCCGACGATGATGCGGCCATCCGCACCGTGCTCAATCAGGCTTTGAGCCGCGCGGGCTACGATGTACGCATCACATCCAACGCCGCCACGCTTTGGCGTTGGGTTTCCGCCGGCGAAGGCGACCTCGTTGTAACCGACGTCGTCATGCCCGACGAAAATGCCTTCGACCTGCTGCCGCGCATCAAGAAGGCACGGCCGGAGCTGCCCGTTCTGGTCATGAGTGCGCAAAATACCTTCATGACGGCGATCAAGGCTTCCGAAAAGGGTGCCTACGATTATCTGCCGAAGCCCTTCGACCTGACGGAGCTGATCGCCATTATCGGCCGCGCTTTGTCCGAACCGAAGCGCAAGCCTGCCAAGCTCGATGACGACATGCAGGACGGCATGCCGCTGGTCGGCCGCTCTGCGGCCATGCAGGAAATCTACCGCGTTCTGGCGCGTCTGATGCAGACCGACCTGACGCTGATGATCACCGGCGAGTCCGGCACCGGCAAGGAGCTCGTCGCCCGCGCGCTCCATGATTATGGCAAGCGCCGCAATGGCCCCTTCGTCGCCATCAACATGGCGGCAATCCCGCGTGACCTGATCGAATCCGAATTGTTCGGCCATGAGAAGGGCGCCTTCACCGGTGCGCAGACGCGCTCGACCGGTCGCTTCGAGCAGGCCGAGGGCGGCACGCTGTTTCTCGACGAAATCGGCGACATGCCGATGGACGCCCAGACCCGTCTGCTACGCGTCCTGCAGCAGGGCGAATATACGACCGTCGGCGGCCGCACGCCGATCCGCACTGACGTCCGCATCGTTGCCGCCACCAACAAGGATTTGAAGCAGGCGATCAATCAAGGCCTCTTCCGCGAAGATCTCTATTATCGCCTCAACGTCGTGCCGCTGCGCCTGCCGCCGCTGCGTGACCGCGCCGAGGATATTCCCGATCTCGTCCGTCATTTCGTGCAGCAGGCGGAAAAGGAAGGACTGGGCTCGAAGCGCTTCGACCAGGAAGCCCTGGAACTCATGAAATCCTATCCCTGGCCGGGCAACGTGCGCGAGCTGGAAAACCTCATCCGCCGCCTGATGGCGCTCTATCCGCAGGATGTCATCACCCGCGAGATCATCGATTCGGAATTGCGCGCCGACGTGCCCGATAGCCCGATCGAAAAAGGCCCGGTCCGCACCGGCAACATGACCATCGCTCAGGCGGTCGAAGAGAACATGCGTACTTATTTCTCGAGCTTCGGCGACAATCTGCCACCGCCGGGGCTCTATGATCGCGTTCTCACCGAAATGGAATATCCGCTGATCCTTGCCGCACTGACCGCGACCCGCGGCAATCAGATCAAAGCCGCCGATCTGCTTGGCCTTAACCGCAATACATTGCGCAAAAAGATCAGAGAGCTGGGTGTTTCCGTCTATCGGAGCTCCCGCACGGCTTGACAATGTGATTGGATGCGTTGCATTTTCGCCACAATGCGTTGCTTAAAGGTCACGCAGCCGGTTCACAGTTTTTGCGGTGGCGATTCGTCGAGTGTGTTCCTGTGCAAGGGGAAATTGTTTATTAGTTTCAGCTCATTATTCGAATGATTTGAAACGGAGGTTTCGCATCAGATACGAAGCCGAATGACGGTTCCTCCTTTGCCTGTCGCTCTTGCCGCCGCCAAAGCAGTGCGATTGCAATTTTGGCCAGGGCGCCGACCGCCGCCCGCGCCCGGAGACGATGGGAATGAAGCAGGACGCGGGGTCGCCGACAACGAGCGACGAGGCGGTCGTCAAGGTGACGGACCGTCGTGCATCCTTCGCCCTTCCTGGCCTGATCTTGGCCGGCGGCGCGCTTTTGTGCGCGATCGCCACGCTTCTGATGCTCCTGGGGCTGACACCGGTCGCCCCCACATCATCCGTCGTCTTCACTTCCGTCGTCATCAACGGCCTGTTCGTTCTAGGTCTGATCGCCCTGATCGCGCGTGAAGTCGCACGCCTTGTGAAAGCCCGCAGCCGCGGCCGCGCGGCGGCGCGCCTGCATATCCGCATCGTCGTTCTCTTTTCTATCGTCGCCATCACCCCGGCGATCCTCGTGGCCATCGTCGCCAGTTTGACGCTGAATGTCGGCCTCGATCGCTGGTTTGCGCTGCGCACGCAGCAGATCATCAGCTCCTCGCAGAATGTCGCTCAGGCCTATCTGATGGAGAATGCCAGCTACCTGCAGGGCCAGACCGTTTCCATGGCGAACGATCTGGAGCGCAATCGCACGCTCTACAGTCTCGATCGCACCGGTTTTGCCGATCTGATGACCAGGCAGGCCAAGGGCCGCGGCTTGCTCGGCGCTTTCCTGGTGCGTCGTGACGGCAGCGCGATTGTTCAGGCCGACATCAAGACCGAGCGTCCGCTGCCGGCAATTCCGAAGGATGCGCTCGAAGCCTCCGCCGACGGCCAGCCGACCCTCATCCCGCCTGGGGTGACCAATCTCGTCGGTGCCATCATCAAACTGGACGAGATTCCCGGTTCCTTCCTCTACACTGTCCGGGCCGTCGATCCGCGCGTCATGAACGCCATGCGCATGGTCGAAGACAACACGGCCGAATACAAGGCGATGGAAGAGGGGCGCATGTCCCTGCAGATCGCCTTTGCGGTGCTCTACATCGGCTTTGCGTTGATCGTGCTTCTGGCGGCGATCTGGACCGCAATCGCGGTTGCGGACCGCATCGTTCGGCCGATCCGGCTTTTGATCAGCGCCGCCGACAATGTCGCGTCCGGCAACATGAACGTGCTGGTGCCGGTGCGCGCGGCCGATGGCGACGTCGGCAGCCTGTCGCGCACCTTCAACAAGATGATCTCGGAGATACGCACGCAGCGTGACGAGATCCTCGAAGCCAAGGACGAGGTGGATGACCGCCGTCGCTTCATCGAAGCGGTGCTCTCCGGTGTGACCGCGGCCGTGATCGGCGTCGAGCACGACCGGCGCATCACCATTGCCAACACATCCGCCGAAGAGCTGCTGACCCTGAAGAGCGATGAACTTGTCGGCAAGAACCTGGCCGATATAGCCCCAGAGGTCGAGCAGGTCGTGACGGAAGCGACGACCCGGCATCGCAACGACTTCCGCAAGCAGATCAGCCTGGTGCGTGGCGGCACGGTGCGGACGCTGAGCGTTCAGGTGACGCGCGAGGAGTCGCGCGATTCGAATGAATCCTACGTTATCACGCTCGACGACATCACCGATCTGGTCATTGCCCAGCGCTCGACCGCTTGGGCCGACGTTGCACGTCGCATCGCCCATGAGATCAAGAACCCGCTGACGCCGATCCAGCTTTCCGCCGAGCGAATCCGCCGCCGCTTCGGCAAGAACATCGCCGAGGCCGATCGTCCGGTCTTCGATCAATGCACCGACACGATCATCCGCCAGGTGGGCGATATCGGCCGCATGGTCGATGAATTCTCCTCCTTCGCCCGCATGCCGAAGCCGACGATGGAACCGAGCGACCTGCGCGACATCCTGCGTGACGCCGTGTTCCTGCGCGAAATGGGCAATAACCACGTCAAGTTCGAACGCGAACTCGGCGAGGAGCGCCTGGAAGGCATGTTTGACACGCGCATGCTGGGCCAAGCGTTCGGAAATCTTATCAAGAACGCCGTGGAGGCGATCGAAGGCGTGCCGAGCGGCGAGACCCGCGAGGAGCCTAAAGTCCTCGTACGTTCATTCCTGGATGCCGAGCGCGACCGCTTTACGGTCGACGTCATCGACAATGGCCGCGGCCTGCCGGTCGAGAACCGGCACAGCATTCTCGAACCTTACATGACGATGCGCGAGAAGGGGACGGGCCTTGGGCTCGCGATCGTCAAGAAGATCATTGAAGACCATGGCGGGCAGCTAGAACTGCACGATGCTCCCGCCGATTTCGACCAGGGCAGGGGTGCCATGATCCGCGTGCATTTGCCACGCCGTGAGCAGGCCTCCGTCGCCCCGACAGCAAGTGACAAGGAAAGCGTATATGGCATCTGATATTCTCGTGGTGGATGATGAGGAAGATATTCGCGAAATCGTTTCGGGAATTCTTTCGGATGAAGGACATGAGACTCGCACCGCGTTCGACAGCGACAGCGCTTTGGCGGCGATCTCCGATCGAGCACCGCGGCTGATCTTCCTCGATATCTGGATGCAGGGCAGCAAGCTCGACGGCCTGTCGTTGCTGGATGAGATCAAGACGCGCCATCCGGAACTGCCGGTGGTGATGATCTCTGGCCACGGTAACATCGAAACTGCCGTCTCCGCCATCAAGCGCGGCGCATTCGATTTCATCGAGAAGCCGTTCAAGGCCGACCGGCTGATCTTGATCGCCGAACGGGCGCTGGAAAACTCCAAGCTGAAGCGCGAGGTCTCCGAGCTGAAGCGCCGCACCGGCGACGCCGTCGAGCTGATCGGCACATCGGTTGCCGTTTCGCAGCTTCGCCAGACCATCGACAAGGTCTCCCCGACCAACAGTCGCGTGATGATCTTCGGCCCCTCTGGTTCCGGCAAGGAACTTGTGGCCCGCATGATCCACAAGAAGTCGACGCGCGCCAACGGTCCTTTCGTCGCGCTGAACGCCGCAACAATCACCCCCGAACGGATGGAAATCGCCCTCTTCGGCACCGAAGGGTCGCCGGGCCAGCCGCGCAAGATCGGCGCTCTGGAAGAGGCGCATCGCGGCATTCTCTATCTCGATGAAGTCGGCGAGATGCCGCGCGAGACGCAGAACAAGATCCTGCGCGTGCTGGTCGATCAGCAGTTCGAGCGCGTTGGTGGCTCGAAGCGCGTGAAAGTCGATGTGCGCATCATATCGTCGACCGCCTACAATCTGGAAAGCCGGATCGCCGAAAGCCTGTTCCGCGAAGATCTCTATCACCGCCTCGCTGTGGTGCCTGTGCGTGTGCCGGCGCTCGCCGAGCGGCGCGAGGATATTCCATTCCTCGTCGACCAATTGATGCGCCAGATTTCCGAGCAGGCTGGCATCCGCTCGCGCCGCATCGGCGACGACGCCATGGCGGTGCTGCAGGCGCATGATTGGCCGGGCAATATCCGCCAGCTTCGCAACAATATCGAGCGCCTGATGATTCTCGCGCGCACCGATGGCCCGGAGACGCCGATCACCGCGGAGATGCTGCCGACCGATCTCGGCGACATGTTGCCGAAGGTATCCGCTAAGAACGACTATCACATCATGACGTTGCCGCTGCGCGAAGCCCGCGAAATGTTCGAGCGCGACTATCTGATCGCGCAGATCAACCGCTTCGGCGGCAATATTTCGCGCACCGCCGAGTTCGTCGGCATGGAACGCTCCGCGCTGCACCGCAAGCTGAAGTCGCTCGGCGTCTGAAATCCTTTGCGCGGCAGTTCCGATCTGCCCCGCAACCCTCTCATATTCTTATGAAATTCTGATCAGGGTCCGCCATGCCGAGAATAGCTTATGTGAACGGCCGTTACGTCAACCACAGCGATGCAATGGTCCATGTCGAGGATCGCGGTTATCAATTTGCCGATGGTGTCTACGAGGTCTGCGAGGTCCGTCACGGCTTGATCGTCGATCTGAGCCGCCATCTCGACCGTCTCAACCGCTCACTCGGCGAACTGCGCATCGCCTGGCCGATGAGCCGCGCGGCGCTGATCCATGTGATTCGCGAGACGCTGCGCCGCAATCACGTCCGCAACGGCCTGTTCTATCTGCAGGTGACGCGCGGCGTCGCCCGCCGTGATCATGTCTTCCCGGCCGAAGGCACGCCGTCCTCGATCGTGGTCACCGCCAAGAGCACCGATCCGTCCGTCATCGCCAAGAAAAATGCCAATGGCATCAAGGCGATCACCGTGCGCGACAATCGATGGGATCGGGTCGACATCAAGTCTGTCGGGCTTCTGCCGAATGCGCTGGCTCGCCAGCAGGCCAAGGAAGCCGGCGCACAGGAAGCGATCTATATCGATCATAATAGTATGGTGAAGGAGGGGGCTGCGACCAACGTCTGGATCGTCGATACGGATGGCAACCTGGTCACACGCCCGGCGGAGCACGGCATCCTGCGCGGCATCACGCGCACGACGCTGATGGATGTCGCCGCGAAACTGGAGGTCACCGTTGTCGAGCGTTTCTTCTCCGTCGAGGAGATGATGGCGGCGCGCGAAGTGTTCATTACGGCCGCCACCAGCATTTGTTTTCCGGTGGTTGCCATCGACGGCCAGACGATCGCCAACGGTCATCCCGGGAGCGTTTCGCAGAAAATTCGCGAAGCCTTTTTCGACGTTGCGGAAAAGACTGCGATTTGATACCAACATTCGCTGGAGAGGAGAAAGTGAGGGTATCTCCTTTCCGGGGTCTCAGTATATCTTGATATTTCACCGGCTTAGGCTGGCAAAAAAGAAAGAAGCGGCGCGATGGCGGAACGTTCTCAAAACTTGCAGGACCTATTTCTCAATACTGTTCGCAAGCAAAAGATTTCACTCACAATCTTTTTGATCAATGGCGTAAAGCTCACGGGCGTTGTTACGTCCTTCGATAATTTCTGCGTCCTGCTGCGCCGAGACGGCCATTCACAGCTCGTCTATAAGCATGCGATCTCGACGATCATGCCTGGCCAACCGATGCAGATGTTCGAAAGCGAAGAAGTCGCATCCTAACTAGGATTTGCCGTTATCACGACACGCGATACGAAAAACGATTCCATCATCCCGGAAACTGCGAAGCATCGGGATGACACGCATGCTGTCGTCATTGTGCCCGTCCTGAAGCAGGCGCGCGCGTCGCGCTCCGCGCAGGCGGATGGGGCGACGACCATCCGTTCCCCCGAAAGCCGGCTCGAAGAAGCCAAGGGTCTGGCACTCGCCATCGACTTGAACGTCGTCAATGGCTCGATCGTGCCGATCAGCGATCCGCGTCCGGCGACACTTCTCGGCACCGGCAAGATCGAGGAAATCCGCGCGCTACTCGACGAATTCGATGCCGGCTTGGTGATCGTCGATCATCCGCTGACGCCGGTGCAGCAGCGCAATCTCGAGAAGGAATGGAACGCCAAGGTCATCGACCGCACGGGTCTGATTCTTGAAATCTTCGGCCGCCGCGCCTCCACCAAGGAAGGCACGCTGCAGGTCGATCTTGCGCATTTGAACTACCAGAAGGGCCGGCTGGTTCGAAGCTGGACCCACCTTGAGCGCCAGCGCGGCGGTGCGGGCTTCATGGGCGGCCCCGGTGAAACACAGATCGAAGCCGACCGGCGCATGCTGCAGGAGCGGATCATCCGGCTCGAGCGCGAGCTGGAGCAGGTGGTGCGCACCCGCCAGCTTCACCGTGCCAAGCGCAAGAAGGTGCCGCATCCGATCGTGGCATTGGTGGGCTACACCAATGCCGGCAAGTCGACGCTGTTCAACCGGATTACCGGTGCTGGTGTCCTGGCCGAGGACATGCTGTTTGCGACGCTCGATCCGACGCTGCGGCGCATGAAGCTGCCGCATGGCCGCACCGTGATCCTTTCCGATACCGTCGGCTTCATTTCCGACCTGCCGACCCATCTGGTGGCCGCTTTCCGCGCCACGTTGGAAGAAGTCCTGGAAGCCGACCTGATCCTGCATGTGCGCGATCTCTCCGATGATGACAATCCGGCGCAGAGCGCCGATGTCATGCGAATCCTCGGCGATCTCGGCATCGGCGAGGCGGAAGGGGCGGAGCGCATCCTCGAAGTCTGGAACAAGATCGACCGACTGGAGCCGGAGGCGCATGATGCCATCGTCCAGAAGGCATCGACCGCTGAAAACGTCATCGCGGTCTCGGCAAGGAGCGGCGAGGGCGTCGATCGCCTGATGAACGAAATCAGCCGCCGGCTCTCCGGTGTCCTGACCGAGACGACGATCACGCTGCCCCTCGACAAGCTGGCATTGTTGCCGTGGCTCTACAATTACGCCATCGTCGATGGCCGCGAAGACAACGAGGACGGCACCGTCACCTTGGATTTGCGCTTGACCGAGACGGAAGCGGCGGAGTTGGAGCGGCGCATGGGCAATGGTCCGAAGCCGCAGCGCGAGGATTGGGAATAGACGTCCTAGAGTGGTTCAACTTTTCACAGAAGAACCGCTCTATCCCTTTGTTTTTTCCGCAATTCCGGACGGAAAACCGCTTCGCGCTGGATTTGCTCTATTCAGCGAGCTGACGCTCGATCGCCTTCGCCGCCTGCCAGATATCTTCCATCCGCTCCAGAGAAGCGCCGTCGAGAGTTTCCCCTTCGGCGGCGAGTGTCGTTTCGATGTGATTGAAACGGCGGCGGAATTTCGTGTTCGTGCCCCGCAATGCCTGCTCGGGCTCCGCGTTCACATGCCGGCCGATGTTGACGACGGCGAAGATCAGGTCGCCCAGTTCGTCGCTGACCTTGGCCTTGTCGCCGCTTGCAAGTGCCACCCGCAATTCGTCGATTTCCTCCTCGATCTTGTCGAGGATCGGCTCGGGCGCTGACCAGTCGAAGCCGACCTTGGCGGCGCGTTCTTGCAATTTCAGCGCCTCGGTCAAAGCGGGGAATGTGCGTTGCACCGAACCGAGAAAACCGGTTTTGAAATCCTCGGAGATTCCCCGGCGTGCCCGGCGCTCGGCGCGCTCGCGCTTCTCTTGCGCCTTGATCTCTTCCCACTGCACTTTCACCGCGTCGGGCGTATCGGCGCCGGAGACAGCGAAGACATGCGGATGCCTGCGGATCATCTTGCGGGTAATGGCTTCCACTACATCGCCGAAGGAGAATTCGCCCGCTTCCTCAGCCATGCGAGCATGGAAAACGACCTGCAGCAGGAGATCGCCGAGCTCTTCGCAAAGATCGTCCATATCCCTGCGTTCGATCGCATCGGAAACCTCGTAGGCTTCCTCGATCGTATAGGGCTTGATGGTCTCGAAGGTCTGGACGATGTCCCACGGGCAACCGGTCTCGGGGTTGCGCAGTGCCGCCATGATTTCGATCAGGCGGGATATGTCTCGCGATGCTTCCATCGTGGCCTCTATGGTCTTGTCTATTTCAGTTTAGTGGAATGTCGTTGTCGCTCTTGGTCGCCTGGTAGCGATTGGAGAGCGCGGCATAGGCGGCCTTGATGCGCGCCGTCTGTTCCTTGAGCGCCGCCTTCAGCGGGTCCGCTTCCGTTTCGACGAGATCGGCGACCGCAAAGCTGTTCCAGAAGGCGTTCTGCCGGCGATAGCCGCCCGGTTCCAGCCCGAAGACCTCTTTCAGGATTTTCAGGTCATGCGGGATCGCGAAAGCGTCGCGGGAATCCTCATGGCTGAAGAAATAGTAGAAATTATCGAAGCCGGCCCAGGTGATGGCCGACATGCACATGGTGCAGGGCTCGTGCGTGGAGAGGAAGATCAGCTCCTTGGTCGCAGGCTTCTCGCCGAGTTCGTAGAAGCGCTTCAACGCATGTACTTCGCCATGCCAAAGCGGATTTTCGAGCTCGTTGTTCGTTTCGGCAATGACCAGCGACAAGTCGGATTTACGCAGGATCGCCGCGCCGAAAACCTTGTTTCCGGCGGCAACGCCCCTTTGCGTCAGCGGCAGGATATCGTGTTCCATGACATCGAGGAGGCGGGCGGCGATGGTGTTGGCGGACAAACGGAACACTCCGAGATATTTTCTTCATCTTAACGGCATTGCCGGCACGGCGGAATGCGCAAATGACGTATGGACTCCATTTGCCACAGGCAATAGGAATGTCCTTGATAGCAAGAAGTCCTAAAAGTCTATGGATTTCCTGTATTTATGCTATTCTGACTGACTGGTGAGTTTTGCTCAAATCGGAGAGATGTCGAGCAAAAGAATACGGACTCGGCGGAGCATTAGAATTTCTGTTTCTTCAATCTCCTGGCCGGTAAGGTGATATTCGGGCAATCTCGAAGTGGAATAATGATGCCTCCCAGGACTCAACAGCTTTCGGTGTTTCCCGCCTTCTTTCGCGTGGAAGGAAGGATCGCGGCTGTGTTCGGCAATGGTGATGAAGCCTTTGCCAAGACGCGGTTGCTGATGAATACGCAGGCGAAGATCGTCGCCTACGCGCAAACGCCGGAAGCCGATTATCATTCCTTCCTGATCGCCAATCGCATCGAGACCGTGCGAACGGCTTTTTCGCCCGATCAGGTGGAGGGCGCTGCCCTGGTGTTCGCCGCCACCGGTGATGCCGAAGCCGACCGCGCCATCGTTGACGCTGCCCGCGCCGCAAGAATTCCGGCAAACGCCGTCGATCAGCCTGACTATTGCGATTTCTACACGCCGGCGCTGGTCAATCGCGCCCCGGTCGCTGTCGCTATCGGCACCGAAGGCGCCGGCCCCGTGCTGGCGCAGATGATCCGCGCGCAGATCGATCAATTGCTGTCGCCTTCGCTTGGCAAGCTCGCAGAACTGGCGACGAGCTATCGCAAATCCGTCGAACGCCTGGTGCCGCGTGGCGTCGCCCGCCGCGTCTTCTGGCGCCGCTTCTTTTCCGGCCCTGTTGCTGACGCCGTCAGCGCCGGTCATCTGCTGCAAGCCGAACGTGCCGCCGACAGCTTGCTGCACTCTATGCACAAGGTCGAGGGTCATGTGTGGCTGGTAGGTGCCGGTCCTGGCGCGGAAGATTTGCTGACGCTGCGCGCTCAACGCGTGATGATGGAAGCCGATGTCATCGTCTATGACGCGCTCGTCCCACAGGCGATCGTCGATATGGGCCGCCGTGACGCCGAGCGTCTTTCCGTCGGCAAACGCAAGGGCTGCCACACGAAATCCCAGGAAGAGATCAATGATCTGCTGGTGCAGCTTGGTCAGGACGGCAAGCGCGTCGTGCGGCTGAAGTCCGGCGATCCGCTGGTCTACGGCAGGGCGGCTGAGGAAATGGCTGCCCTCCGCGCTGCTGGCGTTACCTATGAGATCGTTCCCGGTATCACCTCGGCTTTTGCTGCGGCTGCCGATTTCGAGCTGCCGTTGACGCTGCGCGGCGTCGCCTCGTCGCTGGTCTTCACCACCGGTCACGACCTGACCGGCAACGTCCTGCCGGATTGGGCGAGCCTCGCCGTATCCGGCGCGACCATCGCTGTCTATATGGGCCGCACGGTCGCCGCTTCCGTGGCCGGTCGTCTGATGGAAGCCGGGCTTCCGCCGGAGACCACCGTCGCCGTCATCGAGAACGCCAGCCGCCGCGACCGTCGCCTGATGCACGGCACCTTGAAAGATCTGCCGGACCTGGAGCATCGCGATGAACTCGGCGGTCCGGTCATGGTCATCATCGGCGACGCTGTCGCCGGCGCCAATTTCGAACAGTCCGAGCCGCTGGTCCGCCAGGAGACCGCCGCTCAAGAATTTGCAAGGAGCTGATCCATGGTCGACAAGGTTTTGACCGCAAACCGGCTGACCGATGGCATTGCCGTCTGGTTGGATGCCAATGGTGAGTGGGCAACCTCGCTGCAGGAGGCGCTCGTCGCTCGTCATGCCGAGGCGGATGCCGCGCTCGAGGCGATCGGCAAGCAGGCTTATGCCGATAACAAGGTCGTCGACGTCAACCTGATTGAAGTTCAGGAAACCGCCGGCAAGCTCTGGCCGCTGCGCCTGCGTGAGCGCATCCGCGCCGAAGGTCCCACGATGGAATACGCGCCGGGTTATGCCGCGGCCGATCCGGAATTCATTGCAGTCTGAGGAAATCATGTATCGCTACGACGAATTTGACCACGCCTTTGTTGCGGAACGGGTTTCGCAGTTCCGCGATCAGGTGCAGCGGCGCCTTTCGGGTGAGCTGTCGGAAGATGCGTTCAAGCCGCTGCGTTTGATGAATGGTGTCTATCTGCAGCTCCATGCTTACATGCTGCGCATTGCCATTCCCTATGGCACGCTGAGCTCGCGCCAGGTGCGGATGCTCGCGCATATCGGGCGCACCTATGACCGCGGTTACGGCCATTTCACCACCCGCCAGAACCTGCAGTTCAACTGGCCGAAGCTGTCCGATATACCCGATGTGCTTGCTGAGCTTGCTTCCGTCGAGATGCACGCCATCCAGACGTCAGGCAATTGCATTCGTAACGTCACGGCCGACCATTTTGCCGGTGCCGCCGCCGATGAAGTCGCCGACCCGCGTCCCTATGCGGAAATCCTGCGGCAGTGGTCCTCCGTTCACCCGGAATTCTCCTTCCTGCCGCGCAAGTTCAAGATTGCTGTCACCGGCGCCGAGCGCGACCGTGCCGCCATCCAGGTGCATGATATCGGCCTGCATCTGAAGAAAAACGACAAGGGCGAGATCGGCTTTGCCGTCTATGTCGGTGGCGGGCAGGGCCGCACGCCGATGGTCGCCAAGCTGATCCGCGAGTTCTTGCCGGAAGAAGACTTGCTGTCCTACACGACCGCCATCGTGCGCGTGTACAATCTGCACGGCCGCCGCGACAACAAATACAAGGCCCGCATCAAGATCCTCGTGCACGAAACCGGTGCTGCGGAATTGGCACGTCAGGTCGAGGCCGAGTTTGCAAACCTGAAAGACACGGAACTGAAGCTTCCTGAGGCCGACGTTCAGGCGATCGCGACCTATTTCGCACCTCCGGCTCTGCCGGAACGCGCCGAAGGCTGGGAAAACCTCGCCCACTGGAAGAAGGCCGATCCGGCCTTTGCCCGCTGGGTTCAGCAGAATGTGCAGCCGCACAAGAATCCCGATTACGGCATGGTGACGATCTCGCTGAAGCCGATCGGCGGTATTCCGGGCGATGCTTCGGACGCGCAGATGGATGTGGTGGCCGATATCGCCGAAGAATATGCCTTCGACGAAATCCGCGTCAGCCACGAGCAGAATCTGATCCTGCCGCATGTGGCGCTGGCCGATCTCGAAGCCGTCTATCGCGGCCTGGTCGCCGCCGGTCTCGAAACCGCCAATGCCGGCCTGATCACCGACATTATCGCCTGTCCCGGCCTCGACTATTGCGCTCTCGCCAATGCTCGTTCGATCCCGGTTGCGCAGGAAATCTCCAGGCGCTTCGGTTCGGCCGAGCGTCAGGCCGAAATCGGTGAGCTGAAGATCAAGATTTCGGGCTGCATCAATGCCTGCGGCCACCACCATGTCGGCCATATCGGCCTGCTTGGCGTCGAGAAGAAGGGTGCGGAACTCTATCAGATCACGCTCGGCGGCTCCGGCGATGAGCATACCTCGATCGGTGAGATCATCGGCCGCGGTTTCGAGCCGGAAAAGGTGACCGATGCGATCGAGACGATCGTCGATACCTATCTCGGCCTGCGTCTGGAGCCTTCCGAAACCTTCCTCGCCGCCTATCGTCGCGTCGGACCGCAGCCTTTCAAGGATGCGCTCTACGGCTCGGCAGCGGCCGAAGCGGCGTAAGGAGATGGCCATGACGAAGATTTGGCGGGAAACCGGTTTTGTCGCAAACGATCCCTGGATCATCGAAACCGATGAGCTGAAGGCGACGGAAGAGCAGAAGCCGCTGCTCGGCCTCGATGCCCTGATTGCCAAGGCCGAGGAAAGCAACGATATCGGCCTCGGCGTCTTGATCAAGCCGGCTGACGATGTGACCCGGCTGGAGCCCTATCTCGATCGCCTGGAGATCGTCGCCGTGGCGTTTCCGGCTTTCAACGATGGCCGCGCCTTCAGCCACGCCTCGCTGCTGCGCCAGCGCCTCGGCTACACCAGCGAGCTGCGTGCGGTTGGCGATGTGCTGATTGACCAGGTTCCATTGATGTTGCGGGTCGGTATTGATAGTTTCGCAGTCACCAACGAGACGGCGCTGAATCGGCTTTCGGAACAGCGCCTGCCGGGCATTCCGCATCACTATCAGCCGACCGCCCGGCATTCCGAAGGCGGCCAAGCCTATAGCTGGCGCCGCCAGGCCGCCAAAACGGCCTGATGCGGCTTTCAGCCCCAGGAGTGGCGGCAATGCGAGATACATCGGATTGCCGCATTCTAGTGACTATATATGGCTGACATGATGGCGTGAATCTTGACCGGAACACGCATATTTTATGCCGGCGCCGTGTGATGGAATAGAATGCCTTTAAATCGGGGCTATATTATAATATCAGCCTCGCGAAACGCAGCTTGCCAAGAATGACGTGTACGACGAATACGGGATCCGAGACCGAATGAACGCCCCCGCCAAGACCGAAGACTTTGTTTCCGCAGTGCCCGCCGGCGTCTTTGCCGAGAAGGTACTGAGCGTGACGCATTATACCGACCGGCTCTTTCGCTTTACGATGACCCGGCCGCAGGGCTTCCGCTTCCGCTCGGGCGAGTTCGCGATGATTGGCCTTATGGTCGACGGCAAGCCGCTTTACCGCGCCTATTCGATCGCGAGCCCTGCCTGGGCCGATGAGCTTGAATTCTTCTCGATCAAGGTGCCGGATGGTCCGCTGACCTCGCATCTACAGAACATCAAGCCGGGCGACGAAGTGCTGATGCGCAAGAAGCCGACGGGCACGCTGGTGCTCGACGCGCTGACGCCGGGCAAGCGGCTCTATATGTTCTCGACCGGCACCGGCATTGCGCCTTTCGCCAGCCTGATCCGCGATCCAGAGACCTATGAGAAGTTCGAGGAAGTGATCCTCACGCATACAACCCGTGATGTGGCAGAGCTGAAATACGGCTTCGACCTCGTCGAGGAAATCAGCAACGATGAAATCCTGAGTGAAGTCGTCGGCGACAAGCTGCGCCACTATGCGACCGTCACCCGCGAAGAGTTTCCCTTCAAGGGCCGCATTACCGATCTCATCGAAAACGGCAAGCTCTTCACCGATCTCGGCATTCCCACGTTGGATCCCGCGGTCGACCGCGGCATGATCTGCGGTTCCTCGGCCATGCTGAAGGACACTAAGGACCTGCTTGAGAAGGCAGGCCTCAACGAAGGCGCCAACAGCAAGCCGGCCGAATTCGTCATCGAACGCGCCTTCGTCGGCTAAACGAAAAATACGAAGCAGTTTTCCATCCGGGATTGCAAAATAGGCTAATTCCGCGTTTTCGTGAAAAGCGAAACTGCTCTCGGATATCGGAATAGGTAAGGCGGTCTCGATAGCGAGGCCGCTTTTTTCATCTGTCGCTGAGATAATCGATCAGTGTTGCCATCACTTTGCGGGCATCATCGCTGTCGCCCCGATGGATTGCCGTGATGACGCTGACATGCAACGCAATCGACCGGTCCATGCCATCGGGCGTAGCGGTCGAATACCAGAGCCGGCGCGAATGCGTCTGCACGGGTCCGAGTGCGGCCGTGATGAAGCCGTTCGGACAGGCCTCCTCAAGGATTTCATCGAACGCCTTGTCGGCAGCGAAGAAGCCAGGCAGATCGCGCGTTGCGGCGCAATCACTCATGAGCCGGGCGCACTCAAGCAACTGTTCCCGTTGTTCCTCAGTGGCATGGCTGGCGACCAGCGATGCGGCGATCGGTTCGAGTTCGCGCCTGACCTGCATCACATGCATATGGTCTCCCGGCCGAATCTCCGCGATCTGCAATCCGACGCGCGGCCTTACATGAATCAACCCTTGCCACGCCAGCTTCTGAATCGCCTCGCGCACCGGCGTGCGCCCATGGCCTGCCAATTCGATCAGTTGCTTTTCCGTGACCAGTGCACCCGGTTTCAGCGCCAACGTCACGATCCGATGCTCAAGGGCGAGATAAGCAAGATGGCTTTGCGAATTCAGCATTCTCGGGCGATTCCATTGATATATCACAAGTTGCCATGGCGTCGTCGCGATGGCAAGCGACGGTGATATATCAGGTGAGATCGGCCGGCTGCGAGCCCGCCTGCCGGACCTGTCAAAGTTCTGATTTGGTGGAATCGGACGGTCAAGGGCCGGGCGAGGGGAGCCCGTGACCGTGAGATAGGGTCAATAGCCGATTGCGGAGGATAGGCTCGGCGGCTTCCGCTTGGCAGCCATCAGCAAATCCAGTTCCGTCGAAGACGGTCCGAACTTGTCGAACAGCCGCTTGGCTTCCTTGTCGTCGAGGCGATATTTTCGTGCGAATTCGGCGATGCTGTAGGGGCGACCGCGTATTACTTTCCGGCCCGGCGTCTGATTGGCGCTTTGGGTCATGCTTCCAACCTCCTCTTCCGTCTACCCAACAAAAGTTAGGGCTGCGGATGCGGTTGAAAAGGGTTGTGAAAGGCAAAATGTCACATAAATACAATAAAAAAGGGAAGACGAGATATCCCCATCTTCCCTTTGAGCATCTCTGTCCGGACGGCTTTCTGCTCGCGCAGCGCGCGCCTATCGCCTGATCAACCGACCGACGAAGATCAGGATGCAGGCACCAATGAAGCCGGTGATCAGATAGTTGAGCCATGCGTTGAACGGCAATGCGATGTGCAGGGCCCCAAGGAGCCAGCTAGCAACAATTGCCCCGACGATGCCGAGGATGATGTTCATGATAACGCCCATGTTGCTTTCCATGAGCTTTTCGGCGAGCCAGCCGGCGAAGCCGCCAATAATGATCGCTGCGATCCAACCGACGTGTGCGTCTTCCATAAATATCCTCCTCAAGGAATCGGCAAGTTACTGATAAAAGTTGATATACACCAAAAGCGATTCGGCCCGCAAACAATTGCGTTTGGGTTGCGAACAGAGCCGCTGGCTGGCAAAGCGCGATTATTGGGGAAAAATGTTACCGTTGTTCCGGGGCGCCGAGACAGGCTTTGAGATCGGCTAACTGTTTTCTCAAATCCTCGGCGACTTCATCGGTCGTGTCGATGAACCGGTTGTTTTCCACGACATGTACGCGGATGCGGCCCTGTTTCAGACAATGCAGGTGGAAACGCAGAAATTGCTCCTGTGCCTTGCACCATTTATCGAGCTCGGATTTCTGCTTCATTGGCGCCCTCGACCCCCAGTGCCGGCCCAAACCTGATACCGGGCAGATATCTTAAGAATTCAGGCAACTAGCATTCAATAATGCCGTGTTCGCTCAAAAACATCCTATCAAAACCGTGGTAACATTCCGACGTGGCGCTCGCCGAGTCATTCGTTCGAATAAGAAAGGCGTAGTCGCCCCTCAAAAAGTCTGCGGCAATCTCCCGAAAAGGCAAGAATAATCTATAAGATAATCCTTAAATTGAGGAATCATGCCCTTCCGTATCATCAAAACGACCAATCCTTGCTTTTTTCCAGCTTGAAACCACTGCTTGATGCGCTGATCTTTCCAAGTCGCGCATCGAGACAGGCAGGTTTCACCACGTCGACATGCGGAAAAGCATTGTCCGTCGCCGCAACTGCGATTTTATGGGTTGACCGCAATAGGGCGTCTGCATATGTTCCGCGCACTTCCAGCCGGGGTGTGACCATCCGCGGACAGGGAGAGCGTAGCTCAGCCGGTAGAGCAACTGACTTTTAATCAGTAGGTCATGGGTTCGAATCCCATCGCTCTCACCAAAAAATCCAGGAAAGTCAGACAGTTTATAGGGCAGGGCCTTTTATCTCCGGCCTGTTCAGCCGTTTTCGTGTCTACCCTATGTCCGAATGAGAACGACCTGTGTCCGCCTCGACCGGGCAAGCGATTTGCTGCGCCGTCGCACCTGTCGGTCTGCTAGCCGGCGGATGCTCGTTCGACATAGCGGAAGATTCTGGTCACGGTCGATCGGCTGACGCCTGCCTCTTGGGCGATGCAATCCATCGACTTTCCCTCGGCCTTTAAGCGAAAAACGCTTTCCTCTTTATGCCTCATGGCCGTGGCCGACGAATCGTGCACCGGCGTCATGCCGACGGAGGTTTCGGAATGCTCTGTAACAACAGCCGCCATGATACGCTCCCTTGCAATCATTGGAGAGCTAGAAGAAATGACGTCAATGTTGCTGTGAGTAAATTCGGATATTAGCAGTATATGAAGCAATCTTTATTCGGTAGGGGTGCGGCCTTGTGCCCGCTTCGCCCGCGAAAAGGTGATTGGCGTTCCGGCCCCGGCAACGCTAGTAAGACGGCTGAATGACATAGCCGGAGTCTATCGTGTCGCTTGCCGATATCTCGCTTCTGAGCGCCTTGCTTGCCGGAGCGCTTTCGTTTCTCTCGCCCTGCGTCCTGCCGCTGGTGCCACCGTATCTCTGCTATATGGCCGGCATTTCTGTCGAGCAATTCCGCGGTGGTGGAGCGGCTATTGCGACGGGGCCGAGCGTTCGTGGCAATGTCCTGTTTTCGGCGCTGTTCTTCACGCTCGGCTTTGCGACCGTGTTCATTGCGCTTGGCGCCGGTGCGTCCTCGATCGGCATATTGCTACGCCAGCATCTCGATATCCTGGCGAAAATAGGCGGCCTGATCATCGTCGTCATGGGCTTGAATTTCCTCGGCGTTTTTCGGCTTGGCATTCTTGCTCGCGAGGCCCGTTTCCAAGGGGGCGGCAAACCGGCGACGCTGACGGGTGCTTATATCATGGGCCTCGCCTTTGCCTTCGGCTGGACGCCCTGCATCGGCCCGGTGCTCGGGGCAATCCTCGGCGTTGCGGCTTCGCGGGAGACGATCGGCGCCGGCGCCGGGCTGCTCGCCATCTATTCGCTCGGCCTTGCCATCCCCTTCTGGATCGCCGCCGGTTTTTCGGGCGCCTTCATGAGCTTTCTTGTCCGCTTCCGCCGCCATCTTGGCACGGTTGAGAAGGTTATGGGCGGGCTGCTCGTGCTGACCGGCCTGGCGTTCATATTTGGCTATGTCAGCGACATGGCGATCTGGTTTCAGCAAACCTTTCCAATCCTGATGCAAATCGGCTAAGCAACTCCCGTCCTGTCTCCAATCGCCAAAATGGATGTGCCCGATGGCTGACATTGTCGGTCTGTTGCTGCCGTTCTTCGGCTTGATCTTGGTCGGTTATATTGCCGCGCGCATCACCAAACAGTCGGCTGAGGCGCTTGGCTGGCTCAACACCTTCATCATCTACGCCGCGTTGCCGGCCCTCTTCTTCAAGCTCGTCTCGCAAACGCCGATCGAACAATTGACGCGAGTCGATTTCATCGCCACCGACATTGCCGCGACCTATCTGATCTTTCTGCTGGTGTTCCTGGTCGGATGCTTCCTGCGTCGCAATTCGCTGGCCGATAGCACGATCCAGGCCTTTGCCGGTGCCTACGGCAATATCGGCTACATGGGGCCGGGCTTAGCGTTGCTGGCGCTTGGCGAGAAGGCCGCCGTACCGGTGGCGCTGATCGTCTGCTTTGAAAATGCGCTGCATTTCATCGTCGCGCCGGCGCTGATGGCAATCGAGGGCGGCGATAAACGTTCGCCATGGCGGCTTGCCGCCGACATCGCGAGAAGGGTGCTGCTGCATCCCTTCATCCTGTCGACGGCCCTCGGCTTTGCCGCCGCGGCCTTTTCGGTCGGCCAGCCAGCTCCCTTCCAGCACTTCGTCGATTATCTCGCTCAGGCGGCCGCACCCTGCGCCTTGTTCGCCATGGGCGTGACATTGGCGCTGCGGCCGCTGAAACGCATACCGGCCGAGATCGGCTATATCGTGCCGGTCAAGCTCATTCTGCATCCGTTGGTCGTCTATGTCGTGCTGCAGGCGGTCGGCGGCTTCGATCCGATCTGGATCGAATCGGCGGTGCTGCTCGCGGCTCTGCCAACGGCGACGAATGTCTTCGTCATCGGCCAGCAATATGGCGTCTGGCAGGAGCGCGCCTCCGCGACGATCCTGATCACCACCGCTTGTTCGGTGGTGACGGTCTCGCTGGTGCTTTATTTGATCAAGTCCGGTGCCTTACCGGCGCAACTTTTCCCGTAGCATCGACGGAAAACCGCGCAAGCCGCCGCCTGGCTCGATGCCTTCGCGCATGACGATGTTGCGCAATGGCGGAATGGCTGAAAGGACATGCAGCCCTGCTGCTCGCAACATCTGGACGGGCAGGAAATCCGAAAGCAGGGAACGGTTCAGCAGATCGACGCTCGCCGTCCGGCTGATGATATCGACACGGCGGCGGCGGTCGAAACTGTCGCCGGCGGATGCTGAAATCGGCTGCCCTGTGGGGCTCGCCAGAATTTCGACGAGCGTCAGGATATCGCGCAGGCTGAGGTTCAGCCCTTGCGCGCCGATCGGCGGGAAAACATGCGCGGCTTCGCCGATCAGCGCGGCGCGGCCTTTGCCGAAGCGATAGGCCGTCATGCCGGAGAGCGGCCAGACCTGGACGTTGTCCTCGACAGTAACCTTGCCGAGCATCGATTGCATACGGTCCTCGATGAGGCGCCCGAGGTCTTCCAGCGATCTCTCAGCATTGGCGGCGGCTTCCGCCGGCTTTTGCACCCAGACGAGGCTCGAGCGATTGCCGGGCAGGGGGACCTGGGTGAACGGCCCGCTTTCCGTATGGAATTCGGTAGAGATGTTTTGATGCGGCAGCGAATGCGCAAAGTTCAGCACCATGGCCGATTGCGGATAAGACCACGTCTTGACCTTGATCCCCACCGTTTCCCGCACCATCGAATTGCGCCCGTCCGCACCGACGACCAAAGCCGTTTCAACGATATCGCCGTCTTCGAGAGTGATGGTGACGCCATCGTCGCGCACAGTCACCTCAGAAGCCGCCGTCTCGATAAGCGTGATATTGCCTTCCGCCTTTGCGGCTTCGCTAAGAGCGCTGAGCAGTGCGGCGTTCGGTATATTGTAGCCGAAGGCGTCGAGGCCGATTTCGGAGGCGCGGAAGGCGACGGTCGGCGCACGCAGCAGCCGTGTGGTGCCGTCAATGATCTGCATCGTGGTCAGCGGTGCGGTGGACGGCGCAATCCTGTCCCAGAGCGTCAACCGCTCCAGGAAGCGAATCGATTGGTCCATCAGCGCCGTCGTCCGCCGGTCGGCCTTGTTATGCGGCTGGGCTATGAGCGCAACGGCTCGTCCGCCGCGCGCCAAGGCGATCGCCGCGATCATGCCCGCCAGACCGCCGCCGATGACGGCCACTTCAACCTGCTTCATATCGATGCCTCAATTATCTTTCTTTCTGAAAATAGACGCTTAGCCTGTTGAAATCCATGGGATGAAACATCGCAGCGGGTGAAAATGACAAGAACTCGCGCTAGCCTATGGTACATGGACGCTTTTGCGCTGGCAGCGCCGGGCAAAGGGTGCATATTAGCAAGAAAAATCGCCTGCCGGGGCAGGTAGATAAGCAGGCGAGTAACGGGGCGGATGAAAATCTTCAATTACAAGCGGGTGCCTTACGCGGAAATCCGCGCCTTTTCCGTACATATCTTGACGGCATCCGGCTCATTCCTTGCCTTTCTCGGCGTTGTTGCAGCGGCGGAACATCGCTTTGTCGATATGTTCTGGTGGCTCGGCCTGGCGTTGCTTGTCGATGGCATCGATGGTCCGATCGCCCGTAAGGTCAGCGTCAAGGAAGTTTTACCGAATTGGTCCGGCGACACGCTGGATAACATCATCGACTACGTGACCTATGTGCTTCTGCCCGCCTTCGCGCTCTACGAAAAGGGCATGATCGGTGAGCCCTGGTCCTTCGTCGCCGCAGGCATGATCGTCGTATCCAGTGCCATTTATTATGCCGACACGGGCATGAAGACGGGGGAGTATTTCTTCTCCGGATTCCCTGTCGTTTGGAACATGATCGTCTTTACGCTCTTCGTCATCGACGCCAGCGCGGTGACTGCCATGGTGCTGGTCGGCGTTTCGGTTGTTTTGACATTCCTGCCGATCAATTTCCTGCATCCGGTGCGGGTCAAGCGGCTGCGGCCGCTCAATCTCGGCATATTCCTGCTTTGGTCCGCGCTCGGAGTGTATTCATTGCTCATGCATTTCGTCATGCCGGAATGGGCCGTTATCTTGTTTATCGTTACCGGCATCTATCTCTATTGCATCGGCGCCGTGCTGCAGTTTTTCCCGTCCCTCGGACGCCAGTAGGATTTGCGAGACATGAGCATGAAGAAGACCCACGCCATTCGCATTCACGAAAACGGCGGTCCGGAGGTCATGAAGCTGGAAGAGGTCGACCTGCCGCCGCCAGGCGCCGGCGAGGTGCAGATCCGCCATGCTGCGATCGGATTGAATTTCATCGATGTCTATTTCCGTTCGGGTCTTTACAAGGCGCCCTATTTTCCGCTGCCGCTTGGCAAGGAAGCGGCCGGCACGGTAACGGCCGTAGGCCCGGGTGTCAGCGATTTCGCGGTCGGCGATCGCGTTGCCTATGTCGGCAGCGATGGCGCCTACAGCGTCGAGCGCAATATCGAGACGCGTTTTATCGTCAAGGTACCCGATGATATCGAGCTCGAGACCGCGGCGTCGATGATGCTGAAGGGTATGACGGCCGAATATCTTCTCAACCGCACCTTCAAGGTCGGTCCGGAAACGGTGCTGCTATTTCATGCTGCGGCCGGTGGCGTCGGATTGATTGCCGGACAATGGGCAAAGGCGCTCGGCGCCACGGTGATCGGAACCGCCGGCTCGCCTGAAAAGGTGAAACTGGCGCTGGAACATGGCTATGACCATGTGATCGATTACAGCAGCGAGAGCTTCGTCGACCGCGTCCGCGAGATTACCGGCGGCAAGGGTGTCGATGTCGTCTATGACTCGGTTGGCCGTGATACGTTTCCGCACTCCCTCGATTGTCTGAAGCCGCGCGGCATGTGGGTGACTTTCGGCCAATCCTCTGGTCCGATTGAAAATTTTAACCTTGCCATCCTTAATCAGAAGGGCTCGCTTTTTGCTACGCGGCCAAGCCTTTTCGCCTATATCGCCACCCCTGAGGAAATGAGAGCCAGCGCAAAAGCATTATTTGCTGTTGTGCAAGGCAGCAAAGTGCGTATCAATATCAACCAGACCTATCCGTTGAGCGATGCGGGGCGCGCGCACACGGATCTGGAAACAAGAAAAACGAGTGGAACTACGCTGCTGATCCCATAGATCCGAAAGGGTAGGACAGTGGGAAGGAAATGAGGGGAACGTGTCGTCATTCGATGTGCCGGCAACCGGCGCGTTATTGTCGGTTCGCAAGCTGACGAAGCTGTTCGGTAGCTTTGCTGCCTGTAATGGAATTGATCTGGAAATTCGACCGGGCGAGATTCACGCTTTGCTCGGTGAGAACGGCGCAGGCAAATCCACTCTGGTGAAGATGCTGTTCGGCGTTTTGGAGCCAACCGAGGGCGAGATCGCCTGGCAAGGCCAACCCGTTTCCATTGGTTCGCCTGGCGAAGCGCGTAAGCTCGGCATCGGCATGGTGTTTCAGCATTTCTCGTTGTTCGAAGCGCTGACGGTCGCTGAAAATATTGCCCTTTCCCTTGATGACAGCATCCCGATCGGCAAGATCGCCGAGGAGGCTGCCAGCCTATCGCGAGCCTATGGCCTGCCGCTCGATCCCCATGCGCATGTGGCCGATCTTTCCGTCGGCGAGCGCCAGCGTATCGAAATCGTCCGCGCGCTACTGCAGAATCCGAAGCTGATCATCCTCGACGAGCCGACCTCCGTGCTGACCCCGCAGGAAGCCGATCGTATGTTCGAAACGCTCTTCCGGCTCCGGGACGAAGGCCGTTCGGTGCTCTATATCAGCCACCGCCTGGAGGAGGTGCAACGCATCTGCTCCCGCGCCACGGTGCTGCGCCATGGCAAGGTAACCGGTGCCTGCGACCCACGGCAGGAAACGCCCGGCTCGTTGGCTCGTATGATGGTCGGCAGCGATGTTGCCAGCGTGCAGCATGAAGGGCTTGGTAAAAAGGGCGACATCCAGCTCGAGATTGCCGGTCTTTCGGTGCCTGCCCGCACGCCCTTTGCCATGTCGTTGAAGAACGTTTCGCTGCGGGTACGCGCCGGCGAGATTCTGGCGATCGCCGGCGTTGCCGGAAACGGGCAGGGCGAACTGTTCGACATCGTTTCCGGTGAACACACCGTGCCATCGGACAATTTGATCTTCGTGCGTGGCCAAGCGGTCGGGACCAAGGGTATCAACGCGCGCCGCCTGTTAGGTGCCGGCTTTGTGCCGGAGGAACGTCATGGCCATGCGGCGGTTTCGGGGCTGAAGCTATCGGACAATCTGGTGCTCGCCCGCAGCAAATCGGACCGCCGTGCTTTTCTTGGCGGCGGCTTCCTGAAAGTGATTCGGCGTGGTGCGGTCAAACAGGCGACCAAGCGCATTTCCGAAGCCATGGACGTGCGCAAGAGCGGCGAGGACCCGACTGCCGGCTCGCTCTCCGGCGGCAATCTCCAGAAGTTCATCGTTGGCCGAGAGCTTGACCGACAGCCGACCGTGCTGGTCGTCAATCAGCCGACCTGGGGTGTCGATGCGGGTGCCGCGAGCCATATTCGTCAGGCACTGGTCGATCTTGCCCGCAACGGCTCGGCCGTGCTGGTCATCAGCCAGGATCTCGACGAAATATTCGAGGTTGCCACCGACATCGCCGTCATTTCCGAAGGGCGGCTGTCGCAGGCCTATCCAGCGGGCGAGCTGACGCGGGAAAAGATTGGCCTCCTGATGGGCGGCCTGCATGAATCAAAGACGCATTCGGAGCCTATGCATGCGCATTGAACTGGAAAGGCGCCCGCAGGCTTCGAAACTGTTCGGCTTCCTGTCGCCGCTGCTTGCCCTCGCGTTGGCGCTGATCGCCGGCACCATCATGTTCGCCGTCCTCGGCAAGGACCCCGTGGAGGCGCTGGACGCCTTCTTCGTCGAGCCACTGCTGGAAGTCTGGTCGCTGCACGAACTGGCCATCAAGGCCGGGCCACTAATCATGATCGCCGTCGGCCTTTGTGTCTGCTATCGTTCCAACAACTGGAACATCGGCGCCGAAGGCCAGTTCACCATCGGCGCGGTCGTCGGCTCGTATATCCCGATCGTCTACACCGATTGGCATTCACCGATGGTCCTGCCGCTGATGCTGATCGCAGGTGCCATTGGCGGCGCGCTCTATGCCGCGATTCCGGCGTTGTTGAAGGCGCATTTCAATACCAACGAGATCCTGACGAGCCTGATGCTCGTTTATATCGCGCAGCTCTTCCTGGATTGGCTGTCACGCGGGCCATGGCGCGATCCACAGGGCCATAATTTCCCGCAGAGCATCGATTTTCCGCCGGAGGGGGTGCTGCCGGCGATCTGGGCGGACTCCGGCCGGGCGCATTGGGGTATCGTCTTTGCCATCGTCGCGGCGATCCTTGCCTGGTTCATGATGAAATATACGCTGAAGGGCTTCGAGATAACCGTTCTCGGCCAATCGGAACGGGCAGGGCGTTTCGCCGGATTCTCTTCGCGAAAAATGGTCTGGTTCGGCTTCCTCTTCTCCGGTGCATTAGCAGGTCTTGCCGGCATTTCCGAGGTTTCGGGCTCGATCGGCCATCTGCAGCCGGCGATATCGCCTGGCTACGGCTTTACCGCCATCATCGTTGCTTTCCTGGCGCGTCTCAATCCGCTTGGCGCGATCCTCTCCGGCTTTGTACTGGCGCTTACCTATCTTGGCGGCGAGGCGGCGCAATTGTCACCCGGCATCTCCGCCAAGGCGGCGAGCGTCTTCCAGGGGCTGTTGCTTTTCTTCGTGCTCTCCTGCGATACGCTGATCAATTATAAGATCCGGCTGGTCTGGTCGCGGGTTCGGGGAGGTGCGGCATGACTATGAGTGTTTTTGAAGCGATTCTCCTGACCATCATCACCGCCTCGACGCCGCTCGTTATCGCCGGCCTCGGCGAACTGGTGGTGGAACGCTCCGGCGTGCTCAATCTCGGCGTCGAAGGCATGATGATCATGGGTGCTGTCGCCGCTTTCGTCGGCGCGCAGATGAGCGGATCACCCTATGTGGGCCTCATCACCGGCATTGTCGGCGGTGCGCTGTTTTCGCTGCTGTTCGGGTTCCTGACGTTGACGCTGGTGACCAATCAGGTGGCGACGGGTCTGGCGCTCACTATCCTCGGCCTCGGTCTCTCCGGCATGATCGGTGAAGGTTATGTCAGCGTGCCCGGCGTGCAGTTGCGGGAAATCGTCTTTCCGTTCCTGTCCGATATTCCGCTCATCGGGCCGGTGCTCTTCAAGCAGGACCTGACTTTCTATCTCTCGATCGCGCTGCTGATCGGCGTCAATTGGTTCCTCTTCCGCAGCCGGACCGGCCTGAAGCTACGCGCCATCGGCGACAGTCATGGCTCGGCGCATGCCCTCGGCATCAATGTCATCCGCACGCGCTATCTGGCCGTCATGTTCGGCGGCGCCTGCGCAGGCCTCGCCGGCGCGCAATTGTCGCTGGTCTACACGCCGCAATGGGTTGAGAACATGTCGGCCGGCCGGGGCTGGGTGACGCTGGCTCTCGTTGTCTTCGCGTCGTGGCGGCCAATGCGCGTCATGGCCGGCGGCTATCTCTTCGGGGCGGTGACGATCCTGCAATTTCATGCGCAGGGCTTCGGGGTTGGCATTCCCGCACAATTCCTGTCGATGCTGCCCTATGCGTCGACTATAGTGGTTCTCGTCATCATCTCTCAAAATCGCCGCGCGACCTTGATCAATACGCCAGCGTCGCTCGGCAAGGCCTTCGTTCCGGAGCGCTAAGAACAACAACCGGACGGATTTCGTAAGTTATGTCAAACCAGCAGGGGTAACCATGAAGAAACTAGCACTCACACTCGCCACCACGGCCGCCGCCATTATCGGCTTCGCTGCCGCGGCCGAAGCGGCACCGACCAAGGTCTGCTTTGTCTATGTCGGCTCGCACACGGATGGCGGTTATTCGCAGGCGCACGATCTCGGCCGTCAGCAGGTCCAGAAGGAGTTCGGCAACAAGATCGATACGCCCTATCTCGAAAATGTTCCGGAAGGCCCGGACGCCGAACGCGCCATCGAGCGCCTCGCTCGTTCCGGCTGCTCGCTGATCTTTTCCACGTCGTTCGGCTTCATGGATGCCACCGTCAAGGTCGCCGCGAAGTTCCCTAAGGTGAAGTTCGAGCATGCGACCGGCTTCAAGAGCGGCCCGAATCTCGCCACCTACAACTCGCGCTTCTATGAAGGCCGCTACATCCTGGGGCAGATCGCCGCCAAGATGTCGAAGAATCACGGTGCCGCCTACATTGCTTCCTTCCCGATTCCGGAAGTGGTGATGGGCATCAACTCCTTCGAGCAGGGCGCGCGTTCGGTCGATCCGAGCTTCAAGCTCAAGGTCATCTGGGTCAACACCTGGTTCGACCCAGGCAAGGAAGCCGATGCTGCCAAGGCGATGGTCGACCAGGGCGTCGATATCCTGACCCAGCATACCGACACCACCGCGCCGATGCAGGTGGCCGAGGAACGCGGCATCCATGCCTTCGGTCAGGCCTCCGACATGATCGCCTCCGGCCCGCACGCGCAGTTGACCGCTGTCGTCGACACCTGGGGTAACTACTACTCCAAGCGCGTCCATGCGCTGCTCGACGGCACCTGGAAGGCCGAACAGAACTGGGACGGCCTGAAGGACGGCATCTTGAAGATGTCGGACTACACCAACATGCCTGACGACGTGAAGAAGATGGCTCAGGAAACTGAAGCCAAGATCAAGTCCGGCGAACTCGCTCCCTTCACGGGCCCGATCAACAAGCAGGACGGAACGCCTTGGCTGAAGGCTGGCGAAAAGGCCGATGACGCTACGCTGCTCGGCATGAATTTCTACATCGAAGGCGTCGACGATAAGCTTCCTGCCGCAAAGTAAGCCTCTAAATTTGAGACGGTTGAAAAAGGGCGCCCCGAGCGCCCTTTTTTGTTGCAGTGCATCACACAATGTCGATTTACAAAAGTATTACTATATGATTTTTTGCCACTGGCCGTAAGAGACGGCCAATTGGGAGGACATCATGAAATTGAAGACTGCACTGGTGAGTGCCACGATTCTTGCTGCTTGCATGTTTACGTCTGCGTCGGCAAAGAATTTGGTTGTCGGCTTTTCGCAAATCGGCTCGGAATCTGGCTGGCGTGCGGCGGAAACGACCGTTACCAAGCAGCAAGCTGAGAAGCGCGGGATCGATCTCAAATTCGCCGATGCGCAACAGAAGCAGGAAAACCAGATCAAGGCAATTCGCTCTTTCATCGCACAGGGTGTCGATGCGATTCTGCTGGCTCCCGTTGTTGAAACGGGCTGGGACGCCGTTCTGAAGGAAGCAAAGGAAGCCAAGATCCCGGTCATCCTGCTTGACCGCACGATCAACGCACCGAAGGATCTCTATCTGACCGCCGTTACCTCGGACCAGATCCACGAAGGCAAGGTTGCCGGCGACTGGCTTGTGAAGACCGTCGGCGATAAGAAGTGCAACATCGTCGAGCTCCAGGGCACCACCGGTTCTTCGCCGGCGATTGCCCGCAAGAAGGGCTTCGAAGAAGCCATCAAGGGCCATGACAACCTGAAGATCGTTCGTAGCCAGACGGGCGACTTCACCCGCGCCAAGGGCAAGGAAGTCATGGAAAGCTTCCTGAAGGCTGAGAACGGCGGTAAGGATATCTGCGCGCTCTACGCTCATAACGACGACATGGCCGTCGGCGCCATCCAGGCGATCAAGGAAGCCGGCCTGAAGCCGGGCAAGGATATCCTGACCGTATCCATCGATTCGGTTCCGGACCTCTTCAAGGCCATGGCTGCCGGCGAAGCAAACGCGACGGTCGAACTGACGCCGAACATGGCCGGCCCCGCCTTCGATGCTCTCGACGCCTACCTGAAGACCAAGAAGGAGCCGCCGAAGTGGATCCAGACCGAGTCCAAGCTGTACACGCAGTCTGACGACCCGCAGAAGGTCTACGAGGAAAAGAAGGGCCAGGGTTACTGATGTAAGAAAGCAAACCGCATCGGCCGGCAAACGGCCGGTGCGGGCTTTTCGACGCGGAACTGCGGGCGCGCTGAAACTTCACGAATTCGGGTGAAATCACCTGAATGGGAGTAAGATGAACGCACGGCGCTCTAGCGAGCGGCGTATTTCGCGCTTTTGCATAGCGGCTCAATTCAAGGAAATTCTTGGCCCATGGCTCACGATGTCGAGCGTCTTCTGACAGCTACCGGCTTCTGCAAATATTTTCCCGGTTCCACCGCCCTGGATCATGTCGATTTCACATTGCGGCGGGGTGAGGTTCATGCGCTTCTCGGCGAAAATGGTGCTGGGAAATCGACGCTGATCAAGTGCATGACTGGCGCATATCGCCGCGACGCAGGCAGCCTCGTTCTCGATGGCGCCGAAATCGATCCGCATGATACGCTCGCAGCGCAGAAGCTCGGCATCGGGACGGTTTATCAGGAGGTGAACCTCCTTGCGAATTTGAGTGTCGCGGAAAATCTGTTTCTCGGCCGTCAGCCGAAACGCCTCGGCATGGTCAGCAGCCGCGTGATGAACAGCATGGCGAAAGACCTGTTGTCGCAATACGGCATAGACATCGATGTCAGCCGTCAGCTCGACCGTTTCTCCGTGGCAATCCAGCAGGTGATCGCGATCGCGCGTGCCGTCGATCTCTCCGGCAAGGTTTTGATCCTCGACGAGCCGACGGCCAGCCTCGACACCCATGAGGTCGAGATGCTTTTCGGTATTATCCGAAATCTGAAGCAGCGCGGTTTAGGCATTGTTTTTATTACGCACTTTTTGGAACAGGTCTATCAGATCTGCGACCGCATAACCGTGCTGCGCAACGGCCGCCTTGTGGGGACGCGCGATGCTGAGGGCCTTTCGCGGCAAACCCTGATCGCCATGATGCTTGGCCGCGAACTTGCGCACGCCGAAGCGACTGCGAAGCAGGCGGTCAGCGAAAGCGGGCCGGTGAGGTACCGCTTCACCAATTTCGGCAAGCGCGGCAAGATCAAACCCTTCGACCTCGAGGTTCGTGCCGGCGAAGTGGTTGGGATTGCCGGTCTGTTGGGCTCCGGACGCACGGAAACCGCAGAGGTGCTCTTTGGTGTCGAGCGCGCCGACAGCGGCGAGGCAAAGATCGAGGACCGGACGGTGGCTCTTTCGAGCCCGCGTGCCGCGATCAAGAGCGGCTTCGGCTTTTGCCCGGAGGACCGCAAGACGGACGGCATCATCGGCGATCTGTCCATCCGCGAAAATATAGTCATGGCGCTTCAGGCCCGCCGCGGCTGGGCACGCCCATTGCCGCGCAGCGAGCAGAATGCGCTCGCTGATCGCTATATCAAGGCGTTGGATATTCGTACCACCGACCGCGAAAAGCCGATAAGGCTGCTGTCCGGCGGCAATCAGCAAAAGGCCATTCTGGCCCGCTGGCTGGCGACCAATCCCAACTTCCTGATACTGGACGAGCCGACGCGCGGCATCGATGTCGGTGCGCACGCCGAGATCATCCGCTTGATCGAAGACCTTTGCCAGCAGGGAATGTCGCTGGTGGTGATTTCGTCCGAGCTGGAGGAGCTCGTAGCCTATAGTTCCCGTGTCATCGTGCTGCGCGACCGCGAGCATATTGCCGAACTGACGGGCGACAAGATTACTGCCAGCCATATCGTCGACTCCATAGCGACGGGCGAGAGCAAGCGAGAAGAAGCATGAGTTCCCAGATCAAGGCCCTGTTATTTCGATTGGCTCCGCAACTCATTGCGTTGGCAGCCATTCTTCTTTTGAATTTCATTATGTTCCCGCAGTTCTTTCATCTGGAAATGCAGAATGGCAGATTGTACGGCAGCATCATCGATGTTCTCAATCGCGGTGCGCCGGTAGCACTTCTGTCGATTGGCATGACGCTCGTCATCGCCACCAAGGGCATCGATCTCTCGGTCGGCGCGGTGATCGCAATTTGCGGTGCCGTCGCGGCATCCGCCATCGTCTCCGGGAATTCTCTCGCCTACACGCTGCTGCTGACCATCGGCGTCGGGCTTGCATGCGGGCTCTGGAACGGGTTCCTCGTCGCGGTTCTCGACATTCAGCCGATCATCGCTACGCTGGTGCTGATGGTCGCAGGCCGCGGGATAGCCCAATTGATCACCGAAGGCGTCATCATGACCTTCAATGACGATGGGTTGATCTTCCTGGGGAGCGGGTCTTTCGCCTCTCTGCCGATGCCTGTCGTCATCTGGCTGCTGGTGGCATTGGCGGTCATTCTTCTGGTGAGGCGCACGGCGCTCGGCATGCTTGTTGAGGCGATCGGCATCAACCGTCGCGCCAGCACGCTGTCGGGCATCCAGACGCCGGTGCTGCTGATCGCCGTCTATGCCCTGAGCGGCCTTTGCGCCTCAATCGCCGGCATCATCGTTTCCGCCGATATCAAGGGCGCCGATGCGAACAACGCCGGTCTCTGGCTTGAGCTGGACGCGATCCTCGCCGTTGTCGTCGGCGGCAATTCCCTTCTTGGCGGTCGTTTCAGCATTGTCGGCTCGCTGGTTGGAGCGATGATCATCCAGTCGGTCAATACGGGCATTCTGTTGTCCGGCTTCCCGCCGGAATTCAATCTGGTGATCAAGGCCGTCATCGTCATCATCATTCTGGTCATCCAGTCTCCAGCTCTCCAATCCGTCTCGGCGTTTTTCTGGCGTCGGCGGGGTGCGGCGCAGATGATCCATGAGGAGCAGGCAAAGTGAATTCGAAATATCTTCCCCTGCTCGTGACGATCGTCATTTTCCTGCTGGCCTATACCGGCTGCGTGCTGCAGTTTCCGACCATGCTGTCGACGCGCGTTATCGGCAATCTGCTGACGGACAACGCTTTTCTCGGAATTGCCGCAGTCGGCATGACCTTCGTCATCCTTTCCGGCGGCATCGATCTGTCGATCGGTTCGGTTATCGCCTTTACCGGCGTCTTCCTGGCGATCGTTCTGCGGGATACCTCGATCCATCCTTTGATCGCCTTCGCGCTTGTTCTGGCGATCACGACGATCTTCGGCGCGGGCATGGGTGCCATCATCCACTATCTCAGTATGCCGCCCTTCATCGTCACGCTGGCGGGCATGTTTCTCGCGCGCGGCATCGCATTCGTCCTGTCGATCGACAGCATCCCGATCGAGCATGATTTCTATACGCAACTCAGCGATCTCTATCTGCTGCTGCCGGGCGGCGGTCGTCTGACGCTGATCGGCGGTATCATGCTGATCGTCTTTGCCGGCGGCATCCTGCTGGCGCATCGCACCCGCTTCGGAGCCAACGTCTATGCGCTGGGCGGCGGGGTGCAGACGGCTCAGTTGATGGGTGTTCCGGTCGGCCGGACGACCATCCAGATCTATGCGCTGTCCGGCTTTCTCGCCGGTCTATCCGGAATCGTTTTTTCTCTCTATACGTCGGCTGGATATTCGCTGGCTACCGTTGGTGTCGAACTCGATGCCATTGCTGCGGTGGTCATCGGCGGAACGTTGCTGACGGGGGGAGCAGGGTTCGTTGGGGGAACGCTTATCGGAATTCTCATACAGGGCTTGATTCAGACTTACATCACCTTTGATGGAACACTTTCCAGTTGGTGGACTAAGATACTGATCGGGCTGCTGCTGTTTGCATTTATTCTGATGCAGAAGGGTCTTCTGCTGCTTTCCCGCTTCAATCGTCGTTACGCCTGAGGGAAGGACAGAGTGCTTGCGCAGCAGATTGCTTGAATCAAGAAAAACCGAAAGAAAGTCACGAACCAGCCATGCGCAGGTCGTGGATGATCTCGGAAAAGCGATCGTGTCGGGAGCCTTTCCCATAGGCAGCATTCTCCCCGGTGACAGCGAGCTTCTGCAGCGGTTCAAGGTGTCGCGTACGGTTCTGCGCGAGAGCATGAAGACCCTGGCCGCAAAAGGCTTGGTCGTTCCGCGCGCCCGCGTCGGAACCCGCGTCACCGAGAAGATCCATTGGAACATGTTCGACACCGCAGTGCTGACCTGGCACTTCGAAAGCGGTGTCAACGAAGAGTTCCTCCTTCATCTCTATGACATTCGCTTGGCATTCGAGCCGTTTGCCGCCAGCCTCGTCGCGGAGCGCGCCAGCGCTGAGGAAATCGAGGCGCTTCGGCGGCTCGCGATGGCCATGGCTGCGCCGGAGCACACGCCAGACAGCCTTGCCGTCGCCGACCTTCATTTTCATCTGGCAATCACGGAAGCGTCCCACAATCCCTTCATGCGCACGCTCGGCGGCCTGATCGAAGCAGCCCTCGTTGGCATGTTCCGGATGAGCGCGCCGCCCGCCAGCAACGGCTTCGGCAACATAGCCGATTCGCATATGGCCATCGTGGAGGCCATCGCCGCCCATGACGGACCGGCGGCGCACAAGGCGATGGAATTCGTTATTTTCGACGGCCGCCGGCATGTTCAGCAAACCTTCGCGGCACTCGTAGACGCTTGACGCCTACCTCTAAATTCGCCGTAGTTCACCGCTCAACTAGTTGCTATGAGGAGACGAAGCCTGTTCTTGGGCCGTGTCGGACCGCATCTTTCGGAGCTTGAAATGGAACGCACCTGCCTCGCCATCATCCTCGCCGCTGGCGACAGCACCCGTATGAAGTCGTCGATGTCCAAGGTGCTGCACCCGATTGCCGGTCGTCCGATGATCGCGCATGTGATGGAAGCGATCGCAAAGACAGATATTTCCGCTGCAGCGCTCGTCGTCGGCCGTAATGCGGAAGAGGTCACCGCCGCAGCCTCCGTCGGCGGCGTCAAGGTGGAAGCCTATCTGCAGAAGGAGCGTCTCGGCACCGGGCATGCTGTGCTCGCCGCTCGTGAGGCGATTGCTGAGGGCTATGACGATATTCTGGTGGCCTATGGCGACGTGCCGCTGCTCACCGACGCGCCGCTTCGCGCAGCGCGCCGTGGGCTTGCCGAAGGCAATGACATCGTCGTCATCGGCTTTCATACGGAAAATCCGAATGCTTATGGCCGGCTGCTCGTCAAGGATGGTGAGTTGATCGCCATCCGCGAAGCGAAGGATGCGACCGATGCCGAGCTCGCGGTCACCTGGTGCAACAGCGGCCTGATGGCGATCAACGGCCGCAAGGCGCTCGACCTTCTCGACCGCATCGGTAACGACAATGCCAAGCACGAATATTATCTGACCGATCTTGTCGAGATCGCCCGCTCCCTCGGCGGCCGTGCAGTCGCCGTCGACGCGCCCGAAGTGGAGATGACCGGCTGTAACAACCGTGCGGAGCTCGCCTTTATCGAACGCCTCTGGCAGGAGCGGCGGCGTCACGAGCTGATGCTTTCGGGCGTCACCATGATCGCGCCGGAAACAGTGTTTCTTGCCTATGACACGGTGATCGGCCAGGACGCGCTGATCGAGCCGAATGTCGTCTTCGGTCCCGGCGCCGTCATCGATGGCGGTGCGGTCATCCACGCTTTCTCGCATATCGAAGGCGCCCACGTCAGCGCAGGCGCCACGGTTGGCCCCTTCGCGCGGCTGCGTCCGGGTGCGGATCTTGCCGACGGTGCAAAGGTCGGCAATTTCTGTGAGGTGAAGAACGGCAAGATAGCTGAGGGCGCGAAGGTCAACCATCTGACCTATATCGGCGACGCGACCGTCGGGGCCGGCAGCAATATCGGCGCTGGCACGATTACCTGCAACTATGATGGCGTCAACAAACACGAGACCCATATCGGCGCAAACAGCTTCATCGGTTCGAACTCGTCGCTGGTGGCGCCCGTGCGCATTGGCGACAGCGCCTATGTCGCCTCGGGCAGTGTCATCACCGAGGATGTCCCGGCGGAAGCGCTGGCCTTCGGACGCGCTCGCCAGGAGGTAAAACCTGGCCGTGCCAAGGTCATCCGCGATCGGGCCTTAGCCATCAAGGCGGCGAAGAAGGGCAGCCACTAAGCCTAAAGTCCAGCGCAGGAGCCCTTAAATCGGAATCGATTTAAGGAAAGGATTGTGCGCTACTCTAAAGTCCTGCTGTGTCCGCAACGCATCCTTTGGATGCCTCGGCGCGGTAGGGTCGCGTAACGGTCAGAAATCGAAAGTGACCATCGCGGCGATTGAGAAAACGATTAGAATCATTAGGACTTGCTCCAATATTTTGGGCAGACGGAGAATTGCATGTGCGGCATTGTCGGGATCGTCGGAACGAAGCCTGTGGCGGAGCGATTGGTGGATGCCTTGCGGCGTCTCGAATATCGCGGCTATGATTCGGCTGGCGTTGCCACCATTCATAACGGCGTCATGGATCGTCGCCGCGCCGAAGGAAAACTCTTCAATCTCGAAAAGCGGCTGGACGTCGAGCCGCTGCCCGGCGCAACTGGCATTGCTCACACCCGTTGGGCGACGCATGGCGTTCCCAACGAAACCAACGCCCATCCGCATTTTGTCGAAGGCGTCGCCGTCGTCCACAATGGCATCATCGAGAACTTCTCCGAGCTGCGCGAAGAATTGAAGGCCGAGGGCAGGATTTTCGCCACCCAGACCGATACGGAAGTCGTTGCGCATCTCCTGGCGAAATATCTCCGCCAGGGCCTCGATCCGCGCGCAGCCATGCTGAAGATGCTGAACCGCGTCACTGGTGCATATGCACTGGTCGTCATGTTCCAGAACGATCCCGACACGCTGATGGCGGCCCGTTCCGGCCCGCCGCTCGCCATCGGTTTCGGCAATGGCGAGATGTTCCTTGGCTCCGACGCCATCGCGCTGGCGCCCTTTACCAACGAGATCACCTATCTGGTCGATGGCGACTGCGCGATCATCACCCGCGCTGGCGCCACGGTCGTCGACTTCAGCGGCCGGGAGGTCAACCGCGTTCGGCAGATATCGCAGGCGACCGCCTATGTTGTCGACAAGGGCAATCATCGCCACTTCATGGAAAAGGAAATTTACGAGCAGCCGGAGGTGATCTCTCACGCGCTCAGCCATTATGTCGATTTTGGCAGCCATCGGGTGCACCCGAATGCGTCGTCGATCGATTTCAACGCCGTATCCAGCCTCGCGATCTCAGCCTGCGGCACGGCCTATCTCGCCGGCCTGATCGGCAAATATTGGTTCGAGCGCTATGCCCGTCTGCCGGTCGAGATCGATGTCGCCTCCGAATTCCGCTATCGCGAGATGCCGCTCTTGCCATCGCAAGCCGCGCTGTTCATCTCGCAGTCCGGCGAAACGGCCGATACGCTGGCGTCGCTGCGCTACTGCAGGGACAATGGCCTGAAGATTGGTGCCGTCGTCAATGTCAAGGAATCGACCATCGCGCGCGAATCCGATGCCGTCTTCCCGATCATGGCCGGCCCCGAAATCGGCGTTGCCTCGACCAAGGCCTTCACCTGCCAACTTGCAGTCCTGGCGTCTCTGGCAATCGGCGCCGGCAAAGCGCGTGGTACGGTCAGCGCCGAGGATGAACAGGCGATGGTGGGCCATCTCGTCGAGATGCCGCGCATCATGGCCCGGGTGCTGAATATCATCCAGCCGCAGATGGAAAGCCTTGCCCGCGAGATCTCCAAATTCAAGGATGTGCTTTATCTCGGCCGTGGCACCAGCTTCCCGCTGGCCATGGAAGGTGCGCTGAAGCTCAAGGAAATCTCCTACATCCACGCCGAAGGCTATGCCGCCGGTGAGTTGAAGCACGGTCCGATCGCGCTGATCGACGAGAACATGCCTGTTATCGTCATCGCTCCCTACGACCGCTTCTTCGATAAGACCGTCTCCAATATGCAGGAAGTAGCGGCGCGCGGCGGCCGCATCATCTTCATCACCGACGAGGCGGGGGCAGCGGCTTCTACCCTGCCGACCATGGCGACGATTACCCTGCCTATTGTCGATGAAATCATCGCGCCGATGATCTTCTCGCTGCCGATCCAATTGCTCGCCTATCACACCGCTGTCTTCATGGGCACGGACGTCGATCAGCCGCGTAATCTGGCCAAGTCGGTGACGGTGGAATAGGCTGCATTCCCCGCTGTTTTCCTAAAATAACGTCGTCGTGAACGGGGCTCTGATCCCGCCGATGACGTGACTGGCGGGTTGTGCTACGTGCCGATTTCTGGCACGTTTCACATAGGAGATGGTGGGGGAATTTGCCGGTTAGCGGTGGCGACGGAACGGAGTTTTCGAACGGCGAATGACGGATAGACCCATCAAAGTGTCTGTGGCAACGCGGATCAGAAACAATTTCCTGGCGGGCCTGATTATCTGCGCGCCAATCGCCATTACGCTCTGGCTCACCTGGTCGGTGGTCCACTGGGCAGATAGCTGGGTCAGGCCCTATATTCCGGCGCGCTACGATCCCGAGAGCTATCTGAATTTCGCCGTTCCCGGCACTGGCCTAGTGATCGCTATGATCTTCATCACGATCGTCGGTTTCCTCGCCAAAAACCTGATCGGTCAGAGCATCGTCCGCTTCGGCGAATCGATCGTGCAGCGCGTGCCGCTGGTGCGAACCATCTACAAGAGCGTGAAGCAGATTTTCGAAAGCGTGCTGAAGGAGCAGGGCACGTCTTTCAAGAAGGTCGGCCTCATCGAATATCCGAGCCCCGGCCTCTGGTCGATGGTGTTCATCTCGACCGACGCCAAAGGTGAGATCGCTTCGAGGTTCAACGCCATGGGGCATGACATGGTGGCCGTTTTCCTGCCGCCGACGCCCGTCCCGACAGCCGGCTTCCTGGTTTTCGTGCCGCGTGAAAAAATCACGATCCTCGACATGAGCCCGGAAGATGGCGCCAAACTGCTGATCTCCGGCGGCCTGGTTTCGCCGGAATATCGGGAAAAGCTGATCGGCAAGGAACTGCCGCCGCCGGCGCCTGTCCCCGTAAAAACGCTGTCTTAGAACTACGCTTTTTCTGATCTCTTCCTCTCTCGCCCACGCGTTTGGGGCGAGTTGTCATGTCCTTATCATGTTGCCGTCTTAGACCGTCTGCCGGAAAGGCAATCGGGGCGCACCTCATTGTCGAAGTCCGGATCACTAGAACCGGATGCATCGTTCGACACGGCTTTGGCCGTGTCTGAAGGTGAATGCCGTTCCAGCAAAAAGGGCTTTTTCATCAGGAGGATATTGCCTTGAAAAACGTGCGTTCAATGACATTGCCGCTGCTCTCCGCAGCGCTCGCCACTTTTGTTTTCTCCGCGCCGATCGCTGCCCTCGCCGATAGCTCCGTCGCCGTCGGCGGCGTCATGTTGGTCAACAAGGGCCGCGTCGCCGTTGGCCGTATCCCGGCCAATCTGCGCGACAAGTTCGGCGAGACCTTCGGCTCCGGTTCGGGTATGTCCATCGACACCAAGAGCTGGGTGCGCAATGCCGATGGTTCCTACAAAGGTTCGCTGTGGCTATTGCCCGACCGCGGCTACAATGCTGTCGGCACGACCGACTATCGCCCGCGTCTCAACACCATCGATGTCCAGTTGACGCCGGTTGCTCCGGGCGCAACACCGCCGGTCGGCAAGGAACAGTCTGGCGTCGATGCCAAGCTCGCCGACACCGTGCTGCTGACCGACAACAAGGGCGCCGACACGACCGGTCTCGATCCGGCTAACGGCACCCGTCAGCCGGCTGATGGCATGCCGCTGCTGCCTCAAGCGCCGAACGGCAAGATTTCGCTCGATACCGAAGCCGTCGCCCGACTGCCCGATGGCACCATGTTCATCAGCGATGAGTATGGCCCCTATATCTATCGCTTCGCCGCCGATGGCCGCATGATGGCCGCAACCCCGCCGCCGACTGCGCTGCTGCCGATGCGCAATGGTGCCGTCAACTTCGCCTCCAACAATCCCGGTCCTGGCGAATCCGCTCCGGACCCGAAGGATCCGACCAGCGGCCGCCAGAACAATCAGGGCCTAGAAGGCATGTCCCTGACGCCGGACGGCAAGTTCCTGATTGCCGTGCTGCAGTCCGCAACCCGCCAGGATGGCGGCGATTCCAGCTCGACGCGCCAGAACACCCGCACTTTGGTCTACGATGCCACCGATCTGGCCCATTTGAAGCTGGTGCATGAATATGTCGTGCCGCTGCCGGTCTTCACCGACGCCAAGGGCAAGACGGCCGTCGCCGCCCAGAGCGAAATCGTGGCTCTCTCGCCGCAGACCTTCCTCATGCTGGCCCGCGACAGCAACAACGGCTACGGCGTGAAGGGCGATAAGTCGCTCTATCGCAGCATCGACATTGTCGATGTCTCAGCCGCAACCGATATTCACGGCACGGCATTCGATGCCGATAAGCCGGTCGCTCCCAAGGGTGTCGTCGATCCCTCGGTGAAGCCGGCGGCTGTGAGCCAGTTCATCGACATCAACGACAGCGCCGATCTCGCTCGCTTCGGCCTCCACAATGGTGCGCCGAACGATCGCAACAATCTCTCCGAAAAGTGGGAAGCCATGTCGCTCCTGAGCGTCATGGATCCGAAACTGCCGGACGATTACTTCCTGTTCGTCGCCAACGACAACGACTTCCTGACCCAGGACGGTTTCCAGGTTGGCGCGGCCTATAAGGGCGATGGTGGAGCTGATGTCGACACCATGTTCCAGGTGTTCCAGGTCACGATCCCCGGCCTTTCGGCCAAGTAACGGCCTATGATTTGGATGGACGCGATTGCCGCGTCCATCCACCTATCCCGCTCTCAGAAAACGGATCGCCTCGTCGCGGCGGAAGAGATAGAGCAGGGTACGCACAGCCATGCCACGCTCACCCGTCAGCTCCGGATCGCGCTCGATCAGATAGGCGGCGTCCTTGCGGGCGATTTCCAGGAGATCGGCATGGGCCTCGAGGCTGGCGATGCGGAAGCCGGGCGTTCCGGACTGGCGCGTGCCGAGCAACTCGCCCTCACCACGCAGCTTCAGATCCTCCTCGGCAATGCGGAAACCGTCCTCGGTGTCGCGCATGATCGACAGCCGGGCATGACCAGTTTCACCCAACGGGCCCTTATAGAGCAGGATGCAGGTGGACGCCTCGTCGCCACGTCCGACGCGCCCGCGCAACTGGTGCAACTGCGCCAGACCGAAACGCTCGGCATGCTCGATCACCATGATCGTCGCGTCCGGCACATCGACGCCGACCTCGACCACCGTTGTGGCGACCAGCAGGCGGATATCTCCATTCTTGAACGCCATCATCACGGCATCTTTTTCCGGTCCGCTCATGCGGCCGTGAATGAGCCCGATCCCAGGCCCCAGCGCCTTGGTCAAGCTCGCATGCCGTTCTTCGACCGACATTAAATCAGATTCTTCGGTTTCCTCGACAAGTGGGCATATCCAATAGGCTTTTTTGCCTTCGGACAAAGCGCTCTTCAACCGTGCAACGATATCGCCGGTTCGCTCGGTCGGAATGGTGATCGTCTGGATCGGCTTGCGGCCGGCGGGCTTCTCGGTGAGCTTGGAAACGTCCATATCGCCGAAGGCGGCAAGTACCAGTGTGCGTGGGATCGGCGTGGCGGTCATGACCAGCATATGCGGCGAGATGCCCTTCGCCGTCAGCCGCAAGCGCTGGTGCACGCCGAAACGGTGCTGCTCGTCGACGACGGCCAGCATGAGATTGGCGTAGCTCACGCTATCCTGAAACAGCGCGTGCGTGCCGATGACGATCTGCGCTTCGCCGGACGCGATGCGTTCCAGGATGGCGTCGCGCTCGCGGCCTTTGGTACGGCCCGTCAGCACTTCGACGGTAAGATTGGCACTGGCGGCAAATTTCGAGATCGTCGCATGATGTTGTCGCGCCAGGATTTCGGTCGGCGCCATCAACACCGCCTGGCCGCCGCTTTCGATGACCGCGGCAATCGCCATCAATGCCACCAGCGTCTTGCCGGCGCCGACATCGCCCTGCAGCAGCCGGAGCATGCGCTCCGTGCCCGCCATGTCCTTGAGAATATCGGCCACGGCTTCCTTCTGACTGTTCGTCATGGAGAAGGGAAGGGATTCCAATATGTTCCGGCTGATTGTTCCCGTAGGACGCACGGGCTGGCCGGCAACCTTGCGCAGACGCTGGCGCACAAGCGACAGCGACAACTGCCCAGCCAGGAATTCGTCATAGGCAAGCCTGCGGCGGGCTGGCGCCTGCGGATCGATATCGGCAGCATCCCGCGGCGCATGCAGCATGTGGAAGCCGTCTGAAATCGAGGGAAAGCCTTGCTTCTGTGTGAGCGCCGCATCGTCCCATTCCGGCAGTTCCGGTATGCGCGTTGTGGCCGCTTCGATGGTCTTGCGCAGGAATTTCGGCGAGAGCCCGGCGGTAAGGGGATAGACCGGCTCGACCAACGGCAGGTTCTCCGCCTCGCTTTCGCGCATGATGTAGTCCGGATGCACCATCGACGGCCGGCCGTTGAACCAGTCGACCTTGCCGCTGACGGTCACTACTTCATCGATCGGCAGTTGCTTTTCCAGCCATTGCGCCTTGCCGCGGAAGAATACCAGACCGAGTTCGCCGGTTTCGTCATGCAGGAAGACGCGGTAGGGCACGTTGCTGCGCGCATTCGGCGGCGGCTGGTGGCGGTCGACGCGGCCGGTGATGGTGACGATCGCGCCCTGCGGCGCCCGCGCAATGCCCGGCTGCTCACGCCGGTCGATGATGGAATGCGGCGCATGAAAGAGCAGGTCGATGACCCGGCAGTCGTCGATGCTTTCCCGATCGAGCAGCTTCACCAGCAGTTCGGCAATCTTCGGCCCGACGCCGGGCAGCGAAGAGACGGAGGTAAACAGCGGATCGAGGATGGCGGGTCGCATGGCCGGCAAAATGCGACGGGGAGGGTGGCTTGGCAAGGCCTGAGGGTCATGCGAGCTTCTAGGAGGCACATACTCCCCGGAAAATTGCGCTCGGCATGCTTTTTTCCGAAAAACCGGTTCCCACCTTTCAAGGCTGGTTTTATAGAGACCCATCAACATAAAGGTGTTTTTGATGACTGGGCTGACTCTCAGCAGTGCCGATCTCGATCCCCGCCGCCGGCGCATTCTCTTTCGCTGTTGGCACCGCGGTATCCGCGAGATGGATCTTGTTTTCGGTCAGTTCGCCGACAACGAATTGCCCCGGCTTGCCGAGGCCGAACTCGATGAACTCGAGCGCATCATGGCCGAGGAAGACAACGATCTCGTCAAATGGATACTCGGAACGCAGCCGGTGCCGGAGCATCTGCGGACGCCGTTATTCATACGCCTTGCCGCCTACCAGCCCGATTTCGAGCAGGTCGCCGAAAAGCTTGGGATAACCAGATGATCCCTGGTTTCGACGCGAAGAAACTGATCGCGGCAAGCGAGCCGCTGACGATTGGCCATGTTCCCGCCGGCCTGGAGCCTTTTCTGCTGGCCGAGCTGGCGAAAACAGGCCAACCGGTTGCCTATGTCATGTCCGATGGCCAGCACATGGCCGACGTCGAACAGATGCTCGGTTTCATCGCGCCCGATATTCCGGTCCTGACGCTGCCCGCCTGGGACTGCCTTCCCTATGACCGCGTTTCGCCGAGTTCCGACACCTCGGCCCGCCGCCTGGCAGCGCTCTCCGGTCTGATCGCCCACCATCACAAGCCGCATGCCGCGATCGTCCTGGTGACGGTCAATGCCATGCTGCAGAAGGTGGCGCCGCAGGATGTGATCGAGAGCCTGGCCTTCTCTGCCCGGCCGGGCAATCAGGTGCATATGGATGACATCGCCGGCCGTCTGGAGCGCAACGGCTTCGATCGTGTCGCGACGGTGCGCGAAGTCGGCGAATATGCCGTGCGCGGCGGCATTCTCGATGTTTTCGTGCCGGGTACGGAAGAGCCGGTGCGCCTCGATTTCTTCGGCGACACGCTGGAAAGCATCCGCAGTTTCGATCCCGCCAGCCAGCGCACCACCGGCCAGATCCGCTCCCTCGACCTCAACCCGATGAGCGAAGTGACGCTGACGCCGGATACGATCAGCCGTTTCCGCAAGAACTATCTTTCAGCTTTCGGCGCGGCGACGCGCGACGACGCCCTCTATGTCGCTGTCTCGGAGGGACGTCGCTATGCCGGCATGGAACACTGGCTGCCGCTGTTCTATGAGAAGCTGGAGACGGTTTTCGACTATCTCCGCGGCTTCCGGCTGGTCACCGATCACACGGTGCGCGAAGCGGCCGAAGAGCGTTCCAAGCTCGTCTTCGACTATTACGATGCCCGTCTGAATTCCGGGCAGGCGGCCAAGGGGCAGATGGCGCAGGGCACGCCCTACAAGCCGGTAACGCCCGGCCAGCTCTATCTTGACGGCAATACCTTCGCCAAGGCACTCGATGCCTTCAATGCTATGCGCATCTCGCCCTTCAATGAACATGAGGGCGAGGCGCGCCGCGTCGTCAGTGTCGACGCCCGTCAGGGGCCGCGCTGGGCACGATCCTCCACCGAGAGTGCCGATAGCGAGCGCGTCAACGTCTTCGATGCCGTGGTCAAGCACATCGCCGACCGCCGCGCCGCCGGCGGCAAGGTCTTGATATCGGCCTGGACGGAAGGTTCGCTCGATCGCCTTTTACAGGTGCTGGCCGAACACGGGCTTGCCCGCGTCAAGACGATCGAAGCCTTCAAGGATATTGGATCGCTGGAGAAGGGCGAGGCGGCCGCCGCCGTGCTGAGCCTGGAAGCAGGCTTCGAGGCCGGCGATCTCGTCGTCATCGGCGAGCAGGACATTCTTGGCGACCGCATGGTGCGCCGCTCCAAACGCCGCAAACGCGCCGCCGATTTTATCTCCGAAGTGGCTGGTCTGGACGAGGGTTCCATCGTCGTCCATGCCGAACACGGTATCGGCCGTTTCGTCGGCCTCCGGACCATCGAGGCGGCCGGCGCGCCGCATGCCTGCCTCGAGCTGCAATATGCCGACGATGCCAAACTGTTCCTGCCGGTCGAAAATATCGATCTCCTGTCGCGCTACGGCGGCGAGGGCACGGAGGCGCAGCTCGACAAGCTGGGCGGCGGCGCCTGGCAGATGCGCAAGGCCAAGCTTAAGAAGCGCCTGCTGGACATGGCCGGCGCGTTGATCCGCGTCGCGGCCGAGCGCCTGACGCGGCATGCGCCGGTGCTGACCTCGCCGGAAGGGCTTTACGACGAGTTTGCTGCCCGCTTCCCCTATGACGAGACCGAAGATCAGATGAACGCCATCGACGCGGTGCGCGACGATCTCGGCGCTGGCCGGCCGATGGACCGCCTCGTCTGCGGCGACGTCGGCTTCGGCAAGACTGAAGTGGCGCTGCGCGCCGCCTTCGTGGCCGCCATGAATGGCGTACAGGTCGCCGTCGTCGTGCCGACGACGCTGCTTGCCCGCCAGCATTTCAAGACCTTCTCGGAGCGCTTCCGTGGCTTGCCGATCCGCGTCCAGCAGGCCTCGCGCCTTGTCGGCGCCAAGGATCTGGCGCTGACCAAGAAGGAAGTGGCCGATGGCAAGACCGATATCGTCGTTGGCACGCATGCGCTGCTTGGCTCCGGCATCCAGTTCGCCAATCTCGGCCTACTGGTGATCGACGAGGAGCAGCACTTCGGCGTCAAGCACAAGGAGCGGCTGAAGGAGCTGAAGAGCGACGTGCATGTGCTGACGCTGTCTGCAACGCCGATTCCGCGCACGCTGCAGCTCGCCATGACCGGCGTGCGTGAACTGTCGCTGATCACCACCCCGCCGGTCGACCGCATGGCGGTGCGCACCTTCATCTCGCCCTTCGATTCGCTCGTCATCCGCGAGACGCTGATGCGCGAGCATTATCGCGGCGGCCAGAGCTTCTATGTCTGCCCGCGCCTGGCCGATCTCGCCGACATCCACGCCTTCCTGCAGTCGGATGTGCCGGAGCTGAAAGTGGCTGTCGCGCATGGTCAGATGCCGGCCGGTGAGCTCGAAGACATCATGAACGCCTTCTATGAAGGCCGTTATGACGTGCTGCTGTCGACTACCATCGTCGAATCCGGTCTCGACGTGCCGACGGCCAATACGCTGATCGTCCACCGCGCCGACATGTTCGGCCTGGCGCAGCTCTATCAGTTGCGCGGCCGCGTCGGTCGGTCGAAAGTGCGCGCCTTCGCCCTCTTCACCTTGCCGGTCAACAAGGTTCTGACGACGACCGCGGAGCGCCGCCTGAAGGTGCTGCAGTCGCTCGACACGCTCGGCGCCGGCTTCCAGCTCGCAAGCCACGATCTCGATATCCGCGGCGCCGGCAATCTGCTTGGTGAAGAACAGTCCGGTCACATCAAGGAAGTGGGCTTCGAGCTTTACCAGCAAATGCTTGAAGAGGCTGTCGCCGAGGTCAAGGGCGTCGACGAGATCCAGGATACCGGCTGGTCGCCGCAGATTTCCGTTGGCACGCCTGTCATGATCCCCGACGATTACGTGCCGGACCTGCATCTGCGCATGGCGCTCTATCGCCGCCTCGGCGAGATCACCGAGATCAAGGAGATCGACGGCTTCGGTGCCGAAATGATCGATCGATTCGGCCCGATGCCGCTGGAGGTGCAGCATCTCCTGAAGATCGTCTACATCAAGTCGCTTTGCCGCATCGCCAATGTCGAAAAGCTGGACGCCGGCCCGAAGGGCGTCGTCGTGCAGTTCCGCAACAAGGAATTCCCGAACCCGGCCAACCTCGTCGGCTATATCGCCAAGCAAGGCACCATGGCAAAGATACGCCCCGACCAGAGCGTCTTCCTGACCCGCGACCTGCCATCACCGGAAAAACGGCTCCAGGGCGCGGCTGTGGTGATGACGCAGTTGGCGGAATTGGCGAAGTAGTGGGTGCGATGGTATGTAGCAAATACCATCAGCAGCAACTCGCGATTCGATACGGATACTGGCGTGTTGGGCCGAGGACAAAAGTCAATAATATTCCCCGTCAAGGGTCTGGCTATGGGAGCTCATGCTATAGGCAACCTTGTCACTCCACGTGTATTTTAAACCTCCAAGAGTGAGCTAGCTCTCGCAATACAGACTGCACTCAAGTCGATTGCGGCTGCAAATATCGGTCGCGGAGATGAACTGTAGTTTGATCTATGCTCGGGTAAACCGTTGTTGCATTAATATTGATGCTGTCGAGTTGGGCGAGGATATGCTTCTTGTTCGTGATCCCTATTCGAGCGATTTCAATCCCGTCGGTGCCAACTTCCGGCAATATCGCCTCATGTCCAAATAGGAGGAATGCACCGGACTGAGATTTTATTCTACTGTTCGTCCTCTTAGCTTTGACACAGAGGATGGAGCCGAGATCATCGGGCTGGATGCGACCTTCAAAGTAGCTTTTTTCCGATTTGATATGGTGAAGTAGCTTGTGAGCGACATCTTCATTGTTAAACTGGATCAACTCCATACCGAGATTAATTTCGCTCTTTTGGCTGTTAGTGAGATTGGACAAATTGGATAAGCAACTCACAGTATCAGAGTCGTAGTATTTGATCTTCTCACGCTCGATACGGAATATGATGACTTCTCCGTCACTGTTCATAAGATCTTCCCTGCAATAACAGGCAAAAAATAGCGCCATTAGTGGATTGCCGGAGATATCCAACAGGCGGGTGGGTAGCCCGTAGTGCTGCATACGAACCAGGCGGTCAAAGCAATATTGATCGCCTTGGAATTCGTCATAATGCGCTATGAGTAATTCCTTACAGAGCCGATCCTCGTTCGGCATGTATTTCCATGCTCCATCCGGCCATTTCCTGAGAAGCGAAGGCGTCAACTCAAAGCTCGCATCCTCATGTCCACGATAGAAGTTTTCCATCGAGGTATTAACGGGCAATCCATGGAGTAAGCCAAGGAAAATCTCAACGCTATCTGCTACACCGATGATATTCTTCTCGCGCACCGGAGGCTCGGCAACGACGGTTGTCTCATCGGGAGTTAGCTGTTGTTCGATAGCGCCATGAAACTCTGGATAAGCTTGCGCAATCTTCCTAAGAATGTCTCGAAAATCACCCGATCGAACGGCCCAGTGCGTCCGGTAGAGCTGAAATCCGTCAGCCCCGAAGAGCTCTTTAGCCTCTTCTACGCTATCAAACTTTACCTCTCCAAAATCGATCACCACCTTAAAACGGGTCGAAACCTCTTTTCTGTCTGCTTGCGTCTGTCCTATGTGACCGTACTTGATCAGCATCGACACGAAGCCCAAATCTTTTGAAATCTCGCTACATAAGAATGTCGGCAACTTCTCAAGAAAGTCTATGGCGGTCGATCCAACCCCCTCGAGCCGCTTCTCGATATCTGTAGGGGTATATTCGAACATGCGACCTCTGCTCATGGTGAGGTCAATTTCATCCCCGTCTAGATAGTCCCGGTTGCCAAAGGAGATATAATTGAAGTTCTCCGACACGCCAGCGCTCCTCTGCGGCATATGCAGCCCTGCAATAGTCTGGGCTAGTATTCACATCTATCACCCCTACAATAAGATCTGGCTAACGGCCATAATATTGGAGCGGTGAAATTGGCGACGCGATACCTAACAAGATGAAGATCTTTTTCCGGGAGGCTGCGCTTACCTTAAGCCGAATTTTCGTGCCTCCGAGGAAAACTACGCACTGATTGCAATCTATCTGACCACGAGAGAAAACTGGAATGCGACGGGAAAGCCTCGAATCTAGAAATTAAGGCTCCACAATTGGCACAAAGCGGTCTCCCACCTCTCTAAAATGGTCGTCAACCTTTGCTCCCTAACGATGGAAATAGGAATACGCTCAATTCATCCCAGCCCGCGCTTCCGCCTTTAGCTTGGCGATATCCCGCAGCGCCCCAACCAGAACGTCAGGCGTTTGAGCACCGCTCACCGCATATTGCTGGTCGAAGATGAAGAAGGGCACGCCGTTGACGCCGATCTTTTGGGCGGCGTCGATTTCGCCGACGATGAGATCGCGGTCGGCGTTGGAGGAGAGCAGGGTGGCGATGACGGAGCGGTCGAGGCCGGCCTTTTCGGCGATGTCCAGCAGCACGGCATGATCGCCGACATTGCGGCCTTCTTCGAAATTGGCCTTGAACAGGGCGGTGACCACCTTTTCCTGCTTCTCGCGGTCCTCGGTGCCTGCCCATTGGATGAGGCGATGGGCGTCAAGCGTGTTCGGGCCGATCTTGATCGCTTCGAAATCGAACTTGATGCCCACTTCGCGGCCGAGATCGGTCAGCATCTTGTGCGCCTGCGCGACGCGCTCGGCGCCGCCGAGCTTCTGCTCAAGCGCCGTCTTCTGGTCGACGCCTTCGGGCGGATAGTCGGGATTGAGGCGATAGGGCCGCCAGTTGATGTCGACGCCCACTTCGTCCTGCACCTCGGCGATTGCCAGCTCCAGCCGAGCCTTGCCGAGATAGCACCACGGACAAACGACGTCCGAGACGATATCGATCGTGATGCGTTCCATGGCTCAATCCTTCCGATCTATGGGGCTTTAAGGTGCCATCTAGGCCTTTAGGGCGGAGGCTTCAACCAGTTACCGAAAAGGAACCGGGTAACAATTGGCGGCGGAAGCCTTTATTGCACCGATGCATCCCACCAAACGGGCAACTGATAGCCATAGAGCGGCAGGACATCGGGATGGGCGATACGGCTGCGCCGCGCCACCCATTGCTGACCAATATGGTAGAGCGGCACGACATAGTAGCCGGAAATCAAGATACGATCGAAGGAGCGCACCGCATCCCGGAAATCTTCGGCGGAGCGGGCGGCAAGGAAATGATCCATCAACATGTCGACGTCAGGATCGGCGACACCCGCAAAATTGAGGCTGCCCTCGGTTTTGGCGGCAACAGACCCCCAACGCCCTACCTGCTCGATGCCAGGCGACAGCGATGACGGGTAGGCTTTCAAGATCATATCGTAATCGTAGCTTATCGTCCGGCGCTGATATTGCGAATCATCGACGGTGCGGATGGTCACCGCGATGCCGAGCAGCGCTAAAGATCGGCGATAGGCGATTGCGATACGTTCCTGGTCGGGATTCTGCGTCATGATCTCGAAGCTGAGTTGACGCCCGGTGCTATCGACCATCTTTTCGCCTTTGATCGTGTAGCCGCCCTGCTTGAGCAGATCGACGGCCTTGCGCAAAATGGCGCGGTCGCGACCAGAACCGTCGCTGACGGGCAGCCTGTAGGTGCCATCAAGTACATCTGGATCGATGCGATCCTTGATCGGGCCTAGCATGGCAAGCTCGCGTGCATCCGCGGGCACGCCGAGCGAGGAGAGGTCGGAGTTCTGCCAATAGCTCTGCGTGCGCGTATAGGCGTTCGAAGAGAGGCTCCGGTTCACCCATTCGAAATCAAAGGCAAGTGCTAGGCCCTGGCGAACCTTCTTGTTGGCAAAGATCGGCCGGCGCGTATTGAAGACGAAACCGAACATGCCACTCGGCAATTCCGGCTTAAAAACGTCTTTGACGACAGCGCCGGAGGTCACTGCCGGGAAATCATAGGCCACCTGCCAATGGCCGGGGCTGCCGTCGGGATAAATGTCGATGTCGCCTTTCTTGAAGGCTTCAAACAGCGTGGTTTCCTGCAGGAAATAATTGACTGAAATCTCGTCGTAATTGTCGACGCCGACTTTCACGGGAATGTCCTTGCCCCAATAATCGGGATTGCGCTCAAACACGATGCGCTGGCCGGGATCGATGCTCTTGACCCTATAGGGGCCAGAGCCGATCGGAATGCTGAGCGTCGTCCGGTCGAAATTATCGGGGTCGATCGCATGTTTCGGCAGGATCGGCAGCGACGAGGCGATGATCAGTGGCGTTTCGCGATTGGCCTTTTCGTTGAAATGGATCAGGACGCTATGCTCGCCGACCTTCTCCATCTTGCCGATCGTTTCCAGCCAGGACGAAAGCGGCACGCGACCCTTATCGTGCAGCAGTTGGAGGGTGAAGATCACATCCTCGGGCGTTACCGGCTGCCCATCCGACCACTTGGCATTCGGATTGAGGTTGAACTGAATATAGCTGCGGCTGTCGTCCCATTCGACCGTCTTCGCCAGCAATCCGTAAAGCGTGAAGGGCTCGTCACGCGAGCGCTGCATCAGCGATTCGTAGATGAGATTGCCGTAATCCGGATCCCACATGCCGCGCGCCGTCGTGCGCATGCTTTTCAGGATGAAGGGATTGAGATTGTCGAATGTGCCGACGACACCATAGTTGATATGGCCGCCCTTTTTTACGTTCGGATTGACGTAGGGAAAATGCGTATAATCCGCCGGTAGGGCGGGATCTCCATGCATAGCGATACCATAGAGCGGCTGAGCGAGCGCGGCACCGCAGAATGCTGAGAAGAACAGGAAAATAGCGATCCGGAGCGCTTGCATGGCATCCTTTCCGGTAAGGGGCATGATTCTGCGGAACCTTATCATGAGAGTGCCGAATCCAACACGCGCCTACGGGAATTCTTAGGTCTCGACAGAAAAGACCAAAGAAAAGCTGGATATCCGCGCCGGTGCGATGTAACAGGGGTGCCGGGTTTCTCGGGTCATGCATTTGCCTTAATCTTTCGACAGGTGGACGGCGGTTTGACCCGATTGGCATGGGGCGGCAGGCTGTCGTCCCGCATCGGATTTCAGGAGGCGGTTTCGCTATGACGTTCAAGACTGACAACAAAATGCGGGCAGGACTTTCTGCTCTGGCTCTCATGATCGGTGCAGCGCTTCCGGCTGCTGCTTTCGCTCAAGATGCCTCGGATGCAGCTCCTGCTGATGGTGGCGGTAACGCCGCTCAGCCGCGCCTCGGCTGGTACAAGACCTGCACCAAGCAGGACGACGCCGACATCTGCATCGTTCAGAACCTGATCATGGCCAACAACGGCCAGTTGGTGACTGCAGTCGGCCTCATCTCGGTCGACGGCAAGGTCAACCGCAAGATCCTTCAGATTTCCGTTCCGACCGCACGTCTGATCGCTCCCGGCATCACCATGCAGGTCGACGGTGGCAAGGGCCAGAAGATCGATTACGCCGTATGTCTGCCGGACAAGTGCACGGCCGAAGTGCCGCTGACCGACGCCATGATCGCAGCCTTGAAGAAGGGCACCGACGTGACCTTCACCTCGATCAACTTCCGTCGCGCTCCGAACCCGATCAAGATCTCGCTCGAAGGCTTCGGCGCTGCCTATGACGGCGCGGCAATCTCCGACTCGAAGCTGGCCGAAAGCCAGAAGAGCCTGCAGGACAGCATGCAGAAGAAGGCCGAAGAAGCTCGCAAGAAGCTGGAAGACGCCCAGAAGGCTGCAAAGCAGCAGTAAGCCGCAGGGCTTGCAGGGGTTGGCGATTGGCTGATCCCGCCTGGCCAGATCCGGGAAGTGATTCCCGACTAAAATCAAAAACCGCTTGCAACCGATTGTTGCGAGCGGTTTTTTCATTTGCCGGATGAAGGTATTCAAGCTTGACGCATCATACTGCCGCTTGCGGAGCTACAGGTGAGTCGAATGCAAGCCCCTGAGGAATTTCTGACGTCGATCGTCATCGCCGCGAACTGTTACTGGATGCCGGCAATTGGCCGGTGTCCGCTCAAAACGAAAGGGAAGACGTTGGGAGCGTCTTCCCTTCGAAAACTTGCATGAAATTGACGCTTAGTGGGCGAAGCTCATCTTGGGCTTGAACTCGCCTGTGGGCGCTTTATCGAAGATCTGAGCAATCTGCGGGTTACGGAGCGGGACACCGCTTTCGTCGCTGATCAGGTTCTGCTCGGACACGTATGCGACATATTCCGTCTCGTCGTTTTCGGCGAGAAGGTGGTAGAAGGGCTGGTCCTTGCTGGGCCGCACTTCTGCCGGGATGGAATTCCACCACTCTTCAGTGTTGGAGAATTCCGGATCGACGTCGAAGATGACACCGCGGAAGGGAAACATCCGGTGCCGAACCACGTCGCCTATGTTGAATTTTGCGTAGCGTTCTTTCATGGCGCGACTTCCTTTCAAGCAATCATGTGGTGAATTCCACCGCCGATATCAAGGATTTTGCCCCGTTTCCTTCATGCAATCGTCACATTCGATCAACGCTGTTCGCCCTACATTGTTCGATTGCGCGATACACGAATTGTAATGTCCAGTAAGGCAGCCGCGACCGAAAATACGTCTGCCTTACGCTTGCCAGCAAGCAAAAGCCCCGGCTGACCGGGGCTTTCACCTCGGTTCTTATGCCGAGTAGTACATATCGTATTCAACCGGATGCGGGGTCATTTCAAAGCGCATGACTTCCTGCATCTTTAGCTCGATGAAGGCATCGATCTGATCGTCGTCGAAGACGCCGCCGGCGGTCAGGAACTTGCGGTCCTTGTCCAGGCTTTCGAGCGCTTCGCGCAACGAGCCGCAGACCGTCGGGATCTTCTTCAGCTCCTTCGGCGGCAGATCGTACAGGTCCTTGTCCATGGCCTTGCCCGGATGGATCTTGTTCTTGATGCCGTCGAGGCCGGCCATCAGCATGGCGGCAAAGGCGAGATAAGGGTTGGCGGTCGGGTCGGGGAAGCGAACTTCGACGCGCTTTGCCTTCGGGTTGGAGCCGAACGGGATACGGCAGGAAGCCGAGCGGTTGCGAGCCGAGTAGGCGAGCAGAACCGGAGCCTCATAGCCCGGGACGAGACGCTTGTAGGAGTTCGTCGACGGGTTGGTGAAGGCGTTGATCGCCTTGGCATGCTTGATGATGCCGCCGATGTAGAAGAGGCAGCTCTCGGAGAGACCAGCATATTCGTCGCCGGCGAAAGTCGGCTTGCCGCTCTTCCAGATCGACTGGTGAACGTGCATGCCCGAGCCGTTGTCGCCGAAGATCGGCTTCGGCATGAAGGTTGCCGTCTTGCCATAGGCGTTGGCGACCTGATGAACGACGTACTTGTAGATCTGCATCTTGTCGGCGTTGCGCACGAGCGTGTCGAACTTGATGCCGAGCTCATGCTGGGCAGCCGCGACCTCGTGGTGATGCTTTTCGACGACGACGCCCATCTCGGCGAGAACCGTCAGCATCTCCGAACGCATGTCCTGGGCGCTGTCGACCGGCGGAACCGGGAAGTAGCCGCCCTTGACGCGCGGACGGTGGCCGAGGTTGCCGGTTTCATAGTCGGTATCGTCGTTGGACGGCAATTCGCTGGAGTCGAGCTTGAAGCCGGTGTTGTACGGATCGGCCTTGTACTTGACGTCGTCGAAGACGAAGAATTCGGCTTCCGGGCCGAAGAAAGCGGTGTCGCCGATGCCGGATGCCTTGAGGTAGGCTTCGGCCTTCTTGGCGGTGCCGCGCGGATCGCGGTTGTAGGCTTCGCCCGAGACCGGATCGAGAATGTCGCAGAGGATGACCATGGTGGACTGCGCGAAGAACGGATCCATGTGAACCGTGTCGGTATCGGGCATCAGCACCATGTCGGACTCGTTGATGGCCTTCCAACCCCCAATCGAGGAGCCGTCGAACATGACGCCATCGGCGAACATGTCTTCGTCGACGCAGACGACGTCCATCGTGACGTGCTGCAGCTTGCCCTTGGGATCCGTGAACCGCAGGTCAACGAACTTGACGTCGTTATCCTTGATTTGTTTGAGAATTTCGCTTGCGGTCGTCATTAAAACTACTTCCCTTGACTTAGATGACGATTACGAGCCTCGGCGTTGACGGCCGGGCCGGTTAGATGGCGTCTATACCTGTTTCTCCGGTGCGGATTCGAATGACCTCTTCCACATTGGAGACGAAAATCTTTCCGTCGCCGATCCGGCCGGTTTGCGCAGCCTTGCGGATGGCGTCGATCACCGCTTCCGCATTTTCGTCCGCCAATACGACTTCGACCTTCACCTTAGGCAGGAAGTCGACGACGTATTCGGCGCCACGGTAAAGCTCCGTGTGGCCTTTCTGACGACCGAAGCCCTTCGCTTCCGTGACAGTGATGCCCTGCAGACCGACTTCCTGAAGGGCTTCCTTCACTTCGTCCAGCTTGAAAGGCTTAATGATCGCTTCGATCTTTTTCATGAGAAAATGTCTCTCCGCTTCTCCCGTTACAGCAGGACCATTCCCCGCTTGGCCAACCTGATGCATGTATCATGCCAGTTTACGGAGGCCTGCCGTAAAAAATCCCGGCGAATTGATGCCGAGACCCCGGATTGATGAGGATTTTTCGGAAAAATGGAAGCGATTTCGCACCGAAATGCACGAGATAAGCAAAATTTTGCAAAAAAGTGCTGTATTTCTCACAATTGTACTTCGGGAGGATTTTGGATGTGTTTGCGTAATTATTATGCAAATGCGCGATATGTGGGCAAATGATGCCTCGGAATGGCGATTGTTTTTCAGGCAGGTTTCGCATTCAATGGCGTCCATCATGATGTCACCGCTCGCCGATCTGCTTCTTTCGCCCGAGGATATGGCCGCTGTCGATCAGGCGGCTGCCGCCTCTGGCATCGACTCCTACGGACTTATGGAAAGGGCAGGCCAGGCGGTGGCTGCGAGCGCCCTTCGGCATTTCCCGGAGGCCCTGCGATTTATCGTGCTCTGCGGCCCCGGCAATAATGGCGGCGACGGCTATGTCGCGGCGCGCGCCCTACGGCAAACCGGTGCGGAGGTTCGGGTCTTTCACCTTGGCGATCCCAAAATATTGAAAGGAGATGCCGCCCGCGCCTTTAAGGATTGTCCTGATGATGGAGAGGCGCTCGGGCGGTATGCGCCGCGCCCGGGAGACATCGTCATCGACGCCATTTTCGGCGCTGGCCTGTCCCGTCCCGTCTCCGATGAGGTGGCGGCGATCATCGCAGAAATTGCCGAGGCCCGCATTCCCGTCATCGCCGTCGACTTGCCCTCGGGTCTCGACGGCCGCAGTGGGCAGGTGCTGGGTGCTGCCTTTCGCGCCGTTCGCACGGTCACCTTCATGACCCGCAAACCCGGTCACCTGCTGATGCCAGGTCGCGACCTTTGTGGCGCGCTGGAAGTTTTCGACATCGGCATTCCCGCGCGCATTGTCCGCGCCCATGCGAACGGCCTGATCGCAGAAAACATGCCGGTGCAATGGCAGGCGGACCTGCCCCCGGCTGACACGGACACCCATAAATACAAGCGCGGTCATCTGGTGGTCTTTTCCGGCGGTGCGACCGCCACGGGTGCTGCCCGCATGTCGGCCATGGCGGGGCTGAGGGCGGGGGCAGGGCTCGTCACCATCGCCTCGCCGGAACAGGCGCTGTCCGTCAATGCCGGGCTGCTGACGGCGATCATGCTGCGCGCAGTCGACGACGAGGCCGCCTTGCGCGCCTGGCTCACCGACCAGCGCCTCTCGACTTTCGTCCTCGGTCCCGGTTTCGGCGCCGGCGAGAAGGCCCGGCAATTCGCGCTGGCTGTGAGTGACCGCCATCTGGTCCTCGACGCCGATGGCATCACTTCGTTTCGCGATGAACCGCAGCACTTGTTCGATGCTTTCTCGGAGGGCCCGACACGCCTGGTCTTGACGCCGCATGAGGGCGAATTCGCCCGCTTATTTCCCGATCTTGCTGCCGATGACGCATTAAGCAAGGTCGAGAAGGCGAGGGCGGCAGCAGCGCGCGCCCATGCCGCCATCATCTATAAAGGTGCCGACAGCGTTATCGCCGCACCCGACGGCCGGGCTTTGATCAATGCCAACGCGCCGCCATGGCTTGCCACCGCCGGCTCCGGCGACGTGCTCGCCGGCATCATCGGCGGGCTCCTGGCGCAGGGCACATCTGCGTTTGAAGCGGCGGCGGCCGGTGTCTGGCTGCATGGCCTTGCCGGGCAGCGCGCAGGCAAAGGGCTGACGGCCGAAGATCTCGTCGCCCATGTTGCTCCCTTCTAAGAGCAATTCCAGGAAAAGTGCGAAGCGGTTTTCCGTCCGGAATGCGTAAAAGCAAAGGGATAGAGCGATTACTTAGCCACTTCCTCCTGCAGCGCGATCGCGCCATGCGGAGCATTGACCTTGCCTTCATGGATCATGAAGGCAAAGACGTCGCGCGGCTCAGCCTTGACCTTGCGATCCCCATCGATCAGCGCCAGGTCATCGGGTATCTTGCCCTCCGCCCAGGTTTCCAACCGCTTCGCCCAGGCCTTCAATTCTTTCGGCGGATAACAGGTCTTGATGTCGTCGGATCCCTTCTGTAGGCGGGCATAGACGAAATCGGCGGTCACATCGGCGATCATCGGATATTCGAAATGCTCGGCGCAAACCGGCGCGACATTGTATTTGGCGAGCAAAGCGATGAATTCCGGCACTTTGAACGAGTCATGCCGGACCTCGACAACATGCTTCAGCGCCAAGCCGTCCTGCTTGTCCGGCAGCAATTTAAGGAACGCCTCGAAATCATCCGGATCGAACTTCTTGGTCGGCGCGAATTGCCAGAGAAGCGGCCCGAGATGATCGCCCAGTTCGCTGATGCCGGATTCAAGAAAGCGCTGCATCGATTCACCGGCCTCGGAAAGCACCCGCCGGTTGGTGACGAAACGTGTCGCCTTGAGTGAGAAGATGAAACCACCAGGAACATCGGCAGCCCATTTGGCAAAAACCTCCGGCTTCTGCGTGCTGTAATAGGTGCCGTTGACCTCGATCACCTTCAGCTTGCGGCTGGCAAAATTGAGTTCGTCCTTCTGCTTGAGCGTGTCGGGATAGAATGTCCCGCGCCAGGGCTCAAAGGTCCAGCCGCCGATACCGGTTCGGATCGTGCCTGCAGTGGTCATTCTCTCCTCCATTGATCGGCGAGGCTAACTTACTCCGCCGCCGCTACCTTCTTCATTGGCCGCCGCTCCAGCAGTTCCTTCAGAAACTGGCCGGTATAGGATCGCTTCTCCTTGACGATCGTCTCCGGCGTGCCCGCGGCGACGATTTCGCCGCCGCCGTCGCCGCCTTCGGGACCGAAGTCGAGGATCCAGTCGGCCGTCTTGATGACCTCGAGATTATGCTCGATGACAACAACCGAATTGCCCTGGTTGACCAGTTCGTGCAGCATTTCCAGCAGCTTGGCGACGTCGTGGAAGTGCAGGCCGGTGGTCGGTTCGTCGAGGATATAGAGCGTGCGCCCGGTCGATCGCTTCGACAGCTCCTTGGCCAGCTTGACGCGCTGTGCTTCGCCGCCCGAAAGCGTATTGGCCTGCTGACCGACCTTGATGTAGCCGAGACCGACATCCTTCAGAGATTGCAGTTTGTCGCGCACGGCAGGAACAGCCGCAAAGAAATCGACGCCTTCTTCGACCGTCATGTCGAGCACATCGGCGATCGACTTGGTCTTGAAGGTGACGTCCAGGGTCTCCCTGTTATAGCGCTTGCCGTGGCAGACGTCGCAGGTAACGTAGACGTCGGGCAGGAAGTGCATTTCGATCTTGATGACGCCATCGCCCTGGCAGGCTTCGCAACGGCCGCCCTTGACGTTGAAGGAGAAGCGGCCCGGCTGATAGCCGCGCGCTTTGGCCTCCGGCAGGCCGGCAAACCAATCGCGGATCGGCGTGAAGGCGCCGGTATAGGTCGCCGGGTTCGATCGCGGCGTGCGGCCGATCGGCGACTGGTCGATATCGATCACCTTGTCGATATGTTCGAAGCCATCGATGCGATCGTGGTCGGCCGGGATTTCGCGTGCGCCCATGACGCGGCGTGCGGCTGACTTATAGAGCGTCTCGACCAGGAAGGTGGACTTGCCGCCGCCTGAAACGCCGGTGACCGCGGTGAAGACGCCAAGCGGGATCGAGGCAGTGACGTTCTTGAGGTTGTTGCCTCTCGCGCCGATAACCTTGATCTCCTTGCCCTTCTTGGCCTTGCGGCGCTCGTCGGGAACGGGCACGCCGAGTTCGCCGGAGAGATATTTGCCGGTCAGCGATTTCGGATTGGCCATGATGTCCTGCGGCGTGCCATGCGCCACCACCTGGCCGCCATGTACGCCAGCGGCGGGACCGATATCGACGACATCATCCGCCGTCAGGATCGCATCCTCGTCGTGTTCGACGACGATCACCGTATTGCCGATGTCACGCAGATGTTTCAGCGTTTCCAGCAACCGGGCATTGTCGCGCTGATGCAGGCCGATCGACGGTTCGTCGAGGACATAGAGCACGCCCGTCAGGCCCGAGCCGATCTGCGAGGCCAGGCGAATACGCTGGCTTTCGCCGCCGGACAGCGTGCCGGAATTGCGCGATAGGCTCAGATATTCGAGACCGACATCGTTGAGGAAACGCAGTCGATCGCGGATCTCCTTGAGGATACGCACGGCGATCTCGTTCTGCTTGTCGGTGAACGTTTCCGGCAGCACATTGAACCAGTCGCGAGCGACCCGGATCGACATTTCCGCGACCTGGCTGATATGCAGCTTGTTGATCTTCACCGCCAGCGCTTCCGGCTTCAGGCGATAGCCGTTGCAAGCCGGGCAGGGCGCGGCCGACATGAAACGCTCGATCTCCTCGCGCGCCCAGGCGGAATCCGTTTCCTTCCAGCGCCGCTCGAGGTTCGGCACGATGCCTTCGAAATTCTTGTGCGTCGTATAGGAACGGGCACCGTCGGCGTAGTGGAACTCGATCTTATCCTCGGTGCCATTCAGAATAACGTCCTGCGCCGTGTCGGACAGGTCGCTCCAGCGGCTGCCGAGCTTGAAGCCGTAATGCTTGCCGAGCGCTTCCAGCGTCTGATTGTAATAGGGCGAGGTCGATTTGGCCCAGGGCGCGATCGCGCCGTCGCGCAGCGTGCGCTCCGGTTCCGGTACGATCAGGGCCGAGTCGATCTTTTGCAGTGAGCCAAGCCCGTCGCAGGAAGGGCAGGCGCCGAAGGGATTGTTGAACGAGAAGAGCCGCGGCTCGATTTCCGGAATGGTGAAGCCGGAAACCGGGCAGGCGAATTTTTCCGAAAACAGCACGCGTTCATGCGTCTCGTTCAGCGACTTGTTGGCGGAGCCGCCGGCCGCGGTTTCTTCCGGCGGCAACGGCTTATCAGCGAATTCTGCAACGGCAAGGCCGTCGGCGAGACGTAGCGAGGTTTCGAAGCTGTCCGCCAGGCGAGCCGAGACATCGGGTCTGACGACGATACGGTCGACCACAACGTCGATGTCGTGCTTGTATTTCTTGTCGAGCGCCGGGACATCGGCAATCTCGTAAAACTGCCCGTCGACCTTGACGCGCTGGAAGCCCTTTTTCATGAGCTCCGCCAGTTCCTTCTTGTATTCGCCCTTACGGCCGCGCACGAGCGGCGCCAGGATATAAAGCCTGGTACCTTCGCCGAAGGCGAGCACGCGGTCGACCATTTGGCTCACCGTCTGGCTCTCGATCGGCAGGCCGGTTGCCGGTGAATAGGGCACGCCGACGCGGGCAAACAGAAGACGCATATAGTCGTAGATTTCGGTAACGGTGCCGACCGTCGAGCGCGGGTTGCGCGACGTGGTCTTCTGCTCGATCGAAATCGCCGGCGACAGGCCGTCGATCTGGTCGACATCCGGCTTCTGCATCATCTCCAGGAACTGCCGCGCATAGGCCGACAGGCTCTCGACATAGCGGCGTTGTCCTTCGGCATAGATCGTGTCGAAGGCGAGCGAGGATTTGCCCGAGCCGGAAAGGCCGGTCATGACGATCAGCTTGTTGCGCGGAAGATCGAGATCGATCCCCTTGAGATTGTGCTCGCGTGCGCCACGTATGGAAATAGTCTTCAGTTCACTCATCGTCGTCTGCGGTCCCTTGGTGTCTGCCCTTATTTAGTGATGCTCGCCCGTGAGTCGAGGCTGAAATGAAGGACAGCGCCGGGTTTTCGATTCGGTTGACAGGATCATAGAGGTGAATTAGAACAAAGAAAGAACAAATTTGCCTTTGGGTCAAGGCCACATGTGATTTCGCATGTCATATAATGTCTGTGGATGAGCGCGGCAGATGGTGCCGCATAAATAGCGCCTGATGGCGGCAATGGTCTAAGGTGCTTGGATAGAATTTGGGAAGCCGTCGATGGGCGGCAAGCAGGGTAGGTAATCATGGCCGGTAGTGTGAACAAGGTAATTCTGGTTGGAAATCTCGGGGCGGACCCGGAAATCCGCCGTACGCAGGACGGCCGTCCGATCGCCAACCTCAATATCGCGACGTCGGAAACCTGGCGCGACCGCAATTCCGGCGAGCGCCGGGAAAAGACGGAATGGCACCGCGTCGTGATCTTCAATGAAGGTCTCTGCAAGGTTGCTGAGCAGTATCTGAAGAAGGGTGCCAAGGTCTATATCGAGGGCGCGCTTCAGACGCGTAAGTGGCAGGATCAGAACGGCCAGGATCGTTATTCGACCGAAATCGTGTTGCAGGGCTTCAATTCGACACTGACCATGCTGGATGGCCGTGGCGAAGGCGGCGGCGCTGTCGAAGGCGGTCGCGGTGGACGAGGCGGCGGTGACTTTGGCGCTGGTTACGGTGGCGACTATGGCGGTGACGACTATGGCCAGCCTTCGTCGCAGTCCTCCGGTCGTGGCGCTAGCGGTGGCCGTAGCGGCGCCGCAAGCAGCGGCGGCAGCAATTTCTCGCGCGATCTGGACGACGATATCCCGTTTTGATCGCCGCCTTGTTCGGTGGTCATGCCAATTGAGTTGAACAGGCCCGCTTTTCCGGCGGGTCTTTGCTTGTATGCTTCAGTCTATGTGAGCTTCAGTGCCGCTTTCGCGCCGTCCACCACGAATTGGGCGGCGAGCGCGGCGAGGATGACGCCGAGCAGGCGCGTCAGGATGGCGCGGCCGGTTGATCCCAGCATGCGGTCGAGCCGGTCCGAGATCGCCAAAGCCCCGTAGACCAGCCCGAGATTGACGGCGATAACGACGATCAACTGGGCTCGGTCGAACATTGTCTGAAGCGAACCGGCCAGCAGGATGGTTGCCGAAATGGCGCCGGGACCGGCGATCAGCGGCAGAGCCAGGGGAAATACCGCGATATTCTGGATATGATCCTTGGTGATTGCGACCTCCGTCGCTTTTTCCTTTCTGTCCTGCCGTCTCTCGAACACCATCTCGAAAGCGATCCAGAAGAGCAGCAGGCCGCCGGCAATGCGGAACGCGCCGATGGAAATGCCGAGAATGCCGAGCACGCTCGCGCCGAACAAGGCAAAGGCCGCCATGATGAAGAAAGCAATCAGCGAGCCGCGCAGCGCCACCTGATGGCGCTGGGCCCGGTTCATACCGGCTGTAAGGCCGATAAAGAGTGGAGCAAGACCTGGGGGGTCGACCGTGACGAGCAGCGTTGTGAAGGCATTGATCAGCGTATCCGCGCTCGCCATATAACCCCCGGGACATTTGTTTCTATTCGTTATTAGCCCATTGATATGCGAGGAATGACGTTTCGCAAAGCGCAATGCGGTGTAACCAAAACCTTCTGCCACGGAAATGTGCGATTTAGCGGGTTAAGAGGGCAAAAGCCTGTTTAAAAGCACCCGTCAAAATTGGCGCTTGCAGGGCCTTTCGGCTATAAATTTCGCAGTGATTCTAAAAGAGATCGTGATCTGTTTTGACTGAGCAAACACCACCCGGTGGCGGGAAGCTCCCGCCAGGCATCGAGCCAATTTCCATTATGGAGGAAATGCAGCGGTCGTATCTCGATTACGCGATGAGCGTGATCGTCAGCCGCGCGCTTCCCGATGTTCGCGATGGTCTCAAGCCCGTCCATCGGCGCATTCTGTACGGCATGTCGGAACTCGGGATCGACTGGAACAAGAAATATGTGAAATGCGCCCGCGTCACCGGTGACGTGATGGGTAAATACCATCCGCACGGCAACCTGGCGATTTACGACGCGCTTGCCCGCATGGCGCAGCCTTGGTCGCTTCGCCTGCCGCTGATCGATGGTCAGGGCAATTTCGGCTCCGTTGATGGCGACCCGCCGGCGGCTGAACGTTATACGGAATGCCGCCTGCAAAAGGTGGCTCATTCGCTGCTCGACGACCTCGATAAGGAAACCGTCGATTTCCGCGAGAACTATGACGGCACGTTGAGCGAGCCTGTCGTGGTGCCGGCAAAGTTCCCGAACTTGCTGGTCAACGGCTCCGGCGGCATCGCCGTCGGCATGGCGACCAATATCCCGCCGCATAACCTCTCCGAAGTGATCGACGGCTGCATTGCGCTGATCGACAATCCGGCGATCGAGCTGCCGGACATCATGCAGATCATCCCGGGTCCGGATTTTCCGACCGGTGCCAAGATTCTCGGCCGTGCCGGGATCCGTTCGGCCTACGAAACCGGACGCGGCTCCATCGTCATGCGCGGCGTCGCGACGATCGAGCCGATGCGCGGTGACCGCGAACAGATCATCATCACCGAAATTCCCTATCAGGTGAACAAGGCGACGATGATCGAGAAGATGGCCGAACTCGTGCGCGAAAAGCGCATTGAAGGCATCTCCGACCTGCGCGACGAATCCGACCGTCAGGGCTATCGCGTGGTGATCGAGCTGAAGCGCGATGCCAATGCCGACGTCATCCTCAATCAGCTTTATCGCTACACGCCGCTGCAGACCTCCTTCGGCGCCAACGTGGTCGCGTTGAACGGCGGCAAGCCGGAGCAGTTGACCCTGCTCGACATGCTGCGGGCTTTCGTCTCCTTCCGCGAGGACGTGGTCAGCCGCCGCACCAAGTATCTGCTGCGTAAGGCGCGCGAACGCGCGCACGTCTTGGTCGGTCTCGCCATCGCCGTCGCCAATATCGACGAAGTCATCCGCGTTATCCGCCACGCGCCCGATCCGCAATCGGCCCGCGAAGAACTGATGACGCGTCGCTGGCCGGCCGCAGACGTCGAATCCCTTATCCGGCTAATCGATGACCCACGTCACCGCATCAATGACGACGGCACCTACAATCTTTCCGAAGAGCAGGCGCGCGCAATTCTCGAACTGCGTCTTGCCCGCTTGACGGCACTCGGCCGCGACGAAATCGGCGATGAATTGAATAAGATCGGTGCCGAGATCAAGGACTATCTCGAGATACTGTCGTCGCGCGTCCGCATCCAAGCCATTGTAAAAGAAGAGCTTATTGCCGTTCGCGACGAATTCGGCACGCCGCGCCGCACCGAGATCGTCGACGGCGGCCTGGAGATGGACGATGAAGACCTGATTGCTCGCGAGGATATGGTCGTCACGGTTTCGCATCTCGGCTACATCAAGCGCGTGCCTCTGACCACCTATCGCGCCCAGCGCCGCGGCGGCAAAGGCCGCTCCGGAATGACCACGCGCGACGAGGATTTTGTTACCCGGCTATTTGTTTTGAATACGCATACGCCGGTTCTATTCTTCTCGTCGCACGGCATCGTCTACAAGGAGAAGGTCTGGCGTCTGCCGATCGGTACGCCGCAGTCGCGCGGCAAGGCGCTGATCAACATGCTGCCGCTGGAGCCCGGCGAGCGCATCACAACGATCATGCCGCTGCCGGAAGACGAGAGCACCTGGGACAATCTCGACGTCATGTTCTCGACGACGCGCGGCACAGTGCGCCGCAACAAGCTGTCGGATTTCGTTCAGGTCAACCGCAATGGCAAGATCGCCATGAAGCTGGAGGAGGAGGGCGACGAAATCCTCTCCGTCGAGACCTGCACCGAACATGATGACGTGCTTCTGACGACGGCGCTCGGCCAGTGTATCCGCTTCCCGGTTTCGGATGTTCGCGTCTTTGCTGGCCGCAATTCCATCGGCGTTCGCGGCATTACGCTGGCGTCGGGCGACAGCATCATCTCGATGACCATCGTCAATCACGTCGACGCCGAGCCGTGGGAGCGTGCCGCCTATCTCAAGCGCGCTGCCAGCGATCGCCGCTCGACCACGGGCGAGGATGAGGAAATCGCGCTGGTCGGTGAAGAAGTCACCGAAGAGGGACAGCTTAGCGATGAACGCTATGAAGAGCTGAAGGCGCTGGAACAATTCGTGCTGACGGTCTCGGAAAAAGGCTTCGGCAAGCGCTCGTCTTCGTACGATTTCCGCATTTCCGGCCGCGGCGGCAAGGGTATCCGCGCCACTGATACGTCGAAGACCGGCGAGATCGGCGAGCTTGTGGCCGCCTTCCCCGTTGCGGAAGGCGATCAGCTCATGCTCGTCTCGGATGGCGGCCAATTGATCCGTGTTCCTGTCAACGGCATCCGCATTGCCAGCCGTGCGACCAAGGGTGTCACCATCTTCTCGACCGCCAAGGATGAGAAGGTCGTTTCGGTCGAGCGCATCAGCGAGCCGGATGGCGAGGACGATACGGGTGACAATGGTGCCGAGGACGAGGTTCCGAACGGTGATGCGGAAGTCTCGAACGGTGATGCCGAGGGCGGCAGCGAGGAGTAAATCCTTCGCTGAGTTCCAACGAGGGAAGCTTGCAGCCTAACAGGCGCTCGTAAGTACCAATGGAATGTTTTCAATCGCATGAGCCTCACCACAGGCTCATGCGATTGTTTTTGGGGCATAGCCCAAGCAGAGCTTGCCGAATGATCGCGGTAGTTCCTATTCCGATTGCTTGTTGCTTTGGGAAAAGGGAGGAAGAACCTCCAGGCTTCCTCGCTCCAACTGTGCGAAAATCTCATCGTAGCCGAAGCGCGAGTGCCATCTGAGGGCGGTGCCTGCAGATTTCGATGCGTAAACACGATCGATGCTTTGCGGCAAAGGCCAGCTTCGTCGCGTGAATTCGGCGGCAAGCCTTGGCGCGCGCAATTTGATGATGGAGGCCGCATCGACGGCGAGCGCCTCGCAATCCTCTGGTATAAATGGCGTGCCGGCGGAGATGATATGCCGTTGAAAATGATCACCGTTGTTCGTCAGTGCCGCAGCATGAGCATCCGCGACATCTCGGATATCGACGCCGCGATGCAGCCGATAGGCAGCCATTACATTTGCCGGTTCTGGAAAGCTGCGAGACATGCGCAAAATCCGCACTTGCAGATCCGGGCCGGCCATATCCTCCAATATCCGCTCGGCTTCCAGCTTCGTGCGATGATAGATGCTTCTGGGTTGTGGCACGGTGTCTTCGTCGATCCACGTGCAGCGGCCCGGAAGAACCGTGTGGCCGTAAAGCGCCGTCGTGCTGGTAAAGACCAGTCGCTTCACGCCGGCTGCCAAGGATGCCTCAGCCAGCAGACGTGTTCCTTCGACATTGACGCGATGGAACTCGTCATCGGAGATCGTTCCGACATGAGGCGCGTGCAGGGCTGCGCAATGGACGATCGCATCCGCGCCCGTCAGCGCTTCGCGCAACAGCACCGCATCCGCAAAATCTCCGACGAGATGCGTTGTCGAAAACGGTGAGCGATCGACCGCTACAACCGCGTGATTTGGCGCCAAAGCGTTGAAGATCGCACGGCCGAGCCGCCCTGAGCTGCCGGTAAGAACAATGCGCACGTCGATCCCCTATGAAAACTGAATAGCCATAGCACGTTTGACGCGATTGCCGCGTGTCTTCGCGCAAACCAGCATCTTGCGGCAGCGGTAAGAGGCTCGCGGTGTAATGGGCACAAAAAACCGGACGCTGGGGGAGCGTCCGGTTCAAATTACCCCGAGCGATTGGAGGGCCGCACTCGGGATGGGGAGATATCGGAATACTTTGTCGTTCAAAGCGCCTTATGGTGCTTGTTCAGCTTCTTGCTCTCTTCGCTTTCGCGATGGAGCGCTGAGATTGTGGACGCGACGGACACAACGAACATGCTGCTGATGAAGAGCGTAAGCACCGTTAATATCGTGAACATGATCGCTCCCTTCCTCTCGTGGAACTAGCGTTCAGATCCCTTAATACTGGCTGGTGGTAACGAAGGGACGAGCCGAAGCAAAGGGACCGTAGATCTTCGACTGGTCAGGCTTTTGATCATAGAGAGCGATTGTCGCTGCAAGCATTCCCGAAATTACGGTCATCCAAACAACATTAATAAGGGTGATCTTATCGGGCATACTCTGTTTCCTTCTTACCGCAATGAGCAAATCTAAGGTTCGGGCTTTAACGCAGCGGCTGGTGATTGGTTCCGCCTGATGTTGAGCCTCTGTTTACCAACGTCCGTCTGAAGCGACCTTGAATGCCTTGTTCATCTGGCGTTCAGATTCGCGATTTCGCGATGCGTTTTACGCATGGCAATGACGATTTCTTGTGCAGAATTGGTGGTGTCGGCCTGGGGCGCCCATTCTATTTCGTAGTTGTCCGCGAAAAGATGAACGAGGTATTCGACGACGAAAGAGCCGATAATGGCAACTGCAACAATGAGGACCAACATGGCCTGATCTTCCCTAAGCCGGAGGCGGTGGGCCGATGAAAGCGGCCCGTTTCGATGTTGATGCGAATAAAGCATTGTTGATCTGAAACGGGCTTGAACGCCGCATTCATCTGCTGTTCAGAGGCAGCCAAGGGGTTGTAAATGACTTGCGATACCGGCCCATCCGTGACAAAAGGCGTCGAAACAATGGGCCGGTTTGGTATGACGACAGCCTTTTATCCTGGATCCTTCGATCCGATGACCAATGGACATCTGGATGTCCTCGTGCAGGCGCTGAACGTCGCCTCCAAGGTTATCGTCGCGATCGGCATTCATCCTGGCAAGAAACCGCTTTTTTCCTTCGAGGAGCGGGCGGAACTGATCACCCGATCGCTCGCCGAGGCGCTGCCGCAGAAGGTCGGCGATATTTCCGTCGTCGCCTTCGACAATCTGGTGGTCGATGCGGCTCGCAAGCATGGCGCGAGTCTCTTGGTGCGTGGCCTGCGCGACGGCACCGATCTCGACTATGAAATGCAGATGGCGGGCATGAACCGCCAGATGGCGCCCGATATTCAGACCCTGTTTCTGCCGGCCGGCACGGCATCGCGGCCTATAACCGCCACATTGGTGCGGCAGATCGCATCCATGGGCGGCGATGTCAGCGCTTTCGTGCCAGCAGCGGTTCTTGAAGCCCTGATGGGCAAGTTAAAAGATACGGTCCAATAAAAGACTGGCCGAAATTCATCTTCCGAACGGAGCACCCATGAAACTCTTTCATCTCGCATTGGCAGGTTTTCTCAGCCTCGCCGCCTTCGCAGGCAGCGCCTTCTCGGCAGCGGCCGACGATTTTCTGACGATCCAGCTCAAGGATGGTCCCGTCGTCATTCAGTTGATGCCGGATGTTGCTCCGAAGCATGTCGCGCAGATCGAAGCGCTGGCGAAGAAGGGTGCATACGACAACGTCGCCTTCCATCGTGTCATCGACGGCTTCATGGCCCAGACCGGCGACGTGCAGTACGGCAACATGTCGAAGGGCTACAATCCCCAGAAGGCCGGTACCGGCGGCTCCGATATGCCCAACCTTCCGGCTGAGTTCTCCAAGGTTCCGTTCAAGCGCGGCACGGTCGGCATGGCCCGCGCCCAGGATCCGAATTCCGCCAACTCGCAGTTCTTCATCATGTTCGGTGACGGCGACTTCCTGAATGGCCAGTACACGGTCGTCGGCAAGGTCGTTTCCGGCATGGAGCTGGTCGACAAGATCAAGCGCGGCGAAGGCCAGAACGGCGAAGTGAGCAACCCCGACCGCATGGTCAAGGTTACGGTCGGCAAGAAGTAAGATTCGAGAAGAGAAGAGGAAACGAAAATGGCTGAGATCAAGGATCCCGAAAACACCCTCATCCTGGAAACCACCAAGGGTCAGGTCGTCATTCAGTTGCTGCCGCAGGTAGCGCCCGAGCATGTCGCCCGCATCAAGGAACTTGCCCGCGAGAAGGCTTATGACGGCGTCGTTTTCCACCGCGTCATCGACGGCTTCATGGCCCAGACCGGCGACGTTCAGTATGGCAAGCAGGGCAGCGAAAGCTTCAATCCCGGTCGCGCCGGCATGGGCGGCTCCTCCAAGCCGGACCTGAAGGCTGAATTTTCCGCCACGTCGCACATTCGCGGCACCTGCTCGATGGCCCGTTCGCAGAACCCGAACTCGGCCAACTCGCAGTTCTTCATCTGCTTTGCCGATGCTCCGTGGCTGAACAAGCAGTACTCCGTTTGGGGTCAGGTTATCTCCGGCATGGAATTCGTCGACCAGATCAAGCGCGGCGAGCCGGTGCGTGATCCGGATTCGATCGTATCCGCACGGGTTGCCGCCGACGTCTGATCGTGATTATTCCTGAAGCCCGCCTCTCGCGCTTCGGCGTTGGGGGCGGGTTTCGCTTTGCTGAGATTGCCTGAATGCGCGTTGACCTTTTCGATTTCGACCTGCCGGATGAGCGCATTGCGCTGAGGCCCGCCGAGCCGCGCGACAGCGCGCGCCTGCTCGTCGTCGATCCGAATGGTGGTGAAGCGACTCTGCGCGACTATCAGATCCGCGATCTGCCGTCGTTCCTACGACCGGGCGACGCTGTCGTCTTCAATGACACAAAGGTCATCCCGGCTCAGTTGGAAGGCATTCGTCATCGCGATGGCGCGCCCGGCCAGCAGGTGTCGGCGACGCTGCATATGCGCGCGGCACCCGACCGTTGGAAAGCCTTTGCCAAGCCGGGCAAGCGTATCAAGATCGGCGATCGCATCCAGTTCGGCCATGGCGAAAATGTCTGCATCCTTGGTGCACTTGATGCTGTGGTGGAGGAGAAGGGCGAGGGTGGAGAGATCACGCTGCGCTTCGACCTTTCCGGTCCGGCGCTGGATGAGGCGATCGCCACTGTCGGCCATATTCCGCTGCCGCCCTATATCGCTGCCAAGCGCCCCGAGGATGAGCGCGACCGCGCCGACTACCAGACGATCTACGCTCGCGAGGAGGGCGCCGTCGCTGCCCCGACCGCGGGGCTGCATTTCACCCGGTCGCTGTTTGTCGCGCTGGATGCCATGGGCGTCGAGCGGCATTTCGTGACGCTGCATGTCGGCGCCGGCACCTTCCTGCCGGTCAAGGCCGACGACACCGAAGATCACAAGATGCATTTCGAGATCGGCTATGTCGACGCGACGACGGCGACGAAGCTGAATGCCGTGAAGGCGCGGGGAGGGCGCATCGTCTGCGTCGGCACGACCTCGCTCCGCTTGATCGAAAGTGCGGCTGGCGACGATGGAACGATCAAGCCCTGGCATGGCGCGACCGGGATCTTCATCACGCCCGGCTATCGATTCAAGGCGGTCGATCTTTTGATGACCAATTTCCATCTGCCGCGTTCGACGCTGTTCATGCTGGTATCGGCCTTTGCCGGCCTTGATACCATGCGCGCGGCCTACACCCATGCTATTGAGACAGGCTATCGCTTCTATTCCTATGGCGATGGCAGCCTGCTCTACCGGAAAGACTAAGACGAAATGAGCGAGAGCTTTCAGTTCCAGTTGAAGAAGACCGATGGCGGCGCCCGTCTCGGCGAAGTTTCCATGCCGCGCGGCGCGATCCGCACGCCGGCCTTCATGCCGGTCGGTACGGTCGGTACCGTCAAGGCCATGTATCTCGATCAGGTACGCGAGACCGGTGCCGACATCATCCTCGGCAATACCTATCACCTGATGCTCCGCCCGACCGCAGAGCGCGTCGCCCGTCTCGGCGGCCTCCACGAACTGATCCGCTGGCAGCACCCGATCCTAACCGACTCCGGCGGCTTCCAGGTGATGTCGCTCTCCGGCCTGCGCAAGCTTGATGAGAAGGGCGTTACCTTCAAATCGCATGTCGACGGCAGCACGCATCATATGTCGCCGGAGCGTTCGATCGAGATCCAGGGCCTGCTTGGCTCCGACATCCAGATGCAGCTCGACGAATGCGTGGCGCTGCCGGCGACGCCCAAGGAAATCGAGCGCGCGATGGAAATGTCGCTGCGCTGGGCGGAACGCTGCAAGGTGGCTTTCGGCAATCAGCCCGGCAAAGCCATGTTCGGTATCGTGCAGGGCGGTGACGTTCCGGAGCTTCGCGTCCGTTCCGCGCAGGCGCTGAGCGGCATGGACCTCAAGGGTTATGCGGTCGGCGGCCTTGCCGTCGGTGAGCCGCAGGAAGTCATGCTGCGCATGCTCGAGATCACCCTTCCCGAACTGCCGAAGGAGAAGCCGCGTTATCTCATGGGCGTCGGCACCCCGGACGATATTCTGAAATCCGTCGCACGCGGCATCGATATGTTCGATTGCGTGATGCCGACCCGCTCCGGTCGCCACGGCCTGGCCTTCACCCGTCGCGGCAAGGTGAATATCCGCAATGCCCGGCACGCCGAGGACATGCGCCCGCTCGATGATCAATCGAACTGCCCGGCCTCGCGCGACTATTCCCGCGCCTACCTGCACCATCTCGTCCGCGCCAATGAGGCGCTGGGCGGCATGTTGCTTTCCTGGCACAATCTCTCCTACTACCAGGAGCTGATGCAGGGCATCCGCCAGGCGATCGCCGAAGGCCGCTTTGCCGATTTCATGGCCGAGACCCAGGAGAATTGGGCGAGAGGCGATCTGGAGCCGGTGTAAAAATTTTTCGCCGTTGAACGTAAATGCGGCTAATGTCTTCCGTTCGCAGGTTTAAAAAAATAGTAAATTATACCAATAGGGTACGGTGTAATTCTCGATTTTTAAATGAGGAAGTGCGGCGGAAATGTGCCGACCTTTCCCAAGCGGGCCATGATGATGCCGCAATATAAAAGCATTTGGAAAAACAGTGAATCGAAATAAACATCGTTCGCCGATGATAAGATTCGCTGGCCATTTTTTGATGCTTTACGTTTGAAATTCCTTAGAACTTCGGCTACAAAGCATCCCACTTAATCGATAAGGGCTCACTAATAAAATAGGAGGCACCTGCCGTTGAGGGCGCAACGCGCATTGGGGACCTGTCTTTCCGGACTAATTTTTGTCGGATTGGCGGCCACGGGCTGTACGACGGTGGCGAAAGCACCCTCGGCCAGCAACAACTCTTCCAAGTCCATTCGACCGACGAAGGTAACTTACAACTACACCGCAAAAGATCGCGACTGTTTGAAACGGGCCATGTATTTCGAGTCGGAGCACTCGGACCATGCCGGATACCTGGCAGTAGGAACGGTCGTGATGAACAGGTTGACCTCGGGCGCTTATCCGCCGTCAATCTGCGGCGTAGTCTCGCAACAAAGGCAATTTGCGCCGGGAGTCATGACGAGGGTGGTCAGCGATCTGGCCGAACCCGAGCTCGACCAAGCGGCATCGGCGGTTCTCGGCGGACAACGGCATCCGGACGTAAAGGATGCTATGTTCTTCCATACCGAGGGCCTGAAGTTCCCTTACAATAACATGCACTATGTTGCCGTGGCCGGCGGAAACGCTTTCTATGAGAAACGCGGGCAGGACGGGGCACTTGAAACGCCGGCGCCGCTGCCGGCCTATGAAGTTGCGATGAACTACGTGCCTGTGAAAACGGTCGCGACAACGCAATTTCCGATTTTGTTGCCAACTGCAGACCAGATCCCGATCCCAAAGCCGGATCCGATGACGACTGCAAGTATCAGCGCAACGCCAACGTCTAGCGTAGCCGTTCCCTTACCCCGGCCTGCGTTTGATGGGGCGACGGTTCAGCCCGTCAGTTTCATCAAGGCGGGCGGCTAAAGCTCATCTAAGCGTGATGGGGATTTGATCGATGTTAGCAGACGCAACTCCGGTCAAATTCCCTCGCTCGTCGTGTTCGGCAGGATCTGCACGCCGTTTATCTTGTAACTGCCATCGGGCTGATGGGTGATCTGATAGATCGCCGTCCAGTCCTTGCCGTCCGTGCCGGTGATCAGCACTTCCTGATAGACGACAGCGCCGTTGTCGAGGGCGCGGCTCTTGCCGAAGGCGTAGTTGCCGGGATGGTAGACCGGCTGATAGCTTCTCTTCACCATTGCGAAGAAGGTGTCCTTATCCGGAAAGAGCGCCTGGATGTCGGGTGCAGCGAAGGAATAGGCCGAAGCCGCATCATCGCGCAGGAAAGCTTCGATCTGTTGCTGAATCAGCGTCTGGGCCGACTGCACCGGATCTTCCGCTCGTGCGGCCGGCGCGAAGGCGAGGGTGATGCAGAAGGCGGCTGCGAGAGATAAGGCGCGCATGGACGATCTCCGGCAATATCCGGGAGAGCATAGCGCGCTTTGAGCCTTCGCAGAAGGGACGACTGAGGGGCGCCGGCATCAGCGCCTATGGTCCGATGGTCGCCGAAGCCAAGCCCGACTAATGCCAGCGGCGGAACAGAGCGCTGGCATTCACGCCACCGAACCCGAAACCGTTGGAAATGGCATATTCCATTGCCATCGGTCGCGCGGTCGCGCCGACAATATCGATGCCCTGAGCCGCCGCGTCCGCCTCCTGCAGATTGCGAGTTGGAGGCGCAATCTGATCGCGCAATGCCATGATGGTGAAGACCGCTTCCAGGCCGCCGGCCGCACCCAGAAGATGGCCCGTCGCCGCCTTCGTGCCGCTGACGGCGATGCCGCCATCGCGGCCGAACACCGTCTTGATCGCCTCCATCTCGCCGCGGTCGCCAACCGGTGTGGAGGTGGCATGCGCGTTGAGATGCTGGACCTCACCGGGCGAAATGCGGGCTTGAGAAAGAGCCGCCAGCATCGCCCGGCGCGCACCGTCGCCATCTTCCGGGCCGGCTGTCATATGATAGGCATCGGCGGCGGTACCGTAGCCGACGAGTTCGGCAAGCGGGACAGCGCCGCGCGCCAGAGCATGGTCCAGCGTCTCGATCACCAGCATGCCGGCGCCTTCGCCCATGACGAAACCGTCGCGGCCGACGTCGAAGGGACGGGAGGCTTCTTCGGGTCGGTTGCTGAAGCCGGTGGAGAGTGCGCGCGCCGCCGCAAAGCCGCCGAGGCTGACCTTGTCGATGCAGGCCTCCGCACCGCCGCAGATCGCCACATCGGCTTCGCCGGCACGGATGAGCCGCGCCGCATCGCCGATCGCCTGGACGCTTGCCGCACAGGCCGTCACCGGCGCGCCGAGCGGCCCCTTGTAGCCATAGCGGATGCTGACCTGGCCGGCCGCCAGATTGACGAGGAAGGAGGGGACGGTGAAGGGCGAGAGCCGCCGCACGCCGCGCGTCTCGGCAGTGCGTACAGCATCGGCGATCGCCGGAAAGCCGCCGATGCCGGAGGCGATGACCGTGGCAGTGCGTTCTAGCTCTTCGGGATTGGTCGGCTGCCAACCGGCTTGTTTGATCGCTTCTTCGGCGGCCGCCATGGCGAAGAGGATGAAGCGATCCATCTTCTTCTGGTCTTTCACCGGCACGTAGCGATCGACATCGAAGCCGGCTTCGCTATCCTCTTCCAGGGTCGGTACGACACCACCGACCTTGGCGGCAAGATCGCCGACCATTGTCTCCGGCAGAAGCCTAAGACCCGAGCGTCCTTCGATCAGCCGCTTCCAGGCGGCGTCGACACCGACGCCCAGTGGCGAAACCAGGCCCATGCCCGTTACGACGATTCGATCCATAGTCGGGTACTCCTATTTTATCAGGCGTCGAAGCCCAGGAACCAAGCCTTCATCTGCGCTATCCGTTCGTGGACAGCCTCATCGGCCGCCGGTCCGGGCACCAGAATCGTGTCTTCGGGATGAAAGGCGCGTCCGGTCACGCGGTCGATCAGAAGGGGATCGCGATCCTCGCCCGTCGCCGGGTCGGCCAGACGCATTGCCACTTCCCCGGGCGGCAAATGCCGGTTGCCCCAGGTAAACAGCGCCATGAGAACAGGAAAGAAGTCGCGCCCCTTTTCTGTCAGCACATATTCGTAGCGCGGCGGCCGCTCGCTGTAGAGGCGGCGCTCGAACAAACCTTCATCCGTCAGATGTTTTAGCCGGCGCGTGAGGATATTCGGCGCAACGCCAAGATTCTTCTGGAATTCATCAAACCGCGTCAGCCCCTGCAGCGCATCGCGCAGGATCAAAATGCTCCACCAATCGCCGACGCTTTCAAGCGCACGGGCGGCGGGACATTTGAAGGCACTGAAGCTTGTTCTCTGCATGGCCGAGGCGAATAGCATGAGTGACTATCATCATGCAAGTCACTAGGCTCGAGTGGCGCGGTGTCCCGCTGCACAGCGTAAATACCGAAAATAGCCTAGCCGGCCCAAAGCCGAGATTCCGGCCACGTAAAAGAACATATTATGGACCTCGCATTTGCGAGGATGGCAGACGGAAATGCACCTAAAAAAGCTCTATTCTGGCAATCCACCTAACCGCGTCCGCCACTTTCCATTCCTCAGCCATCTCCTGAATCATGCAAGTCGGCTCCGCTTTTTGCCGAAGGCGCAATGCCACCAATGCCCATGGGTGAACCGTATGTTGCCAATTCCGCGTCTTGCGGAGATGCGTGAACGTCTGCAATGGGCTTGAGTTTTCCTTGGTATCTGAAGGAAATGAGAAAAATATAGATCAATAATAAGAGAAACGGTGTTGAGCGGACAATGCCGAGCCAAATCTCGGTTGGCGCATACAGAGCTAAGAATGCGTCTAGCGTTGCTAACACCAATGCCCAGGCAAAAAGCATCAAGTAGATTTCGCGCCACACCTCATCCGCAAATAATGAGCTTTTCTCGAACAATATTGTTCTGGCAAGGGATCTCCAGAAGGCAAGCATGAGGAAGATCAGTGCGAAATATGTGGCTCGCAAGACCGGTTCGAGCTTTATGCCGAATTCCGTAAGTCCGAAGAAGTGTTGAAATATCTGATCTGGAGCGCCGTTAAATATTACTCCTCCAATGAGTACGATCTGAAAAACTCTCCACAGTATCGACAGCGACGCTTTTGCATAGCGTCTGAAAAATGTGATCAACTCTTAAATCTCCATGTGTTCGGTTTTAAAAGGAATTGCTAGGTACGCGATTCCACTGGCACAGATGCCACGACTTCCTCTTCGGGAATATCGTCGAACGAGGCGTAGTTGAGATTATAGAGCTTCGAATAGAGCTTGCCGTTGGCCATGAGCTGATTGTGATTGCCGCTCTCGATCAACTGGCCGTTCTGCAGCACGATGATCCGATCAGCCTCGCGGATGGTGGCGAGGCGATGGGCAATGACGAGGCCGGTGCGTCCCTCGAGCAGCTTCACCAGCGCCTTCTGGATCAGCATTTCGGTGTAACTGTCGATATTCGCTGTGGCTTCGTCGAGCACGAGTATTTTCGCGTCGGCGATGAGGGCGCGCGCAAAGCTGACGAGCTGGCGCTGGCCGAGCGACAGGCCACCGCCACGCTCGCCGAGAACGGTGTCGTAGCCGTCGGCAAGCCGCATGATGAACTCATGCGCGCCCACTGCCTTTGCAGCCTCGATGATCTCCTCACGCGTCGCCTCGGCTTTGTTGTAGCGAATGTTCTCCAGCACGGTGCCCGTGAATAGGAATGGCTCTTGCAGCACCATGGCGATCTGTCGGCCAAGCGAATCCTGGGTGAGGGAGCGCACGTCATGGCCGCCAACGAGCACCTGTCCCTGCTGCACGTCGTAGAAACGATGGATCAGGGCCATGGAGCTTGACTTGCCTGAGCCGGTCGGCCCGATCAGCGCCACGGTCTCACCGGGATTGACCTTGAAGCTGACATTCTTCAGCACCGGATGCTTCGAATTATAGCCGAAGACGACATCGCGGAATTCGACCGAGCCGTCCATATCAGACGACAGCACCTTGGCATCAGGCGCATCCTGGATGTCGATCGGCACGTCAAGCACATCCGTCAGCCGCTGGCCGGAGGCCATGGCGCGCTGCATGACGGAATATTGCATGGTGAGCGAGCGGATAGGGTCGAAGAAGCGCTGAATGTAGAACAGGAAGGCGACCATGACGCCGACATCGAGCCGATGGTTCAGTACCATCGACCCGCCAACGATGATGACGATGGCCATGGCCATGCCCGTCAGCGTATCGACGATCGGCACCATGATCTGTGCGTATCTCGCCGCAGTCAGATGCGCCTTGAGATTGGTATAGGCCTTATCGTCGAAGAGGCCGAAATTGACGCTCTGCCGGTGCATGCCTTGAACGGCGCGTACGCCGTGGATCGCCTCGGCCAATGCGCCGCTGGTGACGGAATTTGTCTCGTGCGCGTTCATGAAAGCGACACGCGCCTTCGGCAGCCAGAAAAGACGGACAACGAAGAGGATAGGCATGACCGACAGCGTCAGCAGACCAAGCCGGAAATCGAGCAACAGCATGACGACGATGATGCCGAAGAGCAGGGCAATATCGCCGACGGAAAGCACTGATGTTTCAAGGAATTCCTGCATGGAGTTGACGTCGCCCTGCAGGCGTGACATCAGCCGCCCGACCTCGGTCTTGTCCATGAAGGAGAGCGATATCCGCTGAATATGCGCGAACATCGCCCGGCGGATATCGAAGAGCACTTCTTCCGCTACCTCGCCGACAAAGGTCTCCTGCACGTAGCTTGCAGCGTAGTTGACGAGAATAGCTGCGGCGAAGATCGCCAAGGCCAGCCAAAGTGCCGAATAATTGACAGCGCCAGCCGCCATCCCATGGTCGATCGCATAGCGGATAACGAGCGGGATGATGATCTGCGACCCGGTGAAGAGAAGCACGGCGCCGACCGAGATGTAGATCTGGCGGCGATAGGGGCCGACGAAGCTCCAAATGCGGCGGATGATCTTGCCATCGAAGACCTTGCCGAAAATCTCTTCCTCGACGCGATGGGAGCCGACCACGGCGCGGGGAGGGCGCCGCCCGTCCTCGCGCACGTCGTTGCGCTCGGTTTCCATGGTTTCCGACATTGTCAGGCCTTCCTTTTCGCCTCGGCGACCCTGTCGCTAGACACTTTCGCGTCGTCGTCGTCCGGGCGAACCTGCAGGTCGTACAGCGCCTTGTACCGTCCCCCGGCGGCCAAAAGCTGCTCATGGGTTCCGCGCTCGACAATCTCACCGTCTTCGATAAACAGGATCTGGTCGGCATGCATCAGCGAGCTCAGCCGATGGGCGACAATGAGGGTCACCCGGTCGCGGGCAAAACGCTTCATGGCGCTGCGGATGCGTTGCTCGGTTGCCGCGTCGATCGCCGCGGTGGAATCGTCGAACACCATCACTGCCGGCTTCAGCATCAGCGTACGCGCGATCGTCAAACGCTGGCGTTGGCCACCGGAAAGCGACACGCCGCGTTCGCCGACGACGGTGGTATAGCCGGCCGGCAGGCCGAGAATATAGTTGTGCAGTTGTGCGGATTCGGCGGCGCGCTCGATGCGCTGTTCCTTCGCCCAGGGATCGCCATAGGCGATATTGTTTTCGATGCTGGTGGTGAACAGGAAGGAGTCCTGCTGCACGACGGCAACCGACTGGCGCAGCGATTGCAGCGTCGCCTTGCGGATGTCCTGGCCATCGATAGTGATGCGGCCGGATGTGACGTCATAGAAGCGCGGAATCAGGTGGGCAATGGTGGATTTGCCGCTGCCGGGTGGGCCGACGATGCCGATCGTCTCGCCGCGCCGCGCCTCGAAGCTGATATTCCTGAGGACGGGGCGCTTTTCCGGGCCGGGATAGGTGAAGCCGACATTTTCGAAGCGCAGAACGCCGTCCTTGACGACAAGCGGCTTGGCGTCCGGAGCATCCTTGATGGCGATGTCGAGGTCGAGCAGAGCGAACAGCCGCGACCCGCAGGTCGAAGCGCGGGCAAATGCGTTGACCATCAGGCCGAGCTGGCGCACCGGCATCTGCAGAATGGTCATGAAGGTCAGGAATGAGGCGAGGGTACCGACGCTAATCTCGCCCGCAATCACCTTGCTGCCGCCGACCCACAATATGAGGCCCATGGCTGCGAAAAAGGAAAAGTTCATGGCGCTGGTATTGGCGACGCGGATGCCGACGCGTTTGTGGGCGAGGGTAAGCGCATTGTGCGACGCCCTGTCGAACTTCATCAGTTCATGGGCCTGTGCGGCGAACGCGCGCACGACGCGAATGCCGCCAAGGTTCTCTTCCATCACGCGGGTCAGCACCGAAAGCCGTTCCTGGAGGTCGAGCCAGGTCGCACGCAATCTTAGCTGCGTCACGGAGGAGCGCCAGGCAACGAAGGGCACGAAGCTCAGTGCCAGAAGCCCAAGCAGGACATCCGTCGACAGCAGCATATAGGCGCCAACGCCGATCAGCATGGTGAGCAGTATCATGCGTACCAGCGCCGTCGAAAAATACATGCGCACGCCTTCGAGATCCAAAAGGCCGACGGTGATGAGATCGCCCGAATGCACCTTGTCGTGGAAGCTGAAGGAGAGCTGCTGGATCTTTTCGTAGCAAGCGAGCCGCAACTCATAGCCCATATGGTGCCCGACAGATTCGCTGTAATAGTTCTGCACCATCGTGAAAAGGCCACGCATGATGCTGACGACCAGCAGAAGCAAAGCGGTGGTCACCAGCGCGTTTTCCGCGAGCTGGCCGGCCGCGCCGCCGGCAATCACCGTTTGCGTCTGGTCTACTGCACGGCCGAGCAGGCGTGGGATCAGGAGCTGAAGCGTCGCCGCAACGAACGTCGAGCCGATCGCCAGACCGGTTTGCCAGGGATGGCGTAGCGTCATATGCGTGATCCGCACGATGGTGGAGAGACCTCGACCCCAACCAGCCGCATTGACATGCGCCAACGAAGCCAATGGCTTCGCCGCGCTTCTTGATGAATCGCTGCTCACGCTCTTATCCAGGCATTTTTGAACGAGGCGGGCCCGAAATCGGGTTCGGATCGCAAAGGGAACATTGGTAGGACGAATGTCGCCGATTCCAGCCCGTCATTCAAGAGTCAATTGGTCACAAGTGCCACCTGGGCGTTAGATTGCGTGTTCGGTGATGAGGGTGTTCGGCTATGCCGCGGCGCCGCGAATTTGCGCTCGGACATGGGGCTAGCGCGGCAGGGATTGCCGACGAAGAGTTTCAGACAAAATTCCAAGCTCCTGTCGGTTTCACCCGAGGAGAAACGTCCTCGGATCGACAAACCCAAATCCAAGGAGAACATCATGCGCAGGATCATCGCAGCCACATTCGTCAGCCTCGACGGCGTCATGCAGGCGCCGGGCGCTCCGGAAGAAGATCCAACCGGCGGCGGATTCCAGTTCGGCGGCTGGACGTTCCACTATTTCGACGAAGCAACAGGTGCGGCCTTGGATCAGATATTCGACAAGCCGTTCGATCTGCTGCTTGGCCGCAAGACCTACGACATTTTTGCCGCACATTGGCCCTATGCCGGCGAAGACGATCCCATCGCCGTGTTGTTCAACAAGGTCACAAAATATGTTGCGACCCGCGGCGACACCGCACTTGACTGGAATAACAGTCGATCACTCGGCACTGACGTTCCGGCAGCGCTGACCGAGCTTAAGAAAGGCGAGGGGCCGGATCTTCTGATCCAGGGGAGCAGCGATCTCATTCAGACCTTGCTTCGCCACGGATTGATCGATGAATACACCGTGCTGATCTTCCCTCTGCTGCTCGGCAAGGGCAAAAAGCTTTTCGGCGAAGGAACGGTTCCGGCCGCGCTGAAACTCATCCGCTCCCAATCCTTTCCGAGCGGCGTCATCATGGCAACTTATCAGCCGGCCGGCGATATCAAGACCGGTTCCTTTGCCCTTAAGGACCCGTCCGAGGCCGAGCTTCGGCGCCGAGAAAGCTTGAAGTAGCCGGCCAATGACTCGGGATCCCGCCAGCCCTACGTCCGTCGGGCATGGCGGGGTGACCGGAATATTCGGCAACGACTGGAATGGCGTTTGATCCGGCACGCGACGGACGGCAAGGGGCGGATTTTGCCGTACTTCAGCCGGAAACATCGGTGATGACGATGCGGCCTGCCACTTCCACCGCATTTTCGCCAGCCACGGCATTGCGGTCGTCTTTCGCCTCTCGCAACCCGAACCATTCCGGAGAACATTTATGACAGACGCCGCAGCATCCTCGAAACTGCGCATCGCCTTGCTTTTCGGCGGGCGCTCCGCCGAGCACGCAGTCTCGGTGCTGTCTGGGACGAATGTCATGCGTGCTCTGCAGCCCGCCAAATATGATGCCGTGCCTATCTTCGTCACCCGCGAGGGCAAGTGGCTCTTGAGCTCCTTCGAAGACGGCAAACTATCGACGCCGGAGAGCGGGACGGAGGTTTGCCTTGTGCCCGGTGGACGCGGACGAATGATTGCGCTTCCGGCCGCCGACAGCGCCTACGAAATGCCGAAGATCGATATCCTGTTTCCTGTCCTGCATGGACCGCATGGCGAGGATGGTTCGGCCCAGGGACTTGCGGAAGTCGCCCGTGTGCCGCTGGTGGGCTGCGGCATTCTCGGCTCTGCCGCAGCTCTGGACAAGGACATCGCCAAGCGGCTCCTGAAGGAGGTGGGGCTGGCGACAGCGCATTCCGTCACCATTCTAGAAGACAGCCGGCCCTCCTTCGCTGATCTGGAACGCAGCCTCGGGCTACCCGTCTTCATCAAACCGGCGCGGCAGGGGTCCTCTGTTGGCGTCAGCAAGGTTACGACGGCCGGCGAGTATGAAGCGGCGCTGGTTGAAGGCTTCAAGCATGACCGCAAGCTGCTTGCGGAGGAGTTCATCCGCGGCCGCGAGATCGAGTGCAGTGTGCTCGAGGATACGGCAGGCAATCTCTTCGTTTCGCGTCCCGGCGAAATCGTGCCGGCGGAAAGCCACGGTTTCTACAGCTACGACGCAAAGTATATCGACGAGAAAGGTGCGGCTTTGAAAGTGCCGGCCGAGCTGCCGGAGGAGCTCGAGCGCCGGATCCGTGAGATGGCTGGCAGGGCTTTTCGGGCCGTTGGCTGCGATGGCATGGCGCGCGTTGATTTCTTCCTGACCGCGGACATGCAGTTTCTCATCAACGAGCTGAACACGATCCCTGGATTTACCGATATCAGCATGTATTCCAAAGCCATGGCAGCGAGCGGCGTCAGCTACGCTGAAACCATCGACCGGCTTGTGGCGCACGGGCTCGCACGCGCCGCTCGATAAGCATGGCGCCGTGCCGCCGCAAATCCTCTGAATTTCTTGCGGCGGTTGACAATCAATGGGCGAAAAAAGGCTCGAAATGCCTATCTTGGAGGGTAGGGGATCGGGTTCCCTCGTACAAATGTGCGGTCTTATATTGACTGTGGAACCCCTTCATTTCACTGCGCTTATGGCGCCCCGATAGGATCAACGCCGTACAATGAATGCACAACGGGCTGGGATATCTGGTTCTAGTTGTGTTATCCTCCAAATACCAAGGATCCATCTACCGTTGGCTGCAACTGGTCTGATGCCCCTTAAGGACCTTGGAAATACCTGGACGCATTAGGTCAAGCTGGGAGGAAACCGGGATGACCCATGATGCGCGTTTGACGCGTGAGCGCGACTTTCACAATGAACGCTTTGGTGCTGTTGAAGAACGCAAGCAGGACTCGTTCTATTTCGCCGCCCAGCCCGCTATGGACGCCTATTGGCGGCTGGCCAGGGCCGCTTGCCCGGGAAGAGAAGTACTGGAATACGGATGCTCAAACGGTATGAGCAGCATCGGTCTCGCTCGTTTCGCCAAGCGGATCACCGGTATCGACATTTCGGATGTCGCTGTTCAGCAGGCCACGAATGCGGCGGTTCGCCGTGGAATCAGCAACGTGACGTTCCAGGTCGACAATGCGGAGAACATGAATCTGCCATCAGCGGGTTTCGACGTCGTCTTCGGTAGCGGTATCCTGCACCATCTCGTCCTGGAAAAAGCGCTTGGCGAAGTCCGACGCGTGCTGCGCCCGGGCGGCAAGGCCTTCTTCTTTGAGCCACTCGGCCATAACCCTGTGATCAATCTCTATCGCAATTGGACGCCCACGGCGCGCACCGTCGACGAACACCCATTGTTGAAATCCGACTTCGAGATCGTGCGCAAACATTTCTCGAATTGCGATTTGGAATTCTTTGCGCTTGCTACGCTTGCCTCCATTCCGTTTCGCAGAAGCCCGCTCGGCGCCGCGATCCGGGCGGTCGGCAAGCAGATCGACATGCCGCTGCTGAAAATCCCCGGCGCCAAATGGCAGGCCTGGATTGTCGTTATGGCCTTGGAAGCATAAGCGGTCTGCCAAGCGACTGAAGTTCCGACCTGCCGTTACCGTAGCTGCTCAATCAATCTACGAACGTCCGGCGATCGGCGAGGGTTGGCTGCGAATAACATCAAGACATGCCAAAATCGCTAAAGTGAAGCCATTGAAATCATTGGCATGTCGCACTTGGAAATAGAATGTACCCCGCCACATCTGAAAGTCACATAAGATAGATTATGGAACTAAAATCCATGTGAAGGAGGCAAGCTAAGCTCGCCTCAAACCGCCTTTACGCGGATAATCTGGGCTCCAGTCTTCTCCGCCAAGGTTTTTGGATCGCAAGCAAAGATGCTGTCCGGCCGTCCTGCTGCGCACCACACTTGGTCGTAGCTCAACAGGCTTTCGTCGATAAAAACCGGTAGTTTCACACGATGGCCGATCGGTCCGACGCCGCCGATGGCGAAGCCGGTTTCGTCGCGAACCCGGTCGATGTCAGCGCGCTTCAGGCGCAGTCCGTAAGTGGTCGCGATATATGCTGTATCGGCATTGTGGGCGCCGGAAACAAGAAGCAGCGTCAGGCCGTGAGTCTCTGCATTGACGAAGACCAGCGATTTGACGATCTGGCCAACAGCGCAGCCGGCCGCATTGGCAGCTTCTTCCGCCGTGCGGGTCGATTGCTCCATGCGTTTGATGACGATGTCGAGGCCGAGATCGCGAGCTGCCAGTTCGACGCGCTCCAGGCTTGAAAGCTTCTTGCTGTCCTCGCTCATAGATCATCATCCTCCACATCGAGTTCGATCCGCATTTGATCGTAGGCCGGCTCGACATTGTCGGGTGTTTCAGCAAGCACGGTCGCATAGTCGAGCGGTGTGTGCATATGCGTCAGGATCGCGTGCCGTGGCTGCAGCCGTTCGATCCAGGCAAGCGATTGCTCCAGCGAGAGATGGCTCGGGTGTGGCCGGTATTGAAGCGCATCGATGATCAGGACGTCGAGGTTTTGAACTCTCTCGACAGATTCCGCCGGGAAGTCACTGATATCGCTACAATAAGCAAGGTTGCCGATGCGAAAGCCAAGCGAGTGGATGTCGCCGTGCTGCTGCTTGTGCGGCCAGAAGGTGATCGGGCCGCCCGGCCCTTCGACCGTGAAGCTTTTGTCCAGGCTTTCAATGATGATCGGCCGCACGATCGGCGGATAGTTGCTGCCTGGCGGCGTCTCCAGGCAATAGCCAAAACCCTCACTGATGCGGTCCATGGTCGGCTGATCGGCATAGATCGGAATGCGCTCATGAGAATTGTGGAAGAAGCCGCGCAGGTCGTCCAGGCCGTGGATATGGTCAGCGTGGGCGTGCGTATAGAGCACTGCGTCGATGGAGCCGACGCCGGCACGGATCATCTGCTCGCGAAAATCCGGCCCGGTATCGATGACGACAGTGGTAACGCCGCCATCCGGCGCGATCTGCTCAATCATGAAAGCAGCACGCGTACGCCGGTTTTTCGGATTCTTCGGATCGCAAGCGCCCCAATCGCCGGTGATGCGCGGCACGCCCGGCGACGACGAGCAGCCCAATATGGTGAAGCGCCGCCGATGGGTCACGCCGTCAGACCCTCGTCATCCGGGAGAAGCAGCGGAACGCATTCTCGGTGGTGACCGCAGCGATCTCGTCCATGCTGACGCCGATCGTATCCGCCAGCACCTCGGCTGTATTGACGACATAGGACGGCTCATTGCGCTTGCCGCGCCAGCGTTTGGGCGCGAGATACGGCGCATCGGTCTCGACCAGCAGCCGGTCATGCGGGATCGTCTTGGCGATCTCGCGCAACTCCTCGGATTTCGGGAAGGTGAGAATGCCGGAGAAGGAAATATAGCCGCCAAGCTCGACGCCGGTGCGGGCGAGGGCCGGGCCGGAGGAGAAACAATGCAGGATGAAGGGGAAGGCCCCCTTCCCTGTTTCGTCGGTCAGGATCGCGGCCATGTCCTCGTCGGCGCTGCGGCTGTGAATGACCAGCGGCAATTGCGTTTCGCGCGCAGCCGCGATGTGACGCAGGAAGCCGGTCTTCTGATCTTCCGGTTTCACGGTGTCGTAGAAATAGTCCAGCCCCGCCTCGCCAATCGCGATGATCTTCTCGTGCTGCTTGGCCAGCCGCACGAGATCTTCCGTCTGGATATCCAGCTCCTGATCGGCGCTGTTCGGATGCGTGCCGACCGAGCAGAAAACCGACGGATAGCGCTCGGTGAGTGCCAGCAATCCATCGAGCTTCCTGACCTTGGTCGAGATGGTGACCATCTGCTTGACGCCAACCTCATGGGCGCGCGCAACGATCGCGTCGCGTTCCTCCTCGAAGTCGGCAAAATCCAGATGGCAATGCGTATCGATCAGCATGGAAAACCTTATTCGGCAGTCGGCGCGACGTAGCGCGGGAAGACCGGTTTCGGGGCTTCTAGCGGCGTTCCGGCAACAAGACGTCCGGCCTCGCCGAGTGCGGCGAAATCGCGCTTATCGGCAGGAATGGCGATCAGATCCAGCAGCTTGGCCGAAGACTCTGGCATGAAGGACTGCAGGAGAATGCCGATCTGGCGCACGACATCGGCGGTGACGTAGAGCACGGTCGCCATGCGGGCCGGATCGGTCTTCTTCAGCGCCCACGGCTCCTGGCCAGCGAAATAGCGGTCGCTTTCGGAGACGACGGCGATGATCGAAGCCAGAGCGCGATGGATGAGCTGCTTGCCCATGTCTTCGCGGGTCGACGCCAGCAGTGCATCGGCCTGCGCCAGCAATGCCTTGTCCTCGTCGGTCAGCTCTCCGCATTCCGGGATCTTGCCGTCGCAATTCTTGACGATCATCGACAGCGAGCGGCTGGCGAGATTGCCGATACCGTTGGCGAGATCGGAGTTGATGCGCGTGCCGATCGCCTCTTCGCTGTAGCTGCCGTCCTGGCCGAAGGAAACTTCGCGCAGGAAGAAATAGCGCACCTGGTCGAGGCCGAAATGGTTCACCAGATTGACCGGATCGACGACATTGCCGAGCGACTTCGACATCTTCTCGCCCTTGTTGAGCAGGAAGCCATGGGCATAGACGCGCTTCGGTAGCGGCAGCTTCGCTGACATCAGGAAAGCCGGCCAGTAGACGGCGTGGAATCTGATGATGTCCTTGCCGATGATGTGAACATCGGCCGGCCAGTATTTCGCCCGCGGATTGTTCCGGTCCTCGATATAGCCGGTCGCCGTGATGTAGTTCGTCAGCGCATCGACCCAGACATACATGACGTGAGCCGGGTCGTTCGGGACCTTGATGCCCCAGTCGAACGTCGTACGCGAGATCGACAGGTCTTTGAGGCCTGATTTGACGAAAGAGATCACCTCATTGCGGCGTTCGGCCGGCCCGATGAAATCCGGGTTCTCCTCGTAGTGCTTCAGCAAGCGGTCCTGGTATTCCGAGAGCTTGAAGAAATAGCTTTCCTCCTGCACCCATTCGACCGGCGTGCCTTGAGGCCCATAGCGCACGCCGTCGGCGCGCAGCTCGGTTTCGTTTTCCTGGTAATAGGCTTCGTCCCGCACCGAATACCAGCCCGCATAGGAATCCTTGTAGATGTCGCCGGCGTCGGCCATCAGGTTCCAGATGTTCTGCGAGGTCTCGTGGTGGCGGGCCTGTGTGGTGCGGATGAAGTCGTCGTTGGACGCGTTCAGCAGCTTGCCCATCGCCTGGAATTCATCGGAATTGCGATCGGCTAGCTGCTGCGGCGTCAGGCCTTCGGCGCGCGCCGTCTGCTGCATCTTCTGGCCGTGTTCGTCCGTGCCGGTCAGGAAAAACACATCACGCCCGTCCAGCCGCTGGAAACGCGCCATGGCGTCGGTGGCAATCAGCTCGTAGGCATGGCCGATATGCGGCTTGCCGTTGGGGTAAGCGATCGCGGTGGTGATGTAGAACGGGGTCTTTTCGGTCATATCAGGCAATGGTCCGGTTTACGGTTTCGTCATTGTTATTCTTGCTCTCGCTCGCTTTAGCGCATGTTTGCCGGGAGCGAAACATCAAGTTTCGCGCACGCAGCATTCCTTGCTTTGTGGGCGTCTCTCGCTTGACTCGATCTCACCTCGGCTTTACCCCTTCAGAAAACCAAAGAGCAGGACAGGGGCCGTCGTGAATTCCATTTTCATTTTTAGCAGCCCGTCCAACGGCTTGAAAGGGCCGTGGCTTTGAGTTTTCCTGCGTCGTTCCAACCCCTCTATTCTTTTTCCGGCTTCTTCGTCGGCATGCTGGTGGGCATCACCGGTGTCGGCGGCGGGTCGTTGATGACGCCGTTGCTGGTCCTGTTGTTCGGCGTGCATCCGGCTACTGCCGTTGGAACCGATCTTCTTTATGCCGCGATCACCAAGACCGCCGGCACTGCGGTTCACGGCATTCACGGGCGGGTGAACTGGAAAGTAGTGGGCTTGCTCGCCTCGGGAAGCGTGCCCGCTGCGCTCGCGATGCTGTGGATCATGGCTGGCGTCAATCGCGAGAGCCCAGCGGTTGCCCATGCGATCACCGTGTCCCTGGGCTGTCTCCTGTTTCTGACGTCATTGATGCTGATCTTTCGCGGCCAGGTGCTGAGCGCTATCCGGAAATGGCGGGGCGAGCGCGGGACGCTGACGCCCCGCACCGTCGCGCTGCTGACGCTCGTCCTTGGTCTTATGCTCGGCACGCTCGTCACCATGACATCCGTCGGCGCCGGCGCGCTCGGCGTCACCGTGCTGCTGGTGCTCTATCCGCACCTCGATGTGCGCGAGATCGTCGGCTCGGACATCGTCCACGCCGTGCCGCTGACCTTGATCGGCGGCATGGGCTACTGGTTCATCGGCGAGATCAACTGGACGATGTTGTTCGCACTGCTGCTTGGCTCGATTCCCGGCATCGTCGCAGGCAGCCTGCTGGCGCCGCGCCTGCACGAGCGGCTGATCCGGATGGTTCTAGCCGTCACCTTGATGATCGTTGCCTGGAAACTACTCTTTCCTTAAGCGGAAAGCTGCTGCTTCAGATCGCCGAGAATAGTGATGATCGTTTGCTTGCGGTCGAGGTTATAAGCCTGTGATACGGTAAGCCGCTCGGTGACATCGGCATAGAGCCGGGCAAGTCTTTCGGCCACGGTGAGGTGTCCCTCCAGAGCAGCCGCCCTCGCCCGGGCCATGATGTCGTCGCCGATATGGGACACGAAGAAGCCGAAGATCGTGTCGCTTTCCTTCGCCGAAAGGGCGTCGGCGAGGCGATGCATTGCCCGGCGTGCCGCAGGACCATCCGTCGAGATGACCTGCTCATAGGCCGCGACGATCTCGCCGCCGCCATAGTTCAGCAATTTCAGGGCTTCGCTGACGCTCCCCTTGGCCGCAGCAAGCAAATCCGCGCCCTGCCCCGGTGACAAGCCAATACCGAGATGTGCCAGCGCCTTCCCCAAAGCATCGTCGCTCAGCGGCGCCAGTTTTAGCGGTAGGCAGCGCGAGCGGATGGTCGGCAGCAGCTTGCCCGGCGCATGCGACAGTACCAGGAACAGCGCCCGCTTCGGCGGCTCCTCGAGGATCTTCAAGATGGCATTGGCAGCGCTGCGATTGAGATCGTCGGCCGGATCGATGATGACGATGCGCCAATTGCCGGTGCCGGAGGTCTGTGAAAAGAACTTGCCGGCACGGCGCACCTCATCAACGGTGATCGCGGACTTTACCTTGCCGGTCTTGTCGTCGACCGGACGGGCAAGATGCAGCAGGTTGTGCGAGGCTCCGCCGGAAATCTGCCGGCTGATAGCGGAAGCCGGGTCTGGGTCGCCGATCGTCTCGGGCGCCGTGGCAGGATCGGGGTAAGACAGGACATGATTGGCAAAGCGAAAGGCGAGCGTTGCCTTGCCGATGCCTTCCGATCCCTCGATCAGAACGGCATGGTGACCCTTGCCCGAGCGATAGGATTGCGCCAGGAAGGCTTCGGCCTCCTCATGGCCGAAGAGACGCGTGTTATCCTGCGGCGCAATCGCACCGTCGAGAACGCCTGGCCGCTCTTCGCTCATTGCGCCACTTCCGGTCTGACGGCTGGCATACCGTCTGCTGATGTCAGCCGCTCTTCGACGATGCTGGCAATTTCATCGGCAATGTCATTTTCGGAGCGCTGCGCATCGATGACGTGACAGCGGCCGGGGTCGCGCGCTGCTATGTCGAGAAAGGCCTCGCGGCGCTTCTCATGCGTCTGCATTTCCTCTTTCTCGAAACGATCCGGTGCAGCGCTTGCCGAAGCACGCTTGCGGGCACGCTCCAGGCCGATCTTGGCGGGAATATCAAGGATCAGCGTGCAGTCCGGCACCACGCCGTTGACCGCGACGCGTTGCAGAGCCTCGATGAAATCAGGTTCGAGATTGCCGGTAACGCCTTGATAGACGCGCGAGGAATCCATGAAGCGATCGCAAAGTACGATCGTACCGCGCGCGAGCGCAGGGCGGATGACCTCTTCGACGTGATCGTTGCGCGCGGCGGCAAACAGGATCGCCTCCATGCGCGTGCCGAACATTTCCGCTGCACCCGAAAGCAGGACATGCCGCACCGCCTCCGCACCCGGCGAGCCGCCCGGTTCCCGCGTCACCAGCACGTCATGACCGAGCCCGCGCAACCGTTCCGCCAGGCGGCGAATCTGGGTCGATTTGCCTGCCCCTTCCCCGCCTTCAAAGCTCACGAACAATCCGGTTGCATCAGCCAATGATCATGTCCTGCACTTGTTTTCCGCATTTTTGCCGTAGCGTGACCTGTGCCCTGTTTAACCCAAGATGTTCGCCGGCGAAACCACGCAAACTATCCGAGCCTGACATTCTATATAGGCTGTAAACAAGGGATTTCACAGGACGGGAAACAATCAAGTCGGCGTCGGCGTGTCCCAAAGCCAGGAGAACAGCAGCGATTCCGTCAGCTCCATGAAGGCATCGAAGGCGCGGCTGCTGAGCGTCCCCTGGGCGACTGCATCTTTTGTATAGAGCGGCAATTCGCGCAACAGCCGCGCGCCGGAAAAGACGCGAAGCGTGCCCGCTTCGTAGCCGGCTGCGACGGGCGCCGTCAGCGGCCAGCGATAGACGATGCGGGCCGACAGGCGGTCGGGATTGTTGAGCGGCACATAGACATCGACCGGGACCTTGGCGAGCAGGCCGACCGTCGACTGCGCGCCACCATAGACGCTGGCATCGCCGATCACCTCGCCATCGGCAAAGATGCGCTGGCTCTTGAAGTTGCTGAGGCCCCATTCCAGCACGCGGCGGGTTTCCTCGGTGCGTTCCTTGTCCGATTTCAGGCCGCCAAGCGCCAGGAACAGCCGCCGGCCGTCGCGCTGGATGGAAGCGACGATCGAATAGCCCTCGCCCTCCGTAAAGCCGGTGCCGAGGCCGTCGACGCCGATATTCAGCAAGAGCAGCGGATTGCGGTTGCGCTGGTAGATCCTGTTCCAGGTAAAATCCGCCTGGCCGAGGTATTTGTAGAGATCGGCGTGTTTCTGCTGCAGGTCCTGCGCCAGCGTCACCAGTTCGTGTACGGAGACCTTGCTGCCGCCATTGGGATCGTCAGGATCCGGAAGACCGGTGGAATTGGTGAAGACCGCTTTCGGCATGCCGATCTCGCGCGCATGCGCCGTCATGCGCCGGGCGAATTCCGTTTCATTCACGGAAATGCCTTCGGCAAGGATCATGCAGCCGTCATTGGCCTGCTGCACGGCGACACCCTGGATCAGGTCGCCGACACGCACGCGCGATTTCAGCGCTGCGAACATGGTCGATGCGCGCGACGGTGCGCCACCCTTGCGCCAGGCATTTTCGGAAACGGGATATTCCGTATCGAGCGAAATCTCCCCTCGCCCGACAGCATCGAAGATAACATCGAGGGTCATCAGCTTGGCAAGCGAGGCCGGGGAAATCGGTTGATTCTCATCCTTGGCGAGCAGGATCGTGCCGGTGGAGGCTTCGATCATGAAGGCCTGTGCGGCCTTGGTGTCGAAAGCGGGCGCCGGTGCCTGTTGCGCGACGGCTGGCAGGCACTCAATTCCGATAAGGAAGAAGGAAAACGCGAAAAAGAGGCGTCTTAGCATGCCGGCTCCCCAATCCGATCGACCCCAAAATCATATTAGCCAGGGGTGAAGATTCAGGCAATGACGCCGATCATTCGACTTGCGTTTGAGCTTGATGCTGACGGTGATAGGCGGAGAGGATCGATTCCTGCGTCAGCCCGTCATTGCGCACCATGACAGCATCGAAAGCGAGATCGACATAGACTGTCTTGACCGGTGCGTCCTGATAGGCAGCGAGTGACGACGGCGCATCGAGGCTCGCCATGCCCGGTGCGAAATCCGGACGCTCATAGGGAACGGGGCCGATCTGCGGCAGAACGACCATCGTCGGCTCGACGGGATCAACCGACGGCATGGCGCCGCCGTTCCAGGTCATCGGCGGCGGATTGTTGCGCTTGTTACCGTTGTAGGAGGTCGGCGTCGAGCCGGCAAAGGCGGTCGCGGAATAAGGCGACTGCCGCAGGATCGGCGCGAGCGATGGCGCGGTGTTGAAGCTGCGCTGCTGGCGGTTCGGTCGGCGGACACTATCGGAATCAGGCAGTTGATCGGCGGTAATGCCGCCATTCGAAGCGACCATCACGCCCGTTGCGATCTGGCCGCCGGGATTGATGCTCGGCAGGCGCGAGCCCTTCGGAATGTAGGAGGCCATCAGATAGGGGTCGTCATGGCCGTCCATGCGGGCGCGGCCGACATATTGCACGCGCACGTCGCCGGTGCCGCTGTGTTGAAGGTCGAGCATCTGCGCCGTCTTATTGGAAAGATCGATGATGCGGCCAGGATGATAAGGCCCGCGATCGTTCACACGCACGATGATGGAGGAACCGGTTTCGACGTTGGTGACGCGCGCATAGCTCGGCAGCGGAAAGGTCGGATGCGCGGCGGTGAGCGCCTGCTGGTCGTAGACCTCGCCGTTTGCGGTCAGGCGTCCGTGAAAGGCCGAGCCATACCAGGAAGCGATACCGACCTTGTTATAGGCATAGTCTTCCTTGGGATAATACCACTGGCCCTTGACCTGGTAGGGATTGCCGACCATGAACCGGCCGCCGCCCTTCGGGATCGGTCCGTTGAAGGCAACCCGCGGGCTCGCCTTAACGCCGTATTCTTTTTCAGAGAAATATTCTTTGCCGTGCTGACGCTTCGTCGCAACCTGCTGGGAGGTTCCGCAGGCGGAAACGGTGGCGCACATCAGAGAGAGAGCAAACCAACGCATACCCGTTGCGTATGTCACCGCACGATTCTCGAATTTCATCTGTCCCACGCCGTTAATCAAATTACTATGGCAAGGCATGCACCGGCATATCCCTCAACCGGTTTCCTGCTACGCCTCAATCACCTAACGGTACTTTAATCATGATTGCATGTTGTCGAATTTGCGATCGGATTTAAGCGGAAACGGATATTTCTGAAGATTATGGTTAATGAATGACTAAAATTGGCTAAGCTGAAGTAGTGGCGCTGAGTGTATTTCCAGTCCACTGATGGCTTCCCCGGATCGCGACAGACGCGATCGGATTGCTATTGCACTCGGCATATTTGGGGGCAGTTCTTTCAGGCGCCTGTCTCAAGACGCATCAGTATTTTGTCGTGATAGATATCGCCAACTATCAGTGTGGCATCGCGCCGATAGCATGCCGCAGCTTGTCCGGATTGCGCGTGCAGTAGATGGCAACGACCTTTTTCTGCTCTATGTGCAGCGCGGTCGTCTGCACGACATTGCCGCCTTCCACCGTTACGAAACCTGGTAAGCCATCGATGACGGTATAGTGGATCAGTTGTGAGGGTTGCGCCCGGAAAATTCGTGCCAACTGCTCATGAAGCAGCATGACGGCTGTGAGCCCGATGTGTGGCCGCCGCGACGTCGCCACCTTGCCGCCACCGTCGGCATAGACAACGACATCCTCGGAAAGCAAGGCTTGAAGGGCTGCCATGTCTCCCGTTCTCGACGCAGTGAAGAAGGCGGTGGCAAGCTTGAGCCCCTGCTCCTTGTCGACGGCAAAACGAGGCCGGGCCTCAGCGACATGCGCCCTCGCCCGGCTTGCAAGCTTGCGGCAAGTGGCAGCTTCGCGACCGATTGCTGAGGAGACGTCGTCGAAATCCATGCCGAACACGTCATGCAGGAGAAAGGCGGCACGCTCCAGAGGTGAAAGACGCTCCAGCGCTAGCATCAGGGGCAAGGTTATGTCATCGGCCGCATCGCCGTCCTCCGGATCGAAGATCGGTTCGGGCAGCCAGGACCCCACATAGGACTCCCGGCGACGGCGAGCGGATTTCAACTCGTTCAGACAAAGCCTGGTGACGATGGTCCGAAGGAATGCCGCCGGTTCGCGAACGGAGGCATGATCGGTCCCAAGCCAGCGCAGCCAAGCATTCTGCACGATATCCTCCGCGTCCGCGACGGATCCGAGCATCCTATAGGCAAGCCGGACGAGGCGCGGGCGCTGTTCGGAAAAGATCGGATCGGAAGGCGCCTCAGTCATGGGCGGCAAGAGCGTATTGGAGCGGGGCGGCTTGGCGGCCACGAACGAACTGCAGCGTCGTCACAACGCCACACGCCGCCCAAGATAGCGCGCAGTCGCGAGATCGGATGCTGGCGGCGCGGTCTCCGGGCCTTCATCCGTGTTCGCCTGTGCCGCCGCACCGAGCCAGAAACCGAGACGGTTCATGTCCTCTTCGGAGCCGGTTGAGGAGCAGTTCGCCGGCGGAAGATCGAGGCCGACCCAATGCATTCCGTGCTGCGCCGCAAAGATCATCATCTGAATCAACGTCGAAAGCTTGTCACCGGATCGTGACCCGGAGGTGGTGAAGCCAGCCGCGATCTTGTCCTTCCACAGATAGCCGCTGGCGAGAACGGCATGCGATGTTGCCTCCTGGAAAGCTTTGAACGACGCGGAGACTGAGCCCATATAGGTCGGCGACCCAAAGATGATCGCCTGCGCCGCATTGAGATCATCCCAGTGGCGCTCCACCTTGTCCACACTCAGCAGAAGGGCCTCCATCCCCTCGACCTGCTCAACACCCGCCGTCACGGCTTCGGCCTGACGGCCCGTATGCCCGTAGCCGCTATGATAGACGATTGCGATACGCTGGCGGATCATTGTTTTCTCCTTCGAAAATGGTGTTGCGAAGGACATGACAAGGTAGGGGGCTGATTGTGACATGGTCAGGTGTTTTTTGACGGTCGTCGGCTGTCCTCATCATGACACCTTGGATTCTCTGTTCGCATGTTTTGCCGGGAATGCAGGCTGATGCAGCCGAACAAGTTGACGCGGCGTTGCAAGTCGCTATAAGCGCAAATCGGAAACTGAAGTAGCTGCGACGCGCGTAATCAATCACGGCGGCAGCACTTGATATTAGAAGAATAAAATCCTTTAATATCAAACTGATGGAAGAGTGTCCGAGTGGTTTAAGGAACCGGTCTTGAAAACCGGCGTGCGGGAAACCGTACCGTGGGTTCGAATCCCACCTCTTCCGCCAAAAGCCCAATCTATCAATCGTGGATCACGAGGCATCTTACTTATCCGGTTGGGCCGGTTTCAGATGCCTAGTTTGGCTGGGGCTTTGACAGCCATACACATTTATTATTTTGCATTGAACTGCTTTTGGAACGTCGTGAGCGCATCGCGATTTTGGTTGCTCAACTGAACGCTCTGATCACTTTTCTTAAGGAGATCTTCAAAAAATGTAGGTTGGCTGTATTTTCCCCAGTCGAATTTTACTGGTGGCTTAGCTCCCCCGTCTTGGGGGGCTGGATTTTGCGACGTCTGACCACCCGCTTCCAGCCTATTAAGTCGCTCATTTGCAACTTTTAAGGCTTCCGTGGTCTGCTTTATCGTTTCATTAGCTTGTATGTTGTCCTCAGCCAATTTTTTAACTTGACTAGCAAGATCAGCAGTCTCATCGCGCCGGGTATATTTGAGGCCACCATTAGACCATTCAAAATTGGAGACTGATGGAAGAAGCATCAGCGCAGCGCCCGCAGCCAGCACCATAGCGTGGCCGGAAGAAACTTCTCTACCTTGAAAGATCAAAATAAGCGTGATCGCTACGATGACTATGCCTGACAATGAGGCAATATTATCAGATGTGAAGATGCCCATCACGACTACTCCCCCAAAGTTGTGAACATAGATAATGCCTCAACGATAGGAAAAGTAAATTGGTGGAGTACCAGCTCAAATTCCGCACATTTTCCATATGGCGTAACGGAAACCGGCAGGCTTGATGAAGTGAGTTTCTTTCCACTACTGAGCAATTTTTGGCCCGTCGCCAGCATTTTCCCTGCACGCGTTGGCGCGTCTAAGGTGTTGACGCTCAAGCAGAAGAACTCTGCGTCCAACGAATTCGCTCACGCAGATGGTGCCGCTATCTCCTTGGTTCGCCGCCGGGCGCATAGTGAGATTTCTGCTTGAACGGGAAGACGCTGCCACAGCGGCAGCGGATCATGTATTTCGCCGGATCGTTCGATTTGCGTTCGTCGGAAAAGCCCGACGGCATTTCGTCCACGAGAAAACCGGGGTTCTCGCGGCGGGGATTGTCATCCTCCGAGACCTCGGCAAAGCCGTTATTGCCACAACGAGAGCATTCGAGCTTTCTTGAATATCGATCCCGCGCAGCCATTTTCTTCCAGTCCGAGTCTCACACGCCCCTTCCCTATCAGAGAACATTTCGTTTCTGAACCCGCATAAAGAAATGATACAGATCGATGCGATGAAACCCATCCGGCCATGATCTCCGCGACAAAATTCCCGAGATGTGAGAGCCTTGCACACAAGACTCGGCATCGAATAACCAACGGACGCCGCCCTCGCCTATGACGCCCAGCGATCAGCCCCTATCAATCGGCCCCAAGCCTCTGACTGGCCCTGCCCTCACAGCCTTCTTTTCCCGCGACGCAACTATCATTGCGTCCGAGCTGATCGGCACTCGTCTCACCGTTGCCGGCGCCGGCGGTCGCATCGTCGAGACAGAGGCCTATCGGCCTGATGACGAGGCATCCCATAGCTTTCGCGGGCCGACGGCGCGCACGGCGGCGATGTTCGGTCCGGCGGGGCGTGTCTATATCTACCGGTCATACGGCATTCACTGGTGCCTGAATTTCGTCTGCGCAGGTGCCAGCGCCGTACTCATCCGTGCGTTGGAGCCGGAGAGCGGCATTGAGGACATGGTCCGGCGGCGCGGTGTTGCCGACTTCGTCGATCTCTGCAACGGGCCGGGAAAGCTGACGCAGGCCTTGGGCGTGGATATCAGCCTGAACGGGCTGGCGCTGGATGCGGCACCCTTCGAATTCGCCTTGGCCGAACCGATACCGGTGGTGGCCGGCAAGCGGATCGGGATTACGAAAAACATCGAGCCGCTATGGCGCTTCGGCGCCGCCGGCTCGCGCTTCGTTAGCCGCCGCTTTCCTTAAAAAAGAAAAAGGACCGCCGGGGTGGTGCCCGGCGGCCCATGCTGCCGCGCAGTGAAACTGGAAAGACTGCGCGGTTACTCCATCGCGATGCTGTGGTCGACGGCCGGCGGCGCCTTGGGCTTGCGCAGCAGCACAAGCAGCGGCATGGCGCAGATCGACATCAGCATCAGCAATTTGAAATCGTCCATATAGGCTATGATCGTCGCCTGCGTGGTGATCACGCCGTCGAGCGCGGCGCGACCTGCCAACGTGACCGGGCTGACGGCCTGAGCGACCGTCGCATCGAAAGCATGGTTGAACGGCGTTACATAGGCGGCGATCGATTCGTGATTGACCTGGGTATTCTCGGTGATCAGCGCCGAGACGACGGAGATGCCCACGCTCGAGCCGATATTACGCGAAAGATTGTAGAGGCCGGTCCCCTCGCCGCGCATATGAGCCGGCAGCGTCGCAAAGGCGATCGTCGTGAGCGGCACGAAGAGGAAGCCGAGGCCCGCGCCCTGGACGAAGCCGACCGAAATCAGCGTCCATTGCGAGACATCGGGCGTCCAGCCGGTCATGTCGTACATCGCCCATGCGGTCAGGGCGAGGCCGAAGAACAGCAGCCAGCGCGTATCCACCTTGCCGATCAGCCGCCCGACGACGAACATGCACAGCATCGTGCCGAGGCCGCGCGGCCCCATGACGATGCCGGCTGTCACGACTGGGTAGCCCATCAATGTCTGCAGATAGGGCGTCATCAGCGCCAGCGATGCCAGATAGGTGACGCCGACGATGAAGATGAACAGCATGCTGACGGCGAAATTCTGGTCCAGGAACAATCGCGGGTTCACGAAGGACCGCTCCGCCGTGAACGTGTGCACCAGGAAGAGATAGAAGGCCGCGGCGCAAACCAGAGCCTCGACGATGATTTCGCCTGAATAGAACCAATCGAGCTGCTCGCCGCGATCCAGGAAAAGCTGCAGGGCGCCGATGGCGACCGACAGCATGCTGAAGCCGAATATATCGAGCTTGGCGAGCGCGTCGAACTTGGTTTCCGTCACATAGATGACGATGCCGGCAAAGGCGAGCGCGCCGATCGGCACGTTGATGTAGAACACCCATCGCCAGCTCATATTGTCCGTCAGCCAGCCGCCGATAACAGGCCCGAGCACCGGGCCGACCATGACCGAGACGCCGAACAATGCCATGGCCTTGCCGCGCTCCTCGACATTGTAGATGTCGAGGAGAATACCCTGCGACAGCGGCACGAGTGCCGCACCGAACAGGCCCTGCAGCAGGCGGAAGCCGACGATCTGGTTCAGCGATTGCGCCAGGCCGCAGAGAACGGAGGCGACGACGAAGCCAGCGATCGCAACCAGCAGCACGCGCTTGCGCCCGAACTTTGCCGACAAGAAGCCGGATGGCGGCGTCATGATGGCGGCGGCAACGATATAGGAGGTCAGAACCCAGTTGATCTGATCGGCGCTTGCCGAAACGTCACCCTGTATATGGGGCAGAGCAACGTTGGCGATAGTGGTGTCCAGCGCCTGCATGATGACCGCCAGGATGACGCAGGCGGTGATCGCGCCGCGATTGGCGATCGGGCCGGAGGGTGAAGCCGCGGCGTTACTCATGGTCCTGACCGCGGGATTGACCCAACAGGTTTGCAACGAAGTCCGGCAGGCCGCGGGCATGACCGGTATCCACATCGGCGACGACGCTCATGCCGACGCGCAACGGCGGCTTGCCCTGCATATCGTCAATGCTGACGATCATCGGAATGCGCTGCACGACCTTGACCCAGTTGCCGGTAGTGTTCTGCGCCGGCAGCAGCGAGAAGCTCGAGCCCGAGGCCGGCGAGATGCTGGCGACGGTGCCCTTCCAAGTTACGCCCGGATAGGCATCGACCGAGATCGAGACCTTCTGGCCGGGCCGGACATGCGTGAGCTCGGTTTCTTTCGGGCTGGCGTTGATCCACATATGGGTGGTGGAAACCAGCGAGAAGCCCTGCTGCGCAGCCGTCAAATAGGCGCCGACCTGAAGCGACGGAACATTGGCGGTGATGCCGTCGAATGGCGCGCGCACGACCGTGTCGTCGAGCTCGCGCTGCGCATTGTCGACGGCCGCCTTGGCCTGCAGGTAGACCGGATTTTGTTCCACCGGCTGGTCGGCATTGCCGCCGAGCTGCGCGAGTGTGGTTGCCGCCTGTGCCTGGGCGACGGAGACCTTTTGCTGGGCCGCATCGAGATTGTGCTTGGCCTGGTCATAGGCCGCCTTGGAGGCGACCGAGCTGTTGATCAGGTTCTGCTGGCGGTCATATTCGGTCTGGTAATAGGGAATGTCGGCCTGCGCCTGGGCGATTTCCGCCAGCGACTGCTTGTAGCTCGCCTGCAGGTTCAGGATCTGGTTGCGGGCAGTGCCGAGCTGCGCCTCAGCGCCGTCCAAGGCAATACGGAAGGAATCGGGCTTCAGGCGGAAGAGCACCTGCCCCTTCTTCACCGTCTCGTTTTCATGCACGTCGACCGAAATCACCGTGCCGGAAACATCGGTCGAAACACCGACCATATCGGCCTGAATATAGGCATTGTCGGTGGACATGATCTGCCCGCCGGTGACGTAGTAATAGCCGCCGATGACAAGGGCGACCGGCAGCATCGCGAAGAGGATCGGCCGTGTCGGGCTGCGGCGCTTGCGCGGCTTCTCAGGGGGAGCAACTGGAACGGCGGCACCGGCAGCAGCGGGCGCCGGCGCCGGATTGGAAGACGGCGCCTCGGCGACGGCGGCTTGGTTCTGCCCGATTGCGGTCTGTTCGTTAGCGGAATTTGCGTTCGCGGGTACGCGAAGCGAAGAGGATGCATCAGCCATGATTTGTCTCTTTGTCGCCCACCGTCATGCGGCAGGCCTGGACGAGGTTCGATTTCATAACGGTGAGCAACTGATAAAGGCGCTCATGATCTTCGGCAGAGACCCCATCCAGGGCCTCCTTGCGGGTTTGGTCGCCCATGCTGCGCATGGTGTCGAGCAGCGGCCGCGCTTCCTCGCGCAGGTAAAGCAGCCAGCTTCGGCGATCGTTCGGATGCTGACGGCGCTCGACCAGGCCGCGCTCGCCCAACTTGTCGAGAATTCGCACCAAGGTGATCGGCTCGATTTCCAACATCTCGGCAAGACCCGCCTGATGGATCCCCTCATTGTTCGAGAGATAGGCGAGCGTTTGCCACTGCGAACGCGTCAATCCCATATCCTTCGCGCGCTGCTCGAACCGCTTGCGAAGAAGCCGGGCAACGTCATGCAGGAGAAAGCCGAGAGTGGGTGTCGCATTCATGATATAAGAAGCCTGCTATTCATAAGCAACCTTATAATGCTTGCTACGTATAGTAAGTGACCATGCGATACAAGGGGCCAAGGCCCGATGTTGCGCAGATCGTCAAAAATGTCGCAGGGAGTGTCGCAAAGAAGTCGCAGGGGCGCGGGTGTTAGGTGCGCCTAACGGGAAAGCGTGTTTTCCGTTACATGTCGGGCGACAATCAGCCCGATTAGCGCCGCATAGACCAGGGCGTTGATCGCGGCAAAGATAAAGAAGCCTTGGGCAGTCTCCCGGTCGAAAGCAAAGGCCATCGCCTGCGCGGAACCGAGGCTGAGCACGATATAGGGCGCCAACACGCGAAGCAGCAGCGCTTGCCCTGCTGCCACCCTCTTCGGCGCAACGTGGAAATCGCCTCGGGAATGTGTAAGACGGTCGCGAATAGCGGCTGCGCAGCCAATGAGCGACCAAGGCCAGCGCAGGAGAAGAAATGCCACGCTCTCCCAGCTTGCGATCTTGGCATTGGCGGGTCGGAACGTGCCCGTCGCACGCCAGATGAAGACCAGCGCGATCAATGCGGCAACGATCGGCAGGAAATGCAGCAGGAAAGCGGGATAGGTAACGTCGACAAAGCTATGGCCCGTCAGAAGCGCCACGATCGGCAGGATGAAGAGGACAGCCAAGCCCAGGGAAAACAGCGGATAGCAAAGCTCGGAGAACAGGAACTGGAACTTCAACCATCCGGACAGTTTCGGCATGTAATCCGGCGCATGCCGCAGCAGGGTCGTCATCCGGCTGCGTGACCGGTCAAATTCCTGCATCATCAGATCGGTGAAAGTCGCCGGACCGTTGCCGTGGGCGATCGCATCCAGCGCATGTATCCCGCGCCAGCCGCCGGCGTTCATCGCCAGCGTCGTCGAAAGACCTTCTGCCGGTTCCTGTCTCGGCCCACCGATTTCTTTCAACGCCGCTGTGCGTACAGCGTAATGCGTGCCGACGCAGAGTGGCGCCCAGCCGTTGTTGTAGCCGGACTGCACCAAACCCTGAACGCCGGCTTCGGCAAAGAGCATGCCCCTCGCCGCCCAGCTCGATGCCGCATCAGCGTCACAGATGCTCGGCGCCGACACATAGCCGATGCCGGGGTCGCGGAACGGCCGAACCATCTCACGGAGATACGTCCTCTCGGGCACGTCGCCGGCGTCGAATTGCACAACGAAATCATATCTTTCATAGCCGAAGTGGTCGTAGAAGGACGTGAGATTGCCTTGCTTGCAATGCAGCGAAGTATCGCGAGCGTCAGCCCCGGCACTCTCGCGCGTCGTGGAGGTGAAAACGCCGTGTTCCATGCACCATTTCATCATGTCCAGGCTGGGTTTTTCCTCCGCCAACCAGACATCGAAATCGCAGCCCGTTTGATCGAGCATCGCCCGCAACGTCGTCTGCACGAGGGAAAGAGATTCGGATGATGCTCTGGTCACGACCATGGCGATGCGCCCCGCAGGCAATGGCCCGGCCTGCGGCATACGCCGCGCATCATGGACGATGACGATGAAATAGGCCGGCAGCCCGGTGATCAAGGCAAGAGCCAGCGTCACCAGCAGATAGGACGGCCAGCCGATCACATGATCGCTGCGCAACCACCACAGCCAGAAGAAGGTCATGGTCGCCGTCCAGACGGTAATGCCGATCAGGTTGGCAAAGCGCATCCTGCCTTCGAATACCTGCTCAGTCGCTGGACCGATATCGCCTGGATTGACGGACGGCCGACGCATGGCGTGGACACCGATAGCAGCGGGGATCTTGCCCATGACATCACCTTCGGAGCGAAAGAGAGGGTGGCGGCGTTCCGCCGCTGACAAGAACCGTTTCAGCTTGATGGAGGGGGGTGGATGGCGATCTTTTTGAGGAGAAAAAATCGCCATCCGTCGGAACAAATCTACGCACTACACCTCCATCCCCTTGTCAACTAACGGCGCCTGTAGGCCGCATGCTGTACTTAAAAGACTTTGAATGAGAATAGTAACGCAAATTTATTTGCAGTAATAATTCGTGTGAATCGCCAATTTTTACCAGTATCGAATCGGATATTAACTTGGTGAATAAGCAGATGATAAAACGACTTTACGCTACGTCAACGGAAATCTGATGAATGATTAGGCAAACTATACTAAATAGCTATTTCACAGGTGAGTTATTGGCCGCGTCGCGCATAAGCGTAGTCCACTTTCAGGAGGGACCTAAGCGGCTGGATTAACGCTACGGCAGGGAGGTGGGGCGCCAGTTGATTGGCCTCGATCAGAGCCTTGTTCGGCGCGATGGGATTTCCGGCTTGGGGCCTGCAAACAAAGAAAACGACCGCCCACGATGTCGCGAACGGTCGTCCCCTCTCAATTCCTATCTGTGGATCAGTTTCGCCACCGACGCGACGGATCCCGATCCAGCCCGTTGTCCGAATTGAAGAAGCGTGAGGCCGCCTCCGTTCGATTGCGGACATTCATTTTCTTGTAGATGTTGCGGACGTGAACTTTGACCGTATTTTCGGACAGGCTGAGCTGGTCCGCTATGATCTTGTTCTGTGTCCCCTTGCAAATGAGATCCAATATTTGGACCTCGCGTGTGGTCAGCGCCTGTAGACTGCCGCTGCGCATGGCGATAGCATCCTCGTAGGGTCTATGGCCGTTGGTAAAGCGCGTCTGTGCCTGATAGAGCGGCTGATTGAGATGCGGCGTGTCCCCAGAGAGCCGGCGCAGGAGCGCCGAGGGGAAGTGTTCGCCACCTTTCATCAACAGATCGATCGCTGCCATGAACACATCGAGGCGGAGATTGAGCGGCAGAACGCCGTGTATATTCCGTCCTTCGACAAGTCTGGCCACGTATGGATCGTGCAGATCGATCGTTTCGACGACCAGCCCGATTGATATTCCAGGCGAATTCGCCCTTATTGTATGTAAAGTATCCTGCATGTCCTCGGATTGAAGATGGTATAGCAGGATCAGTTTAACGCCCTCCAGAGCTTTGCCCTGAAGCGCCTTCGGGTCAGTAATGCTGATGATGTCGTATGCTGCAAATCTGGTGCCCAAAGTTTGCACCAGGCATTCAGAAAAGAGATCGGCATCCGCCAGTACGACGATAGTCTCTTTTAAGTTTATGATATTGTGGTTGTCTTCAGCATCCCCTGTTCTTACGCTTGCGATGTACATTTGTGCATCCCCCAAAGCTCGCAGCCATGTCTAGTTAACCCGCTTTTTGCCGGAATGTTTTTTATGAGCACGGTGCCCTGATAGGACTGTTTATGCAGTCTTCTTAATTAATATAAAACTATATTAATCCATGCGATCGTAGTTGGAAATTGCCCAAAGGGGTTAGTTTTGCCGCGAAAGCTCTAAAAATTATCACAAATGTGGGAATTTGGCCAAATTGGGTGCCGTACTTGTGCTTAGTTCTGCACATTTTCGGGCGTTTCTGTTTAATCAGCTAACCTAAGGTGGAGGTCACCCGTCGACTGATAATGGCCTAAATCGACCGAAATCGGTAGAACGACTCGGTGAACTGAAGACTGGCTCAAAGCATAGTAAGCGTCGATATACTTTTTATTACAATTTGAAATTTCATAGGCATGATCCATTTTTGCAACGGCTGCCGACTTAGTTAGATTTTTGAAATATATTACTTGGATGTGGCGCGACAATTTCTAGTCGTTTAAGCCGGTCGGATTAAGACTATACCAACGGCGATAACGCATTCGTGATGCCGACGAGACGACGGGTAGCCGAGAAAATCTTGAAAAACCGAATGACAACAGCGCTTTAAATCCTTGGCGCTCCTCGGGCGAAATCCGATTTATGAAACCGAAACAGGGCGCTAGCCCGAATTGGTATCTATGAGCTTGCCTTGTTTTGGGTCAAAGTCCCACCGTTCCGCACCAACCGCGGAGCTTGGGGAAAAAACGGCATTCCGGTCCTTTGTCTCGCGTCCCGGACAACCTCCTCCTCCCCTGATTTCTTAGAGACAACAGAAAGCAGAAGGCGTTGACGCTCTAACCAAGCGCCAGGGCGGATTTGCGCATTTTGTTTGGCGTAGCTGCAAATCCCAATAGGCCAGGTCTGAACCAACAGGCCGGTTTTGTCGGTAGACATGTAGTGCGTACACCTGCCGCAACGTTAACAGTTGGGGCCGCCGCGAGAAAGTCCCGTTTAGATGAGAGGGATTTCCCGAGACGGCCTCCTCATTTGGAGGAAATGTATGATGTCTCCTGATTTTGATATTGCCAATGTCAGCGCGGATGACGACCTGAAAGTCGGCGCGCTGGCGGATGGCCTCGCGACCAGCGCCGTTAATTCCACGGAAGTGGATGACGGTTCGACTGGTCTTGTTGGCGTTGCCAACAACAACAACAGCAACAATACCACCGATACGGATCTCGACGTCAAGAACAACGGCGACAATCGCGACAACACCAACAATGGCGACAATCGCGATAACAGCTATGATGAAAACCACGACAACAAGGTAATCACCAAGACTGACACCGACATCCATACGGAGGCCAACAACAACGGTGATAATCGCGACAACAGTTACGATTATGACTACAAGGCCATTACCAAGACCGATACCGACGTCCACACCGAAGCCAACAACAACGGTGACAACCGCGACAACTACTCCTACAGCGACTCCAGCACTCATTCCACTTCGGACTACGATTTTGGAACGATCAAGGATGTCCATGATGTTGGCAATCTCGGCGTAGCCGGCCATGATCTGACCTTCAATCTCGGAGACGATTACTCCTTCAATCTTAATATCGATGGCGTGCTCAACAATGCGCTGGGCGGCGGCGGCAATGATACCGGCTTCAGTCTGGTTCAGGCCAACAATCTCGCCGATCAGGATCAGGCCTATGATGTGCAGATGCAAAACCAGGGTGCCAGCATCGACCTAACGGCCGAGGGTGGCCATTCCCATGCCGACGGTCTCGATCTGGACCCGACGTTCAATTGGAACGGGGTGCCGAGCGTGGGCCACGACATGACCGGTACGGCGACAGCGGATTCTACCGCCATCATCTCCAATTCGGGCTTCCATCAGGAAGTGGTCCAGGGCGCCAATCTGCTCACCAATACTGCCGATATCACCGTAGGCGGCGATCATCACGTGACCTCCGGCGACTCCTGATTTCGAAGCGAGAGCCACGCGTTATGTGCACCGGCCGGAGGACAGGCCGGTGCACATGTCGTGGCTTGAACCTGGATTTCCTTGAAATGACAGCCGTCGGCAGCGGCGGCATCGACCCGGATAGGCCAGGCGTTTCGGAAAATTGGGGGACCATTCATGCACGCGGAAAAAATTTCGGAGATCATCGCCCATTTTATTGGGCTCTTCGACACGCAGATCGAGGATCTGCGTCTGCGGCTGAACTACACCGATGCGACATTGCCGGAGGACAAACCGGAGGAACAGCCGGACCCGACCTTGGCAAAGGATGATTTTAGTTCCGGGTTGACGGTGGTCGACTACGCGCCCGAGGTGAAATACATCGACTCGCCCTATTACTTCCGTGCTGGCTACATACATCCGCACGACAATCCCTATCACGAGCGCATGCACGATCATGAAGGCCTGGCCCCGGTGGAGGTCTCCGTCGTTCACCGCCCCTCCGAGATCGAATTCCAGCCTGCGACTCTGCCTGGAAAACTTGACGTCTACGTGGGTCCTGGTTCGGAGGTCACCCATGTGGTGCAGGCCAATGTCTTGCGCGACGACGACGTGCTCGACATGACGAATTCTTCCCACCACATCATCCGCGATGTCTCCGACGTCTACGACTGGCTGGGCCAGGCGACCGTGAAAGCCGAGGAACTTTCACCCTTTGCTTCTCTCCAGCGGCCAGAGAGCAACGAGGGCATGATAAAGCTCAACGATGATCTGCACGCATTTGCCAAAACCATCGAAGAAAGCGGCGGCACCTACATCCAAGACCCCGACGGCAGCCACTATCTGGCGATTGCCGGCAATGAGCTTGACGGCGTCTTCGTCAACGGCGTGCAGGTCACGAGCGCGCCATATCTCGAAGACTCCATGCCGGATCGCGGTCTGGCAAAAACGGACACCGAAGGAACGGACGGGGTTGTTCATCAGACAGGACCGGGTCCGAATTCCCTCAACATCGAGGCCGGCGGCAATATCGTCGCAAACCTCGTCAACATCGTCGACACGAATATCATTTCGCACGTCATGGCCGTCATGGGCGACTATCATTCCATCGACGCGATTTCACAGAGCTATATCTACAGCGACAATGATAAAGTTGATTGCCTTTCAGGCAATGACGACCAGTCTTCGCAAAGCGCCTTGACGATCGGCAGGAACATCGCCGTTTTCCAGCACAGCGAATTTCAGGCGGCCGCGACACCAGAACATTCCGACGACGGCAATCCGGCTTTCCCGAGCTTCTGGCGTGTCAGCGTCATCGAGGGCGACGTCTCGTTCCTGCATTGGACGGAACAATATAATTTCCTCTCGGACAACGACACGATGCGGGTGACGACCACCGGTGCCGAGACGACGCTGCTGACCGGCGGCAATACATTGCTCGACCTCGCCTCCTATTTTGGTCTCGGCATGCAGTACGATCTGATGATTGTCGGCGGACACGCGTTCGACATCAATTCGATCAGCCAGATCTCGGTGCTCTACGACAATGACGTGGTGACCACCACTCAAAGCGGCGAGCATGTTCAGACCGGCGGCAATCTGCTCTGGAACCTCGCCTCCATCAGCAATGTCGGCCTGTCGGATCGCTTCACTGCGATGCCCGATTTCGTCAACGACACGGTCAAGAATATCCAGAACCACACCAACGAAATACCGGACGGCCTCGCCCATGACTCGAATTTCGCCGGTCAGGAAGCGCTGAACGTTCTCTACATCACCGGCAACTTCTTCGACGTCAACGTTATCAAGCAGATCAACGTCGTTGGCGATTCCGACATCGTGCATCAGGTGGCGAGCGATGTGGTGGCGAACAACCAGAACGCCACCGTATCGATCGACACCGGCAGCAATGCCTTGGTCAACATCGCCAGTATCACCGATTACGACAGCGTCGGTCATACGACCTACGTCGCCGGCAATCTCTATTCCGATACCGTCCTTATCCAGGGCGGGCTGGTCGATCATGAGCAGACCACCAATGCGAACCAGCAGCAGAGCCAACCGTTGGCCAATGAAGCGATCGCTTTCCTTGGCGATCACGATTCACAGCCCACGCAGAATGAAACCATCGATCTCGGCCACGACATATCCTGGCACAACGGCACTGTCGGCGACGTCATGCAAACCGTCACGTAGCCGGAGACAGTAGGGGGCGCATCTGATGAACCAGTTTTCCAAGCTCAGCATGATGGAAAGCCGAACATTGCACCTGACGTCGCTGCCATCCAGCGAGGATGAGCGCGCTGCTGAGCGCAACACCGCTTCCTATATGGCGGCCATAGAGGATGCCGTGGATAGCCTGAAGCGGTTGCGGCGCGAGCCCAAGGCTGCTGTTGCATCTCCCTCACCTTCCCAACCGCAAATACTGGATGCAACGCCTGCGCCCGCCACGGAGACTGAGACTGTCCCCGCGCCGCCTGCGGCGTTTTCCGTTGTGACGAAGGTTGAGGATGGGTCCGCCACATCGACGACCGAGATCGAAATGAGAGTAGTATCGCCCACTCCGGAGGTCGATCCGGTGCCCGTGATCGAACCGGCACTCCGGGCGCCGGAAGCGGAAATGCCAAAACCCGAGATGCCAAAATCCGAGATGAAGGTGAGCCAAGCTCGGCCTTTAGCTCGCACGATCGACAGCGATACCGGCCCCGTGCGTGAGAACGAGCGCCGGTCGCTTGGCGGCGGCGGTCAAGGTGGCAATGGCGAAAGCGGCAAAGGTGGTGGTGGAGGAGGCAATGACGGCAGCATCTTTCACAAACGCAGCGCCCAGCCTATCAACTTCGCCGCCAGCCTGCGCCAAGGCATTTCCGTCGTTCAGCGCAACATGCTGATCGTGATGATCTTCACCTTGGCGATCAACATTCTGGTGCTGGCAATCCCGATCTATCTGTTCCAGATTTCCGACCGTGTTCTGACCAGCCGCTCGATCGATACGCTGGTCATGCTGACCATCGCCGTCGTCGGCGCCATTCTCCTGCAGGTCATCATGGATTCCGTGCGCCGCTTCATCCTGATGCGCACGGCGGTCGAGTTGGAAGTGCAGCTCGGCGCGCCGATCTTGAGCGCGGCCGCCCGCGCATCCCTGAACGGCAACGGCCGTGACTATCAAACGCTTGCCGATCTCCAGCTACTCCGGTCCTTTTTGACTTCGGGTACGCTGCTTGCCTTCCTCGACGCACCATTGATGCCGCTCTTTGTCGTCGTCGTCTATCTCGTGCATCCGCACCTTGGCGTGATCGTCATGACGTGCTGTGCCGTGCTGTTCATCATTGCCTATCTCAATCAAAAGATGACGGCGAAACAGTTTGCCGAAGCCAATGCCTTCGTCAGCCGCGCCAATTTCCATCTCGATTCCATGGCGCGCAATTCGCAGATCATCAATGCCCTGGCGATGATCCCCGAAGCGGTGAAAATGTGGGGGCGTGAGACCGCAGGATCGTTGAAATCGCAGGTGGCCGCCCAGGACCGCAACATCGTCTTTTCCGGCCTCACCAAGGCTTGCCGCCTGATCACGCAGGTCACCCTACTTGGCTGGGGCGCGCACCTCTCGCTTTCCGGTCAGTTGACGGGCGGCATGGTGATTGCAGCCTCGATCATCTCCGGCCGAGCCCTGGCGCCGGTCGAAGGGGCGATCGAGGGTTGGAACCAGTTCAACCATTCCCGCGCCGCCTACGGCCGCATCAAGCAGTTATTGTTGAACTCGCCGCTGAATTTCCCGCGGCTGCGCCTGCCCAATCCAGAAGGACGGCTCGATGTGGAGCGCATCCTCTTCGTTCCGCCGCCACAGAAGCGGGTCGTTTTGAACGGCATCTCCTTTTCGTTGAAAAAGGGAGAATCGCTTGCCGTCATCGGCAATTCCGGTTCCGGCAAGACGACGCTCGGCAAGATGCTGGTGGGTTCGATCCTGCCGACCTCGGGCAATGTGCGGCTCGATCTGATGGACCTGCGCAACTGGGACCAGCGCCAGTTCGGCGAGAGCATCGGCTACCTGCCCCAGGACGTGCAACTCTTTCCGGGCACCATCAAGGCCAATATCTGCCGCATGCGTGACGATGTCGACGACCGGCTGATCTACGAGGCGGCCGTCCTTGCAGATGTGCACGAGCTGATCGCCACTTTTCCGCAGGGCTATGAAACGGTGGTTGCCGCCGATGGCGCGCCGCTTTCCGGCGGGCAGAAGCAGCGCATTGCGCTTGCCCGCGCCTTCTTCGGCAATCCGAAATTCGTGGTCCTCGACGAGCCGAATTCCAATCTCGACACCGCCGGCGAGGCTGCCCTCGCCCGCGCGCTCATTCACGCCAAGAAGCAGGGCATCACCACGGTGACGATCACCCAGCGCCCTGCCCTGCTGCAATGCGTCGACAAGATCCTGGTTCTGAAGGACGGATCGGTGGCGCTGTTCGGTGAGCGCACCGAGGTGCTGAGAACGCTGAGCAATAAGCCTAATAACGAGATCGGCAATCGGCCGGCGGCAAGGATCGAAGGGTGAACGCCATGTTCGGGAGAACCAAGGGCAAAAAGAAAGAGGACAACGAAACCGGGCAAATCGAGTGGTACAGCGAAGTGCCGCGGTCCATCAGGCTCTACAGCGTCTCGGGTCTGGCGATCCTGTTCGCCTCTTTCGGCGGTTTCGGCTATTGGGCCGCGACCGCGCCGATCGCCTCGGCCGTCATTGCTCAAGGCAGCTTCGTCGCGACCGGCAATAACAAGATCATTCAGCATCTCGAGGGTGGCATCATCAAGGAGCTGATGGTGAGCGAAGGACAGGTCGTGCAGGAGGGGGATATCCTGCTCACCCTTGATCCGACGGCGGCGCTCGCCAATGATCGGGCGCTGAAGCTGAGGCGGCTACGGCTGGAAACGGTGGTCGCCCGCTTGAGAGCCGAAGCCCAGGGCAATGAAGAATTCAAGGTTCCCGATATCGTCACGGCGGAGGCCGACGATCCCGATGTGACCGCACTCATCCAGAGCCAGGTTGTCGTCTTCCACAGCAAGCAATCCAAGCTGCAGGAACAGCTCAACCTTATCGAAAAGAACATCCGCTCGCTCGAATATCGCACCCAGGGATATCAGGGTCAGCGGGATGCCTTCGTGACGCAGCTCAAGCTTCTGACCGATGAACAGGCATCGAAAGAAAAGCTTGCCAATATCGGCGTCGTCAGACGTTCCGACCTTCTGGCCGTGCAGCGCGCAGTCGCCGACGCCATGGGCGACCTTGCACGCATCGACGCTGAGCTGAACGAGAACGAAGCCCAGGTGGCCAAGTACCGCCAGGAGGCGATCATTGCCATCAACGCCAACAAGCAGGCAGCGCTCGACGCATTGGAAACGGCCGAATCCGATCTCGACAGCGTACGCGAGCAGGTGCGCGAGGCCGCGGGCGTGCTCGACCGCACCGTCATCCGTTCGCCGGTCAGCGGCACGGTCATCCGCTCCTACTATCATACCGCCGGCGGCGTCATCACGACGGGCAAGCCGATCATGGAGATATTGCCGAACAACGTGCCGCTGATCATCGAGGCACAGGTGTTGCGCACCTCGATCGACCAATTGCGCGAAGGCGAATCCGCCTCTATCCGCCTGTCGTCGCTCAACCGGCGTACGACGCCGGTTCTGAACGGCAAGGTGTTCTACGTCTCCGCCGACTCGATCGAGGACAATTCCGGTTCGACGCAGCGCGATGTCTATGTTGTTCGCGTCCAGATCCCGAGCGAGGAGATCAAACGCATTCCGGGCTTCAAGCCTGTACCCGGTATGCCTGCGGATATTTTGATCCAGACGTCCGAACGCACCTTTTTCGAATATCTCTCCAAGCCGGTGGTCGACAGCATGTCGCGCGCCTTCAGAGAGCGGTGAATGAGTTTGTCCTTTCGATGAGTTGAGCATAGGACCGCGCCATGCCTGCAATGTCCGATATTCTGCTTCGCGTCGGCCGCCTGAACTATGTCTGGACCAATACCGAAAGCCTGCTGATCTACATCATCGCGCATCTGCTGAGGGTGGAGAAGGACGCGGCCATCATCGTCTTCCTGACGCTTAACACGACGCGCGCGCGCATCGATCTGGTCGAGCGTCTGGCGAAGCTATCCTCGACACCTGCGGAAGACAGCCACGCAGTCCTGGCGTTGATGGGTCGCTTGAAGCGGGAATCGAAGATGCGCAACAAATACAATCACTGCATCTATTCCTTCGATGAAAACGGCGAAATCTCGAGCACGCAGCTCATGCGTCTTGTAGAAGACGACCGGCACGTCAAATACGGCAAGGTCGAGCAACTGGATCTGCGCGAAATCGAAAGGCTGGAAAGCTCGATCAAGGAGATCGTCGAGATCAGCAAGGCGCTTTGGGCCTTCATCCGCGCCAGCCCAACTTTTCACGACGAGCTTTAGAATACGGGCTAGCCACCTAGCGGCGGCTAAGAAGGCCAATCAGATAACCGATGCCTGCGGCTGCCGCGACCATGAAGATCGGCTCCTGGCGAACTCTTTCGCGCAGTTGATCGGTTATTTCCTGAGCCTCTTCGGTGACGACCGACTTTGCGCCCTGCCCGACCGCGGCCATGCTGCGCGAGAGCTTCGCCAGATCCTCCCGAAGCGCGGCGATCTGCAGGTTAAGGTCTTCGACAGCGGTTTCAGCCTGGGCCTGTGCTGCAGCAGATTGGGCGGAAGCGGTTTTCGTCTCGGCCATCGTCGGCTCCTCTGTTTCCCTCAGCTTTCAACGTCGATCCCTGGCAAAGGTTCCGGGTTCGCAGCACCCAGCCGGGTGATTTCCTTGGTGGCTCTTCAATTCCGGTTCGGATTGTTCTAAGGAACTCCGATTGCTTCGCCCGCGGGCGAAGACGGTATTCATGACGAGGTTTGCCTTCCGATGTTCGATGTGTTGAGAAAAATCGCCCAGACCTGGGTTGCCAAGGGCTTGATGCTTATTCTGGCGGCGGCCTTCGGCATATGGGGGGTCGAGCGTTCGCTCATCAGCGGAGGCGGCAGCAACACCGTCGTAACGGTCGGCGATCAGCAGATCGGTACCAATGAATTCCGCCTCGCCTATCGTCGCCAGATCCAGGCGATCAGCCAGCAATTGCGCATGCAGATCACGCCGGAGCAGGCGCGTGCATTTGGCATCGGACAGCAGACGGTCGCGCAGCTTGTTGCCGGCGCTTCGCTCGATCAGCTTGCCAGCGATATGAATCTCGGTCTGTCGCAGGATCGCCTCGCCCAGCTTATCGGCGACGATCCGGCATTCAAGGCGCCGAATGGCGCCTTTGACCGACAGAAATTCGAGAGCCTGCTGCGCAACAGCAGCATCAATCCCGACGACTACATCAAGGAGCGCAGCAAGGTTGCGATCCGCAGTCAGATCGTCGAGGCGGTCTCCAACGGCTTTACCGCGCCGAAGGTTCTGGTCGAGGCCGTCAAGCAATATCATGATGAAAACCGCAGCATCGATTATCTGCTTTTGACCAACGCCAATATCGACCCGATCAAGGCTCCGGCAGAGGATGTGCTGTCGAAATGGTTTGACGGCGTCAAGTCGAAGTACCGCGCGCCCGAATACCGCAAGTTCGCCTACGTAAAGCTGCAGGCCGATGATGTCGCCGATCCCGCAAGCGTGACCGACGATGCGGTTCGTGCCGAGTTCGAGAAGCGCAAGGACAGCTACACGACGCCGGCAACGCGCACTATCGAGCAGCTCACCTTCGCCAACAAGGACCTCGCCAACGCTGCAGCCGACGCGCTGAAGACGGGCTCGACATTTGATCAGTTGGTCACCGATCAGGGCAAAAAGCCCGCCGACGTGCTGCTCGGCACCTTCACCAAGGATCAGGTTCCGGATCAAACGATCGCCCAGGCCGCCTTTGCCGTTGCCAAGGAAGGCGGCACCACGCCCGTCGTCGATGGTTCGTTCGGCCCGGTGATCTTGCGCGTGACCAATGTCAAGGCGGAGACGGCGAAGAGCTTCGACGAAGTCAAGGAAGACATTCGCAAGCAGATTGCGCTCAACAATGCCGCCGATGAAATCACCAGCGCTCACGACAAGTTCGAAGACTTGCGCGGTTCGGGTGCGTCGCTGCAGGAAGCCGCACAGCAACTGAAGCTGAAGATGGTGACCGTCGATTCGATCGACGCCACCGGCCTCGACCAAGCCGGCAACGAGGTCAAGGACCTGCCGGCCAAGCAGCAATTGCTGGGTGAAGTCTTCAAGGCGGACCAGGGCGGCAATGCTGCACCTGTGGCCGTCGGCAACGATGGCTATGTCTGGTACGACGTGCTGAGCATCACGCCTGACCACGACCGCCCGCTTTCCGAGGTGCATGACAAAGCCGTTGCCGACTGGACTGCCGAGCAGCAGAAGATCGCGCTCGCCGCCAAGGCGGTCGAGCTGAAGCAGGAGGCGCAGAAGGGCAAGTCGCTTGCCGACATCGCCGCGCCGCTCGGTATTGCGGTCGAAAACAAGTCTAACATGACCCGCACCACGGACGATCCCGTTCTCGGTCGCGGTGGCGTCGCTGCCGCTTTCTCTGGCCCGGTCGACACGGCTGCCAATGCTGTCGGCGCCGACGACACGACGCAGATCCTCCTGAAGGTCACCGAGGTCAACGACAATCCGACGACGGATGCATTGGACAATGCCGATCAGCAGGCGACCCAGATTGCCAACGCCGCCGGCGACGACATTCTCGACCAGATCGTCAGCGACCTGCAGTCCAAGTACAGCGTCACGGTCAACCAGAGCCTCGCCGAACAGGCGATGTCTCACTAGGCCCGGTCGGGAGGATCGATAGCCGATGGCTGATTTGAAACCTTTCCTCGCCAAGGTCGCCAACCGCGAGGCGCTGACACGGGACGAGGCCCGTCAGGCATTCGATATCCTGATGTCGGGCGAAGCCACGCCCTCGCAGATTGGCGCTTTCCTGATGGCGCTGCGCGTGCGCGGCGAGACGGTCGACGAAATCGTCGGCGCGGTCACGACGATGCGCGCCAAGATGCTGCCGGTGGAAGCACCGGCGGATGCGATCGATATCGTCGGCACCGGCGGTGATGGCGTCGGCACCTACAATATCTCGACGCTCGCTTCCTTCATCGTGGCGGGCGCCGGTGTACCGGTCGCCAAGCACGGCAACCGCGCCCAAAGTTCCAAGGCCGGGACGGCCGATACGCAATCCGTGCTGGGCATTAAGCTCGACATTGGTCCCGAGGTGATTGCCCGTTGCATTCGCGAGGCCGGCATCGGCTTCATGTTCGCGCAACTGCATCATTCCTCGATGCGCCATGTCGGCCCTTCGCGCGTCGAGCTTGGCACGCGCACGATCTTCAATCTGCTGGGGCCGCTGTCGAATCCGGCCGGCGCGCGTCGGCAACTGCTTGGCGTCTTCGCGCCGCAATGGGTCGTGCCGCTCGCCGAGGTGCTGAGGGATCTGAATGCGGAAAGCGTCTGGGTCGTGCACGGCAACGGTCTGGACGAAATCACCACGACCGGTACGACCTCGGTGGCAGCACTTGAAAACGGCAAGATCCGGACCTTCGAGCTGACCCCTGCGGACTTTGGCCTGCCGCATGCCTCTCTCGAAGACCTCAAGGGTGGCGATGGTACCGTCAATGCGGCAGCGCTCCGCGACGTGCTCAGCGGTGCCAAGAACGCCTATCGCGATATTTCGCTCGCTAATGCCGCGGCGTCCCTAGTGATTGCGGGCAAGGCGGAAACGCTTCATGATGGCATGAAGCTCGCAGCTCAGTCGCTCGATAGCGGCGCGACCGCGGCTGCATTGGAAAAGCTGATCGCCGTCTCCAACGCCGAAGAATAGGATTAGGACATCATGACCGATATCCTCCAGAAGATCGAAGCCTACAAGCGCGAGGAGATCGCCGCCGCCAAGGCCAAGGTCTCGCTTGCCGACCTCAAGGCGATGCAGGCCGGCCAGTCCGCGCCGCGCGGCTTCCATAAGGCACTCGTCGCCAAAAGGGACGCCGGCGCTTTCGGTCTGATCGCCGAGATCAAGAAGGCGAGCCCGTCCAAAGGGCTGATTCGTCCCGATTTCGATCCGCCTGCCTTGGCCAAGGCCTACGAGATGGGCGGGGCAGCCTGTCTCTCCGTGCTGACGGACAGCCCAAGCTTCCAGGGCGCACCGGAATGCCTGACCGCCGCCCGCGCCGCCTGCTCCCTGCCGGCCTTGCGCAAGGATTTCATGTTCGAAACCTATCAGGTGCACGAGGCTCGTGCCTGGGGCGCCGACTGTATTCTCCTGATCATGGCCTCTCTTTCCGACAGCGACGCCGAGCGCCTCCAGGATGAGGCCTTCGGCCTTGGCATGGATGTGCTGGTTGAAGTGCATGACGCCGAGGAGATGGAGCGGGCATTGAAGCTGTCCTCGCCACTCGTCGGCATCAACAATCGCAATCTGCGTACCTTCGAGGTCAGCCTGACGGTCAGCGAAACCCTGTCCACCATGGTTCCCGAAGGCCGGCTGCTGGTCGGCGAAAGCGGTATTTTCACCCATGCCGACTGCAAGCGTCTCGAGACCGTAGGCATCACCACCTTCCTCGTCGGCGAGAGCCTGATGCGCAAGGACGACGTGGCGGCAGCAACACATGCGCTGCTCACAGGTGAAACCGGCGTTCTGGCGGCCGAGTGAAATGAGCGCAGACAAAGCCGTTCTTACCCATATCGGCGCCTCCGGCGAAGCTCATATGGTCGATGTCGGCGACAAGGCCGAAACGACCCGCATCGCGACCGCCGAAGGCCATGTGAAAATGAAGCCCGAGACGCTGTCGCTGATCCGTGAAGGCAATGCCAAGAAAGGTGATGTCATCGGCACGGCGAGGCTCGCCGGCATCATGGCCGCCAAGCAGACCGCCAATCTCATCCCGCTCTGCCATCCGCTGATGCTGACCAAGGTCACGGTCGACATCGCCGAAGATGCTACCCTGCCCGGCCTGCGCGTGACTGCCACCGCAAAGCTCACCGGCCGCACGGGCGTTGAGATGGAGGCGCTGACGGCGGTTTCCGTTGCCTGCCTGACGATCTACGATATGGCCAAGGCCGCTGATCGGACGATGGAAATCGGCGGTATCAGGCTATTGGAAAAGTCCGGCGGCAAATCCGGCGATTTCCGTCATCCGGAGGCCTGATACATGAGCCTTTTACCCGTCGCCGATGCCCAAGAGCGCCTGCTGAATAGCGCAACGCCGCTCCATCGCATCGAAAGCGTATCGCTCGACATGGCCGAAGGCCGGGTTCTGTCCAAGGACCTCATGGCACGCCTCACGCAGCCGCCTTTCGATGCCTCGGCCATGGATGGCTATGCGCTTCGTTTCGAGGATGCTGCTGAACCGGGAGCGGAGTTGACCGTGACTGGTGTTTCTGCCGCGGGCCATGCATTCGAGGGTACGCTTGGCAAGGGCGAAGCGGTGCGCATCTTCACCGGTGCACCGGTTCCGGCCGGAGCCGATACCGTGTTGCTGCAGGAAGACGCTGAACGGCTGGAGGACGATCGCATTCGCACGACCTATCCTCTGCGCAAGGGGCAGCACATCCGCCCGCGCGGCCAGGATTTTGTCGAAGGCGAAGCGGTGCTTCCGGCGGGCACGGTGATGGATTTCTCACGGCTGACGGTTGCCGCCGCCATGAATCACCCCGCACTCGATGTCTACCGCCGCCCGCTGGTGGCGATCCTCGCGACCGGCGATGAGCTGGTGACGCCCGGCAGTGAGCCCGGTCCCTCGCAGATCATTGCATCCAACACATTCGGCATTGCGGCTCTTGCCCGCAGCGCCGGCGCCCATGTGCTCGATCTCGGCATCGTCCCGGACGATCAGGCGGAAATCACCGCGGCGATCGGCCGGGCGCAGGTGGCGAAGGCCGATGTCATCGTCACGCTCGGGGGCGCCTCGGTTGGCGATCATGACCTAGTGCAGGCAACTATGCTCGCCGCCGGCATGCAGCTTGATTTCTGGCGTATCGCCATGCGTCCCGGTAAGCCGCTGATGGTCGGCAGTCTCGGCGAAACCCATATCCTCGGATTGCCCGGCAATCCGGTTTCCAGTCTCGTCTGCGGTTTGTTGTTCCTCGAGCCGCTGATCCGCAAGCTCGCCTCCTTGCCGCCGGTGAAGCGTGAAGCCATGGCGCGGACTGCGGTGAAGCTCGCCGCCAACGATCAGCGCCAGGATTATATTCGCGCAACGCTGACGAAATCAGCAGATGGCGGCTGGCTCGCCGAGCCTTTTTCCAAGCAGGATTCTTCGATGATGAAGGTCTTTTCCCGCTCGGATTGCCTCATCATCCGCCCGGCGCGCACGCCCGAGCTTGCTCCCGGGTCGCCCTGCCCGGTTCTGTTGCTGCGCCCGGATCTGATAAGCTAAGCCGGATATGAAAATGCCGGGCAGTTTGGGCCGCCCGGCATGAATTTTATCAAATCGAAAGAGCGAATTACTTCGCCGGCTTCTCGTGGTGGCCGCCGAAGCCTGCGCGCATGGCCGACAGCACCTTGTTGGCATAGTCGTCATTGCCGCGCGAGGCGAAACGGCCATAAAGCGCGGCGCTGAGAACCGGCGTCGGAACACCTTCATCGATTGCAGCCGAAATCGTCCAGCGACCTTCGCCCGAATCCGATACGCGGCCGGCATATTGCGACAGCGCGGCGTCGCCATGCAGCGCGTCGGCCGTGAGGTCAAGCAGCCAGGAGGTGATGACGCTGCCGCGGCGCCAGACTTCGCTGATCTCGGCGATGTCGAGGTTGTATTGATAATATTGCGGATGCGACAGCGGCGCGGTTTCGGCGTCGGCTTCGGTGGTCTGCAGGCCGACATTGGCATGGCGCAGCACGTTGAAGCCTTCGGCGTAAGCGGCCATCAGGCCGTATTCGATGCCGTTATGAACCATCTTGACAAAGTGGCCGGCGCCGGACGGGCCGCAATGCAGGTAGCCCTGCTCGGCAGTGCTGACGCTCGAGGCAGCTTCGGAGCGCATCTTCGACGGGGCGACGTCGCCGATGCCCGGTGCGAGCGTTGCGAAGATCGGCGACAGGTGCTGAACAGTCGCCTTTTCGCCGCCGATCATCAGGCAATAGCCGCGCTGCAGGCCGAAAACGCCGCCGCTGGTGCCGACGTCGACATAGTGAATGCCCTTCGGCTTCAGCTCTTCGGAACGGCGGATGTCGTCATGATAATAGGAGTTGCCGCCGTCGATGACGATATCGCCGTCTTCGAGCAGCGGAACGATCTTGGCCAGCTCCTTGTCGACGATCGCAGCCGGCAGCATCAGCCAGACGGCGCGCGGGCGGGAGAGCTTTGATACGAAATCTTCGAGCGACGTGCTGCCGGTGGCGCCGAGCTGCTCAAGCGCCGAAATGCTTTCCGGACGCGCATCGAAAACGACGGCGCTGTGGCCGCCATTCATCAGACGCTGCACCATGTTGCTGCCCATACGGCCAAGGCCAATCATTCCGATTTGCATGTGTAGTCTCCTAGGAGGGGTTTAATCGGTTTGAAAACTCCATAAAGACATTTCGCCATATTTGCCAATGAACAAATGACGAGCAAGCCATGCGGGCGCGCTGGATCGGGCTGAAAGCGCCGCGCTCACGCATCTGTGATATGCCATCGCTGCCCCTGCCTTCTTGTTAGCGCGATCGTGCCTCTCTGGCTTGAACAGAAACGGCTATTTCGACGAAATTATCAAAATTCGACACCCCATTTTCGTCAGACGCACAGGCGCAATTCGATGCGAAATGGGGTAAGTTCCCGATCGATCCGGTTTTCCTCACGCAGCTCGTCTACCAAGGCGTTTAACGTCCGTCGTCAAAGGAGACACCATGGCCACTCCCCTGAAACTGCCGCTCGTTCCGGCTGCATTCTTTGGCATAGTGCTTGGCCTCTCCGGTCTCGGCAATGCCTGGCGGGCCGCAACGCGTGTCTGGCAATTGCCGGCGGCAATTGGTGAGACGATCGTCTTCGTCTCGGTCGCTGTCTGGGCAATACTGATCGTGCTTTACGTGCTGAAATGGGCGGTGGCGCGTGAAGAGGCATTGAAGGAAGTGGTCCATCCTGTGCAATGCTGTTTCATTGGCCTCGTAGGGGTCGCCACCATGCTGGTGGCGGGTAGCTTGTTGCCCTATTCCCGCGTCGGTGCTGAAACCCTGTTCATCCTCGGCGCCATCTATACGCTTGCCTTTTCGGTCTGGCGAACCGGCGGTCTCTGGCAGGGCGAGCGTGACGTCGCCGCCACGACCGCCGTGCTTTATCTGCCAAGCGTGGCCGGAAGTTTCGTGACTGCCATCGTCGCATCAGCCCTCGGCTTTCCCGAATGGGGTCAGCTCTTCTTCGGCGCCGGATTTTTCGCATGGTTGGCGATCGAATCCGCGCTGCTGCATCGGCTTTTGACGGCGCCGGCATTGTCGCCGCCGCTGCGCCCGACACTCGGCATTCAGCTTGCGCCTCCGGCTGTCGGCGCGGTCGCCTATATCAGCGTCACGCAAGGGCCGCCCGACCTGCTGGTGCACGCCATGATCGGCTATGGCGTCCTGCAGGCTCTGATCATGCTGCGCCTCTTGCCGTGGATCAGCAAGGAGGCTTTCAGCCCTGCCTATTGGGCCTTCACCTTCGGCGCGACAGCACTTGCGACCGCACCCTTGCGCCTGATCGAGCGCGGTGATGCTGGTCCCGTCGCACAGCTTGCGCCGATCCTCTTTATCGCTGCCAACATCGCCGTGGGACTGATCGCGCTCGCGACGATCTGGCTGATCACCAATCGCAAACTGACCATCGGCTGGGCTGAGCTGTCGCGTCAAAATACCGGCGCCATTGGGCAGCGTTGACCCGATTGGAGCGTACCGGAGAGTCAGGAGTGGATATGCTGGATCATGTTACAATCGGAGTTCGCGATGTGGAACGGTCGAAGGCCTTCTACGACGCGGCCTTGCTTCCTCTTGGTATCGAACGTTTATATGGCGACGGCGTAATTTTTGCGGGATATGGGATCAGGCCGAGGGCCTTTTTCTGGATAGGACATCGGGACGCATCCCAAACTGGCGTGCACGTTGCCTTCACGGCTCAAAGCAGAGCCATCGTCGATCAGTTCTATGAAGCGGCATTGGCGGCAGGCGGGTTGGACAATGGAAGGCCAAGCATCCGATCTCACTATCATCCCGACTACTACGGCGCTTTTGTCTTTGATCCCGATGGACACAACATAGAGGCCGTTTGTCGCTTGCCGGTGACTTGAGCCTATCCGTGGAGTACCTGCCCGGATCGACTTTCCTGGCGCAGGCGCTCGCCGATCACTCCACCGGCGGACCGACGTAACGCGCGCGTGGCCGGATGAGGTGACCGCTTACGGATTGCTCCATGGCGTGTGCCAACCACCCGACGGTGCGGGAGAGCGCGAAGATGATCAGCGGTGCGTCCTGGGGCAGATGATAGGCCGATGCCATCGCCGTCAGCGCAAAATCAACGTTGACGCGTTCTCCAACCAGCTCTTCGGCCACGTTGCGAACCTCTGCGAACAAAGGCGGCAGCGTAAAGCAGGCAAGCAGTGCCTGAGCGCGTGCATCGCCATCGGGGTAGAGCCGGTGACCGATCGCCGTTAGCGGCCGCCCTTCTGCGAGATAGCTTCGGACCGCCTCTTCTGCGCCGATCGCAGCGGCCCGGTCCATCAGTGAACGCACACTTTGCCAGGCGCCGCCATGCAGCGGCCCTGTCAGTGTCGCCAGGCCCGAAAGTACCGCGGCCGACAGTGTCGCACCCGCGGACGCGGTGATCCGCGCCGTGAAAGTCGAAGCGTTGAGTTCGTGGTCGGCGAGAAGCACGAGAGAACAGCGGATGAGTTCGCCGGCATCTGACCGGTTCCACACTTCAGCAAGGCGCTGGTGCAGCGGCAAATGAGATGGGCCGGGTGCCAGAGCATCGGCGACCGTACCGAATACGCTTTCCGCTTCGGTTTGCAGCGCTGGCAACGATCGTCCAAGCGATGGCAGGTCCGTTGGGGCGCGTTCGGCCAAAGCAGCAAAGGCGGTCGTGAGCGTCGGTAGCCGGTTATGGGCGCCCTTCCCTCCCAAACGCAAAGGCCGCTTCATGTCCCATAGGAGCAGCGCGACTTCTTCCAGCGTCGCATGCTCAGCGAGCTTCGCCGCATCCTGCCCACGGTAAAACAGCCGGCCATGCGAGATCGTCGACAATGCTGAAGGCAATACGGGATCACCCCACTGAATGGCGTCGGCTGCCACGAGCTCGGTTTTTCGTCGCCCCGCGTGGCGTGCCGCCAGCCGCTTGACGTCATCGGCGAAATAAAGGCTTCGCCGCGTATCGGCCGGATCGGGTTTCGCACGGATGCGGCCGCGGCTGACATTGGCGTAAAGCGTCTGCGATTTGGTGCCCAGCAGGGTCAGAGCCTGCTCTGTCGTCAGCCAGCTCATGGTTCCTCATATTGATCAATTGCATCAAGATTGACGTCAATGAAAATAGGACTGATCTAAGCGGATAGTCAAAGGAGAATAGTGATGAAAAGTGGTCTCGAAGATATCATTGCTGCCGAAACCAAGCTGTCCGACGTCGATGGCGCCGCCGGCCGGCTGATCATCCGCGGTGTGTCGCTGGACGATCTGGTCGCGACCAGCCGCTTTGAGGATGTCGCTGCGCTGCTGCTGGACGGCTTGTTCGAGCAACATGCCGATGCCGTAAGCATCCGAACGCAACTAGGCGCCGCGCGTGCAGAACTGTTCGCACATGTCAAAGCGGCAGACACGGTATTGCTTTCTCTGCCGCCGGTGGAAGCCATGCGCGCGCTACTGGCTCGTATCGGAGACGGCGATGATTTTGCCACCGCCATCCGTTTGATGGCTGCGCCGGCGGTATTCCTGCCTGCCGTGCTGCGTCTTCAGAATGGTGAAAAGCCGATCAAGCCAGATGCCTCCCTATCTCAATCCGCTGATATTCTGCGCATGCTCACTGGCAAACGTCCCACACCGCAGCAGACTGCCGGCCTCGACGCCTATCTGGTGACGATCTCGGATCATGGGTTGAATGCTTCCACCTTCGCCTCTCGCGTCATCGCCTCGACCCATGCCGGCCTGACCTCGTCGGTGTTGGCTGCGATCAGCGCTCTCAAGGGACCGCTGCATGGCGGCGCGCCCGGCCCGGTACTCGATATGCTGGATGCGGTCGGCGAGCCGGAGAATGCGCGTGCGTGGCTGTCGCAGGCGCTTGACCATGGAGAGCGGCTGATGGGCTTCGGCCACCGCATCTACCGCGTCCGTGATCCCCGTGCCGATGCTCTGAAGACGGCGCTGCGGCCAATCTTTGCGAGCGGTCAGGCCGATGCCGGCCGCATCGCGCTCGCCGAGGCGATCGAAGCCGCGGCTCTGGCGCTGTTGAAGGAGCGCAAGCCCGACCGCCCGCTGGAAACCAATGTCGAATATTATACCGCCCTGCTGCTCGATGCCCTCGGCTTCCCGCGCAATGCCTTCACCGGCGTCTTTGCGATCGGCCGCACAGTAGGCTGGATTGCCCATGCGCGTGAACAGATGCTCGATGGTCGCCTGATCCGCCCGCAGTCACGTTACGTCGGGCCTTTGCCAAAAGCGGCCTGATACAGAAGCGGCCAACCGGCCGAATCGCTCCTCAAGCGGCTGCCACCTGTCGCGGCCGCATCAGTCCCTCGCGGATATGGCGGGCAAGTTCCGTTGCGGGCGGCGTCGCTTCGCTTTTGGACAAATAAAGGCTGACGGAAAAGATAGGCAGATCCGGCAGGCCGTCGCCCGCGCCGAGAATATCGAGATCGGCAGGGACAGTAGAGGCAAGCCAGGCGGTGATCGCAAGGTCGGTGCGCACTGTCGCCGTCGTCGCCTCGATATTGCCGTTCTCAAACACGGTGCGCCAGCGCCGCCCGTCGTCCCGCAGCGCCGCGAAAACCGATGGCCGGAAAGCGCAGGTATCGGCCACCATCGAAATCGGCAGCGGATCCTTTCGGTAAGCGGCACCCGCTTTCGCGCCGACCCAGACCAGCCGGTCGATGCTGAGGCATTCGCCTTTGGAGGTGCCGAGCGGCTCCTCGATGACACCGAGATCGATTGCACCGTTATTGAGTGCCTGCATCAGCTCCGGCGATGAGCCGCAGACCAGCGAAATCTCGACTTGCGGATGACGTTCGGCATAGGATCTGAGCACGGGCGCCAAAACCGTCCCGACGAGATCATGGGGGACGCCGAGCCGCACGCTGCCTTCGACGGTGGTTTCCGTCATATCGGCCCAGATATCGTCGTTGAGGATCAGCAGCCGGCGGGCGTTGCCAAGCAGTCGTTCGCCCGCATCCGTCAGCCGCAATCTGCGATTTTCCCGTTCGAAGAGGGCACAGCCTAGCATGTCCTCCAGCCGCTTGATCTGCTGACTTACGGCGCTCTGCGTCATGTGCAGCATATTGGCGGCAACCGTCATGCTGCCGTGATCGGCAACTGCGGCAAAAGTTCTGATGAGGGCGATATCGAAGTTTCTAGCCATATCCGCATTATAAACGCTAATACATCGGCCATTCAATATTCGTTTTTCTGATGGCAGCTATTCGCCTATCTCTTCACTGCAAAATGAAGATCGGCCCTTCATGGCTATCGAAGCCTGTCGCAGTGGTCCGCGCTCAGTCTTTTCCTGCCTGCCTGCTTGTGATTTTCATCATTCACTTGTGGCGCGGATAAAACGAAAAATGACGCATATGCCGCCAAATATGTGGGTTTTTGCGTAGTTTGAGTTAGCGAAAATGGTGGAATTATAGCCCTTACCACAAAGGGACTAGCCACAAAGACCGCTCGCTTCTTGGCCTGATTCGGTGCTATCTGCGCCCCCTAAATGTTTTCCAACTGCCATGGTGCAATATGGAACGCTACGCACGACATTGTGACAATATCGGCGTAAACTGCAGCCTTAGACCACAGGATGAATTCGGGGGGCACTTGGAGCGCCGACTGACTGCCATTCTGGCTGTCGACATCGTGGGCTACAGCCGCTTGATGGGAATGGACGAGGCCGGCACGCTGGCAGCGGTCAGGAAGCATCGCGCCGAAGTTCTGGACCCAAGGATCGCCGAACATAAGGGGCGCATCGTCAAGCACACCGGCGACGGCATGCTGGTCGAATTTTCGAGCGTCGTGAATGCGGTGGCCTGCGCTGCCGAAATCCAGCGCGATATGCTGACGCGGAACGAAAGCGCGCAGCAGGACCGCCGCATCGAGCTGCGTATCGGCATCAATCTCGGTGACGTCATCGTCGAGGATGGCGACATTTTTGGTGAAGGCGTCAATCTGGCGGCTCGTCTCGAAGCCATTGCCGAGCCGGGCGGCATCGCCGTCTCCGGCTCGGTGCGCGATCATGTCGGTTCGCGTCTCGGCGTTTCCTTCGAGGATCGCGGCGAGCATTCCCTGAAGAACATTGCCCACAGCGTCCGCGTCTATACCGTTTCTCTCAGTGCACCGACGACCTCAACGGTCGTCGCCTTGCCGGCCCGGGATGGCCGCAAGCGGCTGGTGGCGGTCCTGCCCTTCGTCAACATGAGCGACGACCAGGAACAGGAATATTTTTCCGACGGAATTACCGAGGATCTGATCACCGATCTCTCGCAGATTTCGGGCCTCAACGTCGTCGCCCGCAACACCGTCTTCACCTACAAGGGCAAGTCGGTGAAGGTGAAGCAGATCGCGCAGGAACTCGGCGCGGACTTTGTTTTGCAGGGCAGCGTCCGTAAGGCGGCTCAGCGCGTCCGCATCACCGGTCAGCTTATCGACGCCCGCAACGGCGCGCATCTCTGGGCCGGTCGTTTCGATCGCGATCTGACCGATATTTTCACGATCCAGGACGAGATTACCCATGCGATCGTCGATCAACTGAAGATCAAGCTGCAGCCGGAGGAGAAGAAGGCGATCGAGAGCGAGCCGACCGCCAATATCGAAGCCTATACCTACTATCTCCGGGGCCGGCAGTTTTCGCATGCCTGGACCCGGTCTTACCTGCTTCTGGCGCGGCGCATGTTCCTGAAGGCCGTCGAGCTGGACCCGGATTACGCCCGCGCCTATGCCGGCATCGCGGATTGCGACTCGGCGTTGCGGGACTGGAGCCCGCGCGAATATCCGCTGGAAAGCATCATGGCGATGAGCGCCAAGGCACTGGAACTCGATCCGGATTTGGCTGAGGCCTACGCTTCGCATGGCCTGGCCTTGCATCAGAGCGGCCTGAACGAGGAGGCGACGGCGGCCTTCGCACGGGCGATGGCGCTGCAGCCGAACCTGTACGAGGCGAATTTCCATTATGGCCGCTTCCTGTTCATGCATGGCCGGTTCGAGGAAGCCGTGCGCTATTTCGAGCGCGCGGCGACCATCCGTACCGACGACTACCTGTCCCCCGTGCATCTCATCAGCGCCTTTCGCTCGCTCGGAAAGACGAAAGAGCTGGAATACTGGGCAAGGATAGGCATCGAGCGTGCGGAACGGGCGCTGGACCTCAACCCGGAAAACTCAGGCCCCGCCCACCGCGGCGCCATCGCCCTTGCCCACCTTGGCGAGGCCGGGCGCGCCAGGGAATGGGCGGTGCGTGCCCTCACGATTGATCCGGACGACATCTGCGCTCAATACAATGTTGCCTGCGCCTATGCCGTGCTCGGTGATCGCGATGCGGCGCTGGACCTGCTAGAGAGATTGCTGCCCATGAGTTCTGCCTATCAGGTGCTCTGGTTCAGCAATGATTCCGATCTGGATTCGCTGCGTGACTCGCCGCGATTCCAGAAAATGTTCGAGAGGTTCAACGTTGGGCATGCCTCGGCAGAGGAAAGAGTATCCAGCGAAGACGAAGCTCTGTGTTAGAGCGCCGCACTTTTCGGGATCATGTTCGGCTGCGCCATAGCCAGACGGTCAGGGAGCCGGCACGGCCGCGCAGGCTTGCGTCGATCGGACCATCGAGCTTGCCTTCCGTATAGGGCGCGCTATCGCGTCCGGCCGACTGCAGCAGATCGTTGCTGAATGCGATCTCGACATGGTTGCGGGCAGCTACCTCCATCAGGCGGCTGGCGACATTGACGGTGTCGCCGGTCGCCGTGATCTGCTGGCGGCCGTGAGCGCCGAGCCTGGAAGCAACGATCGTGCCGAAATGTGCGCCGATCTTGAAGCCGATGCGAGATGTCATGGCCTCCGGCAGCGTTCCAAACCAGCCTCTCATTCTGTCAGCCAGGCGAATGCAGCAGCTTGCCGCATTGGCAGGATCGTCCCCCTTCGGCTGCGGCAAGCCGAACAAGATCATGGCGCCATCGCCCATGAAGCTGGTGATGGCACCGCCGCAGGCCGTCACTTCCTCGTCAACGAGATCGTAGAAACCGTTCAGCAGTTCGCGCACCGCCGTTGGGCCGATCGCCTCGCTGAGACCCGTGAAGCCGTTGAGATCGATGAAGACCACGGCCGCCTCCTGGCGCACCGGCTCCGCCAGGAAGCCGGGATCGCGGGCAAGATGTTCGGCAAGGCCAGGCGCTTGAATACGCTGCAGAAGCTCGCTCTGCTGCGCGAAATGCCGGGCCTGTTTGCGGCCGAGCCAGAGCTGCGCAGCGCCGAACAGCAGCGCCGGCGGCATCGCGGCTGCGATCGGCACGGCGGCACTCAGCCAGATGCCGTGTTTGAAGGCGCTGATGTTGACCGCCAGCCAGGCAAGGACGACGCAGAGCGCCATGATCAGGCCGATGGTGTTGCGCCGCCAGGCCAGCAGTCCGACAAGAACGACGGGCAGGCCTATGGCGAAGCCGAGATCAATGAGGCGCGCATTGTGGTCACGGACCAATCCGTCCCCGGCGATCAGATGCGTGATCGATGTGGAAATGACCTCGACGCCCGGCAGGACCGGATCGAAGGGCGTCGGGAAGACGTCGCCGCCGCCGGTGACGGTCGCGCCGATGACGACGATGTGGTCCCTAATCGCATCCTCCGGCAATTGCCCGGTCAGGGCCGCGCTGGCGCCGATGGTGCGGATCGTACCACGAGGACCGTAGAAGGAGAGCGGCATCAGATAGCCGGTGTCGGTATGCACCTGACGGTCGCCGAGCTTGATGCGATCGGAAATGACGGTCGCAGGCTCCCCGGTCGCGGCGGAAACGACGCGCAACGAGAAGGACGGTTCGATCCGCTCGCCGCTGCGAAACAGCATGGGCACGAAACGCGGCGTCCCGGTCTTGTCGGTCTGGACGTTGACGACGCCATAGGTCGCCGCCTGCGCAAACCGCGGCTGCGGCTCCAGGAATTGCAGGGCGCTGGGCACGCGCGCAAGCGGCTCCTTGCTTTCGTCGGCAACGCGCTGGCGACTTTCGGGAAAGATACCAGCGACGGCGAGCACGGCGTTGGTCTGTCTCAGTGATTGCGCCAGCGCTGCATCGTCAGCCTCCGCGCCGGGATCGACCAAAAGCATGTCGAGCCCGATCGCTTTCGGCTTCAGCACGGCGATGGCATCGATGACTTTCGCAAGCGTGGCACGGGGCAGCGGGTAGTGGCCGGCTTGCCGCGACGCCTCATCATCGATGGCGACGATCGTAACGACATCGGGCGGCTGCCGGCTGCCACCGAGCACATTCCTGAGATTGGTCAGCGTCGCCTCGGCACCATCGATAAAAGGAATGTCGCCCCGCAGATGGGCGATGCCGAGACCCGCACCCCAGACGGCGGTCAAGACGAGCGCAATCAACGTCTGCAGCGGTGGTCTGCGCATGGGAATCAGGATCTCACTGGCCGAGGCGGCCCATCAGCGCGTTTATGCGTGGTTGCCCCCAACTCGTAACATGCAAGGGGCCGCGGCTGTGATCGACATCGACCCCCTGCCCGCGCCCTAGCGTAACGCCTTGTCCGGTTGAAACCTTATTCACGGCGACGCGGCCGCGCAGCACCAGCACGGATGTCTTGCCACGCGCCGCGTCGACTGCCCATCGTGTGCCGCGCACCGCAGCGATCGCCTGCGGCGTCACCACTTCGAACCCGCCCTTGATGCGGCTGCTGTCGACATCGACCAGCGCCGCCTTGCTGTTGAGCACGATAGCATCCACCTGGCCGTCGCGATTGCGGTCGGCAAACCGGTAGCTCGCCCCGCGCTCGATGGTGATGCTGAGGCCCGGCTCGCAATTCAGCGTCTGGCGTTCAGCACTGACCGCCGGTCGCAGCGAACAACTGGCGGTTTGTGCGGTGGCCGAACCGGTCCCGATCACGCACAGAACGACGACTCCGGCTGCGCCGAGAAAACGGTTTGTCTGGGTCATGATTGTGCCCCCCATGAAATATACGTGTGGCGGCTGGCCCCTAAATTCCAGCCGCAGCAATATAAATCCGTAGGAAGTGATGATGCGTCAGGAGCGGTTAATCTGCAAGTTGTCGTAGCCCTTGGCTTTGTAGAGGATGGTCGAAATCAGCCAGCTCAACAGGAAGATGCCGACGACAGCGAAGCCGAAGTTGGCGAGATTGTCGTTGAGGTCGCTGATGAAGCTCCAGACGCCGCCTTCGAGGCCGAGCTTGTCGGAGATCAACCCCAGCGCCTCTATGCTGCCGATGAAGACGGCAACGACAACCGAAGCCGCGGTGATTGTCAGATTGTACCAGAGCTTGCGCATCGGCTTGACGAAAGCCCAGCCATAGGCGCCGGTCATCAATATGCTGTCGCTCGTGTCCATCAGCGACATGCCGGCGGTGAAGAGTGCCGGGAAGACGAGAATCGTCCAGAAGGACATGCCCTGTGCCGCCTGCGCTGCGGAAATGCCGAGCAGGCCGATCTCGGTCGCCGTATCGAAGCCGAGACCGAAGAGAAAGCCGATGGGATACATGTGCCAGGACCGCCTCACCACCTTGAACATCGGGCGGAACACGCGCGCCAGCAAACCGCCGCCGGTCAGCAACGCATCGAGGTCTTCCTCAACAATCCTCTCACCCCTTCGTGCGCGATCGAAGGCCGACCACACGCCCTTCAACACGAACAGGTTGGCGATGCCGATGAGAAGCAGGAACGCGGCCGAGACTGCCGTGCCGATAACGCTACCGATATCATGGAAGGAATCGAGCTTGCTCTGCATCGCAGCCGCCGTCGCGGCAATGACAACAGACGCAAGCACCACAATCGTCGAATGCCCCAACGAGAAGAAAAAGCCGACGGCATAGGGCTGTTTTCCCTCCTGCATCAGCTTGCGCACCACATTGTCGATCGCCGCAATGTGGTCTGCGTCAAAGGCGTGTCTCAAGCCGAACATATAGGCGAGAAATGCGGTACCCAACAGCGACGGCCTATCGGCAAAGGCGGCCCATGCCCAAGCCCAGCTAGCGACATTGAACGCAACCAGAACAATATAGGTGACGGCAATTTTGGTTTTCGACCGTTCCATCCGATCGTCAAATGGATTGAGCATCATACGTTTGTTCCCACTATGCTGACCGGCAAAGTGCCACGGAAATGGGGACCACGCGACAGTCAAATGACGTAGCGGCGGGGCTTTTTGCAGTGCGGAAAACCAGCGGGCTAGCGAGGCCTGGCGATAATGCTGGTCAGATCTTCCTTCAGCCTGACCGGCAAATCCATTCTTTCGTGCAGGATGCTCATCACGCCGATCTTGCCGCTCGGCAGCTCTCGGAAAAATATGTAATGCCGCTCGTACCGGCTTAAAAATATCGATGTCTCGGAATCGGCAGGCGCGACCAAATTTTTTGGTAGCCTGCGCCAAAGAGCTTTTGCTTTGGAAAGCTGCTCCAAGTGGGCATGAAGCCCTAGGATATATTTATTTGCTTGAGGCTCGCCCCATCGCTCAGCGGTATCGATCCAGATGCGGTTTTGAGCTGCATCCGCCCGAGAATAGAACAAATATCCGTTCATGCTAACGCGATTGGTTGCGGCGGATTACGTCTTCGGCGGAGACAGCGACAAATTCGCTTTCATCGGCCCGCAGGGCGGGCTCCAGCTCGTCCCGCAGCCATTCCCAGGCTTCGGCGCGTGTTTCCAGATCGCGGCGAATAAGTGCCCGAATATATTCGCTGGCATTTTCATAGAGACCGTTCTCGCCGATTTGCCGTTGAATGTGGGCCTGCAACTGGCCGCTTACCCGCACGTGAATGCTATTTTCCGATGCCATATCGCACTCCGTCGGTCTCTAACTGAAGGGAGCGTGTAGCACATAATGCCAATAATTGACACAAAATTTGGGAAAGGGGGCCGATCCGCAAAAGACATGGATCGGCCTTCCATCATTATCAAACCAGTCGGCTTTGCTCCGTCGCCGCCTCGATGAAGCTCGAAAACAGCGGGTGCGGTTCGAGCGGTCGGGACTTCAGTTCCGGGTGATACTGAACGCCGATGAACCAGGGGTGATCGGGGTATTCGATCGTTTCCGGCAGCACGCCGTCCGGCGACATGCCGGAGAAGACGAGACCGCAATCTTCCAGCCGCTCCTTGTAGTCGATGTTGACTTCGTAGCGGTGGCGATGGCGCTCGGAAATGTCGGTCGAGCCGTAGATTTCGGAAATCTTCGTGCCCTTCTTCAGTGCCGCCTTATAGGCACCGAGACGCATCGTGCCGCCGAGATCGCCGGATGCCGTGCGCTTCTGCAGTTCGTTGCCCTTCAGCCACTCCGTCATCAAGCCGACGACCGGTTCCTGGGTCGGACCGAATTCGGTGGAGGACGCATGATCGACGCCGGCTAGATTGCGGGCCGCCTCGATGACAGCCATCTGCATGCCGAAGCAGATGCCGAAATACGGCACCTTGCGCTCGCGGGCGAAGCGGGCCGCATGGATCTTGCCCTCGGAGCCACGTTCGCCAAAGCCGCCGGGCACGAGAATGCCGTGGACCTTTTCGAGATACGGCGCCGGATCTTCCTTTTCGAAGACTTCCGACTCGATCCATTCAAGCTTGACCTTGACGCGATTGGCGATGCCGCCGTGATGCAGCGCTTCGATCAGCGACTTATAGGCATCCTTGAGGCCGGTATATTTGCCGACGATGGCGATCGTTACCTCGCCTTCCGGCGTGCGGATGCGGTTGCAGACCTCTTCCCACTGTTCGAGCCGCGGCTTCGGCGCCGGCTCGATGCCGAAAGCGGCCAGCACTTCGTTGTCGAGGCCTTCCTTATGGTAGGCCATCGGCACATCGTAGATGTTGGCGACGTCGAGCGCCTGGATGACGGCCGAAGGACGGACGTTGCAGAACAGCGAAAGCTTGCGACGCTCGGCCTCGGGGATTTCCCGGTCGGCGCGCACCAGCAGGATATCGGGATGAATGCCGAGCGCCTGCAGTTCCTTCACGGAATGCTGCGTCGGCTTGGTCTTCAGCTCGCCGGCAGCCGGGATGTAAGGCATCAGCGTCAGGTGAACATAGATCGCCGTGCCGCGCGGCAGGTCGTTGCCGAGCTGGCGGATCGCTTCCATGAAGGGCATGGCTTCGATGTCGCCGACTGTGCCACCGATCTCGCAGATGACGAAATCATAGTCGTCATTGCCTTCGGTCACGAAATCCTTGATCTCGTTGGTGACATGCGGAATGACCTGAACGGTGGCGCCGAGATAGTCGCCGCGACGTTCCTTGTCGATGATGTTCTTGTAGATGCGACCGGTGGTGATGTTGTCGGTCTTGGTGGCCGAACGACCGGTAAAGCGTTCGTAGTGGCCGAGATCGAGGTCGGTCTCCGCACCGTCGTCGGTCACGAAGACCTCGCCGTGCTGGGTCGGGCTCATCGTGCCCGGGTCCACGTTCAGATAAGGGTCGAGTTTGCGCAGGCGGACCCGATAACCACGGGCCTGCAACAACGCTCCGAGAGCCGCGGCCGCAATTCCTTTTCCGAGGGAAGAAACCACGCCGCCAGTGATGAATACATATCGCGCCATGGGAGTCACCGGATACCTTTTAACAAATGATTCCGCCAGCCCTAAAATTCGTTTCCGGAATTTTGGACACAGAACGCGGAATGTTGACAAAACAAAACCGGCAGATCCGAAGATCTGCCGGAGGATGATAGTCGATGACCGGGCTTACTGGCCGGTCGGAACGCCGTTGCCACTCTGGGCTGGCGTTGTGGTCGTCGCGGGCGCCGTCTGCTGACCGGTGGTCGGAGCAGGCTGCGTCGTGGTCGTGGTTGCGGGCTGGGTCGCCGTAGCGGCCGGGGCCTGCTCAGTTGTCGTCGCAGCCGGTTGAGTCGTCGTCTGAGACTGCGGAGCAACCGCGCCGCTGTTCGGAACGCCGTTATTGTTGGCCGGCTGGGATTGGCCGGCTGCCGGTGCTGCGCCCTTCTGGCCGCCGAGCGAATCGAGAATGCCGTTACCCTGGCCCGCGGTGCTCGGAATACGGTTGAGAATGTCGGTCGGACGTCCCTCGAACCGCGAGTAAATATTCATCCCCAGCGCCAGTACAAAGAACAGTGCCGCGAGGATCGCCGTGGTGCGGGTCAGCGCATTGGCCGTGCCGCGCGCGGACATGAAGCCCGATCCGCCGCCAATGCCCAGGCCACCGCCCTCCGAGCGCTGAATCAGCACCACGCCGATGAGGGCGATGACAACCATGAGATAGATGACAAGCAGTACGGTTTGCATAGGTCCAGTCCTGCCCACGGGCGCGGGCATCAAAAAGAAAAGCTCGCGGCTCTTTACATGAGGCTCTCGCCTATTCCAAGTCCTTTTAAGACTGGAATTCCGGCAAGTGAAACCTTCAGGCGAACTGCCGTTCGAATGCGCCATAGATGGCGAGGAAGTCGACGGCTTTCAAGCTTTGCCCGCCGACCAGCACACCGTTGACATTGGCGACCGCCAGCAGATCTGCCGCATTCGCGCCACTGACCGAGCCGCCGTAGAGGAGACGGAATTTCTCGCCGTCGCCGCCGAAGCGCGCTACCAGCTCCTTGCGGATGAAAGCATGCGCTTCCTCGACATCGGCGGAAGTGGGAACCTTGCCCGTGCCGATCGCCCAGACGGGTTCATAGGCGATGACGGTCGTTTCCGAGACTGCGCCGTCGGGTGTCGAAGCGGCAAGCTGGCGCTTGAGCACATCCAGCGTCTGGCCTTGATCGCGCTCGTCGGCAGTCTCGCCGATGCAGATGATGGTGGTAAGTTCAGCCGCAAGTCCTGCTTCCGCCTTGGCGCGCACCAGCGCGTCGCCTTCGGCGTGATTCCTGCGACGCTCGGAATGGCCGACGATCACATGGGTGCCGAAGCAATCGGCGATCATCGCAGCGGAGATGTCACCGGTATGCGCGCCGCTGACCAGTTGATGGCAGTCCTGCGCACCGATCGCCAGCGGACTGTCGTCGCAGAGTGCCGTTGCGACATAAAGCAAGGTTGCCGGCGGGCAGATGAGCGTGTCGATCTTCTCGGATAACGGCGCCTTCACACCCTCGGCGATTGCCTTGATCTGGTCCAGGCTGGCCCGGGTGCCATTCATCTTCCAGTTTCCCGCCAGGAGCGGTCGAATTTTATCTGTCATTCCGCGTTTCCTCTCACCTCTCTGCCGCACTAACAAAACTGGGACGGAAAGAAAAGTTATTGAAAGCAGTCGGAACGAATTCAAACCATTTAAAAAGATCACTCTTTTGAAAATAAGCCGAAATTTTTCCGAAAAGAATTATGACGGCTGTGGATCGATGATCCAATTCAGCACCTTTCGCCAATCGGTCATCCGCACCGGCGTGCCATGGTTGCCGGTGGCAAACAGCGTGAATCGCGTCGGGTAATGCGTCTTGTAGAGTTTTTCAAACAGGGCTTCCTGGTCAGTGGCGGCGTAGACCGGGTCCTTGCTGCCATGGGTGAACCAGATCGGCAATTTCGCCTTGTAGAAGGCGCTCTTGACGAAATCCTGATCGGTGACCCCGCTCAAAATCGCCATCCCCTTCAGGCGCTGGACGCTTTCGGCGTCGCGCGTGATGCCCCAGCAGATGAAGCTGCCCATCGAAGCGCAGGTGAGGATGACGGGCCGGCCGCCGGATTGCTCGTAGGAATAGCGGATCAGGGCCGCGATGTCGGCGACGCCGTCGCTATCGAAGCTCTTCACGCTCGGCGCGTAGTACGTGCCGCCATTGTTGTAGGCGAGGTTCTTCAGCCGGTTGAAATTACCGCCGAACGTAAAGTCGTTGGACCCCAGCCTGCGGTCGCCGCCACGGCCGTGGATGAAGATCACCGTGAAGGCCTGCTTGGATGCCGGGCCGATGCGGGTGACATCGAGCTTGCGGTTGCCGAGCGGCAAGGTCTCGTCTTGCTGCGCTTTCCAGCGCACGCCGGTTGCGACGTAAGCCGGCTTGACACGCCGTTCCGGCACCTCGTCGCGGCCGTTGATGTCGCGCATTTCCTGATAGTCGATCGTCTGAAAAGCACCGTTGTCATGGCTTTCGAGGACCGTCTGATTGGAAAACAGGTCATCCTTGAAGGGCTTCAGCGCTTCCGCAGCGGCACCCGACGCGGTTGCCAACGGCAAAAACGCCGCAATTGCGGCTAAAATCGACAAATGAGCTGTGGACATTCGCATGCGGACACTTCCCTCGATAGGCCCACGGGCTTGCCATTCGCCGCCCGGCAACGCAAATCTTTTTTCCGAATTTGCCCCGTTATCGGGGTGCCATCGCGCTCGGGCATCGTTTCTGGCAGAATCACGGTGATTCGCGAAACTGACGGCAATTGCGGTGATTTTGGGGTATGACCCCTTCAAGGACAAATCTGAACAGCCCCATGGATAACAGCAACGATCTCTTCTCCGCACTGCCCCTTTCGCCGAAACCGGAAGCGGAGGACAAGCCGGTCGTCAAGGCTGAAAAGCCTGTGGCCGTCCCTGCCCCACGCGCAGCACCGACAACCTCGAATGCTGATGAATATGGGGCGAATTCGATCCGCGTTCTCGAAGGACTGGAGCCGGTGCGCATGCGCCCCGGCATGTATATCGGTGGCACCGACGAGAAGGCGTTGCATCATCTCTTCGCCGAAGTCATCGACAATTCCATGGACGAGGCCGTCGCCGGTCATGCCGATTTCATCGAAGTGCATCTCGACCAGCGGGGCTATCTGACCGTCACCGATAACGGCCGCGGCATTCCGGTCGAAAATCATCCGCAGGTACCGGGTAAGTCGACGCTCGAAGTCATCATGACCAAGCTGCATGCTGGCGGTAAGTTCGACGGCAAGGCCTATGAAACCTCGGGCGGCCTGCATGGCGTCGGCGTCTCGGTCGTCAATGCCCTGTCCGATGATCTCGAAGTCGAGGTGGCGCGCAATCGCAAGCTCTATCGCCAGCGCTTTTCGCGCGGCCTGCCGCAAGGCGGCCTGGAAGAGCTCGGCGATGTCCATAACCGTCGCGGTACCCGCGTCCGTTTCCATCCCGATCCGCAGATCTTCGGCGAGCATGCCAAATTCGATCCTGCTCGTGTCTTCCGCATGGCACGCTCCAAGGCCTATCTCTTCGGCGGCGTCGAAATCCGCTGGAGCTGCGATCCGGAATTGGTGCACGGAGCCTCCGATGTTCCGGAAAAAGCGGTTTTCCATTTCCCCGGCGGCCTGAAGGATTACCTCAAGGCGACGATGGGCAACGAGTTCACCGTCACTCGCGAGATTTTCGCCGGCAAGTCGGAGAAGGCAAGCGGCCATGGTTCGCTGGAATGGGCGATCACCTGGTATGGCGGGGACCCGCAGATCCACTCCTATTGCAATACCATCCCCACCCCCGAAGGCGGCACGCACGAGGCCGGCCTGCGCATCGCGCTGACCAAGGGGCTGAAAAACTATGCCGAGATGACGCAGAACAAGCGCGCCGCCGGCATCACCACCGACGACGTGATGATCTCCGGCGTCGGCATGCTTTCCATCTTCATCCGCGAACCGGAATTCGTCGGCCAGACCAAGGACAGGCTCGCAACCGTCGAGGCGCAGCGTATCGTTGAAAATGCGTTGCGCGACCCCTTCGATCACTACCTGACCGACAATCCGGCCGAGGCCGAGAAGCTGCTTGAATGGGTGATCGAGCGTTCCGAAGAGCGCCTGCGCCGCCGTAAGGAGAAGGAAGTCAACCGCAAGACGGCGGTGCGCAAGCTGCGCCTGCCGGGCAAGCTCGCCGATTGTTCGCAGAACACCGCCGAAGGCGCCGAACTCTTCCTCGTCGAAGGTGATTCGGCAGGTGGCTCCGCCAAGCAGGCGCGCAATCGTACCAACCAAGCGATCCTGCCCCTGCGTGGTAAGATTCTCAACGTCGCCAGCGCCGGTCGCGAAAAGCTATCCGCCAACCAGCAGATCACCGATCTCGTCCAGGCGCTCGGCTGTGGCACGCGTTCGAAATATCGCGAAGAAGACCTGCGCTATCAGCGCGTCGTCGTCATGACCGATGCCGACGTCGATGGCGCCCATATCGCCTCGCTGCTGATCACGTTCTTCTATCAAGAAATGCCTGAGCTGATCCGTGGCGGCCACCTTTTCCTGGCGGTGCCGCCGCTCTACAAGATCACGCAGGGGTCGAAATCCATCTATGCCCGCGATGACGCCCATCGGCTGGAGCTGATGGAGAGCGAGTTCAAGGGCAAAGGCAAGATCGAGATCAGCCGTTTCAAAGGTCTTGGCGAAATGCTTCCCGCCCAGCTCAAGGAAACGACGATGGATCCGGCGAAGCGCACCCTGTTGCGCGTCGAGATCGACGAGGTGGATTTCGAGGGCACCCGTGAGGCCGTCGACAATCTCATGGGCACCAAGGCAGATGCCCGTTTCCGCTTTATCCAGGAACGCGCAGCGTTTGCGGAGAATTTGGATATTTAGCAGCCGCGTCCCCGCCGCGGCAAAAACGACCTCGCGATATTTTTATCGAACTGACCGATATCCGTAACGAAAGCGTCACGGGCGGATGCATAGATGCGGCATCTCTGCGAACCCGCCAACTCGTAAACCGGATGTGACGATATCGCCATGTTGAAGCCCTTTTTGACGACTGCCGCTGCTGCCTTTCTTCTCGGTTCCGCTGGTGCCCGCGCTGCCGATATCGGCACGGTCATCGACGTTCCTTGCCCCTTCGGCGACTGCAAGGCGGGTATCAGCCTCTCCTATCTCGGCGAATACGATATTCCGACGGGCTTCATGGAAAGCGGCGTCGAAGTCGGTGGTCTCTCCGGCATCGATTTCGATCCTTCGACCGGCCACTATATCTCCATCAGCGATGACCGCTCCGAAAAGGCGCCTGCCCGCTTCTACGATCTTGACATCGATGTCAGTGCCGTTGGCCTGAAGGGCGTGACCGTTCTCGATCATGTGACACTGAAGGACAAGAACGGCCAACCTTTCGCTTTTCGCACGGTTGATTCCGAGTCGATCCGCGTCGGCAAGGACGGCATCTATTGGAGCAGCGAAGGCGACGGCAAGGCACTGCTGCCGCCTTTCGTGCGGGTTGCCAATCGCGATGGCAGCTTCGTGCGCGAACTGCCGCTGCCGGCAGGTTTCGCACCGACCGCGGACAAGAGCACCGGCATCCGCGACAACCTTGCTTTCGAGGGTCTGAGCTTCCTCGCCGGTAGCGATCTTCTGGTCGGCATGGAATCCGCGCTCTATCAAGACGGACCGATGACGACGCTGACCAATGGCGCGCTTGCCCGTTTCATCCGCTACGATGCGGTCACGGGCGAACAGAAGGCGCAGTATGTCTATCCGGTCGCGCCGATCCCGCAGGCCGCCTCCAAACCCGGCGGCTGGAATGATTTCGGCATGTCGGAAATCGTGGCGCTGGACGACCGGCATGCGCTGTCGATCGAGCGCGGCTATGCGCAGGATGTCGGCAATTCCGTCGTCATCAACATGTTCGATCTCGAAGGCGCGACCGATGTCTCGAACATCCCATCTTTGGCCAAGACCGACCAGCGCATCGTGCCTGTGCGCAAGGTCCAGGTGATGGACCTGCGGGCGCTCGGCCTTGCCCCTGACAACATCGAAGGTGTCAGCCTCGGCAAGGCGAAAGACGGTACGGATGTGCTGATCTTCGTTGCCGACAACAATTTCAATCCGACGCAGAAGACGCAATTCTTTGCCTTCAAGGTCATCCGTCGGCCGCAATAGTCGGCCGTCTACTCTCGCATCGGTAGTCGTTCGGCTGTCACGGCAACGGATTATATAGGCTTTCAAGTGGTGGCCCTTGAAACAGCCTAGATCATACCCCATAACCGGTTGATCTAATAAAAAGAGTGAAGCAAGTCCGGTGGGTGTATTCGAACGTCATAAGCCGAGGGAGCCGCGTTGGCTGGGCCCAAGCGCGCCCGCGCGCATGGCTCTTATTCCGTCGATTTCTGCGGCGCGTTGGCTGCTGATCCTGATTGCGGCGGCCGGCATCTATTTCTTCTACGGTTTTCTCGTTCCGGTGTTGGCCGCGGCTGTGATCGGCTTTGCCACCTGGCCGCTTTATAGCGATCTCGTGCGCCGAACCAACGGCAATACGACGCTTGCGGCAACCATCGCCATCGCCTTTATCGTCACCTTCCTCGTGCTGCCGATCGTGCTTTCGGCCATCTATATGGTCGGTGAAGTCCGCGAATGGTTTACCTGGGCGGTGCATGTCAATCGCGATGGTGCCCCGCCGCCGCAATGGATACTCGCGCTGCCGATCGTCGGCTCCTGGCTCGGCGATCAGTGGACGCAATATATCGGCAGCCCCGGTTCCATCGGCGAATTGGCGCAACTCGTCAGCGGCGCACATATCGGCAATATCTACCGGGCGGTGCTTGCTGCCGGCGGCGGCGCGTTCCATGTCGTGCTGACTTTGCTGTTCATGCTGATCGCCCTGTTCTTCATCTACCGCGACGGGGCCAGTTTCGTCCGCCAGGTCGATCTTTTGGGCGAACGTATCTTGCCGAACCGCTGGGAGCGCATCTCCCGCGTCGTGCCGGCGACGATCAGCTCCACCGTCATGGGCATGACGTTGATCGCCATTGGCGAAGGTGTGGTGTTGGGCGTCGCCTATTGGATCGCGGGCGCGCCATCGGCAGTCACCCTTGGCGTTCTGACCGGTGTCATGGCGCTCGTGCCTGGTGGTGCGCCGCTCTCCATGTCGCTCGTATCCATTTATCTGCTCGCCAGCGGCTCCCCTTGGGCCGGCGCCGGGCTGTTTATCTGGGGGACGGTCGAACTCTTCATCGTCGACAAGACGCTTCGGCCGAAGCTCGTCGGTGGTCCGATCAAGCTGCCCTTCCTGCCGACCTTTTTCGGCCTTCTCGGCGGCGTCAAGACCATGGGATTCCTTGGCCTGTTCATCGGTCCGGTACTCATGGCCATTATCGTGGCCATCTGGCGTGAATGGATCCGCGAGGCGGAACTGACCGAGGAACAACACGCTCAGGAGCCGGAACTGCAATTGCGTGTCAGGGACGGTTCCGACGGCTGACAGGCCTCTTAAGCCTGCGGAAGCGTCTTCTCCATGAACAGGCTAAGTGGATCGGGCTCGTAGCTGCCGAATGGTCCGATCTCGATGTAGCCGAACTTGCGGTAGAGGCCGATTGCCTCCGGCTGGTATATGCCGGTTTCGAGCCGTAGCGCCGTCAGCTTTCTTTCTGTCGCTTTCTCTTCCGCTGCTTTCATCAGCATCTGTGCGACCCTGCGTCCCCTGGCAAGCGGATCGACAAACATGCGCTTGATCTCTGCGGTGCCATCCCCCGCCTCCACCAGAGCGCAGCAGCCGACCATATCGCCATCGAGCCGTGCGACCCAGAAGGTCACGTCGGGGCTCTCCAGAGCGTCCAGATCGAGCATATGATTGCTCTCTGGCGGATAAAGCGATTGTGCGTAGGCACTGGACATGTCGAGGAGACGGATAACGCCATCCTGGCGCGGTGATTCAACAGTAATCGTCAGTGACAAGACACATTCCCAAAGCTGCAATAGCCGATGACTATCACGCTGCGGCAAGAGCCGCCAGCGCCGCGAATGTCCGCGCCGTCTGCCGCCGTTCGGCGTTGGCGAGCTTCTCCACCATATCGAGCAATTGCACCGCCGCGACAGGGGACTGGTCTGCAAGTCGGAATTTATGCATCAGCCGCGCCGAAACATTTTCTAGCATGGTGCCGCCATTGGCGCGCGACGCCTCGCGCCAGATCAATGTCGCCTCGACAAAGACGATGCTGATATCGCGCGACAGGCCGGCAGATTCATAAAGCGCACGGACGGCATAGACGCGGCCGGTGGAAAGGATGGAGCGCACGCGGCGCTCGTCACAGGCCGAAAGGTTGGTGATCGCGCCGGCGAAGAAGTCCACCTTGCCCGAGCAAAGCGCATGCATCAGGAAAGCCGGTGTCAACCAGCCGGACTGCCGCAGGTGCTCGACCAGATCGGGAATGTCCTCATGCTGTACCGTGCCGGCGATGGAGACCGTCGCTGCCTCGCTGGCCTCGCGGGTAATATGCTGAAGCCTGCCAGCGCCGATCGTAGCCTGAATGAGGCTTGAGCCGGTCAGTGCCTCGCTCACATGCCGCATCAGCAGGTGGCGGACGTCGGATGGCAGCGCGTCACGATCAAGAAGCAGACCGCGTATGTCGGCCTGATCGCCAAGGCGTTCGGCGATCCGCTTCAGCGAGGCGCGCGACAGCGAGGCGCCGTCGTTTTCCAGCAGGCAAAGGACTTCGGTCTCGCCGCCGATTTCGGCGAGTGCTGCCGAAACCGACCGCGACACCCGGCCGCGCGAGGCGATCAGGACGCGCGTCACATTGCTGCAGCGCAGCGCAAGGTCGACAAGATCGGCATCGGTAAACACCGGTGAGAAAAGAATGACCTGCCCTGCGATCTCCGGCTGATCCTCCGCCAGCGACAGGATGATGTTGCGCGGCGCGTTCGGGGAGCGTGCCACGGCCTCTGCAAGCGACAGACGCACGCGCGGCGACGGATCATCGAGTAGATAGGTCATCGCCATCTCGGCGGCGGCGCGCTCTTCTCGCGGCATCTCCGATTGCAGATAGGCTCGCCCAAGTGCATTGGCCGCCCTCGCCCTACTCTCTGCCTTGGCGGTCTCAGCCCAGCGAAGAAATGCTTCTATGATCACATAACGCCCCGATATCGGCGGGACGATTCCCGACCCGCGAACTCATATCGGACACGTTAGCGATGAAAGGTTTACGGGCCGTTTACCTTGTTTATTAACCACTAATACGAGACCGAAAGGCGCTGATGTTACGGCGCTTTTGGCCGCAGCAGCACGAAGACATCGCTGCCTTCGCTGTAGTCCATGTAGCCCATGCGGGCGACAGGCCGCGCGAGCGCCATGTCGAGCCGACCGTTGCGAATGATCGCCTCATCGATATGGATGCCGATGACCTGGCCAAAGACCATGATATTTTCGGATGGCTCGCCATCGAGGCCCTTGGGCTGCATGATCTCGGTCACCCGGCATTCGAGGACAGCAAAGGCCTCGCCGACGTAAGGCGCATCGACCAACTCGCCAGGTTTTGCAGTCAGTCCAGCCAGTTCGAATTCATTGACGCCGTAGGCGACGGCGATCGACGAATGATTCATCTTCTCCACGATATGACGGCTGACGAGGTTGGCGGTGAAAACGCCCGTTTCCTCGACATTGCGCACGCTGTCCTTTCTGCCGGCAGAAGAGAACATCACCAGCTTCGGCCGGTCGCTGACCGCATTGAAAAAGGAATAGGGGGACAGGTTCAGCGAACCGTCCCTGCCCTTGCTGCCAATCCAGCCGATCGGCCGTGGCGCGACGATGGCCTTGAAGGGGTCATGCGCCAGACCATGCCGATTGGTGTCCGTCGTGTAGAACATCACGCTCCCTCGCCGCCGACCCAGGTTACGGTCTCCGTCAGTTCCGGGCGCGGGCGTTCGGTGGATGGGAAGGTGGACGAACCGATATGAATGAAGCCAGCTACCTTTTCGCCTGGCTGCACGCCGAGCAGCGGATAGGCGCGCTCGTCATAGGCGAACCACTCGGTCAGCCAGTTCGAAACCCAGCCGTGCGCGTTGGCGGAAATCAGCAGATTGAGGCAAAGCGCGCCCGCTGACATCAATTGTTCCCATTCCGGAATTTTGAAATGCGGTCCCGCCTTGCTGACAACGGCGATGACGACGGGCGCACGGGTGAAGCGCGTGCGCTCGACCTGGATCATCTCTTCGGAAAGGTCCGGCTTGGCTTCCAGCGCGAGCTTCAACAGCTCCTCGCCGATCCGCGCGCGCTCCTCGCCGCGATAGACGATGAAGCGCCAGGGGGCGAGCTTGCCGTGATCCGGCACGCGCGAAGCGAGCCGCAGAATATCTTCGATTTCGGCTTTGTCCGGGCCGGGTTCCATCATCTGAAAAGCGGGAATGGATCGGCGGACCGCCAGATAATCGACCAGCTTGATATCGGTTTTCATCGAATGATTGCTTTCATTTTCACGCGCGGGAGGAAGTGGGTCTTGAATTTGCCACTCCGTTGGTCTTGAAGTGGCCTGTGTTTTACCGGAAGTCAATCGGTTGGGAATTCATGTCAGGCATTTCATCCGCTCGCCGATTGGGCACGGCGTTCGCAATGCTCGCGAGCCTGAGCACCGCTGCTTCGGCGGAAAATGCCTTCCAGGAATTCAAGCAGCTCGACGGCAGCGTGAAGATGCCGAAGCTCAATGCCTTTGTCGCGCCAGGCGGCGAAAACTCGTCCGGTCAATCGCTGCACGATGTTTCGCTCGAGGCCAAGCTTGCCTCTGACAGCGGCCCGCAATTGCAGGGTCTCTCCTGGTATGTCTTCAGCCCCTTTGCCGGCGCCGACGGCAAGCTGCCGCTGGTCGCAAGCTCGAAAGGCGGCTCGGCATCCTTCCATCTCCTTCCCGGCGATTATTTCGTCAACGTCTCCTTTGGCCGCGCCGGTGTCACCAAGAAGTTGACCGTGCCGGAAAGCGGCGTGCTGCAAAAGCAGATCATGGTGCTCGACGCCGGCGGTATGGTGCTGAACGCTGTCTCCGGCTCTGACGTGCGCATCCCGCCGGATGAGCTGAGTTTTTCGATCTATTCCAACGATGCGAAGGAAGACGGCGAGCGCGGTCTCGTCATGTCCAACGTCAAGCCGAACACGCTGGTTGGCCTCAGCGCCGGCACCTATCACATCGTCTCCGAATATGGTGCCGTCAACGCCGTCATCCGCGCCGATATCCAGGTGGAAGCCGGCAAGGTCACCGAAGCGACGATCCAGCACAAGGCGGCGAAGATTACTTTCAAACTGGTATCGGACAAGGGCGGCGAGGCGATTGCCGATACGGCTTGGTCGATCCTCACCTCTGCCGGCGATATCGTCGGCGAAAGCCTTAGTGCTTTCCCCACCATGGTGCTCGCGGAAGGCCAATATACGGCCATTGCCCGCAATAAGGACAAGATCTATCAGCGCGACTTCACCGTCGGAGCCGGCAAGAATACCGATGTCGAAGTGCTGATGAAGGAACAGCAGCCGCAGGACGCCAACGATCAGCAGCCTGCACAGCAGATCCCCATTCCGCCGGCACAGGTGCAGCAAAACCAGGCCCCGCAGACCCAGCCGGCCGCCTCAGGCCAGCAGCGCCCCTTGCCGACCTACGAGCAATTGGCGCCGTCGTCTGGCGGCGACGATGGCGAGAGTATGGACTGAGGCCGAGACAGGCTGCGAATTTGGATCGGCGGCCTCCGTTATACGGCCCTTTTTCGCAGCGCTCGCTTAGGAGGCGCCATGGAAAACACCGCGCTGTAGAGCTTCGACAACAGATCCTTGCGATCGTTGCCTTCGCTGAGCGCCTCCCACGTCATCAGCCTACCGACATGGGCGGTGATGGTGCTGCCGGAAAGACGGCGGAATTCGCGGATCAGCAGGGAAAGACGCAGCGTCAGCGACACACGGCTGGCGAGATGAAACAGCCGGCCGTTCTGCCCCTCGAAATAAACGGGAATGACGCTGGCGCGCGCCGCTTGAATGAGCTTCGCCGGGAAAATTTTCCACGGCAGGTCCTCGGCACGGCCGAAGCCCTTCTTCGCCGTTGCAACCCCGCCGGCCGGAAAAACGATGATCGTCGTGCCTTCCTTGAGCAGGCGAACCGCCTCGTGGCGCGTCTTCATGTTGATCGCCATCGCCTCCTTGGTTTCCTCGAAGGAAACCGGCAGCGAATAATCGGCCATCTCAGGCACTTTCAGCAATTCGTTATGGATCAGCACCTTGAAGGGTCTGCCGAGCTGCTCGGCAAGCGCCAGGATCGCGATGCCGTCGCCGATACCGAAGGGGTGGTTGGCGACGATGACGATCGGCGCATCGGGAATTTCCTGTGGCGGCCATTCGCCCTTGGCAACCAGGCTCACATCGATGAGATCGAGCATCTTGCCGAAGACGCGTTCGCTCTTGCCGACGATATCGCTGCGCCAGATGTCGTAAAGCCGGGCATAGCGATCGCGCCCCGACAGGCCTTCGATGGAGCGGATGAACCAGCGCTTAATGCGCGTATCCCGTTCATTGGCGTAGGATAATTCTTTGAAATCCAAATCCGCGACGGGCTGCCCCGCTCCTTAAATTCTACAGGGCTGCATGTCCGGCAGGGCGCGCAGCCCTCTGAATCATTGTCTATATTAAAGTTTCATGTCAGTTGTCTGACGGCTCTGTGAAGATGCCGCCAGACGACATTTGATATCAAGCGGCTTTGGACCGCTTGGCTTCACGCTTGCGCAGGATATCCGGCGGCGTGGCTTCGAGTGAAAGCGAAGCGATGGCCTCGTCGAGCGATATTGCCGTCTGCGCCTGGCTGCCGAGGCGGCGGATGTTGACCGAGCGCTCCTCGGCTTCCTTCTTGCCGCAGACGATAATGACCGGGACCTTGGTCACCGAATGCTCGCGGATCTTGTAGTTGATCTTCTCATTGCGGAAATCGGTCTCGACATCGAGCCCGGCTTCGCGCAGCGCTTCCGCAACCTCGTTGCCATATTCGTCGGCTTCCGAGGTGATGGTTGCCACCACCACCTGCAGCGGCGACACCCAGAGGGGCATATGGCCGGCGAAATTCTCGATCAAGATACCGAGGAAGCGTTCCATCGAGCCGCAGATGGCGCGATGGATCATCACCGGCTGCGTCTTTTCGGAATGCTGGTCGATATAGAACGCGCCGAAGCGTTCCGGCAGGTTGAAGTCGACCTGGGTCGTGCCGCACTGCCATTCACGGCCGATGGCGTCCTTGAGCGTATATTCGAACTTCGGCCCGTAGAACGCGCCCTCGCCCGGCAGAATGCCGGTTTTGATGCGTCCTTCGGACTGAGCCTCGATGGTCTTCAGCACGTCCATCATCACGCTTTCGGCACGGTCCCAGAGGTCGTCGGAACCGACGCGCTTGTCCGGGCGTGTCGAGAGCTTCACGACGATCTCCTTGAAGCCGAAGTCCTCATAGACCGAAAGGATCAAATCGTTGATCTTCAGGCATTCGGCGGCCATCTGCTCGTCGGTGCAGAAGATATGCGCGTCGTCCTGCGTGAAGCCGCGCACGCGCATCAGCCCGTGCAACGCACCCGAAGGCTCGTAGCGATGCACTGCGCCGAATTCCGCAAGCCGGATCGGCAGTTCGCGGTAGGACTTCAAGCCATGCTTGAAGATCTGGATGTGGCCGGGGCAGTTCATCGGCTTCAGCGCGAAGACGCGATCGTCATCGGTCTCGTCGCCGGCGACGGTGACCTTGAACATGTTGTCGCGATACCAGCCCCAGTGACCGGAGGTTTCCCAAAGCGACTTGTCGAGCACCTGCGGCGCGTTGACTTCCTGATAGTCGCCCTGCAATCGCCGGCGCATATAGGACACCAGCGTCTGGAACATCCGCCAGCCCTTGCCGTGCCAGAAGACGACGCCGGGGCCTTCTTCCTGGAAGTGGAACAGGTCCATTTCGCGGCCGAGACGGCGGTGATCGCGTTTTTCGGCTTCGGCGAGGATGTGCAGGTAGTTGTCGAGATCGGCCTGTTCGGAGAATGCCGTGCCATAGATGCGGGTCAGCATCGGATTGTTGCTGTCACCGCGCCAATAGGCGCCCGCCACCTTCATCAGCTTGAAAGCCGAACCGATCTGGCCGGTGGAAGCCATGTGCGGCCCACGGCAAAGGTCGAACCAATCGCCCTGATAATAGATCTTCAGGTCCTGCCCTTCCGGAATGGCATCGACGAGCTCGACCTTGTAGCGCTCACCCTTGGCGGCAAAGACTTCCTTTGCCTTCTCGCGCGACCAGATCTGCTTTGTGAACGACGCATTGCGCTGGATGATCTCGCGCATCTTCTTTTCGATGACCGGCAGGTCGTCGGGCGTGAAGGGTTCGTTCTTGGCAAAGTCGTAGTAGAAGCCGTTTTCGATGACCGGGCCGATCGTCACCTGCGTGCCGGGCCACAGTTCCTGCACCGCTTCTGCCATGACGTGCGCCGCGTCATGCCGGATCAGTTCCAGCGCGCGGTCGTCATTGCGGGTGATGATCTCGATCTTGCCTTCGGTCACCGGATCGGAAAGGTCGCGCACGGTGCCGTCGATCGCAACGGCGACGGCCTTCTTGGCAAGCGACTTGGAAATGGATTCGGCGACATCTCTGCCGGTTGCGCCAGCATCGTAGCTGCGCACGGAACCATCGGGAAATGTCAGGGAAACGGATTGGGACATCGAAATTCTCCTTGTCCAGTCCCGCCAACGAATGCGGGTGGTTTTGAAAGATGCGGTCAATCGATCTTGATTGAACGCGGTCGCCTGATAGCGATATTCGGCGATTTAGTAAAGGAGAAGCGGCTTTACTCGCCGATCATCTCGACCAATCCGCGCACCGTGTTCCAGTTTCGCAACGTGCCGACGCCAAGGCGTTTGGTGGTCAGCGCCGAGAGGAGACGGGTCTCGCTCGCCTTGCCGCCGAAATCGATCCATAGGTCGCCATCAACCACCGCCAGGCGTTCCGGGTCGTTCCTGTGTTTGCCGAGGGCTGCTATCACCGACGGCTCCAGCGGTTTTCGCATGACGCGGACGACGACCTCACTACCCTTGCCGTCGCTGAACGGATTGCCGGCGGCAAGCCTGCGCCAAGTCTCGGCATCGCGAGCAATGATATCGACAGCCTTGCCAAAACTCTTCGCGAAGCCTGCTTCGAGCCGTGCCTCGATCTCCGCAATTGGTTGCGCGTCAGCCTCGAAAACGAGATTGCCGGTCGCGACCAGCGTCTTGACGTCTGAAAATCCAATGCTCTCCGCCATGGCCCGCAAATCGCTCATGACGACGCGCCGACCGCCGCCAAGGACGATACTGTGCAGAAGCGCGATGTAGACCGCCATGCCGTCAGGCGGCCTTTTGGCCAAGGCGGAAATAGCGCCACGGGGTCCACCAATGATAGCGGTTTTCCAGCGTTTCCGGCACGGGATCGAGCCCGCTTGTGCCTCCGGGACCGCAGCGCGCCACGCGGAACAGCGTCATCCAGCCGCCGGCCCACAGGCCATGCCGGGCAATCGATTCATAACCGTATTCCGAGCAGGTCGGGATATGGCGGCAGGAATTGCCAATGAAGCCGGAAAGCGTCAGTTGATAGAAACGGATGAGACCCATGCCAAGGAGCCGATCGGGTGTCTTGCGGAAGGGGCCGGAATAATTGCGGGATTGGCGTGGCTTGCTATTGCCGTGGGGCGGTGCTTTGTCGCGCCTTATCCTTTTGGAGCCCGCGGCCGCTCCTCCCTCATCTTCCTCATCTTGCATGGAGCAGAGATGGCACATCGCCGGCAGCCTTGATCAAACGGCTTCGCTCGCTATGGCCCTGGCGGGTTCGCGCGCCGCCTCGATCTGACCGACCGCATCCACCACGGCATCGAATGTCAGCATCGTCGACGCATGCCGGGCCTTGTAGTCCCTGACCGGTCGCAGATAGCGCATGTCTTCGAAGCGCCCTGTCGGCCCCTCGCCGTCCGCCTTCAGCATCGCCAGCATGTCTTCGCGCGCCTGGCGCAACTCGCTGGCGGTGGCGCCGACGACATGGCGGGCCATGATCGAGGAAGAGGCCTGTCCGAGTGCGCAGGCCTTGACGTCGTGGGCAAAATCGGTCACGACGTCGCCGTCCATTTTCAGCCAGATTTTGACGCGAGAGCCGCATAGTCTGGAATGGGCCTGAGCGCTTGCATCGGCGTCGGAAAGGCTGCCGATGCGTTCGATATTGCCGGCAAATTCCAGAATCTTGCTGTTGTAGATGTCGTCCATTATCGCTTTGCTCCGACGCGCCCGTTCTTTGTTTCATAACAAAAAACACAGCGTGTCTCGTTAGGACACTTTCACAGGGACAATGCCATACTATATGTATGTCGTTCGAAGACCATCAAAATGCAATGGTCTTCTGTAAGTTTGATGGGAAACCGTGCAGGACGGCAGGCTTGTCCGCCAGCCAGAACGCCCCGGAGCCCGCCAAAGGTGCATAATTCTCCAGGTTCGGGAGGATACCAGTGGCGAGTCCGACAAAATAAGATCCGCGATGCGGATCAGGAGACCACAGGTAATGGACGCCATTGTAAAGAACTTTCCGCAAGCAGTTGAATCCAATCCGGTATTGGACCGTCCGTCCCAAAAGGAAGCCGAGGACGCAGTCCGCGTTCTGCTTCGCTGGGCAGGTGACGATCCGCAGCGCGAAGGGCTGCTCGATACGCCGACCCGTGTCGCCAAGGCGTATCGCGAACTCTTCTCCGGCTACGATTTGAACCCCGAGGACGTGCTCGGCCGCACCTTCGAGGAGGTTTCCGGCTATGATGACATGGTTCTCGTGCGCGACATTCCGTTTTTCTCTCATTGCGAACACCACGTCGTGCCGATCATCGGCAAGGCGCATGTCGCCTACCTGCCGAACGGCCGCGTCCTTGGTCTGTCCAAGATCGCCCGCGTCGTTGAAATTTTCGGCCGCCGCCTGCAGACGCAGGAGGCCATGACCGCCCAGATCGCAAACGCAATCGACGACTCCCTGCGTCCGCGCGGCGTCGCCGTCATGCTCGATGCGGAGCATATGTGCATGGCGATGCGTGGCGTGCAGAAGCACGGCTCGTCGACGTTGACGACGACCTTCACCGGTGCCTTCAAGGCCGATCCGGCCGAGCAGGTCCGCTTCATGACGATGGTCCGGAGCCGCTGATTAGGCTTCAAAGAAAGAGCCGGAAATGAACTTGGTATTCAACGAGCCTTCCGCAGACAAATCCGAACTTGAGGATGCAGGCGATTTCACCCCCCGTTTCGATGATCGCGGCCTGATCACCGCGATCGTCACCGATGCCCATGACGGTGAACTGCTAATGGTCGCGCATATGAATGCCGAGGCATTGGCACTGACCATAAAGACAAAAACGGCGCACTACTTCAGCCGTTCGCGCGGAAAAATCTGGAAAAAGGGTGAAACTTCCGGAAATCTGCAGACGGTGAAGGAGATGCGTACCGATTGTGATCAGGATGCTATCTGGCTGAAAGTTGAGGTCGCCGGTCACGATGCAACGTGCCATACTGGACGGCGTTCCTGCTTCTATCGCACTGTCGAGCTGGAGGATGGAAAGCCGGTGCTGAACGTCGTCGACGATCACCTGCATTTCGATCCCGGCGAGGTCTATGGGCAGTAAGCACCGCCCGCCGGCTAATAAGCAACAGCCAAATATACGATTTGGAAACAAAAAAGGGACAGTATTTTAGCAAGAGGCAGGTTTATGCCTCGGAGGATTCCATGTTGAACTGGGGGTTGATTCGTCAGAGCGCCGGGCAGGTTCCTGCCGGTACAGGTCCGACCACCTCACAGAACATACCTGCACCGCCCGCTGTCCCCGCTCCCCCAAAAAAAGTGAAGATCGCGCTGGCGCTCGGCGGTGGCGCTGCTCGTGGCTGGGCGCATATCGGCGTGCTGCGCGCCCTGACAGAGGCTGGAATCGAAGTCGGCATGATCGCCGGCACCTCCATCGGAGCTCTGGTCGGCGGCTGTTATCTCGCTGGCAAACTTGACGAGCTGGAGGCTTTTGCCCGCTCGCTGACCATGCGTCGCATCGCCAGCCTTCTCGATCTCACTATTGGCGGCAGCGGTCTTTTCGGCGGCATGCGGCTCACCAAGCGCATGCAGGAACACCTTGAAGGCTTCACCATCGAGGATCTGGACCGCCCCTTCGTCGCGGTCGCTTCTGAACTGAATACCGGCCACGAGGTCTGGATCACCAATGGCTCACTGATCACGGCGCTGCGGGCATCCTATGCCCTGCCCGGCATTTTCGAGCCGGTGCGCACCAATAGCCGCACGCTGGTCGACGGCGCGCTGGTCAATCCGGTGCCTGTTTCCGTCTGCCGTGCCTACGAACAGCCACTCGTGGTCGCCGTCAACCTGCATTACGACCTTTTCGGTCGTTCGGCCGTCGTCAAGCACAATGCCGGTCCATTGAATGGCGAGCAGCAGCGTCGTGATGAAGCGCCCTATACAAAGCTCGGCATGACCGGTGTCATGGTACAGGCTTTCAACATCATCCAGGATCGGATTTCCCGCGCACGTCTCGCCGGCGATCCGCCAGACCTGGCGCTGCACCCGCGCCTCAGCGACATAGGTCTCTCAGAGTTTCATCGTGCCGGCGAAGCGATCGAGCGCGGCTATGAAGAGACCTCCGTCCGGCTTGTCGAAATCAGGCGCATGCAGGAAGCCTTCGCCCGATAGGACGTTAATCATTCGGATTTGGAGCTGATTTCGTCTTTGGCGAGCACCGGCTTGGCGCCTTTGGCTCAAGGCGTTCGTGGCGGCAATCGCCCTCTTCAGACGATTGCTCTGGTTGCTACGAACCGTTCTTCACCCTTACCCTGCGATATAAGCCTTGATTTGCTCTGTCTCGAGTTCGATTTCGCGGATGCGCCATTTGACGACGTCGCCGATCGAGATGATGCCTGTAAGCTTGCCTTTTTCTTCGACCGGAACATGGCGGAAGCGGCGGTGCGTCATCAGTTCCATCAGTTCATCGGTGGTGGTGTCTTCCTTGCAGCGGTGCACCTTTGCCGTCATCAGCGAAGCGATCGGCTGGTTGAGGCTCTCCGGGCCGTGCTTGGCGACTGCGTTGACGACATCACGCTCGGTGAAAATGCCGGAAATCTTGCCCGCCATCCCGACCACGACAATTGCGCCGATGCGGTTTTCACTCAGAATTTTGGCGGCTTCCGCAAGGGTCGTATTCCCTCCGGCGGTGGTAACATTGCGACCTTTGGCATCAAGTATGGCTTTAACGGAGACTGACATTCGATCCTCCCATCTCGAAAGCAAAGTGAACAATTGAGCCTCGGATTTGTTCCGAATCGCCTCAGGACTCGGGCCGATGCTGCTTTCATCGACCGCGCCGGTCTCCTCCCTTCGCGGCCGATGAGCATGAATGGTGCGCTAGTGGGGGTCAGAAAGCAACAGCTTCATTTCGCCTATGCAGCCGAGTCTTCGAGCTCGACAGGCGCGCGCCGGTCGAACAGGGCAAACAGCAGGAAGCCGAAAAGGAAGCCACCGATATGCGCATCCCAGGCGACCGGCTGGGCACTGTCGCCGACGATGGTTATGCCGAAAGCGACGAGCGCATTGCCGGCGATCCACATCACGATATAGGCGACGACCGTGCGGCTGCGCATCGAGGCTGCAATCGATAGACGCGGATTGAGATGTGCCTGCCGAATGCCGACACGGCGGCCGTCCATGGCGGGAAAGGCAAAACGGCAGGCCGCTCCCATCAACCCTGAAACGACGCCCGATGCACCGATCAGCAAGCTTTGGTCGCCCCAATAGATGACGGCATGCAGGAATGCGGATGCGGCGGCCGAAAGAATCCAGAAGATCACATAGCGTGCAACGCCGATGCGGCGCGCAACGGGCGCGGCAAAGACCATCAGCCACAGTCCGTTGAAGACGATATGTTCGATGCTGCCGTGCAGGAGCGAATAGGTAACCGGCGTCCACAGCCATTCCAGCCCCTGTTGCGACAGCGGAAAGGCGTAACGCGCGGGAATGAAGCTGAAGGTGAAATACAGCCAATTCAGCGTATCGTCCGACCACCAGGGCAGATTTTGAATAGCGAAGACAACGAGGAGCAAGCCGAGGCTTGCAACGATGACGGGCGGCAGATTGAAGGCAGGAACTCGCCCCGGCGGCCGATTTTCCTCGGGCTCGTGGCGCGGCGGCTCTGCATCATCCATGACTTGCTCTGACATCTTGAGAAGGGACTCGAGACATACAGCAGCGAATATCAAAAAAAAAGCCGCCCAACCCTGTTGGACGGCTTGCTCGGGCGCTCCTCGCTGGGATGTGCCGCAATGGTATGTCCCACGCCCGAGATAGTTTGTGCTGAAGGTCACCCTCGTGAAGTGATGGTCTATTTCTCCCACTCATGGCCGTTCAAGGCAAACGAAACCCTCTGTTAACCTTAATGGCCCGACCTTGGCATGGAATAAGCATGGCATCCTGCAAGGGCAATGAATGCTCCGGCTTTTGAACTGAAATGGGACACGGACTCGTCATGCGGCAGAAAACCAGCACAGAGATATTTACCTACTGGGAACAACTTCGCTGCAATGCGGATGCACCCCTGCGCAATTTGATACAGCCTTCGGCAGTCCGCCACATCCTGCCTCAGCTCTTCATTCTGGAGTCGGTGCCGAATGAGGCGCCACGCTTTCGGCTGGCCGGAACGGCGATCTGCAGCTTCATGGGGCGTGAGCTTCGCGGCGAGAGCTTTGCTACATTGTGGGCCGGCAGTCAGCCTGATGATCCCGTGCGCATTGCCGCCGGCGTGATGGCACATGTGGTTCCCGCCTTGATCAATGCGACCGGTTATAGCATCAGCGGTCGCAACATCGCCTTTGAAATGGTGCTGATGCCGGTGCGTTCGGCCGGCGATGTCTGCGACCGGCTGCTCGGCTGCCTGACGCCCGTCGCGCCAGCGTCTTGGCTCGGCAGCGAGCGTCTGGAATTCCTAGCGCTCGACCGCAGCAGCCTGCTGTATGAGCGCCCTGCCCGCCGCGTCGAATTGCCAATGTATTATCCGGAGCCTGCCGATTTGGTCTCCCGCCATGACGGCGTAGGGCTCGGTGAATTGATGCGCCGCGCGCTGAATCCGAAGGCGGCTGGCCACGATCACGGAAAGGTTGACCCATCGCGATACAGATTCAATCGTCTTCTCTGAGCTATCCCTCAGAGAAGACAACATTACCTTAAGAAGTTTCGGCTAGTGATTGCACGAAACATAATTGGTTGAAGAAGCCCTTTCATGCATTCATTCCAGCCAGCCCAGACGACACGGCCAAACCAATTGGCAGGAAATTCGTCTCGCATGGATCAGCGGACCTTTCAGCGGGTTCCGATCAACATGCAGGGCCGGTTGATGCTGGCCAACTACGAAGAATTCGAATGCCTGGTCACGGATATGTCGCCCGGCGACATGTACGTCACCTGCCTGGGCCGTCCGCGCACCAATGAGCGTGTCGTGGCCTATATCGACCATCTCGGCCGGGTCGAGGGTAATGTCGTTGCCGTCGACGCCCGCGGCTTTAGCATGTCGATCAACGCAACCGACCGCAAGCGCGAGAAACTCGCCGCTCAGCTCACTTGGCTGGCCAACAAGCATGAGCTCGGTCTGCCGGAAGATCGCCGCCACGACCGTCTTACACCGCGCAACACGCTCAGCGAATTGACGCTGGAAGACGACACCCGCTATGTCTGCCGCATCATGGACCTGTCGCTTTCGGGCGCTGCCGTCGACATCGAGGCACGCCCGCCGATCGGAACGCCAGTCCGCCTCGGCAACATGCGCGGCCGCATCGTGCGCCACTTCATGGAAGGCGTCGCGATCGAATTCCTCTCGCTGCAATCTCGCGAGACCTTGCGCGAATTCCTCTAGGCCGTCGTCTTAAGCTCTGGCATCAGATCCCCATCGTAATGACAGCAGCGCGAAAAGAGTTCGTGAAGTTGGTCTGACATTGCGCTCGGTCTCCTTGGCGTTATAGAGGCAGACACGCGATGGCGATTGATGTCATACCGTTACGAGAACGAGAGTTCTTGATCCAACTCTTCGCTGTTCCAAATATTTCGGAGCAAGTCGACTTCGGTCGATACTATGAAGCTTTCTGCGAAATCGCCTTGGAACGCGGCGAAATAATCCATCATAAATGTGTTATTCACAGGCCAAATAACAGACGGAATGTTGTTGGCTTCAGGTAAGCGACTGGCTGGTACTTCTCATCGAAACTGACCTCACCTCAACGGAGCTTTCCCGAGCAACTATCAGTATCAGCCAATGCCTGGTCGAGATAACAGAAGCTGATATGTTGGCTCGCCGGAGCCAAGTTTGACAGCGAGGGTCAATTAGGCCGTCGCAACCCTATTATGATTTTCACCCCTCAGCCTGTGTGACGGCCGATGAAGACGCTTTATCCTGAAATTGAGCCGTACGATCAGGGCATACTCAACGTCGGCGATGCGCAACGCATTTGCTGGACGCAATCAGGCAATCCGAACGGTGTTCCCGTCGTTGTCCTGCATGGCGGTCCGGGCTCCGGCAGTTCCGCCAGCGCCCGCCTTTTTTTCGATCCAGAACATTATCGCATAATCCAGTTCGACCAGCGCGGTTGCGGCGGAAGCCTGCCGCATGCGTCCGAGCCGGAGGCCGATCTTTCCGCCAACACCACATGGCACACGGTTGGCGACATCGAGCAGCTTCGGTGCTTTTTCGGCATCGAGCGCTGGTTGGTCTACGGCAATTCCTGGGGCTGCACCTTGGCGCTGGTCTATGCCGAGACGCATCCGCAATGCGTCGCAGCCCTCGTTGTTGTTGGCGTCACCATGACACGGCAATCCGAGGTCGATTGGCTCTATAGCGGACTTGCCCGTTTCTTTCCGGAGGAATGGGCACGCTTCCGTGCTGGCGTGCCGGAGAGCGAGCGTGATGGCGATCTGGTTGCCGCATACTATCATTTGCTTCGTAATCCGGATCCAGCCATCCATGCCAAAGCCGCCAAAGACTGGCACGACTGGGAATCTGCTTCGATCCTCGTCGATATCAGGGCGACTTTACCCGGTCGCTGGTCCGATCCCCGATATTTCACCGCAAGAGCGCGCATCATTACGCATTACTTCCATCATCGCGGTTGGTTGGAAGACCAACAGATATTAAGGGATATCCACCGGCTCAGCCGTATTCCCTGTGTGATGATCCAGGGCCGGCTCGATCTCGAGGCGCCTATCGTCACCGCTTGGGAACTATCGCGGGCATGGCCCGCGGCGAGACTGGTCGTGGTTCCCAATTCCGCCCATTCTCCGTCGACGTCGGAGATGGCGGCAGCCATTGTCGAAGCAACGGACGAATTTCGCGTCATCGGCTGACGGCAGAAAAAAATTCAAATATTTTTTGGCTGACATTTTCCCAAAATGGCACAGTTCGAGGAAAATTCCGGCACTAGCGAGGTTTCGGCGATGTGCTGAGATGAAGCGACTGCTCCGTTTTCACGCCACTGCCGGCAAATGGTGTGCTTCGCGGATTTCTGCCGCAGGCAAGAAAATCATTTGAAAACAAATAAATATGGGGAATCCCAACGCGGCAGCTCGCTCGGAAAAACATTCGAATTTTAATCGAATTCTCCGAAAGTTCGATTCAAGTTTTGCTCTCATTTTATGACAATTTGATCCGCATTTGAATCAACTAAGTCCTTAATTTGACTACGCAATTTTGCGTCGGATAAAAGCCTGCATGTCATTCTGTTCCCAATAAACAGGGACACGGACATGAGCTTTCAATTCCTTTTTCGCGGCTATGCCGCCATGGCTCTTTTCACCTTCGGCTGTCTCGGCTTCGCCCATGCGACGCCGGCCAATATGACGATCACTGGCGATGCTGCACCCCCGATTGGTCATTATGAGTTCTGCAAGGAAAACCCGAAGGAATGCGCTTATGCCGGTGGCGATGCCGGTCCCGCTATTCTGACCGAAGATCGCTGGAAGGCCATCCTGAAGATCAACTACACGGTCAACACGACGATCAAGCCGATGACCGATATGGATCTCTATGGCGTCGAGGAAAAGTGGGCGATCCCGACCACCGCCGGCGACTGCGAGGATTTCGCGCTGCTGAAGCGAAAGGAACTGATCGATGCCGGCTTCTCTGTCTCCGATCTGCTGATGACGGTCGTGCTGCAGCCGAACGGCGAAGGCCATGCCGTGCTGACGGTGCGCACCGATCGCGGCGACTTCGTTCTCGATAACATGCGCAACAAGGTAAAGCTTTGGTCGGACACCGAATACACCTTCCTGAAACGTCAGTCCGCTGACGATCCTGCCCGCTGGGTCAAGATACAGGATGGCCGCGCCGTCGCAGTCGGCAGCTTGAAGTAATTCGTGTCCACCACGCGATCGCCGGTGGCCTAGCACCGGCGGTCCCAGTCAAGGCCCGGTCCGTCCCCGCATTTCTGTCCCGACCGGCGCCTTAGAGCCGTTCCCGCTGTCCCGGGGACGGCTCTTTTCGTTTCTAAGGTGTGCGCAAGGTCATAGCAGTGGAAAACGCGCACGCTGCCCACCGGCCCCGAATTCCGCCCCGATTTTCGGAGAGGTATTTGTGCCGATAAATATGTGAGCCGACGCATTTTTAATGGCTCGTTAACCACCATGGCGGCAATCATTCCACAGCGAGACTCATCAGGGGTCTTGAGCCGCGGCGGACGCGTCATCGACGATCGTTTCCAAGGCGGATGGAACCGAAGGCAAGAGCATGACCCCTCCTCTGTCGTCCGCCTACACGATCGACGAACAGCCGCTGATATCGAGCGGCCTCATTTACCGTCTGACCGCGGGCGTTGCCGTACTTGCCGCTCTCACCGTTGCCATCACCATTGGCGGTCGCTGGCTCGGCGAAAAGATCTCACTGGCCGGCCACACTGCCGATACCAAGCCGATCACGGCGACGATCGGCGAGGATACGCTGCGTCTTGGCGCCAATACCATCCGCTTTCCGAGCGAACGTGTGAGCGGTGTCGCGGAGCGCGTTGATCTCTATCTCACCTGGCCGCAGATGCAGGGCTATAGCGATGCCGACCGCCTGCGCTTTGACGATATTTCCCAGGCCTCGTCGCTGGTTTTCCTCCAACTCAGCCAGAGCACGATGTCGCGCGACATGTCCGGCCGGCTGGAGCCGATCTATTCGCATCTGATGGAAGGCGACGCCTTTGCCGGTCCGCATGGGCTGACGGCGCATCGCCTGCGCGCTGACGCCGGCTACAATGGCGAAGTGCTTCTGACCGCGCCGCGCGCCGGCGAACCGGATTATGTCGTGCGCTGCATCTTGCCCTCCTCGCCCGATCAGGCGACCAGCGGTGACTGCCAGCGGGATATCAAGGTGGGCAAGGATCTCAGCGTGCTCTATCGCTTTTCCAGTCATCAGCTTGGCGACTGGCAGGCGATGGATGCCGCTGTCCAGAATTTCGTGAAGACGCGCCTTGTCGATACAACCGGCGCAACAGAATCTCCGTAAGTGATGACTAAAATTATGCGGAAACCTGAAACCAACTGTTCATCATAAACCGATTGGTAACGCTAAGCCTCTACTCTCGAACCCCAACGGGCGTTCATGGAGGCGGCGGCCGGATAATCGAGAACGTAAATGCAAGCAGAGAGTGAAGTAGTGTCCAGATCAATTTTTTCCGCATCCTCTTCAAACGCCGGCAAGTTTTTGGCGAGGGCGCTGTTCGGTTTTGTGATCACGACTGCGACGGTAACGGTTACCGTTGATGTGTCTGACGCAGCCGGAGGCCCGAAATACGCGGGCATCGTCATTGATGCGAACACAGGCAATGTCCTCTACAGCGAAAATGCGGATACGCTTCACTATCCCGCCTCGCTGACCAAGATGATGACGGTCTATCTGACTTTCGAGGCGCTTGAGGCCGGTCGGATCACGCTCGATACTCCTGTCGTCTTCTCGAAAAACGCTGCCTCGCAGGCCCCGACCAAGCTTGGTATCGGTACTGGCCGGTCCGTGACCGTTCGGGAGGCGATTCTCGGCATCGTCACCAAGTCCGCCAACGATGCGGCGATGGCGCTCGGCGAAATGCTTGGCGGTTCGGAAGACAATTTCGCCCGCATGATGAACAACAAGGCTCGTGCGCTCGGAATGACGCGCACGACCTATCGCAACCCGAACGGCCTGCCGAATACCGCGCAGATGACGACGGCGCGCGATCAGGCCCGTCTTGGCGTCGCCCTGCGTGAGCACTTCCCGCAATATTACGGCTTCTTCTCCGAGACGAGCTTTCGTCTCGGCAGCAGAGTGATCCCGGGGCATAACCATCTGCTCGGCTCGGTCCGCGGCGTCGACGGCATCAAGACGGGTTACACCCGTGCTGCTGGATACAATCTCGCCACTTCGGTGAAGGTTGACGGCCGCTCGATCGTCGGTGTCGTGCTTGGCGGCGCTTCGACGCCCGCGCGCGACAACCAGATGCGCAAGCTGATCGCCACCTATCTGCCGCAGGCATCCGCGAAGCATATCGCCTCGAACGTCGTAGCCCAGACGGCAGCGGATGCGCCGAACGTCCAGGCTGCGAGCGCCCGCATGGCGGCTGCCGGCAGCGCCAAGATGAGCAAAGACGAGACCGCCGAGGCTGACGACGACCAGCAGCCGTCGAGCGCTGCGGCTTTCGCGGCGATAACGCCGAAGTCGAGCAATCCGCTGCTTGCGACTAAGCAGAAGCAACGCGCCGCATCCGATGAAGTTGCTTCCATCCAGCCGGCATCGACGGTTCCGGATCAGGACGATGCGGATGAAGTCGACACCGTCACGACAGCATCCACGTCCAAATCGGATACCAAGATCATCAAGACCCAAAAGGTTGAGAAGACGGAGAAGGCTGAAAAGCCTGAGAAGGTTGCCAAGGCGAGCAAGGCTGAGACCGGCCCGACCGGCTGGGTCGTCCAGATCGGCGTTTCCTCCAGCAAGGACGGAGCCAACGATCTGCTCGATACCGCCAAGAGCAAGGGCGGCAAGGCTTTGCACTCGGCCAAGCCCTATGCGCTTGCCTTTGATGGCGGCTACCGCGCCCGTTTCGGCGGCTTCGAGGACCAGAATGCGGCGGTTAACGCCTGCAAGGCTCTCAAGAAGGCCGGCGTGAAGTGCTGGGCGAGCTTGGAATAAGGATGTGACACGGTTTTTCGTGCCCCATCGTTCAGAAATCTACCGGATGGCCCGTTGGGACATCCGGTTCTTCCGGCCACGGATGACTATGGGGCCGGCCCTGAGTTTGTAATGTGTTGCGGGGATATGAAAATGGCGATGAACGAGAACTTTCCGGGTTTCTCGCTCGATGGCGGGGGAAAGATAAAATCGAAGAGCTTTGCTCTTCATCCGCTGCATGAGGCAGCCATGCGGTTGGCCGATCTCGGCCTCAACCGCTCGCGTTCGCGCAACAAAACGAAAGACCTCATCGGCATCCTGCTCTGCCACGGAGCTCGCGCTTGGCGCTATTCTCAGCCGGAAGCCCACATCCACCTGCATATTACTGCGCCGAACGGCCAAGCCCCGGTGTTGATGCGGTTGCGCTGAGCAATACCGGAAAGCCTGCGAAGCGGCTTTCCATCCGGCATCGCAGAAGAGACAGAGCGGTTCTGCATTCCTTGATTTGAACCGCTCTACGCAGTCGCCCTACAATAATCCCAGTTCCGAGAGTTCACGCCTGAGATCGGCAGGCAGTTCGGCGACGCCGCCAAGGCTGTCGAGATCGCGCGGCACATCCTCTTGCGGCAGGTATCGCCAGCCTTGGAAGGCACGGCGCGGCTGGCCGGCAGTCTCGACAACACTTGGATCGAGAATGAGCCGGCAACGCTGGATGCCGTCAGCATCGGTGAAGGTTTCAATGCCAAGCAGTTTCTGTCGCGCCTGCACCTGCCCCTTGATCACCCAATAAAACGAGCCGCCATCCAGCAGCTCTTCCATCCGCTTGGGCACCATCCGGGTCGTATGGGTGGTATGCGGCTCCAGACCGGCGGCGATGGCGCTCATCGCCCGTTCCGATACCCATTCGCGCAGATCCTCAAGCGAGTCTGCGCCCACGCATAATTTGATGAGATGCAAAGCCATGCCGCCCGTTGAAATCCTTTTGGCGGGCAGCGTCAAGCTTTTAGCATCAAGCGTCCACACTCAACACTCGACGACATTCACCGCGAGGCCGCCCGTGGAGGTTTCCTTGTATTTCTCGCTCATGTCGTGGCCGGTCTGGCGCATGGTTTCGATGCAAGCGTCAAGCGGCACGAAATGCTGGCCGTCGCCTTTGATGGCGAGCGATGCGGCCGTCACCGCCTTGACGGCGCCGAGCGCGTTACGCTCGATGCAGGGCACCTGCACGAGGCCGGCGACGGGGTCGCAGGTCATGCCGAGATGGTGTTCCAGCGCAATCTCTGCAGCGTTTTCGATCTGCTCGGGCGTTGCGCCCATGACGGCGGCAAGCCCCGCAGCCGCCATCGCGGCCGCCGAGCCCACCTCGCCCTGACAGCCCACTTCGGCGCCGGAAATCGAGGCATTGTGCTTGATGATGCCGCCGACGGCGGCAGCGGTCAGTAGGTAATTGCGGATGCCGTCCTGATCCCAATCCTCATGGAAATGCTGGTAGTAGCGGATCGTCGCGGGAATGACCCCGGCAGCACCATTGGTCGGCGCTGTGACCACGCGCCCGCCCGCGGCATTCTCCTCGTTGACGGCCATGGCGTAGACGCTCAGCCAATCATTGGCGAGCAGCGGATTGATGCGGTTGCTGCGCCATTCTTCCTGCAGCTTGTCATGGATGGCGCGCGCCCGGCGGCGCACCTTCAGGCCGCCCGGCATGATGCCCTCGACCTTCAAGCCCCGATCGATACAGCTATTCATCGCCGCCCAGATGCGGTCGAGCCCGGCGTCGAGCTCTTCGCTGCTCATGCGCGTCTCTTCATTGGCGCGCTTCATCTGCGCGATCGAGAGACCGGAGCGCTCGGCCATTTCGAGCATCTGCTTGGCGGTGGAAAAGGGGAACGGAATTCGCTCGCCGGAGGAAGCCTTCTTCTTGTCGGCGCGCATCTGTTCGAGTTCGGTGTCGGTGACGACGAAGCCGCCGCCGACGGAATAATAGATGCGCTTGACGAGCAGGCGTTCATCCTTGTCGAAGGCGGAAAAGCTCATGCCGTTGGCATGGCCCGGCAGCGGCACCTTCTTGTCGAAGATCAGGTCGGTTTTCGGTTGGAATTGATAGGCCGGATGGCCCGGCGGCGTGATGCGCCCGCTGCGTTCCACCTCGTCGATGATGGCATCCATCCGGTCGGGGTCCACCGAATCGGGCCGCTCACCCATCAAACCGAGAATCACCGCCCTGCCCGTACCGTGCCCTATGCCGGTATGGGCGAGCGAGCCGTGCAGGCTGACCTTGATCGAAGCGACATGCACGTTCGAGGACGGACGCGGCCATTCGCTTGACAGCACGAGGTCGAGGAAACGATTGGCGGCCGACATCGGACCCATCGTGTGCGAACTGGAAGGCCCCACGCCGATCTTGAAAACATCGAAAACTGAAAGAAACATGGACCTGTGGTGCCTCCTCGGCAAATCAGCAAACGGCGAAGCTACGCCATCGGAACAACCCCGCATAGCGATCGACCGACATCGGATTTCATGCCTGCGACATTACATGTAGGCACGATGCTGCGCAAACATAAGGCCATTGCGCCCGAATGGCCGTACGCTACAGTCGCCGGCAAATAGACTTGGAGAATCTGCTTTCATGACGACCGCCGACTATGTCGCTCTCGCCCTCTTCGTTCTTCTCTGGGCCGCGCACAACTGGATCATCAGTAGCGCCCGCTTCTTCAACCGCACCAGCCTGACGCTGGCAATGAATGAGCGCCGGCGCGAATGGATCTACAACTCGCTGCGCCGCGACCTTAAGATGATCGACACGCAGATTCTCTCCGGCCTGCAGAACGGCACCGGTTTCTTCGCCTCCACGTCGATCTTCGCCATTGGTAGCTGCTTCGCCTTGCTCGGCGCCACGGACAAGGTCAACGCCTTCTTCTCCGACCTTCCTTTTATCATCAACGGCGGCCGCACGGCATTCGAAATCAAGGTGGCGGGACTTGCCTGTCTGTTCGGCTATGCCTTCTTCAAATTCGGCTGGGCCTATCGCCTGTTCAACTATTGCACCATCCTCTTCGGCTCCTTGCCGATGCTGGCAGATGCCGAACTCGATCCGGTGCGGGCCGAACGCGCCGCCGAGCGGGTGATCCGCATGAATGTCATCGCCGCGCGCAACTTCAATGCGGGTCTGAGAGCGATCTTCCTGTCGATCGGCTACCTCGGCTGGTTCCTCAGTCCCTATGTCTTCATCGTCACGACAGTCTTCATCATCATCGTCCTGATCCGCCGGCAGTTTTTTTCCGATGCGCGTCTGGCCATCATGGATATCGATGTGCCATGACATCGCCACGCCGGCGCTATCAAGTCGGCGGTCAAGATTTAAATTCATGCCTGGAAGGACCTGCCAATGGCCGTTATCGCCGAGAGCATCGATGCGCCGCAGAAGATGCCCCGCATCGGCATTCTGGATACGGCCCGCGGCATCGCGCTTCTGGCGATGGCGAGCTATCATTGCACCTGGGATTTCGAGTTTTTCGGCTATCTCGAACCGGGCACGGCGGAGACCGGCTGGCTGAAAATTTACGCCCGCGCCATTGCGAGCACTTTCTTGTTTCTGGCCGGCTTCAGCCTTGTGCTTGCCAACACGCCTGAAATTCGCTGGCGCCCCTATTTCAAGCGCCTCGGCATGATCGTCGCCGCTGCGGTAGCGATCTCCGTCGTCACCTTCATCGGCATGCGCGACGAATGGATATTCTTCGGCATCCTTCACAGCATCGCCGCCGCCAGCATTATCGGCCTGCTCTTCCTGCGCCTGCCGGCTTTCGCAACGCTGCTGATAGCAGTGCTGCTTGGCGCCGGCATTATCGTCGACAATGTCATTGCTCCGCTTTCGCTGCATTCCGCTGTGTTCGACCAGCCCTGGCTCTACTGGCTCGGCTTGTCGGATAACCTGCCGCGCTCGAACGACTACGTACCGGTCTTCCCCTGGCTGACGCCATTCCTCTTTGGGCTCGGTATCGCCCAACTGGCCCTATCCTTGGGATGGCTGCGGTCATTGGCGAAGCTCGGCCCTGGCCGCAACCTGATCGCCCGCATCGGCCGCCACAGCCTGGCTTTCTACCTTGTCCACCAGCCGGTGCTCTTCGGTCTCGTTTACCTTCTGTCGCTGGTCGCGCCCGCGCCGGCCCCTGATCCCACGCTTACCTATCTCAGGCAATGCCAGGCCTCTTGCGTGCGATCCGGCAGCGAAACCATGTGCCGCAGCTTCTGCCAATGCACGCTTGATAAATTACAGGCGCAAAACCTCTTTTCGCCCCTGGAATCCGGGGCAATCAAAGCAGATAGCGATGAACGAATAAACCGAATCGCGTTACAGTGCTCGGAGCAAGCGCAATGACAGGGTTATTCTATGAATGCCTATCGTTCCAAGTCGCTGAGTTTTCCATGGCCGCCTTTAATTTATAGTCTTACAGTTATAGCAGCGCTTTACTTGAATGAAGATTATCCCGTGCGGCTGCCCTATCTTGGGGCTGTCATCGCTTGGGGCATGGGCGCCCTTTTGACGATTGCTGCGGTCACCTTGAATGTTTGGGCAGTGAAGACGCTGTTCGAAAGCCGCACGACCGTGTTGACGCAGCGCTGCACGGCGCATCTGGTGACCAAGGGCCCGTTCCGCTTCACCCGCAACCCCACCTATCTTGGCTACAGCCTGCTGACGGCAGGCCTCGGCCTGATGATCGGCAATCTCTGGTTCGTCGCCATGGCCGCCGTAGCGGCGGCGCTGACCACACCGCTGGTCATCCGCTGCGAGGAAATGCACCTGCTCTCCCGCTTCGGCTGCGAATTTGAGTTCTATTGCAAGCGTACGCGGCGCTGGATCTGAAAGCGGGAGGTGCCCGCAGTCGCTGCTTATCGGTATTCAGCGAGGAGTAAAATCCGACCGATCTTTGTTCTCGTACGTTGCACGAGATCCATCGCGACTGAATCATTTTCACCGGCATAAAGATCGAATTCACGACCTTTTTTCCCATCAGAAACCCCTTCCAGCCGGGTCGATGTTTTCCAAGCCCGAAAAGAGCAGCCGAGGTCACCGCACCGGACGCTGATGTCGCCCGCCAAATATCGATTCGAATCGATGGTAACGCTTAGCTGAACGTGAGTGTCCTGATTGTCGATAAGCAGGCAGCGAACATGAATTTGGCAATCGAGTTGGCCATAGATCGCATCCTTGCCGTCCAGCAAAAGGGCGTAGGCAACCGGGATATCGGCATTGTCGTTATCGGCCGCTTGAGTATTCCCGACATTGAACGGAACGAGCGCGATGCCCATCGCGAAGACGAAGCTAAACCTTGCCGCCATACGCCATAACCTTCTGTGAATGCTCGGTTATCTACAAAGCATTCTCGTTAGAATTGTGGCGGCGATGATGTGCCTTATGCTTTGACGGTAGTAATCAGGTCCCCACACCAATCTCAGCCAGGCGGCCGAGGCAGGCTTCTTCGACATTGTCGAGTTCGGTCAGCGTGTCTTCGATATCCTTGCGCTTCTGGCGCAGTTCCTCGCGCTTTTCGTCGACGCGCTTCATCAGGAGCTTCAACTGGCCGATCTCGCCTGGCGGCTCCTTATAGACCTGAATGATCTCGCGGATTTCGGCGATGGTGAAGCCGATGCGGCGGCCGCGCAGGATTTCCTGGATCAGACGGCGGTCGGCTGGCCGGAAAAGGCGCGTGCGGCCCCTGCGCTCGGGATGGATAAGACCTTCATCCTCGTAGAAACGCAATGTGCGGGTGGAAACGCCGAATTCCCGCGTCAGCTCCGTTATGCTATAAAACCTGTCCAACAATAGTCCGCCTCTCTGGTCCAGGGCCTATAATATTGACTTTTACGTAATAGTCAATTTCAGCCCGGCGGCGACGGACTTTCGATCTTCAAAGATGCCTTGAATTCAAAGGCCTAGCGGCCTAAGTGAATGGAAAACCACCAGGTTGCCAGACCCAGGAACGAAAAATATCCCGTACAATCCGTGACCGTAGTGACGAATGCCGACGAGGCAATGGCTGGGTCAGCGCCGAATCGGTGCAGCACCAAGGGCAGCAGGATACCGCCAAGGGCGGCCGCGACGAGATTGATGATCATTGCCGCGCCGATGACGATGCCGAGCTGGAAATCATGGAACCAGAAGGTAGCGATCGCACCCATGATGATCGCGAAGAGGATGCCGTTGAGAAAGCCGACGCCCGCCTCTCTCCGGATGACGCGGAAGGCATTGTAGATGTCGAGGTCGCCGGTTGCGAGCGCGCGCACGGTAACCGTCATCGTCTGTGTGCCGGCATTGCCGCCCATCGAGGCGACGATCGGCATCAGCACGGCAAGCGCAACCATTTTCTCGATAGCACCGTCGAAGACATCGATAATGCTGGATGCAAGTATCGCCGTGATCAGATTGACCGCCAGCCAGACAAAGCGTGAGCGCACCGTAGAGGTGATATTGTCGGACAGCTCTTCGTCGCCGACGCCGCCCAGGCGCTTGATGTCTTCGTCCGCCTCTTCATGGATGACGTCGACCACGTCGTCGATGGTCAATACACCGACGAGGCGGTCGTTTTCGTCGACGACAGCGGCAGACAGCAGGTCATATTGTTCGAAGACCTGCGCGGCCTCTTCCTGGTCCATCACGGCCGGAATCGGATGCGAGGTCTCGCGCATGATGCTCTCGACCTTCGTCTGCCGCTTGGCCCGCAAGATGCGGTCGAGATCGACGCTGCCGAGCAGCTTGAAAGTCGGATCGATGACGAAGATCTGGGTGAAGGCTTCCGGAAGCCCCTCCTCTTCGCGCATGTAGTCGATCGTCTGGCCGACCGTCCAGAACGGCGGCACGGCGACGAATTCCGTCTGCATGCGGCGGCCGGCTGAACTCTCGGGATAATCGAGGGCGCGCCGCAGCCGCACGCGCTCGGTGAACGGCAGTTGCGAGAGGATCTCGTCACGGTCTTCCTGGTCCAGGTCTTCGAGAATGTAGACGGCATCGTCCGAATCGAGCTCGCCGATGCCGGCGGCGATCTGGTCGTTCGGCAACTGGTCGACGATCTCCATACGGATCGCGTCGTCCACTTGCGTCAGCGCCGTCATATCGAAGTCGTCGCCGAGCAATTGCACCAGGGCCAAACGTTGATCGGCAGGCAGCGATTCCAAGAGGTCGCCGAGCTCCGATTCGTGCAGCCGGACGACATTTTGTTGCAGGAACGGAGTGTCGCCTCGCTCGATGGCGTCGTTGACCTCGGTCAGGAAATCGGAGCGGACAACACCGTCCTCGTCGTAGATGTCTGGATTGGTTTTCGTGGAGGCGTTGCGAGTGCGTTCGTCTTCGTCGGTCGTCGTCATTTGCCGCCTCCCTTCTTGCTTCTGTTCAAGGAGAATGACGGCAAAAAGCTGATTGTCAACAATTGGATAGGCGGGAAAGCTAACAATTTGTATCGCGTCTGTAAGACGGTGGCGCCCGCGGCGTCTTGCCCCTATCCTTAGGCCGCGAACATGTCGTCCCGTTAACAGAGAGTGCCGTGTCAGTCCGTCCCATTATCCGCTTCCCCGACCCCTTGTTGAAAACAGCCTGCGCTCCTGTCACCGTCTTCGACGACGGCTTGCACGGGCTCGCCGCCGATCTCCTGGATACCATGCGCGCCGCCCCCGGCGTCGGAATCACCGCCGCCCATATCGGCGTGCTTCAGCGCGTCACCGTGATCGAACTCAGCCGCGAGGACGGGGCTTGCACCTATATCAATCCGGAGATTATCTGGTTTTCCGAGGAGACGATGCGGCACATGGAGGGCAGCGTCTCCATGCCCGGCCTTACGGACGAGATCGTCAGGCCGAAAGCGATCCGCTTTCGCTATCAGGATATCGACGGTCACACTCACGAGGCCGAAGCCGAAGGCTTTCTTGCCATCTGCATCCAGCATGAAGTCGACCAGCTCGACGGTCTGTTCTGGCTGCAGCGGCTTTCGAAATTGAAGCGCGACCGGCTGGTGAAGAAATGGGAAAAAGCGAAGGCCTGATCCCCCGTCCCCATGCAAATGTGTCTGCGTATCAATGTCCGCACATAAAAATGCGGGCGCCCTTGAGGCGCCCGCCGGATTGTCTGCATGAAGCGGCAGATTAGCCCTTGAGCTTGGTGTTGCAGAGGCTGTAATAGCCGCCGCCCTTCTGGATCCACTTCAGGCCGTTAAGCGTGTTCTTGGCCTTGTTGTCGTTGTAGGCGTCGACGCAGGTGTGGAAGCGGCCCTTGCCGGGCGTTTCGCTTGCATACTTCGGATCGACAGCCTTCGGGAAGGTTACGCCAGCCGGCGCTGCAGTCGTTGCCTTCGGCGGCTCCTTGGCCGGCGGGTTGGCGGCATCCGGCTCATCGGTAGCAGGCTTGGCAGCCGCCGTCGTCTTGGCGGTGGTGGTGGTCTTTGCCGGCGCAGTGGTCGTCGGTGCCGTGGTGGCAGCACTTGCGTCAGCAGCGCACTGCGAAGCACGGAAATCATTCCACGTCTGGCCGTTCAGGGTGCCGGCTTGCTTGGCGGCCTGATACTTGGTGCTGCACTCTTTCATGGTCAGCGCAGAAGCCGGTGATGAGAGGGCCATCGAGCCCACAACTGCAAGAGACGCAAAAGACATCAACAGGATGGCACGACTGGTCATTGGCAAATCCTCCGCTCTATGACGAATGTCGAAACTATTAATCATCCCGCCCTTTCGATTGTCAATTGACGCACGAGTCGTGGGCGAGCAACGACACCATATGGGGAAGAACATGAACGGTAACTGTACGGAAATATCTATCGAAGATGGTATCATCCTCTGATGTGCAACTCTCAAAGGACGCGGCGGCGCCGATCGCCGGCAGGAGATGCCCAAATGATCGGCGAGACGAAACACCATCTGCCGCACCGCCGTTAACCTCGTCCATCAACCAATTTCGGAGGTTTCGATTGCGGCTACATTAACCGAATAGTAACCATCTTTCTTATTGCAAGCTTAGAGATGGAATACGAATGCCGCCTATTGAAATTCCTTTTGAATACAAAATCGAAACAAAAGAAGTGCGATTTGGCCGTTGGATCTATGTCATTCATTTGAACGAGGACAGAAGCCGGCCCAGCAGAAAATTTCGAACGCAGGAAGCTGCACTCGACGACGCTTACGAGATGCTCTCTTATATGCTCTGATCCATTATCGCGTCCGTACTCTGTGAGGATTCGAGAGAATGTTTTTGTCAAAAGGTTCCAATTGGTCTGGGCAGTAACACCGGTGCGAAAAAACCTGTCTCTTTTGTTTTTTATGGTGCTCTTGGCATTCAGCGCAACGTCCCAGGCCGCCACGGGAGATGACACGTCCTATAGACAGGATTCATCTGCCCGTGCGAGTGCCGCGCATCGCTTCCGGGCCACCCTACCGACAAGAGAGGGGCAAGTTTTTGCGGTCGATTCCGGCAAAGTCTGGTGCACCGGGAAATCTTCAAGGTTTCAGCACGACCAAGCGGTCTTCCCCGTCTTCTGCTCCGGCAATGAAATCGGCTCGGCAAAAGCGACCGTTAAGTGGGTACGCACTGGCACGTATCCCGAAGCCGAAATGAAGGTTGATTTTGCTGACGGCAAATCGCTTGGCTACAGTATTAGACGCGGCGCAAGCCCAAGGACCGCTTCCCAAGGCGTGCGCTGCACCGCCTGCTATAGGTGGCACAGGGGTTGCCTTGGCACTTTTGTGACTCGTCCGCATTTGTTGTGCGGATAGAATCAGGCCCGCCCTGGAGCCGAACGTGCTCCACAGGGAATGTAGGACACTGAAGCAGCGGCAGAAGACGAATTCGGCACGTCGAATCAAATCCGGAACGCTGAAAACTTGCACTTGGAGCAATCGAGAGGGTCAATGTGTCCCAAGCATTGTTCTAACGCGGGACACCGAACGCCAGAAAGCAAAAAACCCGCCGAAGCGGGTTTTCTTGGTGCGGTCGAGAAGACTCGAACTTCCACGGGTTGCCCCACAGCGACCTCAACGCTGCGCGTCTACCAATTCCGCCACGACCGCATCGTGGTAGGGCCGGATTGCTCCGGCGCGGCTGCATGTAGCAAAAGCATTCGGGGGGCACAAGAGCGATATGTCAGATTTTTTAACATTCCCACACAGCGCCCATGAGCGCGCCTTTGGATTCACGGCATCGGTCTCGTAGATGTTTGAATTCTTATCCAAATGGCTCCATATGTGGATAACCTATCGGCGCGCCAAATTTCCAAGAGAGCTGTCTGCCGAACAGGCGCAAAGGACTGGCTGATGCTACGCACCGATCTCCAACACCAAATGCTTCCGCTCGCCGGCTCGCCGCCCGTGCGCTGGCGTATCGCCGATGGACTCGTGCCCTATGACGAAGCGGTGGCGACCATGGAGAAGGAAGTGGCAGCGATCGGCGAAGGTCTGGCGCCGGAGCTTGTCTGGCTGGTCGAGCATCCGTCTCTATATACTGCGGGCACCAGCGCCAATGCGGCCGATCTCATCGAGCCCGATCGTTTTCCGGTCTTCGCGACCGGGCGCGGCGGCGAATATACCTATCACGGCCCCGGCCAGCGCGTCGCCTATGTCATGCTGGATCTGAAGCGCCGGCGCCAGGATATCCGCGCCTTCGTCGCAGCGTTGGAAGAAGTCATCATCAGGACCCTTGATTCGATGAATGTCCGCGGCGAGCGGCGTGAGGATCGTGTCGGCGTCTGGGTGCGCCGTCCGGAGAAACCGCTGCTGCCGGATGGCACCATGTCTGAAGACAAGATCGCCGCCCTGGGCATCCGTGTACGCAAATGGGTGACGTTTCACGGCCTATCGCTGAACGTCGATCCCGATCTCAGCCATTTCTCGGGCATCGTGCCCTGCGGAATTTCTGCTTATGGGGTCACCAGCCTCGTCGACCTCGGCTTGCCGGTGATGATGGCGGATGTCGATATCCGCCTGCGCGAAGCTTTCGAGCAGATATTCGGCGACACCGCCAATGAGAGCCTTAATGAGGCTTAGTGCGCGACGTCCTTGCTGACATTGCGTAGCCGGATTTGATGGTCGAGCCTTTCGATCTGCCGGGTCGTCGTCTCGATGAGCAGGCCGATTTCCTGATGTGCGGAGCGCAGGCGCGAAAGTTCGATTTTTACGGCTTCCAGGGCGCGTTGGTCGCTATCCTCTCCCGGTCCATCGCCGGTTCCGGTCATCAGCCAGCTCGGCGAAACGCCGAACATGGCGGCCATTTTGACCAGAACGGATGGTTGCGGTTCCGAGCGGTCCGATTCCCAGGCGATCATCGTCTCCTGCCTCACGCCCAATTGGCTTGCCAGCGATTCGAGGCTGATGCCAGCGGCGTCGCGGGCCATGGAAAGGCGCCCGCCCAGAGTATCGTCGCCTTCATCCGAAAAAACGGTCGTCTCTTGTTCCGTCTTCAACATCGGTGCGATCCTTGTTTTGGTCACGCCGGTAAGTTTTTGACGGCGCGCCCGCTTTTTCTAGCGGATTTACTTACCAGACATAGGTCTAGGGGCGTCATGCCGCCACCGCGATATGGCCGAATTGGGAAAGTCCGGCGTTTTGCGCCCAATGGTGTGATGAAATGGCAACGGAGCTTGATACCACATCTTGATCGGACGAGGTTCCTGTGTTTGATGGCCCGTCATGTCCCAAATATCAGCCGTCCCCGCCCAACAGAATCCGCTGCAAGGTATGGCCATCATGGCCAGTGCCATGATCGTGCTGCCGGTGATGGACGCAATCGCCAAATACATGGCAACCTTCGAGGCGATGTCGCCGGGACAGGTGACCTTCTATCGTTTCTTCTTCCAGCTCGTCTGCACCCTGCCGCCGCTCTTCGCCGTCTTCGGATGGGCCGCGCTTTCGGCCAAGCGACCCTGGATGAACCTGTTGCGCGGCGCGCTGCACGGCGCGGCAAGCCTGCTGTTCTTCGTGGCGGTGAAATACATGCCGCTTGCCGATGTCTTCGCGATCTATTTCGTCGAACCCTTCATCCTCACAGCCCTTTCGGCACTGTTTCTTGGCGATAAGGTCGGCTGGCGGCGCTGGCTGGCAATCGTGGTCGGCTTCGGCGGTGCGATGATCGTCATTCAGCCAAGCTTCGAGATTTTCGGCTGGAAGGCCCTGCTGCCGGTCGCCTGCGCCTTTCTCTACGCGCTTTATCTCTTCATGAACCGTGCCGTTGGCGAGGCGGATTCGCCGTTGACCATGCAGACGATGGCCGGAATCGGCGGCACGATCTTCATGGCAGGCGCGCTTTGGATAGGGGCATCGGCTGGCGTTGCCGATTTCACGCCGTCCCTGCCCGCTTCCTGGCTCGGCCTCGCATTGCTGCTGATTCTCGGCACGATCTCCGGCTATGCGCACATGCTGATCGTCCGCGCCTTTCGGCTGGCACCGCTATCGCTGCTGGCGCCCTTTCAATATTTCGAGATCATCTCGGCAACCATTTTGGGCTATGCGTTATTCGGGGACTTTCCGAATATTTCCAAATGGATCGGCATCCTGATCATCGTTGGATCGGGCCTCTTCATCATCTGGCGCGAGCGTGTTCAGTCGCGATCGATGAAATCGGCCTGAATACGCCCATCTTCCGCATGGACCGCCGGCGCGATTTATGGCTAAAACGCTGATAGGGCTATGCATTGGGCGGAGTTTCCATGTTCAAGAAAATCCTGATCGCCAACCGGGGCGAGATCGCCTGTCGCGTCATCAAGACGGCGCGTCGGATGGGGATCCTGACGGTGGCAGTCTATTCCGACGGCGATCGTGACGCCCTGCATGTCGAAATGGCCGACGAGGCCGTGCATATCGGTGCCGCCCCCGCGGCCGAAAGCTATCTCGTTGCCGAAAAGATCATCGCCGCCTGCGAGGAGACCGGCGCCGAAGCTGTGCACCCAGGCTATGGGTTCCTCTCCGAGCGCGCCTCCTTTTGCGAGGCGCTGGAGAAACAGGGCATCATCTTCATCGGTCCGAAGCCGAAGGCGATCAGAGCCATGGGCGATAAGATCGAATCGAAGAAATTCGCCAATGCCGCCAAGGTTTCCACCGTGCCCGGCTATCTCGGCGTTATCGACGATGCCGACCATGCCGAAAAGATCGCCGCCGAGATCGGTTATCCCGTGATGATCAAGGCTTCGGCCGGCGGTGGCGGCAAAGGCATGCGCATCGCCTGGAGTGACGACGAAGTGCGCGACGGTTTCGCGCGCGCACGCTCGGAGGCGAAAAGCTCCTTCGGCGACGATCGCGTCTTCATCGAGAAATTCGTGGTCGATCCGCGGCACATCGAAATCCAGGTGCTGGCGGATGGCCACGGCAATGTCGTCTATCTCGGCGAGCGTGAATGCTCGATCCAGCGCCGGAATCAGAAGGTTGCCGAAGAGGCGCCCTCGCCTTTCCTCGACGAGGCCACACGCAGAGCCATGGGCGAACAGTCCGTCGCACTCGCCAAGGCGGTCGATTACCAGAGCGCCGGGACGGTCGAGTTCATCGTCGACCGCGACCGCAATTTCTATTTCCTTGAGATGAATACCCGCTTGCAGGTCGAGCATCCGGTTACGGAGCTTGTCACCGGCATCGATCTTGTCGAACAGATGATCCGCGTCGCCGCCTGCGAAGAACTGCCTTTTGCCCAGGACGATATCAAGCTGAACGGCTGGGCGATCGAAAGCCGCCTCTATGCCGAAGACCCCTATCGAAATTTCCTGCCCTCGATCGGCCGGCTGACGCGCTATCGTCCGCCGCGCGAGGGCAAGAGCGGCAATACCATCATCCGCAACGATACCGGCGTCTTCGAAGGCGCTGAAATCTCCATGTATTATGACCCGATGATCGCCAAACTCTGCACCTGGGCGCCGACGCGGCTTGAAGCTGTCGAGGCTATGGGCGAAGCACTGGACGGTTTCGTCGTTGATGGCATCGAACATAACGTGCCGTTCCTGTCTGCACTGATGAAACATCCGCGCTGGCGCGAGGGCCGCCTTTCCACGGGCTTTATCGCCGAGGAATATCCGGACGGTTTCGCGCCGATGATGCCGGAGAAAAGCGAATCCGCAATACTTGCCGCCGTCGCACTCTCTTGTGGCCTTATCGATGCCAACCGCCGCGAACGTTATGCCGACAGGCTGCGGCCGGCGGCGGGGCCGCTGCGCGAACAGTGGGTGGTCAAGCTCGGCGCGGATTATGTTCCGGTGACGCTGCAGGATGGGCTCGTGACCATCCCATTCGAGATGGATATGCAGATCAACGGCGGGACTTTGGCGGTCGCGACCGATTGGCGTCCGGGCGATGCCGTCTGGGCCGGAACGGTCGGTGGTCGGAAAGTGACGGCGCAAATCCGTCCTTTCCTCAACGGGCTGCGCATCGACTGGCAGGGACTTTCGATCCGCGCCAAGGTCTTTACGCCGCGCCAGGCGGAACTCGACAAACTGATGCCGGTCAAACTGCCGCCGGATACGTCGAAGCTCCTGCTTTGCCCCATGCCTGGCCTCGTCGTCGCTATTGCCGTTGCGCAAGGCCAGGAGGTCAAGGCCGGCGAAACGCTGGCGATTGTCGAGGCGATGAAGATGGAGAACGTCCTGCGCGCCGAGCGCGACTTGGTCGTCGGCAAGATCAATGCGAAGCCGGGCGAGAGCCTTGCGGTCGACGCCGTGATCATGGAATTCGCCTAATCCGTATTCGCTACGAAACACCTGATTTTTCGCTTGAGCCATCCGGCGCGACCATGCCAATGTCGCGCTAATCAAATCATTAATTTAGGAGGGAGGAAACAATGGACGTACGCGCCGCCGTAGCCGTTGCCGCCGGTAAACCGCTGGAAGTCATGACCGTTCAGCTCGAAGGCCCAAGGGCCGGCGAAGTGCTGGTCGAGGTCAAGGCGACCGGCATCTGCCATACCGACGATTTCACGCTCTCAGGCGCCGATCCGGAAGGCCTGTTTCCGGCGATCCTCGGCCATGAAGGTGCCGGCATCGTCGTCGATGTCGGCCCCGGTGTCACCTCGGTGAAGAAGGGCGATCACGTCATTCCGCTTTATACGCCCGAATGCCGCGAATGCCCGTCGTGCCTGTCGCGCAAGACCAATCTCTGCACCGCGATCCGCTCCACCCAGGGCCAGGGGCTGATGCCGGACGGCACCTCGCGTTTTTCGATCGGCAAGGACAAGATCCATCACTATATGGGCTGCTCGACCTTCGCCAATTATACGGTGCTGCCGGAGATTGCCGTTGCCAAGGTCAACCCGGACGCCCCCTTCGACAAGATCTGCTACATCGGCTGCGGGGTGACGACCGGCATCGGTGCGGTCATCAACACCGCCAAGGTGGAGATCGGCGCAACCGCCATCGTCTTCGGTCTCGGCGGTATTGGCCTCAACGTCATCCAGGGTCTGAAGCTCGCCGGTGCCGACATGATCATTGGCGTCGATCTCAACAATGACAAGAAGGCCTGGGGCGAGCGCTTCGGCATGACGCATTTCGTCAATCCGAAGGAGGTTGGCGACGACATCGTGCCTTATCTCGTCAACATGACGAAGCGTGGCGCCGATCAGATCGGCGGCGCCGATTACACCTTCGACTGCACCGGCAACACCAAGGTGATGCGCCAGGCGCTGGAGGCAAGCCATCGCGGCTGGGGCAAGTCGGTGGTCATCGGCGTTGCCGGTGCCGGCCAGGAGATTTCGACGCGTCCGTTCCAGCTCGTCACTGGCCGTAGCTGGATGGGCACGGCCTTCGGCGGCGCCCGTGGCCGCACCGATGTGCCGAAGATCGTCGACTGGTACATGGACGGCAAGATCCAGATCGATCCGATGATCACCCACACCATGCCGCTCGAAGACATCAACAAGGGCTTCGAGCTCATGCATTCCGGCGAGAGCATTCGCAGCGTGGTGCTTTACTGAAGCCTGTGTCTCCGACATGACTTTGTCTTGAACGTCCCGCCACAAGCGGGGCGTTCAATGCAGCACAGATGACTTCGGTATAAGAGCTGCAATGCCCGCCCGGCCTGGTATCCGATCGGCCGTGTCGACACGACCAGAAGGTCAGGTCAGGCTCGAAGCAAATTTGTCCCAGCCTTCCTTGACCGTTTCCATCGCGACATTGGTGGATGTGCTGGCAACGTGAGGCAGCGTCGAAATCCGCTCTCCCAAGACCCGACGATATCGTCCGATATCGCGCGTCCTGATCTTGAGCAGGTAATCGAACCTGCCGGCGATCATGTGGCATTCCTCGACTTCCCTGATCTTCTTCACGGCGTCGTTGAAGCTCTTCAGGGCATCCTCCCGCGTATTCGAAAGCTTCACCTCCACGAACGCGATGTGGTCGAGCTGCATCTTCGCCGGATTGAGGACCGCCTTGAACCCTTCGATATATCCGTCGTTGATGAGCCTCTTGAAGCGAAGCTGGCACGGCGTCTTGGATAGGCCGACACGGGCGGCCAGCTCGGTGATCGACAGCCTGCCATCCTGGGCCAGCGCTTCGAGGATCTTTCTGTCGAATTGGTCTAAATCACTAAAAACGTCGGCTTCAATAGGCATATCGTCAGATCCATGCGCCAATAATAAGTTCATATAGCCTGAAAATCCTCATTTTCAAGTGAGAATGCCGCCGCTCGATCATGTTAGATCTCTCAGCAGGATTGAGGAGCCGCCATGGGCAAGGCCTGCACGGCATTCGGCATCTGAGTTGGCTTCGAACAACACTATGATTTGAGGTTTCCGATGACACATGAGACAATTCGCCAGCGTCAGGACATCGACCTGTCGGCAAACTATCGGCCTATCTCTTTCTCCGCCGTAAAGGCCGCCGTCAGCGTGATGCCGACGAAGACGCGGGATGAGCCGAGGAAGGATTCCCTGAAGCATCTTCTTCTGCCGGAAAGCCTGCCTGAATCATAAGCGCTGAAAACCTTCGATCCAGATCACCATCGCCAA
>NZ_PYJN01000014.1 GCF_003025035.1 Rhizobium sp. SEMIA4064
ATAAATCTGCATGAGAAGGGGCAGACCCCGGAAAAAAGAGGTGTAAAAACTGGCGGTGGCATATGCGAAGCCATTGCTTGAAAGCTTTGCGACCGCGGCGACAATCGCGATTAGCGAGGCAAAGAAAAGCGAGACCGCTGAAACATAGATCGTAGTCACCACCCCTTGGGAGATGAGGTAAGGCAAATTCTCCCATATGAAGGGCATGCTCAGATTGAATGATCTGAAAAAGGCGAGAAACAGCAGCAATAGTTCCATCCATACGATGCCAATCTGCACCTGTAATGGAATAAATCCAACTACTACGATGTTGAGGCTAAATATGATCGCAAGTACGAAGGCGATCGCAAAACGCCCGTAAATTCCGCTTTGTAGCGGGTCGCCAATAACCGGCCGCATAAGTTCGCCGAAGGTCGTGCCCGCAAGGTTGAACGAAAGAAAAAATGCAAGCATTGCGACGAAGATCAGGGCGACGAACCAAGGCTTATGAACAAGCACCTCGGATTCAACTGTATCCCGATATAGCATGATAGACCCTTCAAGAAAATGGGCCCGGCCGAGCCGGGCCGCTAACGCGTGATGTCTTATTTTTGTTCGCAGTAGTCCACCCCGAACCACTTGATCGACATCTTGGAAAGGGTACCGTCATCTTTCATACTCTTGACGGCGGCCGCGATCTTGTCATTGAATTCGTCGTCGCCCTTCAAAATTGAGATTGCACCTGGCGCGTAGAAGAGGGTACCAAGCACCTTGATCGGATAGCCTGATTTTATTGCTTCACGGGCCACCGTATCATCACCGAGAACCGCATCTAAACGAACACCGTCGCCGAGACGAAGGTCGTCGAATGCGACGTTGCTGGATCCATACGTCTTCACTTGGCCTGGCGTAAATTGGTACTGCACCGGCTTGGCGTCAATCCAACTGGGATTGAAGTTGTGATTGGCGTAGGATTCCGCCACGTTGCCCGCTCCGACGCCGACAATCTTTCCGTCCAAATCCGAAAGCGTCGTCGCCTTGCTGTCTTTGTGAACAACGGCAACTTCTGGCGCCCACACGTAGACAGCTGGGAAGTTTAATTTTTCCGCACGCTCCTTGGTTGGCGTCATTTGACCCATAGAAAGATCCCAGCGACCCTCCCACTGGCCAGAGGTGATGAGATCCCAGGCAGGCGTAACAAACTTGACCTCCACCCCTAGGTACTTAGCAACTCCCTTAGCGATATCGACATCGTCACCATCAAGTTCGTGCTTGTCATTCATGCGCGACATCGGCCCCCAGTCCGTTCCGACCGCAACTGTCAGCGTCTTGGTTGCGCGTACGCGATCAAGTACCTCACCGGCATTTGCTTTGGCTAATGGAATTGCCGAAGCAACCGCGACCGACGACGCCGCTGTCAACATTTTTAAAAATTTGTTCATCCGATATTCCCCTTTGTTAGTGCTTCTTGATTGTCGGCGCGGCTCATCGCGGCGCACCTCGGCTCAGCTTGTGCGTCCCGATCGGTATCCCAGGCTGCTGCCCCGTTTTCGAAGCGTATCGTGTGGTAAATCGAAATGCAACATTTGTTTTAAGTATGTCTGTTCGACCCGAATGTATCGCCGTGAGTTATTGGCTTAATAACGCTGCGGTATCCGTGTTGTGTAGCCGCTTGGCCCGGACCGAAGGGGGCGCGGGTGTCGTCACTTCTTGGAACTAAGTGTAATCGGTCGTCAAAGCGGACGGCCCGGAAGGCCTGATCAGTGGCCACGCCATTTACATTTAAACTTGCCAGGGTGCGGTGTCGCAACCTCGATTGGGGAGCGACATCCAATGGATGGCTCGTGCGCTGGCGCATCAGATGCAGCCCAATGATCTTGAAAGCGATGTTACACCTGATCCATATATCGCAAACTAAGACACTCGTTGCATTAGTGGTCATATTGCGTTAGGCATTGGTTCCGGCTCGTAGGGTCCTTGGGAGTGTGCCCCTACTTACCGGTCCGCCAGACTTGTGCCGTGTTGTTAATGGAAGGATGTTCGCAACAAAGAAGCGGCCTGATCGTCAGCTACTTCGAATGGGTGAAGAATCTCACGCATATCCCTTCGGCTTCGGCTTGATGGAGCGCCGCCGGCGCGAGCGGCGCAACCAGACCATCGCACCGGCCCTCGAATGCATGACCGGTAAGGAGTTCCCTGCCGACATCCGTGACGAGTTCCTCGAAGGCGGCGCGGAAATCGATCTCGTTCGTTCCGGACTGGAAGACGTGATGCGAAGCACCTGGGGGCGCATTGCTGACCTGATGGAGCAGCAACCGGAACTCGGTGACTACCGAACCGCCGCCTATGTCGCGTCAATCCGACAGATCGCCGATGCCTATGAAGCGATAGGTATCTGATCGGCGACACGTACGAAAAGGGCTTCGTTTAGGGGATCAGTCGCTTGAGCTTTGAATTCGCCTCCCAAGCGACTTGGCTGCCGCCGAACAAGGACGGCAGCCTCTTTTTTGCGAGAGAGACTGGTATCAACAGCGTCAAATCGCGGGAGGTCTTAATCCGCGTCAGAGGCCACCCAGGCAAAGGTACTTCATTTCAAGATAGTCCTCGAGGCCGTGGCGGGAGCCTTCACGTCCAATGCCTGACTGCTTGATCCCTCCAAAGGGTGCAGCCTCCGACGACATGCGGCCGGTGTTAATGCCGACCATCCCGTATTCCAGCGCCTCGGCCACACGCCAGACCCGCCTGAGGTTCGAAGCATAGAAATAGGCGGCGAGGCCGTAGATCGTATCGTTAGCGTATCGCACGACTTGCTCCGGGTCGTCGAAACGGATGATTGGTGCCAGAGGACCGAAAGTCTCTTCCTGGGCGATGCGCATTGAGCTGACGACATTTGTAATCACGGTCGGCTCAAAAAATGTTCCGGACGTGCCGATGCGCCGCCCACCACATCGCACTATTGCCCCGTTTTTGACAGCGTCATCGACATGCGCTTCGATCTTTGTCAGAGCATGATTGTCGATCAGAGGCCCGATCGCGGTGTCCTGTTCAAAGCCGTCGCCAACGCGAAGTCTTCGCGCGTGCGCGGTGAACTTTTCAGCAAATTCGTCATAGACGCGTTTTTGGACGTACAGCCGATTGGCGGACACGCAGGTCTGCCCAGCATTGCGAAACTTGGCTCGGATCGGGCCGTCAACGGCGGCGTCGATATCAGCATCGTCGAAGACGATGAAAGGGGCGTTCCCGCCGAGTTCGAAGCTGATGCGCTTGATTTGGTCGGAGCACTAGCGCATCAGTAATCGGCCGACTTCGTTCGACCCTGTGAAACTGATCTTTCGCACCTTTGGGTTTGAACACAATTCACGACCGATAGCGTCACCCTCTGACGCATAGACGAAATTGAGAACGCCCTCCGGGAAACCAGCTGCACGCGCGAGGGCGAACATGGCCCCGGCAACGAGGGGCGTTTGCTCAGCGGGCTTCAAGACAACGGTACAGCCAGCGGCAAGCGCCGGCGAAATCTTGCGCGCTACCATCGAGGCCGGAAAGTTCCAAGGGGTAATGGCCCCGACAACACCGATTGGTTGCTTGATCACCAGCATACGCCTGTCATTGGAGGGCGCTGAAATGGTCTCGCCGTAAATGCGGTTGGCCTCTTCGGCGTACCATTAGAGATATGCCGCCGCGTACAAGACTTCCGATTTCGCCTCTCCCAGCGGCTTTCCCATCTCAGCCGTCAAGATCACGGCAAGATCGTCGCTATGTTCGAGGATCAGCCGGTGCCACTTCCACAGGATGTCCGAGCGCGCCCGGGCGGTGAGCCCAGCCCAAGGCGCTTGGGCAGCATGCGCCTTGTCAATGGCTGCGGAAACCTCTTCGGCACTCATGTCCGGCACCTCGGCCAGCAGATCGCCGGTGGACGGGTTAAAGACCGCAAAGCGCTTCATAGATGTAGCCGTGTGCGTGCTAGGCTCGGATAGGTCGAGGAATTGCTCCGGATTTTTTAGATGCCTCGTTAGCGCAGCAGTGAGCGTCATTCCCGTTCTTCCTGTTCCGATCGTCAACGTCTACAGCTTTGTTCATCTGAACGTTTATGCTGAACGGGGACGCCGGAGCAATGTTGTTCCTGATCGTTGCGGTGAAGGCGGCGCGCAGCTTGACTGAGAGCGATCAAGGTCTCGATTTCACTTTTGCACCTTTCGCCAACGCCTTCCACCGCCAGCAGGGGTAGGGGGTCTAGAGGGGGGCGGCATAGATACGTTTGACGTCCGCGAAGTCGCTGAGTTCAACGAGCAGAACGGTCGCTTTCAACGTCTTCGCATGCTCGCGCTAGGCCTTCGCAAGGGAAGCAAGATTCGTCAAGCACCACTGTTCGGTCGCCATTGCATTCAACCCTGCGAGATCGCAGCTGAGCAGCCGGGTATTCGTTTCATCACGGATGTCGCTCAGCGCTTTGAAAGCGGAACGTATTCGCGCAGCGGTGCGCCGGTATAGAGCTGGCGCGGGCGGCCGATACGCTGATCCGGATCTTCGATCATCTCGTTCCACTGGGCAATCCAGCCGACGGTGCGGGCGAGCGCAAATAGTACCGTGAACATGGTCGTGGGGAAGCCGAGCGCCTTCAGCGTGATGCCGGAATAGAAGTCGACATTCGGGTAAAGCTTCTTCTCGATGAAATAGTCATCGGTCAGCGCGATACGCTCCAGTTCGATCGCGATGTCGAGCAGCGGATCGTCCTTGATGCCGAGTTCGCCGAGGACCTCGTGCGCCGTCTTCTGCATGATCTTGGCGCGCGGATCGTAGTTCTTGTAAACGCGATGACCGAAGCCCATCAATCGGAACGGATCGTTCTTGTCCTTGGCGCGGGCGATATATTCCGGAATGCGGTCGACCGTGCCGATTTCCGTCAGCATGTTGAGCGCAGCTTCGTTGGCGCCGCCATGGGCCGGGCCCCAGAGGCATGCGATGCCGGCGGCGATGCAAGCAAAGGGATTGGCGCCGGAAGAGCCGGCGAGGCGAACCGTCGAGGTCGATGCGTTCTGTTCATGATCCGCGTGCAGGATGAAGATGCGGTCCATGGCGCGGGCAAGCACCGGATTGACCACATATTCCTCGCAGGGCACGGCAAAGCACATGCGCAGGAAATTCGACGCATAGTCGAGATCGTTCTTCGGGTAAACGAAGGGCTGGCCGATATGGTACTTGTAGGCCATGGCGGCAAGCGTCGGCATCTTGGCGATCATACGAAGGCTTGCGACCATGCGCTGGTGCGGATCGGTGATGTCGGTGGAGTCGTGATAGAAGGCCGACAGAGCGCCGACGCAGCCGCACATGACGGCCATCGGATGCGCATCGCGGCGGAAACCGGTGAAGAAGCGGGACATTTGTTCATGCACCATGGTGTGGTGCACGACCCGATAGTCGAAGTCCTTCTTCTGGGCTGCGGTCGGCAATTCGCCGTAGAGCAGCAGGTAACAGACTTCGAGGAAGTCGCCGTGCTCGGCAAGCTGTTCGATCGGATAACCGCGATGCAGCAGAACGCCTTCGTCGCCATCAATAAAGGTGATGCTGGACTCGCACGACGCAGTCGAAGTGAAGCCAGGATCATAGGTGAACATCTTCGTCTGCTCGTAGAGGGATCCAATGCCGAGGACGTTCGGACCGATCGTGCTTGATCGAAGTTTCAATTCGGCACTATGGCCGTCGACTAAGACACAAGCATTGTTGTTATCCATGATATTTTTCCTCAGGGCTCGCTAGCTGGGAACTAACAGCTGCCGAATGAACTGATCTGTGTTCTAATTGTCTTCCCGCAGAGGGGGTGAACCGCGCCGGGTTTGCCGGAGGCTCCAACTCGTGAGAAAGTGGAGCCGATATGAGCAAGACGACCAACAAATTTTCACCTGAAGTTCGTGACCGAGCCATCCGCATGGTTTTGGACCATGAGGCCGAGCATCCATCCCGGTGGGCGGCAGTTTCATCCATAGCCGCCAAGATTGGCTGCTCGGCACATACGCTGCATGAGTGGGTGAAGAAAGCCGATGTTGACAGCGGCAAACGAGCAGGCCTTCCAAGCGATGTCGCCGAGAAGATGAAGGCCCTTGAGCGGGAGAACCGCGAGCTTCGACAGGCCAATGAGATTTTGCGTAAGGCGTCGGCTTATTTTGCCCAGGCGGAGCTCGACCGCCCACTGAAGCGATGATTTCCTTCATCGACGAACACCGCTCAAAGTTCGGGGTCGAGCCGATCTGCAGGCTGCTGCCGATTGCCCCGTCCACTTACTATGACGCCATCGCCAAGCGCACGGACGTGGACCGCCTGTCGGCCCGCGCTCGTCGCGACGCGGCCATGAAGGTCGAGATACGCCGAGTGTTCAATGAGAATTTCCAAGTCTACGGCGTGCGGAAAGTATGGCGGCAGTTGCAGCGGGAAGGCTTCGACATAGCTCGATGCACTGTTTCTCGGCTTATGAGAATGATGGGTCTTCAGGGCATTATCCGTGGAAAGCCCGTCAAAACGACCGTGTCTGACAAGGCCGCTCTATGTCCGCTCGACCGCGTGAACCGCCAGTTCTGCGCTCCCGCGCCGAACATGTTGTGGCTTTCCGATTTCACGTATGTAGCCACTTGGCAAGGCTTCGTTTACGTCGCTTTCGTGATCGACGCGTTCGCCCGCCGCATCGTCGGCTGGCGGGCGAGCCGAACCGCTCATGCGGGTTTCGTCCTCGATGCCCTGGACCAGGCACTCCATGACCGGCGGCCAGTCCATCGCGGTGGGCTCATCCACCACTCCGACAGGGGTGTTCAATACGTATCGATTAAGTATTCCGAACGGCTGGCGGAGGCAGGCATCGAGCCTTCCGTTGGAAGCGTCGGCGACAGTTACGACAACGCTCTCGCCGAAACGATCAACGGCCTCTACAAGGCCGAGGTCATCCATCGGCGGGGACCATGGCGCAATTTCGAAGCCGTGGAGTTCGCCACACTCGAATGGGTGGATTGGTTCAACAACCGGCGTCTTCTGGAGCCCATAGGAAACATTCCGCCTGCCGAAGCCGAAGAACGTTACTATGCCATGCTGGACGAGCCAGCCATGGCCGCATAACTTAAACCAAACGGCCTCCGGCAAACCCGGCGCGGTTCAGGGTTCGGAACGAAACTCTTCGAGCGCAATTGCGACGCGCGATTACAAGAGCTGCGATCTTAAGATATCCGGCCGAGCCGGTGATGCAGGTTTGAGTATTTTACTGCCACTGGCTCGTTTTTCACCACGTGCAGATAGTGGGCGACAGCTACCCGGATGAGCTCAAAGTCCTCTTGCGAAAAGACAGCCCGCGGTCGCTCCAGCAAGATCGGTTTCTTTTTCTCTTCGTCGTTCGACATTACTTCCTCCGGTAAGGTAAAGGACGCAGGCCTGCTGCAGGTCCCTTGCAAGGTAGGTCTGCATCAGGCCGCAAACTGGTTCATCGTGTTATTGGCTCCGCCGGCCTTAAGCGCCGCCTCGCCGGCAAAATACTCTTTGTGATCGTCGCCAATGTCAGAACCAGCCATGTTCTGGTGCTTCGCGCAGGCAATGCCCTGGCGGATTTCCCTTCGCTGGACGTTGGCGACGTAACCGAGCATGCCCTGCGCGCCGAAATATTCTTTGGCGAGATTGTCCGTCGAGAGCGCCGTGGTGTGATAGGTCGGCAGCGTAATCAGGTGATGGAAAATGCCGGCGCGTTTGGAGGCGTCATGCTGGAAGGTCCTGATTTTTTCGTCGGCTTCCCGCGCCAAATCGCTGTCGTCATATTGTTCGCTCATCAGCTTGGCCCTGTCGAACCCAGAGACGTCCCTTCCTTCGCTCTGCCAACCATCAAAAACCTGCTGCCGGAAATTCAGCGTCCAGTTAAAAGAGGGCGAGTTGTTATAGACCAGCTTGGCATTGGGGATCACCTGCCGGATGCGGTCCATCATGCTCGCGATCTGTTCGACATGAGGCTTTTCGGTCTCGATCCACAGCAAGTCGGCGCCATTGTTAAGCGCATTGATGCAGTCAATCACGCAGCGGTCGGCGCCTGTGCCTTCACGAAACTGATAAAGGTTGGAACGCAGCCGCTTCGGCCGCAAGAGCTTCGAGCCGCGCGTGATCAACACGTCGCCGTTGGAGGGTGGCTGGCCGGTGACATCGTCGCAATCCAGGAAGCCGTTGTACAGGTCGGCGATGTCGCCTTCGCTGACGCTGAAGGCGATCTGCTTGGTAAGGCCTGCGCCGAGTGAATCGGTGCGAGCCACGATGATGCCGTCGTCGATGCCGAGCTCGAGAAACGCGTAGCGGCATGCGCGGATCTTGGCGACGAATTCCTCGTGCGGAATGGTCACCTTTCCGTCCTGATGGCCGCACTGCTTTTCATCGGAGACCTGGTTCTCGATCTGCAGCGCGCAGGCGCCGGCTTCAATCAACTTTTTCGCCAGCAGGTAGGTTGCTTCGGCATTTCCGAAACCTGCATCAATATCAGCAATGATGGGAATGACGTGGGTCTGATGATTGTCGACCGCCTGAACCAGCTGCTGTTCCCGCGCTCGGTCACCCTCCACCCGGGCTTTGTCGATTTCCCTGAACAACATGCCGAGTTCGCGTGAATCTGCCTGGCGCAAGAAGGTGTAGATCTCCTCGACAAGGGCCGGCACGCTCGTTTTTTCATGCATGGACTGGTCGGGGAGCGGACCGAACTGCGACCGCAGTGCCGTAACCATCCAACCTGAGAGATAGATGTAACGGCGTTCCGTCGTGCCGAAGTGCTTTTTCAGCGAGATGACTTTCTGTTGGGCAATAAACCCATGCCAGCATCCGAGCGACTGCGTATATTTGCTCGGGTCTTGATCATAGGCGCCCATGTCCCGACGCATGATCGCAGCGGTATAGCGCGCAATGTCTAGACCGGTTCTGAATCTGTTCTGAAGGCGCATGCGAGCGACAGCTTCGGCAGTGAGGCCGGACCATGCGTGGTTTTCGACAATCAAGGTTTTGGCTCCTTCAACACTATCTGAATACGACATTTACTCCTCCAAGGGTCGGCCAGTTGTGTGCACTGCAATAGCGGGTCGCCGTTTTCTTTTCAGCCGGTGCCTTTGTGATGTTGTCAAACTTTACAAGGATATTTTGTAATGCTGTAATCGGTGTATGGAAAAACTCTGCGTTTATCTCGGTCCGCGACTTCGACGCTTGCGGAAAAATCTTGGCCTCACTCAAGCCGACATGGCATCTGACCTCGATGTCTCCCCTTCTTATGTCGCGCTCATG
>NZ_PYJN01000015.1 GCF_003025035.1 Rhizobium sp. SEMIA4064
CACCCTATCATTTCTTCTATTTCTGCTCCACGGCCGACGAGCAGGCCGATTGGTTCATCCGCAACGTGCCGAAGGATGCCATGGCGCTTCCGCCCGTCGTCGACGTGGAATGGAACCCGGGCTCCCCGACCTGCAAGACCAGACCGGCTCCCGAAACGGTGCGCAGCGAGATCAAGCGCTTTATGGATCGCCTGCAGGCCTATTACGGCAAGCGCCCGATCATCTATAC
>NZ_PYJN01000016.1 GCF_003025035.1 Rhizobium sp. SEMIA4064
ACTCCAGTTTAGCTTTCTAGAGTCACCATTAGTTTGTATGTAGGCGAAGGTGAAGACACGGCTTCTGACACCCAATCAATTTTCCGTGTAGAATCCGTGACTTGTTGTCACATATTTAAAGGGGAATATTATCGTGCTTCTTCCAGGGATTGGTCAGATCCTTGTTGCGCAGCATTCTGAGCCCCTGTGCCAGCCGCCGCCGCGTCGAGTGCGGCATGATCACTTCGTCGATATACCCGCGCTCGGCGGCGACGAAAGGTGACAGGAAACGGTCCTCATACATCTTCGTATGCGCCGCAATCTTATCGGGATCGGCGATATCCTTGCGGAAGATGATCTCGACCGCGCCCTTGGCACCCATGACGGCGATCTGTGCCGTCGGCCAGGCATAGTTCAGGTCACCGCGAAGATGTTTCGACGCCATGACGTCGTAGGCGCCGCCGAAAGCCTTGCGAGTGATGACGGTGAGTTTCGGCACGGTGGCTTCGGCATAGGCAAAGAGCAACTTGGCGCCATGCTTGATCAACCCGCCATATTCCTGCGCGGTTCCCGGCAGAAAGCCGGGCACGTCGACAAAGGTGACGATCGGGATATTGAAGCAATCGCAGAAGCGCACGAAACGTGCCGCCTTGCGCGACGCGTCGCTGTCGAGCACGCCCGCCAGCACCATCGGCTGATTGGCGACGAAGCCGACCGTCGCTCCCTCGATGCGACCGAAGCCACAGACGATATTCTTGGCGAAGCTGGCCTGGATCTCGAAGAAATCGCCCTCATCCGCCACCTTCAGGATCAACTCCTTGATGTCGTAGGGCTTGTTGGCATTGGCCGGGATCAGCGTGTCGAGCGAGGCGTCGGGATCTGTGACCGATTGATAGCACTCGATCTCCGGGAGATCAGCGGTATTCGACTGAGGCAGGAAATCGATGAGCCGGCGCACCTGCAGCAGCGTGTCGATATCGTTGTCATAGGCAGCGTCGGCGATCGAGGATTTCGTCGTATGCACCGAGGCGCCGCCGAGCTGCTCAGACGTCACAGTTTCGTTGGTGACGGTCTTCACCACGTCCGGGCCGGTGACGAACATGTAGGACGTATCGCGCACCATGAAGATGAAGTCGGTCATAGCCGGCGAATAGACATCACCGCCGGCACAGGGGCCCATGATGATCGAGATCTGCGGAATGACGCCGGAGGAGAGCACGTTGCGCTGGAATACCTCGGCATAGCCGCCGAGCGCGGCCACGCCTTCCTGAATTCGCGCGCCGCCGGCATCATAGATACCGATAATCGGCGCGCGGTTTTTCAGCGCCATGTCCTGGACCTTCATGATCTTCTCGGCATGCGCTTCCGAAAGCGAGCCGCCGAAAACCGTGAAATCCTTGGCGAAGAGGAAAACGGTGCGGCCATTGACGGTGCCCCAGCCGGTGACGACGCCGTCGCCGGCGATCTTGGTCTTGTCCATGCCGAAATCGATCGAGCGATGTTCCACGAACATGTCAAACTCTTCGAAGGAGCCTTCATCGAGGAAGATTTCGATACGTTCGCGCGCCGTCAGCTTGCCGCGTGCATGCTGCGCATCGATACGCGCCCGCCCGCCTCCGAGCCTTGCGATCTCACGGCGACGTTCCAATTCCTGCAGGATCTCTTTCATGATGGCCCTCTTCTCCGCTTATCCGGCTTAGCATGGCCTAGCCGCCGTTTGAAGCCGTCGGCTCAGTTCACCAACGATGGCGTCTTCAGCACGAAGATGGAGCGGATGCGGGCAGCGATGTCCTCGGCCATCAGATTGTCGGCCGCAATCGGGTCCGGAGTGAAATTCGACGTATCGAAGGAAGCAATGGCAAGCACGGCGCCGGTATCGACCGAAGCGGCGTCGATATTGACCTTGGCCGTGTTGCGGTCGTGGTTGAAGCTCCCTGCCTTGCGAACGTCCGTCAGGCGGATGGTGAGCGCCACCTTCGGCAAGGGTGTATCGCGGGTCGTCACGGCGATGGCGGCATTGACGCGTTCGTTGAGGCCCGAAATCAGCGCAGGAGAAACAGGCGGCACAGCCTGATCGGCAACGACGGTGGCACTGCGTACGTCATAGGCCGGGATTGACGGCTTCGGCGTGAGCGACCAGCTCGAGCATGCCGCCAGCGCCAAACATCCTGCGAGCGCCGATACCGCACCCGACCTCAACGATACCATGATTCGCGTCCCGAAATTCCCAACCCGTGAGATGCAGAGTTCGATATAACGGACTGGAAATCAACAATATTCAACTACGAAGCGCGGAAAAAACATCCGTGGCCGCCTGAAACTCTTCGAAGCGCTGGGCGCGGCGCTGCTCTGCCTCGTCGTCGCGGCCCCAATGTTCGATCGTCCAATCCTCGTCGAGATGGGCGAGCGACCACACCTCGTCGAGCGGCAGCCGGCCTTCGGCGAAAGCGAGTGCCAGGATCGCCGAGCCCGTCAGCGTCGTGATCGTGTGCAGGCTGGCGAGTTCTAGCGGCGTGTCATATTTGCGCAGCGTCACGGCAAACGCGGCAATCGCTTCGCGGGGCTGCTCCTGATGCATGACGCCTTCGGCCAGGATGAAACGGGCACCGAGTTCGTGCGCGGCCCAATCGATCAGCGGGTTCCACTGCTCCGATTGCCGCTCTACCAAGCGCTCCGGCCCATCGGCACGATAGCAAAGCATGTCGCTGGAGGAAAAGCGCAGGATGTCCTCGAATACCGCCTGGCTATCGGTTGCCACACCATCGAGCGCCGTGTTGACCAAGCGCGTCACCGGCATGATGGCCGGATCGATGACCTCGACCTGCCGCGCCCACTCGGCTGCGACCAGCTTTGCCAGCGCCTCGGTCGGCACGGCGAGTGATCGGCGGGCGGGCGTCTTGACCACCTTGCCGTCCAGCTCGATCACATGGCCGTCTTCGCTCTCGCGGATACTCACATCCTTGTAGAAACGCTTCGGCAGCGGCTTCTTCATCTGGATCTGTGCCCGGCGGATGGGGTCGGGATGGCTCAGGTCTTCGGAAAGGTCGTTCAACAGGTCGCGCATGGCGTCACCTCACAGAATATGGCTCAACAGGTCGTTCGGGTGATGGGCGATCGTGTCGGCGCCTGCCGCCAGCAGTTCTTCCACTGACGCATAACCCCAGGCCACACCGATAGCAGTCGCACCCGCCGCTTTCGCCATCTGCATATCGTAGACCGCATCGCCGATCACGATCGTATCATGCGGGTCCATGCCCGTCTCGCTGCAGCATTCCGTGACCATCGCGGGATGTGGCTTCGAGGGGCAATCATCGGCGGTGCGCGAGACCACGAAATAGGGCGTAAAGCCATTCACTTCAAGAATATGCGTCAAGCCGCGGCGGGACTTGCCGGTCACGGCACCGATCAGCAATTCATCGTGGGCGGCCAGTGTTTCGATCAGCGGTCTGATGCCGTCGAAAAGCGGGGTCTGCATATCCCCTTCGTCGCGCACGCCGGTAAAGATCGACTTGTAATGCGCCGTCATCGCGATCGCCTCGTCATCGACATGCGGCTTGCCCTGCATGCGTGCAATGGCGATATCCAACGTCAGGCCGATGACCGACTTGGTGGAGGCGACATCGGGACGCTTGTAGCCGAAATCGACGAAAGTGCGCGCCATGACTTCGTGGATCAGCCGGGCGCTGTCGACCAGCGTCCCGTCGCAATCGAAAAGCACCAGCCTCATTCGTCGTCCGGCTCCCCTGCCGATGCCTCGTCAAAGCCGAGGAGGTTCCAGGTCTGTACCATATGCGGCGGCAGCGGCGCGGTGACGCGCAGGCGCCCGCCATTCGGATGCGGGATATCGATATGACGAGCATGCAGATGCAACCGCTTCTGAACGCCGCCTGGAAAATCCCAATTCGGATCGTCCTCGAAATATTTGGGATCGCCGATGATCGGATGGCCGATATGCAGCGCATGGACGCGGAGCTGGTGCGTGCGGCCGGTATAGGGCTCCATTTCCAGCCAGGCGAGACGCTGGGCGGCGGTTTCGACGACACGGTAAAAGGAGACCGCGTGATCGGCGCCCTCCTCACCATGCTTGGCGATGCGCATCCGGTCGCCATCGGCGGTGGCTTCCTTCACCAGCCAGGTCGAGATCTTGTCCTCGTGCTTGCGCGGCACGCCCTTCACCAGCGACCAATAGGTCTTCTTGGTGTCGCGCTCGCGGAAGGCGGCCGTCAGCTTCTGCGCGGCACCACGGGTGCGGGCGACCACGAGGACGCCTGAGGTGTCGCGGTCGAGGCGATGCACCAGACGCGGCTTCTCGCCCTTCTGGCTCGTCCAGGCTTCCAGCATCTTGTCGATATGGCGGCTGACGCCTGAGCCGCCCTGCACGGCAAGGCCGGCCGGCTTGTTCAGCACATAGACCTTGTCGTCCTCATGCAGCAGCATACGCGCCAAAAGCTCGGCATCGCCGGAATGCTTCAGCTCCTTGCCGGCAATGGGGCCGCTCTTCGACGCCTTGGCATCGACGTCGAGCGGCGGCACACGCACCATCTGTCCCGGCTGCACACGCGCGTCCGTCTTCACGCGGCCGCCGTCGACGCGTACCTGGCCGGAGCGCATCAGCTTCTGCAACTGGCCAAAGCCGAGCCCTGGAAAATGTACCTTGAACCAGCGGTCGAGGCGCATGCCAGCCTCGTCGGGCTCGACCTTTATATGCTCAATCCCGGCCATTCGTCTTCTTTCAAGAACCGCGACATGATTCCAAAGCGCGAAACGGTTTCGGACAAGATCATGCCAAATCAAAGGACTGGGGCAGCCTTGCCCCAAGGGGCCGGGTCATCCCGGCCTTTTGAGGTGGCTTTAGAGCATTTCGACGAAAAGTGGAAACCGGAATTATCTACGGGCGGGAATTTTGTGTCAGCGATGCATCCCGGCGCCCCGCAAACCTCATTTTGCGTTCGGCGCAACCACCGGCAGGTCGATATCGACCATACCCGCCTTATCGAACATCAGCATCACCGGCACCGTGCCGCCCTGCTTGAATGGCGTCTTCACCTGCTTGAACATCATGTGCATGCTATTTGGCGAAAGCGTCACGGTGGCGCCGGCGGGAATGGCGATGCCTTCCTTGATTTCCCGCATCTTCATCACCTCGCCTTGCATCTTCATCTCGTGCAGTTCCACCTTCCCGGCGGCAGAAGAGGTCACGGACGTCAATTTGTCGTCGCTGCTGCCGCCATTGTGGATGGTGATGTAGCCGCCACCGACAGGCTGGCCGGGCAGCATGGCGCGAACATAACCGCCGCTGATGTCGAGGTCGCCGAGCTTGGCTGCCGCCGAACCCGCCGGCGCCTTGCCCGCATCCATGTGCATCCCGGGCATTTTGCTCATGTCATTGCTCTGCTGGGCCATGGCGGTCGCAGCGGAGAAGGAAAGTGCGGTCGCCGAAATCAGCAATGCGGCGGCGATTTTACGGTTCATCATTGTCTCCTGCCCGGCTCCTCTATTCAACTCATGGGATAGCCTCTCGAAGCGGGATTGCAAAGTCCCCTGCATCGATCGGTCGCGCACATCTGCATTTGCTCAAACAAAGGACACGACAAAAATTTGTTTCAGGGCGACATTTGCCCCTTGCCATCTTTAGCGTCTACCAGATAATGGCACTCAACCCTGTTGGGAGAATCCGGTGCAAGCCGGTGCCGAAGGAGCAACCGCCCCGGAAACTCTCAGGCCAAAGGACCAACAAGGGGCAGACGGAACTCTGGAGAGAAGCGCGCAAGCGCTCGCCGAAGGGATAACAATCTCAGGCAAACAGACAGAGGGGGCTCATCGTAAGGCGCAGCCGCGCCGAAATTTTGAGCTCTGCGCTAAGCGCAAACCCCGGAGGCGTCATTTGGACGAGACCGCTGCCCTCAAGAAAACACCCCTTCACGCCCTGCATCTGTCGTTCGGTGCTCGTATGGTGCCGTTCGCCGGCTATGACATGCCGGTTCAATATCCTGCGGGCGTGCTCAAAGAGCATCTCTGGACGCGCTCATCGGCCGGCGTGTTCGACGTCTCTCATATGGGGCAAGTTACGATCCGTGCCCGTTCCGGCAAGTATGAGGATGCCGCACTGGCGCTGGAAAGCCTTGTGCCGGTCGATATTCTCGGGCTTCCCGAAGGTCGTCAACGCTACGGTTTCTTCACCGATGATAACGGTGGCATTCTTGACGATCTGATGATCACCCACATGGACGACTATCTTTTCGTGGTCGTCAACGCCGCCTGTAAGGATGAAGATCTCAAGCATCTTCAAGATCATATCGGCGATAGCTGCGAAATCACTTTACTTGATCGCGCGCTGCTCGCACTGCAGGGACCGCGTGCCGTTTCGGTTCTCGCCGAACTCTGGGCCGATCTCGCCCATATGAAGTTCATGGATGTCCGCCATTGCCGCCTGCATGACGTTTCCTGTCTCGTCTCCCGTTCCGGCTATAGCGGCGAAGACGGCTTTGAGATTTCCGTACCGGTCGACAAGGCCGAGGATATTGCCAAGCGGCTGCTGGAGCATCCCGATGTCCAGCCGATCGGCCTCGGCGCCCGTGACTCCCTGCGTCTCGAAGCCGGGCTCTGCCTTTATGGTAACGATATCGACCAGACGACGACGCCGGTGGAAGCCGCGCTCGAATGGGCAGTCCAGAAGACCCGCAAAACCGGCGGTGCCCGCGCCGGCGGTTTTCCCGGCGCCAGCCGCATCCTTGCAGAGCTTGACAGCGGCGCATCGCGCCGCCGCGTCGGTCTGAAGCCGGAGGGCAAGGCGCCGGTACGCGGCCACGCCAAGCTTTATGCCGACGCCGAGGGCAAAACCGAGATCGGCGAAGTCACCTCCGGCGGCTTCGGTCCGAGCGTCGAAGGACCTGTGGCCATGGGCTATGTGCCCGTCGGTTTCGCCGCGCCGGGGACGCAGATCTATGCCGAGGTTCGCGGCAAATACCTGCCGGTCACCGTCTCTACCCTGCCCTTCGTCACCCCCACCTACAAACGCTGAAAACGTCATATTCCAGAGAGGATCCTCCATGCTGAAATTCACCGAAGAACATGAGTGGCTCAACATTGAAGGCGATGTCGCGACCGTCGGGATTACGGCGCATGCCGCCGAACAGCTCGGCGACCTCGTTTTCGTGGAATTGCCCGAGGTCGGCGCCAGCTTCTCCAAGGGAGACGATGCCGCGACCGTCGAATCCGTCAAGGCGGCCTCCGAGGTCTATTGTCCGCTCGACGGCGAGATCACCGAGATCAACGAAGCCATCACCGCCGATCCGGCGCTCGTCAATTCCGACCCGATGGGTGCCGGCTGGTTCTTCAAGCTAAAGCTTAGGAATATCGCTGATGTTGATGGTTTACTGGATGAATCCGGCTACAAGGAGCTCATCGCGTAATGAATACGCCTACGGAATTCACATTCACGGATTACCAGCCCTACGATTTCGCCAATCGCCGCCATATCGGCCCGTCTCCATCCGAAATGGCCGACATGCTGAAGGTAATCGGCTATGGCAGCCTCGACGGGTTGATCGATGCGACGCTGCCGCCCTCCATCCGTCAGAAGGCGCCGCTCACCTGGGAGGCGCCGATGACCGAACGCGAGGCGCTCGACAAGCTGCGCGAGACCGCCAACAAGAACAAGGTGCTCGTCTCGCTGATTGGTCAGGGCTATTACGGCACGATCACGCCACCCGTCATCCAGCGCAACATTCTGGAAAATCCGGCCTGGTACACGGCCTATACGCCCTACCAGCCGGAAATCAGCCAGGGCCGCCTCGAGGCACTGCTGAATTACCAGACGATGATCTGCGATCTGACAGGCCTTGATGTTGCCAATGCCTCGCTGCTTGATGAAGCGACCGCTGCCGCCGAAGGCATGGCGATGGCAGAGCGCGTGGCGAAATCCAAAGCCAGGGCCTTCTTCGTCGACGCGGATTGCCATCCGCAGACCATCGCATTGATCAAGACCCGCGCCGAGCCGCTCGGCTGGACCGTCGTCGTCGGCAATCCCTTCACCGATCTCGATCCCGTCGATGTCTTCGGTGCCATTTTCCAATATCCGGGTACACATGGTCACATCAATGACTTCACCGGCCTGATCTCAAGGCTGCATCAGACCGGCGCCATCGCCGTCGTTGCCGCCGATCCGCTGGCGCTGACGCTGCTGAAATCGCCCGGCGAAATGGGTGCGGATATCGCCATTGGCTCATCGCAGCGCTTCGGCGTGCCGGTCGGCTATGGCGGTCCGCATGCCGCTTACATGGCCGTCAAGGACGCCTATAAGCGCTCCATGCCCGGCCGCCTGGTCGGCGTTTCCGTCGATGCCCGCGGCAACCGTGCCTATCGCTTGTCGCTGCAGACGCGCGAACAGCATATCCGCCGCGAAAAGGCGACGTCGAACATCTGCACCGCACAGGTGCTGCTCGCCGTCATGGCGTCCATGTATGCCGTCTTCCACGGTCCCCAGGGCATCAAGGCTATTGCCCAGCAGGTGCATCAGAAGGCCGTATTGATGGCAAAGGGGCTGGAAAAGCTCGGCTACAAGATCGAACCGGAGACCTTCTTCGACACGATCACCGTCGAGGTCGGTCACATGCAAGGCCTGATCCTGCGCGCGGCTGTCGCCGAAGGCGTCAATCTGCGCAAGGTAGGCGAAACTAAGATCGGCATGAGCCTCGACGAGCGCTCGCGTCCGGCAACGCTCGAAGCGGTCTGGCGTGCGTTCGGCGGCAACTTCCGTCTCGCCGACTTCGAATCCGGCTATCGTCTTCCAAAGAATATGCTGCGCGCCAGCGAATATCTGACGCATCCGATCTTCCACATGAACCGTGCCGAAAGCGAGATGACCCGCTATATCCGCCGGCTCTCCGACCGCGATCTGGCGCTCGACCGCTCCATGATTCCGCTCGGCTCCTGTACGATGAAGCTTAATGCAACGGCTGAGATGTTGCCAATAAGTTGGCCGGAATTCTCGGATATTCATCCTTTCGTCCCGGCCGACCAGGCGCTCGGTTATCGCGAGATGATCGATGACCTGACGGAAAAGCTCTGCGCGGTGACGGGCTATGACGCCTTCTCCATGCAGCCGAATTCCGGCGCGCAGGGCGAATATGCCGGCCTGCTCACCATTCGCAACTACCACATCGCCAATGGCCAGGGCCACCGCGACATCTGCCTGATCCCGACCTCGGCGCACGGCACCAATCCGGCATCCGCACAGATGGCCGGCATGAAGGTGGTCGTCGTCAAAGTCAGCGATGACGGCGATATCGACATGGCGGATTTCCGTGCCAAGGCTGAGCAATACGCTGATAATCTCTCCTGCTGCATGATCACCTATCCGTCGACGCACGGCGTCTTCGAAGAGACGGTGAAGGAGATTTGCGATCTTGTGCATATGCACGGCGGTCAGGTCTACCTCGATGGCGCCAATATGAACGCCATGGTCGGCCTCTCCCGTCCCGGCGACATCGGTTCCGATGTCAGCCACCTGAACCTGCACAAGACCTTCTGCATTCCGCATGGCGGCGGCGGTCCCGGCATGGGTCCCATCGGCGTCAAGGCGCATCTGGCGGCACACCTGCCCGGGCATCCGGAGACGGACGGTCGCAGTGGCGCGGTGTCTGCGGCGGCTTTCGGATCGGCTTCAATCCTGCCGATCTCCTGGAGCTATTGCCTGATGATGGGCGGCGAAGGGCTGACACAGGCGACGAAGGTTGCGATCCTCAACGCCAACTACATCGCGGCGCGGCTGAATGGCGCTTACGACGTGCTCTATAAGTCGAAGACTGGCCGTGTGGCGCATGAATGCATCATCGACACGCGTCCGCTGGTCGACAGCGCCGGCGTCACGGTCGACGATGTTGCCAAGCGCCTGATCGATTGCGGCTTCCACGCCCCGACCATGAGCTGGCCTGTTGCCGGCACGCTGATGATCGAGCCGACCGAATCAGAGACCAAGGCCGAGCTTGACCGGTTCTGCGAGGCGATGCTGGCGATCCGCGAGGAAGCCCGCGCCATCGAAGAAGGCCGGATGGATAAGACCGACAACCCGCTGAAAAACGCGCCGCACACGGTCGAGGACCTCGTCGGCGAATGGAACCGGCCCTATTCCCGCGAACAGGCCTGCTTCCCGCCGGGTGCCTTCCGGGTCGACAAATACTGGTCGCCCGTCAATCGTGTCGATAATGTCTACGGCGATCGAAACCTCATCTGCACCTGCCCGCCAGTAGAGGCCTACGCTGAAGCCGCGGAGTAAATGTTTCCAAAAAAGCGAAGCGGCTCAGCCGCTTCGCTCATGGCCGACATAAATCTATCGCGAAAAATCACTATGACAGCGCCGCGTGTCCGATCGGACGCGCGGCGTTTTTGACAATGCATGTCGCGCAAAAGTGTGCGGCGGTTTTGCGAAAACGACCTGCACAAACAAGGAGCTAAAGCGCGGGAGCGAATCTGAAAGATCGCGACGAGCTTTAGCGCGACGAAAGACGGCGCTGGAAGTCGGATATCATGCCGGAACTGCCAGAATTTCATCTCATTGCCGGACGGGAAGGTTCTTCCTTTCCGCCGCTTCTTCTGCTGCATGGCAGCAGCGGAAGTGAGGCTGACCTCATTCCTCTTGCCGATGAGATGGCGCCGCAGCGACCCTATATGTCCTTGCGTGGCGCCGTGGAATGGGAAGGCGGTTTTGCCTTCTTTCGCCGCAATCCTGATCGTAGTCTCGACTATGACGATCTCGGCTTGCAGACGGAGTTGCTCTGTCGGTTCATCGCCGGGCTCATGCTGAAGCAAGCGCCGATCCTCCTTGGTTTTTCCAATGGGGCGATCATGGCCACGTCGATTCTACGCTCTCAACCGAGCTTGGCCTCTGGAGCCATCTTGCTGCGCCCACTTTCTCCGGCACCAGAGGCGGCTTTTCCGCCAATGACTGGCCTGCCGGTCCTAATCATTGCAGGCGAACACGATCAGCGCCGGGAAGCCGCTGACGCCGTGCTCGTCAAAAATCAATTTGAGAACTGCCACGCAGATGTCAGCGCCTATGTGCTGCCCACGGGACATGGCTTGCATGCAAGCGAGCCCGCTCTCATCCGCGACTGGCTTATACGGAAAGGCATATAGGATGGATGAGGAAAGCCCCATCAGCATGGACGCTATAGACGGCTATATTGCAGCCGCTTTCGAAACCGACGATCCCTCCTCTATAGCCAAGGCACTTGGCGCCGTGGCGCGAACGCGCAACATGAGCAAGCTTGCCAAGGACGTCGGCATGAACCGCTCGGCGCTCTATCGCGCGCTCAGCGGCGACGGAAATCCGGAATTTGCGACGATTCTGAAGGTCGTGAAGGCGCTTGGCCTGACATTGACGCCGGTGCCGGTCATCGACCGGAAATCGGACGCCGCCTGATACAAGGCGGCGTAAGGATGCTCAGACAGCCGGAGCCGCCTGACGCTGTGCCGCCAAAGCAGCGAGATCGGCGGGCTTCAACTCGACGGATTCGCCGCAGCCGCAGGCCGATGTCTGGTTGGGATTGGTGAAGGTGAAACCGGAGCGCAGCGTCGTGGTTTCAAAGCCCATTTCGGTGCCAAGCAGATAAAGCACCGCTGACGGCTCCACCCAGACCTTGGCGCCGTTGCGCTCGATCAGGTCGTCCTTGGCATTCGGTTCGGTTACGAGGTCGATGGTATATTCCATCCCGGCGCAGCCGCCCTTCTTGATGCCGACGCGAACGCCCTTAGCATCAGGACCGGAATTCTCGACGATTGCCTTGACGCGCGCCGCAGCGTCATCCGTCATGCTCATCACTGCAAAGCCCATGGGCTTATTCTCCTCTGGCATCGGCCCGAAAAGTGGATCCGGTTTTCGGATCAGCCGATGCCCACTTAAATGCAACCGGGGTCAAGATCCGGTGCTTCGAGTCATAATGTAAAGCGAGCGGCTTAAAGCTTCAATACCAGCCGACTGCCACCTGCGCCTCTTCCGACATGCGATCCGGCGTCCATGGCGGGTCGAAGGTCATGGCGACCTGGACGCCGGAAACGCCTTCGACGGCGCCGACCGCGTTTTCGACCCAGCCCGGCATTTCGCCGGCGACCGGGCAACCCGGCGCAGTCAGCGTCATGACGATCTTCACCACGCGATCGTCTTCGATGTCGATCTTGTAGACCAGGCCGAGTTCGAAGATGTCGGCCGGAATTTCAGGGTCATAGACCGTCTTCAGCGCGGCGATGACATCGTCGCTGAGGCGTGCCAGCTCGGCCTCGGGAATGCTGGAATGCACGATGCCCTCGCGCACGTCGATCTTCTGTTCGCTTTCATCGAGTGACATCGCTTGCCTCCTTAGGCAAAGAATTTACGCGCATATTCCAGCGCATCGGCCAGGGCATCCACCTCGGCACGGGTATTGTACATGCCGAACGATGCACGGCATGTGGAGGTCACGCCGAAGCGTTTCAAGAGCGGTTGGGCGCAATGCGTGCCTGCGCGCACGGCAACGCCCTGACGATCGATCACCATCGAAACGTCGTGAGAATGGATACCTGCGAGCTCGAAGGAGAAGATGCCGCCTTTACCGGGTGCCGTGCCGAAAACGCGCAGCGAATTGATCTCCCGCAGCCGTTCCGCTGCATAAGCCGCGAGATCGGCCTCGTGCCGCGCGATCGCCTCCCCGCCGACGCTCTCCATATAGTCGAGCGCGAAGCCGAGCCCGATCGCCTGGACGATGGGCGGGGTGCCGGCTTCGAAACGATGCGGCGGATCGTTGTAGGTCACGTTGTCCTCGGTGACGTCGAAGATCATCTCGCCGCCGCCCTGGAAGGGGCGCATCTCGCGCAACCTGTCCTTCTTGCCGTAAAGCACGCCGATCCCCGAAGGGCCGTAGAGCTTGTGACCGGTCATAACGTACCAGTCGCAATCGATGTCCTGCACGTCGACGGGCAGGTGCACGGCGCCTTGCGATCCGTCGATCAGCACCGGAATGCCGCGTTCATGGGCGATTCGGCAGACTTCCTTGACCGGGACGATCGTGCCGAGCGCATTCGACATATGGGTGATCGCGACGAGCTTGGTGCGCTCCGTCAGGCTCTTTTCGAAATCCTCGACATGGAAAGCGCCATCGTCATCCACCGGCACCCAGACCAGCTTGGCGCCCTGCCGCTCGCGGATAAAATGCCAGGGCACGATGTTGGAATGATGCTCCATGATGGACACAACAATCTCGTCGCCCTCACCGAGTTTGGGCATGCCCCAGCCATAGGCGACGGTATTGATCGCCTCGGTCGAGTTCTTGGTGAAGACGATATCGTCTACCGAGGGCGCATTCAGGAAGCGGCGCACTTTTTCGCGTGCAGCCTCATAGGCTTCGGTGGCCGCATTGGAGAGGAAGTGCAGGCCACGATGCACGTTGGCATATTCGCTGGAATAGGCGTGCGATATCGCATCTATCACGCTTTGCGGCTTCTGAGCTGATGCACCGTTGTCGAGATAGACCAGCGGTTTGCCATGAACGGTAGTCGACAGGATCGGAAAATCCCGGCGAATCGCTTCGACGTCATAGGCGGTGACTGGTACGATCTTGTCCACGAGCATTGCTCCAATCAGGCGTGATTTTCCAGCCAGGCCGAAATAACGCCTTCCAGCGCCTCGACCAGGGCTTCGTCTTCCAGCTCTTCTATAATTTCGGCCACGAAGGCATTGACCAGCATGGCGCGAGCCTTGTTCCGGGGAATGCCGCGGGCCATCATGTAGTAGAGATGGTTCTCGTCGATATCGGCAACCGTCGCGCCATGGCCGCACTGCACGTCGTCGGCGAAGATTTCCAGCTCCGGCTTGACGGAGAATTCGGCATCGTCGGACATCAGCAGCGTGTTGCAGGCCATGCGGGCATCGGTCTTCTGTGCATCCGGAGCGACACGGATCATGCCCTGGAAGATGCCGCGGGCGCGGTCGAACACCACGTTGCGAACGATCTCCGTCGAACCCGTATGCGGTACGTCATGGCCGAGCACCAGCGTCACATCGGTATGCGTGTCGCCACCGAGCAGGTTGACGCCGCGCAGCACGAGGTCGGAGCCCTCGCCCGTGACCTTCACATGCAGCTCCTGGCGCACCAGCTTGCCGCCGGCATTGATGACAAACAGCTTCAGCTTCGCATCCGCGCCGAGGTCGACGCGGATCTGGCCGAGATGCGTATCCTCGGTTCCCTGCTCCTGCAGGATGATCCAGGTCACTTCGGCACCCTTGCCGATCTTGATGTCGCTGACCGAGGAGACCAACGCAGCAGCACCGGGCACAGCCTGATGGCGCTCGATCACGGTCGCCTTGACATCTGCGCCGAAGGAGACCGGTAGCCGGCTGTGGATCTGGCCGCCAGCATGCACGAACTGGATCTCCAGCGGCGCGTCAAGCTCGGTCCCATCGGGAAACTCGATGACATAGCCATCGCGCACGAAGCTGCCGTTGATGCGGCCGATGGCGTCGTCCCTGCCGAGCGCGGTCAATCTTGCGGCGGCGGTACCATCCGCCAGGCTATCGGCATAGCGGCGAACGACCAGGCCATCGACCGAAGTCTTGTCATTCGCGCTGCCCTGTAGAACCGGCAGAACGGCCGAACCGGGAACGGTCGGCGACAGGGTCTCGACACTGCCGGCGCCGAGGTCTGTCGGAACCGAACGTAGCAGGTTCTTGAAATCGGTATAGTGCCAGGCTTCGAAGCGGCGCGTCGGCAAGCCTGCGGTCTTGAGATCGTCCAGCAGGCGGTCGCGGACGGCGAGCACGTCGCCATCGCCCGGCAGATCGCCCAACTGGTTGTTATAAGCCTCGATCAGCGCCGTCTCAGCGGCGGTCAGACGGCTCGTCGTCTGAATGTTCATCGACGTATCCTTTCCGCCCCGATCAGGCCGCAGCCCCGATGATATCGGCATAGCCGTTGGCTTCGAGTTCGTGCGCCAGCGTCTTGTCACCGGACTTGATCACCTGGCCCTTGTAGAGGACGTGCACGGTGTCCGGAACGATATAGTCGAGCAGACGCTGATAGTGGGTAATGACGATCACGGCGCGGTCGGGCGAACGCAGCGCGTTGACGCCATCGGCGACGATCTTCAGCGCATCGATATCGAGACCGGAGTCGGTTTCGTCGAGCACGCAGAGCTGCGGCTCCAGAAGCGCCATCTGCAGGATTTCGGCACGCTTCTTCTCACCGCCGGAGAAGCCGACGTTCAGCGGGCGCTTCAGCATCTCGGTGTTGATCTGCAGTTTGCCGGCAGCGTCCTTGACGCGGCGCATGAAGTCAGGCGTCGTCAGTTCGGCTTCGCCGCGCGCCTTGCGCTGCTCGTTCATCGCCACCTTCAAGAACTGCATGGTGGCAACGCCGGGGATTTCGACCGGATACTGGAAGGCAAGGAAGATACCCTTGGCGGCGCGCTCGGCGGCGTCGAGTTCCAGAATGCTCTCGCCGTTGTACAGGATATCGCCTTCCGTCACCTCGTAGTCGTCGCGGCCGGAAAGGATATAGGAGAGCGTCGACTTGCCGGAGCCGTTCGGCCCCATGATAGCAGCCACTTCGCCGGCCTTCACCGTCAGGTCCAGACCGCGAATGATCTCGGTGCCATCTTCGGCGATGCGGGCGTGCAGGTTCTTGATTTCAAGCATAGTAGAATCCTATCGAAGGAATGAAGGTGCGGCGCGCGTGGCGCGCCAAAGCTAATTCTGTTTCGTGGACGTCAGCCGACGCTGCCTTCGAGCGAGATGCCGATCAGCTTCTGCGCTTCGACAGCGAATTCCATCGGCAGCTCCTGCAGGACTTCCTTGACGAAGCCATTGACGATCAACGCGATCGCTGCTTCCTCGGGAATGCCGCGCTGCAGGCAGTAGAACAACTGATCTTCGGAGATCTTCGACGTCGTGGCCTCGTGCTCGAAATGCGCGGACGAGTTCTTCGCCTCGATATAGGGCACCGTATGCGCACCGCACTTGTCGCCGATCAGCAGCGAGTCGCACTGGGTGAAGTTACGGGCATTCGTCGCGCGGCGATGTGCCGAGACCTGGCCGCGATAGGTGTTCTGCGACACGCCGGCGGCAATACCCTTCGAGATGATGCGGCTCGACGTGTTCTTGCCGAGATGGATCATCTTGGTGCCGCTGTCGACCTGCTGATGGCCGTTGGAGACGGCGATCGAGTAGAACTCGCCGCGGCTGTCGTCGCCGCGCAGGATGCAGGACGGATATTTCCAGGTGATCGCCGAACCGGTCTCGACCTGGGTCCAGGAGATCTTCGAGCGGACGCCGCGGCAATCGCCACGCTTGGTGACGAAGTTATAGATGCCACCCTTGCCGTGCTTGTCGCCCGGATACCAGTTCTGAACGGTCGAATACTTGATTTCGGCGTCGTCGAGCGCAATCAGCTCGACTACGGCCGCATGCAATTGGTTTTCATCGCGCTGCGGCGCCGTGCAGCCTTCGAGATAGGAGACATAAGCTCCCTCTTCGGCGATGATCAGCGTGCGCTCGAACTGGCCGGTGTTCTTCTCGTTGATGCGGAAATAGGTGGAAAGTTCCATCGGGCACCGCACGCCTTTCGGCACAAAGACGAAGGAGCCATCGGTGAACACGGCCGAATTCAGCGTCGCATAGAAATTGTCGGTCGTCGGAACGACGGAGCCGAGATATTTGCGCACGAGATCGGGATGCTCGCGGATCGCCTCCGAGATCGACATGAAGATCACGCCGGCCTTCTTCAGCTCTTCCTTGAAGGTGGTGACCACCGAAACCGAATCGAACACCGCATCGACGGCGATCTTCGGCTTCTCGACGCCGGCAAGAATTTCCTGCTCGCGCAGCGGAATGCCGAGCTTTTCATAGGTCTTCAGCAGTTCCGGGTCGACTTCGTCGAGCGATTTCGGACCGGCGAACTTCTTCGGCGCGGCATAATAGTGAATGTCGTTGAAGTCGATCTTCGGATAGTCGACGCGCGCCCATGTCGGCTCTTCAAGCGTCAGCCAGCGGCGATAAGCCTCAAGGCGCCATTCCAGCATCCATTCCGGTTCCTGCTTCTTGGCAGAGATGAAGCGGATAATGTCCTCGGAAAGACCCTTGGGAGCCTTTTCCACCTCGATGGTGGTCTCGAAACCGTACTTATACTGGTCCACGTCGATCAGGCGGACCTGATCAACCGTTTCCTGGACTGCAGGCATGTCGTTCTCCAATCTCGCCGGATCCAAGGTCCGGCAGCTTGTCAACGTTGCGGCAGACTGAAATGTCTACCCTCTATGTAGTCGGCCAAAAGGGACTTTTCAGCCCGCTTGGCAAGCGGAAATTTGCGTTTCCGCAAAATTGTGGCCGTTAGGCCGCAGCTCCGGCGGGTTTACGCCGCCCGGCAATTCTGCCAAACGCAGCAATCGCGCGCTCGACATCCTCTTCGGTCGTCGCAAATCCAAGCGAAATACGCAGCGCCCCGAGCTTGGGGTCGCAACCCATCGCCATCAGCACATGGCTTTCGCCCACCTTGCCGGAGGAACAGGCGGAGCCCGCCGAAATCGCCACTCCTTCGAGATCGAAGGCGATCTGTCCGGTTTCGGACTTCAACCCCGGCAGGGTGAAGAAACTGGTATTTGGCACGCGGGGACCGCCTTCGCCATGTATAATGACATCCGACGCGGCAATCCGCATGCCCTCCTCCAGCCGATCGCGAAGTTTCGCGACGGCCGCGTTGCGGCTATCGAACTCAGCAATGGCAGCCACAGCGGCCGCACCGAAGCCGATGACGGCCAGCGCGTTCTCGGTGCCGGAACGATGCCCTTTTTCCTGTCCGCCACCATGAATCAGCGGCTTTGGCATCAGCACTTCGCCGCGGGAGACGAGCGCGCCGGCCCCCTTCGGTCCGCCGATCTTATGCGACGAGACGATGAGGAAATCGGCGCCGATCTCGTTGATATCGATCGGAATCCGGCCTGCCGCCTGCACGGCGTCGACGACGAAAATGCCGCCGAATGCCTGCACGATGCGAGCCGCTTCGTATACGGGCTGCAGAATACCGGTTTCGTTGTTGGCAAGCATGATCGCCACCATCGGCAGCCCGCTTGCCTTGTCATGCGCAGAAAGCATCGCTTCCAGCGCAAGCAGATCGACGACACCGTCCGAAGTCACCGGAATTTCGCTGATCTTTTCCTTTGGGAAACGACCGCCTTCGCGCAGCGCGGGATGCTCGATTGCCGATATATAGAGATGGCCGATCGCAAGCGGCGTGCGGCCCATGCGGAATTCCGGCGTCAGCACCATGTTGGCGGCTTCAGTCGCGCCGCTGGTAAAGACGACATGCGCTGGTTCGGCGCCCGTCAGACTTGCGACCTGCCGGCGCGCGGCTTCGATCGCCGCCCGGGTGGCACGGCCTTCGCCATGAACAGAATTGGGGTTTCCATAGAGGTCCAAGGCGTGCAACATAGCGTCGCGCGCCGCCGGATGAAGCGGTGCGGTGGCATTCCAGTCGAGATAAAGGCGCGTTGCCGCCATAATCTTCTTCCTGCCTGACGAAGCCTTGTTGTGCCCGGCTCATTTTCCTTGAAATTTCAGCCGGGCATGCCTTATGACACGTTCCACAAACCGTTGCACAAACAACGCGTGGAAGATCGTGCCAAGTTTCGAATTGTTCTAAACTGCGTTCTAGAAAAGATGAGCGCATTAGTCAAGTCAACTTGCTGCGTCCCACATGGTTTGAACGCAGAAAAAGAAGAGCCGGAGTATCGATGCCCGAAGTTATTTTCAACGGCCCCGCAGGCCGCCTTGAAGGCCGCTATCAGCCCTCCAAGGAAAAGAGCGCCCCGATAGCGATTATCCTGCACCCGCATCCGCAATTCGGCGGCACGATGAACAATCAGGTCGTCTACCAGCTCTTCTATATGTTCCAGAAGCGCGGTTTCACGACGCTTCGCTTCAATTTCCGCGGCATCGGCCGCAGCCAGGGCGAATTCGACCATGGTGCCGGCGAATTGTCGGATGCCGCATCGGCGCTCGACTGGGTGCAGAGCCTGCATCCGGATTCCAAGAGCTGCTGGGTCGCCGGCTATTCCTTCGGCGCCTGGATCGGCATGCAGCTTCTGATGCGCCGCCCGGAAATCGAAGGCTTCATGTCGATTGCGCCGCAGCCGAACATCTACGACTTCTCGTTCCTGGCGCCCTGCCCGTCCTCCGGCCTGATCATCAACGGTGATTCCGACAAGGTCGCCCCGGAAAAAGACGTCAACGGCCTCGTCGAAAAGCTGAAGACGCAAAAGGGCATCCTCATCACCCACAAGGTCGTCCCCGGCGCCAACCACTTCTTCAACGGCCAAGTCGATACGCTGCTCGGCGAATGCGAAGACTACCTCGACCGTCGTCTGAACGGCGAACTGGTGCCGGAACCGGCAGCCAAGAGGATCAGGTAATTTTATTCCCTTCTCCCCTCGGGGAGAAGGTGCTCGAAAGGCGAATGGGGGCTCGTCGCATCGCGGCGGCGAGCTGCTGAAAAGCAATATCACCTCCCAATGACGCCCCCTCAACCCGAGCTTCGCTCGGCCTTCTCCTCGTTGGGGCGAAGGTATGCGTTACCGCGACATCTTAAAACAAAGACCTGAAACGCCATCAATGATGATCGGCGAACGGTATTGCATGCCGATCTTGCGGAGAACCCGCTGCGACGCGGTGTTTTCCGGATGCGTGAAGGCGATGAACTGGCTGGCGAAACCGCGTTGGAAAAACCAGTCGGCAAGCGCGCCCGCAATTTCGGTCGCATAGCCGTTTCCCCAGGCGTCCTGGCGGATGGAATAGCCGAGCTCGAATTCGCCGCGGTCGCGCTCCTCCTGAAACCGGGAGAAGCCGGCCCGGCCGATGAAACGGCCGTCGTCGCGTCGGAGCATCTTGTATTTCGTCACGCCGTCGCCGGCCTGCTCGCCAAACCAGCTTTTCAGGCGATCCTCGGCCTTCTCCAAAGTCCAGGGAGCGGCGCCGGAAAGATAACGCGTCGTCTCGATGGTCGAATGCAGTTGCCGAATCATTTCGGCATCATTTTTGTCCCACATCGTTAGAATCAGGCGCGGGGTTTCGAGTATGATGGTGTCACTCATTTGCCTGCCTGCTTTCGTGATGGATCTGAAGCCCGCGATACGCCGCATAAGTGCTAAACGCACGGCAGGATTTCAACAAGCGCGATCAGGCGGCAATCCTGATGGAAAAGGCCCGCCGAAGCGGGCCTTCAGATCATCGCGAGATATTATTCAATCACTGGCATGCAGGCAGGCCCGGAGCACCGCACTTCTTCTTTTCCGGAGGTTTTTGCGGCGCGGGTGGCGGTTTCTTTGCCTGCGGCTGAGGCTGCGCCCTGGGTTGAGCCTGCGGCTTCGGAGCCGGTGCCTGCTGCTGGACGACCCTTGGCTGGGGTTGTGGCCGAGGTTGAGCCTGTGGTTTCGGAGCGGGTGCCTGCTGCTGCACGGCTACATGAGGCACAGGCTTTGGTTGGGCAGCGGGCGGATTGACATGTCGTGGCGGCGCCGCAGCGACATGTGGCTGGTTGCCGACCTGCGGCTGTCTATTAACGACCGCATTGGGTTTCGGGGGAACCTTGGCGACAACGGGCGGCGTCGCTGGATTCACCGGCTGGCCATGAGCATTGGGTTTCGGGGCTGCGGCAACAGAATTCTGCTTCACGCTTGGAGCCGCCTGAGGTGCCGGTGTCTTTGCAACCTGATTTTGACCCTTCACAGCAGGCGTGTTGCCAGCAGGTGGTAGCGGCTGCTTTGCCTGAGGCGCTCCCTGATTGTTCGGCACCTTGCCGGCAGGCGGTAGGGGCTGGCCACTGGCACCGGGAAGTGTGTGAGCGGCAGCGTTTCCAGTCTGTGGCTGAACCGAAGGTGCCACCGCCGGAGCGGTTGCGGGCGCCGCTTTGACGGCTGGAGCCGGAGTCTGCTTCTGCAGAACCGCGGCCTTCTTTTGCACCGAAGGCGGCAAGGCAACGTGCATCGCCGCCGCGCCCGCTCCGGCGATGACGGCTGCGGCGCCGAGCTTCTGTCCTGTCGTCAGCCCCGGTGCGGTAGGTGCAGCCCCGTTTTCGTTCACGGTCGTATTGTTTACGACGGTGTTGTGGATGTTGTTGAAGTAGATGTTGTTTTGGGGCGGCGCGACATCGCGTGGCGGCTCGACCCATTCTTGAACCGGAACAAAGACCGGGTCCGGCAATACGTAGAGATCGACCGAAGACCGCGGCGGCTCAAGCACGACGAAATCCGGTGGCGGCGGCGCCAGGAAGACGACGGGCGGCGGCGGAGCGTAACCGAAGTCGGCATCATCGAAATAAAGGACGCGCCGGTCGACATAGACGATTTCAGGCGGCGGCGGTGGCGGCACGTCATATTCGATCACGGTGAACGACGACGGCGGTTCAAGTGCTGCCTCGAAATGTTCCAGGCGGCGCCGGGCATCCCAGACATGAGGACCTCGCGGATAGCGTCTTAGGTAGGACCAATAGGCCTCTGGCGTGTCCGCAACCCAGGTCTCGCGCCAAGTGATTGCTTCGCGACGGGCGGCCATGATGGCGCGCACCCGCCTCGCCATGGGGTCGTTCGGATAGGCGGCCAGGAAATCCTCATAGCCCCGCATCGTGTCGCGATCGAGCGCGGCGAAATAGGCATCCCGTTCGTCGAAATCGCGGATCGCCTTCGTTCGGATCGCAGCATTATCGTAGCTGGAAACCTGAGCGGCTGGCGCATTGGGGCCGCGATCGAAGAAGGTGAAGGCGTTGTTGAATTTGGAGGCATTCCACGAGATCTGCGCGCCCTTGGTCAAATCGCTAACCCGCAGTCGTGTCCGGTCGAACACATCGCCGAGCGACAGGCCGCCGACGCGGATCATCTCCGCCAGCGCATGCGCATAGGAACCATAGGGGCCTGCCTCCTGCGGCGCGACCGTACCGGGTGCCGCATTGAAGGCGATCAACTGATTGGCGTCGGGATCGACAAGCGCCAGGCCACCGGCGAGCGGCTGATTGGACTGCACGAATGGATTGGCCCTCGCCGCATCGAGCACGACGATGCTGCCGCGATTGTTGAGAGCGGCCAGCGATTTGGTGAAATCGCTCGTCCGCACGGCCTGGAGTGGAACATCCGTGGCATTGGCTATTTGAGCGTCCACAGGCACGAAATAATTATCGCCCTGATACTGCACTCCGTAGCCCGCCAGATAGACGAAAACGATGGTATCGGGACCTGACGCATTCGCTTTCGTCAGAAAGTCCCTCATCGCGTCGCGTAACCCGTTCTGGTCGAGGTCGCGCGCGCCGATCACATCGAAGCCGGCGGCCTGCAGCGTTTGCGCAATCAGGCCGGCATCATTCGCCGGCGTCGGCAAGGCGCCTGCCTGGTAGGCGGCATTGCCCACCACAAGCGCTATTCTCTTTTCGGGGGAACCTTGGGCTGCGGCTGCGCTTGCAACAGCGATACCAGCCAAAACCAACATCATGGCAAAGAATGCCCGGATCGTCTTTCTGAGTGACGATCCCATCATCGAAAGCATTGGTGACATACTCGTTTCTTCCACGAAACACGCGACGCACACCCCAGTCAGCATAGAACATTAGGATTGGATTTGGGCGAATGCGCGGCATGTCCCCGGCGGCTTCGGGGCGATGTTGCGATCTATTCACGTTCGGACACGCCCATTTACAGACCTACCCCCGCCGAAACTTTCTATCCGTTCCACCAAAATGATGACGCGTCGGCAAATCGATGCTAAACGCGCCCGGCGACATTCAACAACAGCGACTTCGCCGCCTAGTACACCTGCGGCGCCCCGAGAGACCAAGATCATGGCTGAGTTCAAATCCGATTTCCTGCGCACCCTGCAAGAGCGCGGCTTCATCCACCAGATTTCCGATGAAGCCGGCCTCGACTCTCTGTTCGCCAAGGAAACCGTGACGGCCTATATCGGCTTCGACCCGACGGCGCCGAGCCTGCATGCGGGCTCGCTGATCCAGATCATGATGCTGCATTGGCTGCAGGCGACCGGTCACCGCGCCGTCTCGCTCATGGGCGGCGGCACCGGCATGGTGGGCGACCCCTCTTTCAAGGAGGAATCGCGTCAGTTGATGACGGTCGATACGATCGAAAGCAACATCGCCTCGATCAAGCGCGTCTTCTCCAACTACCTGACATATGGCGAAGGCCCCAAAGACGCATTGATGATCAACAATGCGGAGTGGCTGCGCTCGCTCAACTACCTCGAATTCCTGCGTGACGTCGGCCGGCACTTCTCCGTCAACCGCATGCTGTCTTTCGAGAGCGTCAAAATGCGCCTGGATCGCGAACAGTCGCTGTCCTTCCTCGAATTCAACTACATGATCCTGCAGGCCTACGATTTCGTGGAGCTCGCCAAACGTTACGATTGCCGCCTGCAGATGGGCGGTTCGGATCAGTGGGGCAATATCGTCAACGGCATCGATCTCGGCCACCGCATGGGTACGCCGCAGCTCTACGCACTGACTTCGCCGCTGCTCACCACCTCCTCCGGCGCCAAGATGGGCAAGTCGGCCTCGGGTGCGGTCTGGCTGAACGCCGACCTGCTCTCGGCCTACGACTTCTGGCAATACTGGCGCAACACCGAGGATGCGGACGTATCTCGTTTCCTGAAGCTCTACACCACGCTGCCGATGGACGAGATCGCGCGCCTCTCCGCGCTCGCCGGCTCGGAGATCAATGAGGTCAAGAAGATCCTCGCGACGGAAGTCACGGCGATCCTGCATGGCCGCGAAGCAGCCGAACTTGCGGCCGAAACCGCACGCAAGACCTTTGAGGAAGGCGGCCTTTCCGAAAACCTGCCATCCGTCGACGTTCCCGCGTCCGAACTTGACGCAGGCATCGGGCTGCTTTCGCTGATCGTCCGCGCAGGTCTCGCCGGCTCGAACGGCGAAGCCCGCCGTCACGTCCAGGGCGGCGCCGTGCGTATCAACGATCAGGCGATCAGCGACGAACGCAAGGTGATCGGCAGCGGCGAAATCACCGCAGATGGCGTCATCAAGCTTTCGCTCGGCAAGAAGAAGCACATTCTGATCCGTCCGGCGGCTTAAGAGGCTGCCCAACACTGAAACGCAAGAAGCCGGCGCATTTCGCCGGCTTCTTCGTTTTCAACGACTGAGCGCTCGATCTAGGCAATAGCCGAACAAGCCGCATTGACGAAATATCGGCGCCGGAAGCAATTTTGTGCTCCATCATGTCGGACCGATGCATTTCCGTACGTCCTATGCAGAGATCAATTCTGGAGGTGAGTTATGGACGAGCTGCCGGTGATCAAAACGAGGCGTAAAGGCAGAAGCCTCACGCAGAGCATGCTGATTCCAAGCGAGGAAATGGTCGCTGGGGCGCTTCGGGCGGCCCCACGAGGCGAGTTGTCAGATATTGCGGAGATAAGACGGGCGCTTGCCAAGGAACACGGGGCGGATGCCTGCTGCCCTATCACCGTTCAGAGACACCTCGTACAAATCAGTCAAAGCGGCGCCGCTCCCTTTTGGCGCGTTGTAGATCCCGATCGCCCCTTCGCTCGACGCATGATCGGTGGGCCGGAACGCATACGCGAGCGGTTGGCGGGTGAAAAATGACCCATGTCCTCCAATGCCTGCCGATATGAGATGACAGTGGTGGAAATTGAAATGGGACCGGCGTAGCCGATAGCAACCGCCCTACTCCGTGCGTTTACTTAGAACTCGAAGATCTGCCGGAACACGCCCGGCGCTATGATCGACAGCGGGTTGATCTGCAAGTTCGGTTTCTCAAAACTGCCGGTGAGCTTGAATGTGATGCCGATCAGTCCGCGGTCGCTGCCGTTGCCAAGGATGAAGCCAACGATCGGCACTTCGGCGAATAGCCGGTTGAGGCCGTAGGCGGGCATGAAGGTGCCGGTCAGGTCCATATTGCCGTTCGCGTCCTTCACCGTGCCCTGGAACGTTGCGCCCACTTGCACGCCTCTGACAACGCCATTTTCCACCGCAAGCGTCCCCTTGCGCAGCACCAGCCGCGCGAAGCCGCGCTCGAAACTCTGTGATCGCGTATCGATATTTTGTTTGACGGCCGAATTCAGGCTCCGCCCATTTTTGCCGCTCGGCGTGGAAACGATGGTCGAGAGCTTCTTTTCGTCGATGACGGCGAAGTTGCGGATATCGAGTGAGCCATCCCAGGCATCCGGCCCCGTGGAGCGCAGCGACAGATTGAGCAGGCCGCCTTGCAGATGCTTATAAAGATCGGCAAAACGCGCCACTGCGCCGGCATCACCGCTGGTGATGCGAATGGTCCCGCCATCTCCGCCCTTGCTCATTTGGCTGACGACAGCCTCACCGCTGCGCGTCAGGCCGGAGAAATCCGCAGCGATGGTGCGGCCGCCGGCGATGGAATAGACGCCCTTGAGATTCCTGATCGTCTCGTCGTTGAAACCGACGACCTTGTCGAGATTGGCGCGGATCGTAGCGCCGGACGAATCATCCTTGTCGTCGCCTTTGTCGCTTGACGATGTCTTCAACCGCGCCAGGACCGGCCGGAGATCGGCCGAGTTGCCGGCGACGGATATGTCGTAATTGCCGCTTTTGCCGCGCTTGACCGACAGTGCGAAATCATCGAGCGCGGAAAGCTTGACGGTATCGAAATTAGCCGACGACAGGCCGCCCTTGCTGACGACGAGATCGCCGCTGACACCGAAGCCATCACCTTTGAGGGTGAAGTTTTTCAGCACCGTCTGACTGTCAGGCCCGGAAGCCTCGAACTGGGCGCTGGCGGGGATGCCGCTGCCCTTCGACCAGCCGACCCACGGCACCGTCAAGGCCGCCTTGGCGAGGTCGACCTTGACGCCTTGGCGATCGTCATCGATGCGCGTCATTTCTATCTTGATCGGGCCGTCGATAATATCGTTGAGGCCCGGCATGACGCTGTTGCGCTGGGCATCGGTGAGCGTGGCGGTGATTACGCGGCTGCGTTTGACCGTTGATTTAGCGTCCGTCGGCTCGACCATGTCGATTTGCGCAGGAATGCCGTCAATCTGCGCCTGCGCATCCAGATGCACGGATTGGGGATCGGCGTCGATCTCACCTGTAAGATTGGAAATCTTACGATTGTTCATCGGCTTCAGCAGATCGACATCATTGAGCTGCAAGTTCGCCGTCCAGACTGGCGGCGGCGGCTTCTGGTCGCTGATCAAGCCAATCGTTGCATCGACCTTGGCGACGATCTTGCCGTTGAAATTCTCCGGCTTGAATTCGGTTCGCTGCAGCACTTCCAGGGGCTTATAGGTCAACAACTCGCCGATGGAATCGCCTGAGCCGGATATTTGCAGCTTGAGTTCGGCCATCAGCGGCTTGTCGTAGGCGGAAGGGATCGAGAAATTGCTGTCGCTCAGCGTCACCGAACGGCCTGAAGGGAAAAAGGAGGTGCCGCTCGCAATGTCGACGCTCATCGTCGGGCCGGTCAGATCGAAATGCGCCTTGGTGTCCCTGATTGGCGGAATCTCGCCCGGAACGTCGAGGCGGGTGTCGTCGATATCAAAGGCGATGTGCAACTCATTCTTTCCGAGTTGCAGCTTGCCTGTCTTCGCCGCCTGCGCCAGTCGTCCGGCGGGAATGAAGACCGAAATAACTCCATTGGTCACCGTGCCGCCGAAGAGGTTTTTTTCCACCCAGACCCGGGGTTTGGAGGCCATCCAGAACGGCCAGAGCTGTTTGATCGCCGCGGTATCGAGCTTATCGGCGCGGCCGCCGAAACTGATTTCCGGCGAGCTGTCGCCGAGTTTCATATGCAGGGAGCCGAACAGCGCGCCAAGCGGCGTCGACATACCCAGGTTTTCGAGTTGCAATTCCTTGGTCGCCGACAGGAATCGCCCCGTCGCCTGACCGTCGAAGCTGACGGGCTGCTCGCCCGAAAGAGCCGACGCGGCTGTGCCTCCGCGGATCAGGAAGTCGACGCCGAATCCCTTGCCGGCATTGGCGTCGATGCGGTCGAGGTCGATCAGCGCGCCGGAAAATGGCACCATGGTGCCGACGAACTGCGCTTTCGACGGCACGATCTCAAGCGTGTGGTGATCGAAGTTATAGGCGAGGTTGACGTTGGCCTGCGTGAGATCCTGCGGGTCGCGGTCCATATAAAGCATGCCGGGCTGGACATCGATCGAGGCGCTGAGCTTCGGATCGACACCTTCGCCGCCACGGATGGCGGTCACCGTCATTCCGGCGAAGCTCATGATGCCCTGGCGCGGCGTGCCGTTCTGATCATAGGCCATCGTCAGCGGCTTCAGATCGAGATTGGCGACCTTTGCGATCAGCGAAGAGCTGCGGCCAGCCTCCTGTTGATCGGCTAGCACATCCAGCGTTGCGACGGAGCCGTTGACTGCGACCTGTCCGTAAAGGTGCAGCGATGTCGGTCCGCTGCGCTCGAAGGTGAGATTATCGACCACGAGCGAGATCGGCTCGCCGCCCTCCTGCCGCGCCAGCTTGACGGCAAAACCGGAAATACGCACCGAGTTCGTGCCGCCGCGCTCGACGAAACGCTCGAGGAAATCAAGGTTGTCGAAGGCTGATTTCAGCGCTTGCGGCAGCGCGTCGACGCGCAGCGCCGTCAGGTCGACGGGATCGCCCTGCGGCAGCAGCGAGGCGTCGAGCGCGATGCCCTCTGCCGCCACACTGGCCACTTCGACACGGCCTTCGACAAGCGCCAGCGGATCGAGCAACATGCTGACCGCCGCCATGGTCGACAGATGCTTGCCGCTCTCCTGGTCGACCACATTGACGTTGCGGGCTTCAAGTTCCAGCCGCAGGCTGGGCGTGAAGCGGACGACGGTCGAGCCGACTTCAGCCTTGTAGCGTGGCCCGATCGCCCGATCGAGCGCGAGCTGAGCCTTCTGCGACAGAGGCTCATCGAAAATGCCGTTTTCGATAGTGAAGATAATCGCGCCGATGATCAGGGCTAGGAAGGCAGTGAAGACGAGCGTAATACGGCAAACATGCCAGACATGCGAGCGCTTGCGGCGGACCGGCTCGGGGACATGCACGATCAAAGGATCGTCCACCTGAGCGGAAGGCAAGTGGTCGAGCGAGACGAGATCCTTTTTGCGGAATGTAATCTTTTCGCCTCGGATCACTCCCGTGCGTCCCTTTCGTTTTTCGTAATTTTGTTGGTGACGCTGCGTCCGATGTGGACGGCATACCGATCCAGTATATATGGCTGATATTTGGTGTCATCCAAAATCCCGGCAAAAGAAAGGTTTTCCCGTGACCGAAATCTCTCTGGTTGAATTAGGCATCGGCGACAGAGCGCCAGATTTCGATCTTCCGCGCGACGGCGGTGGCCGTGTGCGCCTCGCTGATTTTGCCGGTAAGCCATTGGTGCTGTTCTTTTATCCCAAGGACGACACGACCGCCTGCACCACCGAATCGATCTCCTTCACCGCGCTTGCGGCAGACTTCGAGAAAGCTGGCGCGGCCATACTCGGCATGTCGCCGGATTCGGTCAAAAGCCATGACAAATTCGTGAAGAAGCACGCCCTGTCCGTGCCCCTCGCCTCCGATGAAGAAAGGACCGCCGCAGAAGCTTACGGTGTTTGGCGGGAAAAGAGCATGTATGGCAGGACCTATATGGGTGTGGTGCGCTCGACCTTCCTTATCGGTGCGGACGGCAGGGTCGTGAGGATTTGGAGCAAGGTCAAAGTGGCTGGCCATGCCGAAGAGGTCTTGGCCGCCGTCAAAGACCTCTGATGCCCGTGGTCATGCCGGTGGAAATCGAGACCATCACTTCGCTGCGCGGCGGCGCGATTGCCGCTATCCGCTCGGCCGATCTCGATCGTAAGACGGCGCTTGCCCAGGAATCGGCGACCCGCTGGTTCGCACGCACCCTCTCGCTGCGCTCGCCGCTCGATCCGGCATTGGCCGATCGCCCCGGCCGGCCGGAAAAGCCGGAACTGGTGCCGCCGAGGCATATGGAAAAGCGCTCGCTGCACACGGTCAAAGGCCGCATCGCGCTGTTGCATGCCATCGCCCATATCGAGCTCAACGCTGTCGATCTGGCGCTCGATATCGTCGCGCGCTTCGCGACCGAACCGGTGCCCAATTCCTTTTTTGACGGCTGGATGCAGGTCGCATTCGAGGAGGCCAAGCATTTCCGTATGGTGCGGACGCGTCTCCGTGATCTTGGCGCCGACTATGGCGATCTACCTGCCCATGACGGTCTGTGGCAGGCCGCGCATGCAACCCGCAACGACCTCACCGCACGTCTCGCCGTGGTCCCCCTGATTCTCGAAGCGCGCGGCCTCGACGTGACGCCGGCGCTGCAGGCAAAGATGCGCGAGACGGGCGACATGGAGAGCGCTGCTGTCCTCGATGTGATCTACAATGATGAAAAGGGCCATGTCGCCGTCGGCGCTAAATGGTTCCGTTTCCTCTGCGCCCGCGAAAGGCGCGATCCGGCCCGCACGTTTCAGGATTTGGTGCGCGCCAATTTTCGCGGTTCGCTGAAGGCGCCGTTCAATGACATTGCCCGCGCCGAAGCCGGCCTGACACCTTCCTTCTACCGCTCGCTCACGTCTACAAGTAATGCATAACATACTAAACTATAAGAGTTTTTTTGTTTTCTAGGGGTGGGGCAGAAAGCAATCGTTAACCATAATTCCGTGTAGTCATCAGTGGATGCCGATGCGCATCGATTGGGAGATTCTCGGTGACCGCCAAGCCTCAGAACCGGGTTTTCGGCAAGCAGAAACGGCAGCACACGATAATCGTGGCGAGCGGCGATACCGTGCGCCACATGACTGTACGCCCATGGATGGCGGCGCTCGTCGTCTGCCTCGTCGGCGTCTTTTCCATCGGCTATCTCCTCGCCACGTCCTATCTCGTACTGCGCGACGACCTGATCGGCGCCACCATGGCCCGGCAGGCGCGCATGCAATACGACTATGAGGATCGCATTGCGGCTCTGCGCGCCCAGGTCGATCGCGTCACGTCCCGTCAACTCCTCGACCAGCAGGTCGTCGAGGAAAAGGTCGACAAGCTGATGGAGCAGCAGCAGGCCCTTTCATCGCGCCATGGCAAGCTCGACGCGCTGCTCGACCGCGCCGAGAGTTCCGGCCTGATGAACAAGGATGCACCCGCAAGTGCAAATGCGGCGGCAGCCAAAGGCGATCACGCGGAACTGACGGGAGGGCTCAAGTCGATCGAGAGGCTTCTGTCGAGCGGCAAGCCCGCCGATGCGACCCCCGACAATTCCACCCTCGCCTATGTTCCTGCCCCTGAAACCGTTGCTGATCGTGCCGACCGGGTATTTTCCAAGGTGACATTGTCGCTGAAACATATCGAACAGGATCAATTGAGCCGCGTAAGGCATCTGACCTCCGGCGCTTCGGAAACTGCCGATCAGATCCAGTCGATCATGCAGAATGTTGGCGTCAAGGTTCCGACCGTGATGGCCAGCGCTGCAAGCAAGGATGACGGCGCCGCAAATGATGACGGGGGCGTCGGCGGCCCTTATGTCGCACCGGAAAACGTCGATCAATTCGATCAGTCCATGGCTGATCTCGATAGCGCGTTGACGCGCCTCGAGACCGTGCGCGGCGCAGCCGAAGGCCTGCCCTTCCGCAATCCTGCACCGGGCAAACTGATCACAAGCCCCTTCGGCAATCGCAAGGATCCCTTCTTCGGTAAGCTGGCGCTGCACACCGGCACTGATTTCCATTTCAGCCCCGGGGAAAAGGTCAAAGCCACCGCGCCGGGCAAGGTCATCTCCGCCGGATGGACAGGCGGTTATGGCAACATGGTCGAGATCGACCACGGCGATGGCATCTCGACGCGTTACGGCCATATGGAAGAAATACTGGTCAAGATCGGAGACACGGTCAAAACCGGCGACGCCCTCGGTCTTGCCGGCAGCACGGGACGTTCGACGGGGACGCATCTACATTACGAAGTGCGCGAAAACGGCCGTCCGATCGACCCGATGTATTTCATCAATGCAGGTATGAAGCTCGCAAGTTATATCAACGGACTAGGCACAATTTCACCGCGAGAATTGTGACAAACGAGCAACAAAAGTGGCGCTAATCTAAAAATTGCGTTATCTATTGCTCTGAAGCTCTCAGAAGCACCCGCTTTCCTTGACTTCGCGGGTGTTTGGTTCTATGTCGCGCTGCATTGCGGCATGCTAGGGCATGTCGACTCACGAGTGTTCGACCGAACCGGAACGGAAATAGTTTTCCCTTTGACAACATTTGCTGACCTTGGCCTGAGCCAAAAAGTCCTATCCGCGGTAACTGACGCGGGCTACACCACACCGACTCCGATCCAAGCCGGCGCAATTCCATTTGCGCTGCAGCGTCGCGATATCTGCGGGATCGCCCAGACGGGTACCGGCAAGACTGCCTCCTTCGTTCTGCCGATGCTGACGCTTCTCGAAAAGGGTCGTGCCCGTGCGCGCATGCCGCGCACGCTGATCCTCGAGCCGACGCGCGAACTTGCCGCGCAGGTCGCGGAGAATTTCGAGAAATACGGCAAGAATCATCGCCTGAACATCGCACTGCTGATCGGCGGCGTTTCTTTCGAAGATCAGGACCGCAAGCTGGAGCGTGGCGCCGATGTGCTGATCTGCACGCCCGGCCGCCTGCTCGACCATTTCGAGCGCGGCAAGCTGTTGATGAGCGCCGTCGAAATCTTCGTCATCGACGAAGCCGACCGTATGCTCGACATGGGCTTCATCCCCGATATCGAGCGCATCGCCAAGCTCATTCCCTTCACGCGCCAGACGCTGTTCTTCTCGGCCACCATGCCCGGTGAAATCCAGAAGCTGGCCGACCGCTTCCTGCAGAATCCGGAACGTGTCGAAGTCGCCAAGCCCGCTTCGACGGCAAAGACCGTCACGCAGCGTTTCGTTGCCTCGCATGGCAAGGATTACGAGAAGCGCGCCACGTTGCGCGACCTCATCCGCTCCCAGACCGATTTGAAGAACGCCATCATCTTCTGCAACCGCAAAAAAGACGTTGCCGATCTCTTCCGTTCGCTGGAACGCCATGGCTTCTCGGTCGGCGCATTGCACGGCGATATGGATCAGCGCTCGCGCACGACCATGCTGCAGAACTTCCGTGACGGCAATATCCAGCTTCTCGTCGCTTCCGATGTTGCGGCGCGCGGTCTCGATCTTCCCGATGTCGGCCACGTCTTCAATTTCGATGTTCCGATCCATTCGGAAGATTATGTCCACCGCATCGGCCGCACCGGCCGTGCCGGTCGCTCGGGTTCCGCCTTCACCATCGTGACGAAGCGCGATACCAAGCATGCCGATGCGATCGAAAAGCTGATCGGCGAAGAGGTCGAATGGCTGAATGGCGACCTGTCGTCCTTGCCGCCGGTCGAAGAAAGCCGGGATGACGATCGTTCTTCCCGTCGCCGGGATTCCAAGGGCAGAGGCCGCGACCGTGATCGCAGCCGCGGAGGCCGGAGTGCCTCGAGTCATAAATCTGATATCGACGTCGAGGATAATGGCGTCGAAGTGATCGAAGCAGCACCAGCAAAGGCAGAAAGCGTGAGAAACGAGCGCAAGTCTGAGAACAATAACAAGTCCCACAACGGTTCTCGTAACAATCACCGTCCCTTCCCTGCTGCCAATGACGACAACCGCGAGCGCCGCAATCGCTACCGCGATCAGGACGACGGTCCGACCCCGGTCGGCTTCGGCGACGATATCCCGGCCTTCATGCTGATCGTTGCCAACGCCAAGGGCTGATAGGCCCGCAGCGCGTGGGAAAACCCGGCATCGATTTCCCAGGATTAGGAACCGGTCTCGCAATTTTGCGAGACGGAAAACTGTTGCTTTACAGGCGCCTCAAGGCGCCGGAAGCCGGCTTCTGGAGCATCGTGGGCGGCAAGGTCGACCACATGGAGCCGGCCGCGAATGCCGCTATTCGTGAGGCGGAAGAAGAAAGCGGTCTTTCCATCGGCAAGATAGATTATCTCTGCACCGAGGAAGTCATCATTGAGGCCGACCGCCAGCACTGGATCTCGCTGATCTATGTCTGCAGGGATTTTTCAGGCGAACCGCGCCTGATGGAGCCGGACAAGCTCTCCGATTTCGGCTGGTTCGGCCGTGACGAGCTGCCGACTCAACTTTCCGACTTTGCCAAAGCAACCATCGCCCATCTGAGCGAAGAAGACTTCCGCTGACGTCTATTTATCCGCCCGCACCGCGGCCTCGTAAGCGAGCCTCACCCAGCGGGCCATGATATCCGGATCGTCGAAAGCATCGTCCGGGATCGACCAGTAGGGCATGTTGACGGGTTTGCCTTTCTTCCCCTCATAGGCCCAGCGCCGGGCACCCGCCGCTTCGAATTCCCGGGCGCTGACGTCATCGGCCTTCAGCAGCATCTCGTCGCTCACTTCGACAGCGACGATACGACCCATGTGATAGACGCCCTTGCCGCCGAACATGCGCTTGATCGTCACCGGGCCGAGCGCCTGGAACATCTCTTCGATCTCAATATTGTCCATACCCTACCCCTTCAAAATACCGCCAGCGGCTAATACGGCTTCGGGCGTATCCACATCAAGATGGGCTGCATCGCCGATGTCGGCATCGATGATGGGAAGCCCAGCAGTTTCGATGATATGCCGGGCACCGACATCGCCCTCGAGCCGCATCACGGCGTCGAAGACGGCGCGCGGCAGGATGACAGGATTGCCGCGTTTACCGCGCGACACGGCACGAACGATCGCCTGGCCGTTCGCCTTGCGGAAGGCCGCAATCAGCGTCTTCAGGTCGCCACTGGTGACACCCGGCATGTCGGCCAGCATAACCAGCACGCCGTCAGCCCGTTGCGCCGCTGGGGTGCTGATGCCTGCAACCAACGAGCTTGCCATGCCAGAGGCATAGTCCGGATTGTGCACACGCTCTACGGCTAGGCCGGCTAGCGCTTGTTCGATGTCCTCGCGGCGATGGCCGGTGACGGCAACGACGGCGGAGGCTCCGCTTGCCAGGGCCGTTATGGCCGAGCGACGCACCAGAGGTATGCCGTCAAATTCCGCCAACAGCTTGTGCGGCCCGCCCTCGCCCATGCGGCGCGCCTTGCCGGCGGCAAGAAGCACGATGGCGACGGAGATCTGTGCTTGCGGTTTGACGGCGATATCGCGCGGTCTTGGCCGCGACTGAATTTCCATGAGAAGCCCTCCGACACCCATGCCGCTGATCTCCTGCGGCGTCGGCTTCTCGCCGGCAAGGATGCGATCGAGCACCCAGTCGAAACCATTTTCCTTCGGGCTGCGGGCGCAGCCGGGTGCGCCCACGACATAAACATCGCCGACGCTGCCGAGCACCAGCAGATTGCCGGGATCGACCGGCATTCCGACCTGGATCACTTGGCCACCCGCAAGCCGGATCGCCTCGGGGATAACGTCACCGGCGTCGATGACGGCGGATGCACCGAAGACGATGACGAGCTTCGACGATTGATCCGCCGCCTGCAGCGCCTTACCGATCGCTTCCGCGACCGCTGGCGCGCGATGGGCCACTCGCTCTTCCCTCTCCAGGGTGCTGCCGGCAAGCTGTAGCCGTTGTGAAAGGATACGCGTCGTCTTGTCCATCACGGAGGTCTTCAGCGACGGCAATTCGGTTGCGACCAGCGACACCGCATGCGGCCTGAATGGCTTCACCTCGAAGACGGTCGTCTGCTGCAGGATGTCGACGCCTGCGGCAACCTTCTCACCTGAAACCGCCAGCGGAATGATCTTGAAGGTCGCGACCATATCGCCACGACGCACCGGCACATGATCGGCAAGACAGGCAAGCGTGATAGCCGGATCGACACTGTTCAGCCGGTCGACGGCGGCGCGGTTCGCAACGAACAGGCCATCGACCGCGCTATGGACATTGACACGCCCCGTCGCCGCTTCGGAAAACGTCAGATGATCCGGAGCGATCGCCCGCGCCAAACGCGTCGCGGCCTCATTTTCCATAAGATCGTCAGGTTCGACTTTGGCGGCGGTGACATGGGCGATATTGGCCGCAACGAGGCGATCGAGATCGGCGCGGTCAAGCACATGCCCCTTGGCAAGGCTGCCATCGGACAATCGGATGGAATGCGCAAGCACGGCGCCTTCGGCTTCCGCTGTGGCAAAATCACCGAATTTCATCGCTTGTCACCCTTCGGTGACGAGACGTCACGGCCGCGCAGCGCGGCGATGATCTCGGCCAGAATGGCGACGGCGATTTCCACTGGGCTCGATGCGCCGATGGGAAGGCCGATAGGAGCATGAATCCGGGCAAGGTCGGCCTCCGTCAAACCCTCGCGCTTCAGTCGTTCCACGCGACTCGCATGTGTCTTACGACTGCCGAGCGCCCCGACATAGAAACAGCCGACCTTTAGCGCCTCGGCAATTGGGAAATCATCGATCTTCGGATCGTGGGTGACTGCAACCAACGCCGTATAGGCATCGAGCGGCTGCTCCTTCAAAACATCCACCGGCCAGTCGGCAATGAGATCGGCGCCATCGAAACGCTCAGGCGTCGCAAAAGCAGTGCGGGGATCGATGATGCGGATGTCAAAGCCTGCAAGCTCGGCCATACCAACCAAAACCTGGCTGATATGTACGGCGCCGATGACGACGATTTGCGGCGGCGGCAGGTGAACATTGAGGAAGAGGCTTTGTCCTCCGATCTCTACCGCCGAGGACTTTCCCGAGCGGAAGGCGGACGCGACGGCGTCGGCAAACGGACCGTCGACGACATCACCCTCGACGATCAGCCGATCCTGCCCGCCGGAGAGATCGGTCGCCAGGATCACCGCTTGCCGCGCCCGCCGCAGCCTGTTCAATTTCGTCAGTACCTGACGGTCCATCAGACAAGCCTCTCGACATAGACGCGAATTCGGCCGCCACAGGACAGGCCGACGCGCCAGGCGGTTTCATCCGCAACGCCGAACTCCAACATGCGGGCCTTGCCGCTTTCGATCACGTCCAGCGCCTCGGTGATGACGGCGCCCTCCACGCAGCCACCGGAGACCGAACCGTGAAAATTGCCTTCGCTGTCGATGACAAGATGGCTGCCGGTCGGGCGCGGCGCAGAACCCCAGGTATCGACGACAGTCGCCACTGCTACGTTGCGGCCAGCGGCAGCCCATTCCTCCGCAATGACAAGCGGGTCCAGGCTTTCGGGTGCATGTGTCATGGGTGCCTCACAGCTTGGCGAGAAAACGGCGTGGATCATAGGCGCCGGCGCGACCTACGCTCAGGGCCGATACGAGATCGGCCAGAGATAATAGATTGTGAACCGGACGGAATTCGTCAACATGCGGCAGCATGGCGCGAACGCCGCGGGCACGGGGTTCGAAGCCTTCGAAGCGCAAGAGCGGATTGAGCCAGATCAGCCGCCTGCAGGAGCGGTGTAGCCTGTCCATTTCGCTTTGCAGAAGCTCCACACCCTCCCGCTCCAATCCATCGGTGATGAGTAGCACGATCGCGCCCTGCCCCAGCACCCGCCGCGCCCAGAGCCGATTGAATTCCTTCAGCGTCTCGCCGATCCGTGTGCCGCCCGACCAGTCGCGGACGGCGGCAGCGCATTCGTCGAGCGCCTCATCCGGGTCCTTGTGACGCATCTGGCGGGTAACGTTGGTGAGCCGCGTGCCAAATAGAAAGGTATGCACCCGCCGCCGCTTCTCGGTGAGTACATGCAGGAAATGCAGGAAGATGCGGGTATATTGGCTCATGGAGCCGGAAATGTCGGCGAGCACCACCAAGGGCGGTTGCATTTCCTTCGGCTCGCGATAGCGCGGCAGGATCAGCGTGCCGCCGGTGCGAAGCGCGCTCCGCATGGTCGCGCGCGGATCGACCTTGGACGAGGAGTGCGACGGCACGAAACGGCGGGTACGGACGCTGTCGAGTGGCAATTCCAACTTCGCCAGTTCTTTCTTCGCAGCGGCAATTTCCGCAGCCGACATCTGGGCGAAATCCATGCGGCGCAGGAGTTCGTTACCCGATGTCGTGAAGCGGGCATCGATCTCGATATCCGGCATCTCGCGCTGTGGCCGGCGGTCTTCGCGGTCACCAAGCAGGGCGTCGCTGGCGCGGAGTTCGGCAGGCTTCGGCTTTTCCGTCTCGCGATTATCGGGCGCGACCGGCGACATCATCGCAATCATCTTTTGCACGAGATCGCGCGAGCGCCAGAACAGCCGGAATGCCTCGTCGAAAAGCGCAAGGTCCTCATGCCGTTTGACGAAGACGGAAGACAATGCCGCATGAAACTCGTCGCGCGAGCCGATGCCTATGGTTTCGACGGCTTCGATGGCGTCGGCGATGGTCGCCGGCCCGATCTTCAGGCCGGCCTTGCGTAAGGCACGAGCGAAGAAGACGATATTATCGGCCAGACGCCCGTCACCGGGCGGTGACGGCGGCGCTGCGATACCGTCTTGCATTGCCGGCCCCATGGTCGCTCATCCTGTCGCCAGCAGTTCGGATTTGACCTCGTCCAGCACCCGCTTGCCCTCGCCGCCCTGGATGCGGGCGATGTCGTCCTGGTATTTCAGCAGGGTGCCGAGCGTATCGGAAATCGTCTCGGGATCGAGCGCCAGCCGGTCGAGCTCGGCCAGCGCCGTCGCCCAATCGATGGTTTCGGCGACGCCGGGGTTTTTGAAGAGGTCGAGTGTGCGCAGCTTCTGCACATAGGCGACGATCTGGCGCGACAGCGCGTCGTTGCAGCCGGGCACCTTGCGGCGGATGATATCGAGCTCCTGCTCTGCTTCGGGGTAGTCGACCCAATGGTAGAGGCAGCGTCGCTTCAGAGCGTCGTGCACCTCTCGGGTGCGGTTGGTAGTGATGATGACGATGGGCGGTTCGGCGGCGCGGATGGTCCCGAGTTCGGGAACGGTCACCTGGAAATCGGAGAGCACTTCAAGCAGGAAAGCTTCGAACGCTTCATCGGTGCGGTCCAGCTCGTCGATCAGGAATACCGGCGCACGTCCTCCCATGCTCGACAGTGCTTGCAGCACGGGCCGGCGGATGAGATAGCGCTCTGAAAAGATATCGGCCTCGATCCGGTCGCGATCGGTGAGTCCGGACGCCTCGGCAAGGCGGATTTCCAGCATCTGTGCCGGATAGTTCCATTCATAGACGGCGGAGGAAATGTCGAGGCCTTCATAACATTGCAGGCGGATCAGCGGCCGGTCGAGCGCCTTCGACAGCACCTTGGCGATCTCGGTCTTGCCGACACCGGCCTCGCCTTCGAGAAACAGCGGCCGTTTCATTTTCAGTGCCAGAAACAACACCGTGCCCAGCGCACGCCCCGCGAGATAGTCGTGCGCGCCGAGCAAGGCTATTGTGTCGTCGATTGAACCCGGCAGCGAAGGTGCGTGATGATGATCAGGCATACTCTCTCCCATTACTACGCTGCGCGTCCCATCGGACGCTCTGATGACGCAGTAACACTTCAAACCGGCACATAGTCCCTCCCTTGGATCGATTCAGATCCAAGGGGTTGTGCTCTCAGGAGGTTATAACGTGTGATAGTCCCGGTTCATATAGAGCAGCGCCGGCTTTGTTTCATCGAAATGCACGGCCACGACTTCGCCGAAGATGATGTTATGCGTCGAAGCCCGCTTGATTTCGATGACGCGGCAATCGAAAGCCGCCAGCGCGTCGGCGAGCACCGGGGCGCCGGTCACCAGCGTATCGAACTTGCCCGTCGCGAAACGCTCGTCGGTGGTCAGGTTCGTCTTGCCGGAAAAGGCGTCGGCGAGCGCCTGGTGGTGGGCGCCCAGCGCGTTCAGGGCGAAGATGCCGCTTTTGAAGAAGATCTCGTTCTTCGCATTGTTGTTGTTCAGGCAGATCAGGATCGTGGCGGGATTGTCCGAAACCGAGCAGGCGGCCGTGATCGTCACCCCGCGCCGTTCATTGCCAAGCGCCGTGGTCACTAGCTGCACATGCCCCGCATAGCGGCTCATGGCGTCGCGATAGAGCACCGGATCCATACGCTGCTTGTCTAGCACGATTGCTTCCCTCGTTTTCGTCATTTCTCGTTTTCATTCAATATGGCGGGCACACGTTAGCTTTTCTACAATAGGATTATTGAAATCAACGAGATTTCGCTGCTTTTTCTTTGACGGCGACCTTCAGGCGGATAAAAGGGCAGGAGAATTGTCCAGGATACCATGTCGATGAACGTTCTGCGTCGCACACCGCTTCTGATTTCGCTGCTTCTGGCGGCAAGCAGCGGCTATGCCGCAGGTATCAATATCGGCATTGTCGCGCCGCAGGACGGGAACTTTGCATCCCTCGGCGCCCAGATCACCACAGGCGCCAATTTTCAACTGCAGGCACAGCAGGATTCCGCCACAGTCGTCAACGAACCCTGCACGGAGGATGGCGGCAGGGCGGCGGCCGAGTCATTGATCACCGCCAAGGCCCAGGTCGCAATCGGCTTTCTCTGCAGCGAGACGCTGGCAGGCGCGCTGCCACGACTGAAGGAAGCCGGCATTCCCGTCATTACCGTTTCCGTCCGCTCCCATATCGTGATGGAAGACGCGTTGAAGAACGGTTGGCAGCTTTTTCGTCTCGCTCCGGTTGACAGCGCCGAGGCTGCCCTGGCGGCCGACGTCATCCTGAAGAACTGGGCGGCCGAGCCGATAGCGCTTATCGAAGACGGCACGATCCACGGCCGCGAACTGGTGGAAGCGGTGCGTAATGCGCTGGAGGAGAAAGGCTTGAAGCCGGTCTTCACCGACACCTTTCGCCCCGGGCAGGACCAGCAGATCGCCCTTGTCCGCCGGCTGAAGAAGGCTGGCGTCACCCGTGCTTTCATCGGCGGCGATCGCAGCGACGTCGCGGTCATTGCCCGCGATGCGCACAACGAGAACATTCCCTTGACGCTGATGGGCGGTGACGCGATGCGCGCCGCCAACCAGCCGGTGCCTCTGGCAGACGGCGTACAGGCCATCGCCCTCCCCGATTTCGCCAGCCTACCCGCTGCCCAAGCGACCGCGCAGGCGATGCGCTCCAAAGGTATCGAACCGGATGGTTATATTCTGCCGGCCGCCGCGGCCGTGCTGATTGCCAACCAGGCTGCGGAAAGTGCCAAGGCGGAAAACAAGCCGATTGCCGACAAGCTGATCGGTACGACATTTCAGACGCCGATCGGCCCCGTCACCTTCGGTCAGCATCACGAATTGATGGAGAATCCTTATCGGCTGCTGGAATGGCGCGGCAGCGCCTTCGTGCCGGTGACATCGCCGTCGAACTGATATGGTCCGTGCAAGGCTGGCGGACTAGGTTGTTTGCCTGCCGAACCGGTGATAAGCCAAGCGCGATAAAACCAGACGGAGTTCAGCCATCCCATGACATTGCCGATCCGCATTGCGCCCTCCATCCTCGCGGCCGATTTCGCCAAGCTCGGACAGGAAGTCAAAGATGTGACCGAAGCCGGGGCGGACTGGATCCATCTCGACGTCATGGACGGACATTTTGTGCCGAATATCTCCTTCGGCCCCGATGTCATCAAGTCGCTGCGTTCCTATACCAGCGCCACCTTCGACTGCCATTTGATGATCTCGCCCGCCGATCCCTATCTCGAAGCCTTCGCCAAGGCCGGCTGCGATCGCATTACGGTTCACGCCGAAGCCGGCGTGCATCTGCATCGTTCGCTGCAGACCGTTCGTCATCTCGGCAAGAAGGTCGGCGTCACCCTCAATCCGGCAACACCTTTGTCCGTTCTGGAAAACGTGCTGGATGACATCGACCTGATCCTGATCATGTCGGTCAATCCCGGCTTCGGCGGCCAAAAGTTCATTCCTGCCATGGCCGACAAGATTCGGAATGCCCGGTCGCTGATCGGGGACCGCCCGATCGAACTCGAGGTCGACGGCGGCGTCACCGTCGACACGGCTCCGATCGTCACCGCCGCCGGGGCCAATGTCCTCGTCGCCGGCTCGGCGATCTTCAAGGGCGGATCCGCCGAGGCCTATCGGCAGACGGTCTCCGACCTGCGCACTGCGGCAGAACGAGGCCGCGTTGGATCAAATTAATCCGGCCAGCGCTGTCGTGACCACCGGACGGCTGAGGGTAGCCTTTCCGTCCTATCGACAGCTTCTGCTCGGGGCGCCCTGCTGGGGCATGGCAATGGCGAGTTCAGCGCTATCGGTGCTCTATTTGCGCAACGGTCTACTGACGAGCCATCTGCCCGCGCTCATGGCGGTCTATTTCTTTGGCGGCACGCTCGCTTGGCCGTTTACGCTGCCGCTCGCGCGGCTGCTTGCGCACCGCCGGCCGCTCGAAACGCGCTTTGCTGCTTTCTTTCTGGCACTGTCGCTTGGCACCGTCGCCATGACCGCCTTTCTTTTCGCCATGGACTATCGCTGGTTCTATGCACGCTGGCATGCGCCTTTCGGCACGCTCATCTGGGCGTTTCAGTTTGTTTTCACCAGCGCCAGCGCCGTCTATCAGTTCGCCATCCTCGGCCTGGGCCTGTTTCTGCCGCTCGGCTTCATCTTCCTGGTGGTGGCGAGCCTTTATCTCGCCAGACATATGCGTTGAGTTGAAGTAAAGATTGATCCAGAAACATTGAGCCAGAAAACATTGAGATTACCTCCCGTCTTTGTTATGGGGGCGCCGAGGATACGTTTCCCCTTACCCAAGAAAGCTTGAGCCTATGATCCCGCGCTACTCCCGACCGGAAATGGTCGCCATCTGGTCGCCCGAAACCAAGTTCCGCATCTGGTTCGAGATCGAAGCCCATGCTTGCGACGCGCTGGCCGAACTCGGCGTCATTCCGAAATCCGCAGCCGAAACCATCTGGGAAAAAGGTGGCAAGGCGACCTTCGACGTCGCCCGCATCGACGAGATCGAAGCCGTCACCAAGCACGACGTCATCGCTTTCCTTACGCATCTCGCCGAAATCGTCGGTCCCGATGCCCGCTTTGTGCATCAGGGCATGACCTCTTCGGACGTTCTCGACACCTGCTTCAACGTTCAACTCGTCCGCGCCAGCGACCTGCTGCTCGCCGATATCGACAAGCTTCTGGAAGCCCTGAAGCGCCGTGCCTTCGAGCACAAGGATACCGTCACTATCGGCCGCTCGCATGGCATTCATGCCGAGCCGACCACCTTCGGCGTCAAGCTGGCGCTTGCCTATGCCGAGTTCGAGCGTTGCAAGCAGCGCCTGATCGCAGCTCGCGAGGAAGTCGCCACCTGCGCCATCTCCGGCGCCGTCGGCACTTTTGCCAATATCGATCCGCGCGTCGAGGAACATGTCGCGGCGGCTCTGGGCCTGAAGCCGGAGCCGGTGTCGACCCAGGTCATCCCGCGCGACCGTCACGCCATGTTCTTCGCAACGCTCGGCGTCGTCGCCTCCTCGATAGAGCGTCTCGCCACCGAGATCCGTCATTTGCAGCGTACCGAAGTGCTGGAGGCCGAGGAATATTTCTCTCCCGGCCAGAAGGGCTCGTCGGCCATGCCGCACAAGCGTAATCCGGTGCTGACCGAAAACCTGACCGGCCTTGCCCGCATGGTTCGCTCCTATGCCATGCCGGCGATGGAGAATGTGGCACTGTGGCATGAGCGCGATATTTCCCACTCTTCCGTCGAGCGCATGATCGGCCCCGATGCGACAGTGACGCTCGATTTCGCCCTGGCCCGCATGACCAGCGTCGTCGACAAGCTGCTCGTCTACCCGGACAATATGATGAAGAATCTGAACAAGTTCCGCGGACTTGTTCATTCTCAGCGTGTGCTGCTGGCGCTGACACAGGCAGGTGTTTCCCGCGAGGATTCCTATCGCCTCGTCCAGCGCAACGCCATGAAGGTTTGGGAACAGGGCAAGGACTTCCTCGAAGAATTGCTCGCCGACAAGGAGGTCCGCGCAGCGCTCTCGGAAGAAGACATCCGCGAAAAATTCGACTTGGGCTATCACACCAAGCACGTCGACACGATCTTCAAGCGCGTGTTTGGCTGATCTATTGTTGATCGAGATCTGACGAGGCGGCGCCGACGACGCGCCGCCTTTTCTGTTTCATGCTGGGATTCCCGTCAGCCTCATCCTCTTTGCTGGCGCCGCCCGGCCTCTCTCCATCGCGCTTGGCTGCCTTCGCCACCAGACGATCGAGATGTTTCAAATCTTCTTCGTCGAGATTTTCTATGCCGATGAAACGGTTCTCGGCAGCGCTGGTCAGGATGAGTTCGTTGAGCTTGGCTTGAATGGCGCGGGTGTCGCGCGTCTGCGAATTCTGCAGCAGGAAAACCATCAGAAAGGTAATGATGGTCGTGCCAGTATTGATGACCAGTTGCCAATTTTCGGAAAAATCGAAGATCGGTCCGGTGATACCCCAGACAACTACCGACATCAGAGCCAATATGAAGACGACCGGTTTTCCAGTCCACTCCGAAACAATGGCGGCAAAACGGGAGAAAATATGCTTGAGCCTTGCCATATGATCCGCATCTTCCGCCGGGTCGCATGTCCAAACGGACATGCAAATATCCAAGCCTCGTTTGCACGCCTCTCCCGAATTCGTTGAACCCGAAAGAGGCGTGCGAGTTGATGCGGATCAACGTTGCAAGGTCACGGGCGGTTCCATTTGATCTGACTGGAACCGCAACGCGGCTGAATTCAGCTTGGGCCGACCGGCATCACGAGTTTGCGATAGAGATGCCAGGTGGCATGTCCGAGAATGGGCATGACCACTGCAAGCCCCGCAAAGATCGGGATCGTACCGACGACAAGAAGCCCGGCCACGATCAGTCCCCAGATTGCCACCGGCACCGGGTTGATGAGCGTCGCACGAATGCTGGCATCGACCGCCGCTACGGCACCGACATCACGGTCGAGCAGCAGCGGGAAGGTAACGACGGTTGTCGCCAGCACAACGAGCGCAAAGACGAATCCGACGAGGTTGCCCCAGAACATCATGCTCATGCCCTGCTGCGTCGTCACCACGTTCGACACGAAGGACGAGAGCGTTGCAGGCACGCTATCGCCGAAATAGGCGGTATAGATGGTTTGTGCCACGACCAGCCACACGATGAAGAAGCCAAACAGCAGCAGGCCGACCACAATGATGGACGGCAATGCCGGAGAGAAACGGACATCGAAAGCATGCCGCCAGGACGTATCCAGCCCCTGCTCCCGCCGCCGGCTGATCTCATAAAGCCCGATCGCCGCCAGTGGTCCCAGCAGCGCGAAGCCGGACATCAGCGGAAACAGTAACGGCAGCAGATTCTCGCCGGAACTCCAGATCGCCAGAGCTATGCCCGCGATCGGATACATGAGACACAGGAATACGTAATGCGATGGTTTTTCGCTGAAGTCGTCCAGCCCCAGTTTCAGGGCATCGATGAGATCGGCAATGCCGATCTTGCGGATGGCCGGACGCGTAAAGGTGTGGTTTGCGCCAGCCATGACATGAAATGCCGTCATAGTATTCCTCCTCCTCATCAGCCTATATGAGTTTAGCTGGCGGCACGAAAACGTCGGGCAACTAGAGGCGCCGACATCATCATTCGCTACCGGCAGGCGGGATCCTAGCAAATTTTGCCGCAATTGTCGCCTTTTCCCTTGACACCTCGGCCTTCCTTTTCCACATCGGCGCCATCATGAAAGCCTCCGACGCAGATATCCTCATCATACCCGGATACACCAACTCCGGTCCGGACCACTGGCAGACGCGCTGGGAGCAGAAGCTCTCCACGGCGCGACGGGTGGAGCAGGCCGAATGGTCGAAGCCCGTGCGCGATGATTGGGTTGCCCGTATCGCCGAAGAAGTAAACGCCTCGACCCGGCCGGTCGTATTGGTGGCGCATTCGCTTGGCGTGCCCTCGGTGATCCACGCGATCCCGCATTTCCGCAACAAGGTGGCCGGCGCCTTCTTCGTTGCACCGCCCGACGTCGCCAATCCGAAGATCAGGCCGAAGCATCTGATGACGTTCGGTCCTTATCCGCGCAATCCCCTGCCTTTTCCGTCGATCACCATCGCCAGCCGCAACGATCCCTTCGGCAGCTATGAGCATGCCGACGATATTGCAGGTAGCTGGGGCTCGCTGTTGATCGACGCTGGCGAGGCCGGCCATATCAACGCCGATTCCGGTCATGGTCCCTGGCCGGAAGGCACGATGGTCTTTGCCAAGTTTCTCGGCCAGCTCAAGCCGTGATTGCCGCCAAGCCGTGGTATAGTGGCCCAAGCCATGCTCACTAGCCTGTGAAGTACAGGAGCGGCTTCATTCCATCGTCAAATAAAAGCCTGTAGAACATGTGAGAACAGGATCGCGATTCTCGCATTGGTATAGAACCAAAGCCGGAATTCCGAGGAAGGAGGCGCTGGCGGATTGTGAATTCGCTTCTTATCCGTTATGGGGACGCCCACAGATCGATCCACTTGCGCTATTTCAGAGCGCTAACGACAGAGAACATTACCGATGAACCGTCGCCGCCGTATTTACGAGGGCAAGGCCAAGATCCTTTACGAAGGGCCTGAGCCGGGCACGCTGATCCAGTTTTTCAAGGATGATGCTACCGCCTTCAACAAAAAGAAACACGAAGTCATCGATGGCAAAGGCGTTCTGAACAATCGTATTTGCGAATATATTTTCAGCCATCTGAACAAAATCGGCATTCCCACGCACTTCATCCGCCGCCTCAACATGCGCGAGCAGTTGATCAAGGAAGTGGAGATGATCCCGCTCGAGATCGTCGTGCGCAATGTTGCCGCCGGCTCGCTCGCCAAGCGCCTCGGTATCGAAGAAGGCGTCGTGCTGCCGCGCTCGATCATCGAGTTCTACTACAAGTCCGACGCGCTCGAAGACCCGATGGTCTCGGAGGAGCATATCACTGCTTTCGGCTGGGCCAATCCGGCCGAGCTCGACGACATCATGGCGCTTGCCATCCGCGTCAACGACTTCATGACCGGCCTCTTCCTTGGCGTCGGCATCCAGCTCGTCGATTTCAAGATCGAGTGCGGCCGCCTGTTCGAAGGCGACATGATGCGCATCATCCTTGCCGACGAAATTTCGCCGGACTCCTGCCGTCTCTGGGATATCGAAACCCACGAGAAGATGGACAAGGATCGTTTCCGCCGCGATATGGGCGGTCTGCTGGAAGCCTATTCCGAAGTCGCCCGCCGGCTCGGCATCATCAATGAAAACGAACCCGTGCGCGGCACGGGCCCGGTTCTCGTCAAGTAAGCGCAGGAAGGACTATCGTGATCAAGGCTCGTGTAACCGTCACGCTGAAAAACGGCGTTCTCGATCCGCAGGGCAAGGCAATCGAAGGCGCCCTCGGCGCCCTCGGCTTCGACGGCGTTCATCAGGTTCGTCAAGGCAAGGTTTTCGACCTGGAGCTTGACGGCACCGACAAGGCCAAGGCCGAAGTCGAGCTGAAAGCCATGTGCGAAAAGCTCCTCGCCAATACCGTGATCGAGAACTTCAGCATTTCGATCGACTGATCGCCCTCCTTCGTGAGCCATTCTTTCTTTGCAACAGGCAAAGGAGTATGGCTTGACGGAGCATATTCCAGCGATCGCCACTCGCCTCTCTCGGGAACAGCATCATGAAATCAGCAGTCGTCCAACTCCCCGGCCTCAATCGCGATCGTGACATGATCGCGGCGCTGACCAAGATTTCCGGCAATGCGCCTATCACGGTCTGGCAGACAGAGACCGAGGTCCCGGACGTCGACCTGATCGTCATTCCCGGCGGCTTTTCCTATGGCGATTATCTGCGCTGCGGCGCGATCGCAGCCCGCATGCCGGTTATGCAGGCGATCAAGGAGAAGGCCGACAAGGGCGTCAAGGTTCTGGGCGTCTGCAACGGTTTCCAGATCCTTTTGGAAGCCGGCATGTTGCCCGGCGCTCTGATGCGCAATGCGTCGCTGAAATTCGTCTGCCGCGAGATCAAGCTCGAGGTCGTCAATGCCGAAACGGATTTCAGCCGCGCCTATGCCAAGGGGCAGGTGATCCGCTGCCCGGTCGCCCATCATGACGGCAATTTTTTTGCCGACGCGGAAACGCTGGCGACGATCGAGGGCAATGGTCAGGTGGTGTTCCGCTACGCCGAAGGCACCAATCCGAACGGCTCTATCAACGATATCGCCGGTATCATCAACGCCAAGGGCAATGTGCTTGGCATGATGCCTCATCCGGAGAACCTGATCGAAGCGGCCCATGGCGGCGCCGACGGCCGCGGTCTCTTCGCTTCCGCTCTCGACGTGATCGCTGCCTGATAAGCAGCATCGAAACCATAAAATCGGCGTCTTTGCATAAAACAGCAGGGCGCCGGAACGCCATTTGGCCGCCTCCGGCAGAACAGCCTTAATTCATTGGCCCTAACTGCTTTATTGGAAAGAGATTGATGCGCCCTCGCCTCCTGACAGGATTTTACTCCGCCGCTGCCATCGCGACGCTTGGGCTGCTGGTGACCTCGTGCGGTCCGCGTCCGCCGAGCATCAGCGCAACCGATCACAGCGCTCTGTCGACGATGGAGCGCGTCATGGTCAACGCCAATGCCTGCTGGTTCAAATCGGCTGATCCGGCCTTCGCAGGTTATCAGCTTGCTCCCGAGCTTAACTCCTATACGGGTCGCCCGCGCATTCTCGTGGTTGATAAGAAACATCCGACCGGCCGGCCGTCTCTCGTCGTTCAGGCGGAAGGCAGCCCGGCGCAGTTGCAGGCCTTCGGCCCGATGATGTCAGGCGCCTCCGGCGGCCGCATCACGGGTGACGTCAACCGCTGGGCCGCAGGCACGAAGGGCTGCTAAAGCCTAGCCCAAATCGCCCGATATCCTGGGCAAACGTGGCTGGCCCGCAAGTTCGGGGATCGCTGTCTTGGATCGATTTGTCATCATTTCCGGATGTTCGGGCGGAGGCAAGTCGACGCTGCTTGAGGAGCTTAGGCGCCGCGGCCACCAAGTCGTAGAAGAACCGGGACGTCGGATCGTCATCGAGGAATTGGAACGCGGCGGTTCGGCCCTGCCTTGGCTTGATGCACCCGCATTTGCCCGCCGGGCCGTGGGGATGTCGATATCAGATCGTTCCTCCGCAGCCTCGGCTCCCGGCCTGGTATTCTTCGACAGAGGTTTGATCGATGCTGCTGCCGCTCTTCACCATCTGACTGGCGAAGCCGACCTGGCCGTACTGGGACAATCCCATCGCTACAACAGACATGTCTTCCTGACGCCGCCATGGCCGGAAATATATGTCGCGGACCGCGAGCGAAGGCATGATCTCTCAGCAGCCATCGCGGAATACGATAGGCTGAGCTCGATCTATCCTTCGCTCGGCTATGAAGTTCACATCTTGCCGAAGGTGTCTATCGAGAAGCGTGCGAACATCGTGCTTTCCGTGTTGGATGGCGCCTAGCCGTCGTGCGGCTTGACCTCGTCGCTCGTCGCCGCGCCGTTCAGTCCCAGAAAAACGATTTGCTCACCTCGGTCATCGCTTCCCGGCGGGTCAGGCCGATGTCGCGCAATTCGTCGTCCGTTAGATAGCGCAAAGTCCCGCGCGTTTCCCGTTTCTGCAGCCAAGCTGCAAAACTTTCAAAAAGGCGACGCGCCAAGCGCGAGATCGGCATGAAGGTGCGCGGAGTCTCCCCGCCGCCAACTATGGTAGTCTTACCGAGGTGAATTGTCTCTATTGTATCCATTTCCTGCTCGCTTGATCGTGACAATCGAAATGTATCGAGCCAAACGACACGAATTGACTCATAATATTGACTCTATTCGCGAAGCAATCTAGGAAATTGTCATTATGACAAATTGGCTGCCTGACATATCCAGCGGAACCGCCCCGGTTTACATTCGCGTCGCCGATAGCATCGAGAATGCGATCACCCACGGCGTGCTGCCGCCGGGCACGAAGCTGCCGCCACAACGCAATCTCGCCTACGATATCGGGGTGACGATCGGCACGGTCAGTCGCGCCTATGCGCTCGTACATGAGCGCGGCCTTGTGGCCGGTGAAGTCGGGCGTGGCACCTATGTGCTGGAGCGCGCCAACGGCAAGCAGATCGAACCCATCGACCCGATTACGCAGGCGCTTGCCGGCACCCGCGGTCTCGAGATCCCCGGCGACAAGATCCGTTTCGATACGACGGCAGCCCCCGATATCGGCCAAGGCGAGATCATCGGCCAGCTCTTTGCCGATATCAGCCGCGATCATCGGGCGGAGATTTCCTCTTATTCACGAAACTTCCCGGCGAACTGGTTTCGCGCCGGCCAGGTCTGGCTTGCCCGCAATGGCTGGCAGCCGGCGATCGAAACGGTCGTGCCGACACTCGGCGCTCACGCCGCCGCCATCGCCGTCATCTCTGCGGTCACCTCGCCGGGCGACAAGATCGTTTTCGAGAACCTGACCTATACGCAAGTCAGCCGCGCTACCCGTCTTCTCGGCCGCCGCTCCATCCTGGTGGACTCCGATGAGCACGGCATTATCCCCGACGATTTCGAACGGCTTTGTCAGCAGCAGCATCCGCGCCTGGCCTTCCTGATGCCGACGGCGCACAATCCGACGCTGGTGACCATGCCGGAGGCGCGGCGCCGGGCAATCGCCGCCATAGCGCGCCGCCATAGCGTCTGGCTGATTGAAGACGATCTCTATGGGGGCATGACTGAAGATCCTAACCCGCTGATGGCGGACATTGCGCCGGAGCGCACGTTCCTCGTCAGTGGCCTGTCAAAATCGGTGACCGCCGGCGTGCGCGGCGGCTGGGTCGCCTGCCCGCAGCATTTCGCCCAACGCATCAAGGTCACCCATAAGATGACGACCGGCGGCCTGCCCTTCATCCTGGCTGAAACCTGTGCCCGGCTGGTGCTGAGCGGCCACGCGATGGCATTGCGGCGGCAGGCGGTCGAGGAAATTCGCGTTCGTGAGCAATTGGCGCGGGAAACACTGTCGGGCTTCGAATTCACCTCGCATCCGCATGTGCCGTTCCTGTGGCTGAAGCTGCCGGAACCCTGGCTTTCGGGTACGTTCAAGAATGCCGCCCTTGCCGAGGGCGTCCTCGTCGACGACGAGGACGAGTTCAAGGCCGCCCGCACGGACAAGACCTATCACCGCGTTCGCGTCGCCTTTTCGTCACCACAACGCCGCGACGAGGTCGCAAGCGGGTTCATGACGTTACGTCATCTGCTGGAAAACGGGTCCGCGAGCTACGACAGCCACATATGATGGCTACCGGCCATCTCGGCCATTTATGACGTCACTGTTGCAGTTTCGCTGCAGTTTTTGCGAAATGCACTGTCATATATTTTGGCCTACTTTACCCCGACCTTAAGGATGTTACCACTTGGTTAACGACTGCGAATCGCTTGCCATCTGGGGGTTGGGTGCATGGCTTTTGACGCTATTTCTGGTAGCCGTTTTTGGACGTGTGCGATCACCTCTTTGGTAATGTTTGGTTCGGTTCTTATCGCTGAATCTGCTGCCGCCGCGGACATTGCGGACACAAAAGCAGCGACGGGCACCAAAATATTCGATGAGCTTCGCTTCGGCGCCAGCGGCTCCATCCAGACTGGACATGACCACGAAGCCGGCGTCTTTCCGGAAGTCGAAGTGCTGTTCAATCCCTTCGGCTATGATCCGACAGACGGTTGGAAAGATCAACTTCTGCGCCCGCGCATTCACCTGGGCACCTCGATCGGCACCACGGATACCGCAGCGACGCAAGTCTTTACCGGCCTTTCTTGGACACTTACCCACAGTAACGGCATCTTCACGGAAGCCGGTTTCGGCGGCACCGTGCACACCGGCAATCTCGACGATTGGACCAAAGACGGCCCGATGCTCGGCTGTCGTCTGCTTTTCCACGAATATGCAGGGGTCGGCTACAATTTCGACAATCATTGGAGCCTCATGGCGCAAGTGGCGCATTCTTCGCATGCCAATCTCTGCGATGGGCCGAATGCCGGCATGACGCGAGCCGGGCTGCTGGTGGGCTACAAGTTCTGATCGCCAGGCAGCAATTGAAAATAGCGATGCCCGCTCTTCACCCATTGTGAATGGCGGGCATTTTCCTGTCGCACGACGGGTTCACATGCGCTAAAGAGACCTCGATCCCCTGACCGGCCTTCAAACCCTTTACAGGCAAGGACCATCGAGCGCCCATGACCATTTCCAATTCGATCCAGATCACCCCCGAACTGATTGCCGCCCACGGCCTGAAGCCGGATGAATATCAGCGCATTCTGGATCTGATCGGCCGCGAGCCTTCCTTTACCGAACTCGGCATCTTCTCGGCCATGTGGAACGAGCACTGCTCGTATAAATCCTCGAAGAAATGGCTTCGCACCTTGCCGACCACGGGTCCGCGCGTCATTCAAGGCCCTGGCGAAAATGCCGGCGTAGTCGACATCGATGACGGCGACTGCGTCGTCTTCAAGATGGAGAGCCACAACCATCCCTCCTATATCGAGCCCTATCAGGGTGCTGCGACCGGCGTCGGCGGCATTCTGCGCGACGTCTTCACCATGGGCGCGCGCCCGATTGCGGCGATGAACGCTCTGCGCTTCGGTGAGCCGGATCATCCGAAAACCCGTCACCTCGTCTCCGGCGTTGTCGCTGGCGTCGGCGGCTACGGCAACTCCTTCGGCGTGCCGACCGTTGGCGGCGAAGTCGAATTCGACGCGCGCTACAACGGCAACATTCTGGTCAACGCCTTTGCTGCTGGCCTTGCGAAGTCCAATGCCATATTCTTGTCTGAAGCCAAAGGCGTCGGCCTGCCGGTCGTCTATCTCGGCGCCAAGACCGGCCGCGACGGCGTCGGTGGCGCGACGATGGCATCGGCCGAATTCGATGAATCGATCGAAGAGAAGCGCCCGACCGTTCAGGTTGGCGACCCCTTCACCGAAAAGTGCCTGCTGGAGGCCTGCCTGGAGCTGATGCAGACGGGCGCTGTAATCGCCATCCAGGATATGGGTGCGGCCGGCCTCACCTGCTCGGCTGTCGAAATGGGCGCCAAGGGCGACCTCGGCATCGAGCTCGATCTCGACAAGGTGCCGGTGCGCGAAGAGCACATGACGGCCTATGAGATGATGCTGTCGGAAAGCCAGGAGCGCATGCTCATGGTGTTGCAGCCGGAAAAGGAAGCCGTCGCCAAGGCGATCTTCGTCAAATGGGGCCTGGATTTCGCCATCGTCGGCAAGACGACGGACGATCTGCGTTTCCGCGTTATCCATCAGGGCGAGGAAGTCGCCAATTTGCCGATCAAGGATCTTGGCGACCAGGCACCGGAATATGATCGCCCATGGCGCGAATCCGACAAGCGTGCCGACCTGCCTGCCAATCTCGTCGCCGCCCCTGAGGATTACGGCCAGGCGCTGTTGACGCTCGTCGGTTCGCCCAATCAATCCAGCCGCCGCTGGGTTTACGAACAATACGACACGCTGATCCAGGGCAATTCCCTGCAGATTCCGGGCGGTGACGCCGGCGTCGTTCGCGTCGAAGGCCATCCCACCAAGGCACTCGCCTTTTCCTCGGACGTGACGCCGCGCTATGTCGAAGCCGATCCGTTCGAAGGTGGCAAGCAGGCCGTCGCCGAGTGCTGGCGCAACATCACGGCGACGGGCGCCGAGCCGCTGGCCGCGACCGACAACCTGAACTTCGGCAATCCGGAAAAGCCGGAGATCATGGGCCAGTTCGTCGGCGCCATCAAAGGCATCGGCGAAGCCTGCCGGGCGCTGGACTTCCCGATCGTCTCGGGCAATGTCTCGCTTTATAACGAGACCAACGGCGTTGCGATCCTCCCGACGCCGACGATCGCCGGTGTCGGGCTTCTGCCGGATTGGAAGGCGATGACGCGTATCGGCTCGGCTTCGGAAGGCGACCGGATCATCATGTTCGGCGTAGACGGCAGCCATCTCGGCTCCTCGGTCTACCTGCGCGATATCCTCGGCTCAACGGACGGCCCCGCCCCGGAAGTCGATCTCTTTGCAGAGCGTCGTAACGGCGATTTCGTCCGTTCGGCTATCCGCAACGGTCAGATCAACGCCTGCCACGACATTTCCTCGGGCGGCCTTGCGGTGGCGCTCGCCGAAATGGCAATGGCGTCGGACAAGGGATTGCACATCGATCTCGCTGAATCCAAGGGCCTGCCCCATGCCATCCTCTTCGGCGAGGACCAGGCGCGCTATGTCGTGGCCGTGCCTGCCGACGTCGCCGATTTCGTCTGCATCAATGCGGAAAGCGCTGGCGTGCCGTTCCGTCGCCTTGGCACGGTTGAGGGCGATAAGCTTGCCGTCGAGGGACTGCTATCCGTTTCCGTTGAGCAGTTGCGCGAGGCGCATGAATCGTGGTTTCCTGCCTTCATGGATGGCAGTGCACTCGCCGCTGCCGAATGAAGTGAGGTAAATCACTAATGCCAATGAATCCCGGCGATATTGAAGACATGATCAAGGCCGGCATTCCCGGCGCCAAGGTGACGATTCGCGACCTGGCCGGGGATGGCGACCACTATGCGGCCGAAGTCGTGGCCGAAGCCTTCCGCGGCAAGAGCCGCGTGCAGCAACACCAGATGGTCTATGACGCGCTTAAGGGAAATATGGGCGGCGTGCTGCACGCCCTGGCGCTACAGACCTCAGCGCCCGACTGAGGAAAGCCGGGCGTTTTCGTTGTCATTGCCAGCTCCGAAAGTCCGATCTGGCATATTGGCCTGGGTGAATGTTGCAAAGCTCGAAGCCGGCAGCGGGCTGGCCGTCAAAAGCGTGAAATCGAAGGGAGCTCGGACATCCGGTCCGAGCACATATTGCCTGTGCACGCGCAGGAAATCCCGCCTGATCTTGGCGTAGTGCTGCGACGTCAGCATCTTCTTGAAGCGAACGAATATGATCGTGGGCTGCAGCCCTCCCGCATGTCCGCAAACAGTGGCAACCTTCGCCTTGTAGAAATGGATTGCATCGGTCAGGCAATGGACGTCGAGCCAAAAGATATCCTGGCAGCGGGCCAGCAGACCAACACGCGAGCGCAGCACTGCGGCGGGCCGCAGCAATGCACATTGCAGGATAGCGCTGCCGAGCGTCGTGAACACAACGCGCTTGCCTTGAAACAGCTCAGGTTCCCGTTCGAGCAGTAGTCCGATCACATGGGCTGCAACGCTGGAGCCCATGCTGTGCGATGAAATCACATATTCGTCGGCCGGTTCGTCAAGTGCCTGACGGGCGCTGATGGCGCAGGCTTCAATCCACTGCTCGGCGCCAATACCGTTCAATCCCGCCATAGCGACGGCCATTTCCCAGTCGGCAAAGAGGTGCAGCGTATGCAGCTTCTCGGCCTGCGGCAGGAAGACATAGAGGAAGAAGGCCACCGCCAAGGGGATGCTGCCGATATGGCTCCAGGAGGGAAGGCCGAACGCAAAGGGTGCGAGAGCGATGGACAGGCTGGTAAGCAGCCCGACCAGCATCAGCAAAAACGGAAAGATGAAGAACAGGCCGAAGCGCCAGGCATGCCGAAAATACCCTGTTAAACCGCCTGACAACGCGACCTTGGCCGCGGCCAGATAACCCTGCCCCATCCGCACGGAAAAAGGCCTGCCATTCAGCCTGGCGACTAGATCGTTATGATCGAGGATATGAATGCGGCTCTCGGTTTGCCAGTCCGCGCCCTTGGTATTGACGTCGAAATACGGCGCCCTTCCGAAATTTCGAAGTGTGTCGACAGCTACCGAAAAATCCCATGCAGCGGCACTTTGTTTGGCGGAGCGCTCGTAACGCGCCCTATGCGCCGCTGCATCCAATGGTTCAAAACCGGGGAAGTGAAGGACCACCCTCTTCTTTATACTATTCATTTTGTTCTTAATTCCCGGCGGGTTACATAGGATGCTGTCAACACCATGACCTGTCGGCTTTTTCATGGCAGTCTATCGTGAAAGCTGTGCGGGAGGTTCCCACGATATGGTTAAGGAATCTCCGATATCAGCAATCTCTTCCGGCATAGGGCGAGAGGTCGGAGCAGGAATCGCTCGACGGAGCAGTCATGACCTTCTGAATAGTCGCAGCCTGGGCCTGCTGCGTTGGCGTTGTGGACCCGTGATAACCGAAAGCGAAGCTGAGAACCAAGACGATGATGCTGACGGAGATGGCGCTGTTCAGCATCGATGCTCTGGGGGGACGAACATGCTCGTAATACTCCCGTTCGCCTTCACTCGTTTCACTGGCGCCATAAAATTCGCGCTCTTCGCCGACCTGGCCGTCGGAATAGTGATGATGGCTCATGGTGCCCACTCCCTCAAAAATGCATGTCAAAAAAAGGGACTGGTATCCGTCACGCCGCCTTCGTCGGCATGAATCAACATTTCCCACCCCCGGCAAAAATAGGCCCGCGGCACGATACTAAGCGTCCCTTGTTTCTTGCTATGTGTGTTGTTCAGCTTCCACGTTGAAGGTGCGATTTCAAAACGCACTGTTCAAAAAAAGTCGCTAATTCCCGAGTTGCGCCATTATTCGGAACCATTGTTGCGCGAAAGCCCATTCATGCGATGAAAAACATCGCGGGTGCATGATTGCGGCTGGAAATCGAACCTTCACCTTGCTATTTAAGGATAAGATTTGAAGCTGCGGACCTTGAACCCGCATGTGAAAGGACGAGACATGAGCGGCATTAACGAATTCATCGACAACGAAGTGAAGAGCAACGACGTCGTTCTCTTCATGAAGGGTACTCCGCAGTTCCCGCAGTGTGGTTTCTCGGGCCAGGTGGTCCAGATCCTCGACTATATCGGTGTCGACTATAAGGGCATCAATGTTCTGGCCGATTCGGAAATTCGCCAGGGCATCAAGGACTATTCCAATTGGCCCACCATCCCGCAGCTCTACGTGAAGGGCGAATTCATCGGCGGTTGTGACATCGTGCGCGAAATGTTCCAGGCGGGCGAGCTGCAGCAGCATCTTCAGGAAAACGGCATCAGCGTGCGCGGCGCCGCCTGACCGGTCACCGGGCACTTTCGTCCGGTTTCCATAGTCCAATTCAGTTGATAAGGCGCTGCCGCCGGGCGGCGCCTTGATATGTTTATGGGAATAAAACCGTGACGACTACATCCCAGGCTACGGCCCAGGGGCAATTGCCCATGGGTAAACGCGAGTTCATTGTGCTCGCGGCCTTCCTGATGGCGGTCAATTCGCTGGCCATCGACATCATGATCCCCGCCCTGCAGCAAATCGGCTCCAGTCTCGGCGTGGAAAACGAAAACCACCGGCAGTATGTCGTAACCGCCTATCTGATCGGTTTCGGCTCTGCGCAGCTTTTCTACGGCCCGCTATCTGACCGCTTCGGCCGCCGCGTGCCGCTGCTGATCGGCCTTGCCGTCTACATCATCTCCGCCTTCGGCATTGCGCTGATCCCGTCCTTTGCAGGCCTGCTTGCCTTGCGCTTCATCCAGGGCCTGGGCTCGGCTGCAACGCGCGTCATCACCATCTCGATCGTCCGTGACGTTTTCGGCGGCCGTCAGATGGCCGAGGTCATGTCGCTGATCATGATGGTCTTCATGATCGTACCGGTCATCGCGCCGGGAAGCGGGCAGGTCATCATGCTGATGAGCACCTGGCACATGATCTTCGTCTTCATAGGCACTATGGCGACGCTTGTCGGCATCTGGATGTATTTCCGACTGCCGGAAACGCTCAAGCCGGAGAATGTCCGCCCGCTTACCGTAAAATCGGTCATTTCCGGCTTCGGCATGGTTCTGACGAACCGCGTCGCCCTGTGCTACACGATCGCCAACACCTTCTTGTTCGGGGCGCTGTTCGGCTTCATCAATTCGGCGCAGCAGGTCTATAACGACATTTACGGGCTTGGCGTCTACACACCCCTTGCCTTCGGCGGCGTCGCGCTGTTCATGGCGCTGTCCTCCTTCATAAATTCGCAACTCGTCGGGCGCTTCGGCATGCGGCGGCTGTCGCATGCCGCTCTCATCGGCTTCGCAACCATCACCTTCCTTTGGCTAATGGTGCAGATCTATGGCCCGGCGCCGATGCCCTTCCCGCTGTTCATGATCCTCTTCGCGCTGGCCATGTTCCAGTTCGGATGGATCGGCTCGAACTTCAACTCGCTCGCCATGGAGCCATTAGGCCATGTCGCCGGCACCGCTTCTTCGGTGCTTGGTTTCATGAGCACGGTCGGCGGCGCCTCGATCGGCGCGGCGATCGGTCAGCTCTACGACGGGACGGCAACGCCGATGATCATCGGCTATTTCACGGTCTCGCTAGTCGGCATCGGCTTCGTGCTCATCGCCGAGAAGGGGCGCCTCTTTAGGCCGCAGAATGCGCCCCCGCCCTCCGACCAGTCCCTCGCCCTTCACTGACAGGCATTTTGACATGAACCCGACCCAAACAAAGCCCGCGGAGCAATCCGGCTCCGCCCGCATCGGCCTCGGCATCGTCGAATTCATCATCATCATTGCGCTGATGACGGCGAGCATCTCGATGGGCATAGACAGCATGTTGCCGGCCCTGCCGAATATCGGCCAGTCGCTGGCGGTCGCCAATCCCAATGACACGCAATTGGTCATCGGTGTCTATTTCCTCGGCTTCGGTATCTGCCAGCTATTTTTCGGCAGCCTGTCCGATGCCTATGGCCGGCGGAATATCCTCCTCGGCGGCCTCATCTTCTATACCGTAACGCTGTTTGCTGCCGCTTGGAGCGGCAGCCTTACGACGTTGCTCGTGTTGCGCTTCATCCAGGGCGTCGGGGCTGCCGCCGTTCGGATCACCACCTTGGCGATCGTCCGCGATTGCTTCGGCGGCCGCGAAATGGCGCGAGTCATGTCCTATGTCACCATCGTTTTCATGATCATGCCGATGGTCGCCCCTTCCGTCGGTCAGTTGATCGTTGCCCATTCGAACTGGCAATGGATCTTCATTGCGCTGGGTATCGCAAGCGCCGCTCTCTTCCTTATCGCGTTCTTTCGCATGAAGGAAACCTTGCCTGACAATGAGCGCCTGCCGCTCTCCATCAGTTCGGTGATGTCCGGCTTCAAAACAGTCCTGACCAACCGCGTCACCTGCGGCTACATGCTCGGTTTGACGCTCTTTACCGGCGTCATCTGCGCCTATGTGGTCTCGGTTCAGCAGGTCTTCGGCGAAGTCTATGGTCTCGGCGATTGGTTTCCGATCGCTTTTGCAGCAACGGCGGGAGGCACTGCGGTTGCTCAGTTTGCCAACGGCTATTTCGTTCGCAGCTACGGTATGCGGCGCATCTCCCATGTCGCGATGATCATCTTCACCGTTCTCGGCGCCTTCGGTTATGTCGCTGGCACGGCGGGGCTGCCGAGCTTCCTGTTCACCTATATTCTGATCTCGGTGATGTTGATGATGTTTGCGGTCATCACCACCAATTTCATGGCCATCAGTCTGGAGCCGATGGGTCATCTGGCGGGCACGGCTGCAGCAATTACCAGCTCCGTTTCCACCACCGGCGGCGTATTGCTCGGCGGCATCGTCGGTCAGATGTTCGATGGAACCGTCCAGCCGCTGATTGCCGGCCTCACGATTTTCGGGGCCTTGACGATTGTTGCCACGCTATGGGCGGAAAAGGGCAAGCTCTTTACTCATCCGGGCGACAGCCCGCAGCTTGAGCCTGGCATGGGGCATGTTTGAGCAACAGTCTCTCAACGCGGCGTCAGATGTCGCCGCGTTGGCGCTTAACCCAGCGAATGCCGGCAAGAACCGCTAGACCCAATAGCGGCCAGATCACCCAGGGTGTGCCGTGCCATGATAGAAAGTTGACACCGACGAGGCCGGCGCCGACCACCGCGAAAGTGGCAAGGCGGCGATCAAACTGCGTATTCGTCCGCGCCCAGCGAAGCCCGGCGGCCATCGTTATGCCAAGCACTGGCCACGCCGCCCAAAACTCGCCGTGCCATGTGAGAATATTGAGCGCCACCAGACCCGCAGCGATCACCGCAAGCACGCCGTAACTGCGCTCACCTCGCACAGCGGCTTCCACGATGGTCGTGGGCGTACTGGGAGCTTGTTCTCGGACGCTGCGAGGATGTGTCGGTGATGAATCCGTTTGAGATGCGCCAATCCGCACCGCATAGCTCGGTACGCCGCCGTCGATGTTCTTGACCTCCAGTTGGCCGAGAAAATCGAAGCCTACTGCCACCTTGTTACGGACCTGGTCGTAGACCGTATTCGAAATGACAATGCCGCCGGCGACTGCACATGCCTGAAGGCGGGCGGCGATGTTGACACCATCGCCATAGATGTCGTTGCCTTCGGCGATGACGTCGCCAAGGTTGAGACCGATGCGGAAGAGCATCTGCGTATCGGAGTCGCTGCTGGCATTATAGCCGGCAAGTTCGTTTTGTACGTCGATTGCCGCGCGCAAGGCCTCGACAACGCTGGGGAATTCGGCAAATACCCCGTCACCCCAGGTGTTGATCACCCGGCCGCCGTGCGCTTCGATCAGTCGCGCCATGGCGTCGCGATAGCGTTTCAGCGTCGCGAGCGTGCCTTCCTCGTCGTTCCGCATCAAGCGCGTATAGTCTTGAACGTCGGCGGAGAAGATGGTGGTCAGCTTGCGGCTCGTTTCGGTCATCTAGCTTGTCCCAGCCGGAGATCCCGCCAAACGGCGGTTGCATAGCGTGAGTGAACATAATGTTCCGCTGACGACTTTCCAAGTGGGAACACCGCTATCTCAAACGGTGAAAACCTCTCGCCTCAACACGTCCCATGATGCCCTGTCCGGTGCAATCAACAGGCCGCCCTCGACATGATGCGGCAGATAGGGCGAGCCATCGAGGCGCCTGGGGTATGCGCCCGCCTCCTCCGAGATCAGGGTGCCAGCCAAATGATCCCAAGGCATCAGCTTGTTATACATGAGATAATGGACGTGCCCGCCGGCAAAGGTGCGGTATTCATGGGCCGCGCAGCGGTAGTTGGTGAGAAAGCGAACCTTGGCGAGATTGCCCATGATCTCCGCACGCTTGCCCTTCGGCAGGTAACCGGTGGAGGCCATGCCGACCATGTCTTCCAGTGCAACCGGCGTTGCCACGGAGAGGCGCTGCGCCTCGCCATCCGGCCGTCGGAGCCAGGCCCCGCTGCCCTTTTCCGCCAGCACCCAATCGTCACCCATTGGGTCGAAGATGATGCCGGCCACTGTCTCACCCTTGGAGATCACCGAAGCCATGACGCCGAATGCGGGGATGCCGGAGGCGAAATTGAAGGTGCCGTCGACGGGATCGACGATGATGGCCAGCTCCGCCCCGGATATCTTATCGATCAGCGCGGGGTCTGCGGCAACCGACTCTTCGCCGATGAAAAGCGCGCCCGGCCAAAGCTGTTTGGCCTCCGCCTTGATCATCCGCTCGGCCTGCTCATCCGCTTCGGTCACGAGATCGGTCGCCTCGCTCTTGGCGCGGACATCGTCACTGCCGAGTCTGCGAAAACGTGGCAGAATTTCCGCCTGCGCTGCACGGCGCAAAAGCTCGGCCAGGGTCGTAATGTCAACGGGCGATGTCATGATGCAATCCTTTCCAATCAGCCAATGATCTCGCGGCGGATCATCCGCCAGCTTTCCTCATCAGGTGCCAAAATAATGCCGCCCGTCGTTTCAGCGGGAAGATAAGGCGTGCCGTCGAATTTTGCGGCAAAGCCGCCAGCCTCCTGATGAATGAGCACGCCAGCGAGATGATCCCAGGGCATCAGCCTCGCGTGACCAATGAAGTGGATCCTGCCCGACGCAATCAACCAATATTCATAGGCCGAACAATTCAGCGAAAAAGGCATGCGTATCTTCGCCATATTGGTGCTGATGCGCGAACGATCCGGCTCGTCCAAATAGAGCCAGGATATCAAGCCCGCCATCTGGCTCAACGGTACGACCGGAGCAACCGCGAGCCGGCTCACCTGCCCTCCCCGTCGCCGCAAATAGGCGCCGGCACCACGTATGGCGGTGACCGTATCCCCAAGCACGGAATCATGGATGATACCGGCAATCGTCTCGCCCTTGGCGACAACGGCGAGGATCGTTCCGAAAAGAGGCGAACCGGATGCAAAATTGAAGGTTCCGTCTACGGGATCGATGACAAAGGCGAGTTCCGCATCCGCCAACGCCGGCACGACCGACTTGTCGGCCTCGTAGGCTTCCTCCCCCACGATGAGTGCGTCGGGAAAGCGCGCTTTCAGCGCCGCTGTGATATGTTTTTCCGCCAACAGATCAGCTTGCGTCACCACATCGATGGCCGAGGTTTTTTCGGAAATACCACCAACGCCCAGATTGCGGAAGCGCGGCAGGATTTCCTGCGCCGCAGCCTCTGCTACTGTTGCCATCAGATATTCGAAGTCTAAATCGGAGAGCGTCATCGGTGGCCTTTGTCTGAAGAGGGAGCCCCTCTTATGCCCGATTCGATGACGCCGATGTGGCAAAAGCTCAGCTTTTAGCGACTGCCTAAGCCCGCGCCTGCCGTGCTGCGTCTATATAAAGATCCAAGGTCTGACCCAGCCGCCGATACATCATGTTATCAAAGGCTTCGTGTCCACCGCCACGTTGCTCCTCTTCCAGAGCGGCAATGTAGGCAGGGCGATCTTCGGGTCGGATGGCTATAGGCGGAAATCCGGCTCTAAGCAGCACCAAATTCATCAGCAGCCGGGCGGTACGCCCGTTGCCGTCGTTAAAAGGATGGATGCGGACCAATTGCCGATGTGCTCTGAACGCTGTTTCCGGCGAATTCTCCGCATGTCCGAGCCAGCGGCAGAAATCACCCATCAATGCCACAACTTCGGTCGGTGACGGAAAATGATGCGCACCAGCATCCGTGTTGACGTAACGGGCACGATCCGCATAGCGGCCGGCGATCTCGGGCTTTGATTGGGCGACCACCAAATGGTGGAGATTGCGTATGTCCGCCTCCGTGATCGGTCCGCTGCCGTCGGCGGAAATCTCGACCACCCAATCCAATGCCCGCGCGTGGTCGATGGCCTCCAGATGGTCCTTGAGCGGCTTTCCGCCGACGGTGATGCCCTTTTCAATGACCAGAGCCGTCTCGCCCGCAGTCAGGGTGTTTCCTTCGATCGCGTTCGATGTGTACGTAATGTCGATCCGCTGCGCATGTTCCAGACCGTCCAACCCGCCCACGACCATGTTTCGCTTGAGTTGATCAAGCTCATGCTTTTTGGCGAGAAGTTGCTCCGCGTCTTGGGACGGCGTCATGACGGACTGCTTTCGAATTTCGACGATCCGATTGTAGGTTAGACGGAAAAAGCGCCGAGAACCATCGCCTTATCTATTCCGGCTTCGCAGTCATCAGCGCAGCAAAATCAAACAGCTTGGGGTCCAGCAGATGCGACGGGTTCACATGCGCCAGCGCCCGCAGCATCGTATCCTTGCGGCCGGGCATGCTACGTTCGATATCGGCCAGCATGTCCTTCATCGCATTGCGCTGCAGACCGTCCTGCGAACCGCAGAGATCGCAGGGGATGATCGGAAACTGCATGGCGGCGGCAAACTTGGCGAGATCGTCTTCGGCGGCATAGGCGAGCGGACGCAGCACCATCAGGTCGCCCTCGTCGTTCAAGAGCTTCGCCGGCATCGAGGCCAGCCGACCGCCGTGGAAGAAATTCATGAAGAAGGTTTCGAGGATATCCTCACGATGATGACCGAGCACCAGGGCGTCACAGCCCTCTTCACGGGCGATGCGATAAAGATTGCCGCGGCGCAGGCGCGAACAGAGTGAGCAATAGGTGGCGCCCTCCGGCACCTTTTCCTTCACGATCGAATAGGTGTCGCGATATTCGATCCGGTGTTCGACACCGATCTTCGTCAGATACTCCGGCAGTATATGCTTCGGGAAATTCGGCTGCCCCTGATCGAGATTGCAGGCGATCAACTCGACCGGCAGCAGGCCGCGCCATTTGAGATCGAGCAGGATAGACAGCAACCCATAGGAATCCTTACCGCCGGACAGACCGACGAGCCAACGCTTCTGGCCCTTCAGCATCTGGAAATCTTCGAGCGCCTGACGCACCTGACGCAGCAGGCGCTTGCGCAGCTTATTGAAGGAGACCGACCGCGGCGCGTCGGCAAACAGCGGATGGACGGCACCATGGCCATCCTCGGCTTCGATATCGAGCTCGTCCGCTACCGTCGTTGCGATATTCATCTTGTCATACCTCGGGCTTCGCCACGCTGATACCAGAAAGCAAGGCGGGAAGACACCATATCAATCACCGAAGACCGACCATCCGGTACGTGCGGCGAGCATTTCCAGCGCCACCGCACCAAGCTGCGAATTGCCGACCTTGTTCAGCCCCGGCGACCAGACCGCGATCGAACCGATACCCGGCGCCACCGCGAGAATGCCGCCACCGACGCCGCTCTTGCCGGGCAAGCCGACATGATAGGCGAAATCGCCGGAGCCGTCATAATGGCCGCATGTCAGCATCAGCGCATTGATGCGTCGCGCCCTCTTCGGCGATACGACGGAATGGCCGGTGATCGGATTGGTGCCGCGAGCCGCGAGATAAAGGCCCGCCTTGGCCAGTTGCTCGCAACTCATCGACAGAGCGCATTGATGGAAATAGACGCCGAGTACGTGCTCCACAGGATGATCGAGATTGCCATAGGCGCGCATGAAATTGGCGAGCGCGACGTTACGGTAACCGGTCTGCGTCTCCGAGCGCGCCACCTTATCGTCAATGGTGATCGACTCGTCGTCGGCGACGTAGCGCACGAAGCGCAACAACTCACCGATCGCCTCCCGTGGCGCATGGCCGGAGAGCACGATATCGCTGACGGCGATCGCACCGGCATTGATGAAGGGATTGCGCGGAATTCCCTCCTCCCGCTCAAGCTGGACGATAGAATTGAAGGCCGTACCGGAAGGTTCGCGCCCGACGCGCTTCCATAGGCTTTCACCCACCTTGCCAAGCGCCAAGGTCAGCATGAAGACCTTGGAAATGCTCTGAATGGAAAAGGGAATATCGGCGTCGCCGATGCTGCGGACATTGCCGTCCACCGTCGCGATCGCCATTCCGAACTGGTTCGGATCGACCTTGGCGAGCTCCGGAATATAGTCGGCGACCTTGCCTTCGCCGAGGCGCGGCAAAAGCTCCGCATGGATGCTGTCGAGAATTGCCTGCAAATCGCTCATCGGCCGCTCCAAAGACAAAAAAGCCGCTCGAAAAGAGCGGCTTTTGCATTCGTAAGAAGATATCCGCCTATTAACGCGAATAGAATTCGACGACCAGATGCGGTTCCATGACGACCGGATACGGTACATCGCCGAGGGCCGGAACGCGAGCGAAGGTCGCAACCATCTTATTGTGGTCGGCTTCGACGTAGTCCGGAACGTCACGCTCAGCGAGGCTAACAGCTTCCAGAACGGTCACGAGCTGCTTCGACTTTTCGCGAACTTCGATAACGTCGCCGGCCTTGCAGCGGTAAGAACCGATGTTGACGCGAACGCCGTTCACCGTGACGTGGCCATGGTTGACGAACTGACGGGCAGCGAAAACGGTCGGAACGAACTTGGCGCGGTAGACGATCGCGTCGAGGCGCGATTCGAGCAGGCCGATCAGGTTTTCCGAAGTGTCGCCCTTGCGGCGGTTAGCTTCATCGAAGATGGCACGGAACTGCTTTTCACGCAGGTCGCCGTAGTAGCCCTTCAGCTTCTGCTTTGCGCGGAGCTGCACGCCGAAGTCGGAGAGCTTGCCCTTGCGGCGCTGGCCGTGCTGGCCCGGGCCGTATTCGCGGCGGTTGACCGGAGACTTCGGACGGCCCCAGATGTTTTCGCCCATACGGCGGTCAATTTTGTATTTGGACGATTCGCGCTTGCTCATCGCATTTCCTTTCAAAGTGTTGTAGCGGCCCGTTGCCGAACCGCGAAGGAAACACGCCCTCCTCTGAACCCCTTTTGCGAGCTCTGACAGGTTTCTCACGTTAGCGAACGGACGAAACCACGGGACATGTCAAATGAAACACCGGACATTTCTGCCCGGCGTTGGCGCGGTCTCTAAGGGGTCGTCATGAAAATGTCAACAGCGCCAAACGCGCTTTGCGGAGAATACGACAGTTATTCCGCCGCCGCCTGCTCCCCGCCATGGACGTCGGGCGCATTGGCGTCACCCGGCGTAGTCTGGCAGCCGATGTCCGGGAATGCGACGATGCGCTTGCCGGAAAAATCCGTGTGGACGACGACGCTGCCCTGTTCTTCGAAATAGCTGAGCAGGCGCCGGGCGCGACGGGCCGAGTGGGTGCCGTAGGCACGGGCTATGCGGGCGTCGGAGGGGCATGGCTCGCCACAAACGGCCGCCTTGGCAAGCAGCAGGAAGACGCCCTGGAGATCGTCGGTGACACCGGAGGAGAGCGACAGAGCTGTCGCCCAGGCGTCAGTCGCCATCGTCGCCTCATCGGCACCAGAGCGTACGATGGCAACGCGGCGGCGAAACTCCGGCAGCGATATCGGCACACCCGGCACGCGACGCATACGCAGCCGGACAAGGAATTCCTGATAGAGCACTGAATCGGTGCGGAAGGCCGAGGCTGGATCATCGAGGATTTCGGAGAGTACGGCACTCACCCTCGCCTCGCGGTCCTCAGCCGACAATTCCGGCTGGCTCACCTTCGGTTCAGCCGGCGCAGCACTGGCAGCAGGCGCTGAGCGCGAGAGCTCCGCCAGAATATCCGTCGTCGGACGCGGTGCCGGCGTGGCGCGGCGAATGGCCGGCCGTGAGAATTCCTCCGGATCCGGCGTGAAGATCAAATCCTCCACATCCTGCGGCGCGTCCGGCAACGGCATCAGCTTGGGGCTAGAGGAGCGCGCCGAGGTTTCGACCGTGCCGATGGTGATTGGCAGCGGCCGACGCGACAGCGCCGGACCGAGCGCTACGAAATTGCCCCGCTTCAGGTCGCGGAACATTTCCGCCTGTCGTCGGTCCATGCCGAGCAGGTCGGCCGCACGGGCCATGTCGATATCCAGAAAGGTGCGGCCCATCAGGAAATTCGAGGCCTCGGCCGCAACGTTCTTGGCAAGCTTGGCGAGGCGTTGTGTGGCGATGACGCCGGCCAGTCCGCGCTTGCGGCCGCGGCACATCAGGTTGGTCATGGCGCCCAGCGACATCTTGCGCGCATCTTCCGAGACGTCGCCGCCGACCGAGGGGGCAAACATCTGCGCCTCGTCGACGACGACGAGCACTGGATACCAATATTCGCGATCGGCATCGAACATGCCGTTCAAGAAGGCGGCGGCGGCACGCATCTGTTGCTCGATGTCGAGCCCTTCCAGCGTCAGAACGCAGGAGACGCGATGCTGGCGGATGCGGTTGGCGATCCCGGCAAGTTCAGCCTCGGTGCGCTCGCCATCCACCACCAGATGGCCGAACTTGTCAGCCAGCGTGACGAAATCCCCCTCGGGATCGATGATGACCTGCTGCACCCATTGCGCCGATTGCTCCAGCAGACGCCGCAACAGATGCGATTTTCCGGAACCGGAATTGCCCTGCACGAGGAGACGCGTTGCCAGCAGTTCCTCGATATCGAGTTGGGCGCTGGTCCCGCCGGACGCCGTTCCCATGTCGATGCCGACCTGCAATGCACTACCCCTTTGACAAGACTCAGATGTGAAGGCGCCCATCTTTCAGAAACGGGGCACCTCCGTCTATCAAAGATTTCCAGGCTTCGCGCCCGTGGATTGAAAAAACCCACAGGCGATTGCTGATATCAGCGGAACCGAATATTGGCCCGCGACAGCTCGCTGACCGAGGTGCATCCCATCAGCTTCATGTCGCGCTCGATCTCGGTGCGCAAATGCCGTAGCGCGCGCTCCACACCCGCCTGACCGGCAGCGGCCAGCGGATAGAGATAGAAGCGGCCGATACCGACAGCCTTTGCGCCGAGCGACAGGGCCTTCAGGACATGCGTGCCGCGTTGGATGCCGCCATCCATCATCACATCGATGCGGTCACCGACGGCATCGGCGATCTCCGCTAGTTGGTCGAAGGCGGAGCGCGAGCCGTCCAATTGCCGGCCGCCATGGTTCGAAAGCACGATGCCCGTGCATCCGATATCGACCGCACGCTTGGCGTCCTCCACCGACATGATGCCCTTCAGGCAGAACTGCCCGTTCCAGTGCTTCACCATTTCGGCGACATCGTTCCAGTTCATCGACGGATCAAGCATCTCGGTGAAATACTTGCCGATCGACATGGCGCCGCCGCTCATGTCCACATGCTCCTCGAGCTGTGGCAGGCGGAATTTCTCGTGCGTGAGATAGTTCAGCGCCCAGGCAGGCTTGATGGCGAACTGGGTGACACCAGCCAGATTGAGCTTGAACGGAATGGAGAATCCGGTGCGAAGATCACGCTCGCGATTGCCGCCGGTAATGCTGTCGACCGTCAGCATCATTACGTTGACGCCGGCATCCTTCGCGCGCTCCATCATCGCGCGGTTCAGCCCGCGATCCCTGTGGAAATAGAACTGGTAAACCTGGGGCCCCGGATACTTCTTGCGGATTTCTTCGAGGCTGACGGTGCCGAGCGACGAAACGCCGAACATTGTGCCGAGCGAAGAGGCTGCGGCTGCAACCGCATTCTCGCCCTCATGATGGAACAGCCGCTGCAACGCCGTCGGCGAGCAATAGAAGGGGGTAGCGAGCTTTTGTCCCATGACGGTGACAGACATGTCGATCTCGCTGACGCCGCGCAGGACGTTGGGAACGAGATCGCAGCTTTCGAAGCTCGACGTATTTCGCCGCAGCGTCACTTCGTCGTCGGCTGCGCCGTCGATATAGTTGAAGATCGGGCCGGGAAGACGCTTTTTCGCGAGAAGGCGAAAATCATGGAAGTTGTGGCAATCACGCAGACGCATGGCTTGCCTCGACAACGACACTGCAATCATTCTCAAAAGACATCAAATATCGACCTCCCAATAGTCCGCCGCTCAGTCCGATCGTGAATTACATCCGGTGCAAGCGTGCTTCCCACTTGTAAAGCACATCCGGCTCCTTTTCCTCATTGCCTGCCCCGTCAGACTCGTCAACTGCGAAGAAGCCGTGTTTCTCGTAAAAGCGGCGTGAAGGCTCATTTCTCTTGAATGTCCAGAGCGATAGAACTGGATAGGTCGATTTTGCGATATCGAGCAGGCGGCTGCCGATGCCACGTCCCTGCGCCTCGGGCAGAACATAAAGCTGGTCGATCCAATCCTCGAGAAAGGCGATGACGCCGACGAGGCGGCCACCCTCTTCCGCACCCCAGATTTGGCAATCCTTGAAGACCACCGCCCTCCAGAAGCCGACATCCTCTTCCGGCGTGTGAAGTCCGGCAAGCGTCGGCAGCCGCTCGTTGAAGGAAGCGCGGTGGACGGCCGCAGCCGCCGGCATGTCCGCGAGATCGAGTTTACGCAACGAAACCTTGTCAGTCATCATCAAGCCTTGAGCCCAAAACCCTGCATCAGCCGGCGGGTGGGGAAATCCGGCGCACCGGAGGTGAAGACGGCAAAATCGAAATTGTCTGGATGCACGGCATCGGCCACCTGCTGCACCAGGCTGCGGGCACGGCGTGCGATCGCTTCGGCAGGATCGAGCCAATCGACCGGCCAGGGCGCCAGCCGGCGGAAGATATTGGCCATGAAGGGATAGTGCGTACAGGCGAGCACGACGATATCGGTCTTCCGCCCTTCCTTCTCGACGAAACACTGGTCGATTTCGGAGCGAACGGCATCATCCGAGACGGCATCGCCACGAATATAGGCTTCGGCCATGCGCGCCAGATTCTCGGAACCGACCAGACGGACATGGCATTGGGTCGCAAAGGACTGGATGAGATCGCGCGTGTAGGCCCGTTTGACAGTGCCCGGCGTCGCCAATACCGAAACCAGCCCCGAGCGCGTGCGCTCTGCAGCCGGTTTAATCGCCGGCACGGTGCCCACAAAGGTCATCTGCGGAAAGGCGGCGCGCAGATCGGCGCCCGCGAGCGTGAAGGCCGTGTTGCAGGCGATAATGCAGATTTCGGGATCGTGGTCCGTGAGTAGCTTGGCGAAGAGGCTGACGATGCGCTCCCGCAAGGCCTGTTCTTCCCAGCCGCCGTAGGGAAAGCCGGCATCGTCGGCGACATAGATGAAACCACGCTCCGGCATCAGCACACGGGCTTCCCGCAGCACGGTCAGCCCGCCGATGCCCGAATCGAAGATTAGAATGGGTTTCAGCTCATTCGCCGTTGCTGTCATCGCTTGTGGTTTCCTTGGGCGCAGCAGAGGATCGGGGGTGCGAGCCGCTGCCGCGCGGAGATTTGCGCGAGAAGCGGTCGAGGGACGAGATCACACCGCGCAGGACGCTGATTTCCTGTTCCGTAAACGCCCGGCGCGAGAGGACTGCGCGCAGATTGTCGACCATTTTCGGCTTTTTCCCGGCAGGATGGAAATAGTTGCGCGCATCCAATGCTTCTTCGAGTTGATCGAACAGGCCGAAGAGCTGCTCCTTGGTGGAAGGCCGCTGTCCCACCGCCTGGAAGGGCACGGCTCCCAGATCCTCCATGCCGGATTTCATCCACTCATAGGACATCAGCAGCACCGCTTGTGCGATGTTCAGCGAGGCGAAAGCGGGGTTGACGGGAAAGGTCACGATCTCGTCGGCAAGCGCCACTTCTTCGTTGGTCAGCCCCCAGCGCTCGCGGCCGAAGAGAATGCCGGTGCCCTCGCCGGCTGAAAATCTCGCCCGCAGCGTTTCGGCGGCGGCGACCGGAGAGCGCACGGGCTTATAGCCATCGCGTTCACGCGCGGTCGTGGCGTAGACGAAATTGAGATCGGCGATCGCCTGCTCCAGCGTGTCGTAGACTTTGGTCGCCTCGATGATGTGATCGGCCTTGGAGGCGGTCGCCTGCGCCCTCTCATTCGGCCAGCCGTCGCGCGGATTGACGAGGCGCAATTCCGCCAGGCCGAAATTTGCCATGGCGCGGGCCACCATGCCGATATTCTCGCCCATCTGCGGCTCGACCAGAATAATGGCCGGCCCTTCGGCTAGAAGTTGACGCTCGCTATTGGTACCTGCCATGAACTCAAATCCCCAGGCGGTAAGCATACCGCTCAAACAAGGGCCGGAATAGCGGCGCGAGCCTCAATCGGCAAGGGAGAAGTCGGTTATCGGCACCGATTGGGCCGTGGCTGTAGTCGGCAATGCCGCTATCGTCCGGCGAGATAAGGCCCCGCCGGCGATAAGCTGATCATTGCGGCTGGTCCTGCTGTGGCGTCTGATCCGTCGGCTGCTGTTGCTGCTGCTTGACGATGTCCTGCATGACCGACTTCAGCGAATTGGTTTGGCCGGCATCATCGACCGTGATGATGTCATCGATGACGGGCTTTCCAGCCTCCTTAATGACTTCGAAGCGCACGGTGGTCGTTTTCTGGTAGTCAGCTTCGGTGCCCATACAGACGGATTTCTTGAAGGTGGCGATCACCTCCGTCGTGTCGCCTTTCGGCGGTTGCGGGGCAATGTTCAGCTCCTGCAATGGGCATGCATCCTGTCCGCCGACGATGACATCATAATCGAAGGGCGAAATACCGTCTTCATCGGCAGCGGGGAACTGTGCCGCCGCCTGGTATTTCGCAATGAAATCCTTGCTATAGAGATCCTTCAGCTTGCTCTCGTCGAAAATATCCTGCCAGTCGCTGTCACCACCTGCCCAATTGGACACGGTCGCATCCATCACCGTCTTGACCGGCGTCATCGCGTCGGCTGCCGCGGCCGAATTGGCGCCTAGCGAGAGCGGAAGGAAGACGGCGAGAAGCGCGGCAGCGGCAATTTTTTGCATGATAAAAATCCGTGATGATCGGCGAAGCGTTCGCGCGACATTAGTCGCATCCAGCACTTTGGCAATGGCCCGGACCTGAAAAGCATGCATCGCGATGAAGTGGGCGTGATCGGCAAAAACGCCGTTTCAGCGCCTCTATCGGCTTTGCGTTCCGGACTTGCGGTGCTATAGCCCTCGGGACTTCATATCACTCACTGGGACATCCGGTCCCCATCAGCTTAAACGAGGCAGAAGCATGAAGAAGATCAAGGTCGCAAACCCAGTTGCCGATCTCGATGGCGACGAAATGACTCGCATCATCTGGCAGCTTATCAAAGAAAAACTGATCTTCCCCTACCTCGATATCGATATCGACTATTATGACCTCTCGGTCGAAAACCGCGACGCCACCAACGACCAGGTGACCGTCGACGCCGCCAACGCCATCAAGAAGTACGGCGTCGGCATCAAGTGCGCCACGATCACGCCGGATGAAGCCCGCGTGAAGGAATTCAACCTCAAGGAAATGTGGAAGAGCCCGAACGGCACGATCCGCAACATCCTCGGCGGCGTCATCTTCCGTGAGCCGATCATCTGCAAGAACGTTCCGCGCCTGGTTCCGGGCTGGACGCAGCCGATCGTCGTCGGCCGTCACGCTTTCGGTGACCAGTATCGCGCCACCGACTTCAAATTCCCCGGCAAGGGCAAGCTGACCATCAAGTTCGTCGGCGAAGACGGCTCGGTCATCGAGAAGGAAGTCTTCAACGCTCCGGGCGCCGGCGTTGCCATGGCCATGTACAACCTCGACGAATCGATCCGCGAATTCGCCCGCGCCTCGATGATGTACGGCCTGATGCGCAAATGGCCGGTCTACCTGTCGACCAAGAACACCATCCTCAAGGCCTATGACGGCCGCTTCAAGGATATCTTCGAAGAAGTCTACCAGAACGAGTTCAAGGCTCAGTTCGACGAAGCCGGCATCACCTACGAGCATCGCCTGATCGACGACATGGTTGCCTCCGCCTTGAAGTGGTCCGGCGGCTACGTCTGGGCCTGCAAGAACTACGACGGCGACGTCCAGTCCGACACGGTTGCCCAGGGCTTCGGCTCGCTCGGCCTGATGACCTCGGTTCTCCTGACGCCGGACGGCAAGACGGTCGAAGCCGAAGCCGCACACGGCACGGTGACCCGTCACTACCGCCAGCACCAGAAGGGCCAGGAAACCTCGACGAACTCGATCGCCTCGATCTTCGCCTGGACCCGCGGTCTCGCGCATCGCGCCAAGCTCGACGACAATGCCGAACTCGCCAAGTTCGCTTCGACGCTCGAAAAGGTCTGCGTCGATACCGTCGAAGCCGGCTACATGACCAAGGACCTGGCGCTGCTGATCGGCCCCGACCAGCCGTGGCTTTCCACCACCGCTTTCCTCGACAAGATCGACGAAAACCTCAAGAAGGCCATGGCCGCTTAAGCCTCGGCACCATCAAGCTTCCAGGAAACCCGGCCTCAGCGCCGGGTTTTCTTTTGCCGGAAAATCTTGCCGTCAAGCTTGGCTGGTGGCAAAAATATCGCAAGATTGATGAGGAGGAGCATATGACCGAGGAACTCGTTTTCTACACCAACCCGATGTCGCGCGGGCGCATCGCCCGCTGGATGCTGGAAGAGATCGGCCAGCCCTACCGCACCGAATATCTCGACTTCGGTACGACGATGAAGGCGCCAGGCTATCTCTCGGTCAATCCCATGGGCAAGGTGCCGGCCGTCAAGCATGGCGACATCATCGTCACCGAATGCGCCGCCATCTGCGCGTACCTGGCCGAGACCTTTCCGCAGGTCGGTCTTGCGCCGACGGCAGCCGAACGCGGCCGCTATTTCCGCTGGATGTTCTTTGCCGCCGGCCCAATGGAGATGGCGGTGACCAACCGCGCGCTGGGATTCGAAATCCCTCCGGAACGCCTGCGCATGGCCGGCTGCGGCAGTCTGGCCCATGTCTTCGACACTCTGGAACAGGCCGTCAGCGTCTCGCCGTTCATCGCCGGCGACCGTTTCACGGCCGCCGACGTCTATGTCGGTTCGCATGTCGGCTGGGGCCTGAATTTCGGCACCATAGAGAAGCGTCAGGCTTTCATCGATTATTGGGGCCGCGTCAGCGACCGCGACGCCTACCGCCGCGGCAACGAACTGGACAACGCCGCGATGCCAAAGCAACCGAACCCCTGATAAGACAATCAGTTATAGCTAAAATATCAAGTGAGATATCATGCTGCTATTGCAGCGGCATGTGAATTTCCGTCAGCAATTCCGTCGGCGGCACGTCGCGAGGATTGTTGAGATATTCCTCGAACATCACGGCATCGCGCAGTTGCCGGCCGGAAGCAGGCAGCCATTCCGCATAGAGCCATTGATAGGCCTTGTACATATCGGAATATGGCCCCTTGTGCCGTAGCACAGCATATTCGCCGCCATCGATTGTTCGCCGCTCCAGCGGCGCATCGGCGGCAACCTCGTCGACCGCGTTGACGCAGGCATAGGAGCGCAGCTTGTCTACATCCACAACATCGGGATCGTCCAGATAGACACCGATCATGCGCATATCCGGCTTGCCAAGGCCGCGGGCATAGATGGTGCCGAAGAGTGTTTCGAAAGCCTGACCGATCTGCATATAGGAGCCGCGATGGGCGACACCGATCAGTGACATCGGAGAAATGGCGCGAAGCGTAACATCGAACATAACCGTGATCCTTCCTTGGGTACTGGGTTCGAAGATCGTGTGGCTTCCCTCATTCCGATATCGCGCCGGCGGCATGCCGTAGACGGATTTGAAGATGCGGTTGAACGATTGGAGGTTGGGATAGCCCGACCGCTTTGCAATGTCGTTGACGGATAGACAGGTGTTGACGAGATCGCCGGCGGCACGATGCAGCCGCAGCCGCTTGACGGTGGCAGCCGCCGTCTCGCCATAGATCGCCCGATAGATCCTGTGCCAATGATAGCTGGACATGCAGGCGATCTCGGCAAGCTTTTCCATATCGAGCTCCTCATCCAGATGCTCATGGATATAGGCCGAAACCCGCCTCAGACGGGTTTCATAAAGCGCCCATGCCGTTTCGCCGTTCATGTCAAACCTCTTGCAAATCGATCGGCCTCAAGGAACCATATCTCGATTTGACAAATCCTGCTGACTTCCGTGCACAAACGAAAACGGCGGGAGCTATCAGCCCCCGCCGGTTGTAAATATGCATATGAAAACTGGCTATTAGCCGGCGAGCGCTGCAGCAACCGCCTCAACTGCATCATCGGCCTTGGCGCCGTCCGGACCGCCGGCCTGGGCCATGTCGGGACGTCCGCCCCCACCCTTGCCGCCGAGAGCGGCCGAGGCGATGCGCACGAGATCGACGGCGCTGAAGCGACCGGTTAAGTCTTCAGTCACCGCGACGACAGCGCTGGCCTTGCCGTCTTCGGAGACGCCAATTAGAGTCACGACGCCGGAGCCGAGGCTGGTCTTGCCCTCATCGGCAAGCCCCTTGAGATCCTTCGGATCGACGCCGGAAATGGCCTTGCCAAGGAACTTGACGCCGCCGATTTCCCGCACGGCATCCGCCGCGCCGTTCTGACCGCCGCCCATGGCGAGCTTGCGCTTGGCGTCAGCCAGTTCGCGCTCCAGCTTTCGACGCTCATCCATCAGCGCCTCGACGCGCGACACGACATCGGCAGGCTGCACCTTCAATGTCGAGGCAAGTGTCTTCACGCGCTCATCCTGCTCGGCAAGATAATCGCGCGCAGACTCACCCGTCACCGCTTCGATGCGGCGAACGCCGGCGCCGACGGCACTTTCGCCGAGGACGCGGATAAGACCGATCTGGCCGGTGCCTGAGACATGTGTGCCGCCGCACAGTTCAACGGAATAGGGCTTGCCGGATTTAGCGCCGCGCACGCCCTGCCCCATGGAGACCACGCGCACTTCATCGCCGTACTTTTCGCCAAACAGCGCCATTGCGCCTTCGGCGATGGCGTCGTCGACGCTCATCAGGCGGGTTGTAACCGGCGAATTCTGCAGCACGATTTCATTCGCCATATCCTCGACGATTTTCAGCTCTTCGGCCGACATCGGCTTCGGATGCGAAACATCGAAGCGCAGGCGCTCAGGCGCGACCAGAGAGCCTTTCTGCGCCACATGGGTGCCAAGCACCTCGCGCAACGCTTCATGCAACAGGTGGGTCGCCGAGTGGTTGGCGCGCAGGCGCGAGCGCCTGTTGTGATCGACCGTCAGGACAACAGCGTCGCCGACCTTGATCTTGCCTTCCGACACTTCCGAGCTGTGAACGAAAAGGCCCTCGCCCTTCTTCTGGGTATCGCTGACCGAAAGCTTGCCGTGGTCGCTGGAGACCACGCCGGTGTCGCCCATCTGACCGCCGGATTCGCCATAGAAAGGCGTCTGGTTGACGATGATCTGCACCTTGTCGCCGGCCGAGGCGCTGTCGACGGCAACACCATCCTTGACGATCGCCTGGATCACGCCTTCAGCCGCTTCGGTGTCGTAGCCGAGGAATTCGGTCGCGCCGAACTTCTCCTTGAGCTCGAACCAGATGGTTTCGGTCGCCTTGTCGCCGGAACCTGCCCAATGCGAGCGTGCCTCAGCCTTCTGCCGTTCCATTGCATCGGTGAAGCTCGATATATCGACGCCGATGCCGCGGGCGCGCAATGCGTCCTGTGTCAGATCGAGCGGGAACCCGTAGGTGTCGTAGAGCTTGAAAGCGGTCTCGCCGTCGAGGCTGTCGCCCTTGTGCAGCGTGGAAGTCGCATCGGCAAGCAGTGACAGGCCGCGTTCCAGCGTCTTGCGGAAACGGGTTTCTTCCAGCTTCAGCGTCTCGGAGATCAGTGCTTCGGCGCGCACGAGCTCAGGATAGGCGCGGCCCATCTGCTGAACCAGCGTCGGCAGCAGCTTCCAGACCAGCGGATCCTTGGCGCCGAGCAACTGCGCATGGCGCATGGCGCGGCGCATGATACGGCGAAGGACATAGCCGCGGCCTTCGTTCGACGGTAGCACGCCGTCGGCGATCAGGAAGGCAGACGAGCGCAGGTGATCGGCGATGACGCGGTGGCTTGCACGGCGCTCACCCTCGGCCTTGACGCCGGTCGCCTCTTCCGAAGCTTCAATCAGCGCGCGGAACAGGTCGATATCGTAATTATCATGTTTGCCCTGCAGCACAGCCGCAACGCGCTCGAGGCCCATGCCGGTGTCGATCGACGGGCGCGGCAGGTCGACCCGCTGCTCCTTGGTGATCTGCTCGAACTGCATGAAGACGAGATTCCAGATCTCGATGAAGCGGTCGCCATCCTCTTCCGGCGAGCCAGGAGGGCCGCCCCAGATATGATCACCATGATCGTAGAAGATTTCCGAGCACGGTCCGCAGGGGCCGGTATCGCCCATGGCCCAGAAATTGTCACTGGTGGCGATGCGAATGATCTTGTCGTCCGAGAGACCGGCGATCTTCTTCCAAAGATCGTAGGCAACGTCGTCGGTGTGATAGACCGTCACCAGCAGCCGCTTGGCATCGAGGCCGAATTCCTTGGTGATCAGGTTCCAGGCAAGCTCGATGGCGCGCTCCTTGAAATAGTCGCCAAACGAAAAATTGCCGAGCATTTCGAAGAAGGTGTGGTGACGGGCGGTATAACCGACATTGTCGAGGTCGTTATGCTTGCCGCCGGCGCGGACGCATTTCTGTGCCGTCGATGCCGTCTTGTAGGGGCGCTGCTCCAGGCCGGTGAAGACGTTCTTGAACTGCACCATGCCGGCATTGGTGAACATCAGCGTCGGATCATTGCGCGGAACAAGCGGGCTCGACGGTACGATCTCGTGGCCGTTCTTCTTAAAATAGTCGAGAAAGGTCGACCGGATTTCGTTCACACCGCTCATATTGGGCCCTTCAGTCCTTGCCTCGAGCGAGATTTCGTCTCGCTCATGTTCCTTCACCTAGTATGATCCTGTTCAAAAACCGCTTCGCACTTTTTCGGGATCACGCGCTGGCAAAATTTAATAAATCCAGTGGCTTTTATCGTCCGCTCCCGGCCCTGTCCAGCCGCACAAGCAAAACCGGCCGCACATCCCTTGGACAATACGGCCGGTTTTGAATTTTAGTCTTGATCAGTCCTGAAATCGCTCGCGGAAATTACGCGTCCGCGGCGTCGCTGTCATCAGCATCAGGTCCGCCATTCTGCAGGAAGCGATCGGCGATGAGACCGGCATTCTGGCGCAGCGACAGCTCGATCTCACGGGAGAGATCCGGATTGTCGCGCAGGAAGAGCTTTGCGTTTTCTCGACCCTGACCGAGACGCTGGCTGTTATAGGAGAACCAGGCACCGGACTTCTCGACGATGCCAGCCTTGACGCCGAGATCGATCAGCTCACCGGTTTTGGAAACGCCCTCGCCATACATGATGTCGAATTCAACCTGCTTGAAGGGAGGCGCCATCTTGTTCTTGACGACCTTGACGCGGGTCTGGTTGCCGACCACCTCTTCGCGCTCCTTGACGGAGCCGATACGGCGAATGTCGAGACGGACGGAGGCATAGAACTTCAGCGCATTACCGCCAGTCGTCGTTTCCGGCGAGCCGAACATGACACCGATCTTCATGCGGATCTGGTTGATGAAGATCACCATGGTGTTGGACTTCGAGATCGAAGCCGTGAGCTTGCGCAACGCCTGGCTCATCAAACGAGCCTGAAGGCCCGGCAGGCTGTCGCCCATTTCGCCTTCGATTTCGGCGCGCGGCGTCAGCGCGGCAACGGAGTCGACGACGAGAACGTCGATGGCGCCGGAGCGCACCAGCGTATCGGTGATTTCAAGCGCCTGTTCGCCGGTGTCCGGCTGCGAAATCAGAAGGTTCTGCAGGTCGACACCGAGCTTGCGGGCATAGACCGGATCGAGCGCGTGTTCGGCGTCGACGAAGGCGCAGATGCCGCCCTTCTTCTGGGCTTCTGCAATGGTCTGCAGCGCCAGCGTCGTCTTACCCGAGCTTTCCGGTCCGTAGATCTCTATGATACGCCCCTTCGGCAAGCCGCCGATGCCGAGCGCGATATCGAGGCTCAGAGAGCCGGTGGAAACTGTTTCGATTTCGACCACATTCTCGTTCGAGCCGAGCTTCATGATCGAGCCCTTGCCGAACGACCGCTCAATTTGAGAGAGTGCCGCTTCAAGTGCCTTGCTTTTATCCACCGATTTGTCCTCTACAAGCCGCAAAGAATTCTGAGACATCCGATCCACCTTTAGGTTATTGAAGCCGCTCAAGCAATGTCGCCGCTGATGAGAATTGTGTACTCTATTTGTTCTCATGCTACAAGAGCACAACAAGCAATTGAAAGAAAAAGGTAAAATGAATTCCGTTCTACATTTGTTTTCTTCTTTCATAGCAAGCACTTACGTGCCCTTGTCCGGCATTCTGCGCGAAAAATTCCCCGGCTCGATTCGCCTTTGGAACCGCTGAGGAGATCGGGATGGCAAAGAAGATTCTTGTTCTGGGTGGTGCCCATATCGACCGGCGCGGCCGCATCTTCGGCGAGACGGCGCCGGGGGCCAGCAACCCGGGCGCCTGGTTCGAGGAACCGGGCGGCGGTGGCTTCAACGCGGCACGCAATCTGGCCCGCCTCGGCTTCGATGTACGGCTGATCTCGCCGCGTGGCGGCGATGCGGCCGGCGAGATGGTGGCGGAGGCGGCGCTCAATGCCGGCGTCGACGACAAGCCCTTCGTTTTTCTCGACCGCAAGACGCCGAGCTATACGGCGATCTTGGAGCGCGACGGCAATCTGGTGATCGCGCTTGCCGACATGGAACTCTACAAGCTCTTCGTTCCGCGCCGGCTTGCGGTCCGCGCCATCCGTGACGCCTTCGAAGCCGCCGATCTCATCCTTTGCGACGCCAATCTGCCGGAAGAAACGTTGGCTGCCATCACGATGCGCGCTGCCGCCAACAGCAAACCGCTAGCCGCCATCGCGATTTCCCCAGCCAAGGTGATGCGCCTGAAGCCTTGCCTTGCCGGTATCGGCCATCTTTTTCTGAACGAGGCCGAAGCCGCGGCGCTGACGGAGAGCCGTCCGGACGATCCGCGTCGTTGGGTCGCCGGGCTGCGAGCGCTCGGCCTCAAGGGCGGCGTCATCACGCGTGGCAAACGCGAGTTGATTGCCTTCTCCGGTGACGACGCCATCAGCCTGCAGCCGCCCGTCGTCGATGAGGTCGCCGATGTCACCGGCGCCGGCGATTCGCTTGCCGCCGGCGTTCTCGCCGCCCTGCTCGCCGGTCACGATCTTAGCGAGGCCGCGCGCCACGGGGCAGCGGCAGCCGCGATCACCGTGCAATCACCTTTTGCCACGGCGGAGGATCTTTCGCCCGAGCTTCTGAACGCAATGCTGGCTCTTGTTCCCGAAGCCGCTATCTTGTCGTTAAACCCATGAATTTCGCATCTCCCATCTCAGCCAATCGGATACAACCATGAGCAAGCCTATTTCTCCCCTGCTGCCGATCTCCTATTCGAAGGAGGTTGCTGCGGCAAAATTGCGCGGAGCGCCGTTGGTGGCATTGGAATCGACCATCATCACCCATGGCATGCCCTATCCCGGCAATATCGATATGGCGCGCAGCGTCGAGGCCATCATCCGGCAGGAAGGCGCCGTGCCGGCAACGATCGCCGTCATTCACGGCGTGCTGCATATCGGCCTGGAGCCTGAAGAGTTGGAAGCGCTTGCCCAAACCAGCGGCGCGATGAAGGTGTCGCGTGCCGACCTCGCCTTCGCGATTGCCGAGCGCCGCACGGGCGCCACCACGGTCGCCGCGACGATGATCGCCGCGGCGCGCGCCGGCATCAAGGTTTTCGCGACCGGCGGCATAGGCGGCGTGCATCGCGGCGCCGAGGAAAGCTTCGATATCTCGGCCGACCTGGAAGAGCTAGCGCGCACCGATGTCATCGTGGTTTGCGCCGGCGCCAAGGCGATCCTCGATATTCCGAAAACGCTGGAAGTGCTCGAAACTCGCGGCGTACCCGTCGTCACCTACGACAGCGCCGAGTTCCCCGCCTTCTGGTCGCGTTCTTCCGGCCTGCCGAGCCCGCTGACGCTGAACAGCCCGGCCGCGATCGCCAACTTCCAGACAACGCGTGAACAGCTCGGCATCAACGGCGGCATGCTGATCGCCAATCCCGTGCCGGAAGCCGATGAAATCCCGCGCGAGGAGATGGAAATCTACATCGAACGCGCCTTGGATAGCGCCGAGCGCGACGAGATCGCCGGCAAGGCAGTCACCCCCTATCTGCTCAGCACCATCTTCGACATCACGGACGGCCGCAGCCTGAAGACCAATATCGCGCTGGTCGAAAACAATGCCCGCCTTGCCGCTGAAATCGCGGTTGCCCTGACGGATTGAGACAAGAAAGGCAGCCGCTCTAGGCTGAAAACCCAATCATATAGTTGATTATATATTGTCTTTCTGATTCAATCTAGCTGTTTGAAGGAGATTGGATCATGGCAGGGGAATTCTGGCTCGATGATTATCAGTGGGCGGCGATTGAGCCGCTGCTGCCGACGAACCAACCCGGAGCGCACCGCACCGACGATCGCCGCGTGATCAGCGGCATCATCCATGTGTTGAAGTCTGGCTGCCGCTGGCAAGACTGCCCGGCCTGTTATGGACCTTCGACGACGATCTATAATCGCTTCCATCGATGGTCGGCCCGCGGTATCTGGCGTCAGCTATTCGATGCTCTGGTCAAGACGGATGACACCGATATTCAGATGATCGACAGCACAACCGCCAAAGTCCACCGCTCGGCTGCAGGTGGAAAAGGGGGGCGGATGCCCAGGCCATCGGGCGCTCGCGAGGCGGCAGAACGACAAAAATCCATGCTGTTGTCGATCGTTGCGGCCGCCCCGTCGCGGTCAAAATAACACCCGGCCAGCGCGGCGACGCTCCCGTCGCCATCAGCCTGCTCGAACCCCTACCGCCCAGTCGTCTCTGCGCTGCCGATACCGCCTATGACAACAATGCCCTACGGCTTTTCCTCATCCAGCGAGGAACCTGTCCCGTCATTCCCAACAACCCGACCCGTAAACGAATCCAGCCGTTCGATCCCCAGGCCTATAAACGCAGAAACATCATCGAACGCATGTTCTGCCGTCTCAAGGACTGGCGCAGGGTCGCTACGCGCTACGACAAGCTCGCCACAAACTTCGCCGCAACATGCTATATCGCCGCAATCATCATTTGGTGGATCTGATTGCGTCTCGACCCTAGGTCAAGGAGAACAGACCTAGAGCGGCGCGCAGTTCCGTAAGGGTTGCTTCCGTCCGCTCCCTTGCCCTGAGCGTACCCTGTCGCAGCACACCCAGGGCGTAGCCAGGATCAGCGGCATAGCGAGCACGGCGCTCACGGATCGGGGCGAGCAGAGCTTGCAGAATATCTTCAAGCCGTCGTTTCACGACCATGTCGCCAAGGCCGCCCTTTCGATAATGCTCCTTCAGCTCCTCGGCGAAATCCCTATCCTCGGCAAAGGCATCGAGATAGGTGAAGACGACATTGCCCTCGACCTTTCCCGGATCAGCAGCGCGCAGATGGGCGGGATCGGTGTACATCTGTCGCACGGCTTGCCGAATATCGTCCGGCGACGCGGATAGCGGGATAGCGTTGCCTTGCGACTTGCTCATTTTGGCTTTGCCATCGATGCCTGGCAGACGACCGACGATCGGGATCATCGCCTCGGCTTCCAGAAGAACTTCGTGGCCAACCTGCCGGTTGAGGCGACGCACGATTTCGTTGGTTTGCTCGATCAACGGGGCTTGATCTTCGCCTACCGGGACGATCGTCGCCTTGAAGGCGGTGATGTCAGCCGCTTGAGCGACGGGATAGCAAAGAAACCCCGCCGGAATATCGCGTTCAAAACCGCGGAGCTGGATCTCTGTCTTGATTGTGGGGTTGCGCTCCAGCCGCCCGACGGCGACGAAGTTAAGATAGAGCACCGTCAGATCGGCCAACGCCGGCAACGCGGATTGCAGGCAAAACGTCGTCTCGGTCGGGTCGATCCCGACGGCAAGATAGTCGTAGACAACCTCCAGCACGTTACGGCGAATCTTCTCCGGATCATGCGCGTTGTCGGTCAGAGCCTGCATATCCGCCAGAAGCAGGAATTGCTGGTGAGTGTGCTGGAGGGCCACGCGGTTCCTGAGAGAACCGACATAGTGACCGAGATGGAGAGGACCCGTGGTCCGGTCGCCCGTGAGAATGACCGGGCGATTGTCGATAGGTAAAGACATTTGGTTGCTCCACAGAGGAGCCGCCGCGATCGGGGAGAGTGCCGGGAAATGACCATGCCTGCCGGATCACGGCGGCAAGGGTCGATTTCAAGAAATGACGACTGCCGCTCCTAGAAGGAGCGCCACCACATCCGGAGGCCGGTGTTCGCGAGATCGGTCATGTCGGTTTGATGCCATGGATCGAGCAAAGATGGCAATGGGAAACATCTGACTTGTGCCCCCCCCCAGCGTTCAAATCTTGCGCGCGCCTTAGTTAGCAAGACGATAAAGCGCATCGAAACAGCGCTTTCTACAGCTTCCCTCACCTAGCGATCCAACGTCTCCCTGACGACAACGGCAAGCTGCTTCAGCGAGAATGGCTTCGGCAGGAAACCGAACTTGGCGTCGGCCGGCAGATTGCGAGCAAAGGCATCTTCGGCATAGCCGGACACGAAGATGAACTTCATGTCGGGATATTTCTTACGCAATTCGCGCAACAGCGACGGCCCGTCCATCTCCGGCATGACGACGTCGGACACGACGACATCCACCTGGCCGTCGAGTTCATCCATGATGTCGAGCGCTTCGACGCCGGACCCCGCCTCATAGACGGTATAGCCGCGTGTCTCGAGCATGCGCTTGCCACCCCGACGCACCGCCTCCTCGTCTTCGACGAGCAGAACGACGGCCGACTTGCCGGTGAGATCGGCAGGTTCTTCCGGCGGCGGGACGACGGCGGCGACACTTTGATCCATCGCCGAGACGTCGCGGCTCTCCGACACCTGACCTTCGATCACCGTCGGGATTTCGACGATGTGGCGCGGCAGGAAGATGCGGAAGGTCGTACCCTTGCCGACTTCGGATTCCGGATGGATGTAGCCGCCCGATTGCTTGATGATACCGTAGACCATGGCAAGGCCAAGTCCGGTGCCTTTGCCCACTTCCTTTGTTGTGAAGAATGGCTCGAAGATCTTGTCCATGATATCGGGCGCAATGCCCGTACCGGTGTCGCTGACCTCAACCAACACCATTTCCTCATGCGGCAGATAGGCGTAGTTGAAGCCGGCCACTTCCGTTGCCGACAAATTGCGGGTGCGCAGCGTCAGCGTGCCGCCGCCCGGCATGGCGTCGCGCGCATTGACGCAGAGGTTGATCAGCACCTGCTCGAACTGTGACAGGTCGGTCTTCACCGGCCAGAGATCGCGGCCATAGTCGACATCCAGCTTGACATGCGTGCCAGACAGCAGCCGGTCCACCAGCATGCGCAGATCGCCGATCACATCCGTCAGATTGAGGATCGTCGGCCGCATCGTCTGCTTGCGCGAGAAGGCCAGCAACTGCCGTACCAGTACGGCCGCACGGTTGGCGTTGCGCTTGATCTCCATGAGATCGGCGAAGCTCGCGTCCGATGGCCTTGCCTGCAGCAGCAGATGGTCCGATGACAACAGGATCGCCGTCAGCACATTGTTGAAATCATGCGCGATGCCGCCGGCGAGTGTACCGACCGCATTCAGCTTCTGCGTCTGCGCCATCTGCGTTTCCAGCGCCTTCTGCTCGGTCACTTCGACGGCATAAACGATGGCCGCTTCTTCAGGCGCTTCGTCGGTCTGATCGATGACGGCATTGATATAGAAGCGGAAATGCCGCGTGTCGTCTTTCGGATTACGCGAATCGATCGGCGGGATATCGCCCTGCCGGTCCTTGGCGGCGGCAAGCGCCTGCTCCAGCCGCGGCCGGTCAGCTTCATAGACGATGTTCTCGAGGGCGGCGCCACGCTCGATATCGTCGCGCGAAACGAGATCGGAGAAGAGCTTCAGGAAAGGTGCGTTGGTGCGCAGAATGTGACCCGCGCCATCCACGGAGGCAATCGCCATCGGCGTGTTGTTAAAGAAGCGGCTGAAGCGCATCGCCGCGACGGAGGCGGATTGATCGTTATCGCCGCCGTTCTGCCGGGTCAGCACGATGGTGCGGCTTTCACCCGGGGCGCCGTCGCGCATCGACGTGACACTGTGAACGATCTGCACCGGTAGGCTCTGGCCGTTGGCGCGGCGCAGGTCGAGATCGAGCGTCACCGTCTTTTTGAGGCCGGGTTCGGCCTGGACGGACTGGATCAGCGTCAGGCCCTCGCCGGCCACGAGATCGCCGATGGTCATCGAACCCGGCGTGAATTTGGTCAGATCGAAGCCCAGCCATTCGGCAAGCGTCGCGTTCAGATAGAAAATCTCGCCCTTGCGGCCGGCCGAAAAGAAGCCTGCCGGCGCGTGATCGAGATAGTCGATGGCGTTCTGCAGTTCCTTGAAGAAGCGTTCCTGATCGTCCCGCTCAGACGTGATGTCGGTGATCTGCCAGATATGCAGCGCCTTGCCGCGCCCCTGCTCCGGCGGCAGCACACGCGCTTTCAAGCGATACCAATGCGCGCCGTTACCATTGCCTTCCCCGGGGCCGAGCGGCTTCAGGAGCCGGAACTCTTCCGAACCCTCCTTGCCCTCGCGCAACCCATTGGCAAGACGATAGAGCGCTTCATTGGATTCGCGATTACGCGACAGCAGCGTTTCCAGCGACTGCACCTCGGTCGCCTTGGCCGCGCCAGTCAACTGACCATAAGCGCCGTTGGCATAGATGATGCGGCCCTTTTCGTCGGTGATCAGCGTGCCATCCGGATGGCTGTTCAGGAATGAACGCGCTAGGCTGTCGGACTGCGTCTGCGGCATGACCTCGACGAAGCCGATAATCGACGAGACGAGAAAGAAAATGCCGACCATGGCGAGAATGCCGAGCCCGCCAAGCACGGTTTCGTTGTCGAGCTGGTCCTTGAAGATAACAAAAGCGGCGGCGGCGGCCACCAGCACTAGGGCGAGCAGAATGATGCGCAGCACGGTGCCCGAACGAACCCCGCGATCCACCAGCGGCACGCTATACTCGTCGGACTGACGCTGCTTCGTCATAAACCCCTCGTCTCCGCCCTCTTCCTTCTCCCGTCAGGCACTTGACGGATCGCGGATTCGGACCTTTCGAATCTTCTTTAGCAATTTGCGGCATCAGCAAAAAGCTTTGCGGGGCTAGAAAGGCCTGTATTCACAAGGAAGAGCGCTGGACAAAGAACGATCTATCTTGTTTCCAGAGCGGACCTGTCCATATGATCGCCTCATATCGATACAAAGGTGAAGACGTTGGGCCGGTCGTTTTTGCGGCAAGGCTGCGACATCGGGGATAATTACGGAGTATCTCGAAATGTGGGACGAAATCGCCGGGGCCTATGGCAGTCGCTTCTTCCTCGCAGCCGGTGGGGTCGGCATTGCCCTTCTCCTATTGATCTGCATCCTCTGGATCTTCCGAAACCGCGCTCCCTCGCCTTTCGTGCGCGGCGGCAAGAACCGCCAGCCTCGCCTGCAGGTGCTTGACGCCGCCGCCGTCGACGCCCGCCGCCGCCTCGTGCTGGTACGCCGCGATGGCATCGAGCACCTTATCATGATCGGCGGCCCGACCGATATCGTCATCGAGTCAGGGATTTCCGATGCCGCCAAGGCGGGCATGCCGGCACCGACCCCGGTCGGAACGCCGCTGGCCTACGAACGCCGGCTGGAACCGGCGCAGGAAGCGCCGCGCCTCGATCATGCACCGGCGGCAGCTTCGGAACAGCCGATCCCACAGAGAGCTTCAGTCGAAGCCTATATGCCGCCGGAACCCAGCCCTGCCGTAGAACCGGCTCCTCTTCGTGCCGCACCGGCAATCGAACGCCCGCAACCTCCCGTAACACCGCAGCAGCACATGCCACAGTCGGCGGCGATGCTTGGCGAAGCGGAAGTAGCCAATATTCTCGATGCAGCTCGTCAGCACGTATTGCCACAGCAGCAGCCGGCGCGTGTCGCTGCAGCCGCGCCGCAGCCCGTCCTCCAGCCGATGGCTCCTACCGTTGCTTCGGCGGCGCCAGTGGTGGCACCGCCGCCGGTGCGCGAACCCGGCGCCGATTTCCAGAGCATTTTGGAAGCGGAAATGTCTAATAATCTCACGGCGGAACGGATCATACCGAATGTGCCGCCACAACGGCAGATACAGCAGCCAGTCGCCGCCCCGGCGCAGCGCCGCGATCCGGAACTCCCGCCGATGACCGGCGCGGATAGTGCGCTTCAGAAAGAGGTCGCACGTATTTTCGGCGAAATGAGCGTCAACCGCGACAAGTGAGGCGCCGACGGGCGTTCTGGTGGCATGAAAAAGGCACGGCGGATATCTCTGCCGTGCCTTAATTTTGCGTTCCAATCGGAGTGGTCTGAAACCTATTCGTCGCGATAAACCTTCTCGCGGCGCTCGTGACGTTCCTGTGCTTCGATCGACAGGGTCGCGATCGGGCGGGCGTCCAGACGCTTGAGACCGATCGGTTCGCCGGTTTCCTCGCAGTAACCGTAGGTCCCGTCTTCGATACGCTGCAACGCGGCGTCGATTTTTGAGATAAGCTTACGCTGACGGTCGCGAGCCCGAAGTTCGATGGCTCTGTCAGTTTCGGAAGAAGCCCGGTCAGCAAGATCGGGATGGTTTGCGCTTTCTTCGGCCAAATGGTCGAGGGTTTCGCGCGCTTCTCTTAGGATATCATTTTTCCAGGCGACTAACTTCGCTCGAAAATAAGCTCGCTGATTCAGATTCATGAACTCCTCGTCTTCCGAGGGCACATAATTGCTAAGATCGATCTTCTCACTCAACGCGATTCTCCTGAAGAACATCTCATATGGCGCGCTGTATAGCCCAACCGGTAGTAACGATTCAAGCCAAATAGACGTGGTAAACGGATTTTTAAATTTGTCATAAAAGTTGGCTAAAGGTTTATTTTTCCATTATATATTCGCGATGACGTAAATGTGATAGAACCATAACCTTCGCGTGAATGACCGCCAACCCCTCCGTATTGCCGTTCGCCCCGCAGTTGACGGCATATAGGATCAGGCGGTACGTCAAAGGCAAATCGAGCACGGGAATTCCGCTATGACCCGCATCACGCCTCCACCGTCCCGGATTTACCTGTTGCGTCATGCCAAGGCTCTGCGGCCAACACCTGGTCAGAAGGATTTCGACCGCGCGCTTAGCAGTGATGGCTATGCCGCCGCTGAAATTGTCGCCAAAAAAGCCGTCGACAAAGGCTACAAGCCGGAACTCGTCATCTCCTCGACAGCTTTGCGATGCCGCCAAACCGCCGACGCTATTCGCCACGCCATGAGCCCCTCTACCAAGTTCCGTTACGTCGACGCGCTATATGACGCCACAACAGACATCTATCTCGAAATCATCTCATCGCAGGTGACCGAGGACTCCGTCATGTTGGTCGGCCATAACCCGATCATTGAAAGTACGCTGGAAGCACTGATTGGCCATCACGCCTTGGTCTCCGCGATTCCCAAAGGCTTTCCGACCGCCGGACTCGCCGTTGTCGACTCGACGCCGTCGGGCTGGGTCCTCACGGATTTCGTCAAAAAATAGGTTCGGCAGAAAAATATCAGGTGGAGCAATGATTTTGCGGCCCTGATCCGCAAAGCGCGGTCTCTTTTCGGGCCTCCTATTGCTTCCTATATTGACGATCACGCTGTCATTCTGGGATCCCGCCTTGCCGCCAAGCCTGACCTCCTTCACAGACGACGCCCTGATCGCATTCGACAATCTCGTCGACCGCACGACTGGCCTCGTCAATCCGACAATAAGACTCGGCGTCACCGGCCTTTCCCGTTCCGGCAAGACCGTTTTCATTTCCTCCCTGGTGCACAATCTGCTGAACGGCGGTCGCCTGCCGCTGTTCGAGGCGGTGCAATCCGGCCGGGTCTCCGCCGTTCGCCTTGAGCCGCAGCCGGACGATGCAGTCCCGCGCTTTCAATATGAGGATCACATCCGCGCACTGGTGAAGGAACGCATCTGGCCGGATTCGACGCGCGCCATCTCGGAACTGCGGATCACGCTGGATTATCAGAGCGCCAGCGGCTGGAACCGACTATTTTCGCCCGGCCGCCTTTCCATCGACATCGTCGACTATCCCGGCGAGTGGCTGCTCGACCTGCCATTGCTCGGCAAGGATTTCCGCGCCTTCAGCGAGGAGACGCTGACGCTCGCGAAAACCGGCATTCGGGCGGAGCTGTCGCGTGCCTGGCTGGCGATGACGCAGTCGACCGATGCTTCAGCTTCCGCTGACGAGATGATTGCGCGCGAACTCGCCACCGCTTTCTCTGCCTATCTCAAAGCCTGCAAATCCGACGAACGTTCGTTGTCGACGTTGCCGCCCGGCCGTTTCCTGTTGCCGGGTGACCTCGACGGTTCGCCGGCCCTGACCTTCGCGCCGCTGGTGCCTCCGCCCGAAGGCAAAGCGCAGAAGGGGTCGCTCTGGGCAATGATGGAGCGCCGCTACGAGGCCTATAAGTCCGTCGTAGTGAAACCCTTCTTCCGCGAGCACTTCGCCCGCCTCGACCGGCAGATCGTTCTTGTCGACGCATTGCAGGCCATCAATCGTGGCCCGGAAGCGGTTCAGGATCTGGAACGCGCGCTGACGGATGTGCTTGCCTGCTTCCGCCCCGGCGCCAATTCCTTCTTCTCCTCCCTGCTTGGCCGCCGCATCGACCGCGTTCTGGTTGCCGCTACCAAGGCCGATCATCTTCATCACGAAAGTCACGATCGGCTGGAGGCGCTGACACGCCGCCTGGTGGAACGCGCCATCGAACGGATCGGCATGGCCGGGGCCGGCATCGAGGTCATGGCAATCGCGTCTGTCCGCGCCACGCGCGAAGCGACGGTCAAACGCGACGGTCAAACGCTTCCTGTTATCGTCGGCACGCCGATGGATCGCGAGGCGATCGGCGGCGAGACCTTCGACGGCAGTCGCAAAACGGCGGTCTTCCCGGGTGACCTTCCGGAAAATCCGCAATGGCTGTTCGATGCGTTTGAACCCGGTGCGACAAATGTCCATCTGCCCGAGGTGAGCGTCGTCCGCTTCCGCCCGCCGGAACTGGACGAGACCGGCGCCGGCATCAAACTCTCCGTGCCGCACATCCGCCTCGACCGCGCCATGCAGTTCCTGTTCGGAGATCGCCTCGCATGACGAAGCCGACCGCAGACGATCCCAAAGGCCTTTCGCGCCGTCCCGCTGCCTTTTCAGTCGAGCCGGAAATGTCGAAGGACGATTCGGCTACTAAAACAGTTGCGGAGCCGCCGCGCCGCAAGCCACAGAGTTTCGATACGGAAGTCGTCCTGACGCCGGATGAGGAAGATCCTTTCCTCAACCCTGCTCTTACCGCCTCCGATGTTGATATCGCAGTAGCCAAGCCGCGCCGCCGCGGTTTTTCCTTCGGCAAAATTGCCGCCGGCGCCTTCGGCATTCTCGTGTCTCTCGCCTTCGGTCTGTGGACCGACCAGTTGATTCGCGATCTCTTCAGTCGCGCCGACTGGTTGGGTTATACCGCCCTCGCGGTGCTCGGCGTCGGCATTCTCGCCGTCCTCGCCATCGTCATTCGCGAGACCGCCGGCATGATGCGACTTGCGGCGGTGCAGACGATCAAAGCGGAGGCCGAAGCCGCTATCGTTGAGACGCGCCCCGCGCGCGCAAAGGCACTCGTCCAACGCCTCTGCACGCTTTTAGAGGCCAATCCGGAAACGGCGAAGGGCCGCGCGACCTTAAAAGCGGCAGAAAACGATATCATCGACGCGCCGCAATTGATCGACCTTGCCGAACGGGAACTGCTCGGTCCGCTTGATCGACGCGCCCGCGCACTGATTCTCGGCGCCTCCAAACGAGTTTCGGTCGTCACGGCCGTTAGCCCCCGTGCGCTGGTCGACATTCTCTACGTGCTCTATGAATCGGCCAAGCTGGTGCGCGCCATGGCGGAGCTTTACGGCGGCAGGCCCGGCACGCTCGGCATGATCCGGCTGATGCGCGACGTGCTCGCTCACCTTGCAGTTACCGGCTCCATTGCCGTGGGTGACAGCGTCGTACAGCAGCTAATCGGCCACGGTTTGGCCTCGAAACTCTCGGCCCGGCTGGGCGAAGGCGTCGTCAATGGCATGATGACGGCGCGCATCGGCATCGCTGCGATGGATCTCTGCCGGCCACTGTCGTTCAAGGCGTTGAAACGGCCGGGAATCGGCGATTTCGCCGGAGATCTGGCGCCCAACATCACCGGCCGCTGAATGCTGCAAACGCCTGCGAAAGCGCCTTTTGCCTCCATAAGAAACCAAGCATTAACCATTCTGAGGCAAAAGTGGAAACCAGTTTCCAGTTCCTCTTCGTTAGGGAATGTCCATGTTTTCGCGCCAGTTTCTTCTTGTTTGCGGCCTTGCCGCCGCGGCTCTCTCTGCAGGTGCCTGGGTGCAGTCCGCCGATGCGGCATCCCGTGACAAGGCCTTCTTTCAGTCCGTCGCCGGCTCATGGCGAGGCCCAGGCGAGATCGTCGCCGGCAAGTACAAAGGCACGAAATTCACCTGCAATCTGACCGGGCAGCCGCTCAGCGGCAACAGCGCCGGCGTCAAGCTCGACGGAACCTGCCGCGTCGGCGTCTTCCAGCAGCCGATGACGGCGGAAATCACCCAGAGCGGTGGCAGCTATAGCGGCAAATTCCTGGACGGCGCGGCCGGCAAGGGCCTGGATGTTACCTCGGGCACGGTCAACGACGGCACCGTGGTCCTTGGTCTCAATCGCCAGAAGCTCAACGGTGCCATGATTGCCCGCGTCGCGGACAACAAGACAATGAATGTAACGATTTCCGTCAAGGTCAATGATCAGATGGTGCCTGTCATCGGTGTGACGCTGCAGCGGGCCGCTGATCTCGATCAGATGGCTGTTGGGTCAATCCAGTAACGCTTATGCACTAACAGCAAATGACGCCTCCGCCTGAAATTCAGGTCGGAGGCGTTTATTTTTTGAGCGCTGACTGGATATGCCTTGGCACATGAGATGGCACGGGCGTTACGCCGTTTTCCACCAATCGCGGTTTTCGTCCGCCACTTCTATTCCCTGCACATCCGCTTCGCCCAGCCAATCCGCCACCTTGCGTCCGCTGATCAAGAGATCGGCCCCAAAATCCGCAAGCGGCATCAGCACGAAGCCGCGCTCGGTCATGCGCGGATGCGGGATCGTCAATAGCGGTTCGACCCGAACGATATTACCGTAGGTCAGGATGTCGATATCGATCGTCCGCGGCCCCCAGCGTTCGATACGCACCCGCTTCATGTCACGCTCGATACCAAGGCAAACATCGAGCAGCACCTCCGGCGACAGTGTCGTATCGACCGCTGCACAGGAATTGTAGAAGAAGGATTGGTCCGTTTTTCCCCAGGGAGGCGTGCGGTAAAGGCGGGAAACCGCAGCGACGCGGCAGTCCGCCCGCGCATCGAGCATGCGCAACGCGCGCGCCATGGCTCGAACGGGATTGTCGAGGTTGCCGCCAAGACCGAGAGTGGCGCGCGTCAGTCCGACTTCAGGCAAAATGCTCAACGCTCACCTGCACATAATCGAGAACGCCGGGAACCGGCGCATTGGGTTTGCGCACCGTGATCTTCGCCCTCCGCACGCTCGGAAAGCGCCGGGACAATTCCTTCGCGACATCGAGAGCCAGCGCCTCGATCAGATAGCGACGGCGCCCCGTGACGATCTCTTCGATAACGCTGAAGGCAATGCCGTAATTGACGGTGTCCTCGATCGAATCCTGCGCCAATGCCTCACCGGCATCGACATCGAGCTCGGCATCGACGAAAAAACGCTGGCCAAGAAATTCTTCTTCGTCGTGCACGCCATGGCGGGCGAAGAAGGCGCAGTTCTGAAGGGTGATGGTGTAGATCATATCGCTCATGGCGTCCTGCCGCCTAATTTCGCCCGTGTCTTGAGGATAGCATCGGCAACCGCCAGGGCATCCCTGTTGATTGCGACATTGTGTACCCGAAAAATTGCCGCACCTTGCAAACGCAATATAGCACTGGTCGCAGCGGTCCCCACATCCCGATCCGGCGCTTCCCGTCCGGTAACGGCGCCCACGAATCGTTTGCGCGAGGTGCCGGTCATCAAAGGCAGTTCGAAGCGGAGCAGTGCCGTGAAGCGCGCCATCAGCTCCAGATTTTCCTCGACATCCTTGGCGAAACCGAAGCCGGGATCGAGAACGATACTCTGCCTGTTCACGCCGGCCGCTGCTGCGATATCGAGCGATCGGCTGAGAAACAGCACCTGGTCGTCGATGACGTCAGGAAGCTTTGTCCGTTCGCGACCGGTATGCATGATGCAAAGCCCGGCGCCCGTCTGCGCCGCCAGCGTTGCAATTTCCGGCTCGCGCTGCAGGCCGAAGACATCGTTGACGATGTGCGCGCCGGCACTGATCGCCAGTCTTGCGGTATCGGCACGATAGGTATCGATGGAGATCAGCGCATCCGTCTTGCCGCGCAGCGCTTCGATGACCGGCAGAACGCGCCCTTGCTCCTCGGTGGCGCTGACTGCCTCGACATCCGGCTTGGTCGATTCCCCGCCGATATCAATGATGGCTGCCCCTTCCTCCACGCAGGCAAGCGCATGTGCGACCGCCGCGTCGACCGCCTCATAGTGTCCGCCGTCGGAAAAAGAATCCGGCGTCACGTTGACGATCGCCATGATGGCGCTCCGTTCGCCGACATCGAGGCTGCGCCCATGCGCGACATGCCAGCTATGGCTGCGAAGCTCTGTCACGATCCGTCCATCCCATTGAAAATGAAAAAACCTCGCGCCGGATATTGCGCTTGCAGTGGCTATGCCGCAAGCTCCGTCGAAGTTCAACCTGGTAGCAGCACGAATGCCGTTTGCACGCCGACAGATCCGTGTCTCGCTTATCCTATTGCTTCTGTGCGGCATTTCCACCGGCGCCGACGCGGAGGTGGTCGCCCGCAAATCCGTCTCCTATTTCGATATCAAGGGCGACAGCGCCGATGCGCTCGATGCGTCATTGAATGCGCACGGGCCGGTTACGATGGGCTCCAGCAGCCGCCATCCCGGCGCAACCAAGGTTCGCTTCGGCGGCAGTGCAACATACGCAGAGCGGAACGGCCGCTGCTATATCTCCGACGTCAGGATTACGGTCGACACCGAAATCATTCTGCCGCGCTGGCGCGACCGTCGGCATGCGAGCCGGCAACTGTCGATGATTTGGGATACGCTCTCGGCGGATATCCGCCGCCACGAGGACCGGCACGCGGAGATTGCGCGCGAACATGCGCGGCGGATGGAACAGTCGATCCTTGCCCTGCCTTCCGCCAAGGATTGTGACACGCTTCAGGACAAGGCAAACGCGGTCACCACGCAGGAAACACAGTTGCATGATGAGGATCAGGCCCGATTCGACAAAATCGAGGCGATCAATTTTCAGAGCCGCATCCAGAGGCTGATGACCTATCGCAGCCAGCAAACTGGTGAATGACGGGTCGCTAAGACACTTTTTTCGCGAAAATTGCGTCCTGACCACAGCAATCTGTGTGAAAACTGTCACTATACCTGTGAATCATTCACAACTTCTCATTTTTGAACTTTACGAGAATCTGAAATAGGTTTTTCCTATCAAATATCGGGGTGATCCGCTTCGGCGGCTTATCATCGGAAGCCGGAGGGGTTTTCGCAAAGACCGATCAAAGTTCTTGCGTTGACGGGTTATTCGTCCCGCCGCGCCGTCGAGTTGACGTGTAACGCGTGCGTCCAGTGTTCTCCTGGCGCGTCCTGAAGCCGCAGGTGTTTCCTCCCTTGCCTGTTGGTGATGCGCCCGCCTTGCCTCGCTCGCTGCGACAAGCTGAGCGGGGCTTCTTTTTGTTGACGCATCCCAAATCTGCTGGGAGGTAGGCCTCAGGCTTGGCGCTCCGGAACATGCACGACGAGGCCGTCAAGCGCCTTCGTCAGCTTGATCTGACAGGAGAGACGCGAACTCGGGCGGACATCGAAGGCGAAATCCAACATGTCTTCTTCCATCGCTTCCGGGCCGCCGACCTTCTCGGCCCACTCCTCGTCGACATAGACATGACAGGTGGCGCATGCACAGGCGCCGCCGCATTCCGCTTCGATGCCTGGTACGGAATTGCGTACGGCATTTTCCATCACGGTGGAGCCCTCGTCGGCGTCGAGATCAAAACGGGTGCCGTCGAAAGCGACGATGGTCAATTTGGTCATGTGATTGAATTCCGGTATTCGTGAGTGAAGGGAGGATCCGGAATTTTTCTTCCAACAATTCCCGGGGGCAGTCAACAATTGCGCCGCCGAAACGGCAGAAACCGTTTGGCGGCGCAATGGCAAAGATCAAGTGATCGCGCGCGGCGTCAGCTCAACGCGACAACTTCAGAATGAAGTTCTCAGCCTCGATGACGCAGGCCGTGACAGCAGCCATGCGCGCGGCATCACCGACATCGCTTTCGAGCGCATTGGCGGCATCGGCCACCTTGAACGCACCGACGGCACTTGCCGCGCCCTTCAACCGATGCGATGCGGCCGCTGCACGCTTGCGATCGCCGCAGCCGATTTCCTGCAGACAGGACCGCGCCTGCCGGGCAAACATCTGAAGCACTTCCACTTCGAGCGCCTTGTCGCCCATCGTCTGCTTCGCCAGGTGAACCAGATCGATCGCCCGCTCTCGCGACGGCGCCGCACCCCGCGAATTGTCCGGAGCTTCGAACGCGATATTCAATGCTGCCATGTGCCAAGTCTCCCGTCTTATATCTATAACTGTCTCTGGGATCTGCCGTATGGTTGCGGCCAGCCGATGGCGATCCAGTTAAATTTTGGCACAGGTGGGGCCTAAATCTGCCGACATGGTTAATGCGCGTTAAACATGGCTAAATTATTAGGTTTTCAGCAAGTTGCGCAGATGAAAAGTGTTAACAATGACTTAATGGGACAAGACTCCAGCCGTGGAATTAATTGTCACGCATGGGGGAATGTGTCACTACGGTACTGGCAAATTGGGTTCATGGCACATGCCTTTGCCCAAGGGGTGGATAGTGGTAATGTTTTAATACCATTCGTTTGAAAAAGCGGATATCCACTATGAAATGTAATGGGAAATCCACCTCCGGCGTCAGTCGAGGCGGGTGACCTAACGGGAGGCAGGTTCGTCTTTTCCGGACGTTGGCGGATTTCCGGAGAAGACACGGCAGGCCCGATCGAGTTGTAACGAGGCGTAACCGTATGGCGAACAAAAAGTACATCGAGTCGATCGAAGACAAGGCCTTTCAGGCTTTGGATGAAGCTTTGCAGATCGATTTCAGTGACGAGACCTTGGAGCCTCGCAACGGTTCAACGCCTGACACCCCGGAGACAAGAGTGTCTGAGCCATCGAATCCGCCTGCAAGACAGACCCAGGATGATGCGGCACGCAAGGCAGCCGCCGCGCGGAGCGCCGCAGCGGCCCGGCCGACCGAAGTGCCGAAGAGCCCGATCTTTGCTCCGGCCAATGACGCCAACCGCGTCAGCCCGGCCAGCATCCTGAAATCCCTCGATGGCGGTTCGCAGAGCCGCGCCGTCCGTAACGCGACGATCTTCTCGCTGTTCTGGATCATCGGCGGCATCGGCCTCGCTTTTCTGCTTTACGGCTCGCAGCTCCTGAACATCCGCACGGTCGCCGATCTCGCCGCCCTTCCCGGCGTCATCGCATGCATCATCGGCATCATCGTTCCCGTCCTTCTCTTCTATGCTTTCGGCATGATGATTTCGCGGGCCCAGGATATGCGCAATGCGGCCCGCTCGATGGCGGAAGTCGCGCTGCGCCTCGCCGAGCCGGAAACCGTTGCTTCCGAACGCATCATGACCGTCGGTCAGGCGGTGCGCCGCGAAGTCTCGGCCATGAACGAAGGCATCGAGCGGACGATCGCACGCGCCACTGAGCTTGAGACGCTGGTTCATACCGAAGTCAATGCGCTGGAGCGCAGCTACGCCGATAACGAACTGCGCGTGCGCGGCCTCGTGCATGAACTCGGCTCGGAACGCGACGCCATCGTCAACCACGCCGAACGCATCCGCTCGTCGATCGTTGGTGTTCACGACCAGATCAAGGAAGATCTGTCGCTGGCGACCGAGGAAATTGCCGTGCGCCTGTCGACCTCGGGCGAAGCTTTCGCTTCCATGATCGATACGCGCGCAGCGACGCTGATGGAGAAAACCGATACCGCCGTAGAGACGCTCGGCACCCTGCTCGCCGCCAAGACCGACAGCCTGTTGCAGAATCTCAATGCGTCCGGCTTTGCGCTGAGCCAGGAATTCGATACGCGTCTTGAATCGCTGTCATCGACGCTGGCGGAACGCGGCAAGGAGCTGTTGGGCCAGTTCGAAACCCGCGCCTCCACGCTCGATGCCAACACCGACAAGCTGAACACCGCGCTCAACGAACGCGCCCGTCAATTGAACGAGACTCTGGTCGCCCGCACGCGTGAAATCAGCGAAAGCCTGACCGGCAGCGAACGCTCGATCACCGGCACACTCGACAATGTGCTCTCCAAGCTCAACAGCGCCCTTGATGAAAAGGGCGCAAGCTTCCGCCAGAGCCTGCAGTCGACTGCCGACGACACTATTATGGACATCGACCTGCGCACCGGCTTCTTCGAAGAGCGTATGCAGTCGACCGTGGCGCAGATTTCGACGGCCTTCGACGAACGCGTCTCGGAGTTCACCTCCGCTTTCGACAAGCGTGCCGGCTCGCTGGACAGCAAATTGTCGGAAAGCCTGACACGGATCAACGAAACGCTGAGCGGCGGCTCGGATGCCATCGACGGCATCCTGAATTCCAGCATCGAGCGCCTCGGTTCTTCGCTGACCGACCAGTCCTTTGCGCTGGCAACGACGCTCGCCACCAGCCAGGAAGTGCTGGAAAGCGCGATCGGCTCCAAGGCCCTCGAGATCGCCTCCGCTCTCGAGGGCGCAACGAACGGAATTACCTCGGCCCTCGCCTCCGGAACCAACGAGCTGAACTCCGCCCTTTCCTCTCATGCGGGCACCTTCACCTCCGCCGTCCAAGGCGTAACGCGTGACGTCTCCGCCGCGTTGAAGAGCGGAACCGAGGAACTGACATCCGCTTTCGCCGGCCGCTCCAACGAACTCAACGATACGCTTGCGGCACATTCGGGCGAATTCACCAAGGCGCTGCAGACGGCGACGTCGGATATCTCCTCCGCCCTCAACAAGGGCACGAGCGAGCTCACCAACACCTTCCTCGGCCGCGCCAGCGAGATCAACAATACGCTTTCGGCCCGCACCGGCGAAATCACGCAGGCGCTTGGTTCGGCGCACGAGCGCATCGACGCCGTCATGGCCGAGCGCAGCGCCTCCCTCTTTGGCGCGCTCTCGGACAACCAGTCACGTTTCGAGCAGACTCTGACTGACCGCTCCGAGGGTATCATCAATGCCGTCACCGGCAGCCATGAGCATCTGACCGCAGCCCTCGACGAGCGCACCTCGATGCTGGCCATTTCGCTGGCCGAAAACCAGCTTCGTCTTGAAAATACGCTCGCAAGCCGCGCCGATGCGATTACCAGCACCGTTGCCGAAACCCACAGCAAGCTCGCCGATACCCTGGACGACAAGGTGATGGCGCTCGCCATCGCCCTCTCCGATGGCCAGTCGCGCATCGAAGACACGTTCACGGGCCGGGCCGAAAGCCTGACCAGCGCGCTGGCGGAGACGCACGACAAGCTCACCGACACGCTCGACGACAAGACGATGGCGCTGGCCATCGCTCTCTCCGACAGCCAGGCACGCCTGGAAGACACGTTGTCCGGTCGCGTCGAGGGCTTCACCGGCGCGATTGCCGATACGCACAACGCACTGGCCAGCACCCTGGATGACAAGACGAGAGCACTGGCCGCGGCACTCAGCAATAGCCAGTCCCGTCTCGAAGAAACGCTCTCTGGTCGTGTCGAAGGCCTGACGAGCGCGATTGCCGATACGCATAGCAAACTCGCCGACACGCTCGACGACAAGACGATGGCGCTTGCCGTTGCGCTCTCCGAGAGCCAGGCCCGCCTGGAAGATACTCTTTCTGGCCACGCCGAAGGCGTCGCAGATACGCTGGACGGCAAGACCAAGGCTCTGGCGGCAGCATTGACGACCGGCCAGTCGCGCCTCGAGGAAACGCTGTCCAATCGCGCCGAAGCGATCACCAACGCCTTCACGGGCAGCCACAGCAGCCTTGCCGACGCGCTGGACGAAAAGGCGATGGCCTTGGCCATTTCGCTTTCCGACACGCAATCGCGGCTTGAAGATGCCCTTTCCAGCCGATTGGACGCGCTCTCCGATACGGTCGCTGGCACGCACGACAAGATCGTCAGCAGCCTCGACGACAAGACGCTGGCGCTTGCCATCGCGTTGTCAGACAATCAGGCTCGCATCGAGGAAACGCTGGCAAACAGCGCCGAGGCGATTGCCCACTCCGTTACCAGCGGCCATGCGGCGCTGACCGATGCGCTCGACGACAAGAGCATGGCATTCGCCATCACGCTCGCCGAAAATCAGAGCCGTTTCGAGAGTGCTTTGGAATCCCGTTCCAACGCCCTGCTCGATAGCGTCGCCGGTGCGGAATCCCGCGTCGCCGGTGCCTTTGGCGACAAGGCCGATGCCATCCGCGCCGCTTATACCGAAAATCAGGATCGTCTCGACCGCTCGCTCAGCGCTCATACCGAAGCGCTCTCCGGCCTGCTCGGCAGCAGCAGCGACCGCCTCGAAACCGTCGTTGGCGGTTCGGCCGAGCGCATCGAAAGCGCGCTCAACACCACGACGCGCCAGCTCGAAAACACGCTGGGCATCGGCCTGTCGCAGATGGACGAAAACCTTGCCTCCGCCTATGAGCGGATGCGCAACACCCTCGAGGACCGCAGCAACGCCATCAGCCTGACGCTGCGTGATGCCCATGCGCAGCTCGACAATACGCTGACTGAACAGGCAACCGCGATCGGCACCTCGATCGCCACCAGCGCCAGCATGCTGGAAATGTCGCTGGAAGATCGCGAAGCTTCGCTGCGCCAGACCATCGACGCCAGTGCAAGAGCGCTCGAGGACCGGCTGCATGGCGGCGCGGGCGATATTGCCGGTCGCATTCAGCAGGCAGCCGGCGACATCACGCGCTCGGCCGAGACATTCTCTTCCAACCTCAACCAGTCCATCGACGGCATGACCAGCCGCTTCGCCGAGACCGGTTCGCGCGTTGAAGCCAGCCTGTCCGCCCTCGAAAACCGTATCCATGATGGCGTCGGCGGCGTTGCAGCGCAGGTCGATGCTGCCGGTAACCGACTGTCCGACACGCTTTCGAGCGGCGTCACGCAGATCGACCGTAGCGGCGGCGACGCTGCGGCCCGCATTGCAGCCGCGCTCGACAATCGCCTGGCAACCATGGCGGAAGCGATCGATAGCCGCACGGCCAATCTGAGCCAGGCGCTCGAAAGCGGCAGCGCCCACATCGAAGAGCGCCTATCGACCATGGACCGCGCTCTGAATGTCGGCCTCGAAGCCGTCAACCGCACCATCGAAGGCAAGGCCACGAACCTCGCCACGACGTTGCGCACTGCCGTTGCCGATGCCGCTCAGGGCATGGACAGCGAGGCGACGCGCACGGCCGACCTGCTTGCCCGCACCGGCCAGCAATTCGCCGACGATCTCGGCAACCGCAGCGATGCCTTTACCCGCTCCATGAACGAGCGTTCCGAAGAGATCGTCACGCGCGTCTCCGAAACGCATAACCGTCTGGCGAGCCAGGCGGCTGCAGTCGCTCAGACATTCTCAGAAGCCGGCAACGCGATCGTCAACAAGGTTGCAGAGGCTGAGGGCCTCGTCGGCAACCAGGTCAACGCCATTTCGCAGGCGCTGTCGTCCGCAGAGCAGTCGCTGGAAGCACGCGGCGCCGCCATCCGCAACACGCTCGCCGGTGGCAGCGAACAGATCGCCTCCACCATGGCGCAGGTCGAGCGCTCGCTCGACGAGCGCAGCAATGCGATCCGCACCAGCCTTGAAGATCGTGCTCGCGAGATCAACTCGACGCTTGCCGATGTCGACAAGGCTCTGGAAGCCCGCGGCACGTCGATCCGTTCTTCGCTGGACGAGCGCACGCGTGAGCTGAACTCCATGCTCGCCGGCCGCTCCAGCGAGTTGTCGCGCCTGATCGATGAGAAGGCCCGCCCGATCGTCGACCGCTACGCTGCGACCGGCCAGGAAGCCGCAGCGCTCATCTCGGCCGCCGCTCAGGAAAGCAGCGATCGTTTGCGCGCCGAAAACGCCGCTCTGATCAACGCGATCGCCTCGCGTACCAATGATACGCTGGCAGCAATCTCGGCTCGCACCGAACATGCCGCCAACGCAGTCAGCGCGCTGGAGAACAACCTTCTTGCCAGCGTCAACGGCATCATCGAGCGACTGGCGGAGAACAACTCCGCGATCGCCGGCATGCTGACGAGTGCCGCCGAGGAATTCGCCACCATCGACGGCCGCCTCAACGCGACATCGGCCCGGTTCGCCGACTCCGCATCGAAGGCGGGCGAAATGGTGTCTGCCTCGACGCGGCTTCTCGAAGGCAAGGTCGACAAGCTCTCGGATGTTTCCGGCAAGACGCTGTCGCAGGTCGGCGGCATCATCGGCCGCTTCGACGAGCATTCCAAGGTTCTGTCGCAGGCCTCCCAGCTCTTGGGTGCTGCACAGTCGAACCTCGTCTCGACGCTGGAAGAACGCGAAACGGCGTTGCAGAACCTGTCCATTGGCCTGGTGCAGCGCTCAGAGGAGATCGAAAACACCATGCGCGCCCTCGGCAGCATGGTGGAAAGCGCCTTCGACCGCGCCGAACAGCGCTCCAACCAGGTCACCGGCAATCTGCGCCAGGGCGTTCAATCCTCCTTCGCCGATATCGGCCGTGTGCTCTCCGACGCGGAAACCCGCGCCGAACAGGCTGCGGAAAGCATGCGCAGCGCGCTTCAGAAGGCGGGCGAAGAAGCCAACCAGACGATAGACGGTACCTTCGCCAACGCCGAGCGTCGCTCGGGCGAGCTGACGAACCGTCTCCGCGGCGGTCTCTCCGCTTCGATCGCCGACATCGAGCATATGCTGACAGAAGCCAGCAAAACTTCGGACGGCGCAGCCCAGCAGTTGCGCGAGACACTGCGCGTCGCCGTCGACGATGCCGTCGGCCGCTTCTCGGGCGCCACCGACGAGATCCGCCGCTCGGCAGGCGACATCCGCAGGGAACTCGACCTGACCCGCAGCGAACTGAAGCGCGGCGCCTTCGACCTGCCGGAAGAGGCCAAGGAAAGCGCTGCCGCCATGCGCCGCGCCGTTGCCGAACAGATCAAGGCACTGCAGGACATTTCGCAGATCGTCGGCCGCTCGACGCAGCAGTTGGAAATCTCCGAGCCTTCGGCCCGTGCGCTGGCCGATGCGCAGCCGGCTCAGCGTCCTCGTCCGGCGGCACCTGCCCCGGCAGCGCCGGCTCCGGTTGCGGCAACTCCCCGGCCCCAGCAGCCTGCCCCGCAGGCGCCCGTTCAGCCGATAGCACAGCAACCGGCGCCGCAGCAGTCGATACCGCAGCAGCCGGTGCCTCAGCCACAGCAGCCGCCGATCGAGGCTTTGGGCCTCCGTGGCACCATCACCGAGCGTCCGGTTGCGCCGCAGCCGCGCCCGATCGAGACGCCGGCTCCGGCCCGCCAGGAAACGGCGGCTGGCGGCGGCTGGATCAGCGATCTTCTGCGCGGCGCGTCGCGCGACGACCTTGCCGACCTGCCGCCGGCCCGCCAGGCTGCACCACGCCCGCAGACGGAGGCAGCACCGGTCGCGCGTAATCCGCGGCATGTGGTCGAATCGCTGAACTCGCTTTCGGTCGATATCGCCCGGGCCATCGACCACGATGCTTCTGTCGATCTGTGGCGGCGTTATCAGCGCGGCGAGCGGGATGTCTTTACTCGCCGCCTCTACACGCTGAAGGGCCAGCAGACCTTTGACGAGATCAAGCGCAAATACGACCGCGAGCCGGAATTCCGCACCGCCGTCGATCGCTATATCGCCGATTTCGAAAAGCTGCTTGCGGACGTCGCCCGTACCGACCGTGACCGCAGCGTCACGCAGTCCTACCTGACCTCCGACACCGGCAAGGTCTACACCATGCTGGCGCATGCGGCGGGACGTTTGAGCTGATAGCTCGGATAATGCGCAAACAAAAATCCCCGGTCATCGAGCCGGGGATTTTTGATTCAAGCCGAAATACGGGGAAAATGCGTCACAAAAAGAGCGGCCCGCCGGGCCGCCTTTTCATTCCGATGTCAGACTGAGTTCAGTGAGCGACCTGCACTTTGGAGATCAAACCGCTGGTGATACCGACAAGCAGGAAGCTGTTGTGGATGCGAACCCAATGATAGCCGCGTGGCGGAGCCGACAGGTGATAACGGCGATAATCGACGCTGGCCGCGCGGCTGCGATCGGAAGCGGATAGCCGACGCCCCTTCACCCAATCGCCCTTGCGGACGACAACTTTCTTCTTGGCGCCATTTTTCTCAACGACGACAGCCTGCTTGTTCTCCGGCGCCGCACTGGCTTCGGACGCCATCGCCAGCGGGGTTGCCAGAACCGAAGCGGCGAGCAGGACGGAGAAGAGCTTTTTCATCGAATGTTTCCTCAATTTATTTTCTTATTATCTGCGGGCAGAGTTATCCTGCAAGAGGTGAAGCGAATCTGAAGAGATTGTTACAATTTTGTAATAGAAATTATGCGTTTGCGAGCATTTGTTAATCGAACAAATACGTAAGTTTAGTGACAGGCGGCAGCTCAAAAACAATCCCGCCCGCCCTTGCGAACAAAGGCAGGCAGGTGAGCGATCGACAAATCGAAAACAGTTCACAGCTCGTCGTAGTTAAACCAATCGAAATCAGCCGTCTTTGCCCGGCCTGACGTATCGAAGGCAAACATGCCGGTGAAGGCGCCCGTAAAGGAACCATGTTCGCCACGGCCGCCCTCGTCGGAAATGACGCCAGCGTCGAGGACCGGGCCGATAGCCAGCCATGCTCCCATGCCCTCGGCCTGCCAGAAAAACTGCAGGTCGTTGTCGTGGACCTCCATGGCAAGCTGGATACGTCCATTCGGAACGGAGACGCCGCCTCCGATCGGGAAGCTCAGCCGACCATTCGGGTAATCGCCGCCGCAGGTCATGATCGTGACGGAACGGCCAAGTTTTTCGTGCAGGGTGACGACAATCGCGTGCAGCTTGAACCGGTTATAGTAGTGCGTCAGGCCAGCGACCTGCTGATAGGTGTCGGGCTGAAACTCGATGACCGTTTCGGCGCGGAAGCTGTGATGCTCCTGCCGGCGGGCAACGAGTGCCTGTTCGAACCAGGAGCCGATGCTTTCTCGCGCAAATAGACGCAGGTGACCGGGCCGTTCCGTCAGGCTGAAGATGCGTTCCGGCTGCGGCGTACGCAACCACTGGAAATCCTTCGGTAGCTCGGCGCCATCGAAATTGTAGCCGCTGCGGCGCGGCTTCTCGATGGGCAGCGCGTGGCGTAGGCCCTGCACCTCGACATCGGGAACCACCGTGCCGTTTTCGAGGTAGAGCCACTCATCTTCCTTCCAGACGCATTTCTGCAGGCTGGTTTCGCGCCCGAGCGTGCAGCGGCGATGCGGCGGTAGCGGCCGGCCCGAGAGATGCGTGTGATAGAACTGGCCATCTGATGTTTCGACATATTGGCCATGCCCTGCCCGCTGCAATGCCGCTTCCGGATGATCCTTCGAGGTGATGAGATGCTTGTTCGGATGCAGCTCGTAGGGTCCATCGATATTGCGCGAACGCGCCATGGTGACGGCATGGTCATAGCCCGTGCCGCCTTCGGCCGTCGTCAGATAGTACCAACCGTTCCGCTTGAAGAGATGCGGTCCCTCGACCAAACCGAGTTCGGTGCCGGCAAAGATATTCTTGATCGGCCCCTTCAGCGATTTCGTCTGCGCATCCCATTCCTGCAGCAGAATACCGTCGAAGGCCGGCGTCTTCGGCGAGCCGCCATAGCTCTCGGTGCGGTGGTTCCACTGCATGTTGACGAACCATTTGCGGCCGTCATCATCATGGAAGAGCGAGGGATCGAAGCCCGATGAGTTGACGTAGGACCGCTCGGACCATTCGCCCTCGATCGTCGGCGACGTCACGATGTAGTTATGCGCATCCTTGAAATTGCCATCGTAGCGTTTGACGTCGGTATAGACCAGCCAGAACAGGCCATCGGCATAGGAAAGGCATGGCGCCCAGATGCCGCAGCTATCCGGCTCGCCGCGCATGTCGAGCTGCGAGGCCCGCTCCAGCGGCCGGCGCACCAGCGTCCAATTCACCAGATCGCGCGAATGATGGATCTGCACGCCCGGATACCATTCGAAGGTCGAGGTGGCGATGTAGTAATCCTCGCCCACGCGGCAGATGGATGGATCGGGGTTGAAGCCCGGCAAAATCGGGTTGCGGATCATGGAACCATCTCCTCCAGAGAACATGCAATATGCGCCGTTCGCACAGCTATGGATACGCCACCGGCAACGGCCTGCCGATCACGACGCAGACAAAGAAAAACGCCCGGAAGCTGGTTCCGGGCGTCCTGAATGCTTATTCGCGCTCGGCCGACTTGGCCCAGAGATTGATGTCAGCCTCGCGGGCGTAGACATCGATCTCTTTGAGCTCTCCTGCGGTAAATTCGAGATTGTCGAGCGCCTTGACGCAATCGACGATCTGCGACGAGCGGCTGGCGCCGATCAGTGCGGAGGTAACGCGGCCGCCGCGCAGAACCCACGCGATCGCCATTTGCGCCAGCGTCTGGCCACGCTTCTCCGCGATCTCGTTGAGCTTGCGGATATTGTCGATGATCGACGGACGGATGAAGTCGCGCTTCAGGAAATGGTTCTGGGCAGCGCGGCTGTCCTCGGGAATGCCGCCCAGATATTTCGTGGTCAACATCCCCTGTGCAAGCGGCGAGAAGACAATCGAGCCGATGCCGAGGTCTTCCAGCACGTCCACAAGGCCGTCATCCTCGACCCAGCGATTGAGCATGGAATAGCTCGGCTGGTGGATCAGGCAGGGCGTGCCGAGATCCTTCAAAATGGCTGCGGCTTCGCGGGTGCGCTGCGAATTGTAGGAGGAGATACCGACATAAAGCGCCCTGCCCGAACGAACGATATGATCGAGCGCACCGCAGGTCTCTTCCAGCGGCGTATCCGGATCGAAGCGATGCGAATAGAAGATATCGACATAGTCGAGACCCATGCGCTTCAGGCTCTGGTCGCAGGAAGCGATCAGGTATTTGCGGCTGCCCCATTCGCCATAGGGACCCGGCCACATGTCGTAGCCGGCCTTGGAGGAAATGATCAGCTCGTCGCGCAGGCCGGCGAAATCGGTGCGCAGAATTTCGCCAAAGGCGGTTTCGGCGCTGCCGGGAGGCGGACCGTAATTGTTGGCGAGGTCGAAATGGGTGATGCCGAGATCGAAAGCGGTGCGGCACATGTCGACCTTGCGATCATGCGGGGTATCACCGCCGAAATTGTGCCAGAGCCCTAGCGAAACCGCCGGCAGCTTCAGACCGGAGCGGCCTGTTCTGTTGTATTTCATGTTCGCATAGCGATCGGATGCCGGTTGCCAAGCCATAGTTCCAATTCCTCTGTGATGAAAAACGCGCGGGCTAATTACCCGCGCGCAAACTAGCTTTTCCCGCGCTCACTTCAAGAGCTCCTGCGCCTCTTCGATGCCAAGTGCGGCCGGCTGCGTGCAGGTCGTGGTCAGATCGATGAAACGGTTCTCCGCACCCGATTTCAGGATCGAGGTCATGACATCGACACCGTGCAGCGTACGGTCGAGCGAGCAGCGGGCATCGCGGCCCTCGATCAGTGCTGCCGCCATGTCGGCAAGGCCTGCCGTGCGGTAGTTGGCTCGTGCGCCGTTCGGGCTCTCCTGATTGATAATGCCGAAAGGATGCGCCCATTCATCGATTGGCTTGATGTCCTTGCTGCGGCCGCTGGCTTCGACCGTGCCGCCGAAGAAGTTTGGATCGGGCACGTAGAGCGAACCTTCGGTGCCGTAGAGTTCCATATTGGCATGGCGATGCGACCAGACATCCCAGCTTGCCGTCAATGTCACCGTTGCGCCGCTGACGAATTCCAGCAGCGCCTGGATCGTCGTCGGCGTCTTCACCGGGATGACCTCGCCGCTGCGCGGCTCGCTGGTGATGGTACGGGTTTCCGACGCCATCGACGTCATGGCGCCGACACGCTTGACCGGGCCGATCAGGTTGATGAGGTTGGCGACGTAATAGGGGCCGAGATCAAGGATCGGACCGCCGCCCGGCAGGAAGAAAAAGTCCGGGTTCGGATGCCACATTTCCATGCCCGGGCTCATGACATAGCAGGCGCCCGAGGTAATACGGCCGATGCCGCCGTCGTCGATGAACTTGCGAGCGAGCTGATGGGCGCCGCCGAGGAAGGTGTCTGGAGCGCAGCCGACGGCAAGCCCCTTTTCCTTGGCGATACGGCGCAGCTCTTCGCCCTGCTCCAGCGTCAGCACCAGCGGCTTTTCGGAGTAGACGTGCTTTCCGGCCTCCAGGATGCGCTTGGAAACCGGGAAATGCGCATCCGGGATCGTCAGGTTGACGATGACGTCGAGCTCGTCATTGGCGAGCAGTTCGTCGATCGTTTGCGCCTTCACCTGATATTCCTCGGCGCGCAGGCGCGCCGCGTCCATGTTGATATCAGCGCAGGCGAGCACTTTCAGGCCCTTGAAGAGCGGAGAAAGCTTGAAATAGGTGGTTGAGATATTGCCGCATCCGATGATGCCGACGCCAAGTTCCTTAGTCATGTGGAATGCCTCAGTAGGTCTTGAAGGATGCGATGGAACGGGTGATCAAGCGATCGATATCGCTCGGATTGTCGTGCTCGAGCACATAGTGCTTTGCCTTGGTGCCGGCGAGCGCCTTAATCAGCTTCGGCCACGGGACAGTGCCGTGACCGAGGTCGGCCCAGCCGTCTTCATCCTTGTTTTCGCCAGCCGGGGCGATGTCCTTGACGTGGACGGAGGAAATGCGCGAGCCGAGCTTTTCGATCCATGCGAAGGGATCTGCGCCGCCGCGGACGACCCAGGCAATATCAGCTTCCCAGGAGATATCCGGAGCGCCTTCGAAGATCTGTTCGATCGGCAGCGAGCCATCGGCCTGTTTGACGAATTCGAAGTCGTGATTGTGCCAACCGAACTCGAAGCCGGCATCCTTGTAGGGCTTGCTCATCTCATGCAGACGCTTGCCGAAAGCGAGCCAGCCGGCAGCATCCTTCGGGCGCTGATCGGCGGCCAAGTGCGGCGCATAGATCGAATCCATGCCGAGGACCTTGGCAACGGTCAGCGATTTCTGCACCTGCCCATCAAGGAAATCCGGGCTGAAATGGCCGCTCGCCATGGCCAGGCCGTTCTTGTCGAGCTCGGCACGCAGGCTCTTCAAACCAGCTTCGTCCAGATCGGAATAGATGCCGCCAAAACCTTCGACTTCCGCATAACCGGCCTTGCCGAGCTTTGCGAGGATATCCGAATAAGGCTGAAAATTGCGGGCGCTATAAAGCTGGAATCCAAGTTTCGTCATCGATATTTCCTCCAATGGCCTCGCGGCCGTCTGTTTTGGGCCTGCGGCCCGTAAGTCGCCACCGAAAGGCGGCTGGTATCTCAGTCCACCGATTGGCTGGACTGCAAATCGTAGAAGCGGAAGTCGGGAACGCTGCCGGCAAGCGGTTTAGCCGGCGTGAAGACGATGCGGCGGCTCTCACCGGCGGCAAGATCGAAGGCGTTGTCGGAGTAACGCCCTTCCGTCTCGCTTTCGATCATCACGAACAGCGCCAATCCCTTCGCCGTCACGGTGAGCTGCAACGTGCCGTCCTCCTCGATCTCCTCCCGTTGCACGGTAAGACCTGCGGGTTGAAGCTCCAAAGCCTTGTAGGTGCCGTGAACATAGTGCCCCTCGCCGCCCATTCCGTTCGATGCGGTGAAATGCCACGCCAACAGGCAATCGGCCGGCACCTGAGATACGTCGATCGACAGCGCGGTGACGGCCGCATCCGGCGTGCAGACCGCATGAGCCTTCGTCAGCGGCACGCGCTCGCCATCGAGCTTGAGCAGCGACACGGCAATGTCGACGGTGACATCGGCATTGGTGTCATTGACGAGCGAGAAGCGGATGGTCTGGTTGTCCTCGGAGGGAATGGCTGCGACCGAAACCGGCTGGAAGAAGCGGCGCACGAGATAATGCATCGCCTTCCAACGCCCGCCGTAATCGAGGCTCGACCAGGAAGCCACCGGCCAAGTGTCATTGAGCTGCCAATAGATGGTGCCCATGCAATGCGGCTTGAGCGACCGCCAATATTCCACCGCCGTCTTGATGGCGAGGCCCTGCTGCACCTGGCTCAGGTAGACGAAATTCGGAAAGTCCTTCGGGAAGCGGAAATAGCGGAACATCGTGCCGGCGATGCGCTCGTTGCCGCCGGCATTCTTCTGGTGCAGTTCCATCACCGGCGACGCGATATTCATATCCTTGGCGGCGGCATAGGTCTTGATGACAGGCAGCGACGTGTAGGACTGGAAACCGAATTCCGAGCAGAAGCGCGGGCGCACGGAACGGTAATTGTCGAAGGACTTGTTCTCGTGCCAGACCGACCAGTAATGCATGTCGCCGGAGCCGTCGGCATGCCAGGCGTCGCCGAAATTGAGATAGCCGGACGCCGGGCTCGACGGCCACCAGATCGCGTCCGGCGCAGCTTTCTTCATCGCCTGCTCGATCGTCCGATTCAGGCGATCGTAGGAAACAAGATAGCGGTCGCGATCCCTGCGGGATTCCTCGAACCAGGTGAGCGCCCCCACGAGCTCATTGTCGCCGCACCAGAGCACGATCGACGGGTGCGTCGCCAGGCGCTTGACCTGATAGCCGACCTCCGCTTCAACATTCCCCAGGAAATCGCCGGTCGAGGGATAAAGATTGCAGGCGAACATGAAGTCCTGCCAGATCATCAGACCCAGGCGGTCGCAGATATCGTAGAACCAGTCATGTTCGTAAAAACCGCCGCCCCAAATGCGGATGATGTTCATGTTGGCTGCAGCGGCCGACTGCAACAGGTCCTCGGTCAAAGCAGGGCTTGAACGTGAAAACAGCGCATCTGCCGGAATCCAGTTGGCGCCGCGGGCGAAGATTTCGCGTCCGTTGACCTTGAGTGCAAAACGGCTGCCCGCTTCATCCTCGTCCGTGATCAGCTCGACGGTGCGCAGACCGATCTGCCGGGTCACCGTCTCGGAATTGGTCTCGACGGAGAGCATGTAAAGAGCCTGTTCGCCGCTGCCAGCCGGCCACCAGAGCTTTGGCTTGTCGATATGGAGGACATGCGTCACCGAGGTCTCGCCGGCATTGACGCCGATGTCGAGCCGCACACGTTCATCGCCGAGCGAGAAATAGACTTGGGCTACGCCGATGCCCCTTGCGAACAGCGCCACAGTCACCATCAGGTCGACCGAGCCGTCGGTATTGTGCACCTGGCGGGTCACTACATTCTCGATGCGGGCAGTCTCGAGCTTCTTCAGCGCAACCGTGCCGTAGAGGCCGAGCGGTGCGACAGCGATATTCCAGTCCCAGCCGAAATGGCATTGCGGCTTGCGCAGCATGTTGCCGTTCGGGATTGGCGAATTGGCGGTGCTGTAGGGAATGTAGAACGGCTGCTTTGCCTGAAGTTCCGCACCCGCCTTGATGCTCGAATGCAGCACGATGCGGACGGTATTCTGGCCCGTCTTCAGTGCCTTGGAGACATCTGGGCGGTAGCGCTGGAAGCAATTGTCGCCTTCGAGGACGAGCGTATCGTTGACATAAACGCTCGCGACCGTGTCCAGATAGTCGATGTCGAGATACCAGTCGCCTTCTGCATCATCGAGCGTAAAGCTACGTTCGACTTGCCAATCTTGCTTTGCGACCCACTGCACCACCTCTTCGTTGCGGCCGAAATAGGGATCCGGAATGACGTCTGCGGCATGAAGGGCGGTATGGACGTCGCCCGGCACGGGCATGGAGATGGAATGATCGCTGTCCGGCGAGGTGAGCCGCCACTGACCAGCCAGATCGACAAAAAAAGTGCCATTAAGTGAAGACGACATCGGACCTCCAGAACCGCTGCATATGGAGGCGACAAAAGCCGCCTCCATTCATGTGATTATATTCTGAGCTCTGTCTCAGCGTCGAAGAGCGAGGCGAGCGACATATCGAAGCCGAGCTTCACACGCGCACCCGCGCTGAAGCGCCGCGCCCCGTTGATACGCACCGACATGGTGTGGCCAGCGTGCTTGAGCCAAAGCAGGTTATCGGCACCCATCGGCTCTTCGATATCGACGGTCGCATTGTGCACCTCCGTATCGGGACCCAGATCCTCGTTCACCTTGATGTGCTCGGGCCGAACCCCGAGAATGACCTTACGGCCCGGCTCCAATGCCTCGCCGGCATCATAGCCAGCGAGCGAGAAAATCACATCATTGGTGGCGAAGGCTATCTTGCCCTCGCGGCTCACCAGCTCGCCATGCAGGAAATTCATCGACGGCGATCCGATGAAGCCGGCAACGAAGAGATTGCGCGGCCTGTTGTAGATCGTTGCCGGATCGTCGAGCTGCTGGATGATGCCGCTCTTCATGATGGCGATGCGGTCGGCAAGCGTCAGCGCCTCGATCTGGTCGTGGGTGACATAGATCATCGTGTTCTTCAGCGACTGGTGCAGACGCTTGATTTCGACGCGCAGTTCCGAACGCAGCTTGGCATCGAGGTTCGACAAGGGCTCATCGAACAGGAACACGTCGACATCGCGCACCAGGGCACGGCCGATCGCTACGCGCTGGCGCTGGCCACCCGAAAGCTCGGCCGGCTTGCGCTTCAAGAGCGGCTGGATCTGCAAGATCTCAGCGGCCCGCGCGATGCGCTTGTCGATCTCCGCCTGCGGCAGCTTGGCGACGCGCAGCCCAAAGGAAAGGTTCTTTTCAACCGTCATCTGCGGATAGAGCGCATAGGATTGGAACACCATGCCGATGCCGCGATCCTTGGGCTCTTCCCAGGTGACGTTCTTGCCCTTGATGAAGATCTTGCCTTCGGTGATGTCCAGCAGGCCGGCGATGCAGTTGAGCAATGTCGACTTGCCACAGCCGGACGAGCCGAGCAGCACGAGGAATTCGCCGTCGTTGATCTCGAGGTTGAGGTTTTTCAGAACCGTGACCGCGCCGAAATCAAGCGACAGGTCTTTGATGGAAACGCTGCTGGTCATGGATCACCCCTTCACGGCGCCGGCGGCAATGCCGCGAACGAAAAGCCGTCCCGACACGAAATAAACGACCAATGGAACAAGACCCGTCAGGATCGTTGCAGCCATGTTGACGTTGTATTCCTTCACACCCTGGACAGAATTGACGATATTGTTGAGCTGCACAGTCATCGGGTAATACTCCGGCCTGGTGAAGACGACGCCGAACAGGAAGTCGTTCCAGATGCCCGTAATCTGCAGGATCATGGCAACGACGAAGATCGGCAGCGACATGGGCAGCATGATCTGCAGGAAAATCTGCCAGAAACCCGCCCCGTCGATACGCGCAGCCTTGAAAAGCTCCACGGGCAGCGATGCGAAATAATTGCGGAACAGCAAGGTCAGGATCGGCATGCCGAAGATGCAGTGCACCAGGATCAGTCCGCTGAGCGTGCCGTAGATCCCGATTTCGCGCAGCACGATGACGATCGGATAGATCATCACCTGATAGGGGATGAACGCGCCGACGATGAGGATCGCGAAGAAGAAATCCGCGCCCTTGAACCGCCAGTTGGCAAGCGCATAACCATTGACTGAAGCGACTGCGATCGAAAAGATCGTGGACGGCACGGTGATGCGTACGGAATTCCAGAACCCGCGGGAAAGACCGTCGCAATTGAGACCGGTGCAAGCCGTTGCCCAGGCTTTCACCCAGGGTTCGAACGTGATCTCCAGCGGCGGTGCGAAGATGTTGCCAAGCCGGATTTCCGGCATGCCCTTCAGGGATGTAACGATCATCACATAAAGCGGCAGCAGATAGTAGGTGGCGGCAACGAAGAGCGTGCCGTAGAGCATGATGTTGCGGCCGGAAATCGCGCGGCGCGGCTTTGCACCCTGCGGTTCCGAGAGCGCCTTGTCAGTCGCAACGGCGCCGCTGTTCGCATTCTTAAGAGTGATTGTATCAGACACGGTTGCGCCCTCCGCCGAATTCCAGATAGGCCCAGGGGATAATGACGATAGCGACGGTCACCAGCATCATGGTGGAGGCTGCAAACCCCTGACCGAGGTTCTGCGCCTGGAACATGTAGTCGTAGACGTATTTCGCCGGGACTTCCGAAGCGATGCCAGGTCCGCCGCTCGTTTGCGCGACGACAAGGTCGTAGACCTTGACGATACCGCTGGCGATGATGACCAGCGTGGTGATGAAGACCGGGCGCATCATCGGAATGACAATGAACAGATAGGTCTTCCACATGGGGATCCCATCGACGCGCGCTGCTTTCCAGATGTCTTCATCGATGCCGCGCAGGCCGGCGAGCATCAAGCACATCACAAGGCCCGTTCCCTGCCAGAGCGCAGCGATCAGCACGCCGTAGATGACGATGCTCGGCGTATAGAGCGGATCGAAGGTGAAGGTGGTCCAACCGAGCGAACGCACCACCGACTGGATGCCGAATTCGGGATTGAGCAGCCACTGCCAGACGAGGCCGGTGACGATGAAGGAGAGGGCGAAGGGATAAAGGAAAATCGTGCGGAAGGTATTTTCGAACCGGATCTTCTGGTCCATCAGCGCAGCCAGCACGAAGCCGATGACGAGACTGAAGATCAACGAAAAGATGCCGTAAACCGCGAGATTTTCAATGGACACGACCCACCGAGGTGCTGCCCACAGGCGGTAGTATTGATCCAGTCCGACGAAGCTGAGACGTGGCAGCAGCTTCGAATTGGTGAAGGAATAAACGACCGTCCAGATCGTGCCGCCCAAAAAGATGACGACAGCCGTAAGGATCATTGGAATGGATGCAATCTTCGAATTCAGATTGCGCAGATATTGATTTGGCCGGCCGGCTTTCGCTTGACCCGTCATTGTGCCTCCTCCTGAAGCGCGACTGCTTCGGTGATCTGGAACTGGTCAATGACCGCAGCTCCTGCCGCTCCCTCCTCATCGGCGGTCGACCGTCACATCCGTGTGGGCCGGCCGCCTATAAGAAGCGCTGTAATTAGCCGGGTAACATGATGCGTCCCGACCGTGATACCGACCCACAAGGGGCCGGTATCACTACAGCGAGAAGATTGGGATCAATCGGCCGCAGAGATGATCTCGACGAAGCGCTTCTGCGCCGCTTCCGGCGTCATCGAAGGACTGGCGAAGAACTCGGAGAACAGATCTTCTTTCTGCTTCTGCGTATCGGCAGAGAGAAGTTGGTCCGTACCCTGGATCACATTGCCCTTCTTCAGAATCTCCAGGCCCTTCTTCATGCAGTCGTTCGCCGCTGCGAGGTCCACATCGCCACGCACGGGCAACGAGCCCTTCTTGAGATTGAAGGCAACCTGGGTCTTCGGATCGAGAAGCGTCTTGGCGAGAGCTTCCTGAGCCTTCGACTTCGCCTCGTCCTTCAGCAGCGGGAAGTAGAATGCGTCACCGCCCGTCGAGATGATTTCGTTGACACCGAGACCCGGAAGGCAGGTGTAGTCCGTGCCGGCCTTTTGCCCTGCGAGGGCAAATTCGCCCTGCGCCCAGTCGCCCATGATCTGGCCGCCGGCCTTGCCGGTGATGACCATGTTCGTCGCCTGGTTCCAATCCTGAACGTTGGAGCCCTTGGACATCTTGCGGGCGTCGTCGGCGGCCTTGAAGACCTTCGCGATTTCCGGACCGGCCGCTACTTTGGCATCCCTGTCGCCGAATACTTTCTGGTAGGTGTCCTTGCCGGCGATCGCGACCATCAGCACGTCGAAGGCACCGGTTGCCTGCCAGGGCTGACCGCCTACAGCGAGCGGAACGATGCCTGCCTTCTCCAGCGCGGGAGCGGCGGCGACAAATTCATCCCAATTCTTCGGAACCGGAACGCCGGCCTTCTTGAAGGCGGCATTCGAAAGCCAGAGCCACTGCCAGGAGTGAATATTGACCGGTGCGCAATAGATCTTGCCGTTGATCGTGCAGGAATCGAGCAGGCTCGACGGACGGATAATGTCCTTCCAATGCTCCTGCGTTGCGACATCGGTCAGATCGCGCATGAGACCGGCCTGCACAAGCTCCTCGGCCTGACGTCCATGGTTGAATTGGGTGGCACCCATCGGGTCGCCGCCGGTGATGCGGCTGACCATGATCGGACGCGCAGTGCTGCCCGAGCCGGCAATCGCACCATCGACCCAGTGATTGCCGGTCGCGTCGAACGCCTTTGCCAATTCGGCCACGGCGGCAGCTTCACCACCGGACGTCCACCAATGCGTTACTTCAAGGTCAGTTGCCTTGGCCGCACCAAGCGGCAACGCGACGGAAGCAGCCAGTGCAACGGCCATCAAACGAATATTCATGAGTTCTCCTCCCTCACTGAAACGTTACCGGAAAAACGTAGTCTAATCATTTTCAACGCGCAACCGCCCGCCCGCAAAATTTTTCAGCAAGCTCAAATATACCACTTAAGATTACATTCCTTCTCCTAAATAAGCCAAAGTGCCCGACTATTCATCTCATCATTTCCGGGTGACGAAGCAATTTAATTTATTGATTATATTTCGTTATTTTCATCATCATTCACCAGCTCCTTTCAATTGCCTTTCGCACTTGCAAAATTTTCGGCAGGACCTGTGGATTCAACTGCCGGGTATACCGGCTCTATCGACGTCAGAAAAAGCGCTCGACTTTTCTACTGTATCGTTACAGATTTTCGAGACGAGGGAGGAGTGACCACATCGCGCATATGCTTGCAGCGCTACGGCAGGCAATATAAGCGGATGGTCGCGGGAGGCAGCATTGCAGGACATGGACAGTAAGAAGATTTCCGGCGGCGGCACGCAATCCGCCCACGAGCGACCGACGCTCAAGACGATCGCCTTCATGACCGGGCTCGGAATAACCACCGTCTCACGCGCCTTGAAAGATGCTCCTGACATCGGCGCCGAGACCAAGGAGCGCGTGCGCATGGTCGCCCGGCAATTGGGGTATCAGCCCAATCGTGCCGGCGTGCGTCTCAGGACCGGGAAGACCAACGTTATCGCCCTGGTACTCAGCATCGACGAAGAAATCATGGGCTTCACCAGTCAGATGGTCTTCGGCATTTCCGAGGTTCTGGCCGGTACGCAATATCATCTTGTCATTACGCCGCACTCGCATAGCAAGGACCCGCTGGTCCCCGTGCGCTATATTCTGGACACCGGCTCGGCCGATGGCGTCATCATCTCACGCACGGAGCCGGACGATCCGCGTGTGGAACTCATGCACGAGCGCGGGATGCCTTTCGCGACACATGGGCGCACGAATATGGGAATTTCCCACCCTTTTCACGACTTCGACAACGAGGCTTTTGCGCGCGAGGCGGTGCGTGCCCTGGTCGCCAAGGGGCGGCGGCGGATCGCGCTTTTGCAGCCGCCGGGCAAACTCACCTATTACCTGCACACCCAGATCGGCTTTCAAACGGGACTGCGCGAATGCAACGCCCAGGAGGTTCCGCTGAGAGCCAGTACCGACACGACGCTTTCCGAAATCAAGGATACGGTCGAGGAACTGATGCGTTCCCCCCATGCGCCTGACGGCTTCGTCTGTTCCAGCAGCGCCGGCGCCATCGCCGTCAATGCCGGCCTCGAAGCGGCAGGTTTCCGTCTCGGCCACGATATCGATATGGTCGCCAAGCAATCGACGGATGTGCTGAGCTGGATACGCCCGGAAATCATCTCGATCCTCGAAGATTTTCGCCAAGCCGGTCGGGAACTGGGTAAGGCGGTCATTGCGCGCATAGACGGCGTCGAGCCCGAGTTGCTGCAAAGTATCAGCCCGCCTGTCTGGCCAAAGAGCTAACGAAGCTGACCTTCACAAGAAAAAGGCCCGCCGAAAATGTCCGGCGGGCCTTTCCTTTAGTCTCTTCAATCCGAAGCGGCGGATCAGCCGTTCGCGCCGCTGCCCCACGGGCCGTGATGGATGTCCTTGCCATCGACGCGGTCAAAACCATGGGCGCCGAAGAAGTCGCGTTGCGCCTGAATGAGGTTCGCAGTGCCGCGAGCTTGGCGGTAGGCGTCGAAATAGGTCAGCGCCGAAGCCAGAGCCGGAACCGGCAGGCCGGAAGCCGTGGCCGCAGAAACAATGCGGCGCAGCGACGGGATCGATTCCTTGACCATGGCGGCGAAGGCCGGCGTCACGATGAGGTTGGCGGCATCCGGCGCCTTGGTGAAGGCGCTGGTGATTTCATCGAGGAACTGCGAACGGATGATGCAGCCCGCGCGCCAGATCTTGGCGATGACCGGCATCGGCAGCGACCAGTTGAACTCCTTCGAGGCTTCCGCCATCACGGCAAAGCCCTGTGCATAGGCACCGATCTTGGCGGCAAAGAGTGCCAGCTCCAGATCCTTCAGCAAATCGGGACCAAAGCCGATCGGGAACTTATAATCCGGCGTGCCGAAAATCTCCTGGGCGGCTTCGCGCTGCCCCTTGATGGCCGACAGGCTACGAGCTGCGACAGCGGCTTCGATAGCGGTTGCCGGGATGCCCATGTTCTGAGCCTCGATGGCAGACCATTTGCCGGTGCCCTTCTGGCCCGCCTTGTCGAGGATGACGTCGGGCATGGCATTGCCGGTCGCCGGGTCCTTGGCGGCCAGAACCTTCTCGGTGATCTCGATCAGGTAGGAGTTCAGCCGGCCCTTGTTCCATTCGCCGAAGATGCCACTGATCTCTGCGGCGCTCTTGCCGAGGCCGTCGCGCAGGATGCCGTAGATCTCGGCGATCATCTGCATGTCGGCATATTCGATGCCGTTATGGATCGTCTTGACGAAATGACCGGCGCCGTCATTGCCCAGCCAGGCGACGCACGGATCGTCCTTGTACTTCGCGGCGATCGAAGTCAGCACCTTCTCGACGCGCTTGTAGGATTCTTCCGTGCCGCCGACCATGATCGACGGACCATGACGCGCGCCTTCCTCACCACCCGAAACACCCATGCCGATGAAGGTCAGGCCGGTATCCTTCAGACGGTCGAAGCGCGAAATCGTATCGCGGAAATTGGCGTTGCCAGCGTCGATCATGATGTCGCCCTTGTCGAGATACGGCTGCAACGCCGCCATCTGCTGGTCGACCGGCTCGCCGGCCTTGATCATGATGATGATCGGCCGCGGCGGACGGATCGCTTCGACGAACTCCTCGATCGTCTTGCAGGGAATGATCTTGTCTTTCAGCGCACCGGCGTTCGCATAGAACTCATCCGTCACCTGCGGCGTGCGGTTGAACACCGCGATTTTATTGCCCTTTTCGGCAATGTTGAGCGCCAGATTCGATCCCATGACAGCGAGACCGATCAGTCCGATTTCTGCCTTTTCCACGACAATCCTCCAATGGGCTGCGTACTGCGCTGCACGGCCTGAACACGGGCAAAGGACGCAATAACACTTTGAAATGACACATAACCCGAAAAAACTGACTCCGATTTTCAGGCTCTGCGTTAGCCGATGTTGTTGCACTCCGGGCGTGAAACGGCAAGCCTTTGCCGGCCTCGAATCGTCTCCATTGCAGGACCGTGCAAGAATGCCCCAGGATTCTTCAAGAACCGGCCTTTCCATTGAGCCGGTCCGTGCCCAATTCGGTAATTCACAAAGGACAAATATACAGGAGGAGGTATCCATGTCGACCATGACCGCAAAGATCGTTCATATCTCCATCGATCGCCCTTGGAAGGAAGTTTACGGCTTTGCCGGCCGTCCGGAAAACATGCCGCTCTGGGCCTCCGGACTCGCATCGGGTTTGGAGCAGGATGGCGAGGATTGGGTTGCCAAGGGCATTCTCGGCACCGTCCGCGTCAGCTTCGCGCCTCGCAACGAATTCGGCGTCATCGATCATACGGTAACAATCGAATCCGGCTTGAAGGTTCAAAACGCGCTCCGCGTCGTGCCGAATGGCGATGGCTGCGAGGTCATGTTCACGCTGCTAAGATTGCCGGGAATGACCGACGAGCAATTCACCGCAGACGCAGCGCACATCGAGAAGGACCTTGGCACGTTGAAGTCCCTGATGGAGCGATAGACGGCTCGGTCCTTTAGCAACTTCGGTACGAAAACTGCTTCGAACCTTACCTGGATTTGCTCTAAATCGAGCGCAGCGTCCAATCGACGAGTTCGGCCGTCACGCCGGCAAAGGCCGTGTCGAGCCCTCGAACGAAATCCGGATTGCTGCCGCCGCTGACCGGCACGACCTTGCGAAAGACATTCTGCGCCTTGACCGTGCCCGAGCGGTCGTTGAGAATCTTAACCGAGATTTCGACAGCAGCCGATTTCTGGCCCGCCGCCGTATCGATCTCAAAGGACCTGATATCCGTGACGATCTGATAGTCGATCGCCAGCCCCTGCCCCGGCACGCCGACGCCGCCGAGCTTGCCGGTGTTTTCGAAGGCTTCGACCAGCTTCGACTGCACTATCCGGCTCAGCTTGTCGCTCCACTGCGACTTGCCGAGATACTGAATCTCCCGGGGCGAAACGCGGATCACGATCTGATTGCTGTCGAGCGGCTGCAGCGCGGTCGGCAGCGGGATCAGAATCTGCCGGCGCTTCATCGACGGGCCGCTCGCCTTGACCGCGGCCGTGAGATCATACGTGTCATTGACGGCGGCTGAACCGCAACCGCTAAGTAAAGCTGCAAGCAGCGGCAGAACGATCGCTGCCTTTCGATTCACTTGAAAACGCTCACCCGAAACGCAACCAACCATAGTCAGCCTATCCCTTGCAGCCCAAAAATTGCTTTTCATTAACGCCTCGCCCGGCCGTCATATTGCTTGACGGTATCGCCGCCGAAAATCAGGCGCTGCGGATTGCGGTCGAAGTTAGTGATTGTATTGTTAAGGTTATTAACCGTGCCTCGCATATCGTTGACGAGAGACTGCACGTCGCGCAGGCCGCCGCTCGAGAACTTCTGCAGGTTGTCGGCGATCGGCCCGATCCGGGCGTTGAGATTGTCCGCCATCGTCTTGAAGGATTGGAGCGTGTCCCTTGCCTCCGCAAACAGCGACTTCGTATCGCCGGAGCCGAGCAGCGAGTCGACCTTGGTGAGAATGCCGTCGACCTTGTTGGAGGCGGAATTCAGCTTGTTGGAAATATCCTTGCCATTGGCAATCGTCTGATCGATATCCTGCTGATGAGCCGCAACCGAATTGGCAACATCGCGGATAGATATCACGGCCTTTCTGGCGTCCTTGGTCACCTCGGCGATATCGTCCATCGAACCCTTCACCTTGTTGGGATCGATCTGCGCTATGATCGCATCGACGCGGTCCAGGGTCTTTTGTGCATTCTCGCCGAAGGTCGTATAGGTATCGGCGGTCTTCTTGAAGGATGCGATCGTCCCCTTCAGATCGGTCGTCGCGTCAGCCACATTGGCGGTGATCTTGTCGGCATTGTTGACGACGTCATTGATCTTGTTCGCATCGACGGCGCGCACCAGCTTCTCGATCGCATCCAGCGTCGATTCGACACGAGGCGATACGCTCTTGATGGTATCGGAGAGCTGTCCGACGCTGGCGAGGAACTTGTCGATATTGTCGGAATTGTCAGCCAGCGCCTTTGAGAACTTCTGCGCGTTGCGCACCGTATCGGTCAGCGGCCCTCGGGAGTCGGAGATGAAGCCCTGGACGTCGCCAATTGTGTCGTTGGCGCGGTTCAGGATCTTGTCGGCGGTAGCAAGCAGGTTTGTCACGCTCGACTGGTCGGCGAGCAATACTGCCCGCTTACCGGTTTCGATCGACCGCTTGAGGATGTTCTCGTCGCCATTGCGACCGCCGGAAAGCTCGATATAGGCCGCACCCGTCAGGCCCTGGATTTCCAGAATGGCCTTGGTGGACGTATAGACCGGCGCGTCGGCGCGCACTTCGGTAAAGGCCAGCGAATAGTTCGGATCATCGGCATCGATCGAAAGCCCCTGCACGGAGCCGACCTGAATGCCATTGAAGCGGACGGGCGAGCCGACGCTGAGGCCGTTTGCCGAACCAGGAATGCGAACGACCAGCTCGGCCATCGGACCGCCGCGGCCATATTCCGCCATCCAATAGACAAAGCCGAAGGCGGCTGCGATGACCAGCAGCGTGAAGAACCCGACGATCGTGTAGTTGGCTTTGGTTTCCATTGTTCCAGTTACTTCTTGCGGCTGTTGGCGCCAGCGCCATTGTCGTCGTTGCGATTCCCTATGTCCTCCCGCGGCACGATTGATCGCGCACGTTTGCCCCGGAAATAGGACTGCACCCAAGGGTCGTCGCAGGCCAGCATGTCTTCAACCGTTCCCTCCACCAATACCCGCTTCTGTCCGAGAACGGCGATACGGTCGCAAACGGAAAACAGGCTGTCGAGGTCGTGAGTCACCATATAGACCGTCAGGCCGAGCGTGTCGCGCAACTTGGCGATCAGCTCGTCGAATTCCGCTGCACCGATCGGATCAAGGCCGGATGTCGGCTCGTCCAGGAAAACGAGATCTGGGTCGAGGGCCAGGGCCCTGGCAAGGGCGGCGCGTTTGATCATGCCGCCGGAAAGCTCGGACGGATATTTATCGGCAGCATCGGCGGCCAGGCCAACCATGCGGATCTTCAGATGTGCCAGCTCGTCCATCAGGGCCTGCGGCAGATCGAGATATTCCCGCATCGGTACCTGGATGTTCTCCTTCACCGTCAGCGAGGAAAACAGCGCGCCCTGCTGGAACAGCACGCCCAGGCGCATATCCAGCCTGTTGCGCTCCGGCTCCGAGAGCTTGTCATAGTCTTCGCCGAGGATCTCGATCTTGCCGGAACGGCGCGGCAGCAACCGCAGCACTGTGCGCAGCAGCACCGACTTACCTGCGCCGGAAGCGCCGACGAAACCCAGGATTTCGCCGCGATAGATATTGAGGTTCAACTTGTCGAGCACTACTTTCGATCCGAAAGCGACGGTCACGTCCTGCGCGGAGAGTACGATATCTCTGCCCTGCTCATCCTTGTCCAACGGGATTTCCGAGTGAAGCGCGCTCATCCTTGCCGGCCCTCAGAAATCGATCGCTGCGTAGAACATCGCAAACAGCCCGTCCATCAGGATCACCACGAAAATCGATTTCACAACGGACTGCGTCACATGCTGGCCAAGCGATTCGGCGCTGCCACCCACCTTCAGCCCTTCGACCGCAGCAACGATGCCAATGACCAGCGCCATGAACGGCGCCTTGATCATGCCCGAGATGACGGTGGAGAGACTGATCGCCTCGTGCAGGCGCGAAACGAAAGTGGCGAAGGTGATGCCGGAATAGGCCCAGGCGACCACAGCCGCGCCGCCAAGCGAGGCGAAATTGGCAAGGATGGTCAACAGCGGCAACGCGACGGTCAATGCCACCAGCCGGGGGAAGATCAGAACGCCGACCGGGTTCAGACCCATGACCTTCAGGGCGTCGACCTCTTCGCGCATCTTCATCGAGCCGATTTCGGCAGTAATGGCGCTGCCTGAACGGCCGGCGATCATGATGGCGGTCAGCAGCACGCCGATTTCGCGCAATTGCAGGATACCGACGAGATCGACGACGAAGATTTCGGCGCCGAAATAGCGAAGCTGGAATGCGCCTTGCTGCGCGATGATCGCACCGATCAGAAAGGACATCAGCAGGATGATCGGCACGGCGCGCACCGCCATATGGTCGATCTGATTGACGATCGAAGCCGGCGAAACACCGCTGCCGCGCCCGAACTTGAGCTGCGCGCCGCGCACCGCCGAACCGAGTATGTACATGGCCGCGACGAGATTGCCCCATATCTCGTAAACGCTTTCGCCGATCGGTGCGAAAATCCGTTCCGCGAGCGATTTCTTTGGCTTGGGCTCCGCCGCCTCCTGGTTCGGGTCTTCGGTAAAGGCGGTAAGCAGCTCATCGATATGGGGATTGGAGCCGTCGATGCTGACCGTAACGCCGTGCGCTTCCTGGCTCTCCCTCAGGCGACGGATCAGCAGCGCCCCCGCGGTGTCGACATCGGAGAGATCAGAGAGATCGATCACCACATGATCGCCGCCATGCTGTTTCGTAAGCTGATCGATCTGCCGCAACACGCCGTGCACATTGGCACTACGCCAATTGCCTTCCAGCCGATAGCGATGCCCGTTGCCATCAGGCTCGTCATCGATCCTCGGTGCATCGGGGCTTTGTTCGGCTGCTTTCAAACTCATGCGTCTTTCAGATCTTGCGTCACAATCGCCGACTCAGGAATCCCAGCTCGACGGTAATGGTTAATATCCGAGTGCATAGGCGATTTCCATGCCGCGCCGATGTCAAAATATGCCATAGCATTTTGATATCCAAATGAATTCGTTTTGCCCGCCTTCAGGAGGCCTCGCCCGCCCTTTCGCCAAACCCGGAACTGTGGGGCTGAAGATTGCGGGCAAGCACCACCATGGCGAGGCCGAAAGCTGCAACACCGGCCATGACATAATAGCTGGAAACACCGAGCCACGCGTAGAGATAGCCGGAAGCAAGCGTCATAAGCCCGAGAAACATGCCGTTATAAAAGAAATAAGAGCCCTGGGCGGAAGCCTCCTGGGCTTCCTGCACCGAGGCGACGATACGGCGCTGAATGCCGGTATGGACGCAGGCATAGGTGCAGGAATGAAAGCACTGCAGCACGAAATAGCCGATGAAACCGAAGTTGATCGGAAACAATATCCAGCGCAGGACACACATGCTTGAGCCGAAGAAAATCAGCGTCCAGGCGCTGAAACGACGGCTCAGCATCTTCGACATGAAGAAGACCATGACCTCCGCCGCGACCCCTATGCTCCAGAGGACGGCGATCTGCGTGCCGGAAAAACCGAGCGTCCGCCAATAGATCGACGCGAAGGTATACAGCACGGCATGGCTGGACTGCTGCACCGACACACCGATCATGGTGATCAACAACTGCGGTGAGCGCAGCCCGCCGCCGGTCGGCGCCTGCAGGTTGATCGGCTGATTGCGCCGGCGTGTCGGTCCAATGCGCGGACAGAAGAAGGCCATCACCGTCGTCAGGAAAAAGCCGCCGACCATGCTGGGCAGAACCATGCTGCCACCCCATTTCTGGATCATCTGACCGCCGATAAGGGTCGAGAAGATGAAAGCAATCGATCCCCATACGCGCATCGAGCCATAATCGAAACGCCAGCGCCGCACGCCGGAAATGGCGATCGATTCCACGACGGGTAAGTAAGGCGCGTATGTCGCCCCCTGAATGCCGTAGACCAGCAGAACCGGCCAGAAATCGCTTGTCCAGTAAAGCGCGATCGCCGTCAGCAGCGACAGTGCGCCCGACCAGAACAACACATTCGCACGTTCCTCGACGCGATCGGCCAGGATGCCGACAATGGGCACGACAAGAACGCGAACCACCATCGGTACAGCGAGGATGAGACCGATCTCGCGGTCACCGAAATTCAGTCCCGCCAGCCAGACGGGGAAAAACGGCAAGGCGATCCCGTTGACGAGCAACGGAGCACAATAGGACAAGGCGGTGCGCAAACGAAAATGCGGAGGAGCGCCCTCGCCCTGGAGAGATTTTGTCGCGGGAATCATGACAGACCTGAAGGGAAACTGATTGCTCCCTATCACTCCATCGTGAATACGACTATGGCGAGAAATAGCCCGATCGAAACGTTTCAGGGAAAATATGAGGCTGCAATCAGATAACGACGATCAAAAAATGTGACGGCGCGTTATCGGATGCGTGAGCGGCGCATATTATGCCGCCCGCACCCCAAGGGTTTCCGACAGATCCTCGATGGCGGCGCCGACCGGCTGTACCTCGGTGATCGTCTGCCAGGTGATCAGCTCGAAAGTGCCGTCTTCATGCTCGGCGATCGCCGTGCAGCTTTCGACCCAGTCGCCGGTGTTGATATACCGGATGCCATCGAAATCCTCGATGATGGCGTGATGGATGTGGCCGCAGATGACGCCGTCGGCATCGTTGCGCTTGGCCTCTTCGACCACAACGCGCTGGAACTCGCCGATGAAGTTGACCGCATGCTTGACCTGAAGCTTCGCCCAGGCCGAGAACGACCAATAGGGCATGTTCAGGCGGCGGCGAACCGCGGCGAGGCCGACATTGATGAGGATCGCCATATCGTAAGCCCAATCGCCGAGATAGGCGAGCAGACGCGCGTTGCGGACGACGACGTCGAATTCGTCGCCGTGCAGGACGAGGTATTTCTTGCCGTCAGCGGTCTCGTGGATCGCCCGCTGCGCCACTTCGATGCCGCCGAAATGCATGCCGGGGAAATCGCGCAGGAATTCGTCGTGATTGCCGGGGATATAGACGATGCGGGTGCCCTTGCGCGCTTTACGCAGCAGCTTCTGCACCACGTCGTTGCAATCCTGCGGCCAGTACCAGGTGCGCTTCAGCCGCCAGCCGTCGACGATGTCGCCGACAAGAAAGATGGTGTCCGCTTCGTGATGGCGCAGAAAATCGATCAGATAGTCCGCCTTGGCTGCTTTCGAGCCGAGGTGCACGTCAGAAATGAATAGCGTTCGAAACCGCCTGACATTCATGTTTTCATTCACGAACTCTATGTCCGTGCCCTATCCTACGTTGGCTATTCCAAAACCAGACTCGTGTTTCAGGATGATGACAAATCCTGTGCGATAGGACTATCGCGCAAGATCAGCCGCGCTTTGCAGCTATGGCGAGATCTGGGCGATCGGTTGTGAAACTTGCGACACCGAGGCGAAACATCGCCTTTGCTGCCTCGCTGGTGTGAGCCGCCCAGCCGTGCACCGTCACGCCGTTTTTCCGAAAGAACTCCGTTACTTCGGCATCGATGGACTCGGCCCGCAAGGCAATCTCGCGGACGCCAAACCGGCCGAGTGCGGCAATGACGCCTCTCCAGCCGATTTGCGCGACCATCAAGGGCGAACAGAGAAAGATAAGGCCCAGAAGTTCGCCGGCATTCAGGCCACGCTCCTCCAGCGCGACGCTGAAAACCTCCAGGCGCGGGAGCGCGAAACTGGTCACCATTGTCCGCTGCAGCATGTCGGTCGCCAACAGCTCGTCCGCAATACGGCCTTCCATGCCTTCATAGGGTTTTCCGTCCGGCCTCGCCTTGATCTCCAAGCGAAGGTCGACCGCGGACGGCCCGAAGATATCGATGGTCTGGGCAAGTGTCGGAATGGTCTCGCCGCCACTGCCGATGACGATATGGCGCATCAGTTCGTCATAGCTGAAATCGGCGATCGCGCCCTTGCCATCCGTCATGCGGTCGATCAACGCGTCGTGATGGATGACAAGCTTGTTGTCACGCGTCTGGTGCACATCGAATTCGACGAGATCGACATCGAGCTTGGCGGTTTCGGAAAAGGCGAGCCGGGTGTTTTCAGGCCACAGATGCGTACCGCCGCGGTGGGAAGCGATGAGGGTCATGAGCGTTCCTCCGTTTTTGCCCTCATAGGCCAGCGCCGTGACCCCCATGTGACGCATTTTCGCCCTTCGCTTACCATCGGGTCCGGAAGTCAGCGTTTGCGGACCGGAAAAACAATTCTGAAAACGACGCGACAAAAAACCTTCTGTCCGCGTCAATTGCATACTGTGCACCCTGGGTGATTGATGTATGCAGGGGGAATCAAACGCGAGCGCGCAAGCAGGAATGGAGGAGCGTAATGGATACGCACGACACATCGAAGGCAGCCAAGAACATGGCGAGTGGCAATCTCGACGACCAGGCTCTCTTCTTTCATCGCTATCCCCGTCCCGGCAAGCTGGAAATCCAGGCGACGAAGCCGCTCGGCAACCAACGCGACCTGGCGCTTGCCTATTCTCCCGGCGTTGCCGCGCCCTGCCTTGCCATCCGCGACAATCCGGAAACGGCCTTCGACTACACCTCGCGCGGCAATCTCGTCGCGGTCATCTCCAACGGTTCGGCCGTCCTCGGTCTCGGCAATATCGGTCCGCTTGCCTCCAAGCCCGTAATGGAAGGCAAGGCTGTACTCTTCAAGAAATTCGCCGGCATCGATGTCTTCGACATCGAAGTTGCCGCACCCACCGTCGATGAGATGGTCAGCGCGATTTCCGCGCTGGAGCCGACCTTCGGCGGCATCAATCTGGAAGACATCAAGGCGCCCGAGTGCTTCGACGTCGAACGTCGTCTGCGCGAAAAGATGGAGATCCCGGTATTCCACGACGATCAGCACGGTACCGCCATCATCGTTGCCGCCGCTATTCTCAACGGGCTTGAATTGGCCGGCAAGAAGATCGAAGACGTCAAGATCGTTGCTTCGGGCGCCGGCGCGGCGGCGCTTGCCTGCCTCAACCTGCTGGTCATCCTCGGCGCCAAGCGTGAAAACATCTGGGTCCACGATATCGAAGGCCTCGTCTATGAAGGCCGTACCGAGCTGATGGACGAATGGAAGTCCGTTTATGCCCAGAAGAGCGATAAGCGCGTGCTTGCCGAGTCGATCCCCGGCGCCGATGTTTTTCTCGGCCTCTCTGCCGCCGGCGTATTGAAGCCTGAGCTGTTGGAGCAGATGGCGGAGAAGCCGCTGATCATGGCGCTCGCCAATCCGACACCAGAAATCATGCCGGATCTCGCCCGTGCCGCCCGACCGGACGCGATGATCTGCACCGGCCGTTCGGACTTTCCGAACCAGGTCAACAACGTCCTCTGTTTCCCCTATATCTTCCGGGGCGCGCTCGACTGCGGCGCCAAGACGATCAACGAGGAAATGAAGATGGCCGCAGTGCGCGCCATCGCGTCGCTTGCCCGCGAGGAGCCGTCCGATGTTGCCGCACGCGCCTATACCGGCGAAACGCCGGTCTTCGGGCCGAATTACCTGATCCCCTCGCCCTTCGACCCGCGTCTGATCCTGCGCATTGCGCCCGCCGTTGCGAGAGCCGCGGCCGAAAGCGGTGTGGCCCTGCGCCCGATTGCCGATTTCGACGCCTATATGGACGAACTCAACCGCTTCGTCTTCCGCTCCGGCTTCATCATGAAGCCGATTTTCGCCGCAGCCAAAACCGCGGAGCGCAAGCGCGTCGTCTTCTCCGAAGGCGAGGATGAGCGCGTGCTGCGCGCTGCCCAGGTTCTTCTTGAAGAAGGCACTGCGGTTCCGATCCTGATCGGACGTCCGTCCGTTATCGAGACCCGCCTGAAGCGCTATGGCTTGAAGATCCGGCCGAATACCGATTTCGCCGTCATCAATCCGGAAGACGATCCGCGCTTCCGCGAATATGTCGAGCTCTATTTCTCGCTGGTCGGCCGCAGCGGTGTCATTCCGGAAGCAGCGCGAACGATCGTGCGCACCAACACCACCGTCATCGGCGCCCTGGCGCTGAAGCGCGGCGAGGCCGATGCGCTGATCTGCGGCCTCGAAGGCCGTTACGAACGCCATCTGCGCGTCGTACGCCAGATCATCGGCAAACGCCCCGATGTTCGCGATTTCTCGGCGCTCAGCCTGCTGATCTCGCAGCGCGGCGCGACCTTCTACACCGACACCTATGTCACCTTTAATCCGAATGCCGAGGAGATCGCCGAGTCGGCGGTGCTGGCAGCCGAAGAAATCAAACGCTTCGGCATTTCGCCGCGGGCCGCTCTCGTTTCGCATTCGAATTTCGGGTCGCGGGAATCGGAAAGCGCGACCAAGATGCGCAATGCCCTGGCGCTTGTCCGCGAAATGGCACCGGAGCTGGAAGTCGACGGCGAAATGCATGGCGACAGCGCCATCTCCGAAAGCCTGCGCCGTCACGTCATGCCGGACAGCACGCTTACCGGCGAAGCAAACCTGCTGGTCTTCCCAAATCTCGACGCCGCCAACATCACCCTCGGCGTGGTCAAGACCATGACCGACGGCCTGCATGTCGGCCCGATCCTTCTCGGCACGGCGCTCCCCGCCCACATCCTGTCGCCGTCCGTCACGTCGCGCGGCGTCGTCAATATGGCGGCCCTTGCTGTGGTCGAGGCTTCCCAGCCGAATTGAGGCAACAACCTTGTCGGACCGTCTTCTGAGGCGGTCCGACGGGCTCATGGCGGTCGGTTTCCGATTGTGTCGAAAATTTGCCTGGCAAAGTCACCAAACGGCGACAAGAGGCGAAGCCATGCTCCGTCTTTGATCATTTCGCAGGAATCCTCCTACCAGAAGTGTATTTCTGATAGGGACGTTGTTAAGCTCCACGCTGTATTCTTTCTCAAAGTCGAACCGCTTTCGAAGAGCAAAATCGTGAACCGCGGCAGAAATTCCTTCTCCTGTCTTTTGTTGTCCCTCTTGGTTGCATCGCCGGCTTCGGCGCAGACGAATACGCTCTGCGACGAACTGCACGGCCGGTTTGCCAATATCACGCAGGTTGTCGGTGCCAGCGCCGAGACACGGCAGCTTTCGCGCGCTATCGCCCAACAGAATCTCATGATCCGGCAGCTAAAGAGCGATATGCGCAATCAGGGCTGTGCTTCCGACAGCAGCGTGGTGATCTTCGGTTCCGGCTCCGGGGATAGTGGCGCCTGCGATGAGATGCAGACGTCGCTGGACCGGATGCAGCAGGACCTTGGTTCACTGATGGATGAGCGCGAGTTGAGCTTGACCCGCGTCGACGCCGAAGGGGCACAACGCCGCCAATTGCTCGCTACCATGCAACGCAATGGCTGCAACGCTCCCGCGTCAGCCGAGCCGGACACTGTTATCAACACCCGGTTGAAGCAGGAGCCTTACACACCTGAAGAGCAGTCGCTGGCGCAACCCGAAAGCTCGGTCACGTCAATCGAGACGCGGAAGCCCCAGCCGGACGCGACGTTGCCGCAACGGCAGATGCCGACGACCTCGGCGCCGGCAGTCACCCAGATTCAACCCAGACAAATGCCGGCGGACCGGCCTTACGATCCCTCGGCAAACAAGGTGCGCCAGGTCGGACCGCAATTCCTCGCGACCGACCAAGGTGGCATCGATCTCAAACATCCGAAAGCGGCCGGTCCGCAGCCGGCACAATAGCCGCTTTGAGCAGCGAGACGATCGCCTCATCGCCCGTTTCCCGCGCCAGATCCCGGTACGAGAGGCCGGATGCATCTCTCACCGAACGATCGGCGCCGCGCTCCAGCAGAAAGCGCATCGCATCGACCTGAGCATTGAGGATGGCAAAGCCGAGCGGCGTCAACCAGTCGCGGTCTGCGCTCGCCTGCCCGTGTGGACGAAAATCGCCGAAGCGGACGTTGATCTGATGAGGATGTTTTTTTAGACGCGCGGCCAATTGCTCAACTTGGCCAAAGGCGGCAGCCGCAAAGACATCGAGCGGCTTCGTCTTCAGGAATTCGACCATCTCCTCCTTGCCGTTGTATTCCGCCCAATCGATCGGCGGTGAATAGTAATAGGGATCGCGGATGGTGGTGTCGGCCCCATGTTCGATCAGCAGCTTCGCCATGTCGATATAGCCATGCAGGGCAGCCTCATGCAGCGGCGTGCGGCTGGTCATGGCGTTGACGTCGAAGCCGAGAGCAAGCATCCGGCGGACCGGCTCGAAGGCATTGTCCCCCGCCGCTTCGTGCAGCATCGCGGGGTAAATCCGCTGCATCGCTTCGGGAATGTCGAGCTCACGCGCTATTCTCTTTATGTGATCTGCAAATATCCCGAGATCGACGGGCATATTACCGGTCATAATCTGGATATAAACCCAGTCCTCCGTCTTGAGCCGAACGGCAACAGCGCCCTTTTGCACAAGGTACAGCGCAAGATCCTTGTCGCCACCGATCCGTGCCCATTCAAAAGGCGTTCGGCCATTGACCGGCTTGTTAACGTCAGCCCCATGCTCGACCAGCAGCCTGACGCGCGCGCCAATGCGTTTCTCGCAGGCCCAAGCCAGTTGATAGTCGAACACCGTCTGCGAATTCGCCACCATCAGACCGTCTTCGCGCACCAGCCAATTGTTCTTGTCGACAGCGGAAAGCCCGTACTCAAGCAGCAATTCCAGGCAGGAATTGTCGGGCTCGAACATCCGGTTATAGAGCGCCTGGCTGTCATTCACCTCCGCGCCGGCGTCGAGCAAAAGGCGCGCGAAAGCCTCGCAGTCGGGATGCGGCGGCTGCCTGACCTTGCCGGCTTCTCCCTCTCCGAAAACACCGGTCAATGCCGTGAAGCGATATTGACCGCCGTCGAGGAAGAAGGCGTTGGGATCCGCTCCACGCTCTATCAGGACCCGCGCCGCCGGCAAGCTGGAGTGGCCAGGCAGGCGAGCATAGGTGGCATAGAGCAAGGGCGACCAATCGTAAGGCCCGCCTTTCCGATCAAGAAGCTGCGGCTGCCGATCGAGCCAGCGCGCCACACCGGCGGCGTCGCCAAGTGCCGCGGCAATGTAGATACTGTCCTCGGCAAGCTCAGGGTTACCCTCCAGCAATTGCCGCGCCTCATCGAAGCGTACCGGATCAGCCGGGATATGAGGGAAGTAGGAAACCGTCGCCAGCGACAGGAATTGGTTGGCGAGCTGATCGCGAGGCGTTTGCTCGCGATTGGCGCTTTCCAGATGCGCTTTGAGTTTTGTCCAGCTTGAGAAGCCATACTCGCGGGCAAGAACAAGCTGGATCTCCTGAAGCCCGACTTCGGCGGCATTGGCGAAATACGGCTGGACACGACTGCGTGCCGCTGCCTCGCCGGAATGAACGGCTTTCAGAAAGGCCTTGGCCTGTTTTTTCAGGGAATCGACGGTGGCATTGCCCGCCAGAGAGCGCGTGGTCACGAAAGACCTCCTTTCATTCACGTCCGGTATCCGCGCCCACAGACTGAAAAGAGGTGTGGCAGTCTTACGTTCTATGCATCAGGTGGGCCTTGCCCTTCCCGCGGATCGGATGCGCCCTGCGAACGATCCGGAACTTATAGCGAGCCATCTGACCTGTCCAGAGAGATCAGGCCGGCTCGTAGCGGACATAGGCGAACTCGTCACCATCCGGTGACCAGTTCGGCACATTGATCGTCCCCTGTCCGCCGAAAAGCTCGAACAGCGTTGTGAGATTGCCGCCATCCATATCCATCAGCCGCAGCCGGACATGGAGATCGCGCGGATGGTCGAAGACATCGGGGTCGTAGGAGATCAGCACGACCTTGTCGTTCTTCGGCGACGGATGGGCGAACCAGTTGCCGTAATTGTCGTTGGTTATCTGCTGCAGCCCGGTACCATCGGGATGGATGCGCCAGATCTGCATCAGGCCGGTGCGGCTGGAGTTGAAATAGATCCATTGCCCATCGGCGGAATAGTCAGGCCCGTCATTGCGGCCTTCGCCATGCGTCAGCCGCGTCTCTTCGCCGCCATCGATAGAGATCGTGTAGATATCGAAGACATCGTCGCGAATGCCGCAATAGGAAAACCGCTGCCCATCGGGCGACCAGCCATGCCAATAAGAGGGCAGATTGCGCGTCACTTGCCGTGGCGTGCCATCCTCGGCGGGCAGGACATAGATGCAGGACTTGCCATGTTCCGTCTTGTCGGAAATGGCGATCAGCGAACCGTCGGGCGATATGCCATGGTCGTTGTTGCAGAGCGTCGCAAAACCGGTATCGACTTGAACGGCCTCGGCCTTGCCATCGAGCGCGAGCCGATAAAGCAGGCCATCGCCATTCAGCAGCAGATAGCGCCCATCCGGCGAAAAATTCGGCGCCTCGACCAGCCGCTCAGTCTGCCAGACGACCCGGCTTTCACCGGTACGGATGTTGTAGATCTCGACCGAACTGCGCATTGGCTCTCCACTTGCCGCGGGGCGTAGCGATCAACGATCGCGGAACCGGTTGGTGATCGGATAGCGTCGATCGCGACCGAAATTCTTCTTGGTAATCTTCACGCCTGGCGCCGACTGGCGGCGCTTGTATTCGGCGAGATAGAGCAGATGCTCGACGCGATGGACAGTGGCAACATCATGCCCACGCGCAACGATCTCCTCGACCGCCATCTCCTTTTCCACCAGGCATTCCAGAATATCGTCGAGCACCGGATAGGGTGGCAGCGAATCCTGGTCCGTCTGGTTAGGCCGCAGCTCGGCGGACGGCGCCTTGTCGATGATGTTGAACGGGATCACCTCACCCGATGGGCCAAGCGCGCCCGGCGGCACATGCAGATTGCGCCAGCGCGACAGCGCATAGACCTGCATCTTGTAGAGGTCCTTGATCGGATTGAAGCCGCCGTTCATGTCGCCATAGAGCGTGGCATAGCCGACCGACATTTCCGACTTGTTGCCCGTGGTCACCACCATCGAGCCGAACTTGTTGGAAATCGCCATGAGAATGGTGCCGCGGGCACGGCTCTGCAGATTTTCCTCGGTGATGCCGCTGTCGGTGCCTTCGAACAGATCCGAAAGCGCTGAGGTGAAGCCGGTCACCGGCTCCTCGATCGGCACGATGTCGTAGCGGCAGCCGAGCGCCTTGGCACAATCGGCCGCATCCTTCAGCGAATCCTGCGAGGTATAACGGTAAGGCAGCATAACGGTGCGCACCCGCTCTTCGCCGAGTGCGTCGACGGCGATGGCGGCGCAGATCGCCGAGTCGATGCCGCCGGAAAGGCCAAGCACGACCGATTTGAAGCCGTTCTTGTTCACGTAGTCGCGGAAGCCCAGCAGGCAGGCGCGGTAATCCGCCTCCTCACCCTCCGGAATATGGGCCATCGGGCCTTCGGCGCAGTGCCAGCCATTGCCGTTCTTCTTCCAGGTCGTCACCGCCAATGCGGTTTCGAACTGGCTCATCTGGAAGGCCAAGGACTTGTCAGCGTTGAAGCCGAAGCTTGCGCCGTCGAAAACCAGTTCGTCTTGACCGCCAACCTGGGCGGCAAAGATGAGCGGCAGGCCTGACTCGATCACCTGCCGTAGCGCAACCTGATGACGGACATCGACCTTGCCGCGATAATAGGGAGAGCCATTCGGAACGAGAAGAATTTCCGCTCCGCTTTCAGCCAGCGTTTCGCAGATGCCGAGATCGTTCCAGATCTCCTCGCAAATGGGAATACCGATGCGAACGCCGCGAAAATTAACCGGTCCCGCAATGGTCCCTTCGTCGAAGACCCGCTTCTCATCGAACTCGCCATAGTTCGGCAGATCAACCTTGTCCCTGACGAAGATAATCTTGCCGCCATCGAGCACGGCCACCGAATTGTAGCGACCGGTCTCGTCCTGACGCGGAAAGCCGATGACGACGCCCGGCCCGCCATCGGCGGTATCGGCCGCAAGGCTCTCCACAGCCTTCCGGCAGGCGCGGATAAAGGCCGGTTTCAACACCAGATCCTCCGGCGGATAACCGGAGATGAACAGCTCCGTCAGCAGCACAAGCTGAGCGCCCTCGCGCGCCGCCTCAGCCCGCGCTTCCCGCGCTTTTGCAAGGTTGCCGGAGACATCGCCGACCGTCGGGTTAAGCTGGGCGACAGCGATGCGGATGGTCTGGGTGATGGGGCTTTGTTCTGTCATGCCATATATTTAGCGAGCGCAACCCCGTTCCGCAACCGCCTTCCGCCCTCTCCATGTGTCAAAGATCGCGGTGCTCGCAAAGGACGTATTTTACCACCGAAAAATACTAAGGGAGCCTTGCGGTTCACCTGCCGTTCATGACAGAGAGGTGACAATTATATAAAGGTTTTATTAAATTGGAGAGACCTTTGGTCGCGCTGGTCCCCAGTTCTGCGTTGGCAGGCAGATTTGCCCCTCTACAAAAGCTTGGTGCCGCGAGCCGACAACAGACGGCTTTACGTCAGCTTCTCAGCCTTATTCTGACCTTCCTGCTCGCACTTTCCACCATCGTCGTGGTCGAATGGGTCGCGCGCGGTGAGCTGACGGATCTCCCCGACTATTTCATGTCGCCGATCCATCCCGGCTTCACCACGGTCGGCATCGTCATGTTGCTGATGCTGGTGCTTGACGCCATGTTCGGCCGGGCGCACCAATCGATCTTGTTGGTTGTGCCCCTCGTCCTGGTTCCGGCCTTTATCTCCAATCAGAAGCAGCATTATCTTTCCGATCCGCTCTATCCTTCGGACTTCCTTTTTGCGCATCAGATCCTGGAACTCATGCCGGTGATCGTGCGCGAGCGGCCGTGGACGGCGGTTGCCGTCGCTCTCGGGATTATCGCCTCGATCGTCGGACTCGCCCTTCTCTGGCGCTATACTTGGCGACATGCGACAGCGCTTTCGCGCAATGCAAGGATCGCGCGGCTGTCCGTCTGCCTGCCATTCATGGCCGTCTTCGTCTCGCAGATGGATCCGACGCAAAATTCCTTCATCAGGGAAAAGCTGCGCATCATCCCCATCGTCTGGGATCAGAAGGAAAACTACGGTTACAACGGCTTCATCATCGCCTTCTCGCTGAACCTGCCGATGGCCGACGTCAAAGCGCCTGCGGGCTATGGGCAAAATGTGATCGATGCCATACCTGCCCGCAACTATGGCTATCTTTCCGGCCCACGCGAAAAACCTGACATCATCATGCTGATGAGCGAGTCTTTCTGGGACCCGACCAGGCTTTCCGGTCTGACCTTTACGCCCGACCCCATGCCGAACATCCGCGTGGCGCAGTCGGGCTATGTCTTCTCCCCCGAATTCGGCGGCATGACCGCCAATGTCGAGTTCGAAGCTCTGACCGGCTTCTCCAACGCTTTCCTGCCCTATGGCAGCATCCCCTATCAGCAATATGTCCGCCGGCCGATGCCGTCGCTGGCCACCTTCTTTCGCGGCGAAGGCTATGCCGCGCGTTCCATCCATCCATTCAGCGGCTGGTTCTGGAACCGCAACGAAGTCTACAAGGCTTTCGGTTTCGAGGAGTTCCGCACCGAGGAGACCATGCCACCCATGGAGAAGCGCGGCCTTTTCGCCTCCGACGACTCGCTGATGAAGGAGATCATGCGCGAGGGCGATGCCATGGAGCGGCCGTTCTTCTTCTTCGCCGTCACACTACAGGGCCACGGCCCGTACGAACCGCATCGCTATGCGGAAAACACGGTCGATATCAAAGGCGATCTGAGCGACGCCGATCGAGACACGCTTGCGACCTATACGCAAGGCGTGCGGGAAGCCGACCAGAGCTTGAAAATGCTGATGGATTGGGCGTCTAAGCGCGACCGTGAGACCATCATCGTCCTCTGGGGCGATCACCTGCCGCCGCTTGGCACGGTCTATCCGGATACGAATTACATGCCCGAGCAGGTGGCGACCCGAAAAGCGCCACTCGACATCATGAAGCGTGAGCACGAAACGCCACTGGTCATCTGGTCGAGCAAAAAGGGCGTGCGCAAGGATGTCGGGACGATCAGCCCGTCGCAACTGCCCTATCACATCCTCAAGACCGCCGGCTACGAGCACCCGTTCTACACCGGCTTTCTCGGCCGCCTGCAGAAGAAATACACCATCGTCGACCGTTACCAATTGGCGACGCGCGACAATCAGGCTTTTCCGGATTGGGCTCGCAAGGAGCAAAATCTCGATCCGCTGATGCGCGAGTATCGCTATCTACAGCATGACGCGATGTTCGGACACGAATATGGGCTCGACCGGTTCTTCCCGTCGCATGTCTTGCTGGCAGACCAAAGCAGCTAGACTGCGACCCTTTTTGCATTGCATTTCCTGCGGGCAGTCGAATACTTGCGGCCAAATTGACCAAGTCTTCGGAGTGTTCCCATGTATAATCTACCCAATTTCGTTCATCAGCATTTCGACAAGACGGCCGAGGAGCTCGGCGAGATCGAAAAACGCGTATTGAAAAAGGCGCATGAGCGGAAAATCGTTTCCACCGATATCAACGCCGCCTTTTCAGCCGAGGCATCCACCGGCGAACGCCTCGCAGACGGTATTGCACGCGTGGGCGGCTCCTGGTCCTTCATTCTGGCGTTCCTCGCCTTCCTCGTCGTCTGGTGCGTCGTCAACACCATCGTGCTCATGACCCGCGCCTTCGACCCCTACCCCTTCATCTTCCTCAACCTCGTCCTCTCCATGCTCGCCGCCATCCAGGCCCCGATCATCATGATGTCGCAGAACCGCCAGGCCGAACGCGACCGCTTCGAAGCTGCGAAGGATTACGAAGTCAATCTCAAGGCGGAATTGGAAGTGCTGTCCCTGCATCAGAAGATCGACTTGCATGTCCTGACAGAGCTGTCGGCGGTGCGAGAGGAAATAGCGAAACTGAACAGGCTCGTCGCACAGAAGAACGGGATTTGATGTCAAAGGCCATACTCAGGATCGGAAATTGACTTTCAGCGATCTTCTTCTATTTTGTAATACAAACGGAGGTGAAATAGATGAAAAATCAAAGAGAGCTTTCCGACCCCATCACCTTGCGGGTTCCCGCTGACATTCTTGCAGAGATTGAGGAGATCGCTGAGGTTTGCGAGCGGACGCGCAGTTGGGTTTTTGTCCGCGCGCTTAAATCATATCTCGCATCCGAAGGTCGTGAAGTATTGGAGATCGCCAAGGCTCGCCGGGAGATGGCGAATGGCGAAGCATACGATCTCGACGATGTCATCAGTGAAGTGGCGAAGGTCGTCAAAGGGGCGGCCGCTTGAAACGAGTTCGCCTTTCGGCTGGCGCCAGAGCATACATCAGGTCGGAGGCGCAATATCTGAAGGATAGAAGTCCGGCTGCAGCTCTCCGTTTTCTCGACGACCTGAATCGGCTCAAAACCAACCTGCTTCTTTTCCCGTTAATGGGCTTTCAGAGCGACGAATTACCGATCCCCGGCGTTCTGAGATTCACTATGGGAGATTATCTGGTCGACTACGAAGTCGCTGGTGATCTGATAGAGATCAGAGCTATTCGCCATGGCCATCAAAGACCTCCGGGTCTCGCGATCGATGATGATTTCGATTTCGAGGGTTCCGAATAAATTGACTGCTCACCCTCTGGTCGGTCCGAAGGCCCTGCCGTCAGCAATCCCGGCCGCCCTTGCTTGTATTGCGGCAATCCATCGCCGATCTCGTAAAAATCGCCCTTGTCGGCACAATAGATATGGTAGGCCAGCTTTAGGTCACTTGGATTATCGAAGAGGCCAGCCATGATCGAGATTTCCCCGGCGTCGTCGGCGACCCAGAAAAGTGCCGAACCGCAGGTTCGGCAGAAGCCCCGACGGGCAAAGGAGCTGGCGCGATACCAGGTGATCGCGTCTTCGCCTTCGATCGTGATGTTGTCGAGGGGAACATTGGTCGCGGCGTAGTAGAGCCCCGTCTGCTTGCGGCACTGCGAGCAGTGACAGGCGACCACCTCCCGCAATGGGCCACGTGTTTTGAAACGCACGCTGCCGCAGAGGCAAGCGCCGGTGTGATCGTCATTCATGCTGATCCCCTCTCTTTTCGCGACAACTTCGACGACGATGTCCGTCGCGTCAAATGCAAAGAAGTGAAGGACGCTTCAGCAGGATTGATTTGCACAAAAAACGGGCCGGTATGAGCCGGCCCGTTTGCAAATGATGATGACAGCTTTCGATCAGCCGTGCGCGCGCATACGCTTCTCGTCCCGGCCGCCCTTCATGCGTTCGGCGAGCAGGAAAGCAAGCTCCAGCGCCTGGTCGGCATTCAAGCGCGGATCGCAATGGGTATGGTAGCGATCCTGCAGATCCTCTGCACCGACGGCGCGAGCGCCGCCTGTGCATTCGGTCACATCCTTGCCGGTCATCTCGATGTGGATGCCGCCAGGATGCGTGCCCTCGGCGCGGTGAATCTGGAAGAAGCTTTCGACTTCCGACAAAATCCGCTCGAACGGCCGGGTCTTGTAGTTGTTGAGCGTGATCGTGTTGCCATGCATCGGATCGCAGGACCAGACGACCTTGCGGCCTTCGCGCTCGACAGCGCGAATGAGACGCGGCAGATTGTCGGCGACCTTGTCATGGCCGAAGCGGCAGATCAGCGTCAGGCGACCTGCTTCATTCTCCGGGTTCAGAATATCGATCAGGTTGATGAGATCGTCCGCCTGCAGCGAAGGACCGCACTTCAGACCGATCGGGTTCTTGATGCCGCGGAAATATTCGACATGGGCGTGATCGGCCTGACGCGTGCGGTCGCCGATCCAGAGCATGTGCCCGGAGGTGGCATACCAGTCGCCGGTGGTGGAATCGACGCGGGTGAAGGCTTCTTCATAGCCGAGCAGCAGCGCCTCGTGGCTGGTGAAGAAATCGGTCTCGCGCAGACTCGCATTGCTCTCGGCAGTGATGCCAATCGCGCGCATGAAATCCATGGTCTCGCCGATGCGATCGGCAAGCTTGCGGTAGCGCTCGCCCTGCGGGCTGTCCTTGACGAAGCCGAGCATCCACTTCTGCACGTTTTCGAGATTGGCGTAGCCGCCCATGGCGAAGGCGCGCAGCAGGTTCAGCGTCGCGGCAGACTGGCGGTAAGCCATCATCTGACGGTCCGGATTGGGAATGCGTGCTTCTTCGGTGAACTCGATGCCGTTGATGATGTCGCCGCGATAGCTCGGCAGCGACACGCCATTCTGCGTTTCGATGTTCGAAGACCGCGGCTTGGCGAACTGACCGGCAATACGGCCGACCTTCACGACGGGCAGTTGCGCACCAAAGGTCAGGACGACGGCCATCTGCAGGAAGGCGCGGAAGAAGTCGCGGATGGTGTCGGCACCATGCTCGGCGAAGCTTTCGGCACAGTCGCCACCCTGAAGCAGAAAACCGTTGCCTTCGGCGACATTGGCAAGATGCGCCTTTAAACGACGAGCTTCACCGGCAAAAACGAGCGGAGGATAGCTTGCAAGCTGCGCTTCGGTAGCCGCCAGCGCTGCCTGATCCGGATATTCCGGCACCTGCTGGATCGGTTTTTGCCGCCAACTATTCGGTGTCCAATTCTGTGCCATCTCACTCACCTGTTTTCGCACTCGGTCTTTGCCAAGTGTCTCGCCGTCATAAATAACGCGCGCTTATAAACCTTTGCCGGCTGCTTGCAAAGGCGAACCATCTATTCAAGATGGTCTTTTGTGCGCGGTTGGAATTGCTGCCTAATTCTTTATACGCGCTCGCCGTTACGGATGCGATAGCTCGGCGTATACATCGTCACCAACTCTTCGGACGCCGTCGGGTGAACGGCCATGGTGCGGTCGAAATCTTCCTTGGTGCAACCGGCCTTCACGGGAATGCCGAGCAACTGCGCCATCTCGCCGGCGTCATGGCCGAGAATATGCGCGCCGATCACTTTGCGGTCGGCGGCATTGACGATCAGCTTCATGATTATCTTCTCGCTGCGGCCCGACAATGTTGCCTTCATCGGCCGGAACTGGGCACGATAAATTTCGAGGTCCCGAAACCGCTTCGCGGCGTCCTCTTCGGTCAGGCCGACCGTGCCGATCTCCGGCTGCGAGAAGACGGCGGTCGGGATCAGTTCATGATCCGGGCGGGTCGGATTGTTCTTGTAGACGGTTTCGATGAAGCACATGGCCTCATGGATCGCCACGGGGGTCAGTTGTACCCGATCTGTGACATCGCCAAGCGCGTAGATGTTCGGCACCGATGTCCGCGAATATTCATCGACGATGATGGCACCGAGTTCGTTGACCGCGACGCCGGCAGCCTCAAGCCCGATATTCTTGGTGTTCGGCGTGCGGCCGAGCGCCAGCATCACCGTGTCCACCGTCAGCCGCTTATCGTTCTTCGTCAGAACGCTCAGGCCATCTTCCGTCTTCGTCACCCGCTCGATGATGTCGTGGCAGAGGATACGGATGCCCTTGGCCTCCATCGCCTCATGCAGGCCCTTGCGCAGGTCCTGATCGAAGCGGGATAGGATCTCGGCGCCGCGATAGATCAATGTCGTCTCGACACCGAGCCCGTGGAAGATGTTGGCGAATTCCACGGCGATATAGCCGCCGCCGGCAATCAGGATCGATTTCGGCAGCTCTTCCAGATGGAACGCCTCATTGGAAGAGATGCAGAGCTCGTGGCCGGGAAGCGCCAGATGCAGGTTCGGCGTACCACCGGTGGCAACGACGATCGTTTCGGCCGTGACGGTTTTGCCAGTCTTCAGCAGGCGGATCGTATGGGCATCGACCAGCTCGGCGCGCGTATCGAAGATCTCGGCCTTGGCATTGTCGAGCCCCTTGCGATAGAGCCCTTCCAGGCGGGCGATTTCCTTGTCCTTCGCTTCGATCAGCTTCTTCCAGTCGAATGTGCTTTCGCCCACCGTCCAGCCGAAACCGGCTGCGTCCTCAAAATGCTCGCTATATTGCGAAGCGTAGACGAAGAGCTTCTTCGGAACGCAGCCGCGGATAACGCAGGTGCCGCCATAGCGGTATTCCTCGGCGATGCCGACCTTCTTTCCGAGGGACGCGGCAACGCGTGCGCCGCGCACGCCGCCGGAACCGCCGCCAATGACGAAAAGATCGAAATCGAAGGAAGACATTCGAATACTCCTGCAGAAATGAAACGGCACGCAACGCACCGACAAAGGATCGGCACTGATATAGGATTTCGAAGGGCAAAAAGAAAAGCCCGGAACGATATCCGGGCTTTGAAATTCGAAGGTCTAGTCCGCGATCCCGAAAAATGTGGAGATCGTGGAAAGGATCAAGCTTACTTCTGCTTCGCTGCCGGCTTCTGTGCTGGAGCCGTCGCCGGTGCCTGCTGAGCGTTGTCGGTGGCGTCCGTCGGCACGGGAGCGATCGGGGCCTTCACAACCTTCTGCAGAGCGTCACTGCTTTGGTTGGCGAGATCCCGCGAGATGCCCTGCCCCCAGATATCGGCAGCCTTGTAAAGCGCGCGCGTTGCGATCGGGCCGTCCTTGAGAAGCTTCTTGCCAGCCGGCGAGTTGTAGAAATCGGCAATCGCTTTCAGTTCGTCGGTGCTAAAAGCCTTCGCATAGGTCACGGCAGCTTCCCGCTCGAGATCGGCGCGGCGCGGCGCCAGAGCAAGTGCGGTTGCATCGACGGACGAATTGATGGCGTCACCGAAGTTCGGGTTCGCCTGGATCATCGTGCTCTTCAATTGCTCGGCGAGATTCGGCAGGATGTTGTCGAACTGGTTCGTGATGCCGAGCGCGGTGATTGCCGCCCGCGCGGCCTTGATCTGCTCTTCCGAGACTTCCTGAGCGCTGGCGGAACCGAGCGCGATTCCCGAAAGAACGATGGTCGCAGCGGCAAAACGGCCAAGACCCGCTATTTTGATCATGAGTTCAGTGCTCCTATGTATTGTTCGCCTGCAACGTGCGTGCGCCGGCAGGACCGGCAATGATCGCAAGTGTCGCCATGTTGATGAAGAGCCCGTGTTCGACAACACCGGGAATCGAATGCAGCTCAATCGACAGCGCCTCTGCATCAGGAATGCGGCCAAAAGATGCGTCGATAATGAAATGCCCACCGTCGGTAAGGAAGTTACCATCGCCCGACTGGCGCAGGCTGAGCGCCCCGGAGAGGCCAAGGCGGGATGCCGCCTTCTCGATCTTGATACGCGTGGAAACGAGGCCGAACGGATTGACCTCGATCGGCAGCGGAAACGCGCCAAGCGTCTCGACGACCTTGCTCTGGTCGGCAATGACGATCATCCGGGCCGATGAAGCTGCGACGATTTTTTCCCGCAGCAAAGCACCGCCGCCGCCCTTGATCAGCCGCAGCGCGCCGTCCAGTTCATCGGCACCGTCGATGGTAAGGTCAAGCTCGGGAAGCTCATCGAGCGACTTCAGCGGCACGCCGAGTTCGACGCAGAGCTTTGCCGTACGCTCGGAGGTCGGAACGCCCTCGATCACGAGGCCAGCCTCAACCTTCTCGGCAAGCAACCGAACGAATTCTTCCGCCGTGCTGCCCGTGCCAATCCCGAGCCGCATGCCGCTTTCGACATGGGCCAGAGCCGCTCTAGCAGCTTCGATCTTCAATTGGCGGGCGTCCATGCGCCACCTGCTCCCGATTGTTACGTTGGAGTGCTGTTTACACGGCTCTCCCCGCAAACGAAAGCCAAAATAACGGCGCCTCATAGAAATCCGCGACCATATTCGGCAGGGCTTAAAGAGGCTTTGGTTGCAATTGCCAGCCTGATCTTTTAACTCGAAAAGACCTGCTTCTTCTTACCCAAAGGCTGATTGCTCGTGAAATCTCCCCTTGTCGTATTCGATCTCGACGGCACATTGATCGACACCGCGCCCGATCTCATCGCGAGCCTCAACCATACGATCGCCAGCCTCGATCTCGCTCCAGTCAATTACGAAAACCTGACGCATCTCGTCGGGCACGGCGCGCAAGCCATGATCGAACGGGCCTGCCGCCTGCGCGGCCATCCGCTCGAATCCGGCGATCTGCCGCCGCTGCTGCAGCGCTTCATCGCTTTTTATACCGACACCATGCCCGGCGACAGCAAGCCTTTCCCCGGCATCGTCAACGCCATGGATGCGCTGAAGGCCGCAGGCTTTGGTCTGGCGGTCTGCACGAACAAGCTGGAAAAACTGGCGGTGACGCTGATCGAGCGGCTGAACCTGACGCATTATTTCGACGTCATCACCGGCGGCGACACCTTCACCGTCCGCAAGCCGGATGCACAGCATCTGATCGGCACCATCGAGCGCGCCGGCGGAACACTTTCCCGCACAGTCATGGTCGGCGACAGCGCCAACGACATATTGGTCGCCCACAATGCCGGTGTGCCTTCGATCGCCGTGCCCTTCGGCTATTCCGATGTCGGCGTCGAAACATTGGGACCGAGCCGGGTCATCACGCATTACGACGAATTGACACCCGACCTCGTTCGCGGACTGCTGGCTGCATAGAGCAGCGAAACGTCAGATCGTAAAATCGCCAGCGCTGTCTTTTTTCTTAGAGTTGTAGCGGGTCTTGCGTAATTCGCGCTCCTGCGCCACAACTCATTCACGCCTCAGCTCAAACGAAACGATCGGCCGGTTTTGCAACAGATGATCCGGCTTGGTGTGCGTCGAAGATGAAGTGTACAACGCATCTCGACAGCGGAGCGCACGCTTGCTCATAGCAGACCCAGAAGACCGCAATGCCGGTAGACTGCCCTCTCGCAAAGGGCCTTTCGCACCCATCTTCCGCACCGTTCTAATTTGCATCGCGCTCTGCGCCGGCATTGCATCTTACATCTATGGCGATCGCATTATTGGTTACGCCGAGAAGGTGGTAGCAGCGAAGCCGGATCCGGCGTTGCTGGCCGTCTATAAGCAGTACGATATCGATCCGCTGCCGAATGTCGTTGCCGGTCGTAACCCGATGTCCACCTATCTTGACATGCTGCGTCGCGAGCCATGTGATTGGAACGCGCTCTACCAATTCGGCACGGAATTACAGGCACAGGGTTATCGCCACGAGGCTGCGATCGTGCTTGTGGCGTTTTCCAATAAGTGCACCCCCTCCAATGTTGCCCTTCAGAGTGCGGCGAGCATTCTTCTTAATCTGAGCGAATTCGACCAAGCGCTGAAGGTCGCCAATGACTTGATCACGATGACGCCGGGCGTGCCGGATTACCATTTCCTGCGAGCGCAAATCCGGCAAAGAGCAAAGAAATATCGCGACGCCATCGGCGACTACTATTCAGTTATCGGCCTCACAGAGAACGTGGCAAACCTGAACAGCCTCACCTATGAGGGCATTTCCGACAGCTACCGTGCGCTCGGCGACTATTGCGCGGCGATCACTCCGCTGGAGAGCTGGATCTCGATCAACCCTGATCGGAACGACACCCCTGTCGTGCGTGGCATCATCAAGAACTATGCCGCACAAGGAAAATGTACGTCCACCTATGCGACAGGCAGCGATCGTTTCCCAACGCAGGGCAAGAACGTCATCGTTGCCAAAGTGTCGATCAATGGCGTCAGTGGCAATTTCATAGTCGACACCGGCGCCGGATTCGTCAGCGTCACCAAGGCGTTCGCGTCCCGCGCCAACCTGCAAGTCGATTCCGCCAACGACATCTTGCTGCAGACGGCCAACGGCGTATCGCAAGGCACGCGAACGTCTGCGGCTCTGGTGAAAATTGGACGCGTCGAGGCTAATGACGTCGCCACCGTCGTCTTCAACGACGATATGGCACTTGGCGGTGCCATCGACGGTCTGCTCGGCCGTTCGTTCCTCTCGCGCTTTGACGTCACCTTCGGCGCCCATGAATGGCGGATCGAAACAAAGGAATAGCGCCAGCCAGCCTTTTTTTTATTTACCTCGGCTTTACACGAAACCTCTTCGCGTGCATCCACGCGAGGATTGCAGGTCCAAGCACTTAAATGACAAAAGGCGGTCCAATGGACCGCCTCTCGGTATTCTTAAAGTTCATCCGCAATCAAATCTGTGCGGTGCGCGCCTTGGTCGTCGCGTCGAGCGCCTTCTGCGTTGCCGCATCGCGATCGTAGACGTCGTTGAAATACTGCACGACGCCATCCTTGTTCGGCCAAGCCGTGAAGTAGGCGATGTAGATCGGGAACTTCTGCGGCACGGGCACGGCTTTGTTCTGGCCGGTGGCGATCTGCTTTGCGATATCATCGACCGTCGTGTTCAGCACGGCAGCAGCCATGGCACGCGGATCTGCAAGACGGACGCAGCCGTGGCTGAGCGCGCGCATATCCTTCTTGAAGAAGCTCTTCTGCGGTGTGTCATGCATGTAGATCGCATGCGAATTCGGGAAAAGGATCTTCAGCTCGCCCAGCGCATTGTCGCTGCTCGGCGGCTGGCGGACGGAGACGTTCTTCGTCGAGCCATACCAGTCAACGCTGGTGGACGCGACGGCATGGCCACCAACTTCGACCTGGTAACCCATGCGATCGAGATAGTTCGGATCGGCGCGCAGCTTCGGCAGCATTTCGTTGATGATGATCGACTGCGGAACGCCCCAGAACGGGTTGAACTCGACCGTCTGGACCTGATCTTCGAAGAAGAAGGTCTGATGCTCCTTGCCGCCCACGACGACGCGCATCGACAGTTGTTCGTGATTGTTGTTGTGGTAGTAGACCATGAAGGCCGGCTGGTTGATGAAGACGTAGCGCGGGCCGAGTTCAGTCGGCAGCCAACGCAACTGCTCCATGGCGATGACCAGTTTCTGGATCTTCGAGTCGTTGTTTTCGCCAACCATGGCGCGAACGGAAGACTGGCCGATGACGCCATCAGACGTCAGGCCCTTTTCCTTCTGGAAGTCTTCGACGAGCGTGACGAGCTCCGGCGTATAGTCCGGCGTGCCCTTGTAGGCAGCGAGCGTCACGGCGTTCTTGACCTTCAGCGCATCCGAGCCGCGATGCTGGATAGCCTTGACGATGTTGGCCATTTCCGGCGAACTGCCGCCCGGCTTTAGGGTGCCGCTCAACGAGATGGAGATGTGCGTGCTGTCATTGCCGCTTTCGGCGCGAAGCTTGGCAAGCTCAGCCTTCAGCTCCCCGAACTCCTGGTTCGAAGGGCTACGGCTGTTGAGATAGGCGGCGACATCCGGGCTTGCACGCAGCAGGCCGAGAACCGGCGTCAGATTGACGTCCTTGCGCTTGAAATCGTGATAACCGGAGATCTTGTTCGGGTCGAGACGGCCGCGGATCGTGTCCTGAACGAACATCAGCACCTTGCCGGAAAGTGCAAGTTCGAATTGCATCAACGCGCGGTCACGCATCGTCGGATCGACGCTTGCCGGATCGAAGCTCGGCGCTTGGACAGCATAGTCGGCAGGATCAAGGCCAACGGAGCCGGCATCGGCCAGAACAGCCATGGCAGCCTTCGCCTTGTCACCGACTGCGTTGTCGGCAACCCAAACGAGCGGCTTGCTCTGATCGGCATAGTAAGCCTCGAGCGCCTTGGCGACGTCATTCGTCGCCATCACGCGAGCTTCGGTCAGATAGCGACGCTGCGAAGCGCTGGTGTCGACCGCAACCGGCGTAGCGGATGCGTCGGCGACCGCGCCAGTTACCACCGGATCGGCAAAGCGGTTCGATGCCACGAGGCGCATGGGATCGGGTTTGTAGGTATAATATTTAGGCGCACTGACGCTGGGCAGCGGCTCTTTTGCCTGTACTGGCGCATCGGCGCCAAGACCAGTCGGTGCCTGATTGGCCGTGACCGGGGCGGAGATTTGCGTGCTCTGCTGGCGTCCCTGCCCGCCGCGAATGAAGTCCATGAGAGACATTGCATTTGCGGACGTCGCGCCGGCGGCGATGCAGCAGGAAAGAGCCAGAACGGATGCTGCGGCTTTGGTGACAAGTTTCATTCTCTAATCAGTCCCTGTATCAAGCGGTAGTTTCGAGACAGATGGTGCTGTTTTCCAATCAACTCGGCCGCGATGTTCCAAACACCGTTTAACCATTAGAATTAAAACGGCCAGACCCCGTCTTTCGTTCAATGCCTCAACTTTGTGTGAAAAAGCGAAAGCGAACTTCGCGGTTTAGTTCACACAAAATTATGAAATTATTAGTTAATTTTTTATTGAATTTTCGCGCGGTTTTTGAGTGGCAATAAAGACGCTCTGAAGAATATCTATCGAGCGTGTTAAAAAGAACACGGCCTTCCTTATCGTGTCAAAAACATGATAGAAACACTCATAAAATCTCCTTCCGCTGTTTCCTTGCGCATTGTTCGGACCTATATGACAGCTATCCTTTTCAACGGAAAAGCAGGACCAGGGACAATGACCTCCACCCGCACCGAAACCGACACTTTTGGCCCGATCGAAGTGGCAAGCGACCGCTATTGGGGCGCGCAGGCACAGCGCTCGCTCGGCAACTTCAAGATCGGCTGGGAGAAGCAGCCTCTGTCGATCGTACGTGCCCTCGGTATTGTGAAGCAGGCCGCCGCCCGCGCCAATGTGGAGCTTAGCCAGTTGGATCCCGCTCTCGGTAAAGTGATCGCCGAGGCGGCGCAGGAAGTGATCGACGGCAAGCTCAACGAGCATTTCCCGCTGGTCGTCTGGCAAACAGGCTCCGGCACGCAGTCGAACATGAATGCCAATGAGGTGATCTCGAACCGCGCGATTGAAATGCTGGGCGGCGTCATGGGCTCGAAGAAGCCGGTGCATCCGAACGATCACGTCAATATGAGCCAGTCGTCGAACGACACCTACCCGACAGCGATGCATATCGCCTGCGCCGAGCAGATCGTCCATCATCTGCTGCCGGCTCTGCGGCATCTGCATGCCGCCTTGGAAAAGAAGGTTTCGGACTTCGCCCACATCATCAAGATCGGCCGCACCCACACGCAGGACGCCACGCCACTGACGCTTGGCCAGGAGTTTTCCGGCTATGCCGCCCAGGTTGCGTCTTCGATCAAGCGGATCGAACTGACACTGCCGGGCCTTTGCGAACTCGCACAGGGCGGCACGGCCGTCGGAACGGGCCTCAACGCGCCGATCGGCTTTGCGGAAAAGGTGGCGAACGAGATCGCCGAGATCACCGGCCTGCCCTTTGTCACCGCGCCGAACAAGTTCGAGGCCTTAGCCGCCCATGATTCGATGGTCTTCAGCCATGGCGCCATCAATGCCGCTGCCGCCGCTCTCTTCAAGATCGCCAACGATATCCGCCTGCTCGGCTCCGGCCCCCGCTCCGGCCTTGGCGAGCTGGCTTTGCCGGAAAACGAGCCTGGCTCGTCGATCATGCCGGGCAAAGTCAATCCAACGCAGTGCGAGGCGCTAACGCAGGTCTGCATTCACATCTTCGGCAACAATACCGCGCTGACCTTTGCCGACAGCCAGGGTCATTTCGAGCTGAACGTCTACAATCCGATGATGGCCTATAACTTCCTGCAGTCGGTCCAACTGCTCGGCGACGCCGCCGTTTCCTTCACCGACAATTGCGTCGTCGGCATCGAGGCGCGCGAGGACAATATCAAGGCCGGCCTGGAGCGTTCACTGATGCTGGTGACAGCGCTCGCTCCGAAAATCGGCTACGACAATGCCGCCAAGATTGCCAAGACGGCCCATAAGAATGGTACGACGTTGAAGGAGGAGGCTTTGGCGAGCGGTCTGGTCTCGGCAGAAGATTATGATGCAATTGTTCGTCCGGAAACGATGATTGGGCCGAAGTGAATTCCCCGTTTATTGATCGTCAGGCAGGTTTCCGGCTGACGCAATGGTCTGCCGGCCCCCTCACCCCAACCCTATCCCGCTCATGCGGGGCGAGGGAGTTTACCTCGTTAAACTATGAATTTCCCAACGCCATTGTCTTGCACGGCCGTCCCCTCTGCCCGCATGCGGGCAGAGGGCTAGGGTGAGGGGGCCGGCACAAGATTTCCCCACCGGAAAATCCACCCGACCCGCGTATGCCCTATGACAACCTCCCTTTTGAAATTTCGAGATAGCATCCAACCAATTGCATTTGACCCTTGCCGGATTTAGACCGTTCGCAAACGTCTCCTCCGCCACATCAAGGCATTGAAAGGTCCCCCGCATGGCTGACGATCTCTTTCCCCTCGGCGACGACGCCACTCCCTATCGCAAGATTTCCGGCGACTACGTCTCCGTAGACACGTTCAAGGGCCAGGAAATCCTGACTGTGGACCCGGAAGGCATCCGCCTGCTCGCCGAGACGGCTTTCGCGGATATCAATCACCTGCTGCGCCCCGGTCACCTGAAGCAGTTGGCCTCGATCCTAGAAGACCCCGAAGCCACCGATAACGACCGCTTCGTTGCCTATGATCTGCTGAAAAACGCCAATATCGCCGCCGGCGGTGTGCTGCCCATGTGCCAGGACACCGGCACCGCGATCATCATGGGCAAGAAAGGCCGTCGCGTCTGGACCGAAGGCGGCGACAGCGCGGCTCTGGCAAAGGGCGTGCTCGACGCCTACGAGAAGAAGAACCTGCGCTATTCGCAGCTCGCGCCCATCAAGATGTTCGAGGAAAAGAACACCAAGAACAATCTCCCCGCCCAGATCGACATCTACGAAGAAGGCACCGACGCCTACGAATTCCTCTTCGTCGCCAAGGGCGGCGGCTCGGCCAACAAAACCTTCCTCTATCAGGGCACGCCGTCGCTGCTCACCCACGATCGCATGCTGGATTTCCTCAAGGAAAAGATCCTGACGCTCGGCACGGCTGCCTGTCCCCCCTACCATCTGGCGATCGTCATCGGCGGCACGTCGGCGGAGATGAACCTCAAAACGGTCAAGCTTGCCTCGACGCGCTATCTCGACTGTCTTCCCGCGGAAGGCTCCGAAAGCGGGCACGCCTTCCGGGATATCGAAATGGAAAAGGAAATCCATAAGCTGACGCAGAGCCTCGGCGTCGGTGCGCAGTTCGGCGGCAAATATTTCTGCCACGACGTCCGCGTCATCCGCCTGCCCCGTCATGGCGCTTCTCTGCCGATCGGCCTTGGCGTCTCCTGTTCCGCCGATCGTCAGGCCAAGGGCAAGATCACGCGCGACGGTATCTTCATCGAGCAGCTCGAAACCGATCCGTCGAAATACATGCCCGAAATCGACGAGGCCAAGCTTTCCGAATCGATGGTCCGCATCGACCTCAACAAGCCGATGGCCGAGATCCTGGCGGAACTGTCGCAGCATCCGGTCAAGACCCGCCTCTCGCTGACCGGCACGATCATCGTCGCCCGCGACCTTGCGCACGCAAAGATCCGCGAGCGCCTGGAAAAGGGTCAGGGCATGCCGGACTATCTGAAGAATCACCCGGTTTACTACGCTGGCCCTGCCAAGACGCCCGCCGGCTACGCCTCCGGTTCCTTCGGCCCGACGACGGCCGGGCGTATGGACAGCTACGTGGACCAGTTCCAGTCCTTCGGCGGCTCCATGGTAATGCTCGCCAAGGGTAACCGCTCGCGCGCCGTGCGCGAGGCCTGCAAGGCACATGGCGGTTTCTATCTCGGCTCGATCGGTGGCCCGGCCGCCCGTCTCGCTCAGGACTGCATCAAAAAGGTCGAGGTGTTGGAATATCCCGAGCTCGGCATGGAAGCAGTCTGGAAAATCGAAGTTGAAGACTTCCCGGCCTTTATAGTTATCGATAACAAGGGCAACGATTTCTTCCAAGAACTCAATCTCGGCTGACCTTTATCACTAATCACATAAAAGAAGGCGCCATCTTGGCGCCTTCTTTTTGCAAGCATTTCTTCTTCACAGTAAAGTTATTTCTCTGTCCGATTTCATGTAAGATTTTATATTCATTGCCTTAATCTTTTTCAAAGAATCTTAGGCTAAGTAAAAACAGTGCTTTCATGAAATCATTTAATGGAGTTCGCCGATGAGTACGGTGGTTGCGCCCAAGGCGCAAGTTCCCGACGTGGCAGGACAGATTACCTATGCCATGCGATCCATGGGGGTCGCGCCGATCCCGCGCAATTACGAACTTTTCTATGAAGCCTATATTGGTTCCAATCCTGCCTTGACCCGCGAGCTTGCCGCGCTTGGCAGCAACGCCACGCAGGAAGAATTGGACGCACTCGGCGCCCAGCACTTCGCCCACCATGCCGGCCGGATTTTCGACGACGCTCACACCCGCCTGATCACGGAGCTCGATGCTGTACTGCGCACGCTGCGGCAAGAACAGACTTCACTCGAAAGCTACAATCGGCTGCTGGGCGAAACGTGCGAACGTATCACGTCCAAGAACAACAACAGCGTCGACCTGCTACGCAGCGCCATCGACATGCTGGCGGAAGCGACCGGCGACACCATGGCGCACGGCGAAAAGACCGTCGAGAATGTCGCCCAGCGCAGCCACGAAATGGACCAGGTGCGCAAGGAGTTGGACGAATACAAGCGTATCGCCAATACCGACTCTCTGACGCGACTCTCCAATCGCCGCGCCTTCGATGATCGCCTGGCCACCATCTTCGACAATCAGATGGCCCGCCCCGTCACTGCGCTAGTGCTGGCCGATATCGATTACTTCAAGAAGATCAACGACACCTACGGTCATCCGGTCGGCGACAAGATCCTCGCGACCGTCGCCTCTCTCATCCGTGCCAATGTCCGCCGCGACGCCTTCGTCGCCCGTACCGGCGGCGAGGAATTCGCGCTGATCCTGGAAGGCACGCGGGAAGAGGTCATGGCGGTCTGCGAACGTATCCGCCGTGCACTCGAGGCAACGCCGTTCAAGAACTCCCGCACCGGAGTCAACTACGGGCCGATCACTCTTTCGCTCGGCATCTGCATGGCCTCGGAAGCCGGAGATCCCGGCGAACTCTACAGCAAGACCGACATTGCGCTCTATAGCGCCAAGAACGCCGGCCGTAACTGTAGCAGTATCTACCAAGACGGTATGCAGAAAGACTTCACGAAAAGCTGGCTAATCTACAAAAGCTAGAGCTGAAATCAGAACTAGAGCCAATCCGCCGGCGCCGCTCTTCCTGGCGCGCCGGCGGATTTTTATTACCACATGCTTTTGGCGGCTCGCGCCGGCCATTCGCGGTCATAGGTCTCTTGATCGAAATCGCCCTTCGCCGCCTTCAGCAACATGCCGGGCGTCGGCAGGCTCGCCGGATCGATAAATGTCTCCGTCTTCCAGAGTTCGGCACGCATCACGGCCCGCGCGCATTGGAAATAGACCTCGTCGATGGTGATCACCACGACGCTGCGCGGATGCTTGCCCTCCATCTCGAAGCTCGCCAGCAGGCTTTCCTCGATGGAGACGACCGCACGGCCATTGAGGCGCATCGTGGTGTTCGAGCTGGGAATCAGGAACATCAGCGCTATGCGGGGATCCCTGACGATATTGGCCAGTGAATCGACACGATTGTTGCCGCGCCAGTCGGGAAGCAAAAGCGTCTTGTCATCCTGCACGCGCACGACACCGCCCAAGTCACCGCGCGGTGAGCAATCCAACCCTTCCGTGCCTACCGTCGCCAGCGCCATGAAGGGCGATGCTTCGATCATCCGGCGATAAAGTGGCGTCAACGCAGTGGTCACCTTGGCGATCGATGCTTCGCTCGTGCCGCCATAGAGCTCATTCAATTCTTCAACGGAAGTGATGATCCGCATGTTACCTCACGTCATTTTGATCCGGATACCGGCGGGTTAGACGCAAGGCGTGACGCTGCTATGACACGCGCCTCACCGAGGTCCGAAGTAAGGATATAACCGTTTCACCGTCGGTTTCGAACGCATTTTCTTGAAGTGACGCCGGCGCTTCCGCCAGGAACTCGCCGATCGCGGCCAGCACGGGAGCGGCGCTGACGATACGGCGATGACCGAAGCCGTTTGCCCAGAAAAGGCGAACATGATCGCCCGCGGTGGCATAGGCGCGGGCATGATCGGCGCTGACTTCCTTGTCGTCTTCCGCATGGATGATCAGCACGGGCCTGCCGAGATCGTGAACGCTGCGTCCGGCGGCATAATCCCCGAGCGGCCTGCCGGTGACGCGACCGACCTCCGCCTCAAGCGCTGCCTGTGCCGCGGCATCAAGCTTCATCATCCCGCCGAAATCCGTGAACAGCCAGCCCATCGCGCTCGGTGCGCCGATCAGCACTAGGCGACCCGGCAGAACCGGGGCGATGCCCGGCAGAAAGCCGGCCGCGGCCAGTGCGATAGAAGCTCCGCCGAAGGAATGGCCGATCATGGCATCGAAGGCGCCAAATCGCTCCGCCGCCGCAGCGATAGCCGAAACGGCGAGGCGTACATTGAGGAAGCGCCCTGGCGAGCGGCCATGGCCCGGCAGATCGAGCGAGATCACTTCGGCACCGGTATTTGCGAGAAAGACGGCGAGTTCCGACATGTATTCGCTGCTCGATCCCCAGCCATGGACCACAAGAAAGCGCTTACGCTCGCCCTTGGCACCACCGTTTAAGCGATGGCTCATCGCCTGTCCGCCTTGGAAAGACAGCATGATCTGCTCGGCGGAATTCAGACGCGCTCTGCCCTGTGCGTGCGCAGCCTCCGCCTTGGCGCCTTGCGGCCGGCGCGACGCCGTCAGGCAGAAAAGCTTGAAAGCGGCCTTGCCGGCAAGTCGCGGCGAAATCCTGCCAAGGCTGGATAGGCCCAGCCGGGTGACCTTAAGCGCAAAGGATGGCATAGTGGGAATCCAATAATGTTCAATCATGAACAATAAAGTACAACGATGAATAAAAATCAATCCCTGCCCTGGGACCATCCGCGTTTTCGTAGCTGGATTGCCGTTGCCCGCGCCTGCCAGCTCATGCAGCAGTCGCTCGGTCGGGCGCTCGCCCATCTCGATATCAAGCCGCCGCATCTCGACATTCTCGTCAATCTCTTCCGCTTCGAAGGCATCTCGCAACAGGAATTGGCCCGCAAGCTGCTGGTCGGCCGCTCCAACATGAGCATGCTATTGCCGCAAATGGAGAAACGCGGCCTGATCGAACGTCGGGGCGACAAGCACGACAAGCGCGTATTGCGGCTTTATCTGACCGGCGAAGGCCGGCGCGTGACAGAAGAAGCGATGGCCATCCAGACCGACCTCATCGACCGCATGCTCTCGGACGCGCCGCTCAACGAATGCGAAATCATGACGGCGCACATGGAGCGGATCGTCAGCCTGTTGCTGCAGGACGAGCGCGAGCCGCTGGAAACAATCGGCGATCAGTGATTGCTTGACCGGCGGCCCAACGGCACTGTACGGTTCAGCGAGGCGAATTCCCATATTGCCACGACGAGAAGTACGGCCGTGGCGAGGATGCCGAGTTGGTAGACATCGATCTGGGAGAGCGCGAGAACCAGTAGCGCTAGCCCCGCAAGACCGGCAATGTGCGACAGCGGAGGTCGGCCGGTCGTCGCCCCTTTGAACCAGAGATTACCGATCAGGAACACCGCCGGCCCGCCAAGGATCGCCGCTCCCGCATTCATGTCGGCCGGGTCATGGGGATGGGAGAATAAGAACTCATGGCCGACGACGCTCAGAATGATGCCGGCCAGAATTGGAATATGCGCATAGGTAAAAGCCTGTCGCGCCAGGCTGCCGGGTGTCTCATCCCGTTCGATACGCTGGGCGGCGCGTTCATGGCCGAATCGGAAATAGATCCACCACATGGCGACCGTGCCGACGAAGACGGTGACGAATACCGCAACGATCAGCGGCGAAAGCGGCTGTTCGGCAAATGTCTTGCCCGCCTGCAGGATCGCCTCGCCGAGGCAGATGATGATGAAGAGCGCACAGCGCTCGGCGAGATGTGCACCGGAAACATCCCAATCCGCAGCGGTCGACTTGCCAAGGCCAGGCACGGCGAAGCCGAAGGCGGGTGCGGCATATTCGATCGCGAGTGCTGCGAGCCATAGCGCCACCCGCGTCTCGCCTTCCGTTACGGCGCCGGAAACCCAGAAGATGCCAGACAGTATCAGCCAGCAGGTGATACGGACGAAATTCCGATGATTGGCAGGGCTGACGTCCTTGAGGGCATAGACGGTAAACAGCGAGCGGCCAACCTGCATGAACACATAGGCGCCGACGAAGAAAACGGCCTTCTCACCAAAGGCATCCGGAATAGAAGCTGAGAGAACCAGCCCGGCGAACATCAGCACGAAAAGCATGATGCGCACCGGCATACGATCGGGATCGAGCCAGTTCGTCACCCAGACGGTGAATATCCATACCCACCAGACGGCAAAAATCAGCATGCCTGCTTCGAGAGCGCCGAGGGGCGTGAAATGATCGCCGAGCGCATGCGAAAGCTGGGAGATGGAGAAGACGAAGACCAGATCGAAAAACAACTCGACGAAAGAGACCCTGCTTTCGTTTTTGCTGCCTTTGGCGCGCAACCAGCTTCCCGGATCCCCACCTGCCATGCCGGCCCCCTTGCTACTGACAGTGCTAGTGCGGCTTACCCGCCACGTCGCGGCTCAAGCCCTTTTCCTTCAGTTCAGCCTCATAGGCAGCGAAAAGCTCGGAAGCTTTTTCGCCAAGTTCGCGAAGATAGGCCCAGGTAAAAATGCCGCTGTCATGCATATCGTCGAAACCGATGCGGACGGCATAGTTGCCGGTCGGCGTCATGGACATGATGCCGACATTGCGTTTGCCGGGCACGGTGATCTTTTGCCCCGGCCCATGTCCCTGCACCTCGGCCGATGGCGACAGCACGCGCAACATTTCCGCCGACAGATCGAAGCTCGCGCCGTCATTGAAGCTCACCACCAAGTGATGGCGGTCCTTCGACACTCTCAATTCGGTTGGCCAGACGTCGCTCATCGATTTTCCCATGCGTTTCAATGCGTCCAGGAGAAGTAGGCCGCCAGTCGCTCACGCGCAAGTGCATTCGAAAATGCATTTCCCTTGACGCAACAATCGCCTATGCACACATTAACATGACAACGGAGGTTTTCGTGAACAGCATTGTCGGTACGATAGGCAACGGATCGCCGCTGGTGGCGGATGCGTCACCGATGATCGACCCCTTCGGGCGGGCGGTCACCTATCTGCGCGTCTCCGTGACCGACCGCTGCGATTTCCGCTGCACCTATTGCATGGCGGAACACATGACCTTCCTGCCGAAGAAAGACCTGTTGACGCTGGAGGAGCTGAACCGGCTCTGTTCCGCCTTCATTGCCAAAGGCGTCCGTAAGATTCGACTGACCGGCGGCGAGCCGTTGGTGCGCAAGAACATCATGTTTCTGGTGCGCGAGCTCGGCAAGCGCGTTCAAAACGGTGGGCTCGAGGAGCTCACGCTGACCACCAATGGTTCGCAGCTCTCCCGCTATGCCGAGGAACTCTATGATTGCGGCGTGCGTCGCATCAATGTCTCGCTCGACACGCTCGACCCGGACAAATTCCACGCCATCACCCGCTGGGGCGATTTCGCCAAGGTGATGGAAGGGATTGACGCCACCCAGAAGGCCGGCCTGAAGATCAAGCTCAATGCGGTGGCGCTCAAGGACTTCAACGAGGTGGAGATACCCGAGTTGCTGCGTTTCGCCCATGGCCGCGGCATGGACCTGACCGTCATCGAGACGATGCCGATGGGCGAGATCGAGGAGGACCGCACAGACCGGTACTTGCCGCTCTCCAAAGTGCGCGCCGATCTCGAACAGCAATTCACGCTGACCGATATCCCCTACAAGACCGGCGGTCCGGCCCGTTATGTCGAAGTTGCCGAAACCGGCGGCCGTCTCGGCTTCATCACGCCGCTGACCCATAATTTCTGCGAGAGCTGCAATCGTGTCCGCCTGACCTGCACCGGCACACTTTACATGTGCCTCGGCCAGAACGATGCCGCCGACCTGCGCACGGCGCTACGCGCCACCGAAGATGATGCGCTTGTCTATGCCGCCATCGATGAAGCCATCACCCGCAAGCCGAAGGGTCACGATTTCATCATCGACCGCACCCATAACAGGCCGGCTGTTGCCCGCCATATGAGCGTAACGGGCGGCTGAATCCATCCGATACAAAGATGAAGCGCCGGACAGGACATCCGGCGCTTCAATCGTTTATCGTTATCGTCTCAAATATGACTTCAGGCGGCGCGATACCGGTCCATGCCGTTATGGTGGCCTTCATACGCCCCGTCGCCATCGCCGGTGCGGAAACGATCGATCTTGTCGGAGAGCATGTCGACGCGTTGGCGCAGGCCATGGATTTCGGCGTTGTTTTCTTCCACCATCGCCGCATTTCTTTGGGTGATCAGCTCGACCTCGCCGACCGCCCGCGTCACCTCTTCGATGCCCGTCGACTGCTCGGCCGTTGCGGAGGAAATGTCGGCCACAAGCTTCTGGACGCCGGTCACATGCCCGATGATTTCGCAGAGCGCAGCGCCGGTCTGCTCGACCAGATAGACGCCATTCTGCACCTGCGAGGAGCTTGCCGAAATCAGGCCCTTGATCTCCTTCGCCGCGTTGGCGCAGCGCTGCGCCAGTTCCCGCACCTCTTGGGCAACGACGGCGAAACCTCGACCGGCCTCTCCGGCGCGAGCCGCTTCGACACCGGCATTCAGTGCCAGCAGGTTGGTCTGGAACGCGATCTCGTCGATGACGCCGATGATCGTAACAATCTTTTCGGACGAACGATTGATCTCACTCATGGCGCCAACGGCCTTGGCGACGACTTCGCCGGATTGGGTTGCATAGGCCTGGGTCTCGTTGACCGAGACCGCCGTCTGCTTCGCGCGGTCGGCGGTGGAGCGCACGACCTCGCTCAGACGGTGGAGAGCCCGCGAGCTTTCCTCAAGGGCCGCCGCCTGCTGCTCGGTGCGGCGTGCGAGATCGTCGGCAGAAGCGGCGAGATTACCTGTGCCGCCCTTGATCTCCTCGGCCGTGTAACGGACATCCGTCAGCGTCTCGCGTAGGGCTTCGACAGCGTGATTATAGGTGAAGGCCATTTCGACGAAATCAGCGGAAAGGTCCTCGCGCATGCTCTCTTCCAGATTGCCGTCGGCAAGCTTGGCAAGAACATCGGCCAGCGCATTCAGCGCCTGCTTCTGTTCAGCTTCAATGCGGGCGCGATCGGCGGTGCGCCGTGCGTTTTCCTCCGCCGACAAAGCGCGGGCGCTTTCGGCCTCCCGCTCCAGCCGGACATTTTCCAAGGCGGCATCGCGGAAGACGGTAACGGAGCGCACCATATCGCCGATCTCGTCGCCACGATTGCGGCCGTCGATCGCCACTTCCAGGTCGCCGCTGGCAAGCCTCGTCATGATTTCCGTAACCCGCTTCAGCGGTCCACGCAGCGTCTCGACCAGCATCAGACCGCCGACGATGGCCAGCAGCGTGCCGAGGATCATGGCAATGACGGAAACATTGGCGGAGCGCTCGCTGTCTTCCTTGCCGATCTCCTGCGCTTGGGCAACGAAGCTGCGCAGCGACGTCATCGCATCCGCCAGCAGCGTGTTGGAATCGACCCGCGTCTTTTTCCAGTCGGACGCGGTCTGCAGTAGATCCGCCGAACCCTTGGTCACGCTATCGATCAGAGGCTGAGTATGGCTAGCAAAATCGCGCATGGTGGCATTGGTCGGGCCGAGCGCCGAGATCTTCGCTCCGACGTCGTGCAGATCCTTCAAATCGGCGACAACGGCATCCCGCGAGGCGCCGTCCCGCACATTCTCCATCCGGGCGGCATGCAGCGTCAGGTGATCGATCATGACAAGCGCCTGGTCGACATGATCCAACAACTCTTTCTGGCTGTCGATGATCTTGTCGAGGCTGACGAAGCGGTCCGCAGCCGTGTCGCTGTTCTTGGCCGATTGCAGGGTCATATCCCCTTCGATCTTCACGAAGCTCTGCAGGATCGGTCCCATGGCCTCGACCTTCTGGTCGGCCGTGTCGCTGCCCTTTAGGACAGCGTCGAGTTTATTGGCTGCATCGGCCGCGCTGTCGACCAGCGCGGCACCGCGCTTGGAAACCAGGGCTTTCGACGTGGCGACCTGCTTGAGGATCGCATCGGTATAGGTACGGGCATCCGTGATTTCCTCATTGGAATCGGTGGCCATCTGCACCTGGATGCGCAACTTGCTCATCTTGTCCGACAGGCCCTTGAAGGCCGCGGCATCATAAAGCAGTTCCTTGGCAAAGGTTTCCTTGTCGCCAAATTCCTTGCGGATGATGTCGATCTGTTTTCCGGCTGCCTTGCCGCTGGCATCGATGCCCGACACGGCCTTCTGGATCGCATCGACATCGCTGTCCTGCTTTTGCTTGATATTCCAGAGAGCGGTCGTCTGATTGCGCATCTGGTCGGCCAGAGCGCTGACGGCGGAAATCTTGGCGCGCTGATTATTGCTGAGCAGGCCACCCAGGCGCTGCACGCCCGCGGCCTGCGCATCGATCTTGTCAGTCAGTGCCTTACGCGTCTCATCGGATGGCGACGTGGTGAACTCCTGCAGAGCAGCCTGCAAATTCTCGAAATCGCTGATGTTTTCGATCGTCGCCCGAGTCACGGTCATATGGCCGTTGAGGATATTGGCCGTGTGATAGCCGACCAGGCCGATACCGGCGATCAGCACCACCAGCGGTATGACGAAGATAAGAACCTTGGTCACGATACGGCGGCTTTGCAGAAGACGATCAATGAAGAACATGCCACGCCCCAATGAAATTGGTTGGTATCCGGCGTAGGCGGGACAGTCATTCCCTGCTGCGCTGCGGTAGATGCTTCTGCCTCATGCAAAACTGAGCCGAGCGTCCGGAAATTAGATTGAATAAGGATTAATCGCGAACCTAAAAGATTGTACCATCTGCCAAAAATCAGCAATTCTGTCCCATTTTCGCGATTTCGGCATAATGGTTGGCGCGGTCAGCTCACATTTTCATTGCAACGCACCATCGAATTTGATCATCCCCTACACCGTGAACGATTCCCATTTGCGGAAAACCGCAGTAGAGCGAGCTCATATATCTAGGGAATCGCTTTTATGCCGCTGACGAAGAATACGCAGGGCGCGCTATACATGGCCGCAGCAATGGCCGGTTTTTCCTGCAGCGACGCACTTTCCAAATCAGTCATCGTGGTGATGAACGCCGGTGAGATCATGTTTCTCCGCGGGCTTTTTACCAGCGTCTTCGTCTATCTACTCGCATGGCAGATGGGCGCCTTGCGCTCCTGGAAAGTTATTCTGCAGCCGATGATCGCGCTGCGCGTCGTCTGCGAAGCGATCGCGGCCATAACCTACATCACCGCGCTCGGCATGATGCCGATTGCCAACGCCTCCGCCATCCTGCAGGCCCTGCCGCTCGCCGTCACCCTAGGCGCGGCCCTGTTCCTGAAGGAGCCGGTCGGCTGGCGGCGCTGGACGGCGATCACCGTCGGCTTTGTCGGCGTGCTCATCATCATTCGCCCCGGCCCCGATGGCTTCACGACGGCTGCCCTGCTCGTTGTCGCCAGCATGTTCGCCACCGCCGCCCGCGATCTGGCGACGCGTTGCGTCAGCAAGGATGTGCCGTCGCTGATGGTGACGGTCATAACCGCGATTTCGATCTCCATCTTCGGCGCTTTGTCGATCACCCCGCTCGGCGGCTGGCAGCCAATCAGCTTCACGCCGTTCTCGCACATCCTGCTCGCGTCGATCCTGGTGCTCGTCGGCTATCAATCGGTGATCCAGGCGATGCGCACGGCCGAGATCTCCTTCGTCGCACCGTTCCGTTATCTAAGCCTCATTTGGTCCGCATTGCTCGGCTTGCTGTTCTTCGGCGAGACGCCGGATGCCTGGACCATGATCGGCTCCGCCATTGTCATCGCCTCGGGTCTCTATACATTCTATCGGGAGAGCAAACGGCAAGCGGCCGAGCGTGTCGCCCAGGAATCCGAGCCGCGTGTGCCCGCCTGAGGTCGCCAGCATGCCCGGCTTCATCACAAATCCCGCCGATATCCCGCCCTATCTGCTCGCCGGCGGCCGCTCCAGCCGCATGGGCGCGAATAAGGCGCTTGTCCTTCTCGGCGGCGAAAGCCTTCTGGCGCGCATAGCGACTCGCATTGGACAGCAGCAGAGAAAATCGATCGTGCTCAATGCTGATGCCGATTGGTCGGATACGGTAGGGCTGCCGCTTCTTCCCGATACCCTCCCCGGCAAGCTCGGCCCGCTTGCCGGCGTGCTCACCGCCATGCGTGATGCGGCGAAAAAGCACCCGCAGGCTTCGCATATCGCCACCGTGCCGATCGACAGCCCATTCTTTCCGAGCGATCTCGTCGCGCGGCTGGCCAAAACGATTGAAGGCCGAGACGAAATCGCGATAGCTGCGTCGTCGGGCCGCGATCATCCCGTGTTCGGCCTATGGCCCGTCTCGATTGCCGACGATCTCGAAACCTGGATTCTTGGTGATGATAAGCGGCGCGTCAGGGATTTTCTCGCCCGCCATATTGTCCGAAAGGTCGACTTTGCTATGATCCAAACGCCGATCGGTCCCCTCGATCCATTCTTCAACGTCAACACGCCCGATGACCTGATCGCCGCAGAAACATGGCTCGCGGCATTGGAGCAGACACCATGACAACGATGCGACCCAAAATCTTCGGCATCGCCGGCTGGAAGAACTCCGGCAAGACCGGCCTTGCGGTGCGGCTTGTCACCGAGTTCACCCGCCGCGGCTACAAGATTTCGACGATCAAACATGCTCACCACGACTTCGACATCGACAAGGTCGGCGCCGACAGCTTTCGTCATCGCGAAGCCGGAGCGCATGAAGTCACCATCGTCTCCGGCACGCGCTACGCCATCATGCACGAACTGCGCGGCGAGCCGGAACCAAGCTTCGAGGAAATCCTGGCGCGGCTCGCCCCTTGCGACCTCGTCCTGATCGAAGGCTACAAGCGCGAGCCGATCCCCAAGATCGAAGCCCGTCGCCTGGAGGCCGCCAACCGAGCGCCCTTGGCGCCGCAGGATCCGCATATCGTCGCCATAGCCGCTGATCATCCAGTGGAAGACACTGGCGCGCTGACCGTTTTCGATCTCGACGATACGCTTGCGATCGCCGATTTCATCGCCGCGACGGTTGGCCTCAGCGAACCGGCAAAATGAAAAGGCCGCCGGACAAAGATCCGACGGCCTCACGCGTTTGAGACAGGAAAAGCTTACTGAGTTGAAGCGACCGGACGTACCAGCGCCGTAACACGGCGGATGGTAACGCGACGGTTTTCCTGCTCGGGCCCCTGCGTATTCACCTTGAGATATTGCTCGCCGTAACCCTGGGTCACCAGGTTTTCCGGCGGAATGCCGTAGACATCGCTGAGGACGTTGGCGACGGATTCGGCACGCTGGTCGGAAAGAACCAGGTTGCTTTGCGCAGTGCCGACGGCATCCGTATGACCTTCGATCAGGAAGGTCTCGGTTGGGTCCTTCTTGACGATCTTGCCCATGGCGTCGGCAACGCCGCGCAGCGAACTTGCCTGCGACATCGGGATTTCCGCACTACCCGTCGCAAAGGTGATCGTATCGAGGTCGATACGGCGCACCTTGTCGCGGATGCGGGCGGAATAACGCACTTCGTTCAGCGAATAGACCCGCTCGACCGGCTCGACCGGCGGTTCGCGCAAGAAGCCGTAATAGTCCGCCTGGCGGTCCGTGCCAGTATCGATGATGTACTGGTTCACCGGAATGCGCAGGCGCATCGGCGGCAATTCGTCACCGGGATCGCGGAAGTAGTCGTCCTGGTCCGGCTGATCCTCCAGTTCCGGCGAATAGAACAGCACATATTCGCGGCCGCGCGCGTCGATGCGCGAGCGCTGAATGACGTCGCCATAGCGATTGCGCACCGTGATAATGCGATCGCCATCCGGCCGGTCGATCGTTTCGCGATAACGGTCGCGCGGAAGCTGCTCATAGGTCGGACGTTCGCCGTCGCGAACGAAGCGCTCGCTGTCATCGTGACGGACCACAAAGTTGTTGTCGATATTCAGGATGACGCGATTGTCCTGAGTGCCATTCGGCTGAACGGCGACACCTTCCGGCGCCGCGAAATCCGGCCGGCGATCAAGCCGTCGGCCCTGCTCGCTGGTAATGGCTTCGATCCTCACAGGCTGTTGCTGCTGTCCGCCGAGCGCGCGTTGCGCTTCGGCATCGGAGGTCGGTGGCTTGGCATAGGCCGGCTGCGGTTGCACCGGGGCGTTCTGCCCTTGTTGCGTCTGAGGCTGGGCCTGACCTTGAACCGGCGCCTGACCCGCCTGACCGCCGGCGGCTTGGCCACCCTGACGAAGGCCGCGCCGTGCCGTGTCCTTATCGCTATCCAGCACGGCAGCGCCGTTCTGCACCGGCAGAATGACGGTTTCGTTGGTGGCCGCAGGATTTTCCGCGATCTTCTTTCGGCGCTCGAGTTCCTGAGGCGAGACCGGTGCGGCGGCGGGAGCTGCTGTCTGGGCGCCCTGCTGTACGGCACCATTGGCCGGTGCCTGCGCGGCGTTACCCTGGGCGGGAGCACCGGTTTCGACGTTCGGCTGCGCTTGTTTGCCAGTCTGCGGAGCGGCCTGATTCTGCGGCTGAGCCTGCAGTCCCTGGCTTTTCTGAACCGGCTGCTGTTCGGGAGCGGCAGCAGGCTGCTGTCCGGTCTGCTGCTCATTCAGCGGCAGCTTGTGGCCCGGCTTCTGTCCCTGCTGCGTGCCGGGCTCGACCTGCGTTCCCGGCTGAGCCTGGGTATTCGGCTGGGCCTGCGCTGCGGAAGGAGCTTGTTTCAGGGCTGGCGCTGCCTGCTGCTCAGTGGAAGGAGCCTGCTTCGGGGCTGGCGTTGCCTGCTGTTCGGCCGGTTGCTGTGCCGGCGCTGCCGATTGATCTTGCTTCTTCTGATGCTTCTTTGGCTCGGGCTGGCCTTGTGTCTCCGGCTGAGCCTGTTGGCTCTGAGACTGTTGCGTGGCCGGGGCCGGTTGCTGTGCGGGCGCGGCCTGCTTTTCCGCTGGTTGCTGAGCAGGCACCGCCGGCTTTTCTGCCGGCTGCTGAGCGGGTGCCGCCTGCTTTTCCGCCGGCTGCTGTGCCGGTTCAGCCGCCTGCCCCTGCGACTTCTGATGCTTCTTCAGTTCGGGCTGGGCTTGCGGTTGCGCTTCAGGGGCAGCCTGTTGCTGAGCGGCCTTCGTCTGCGGCGTTGCCTCCGGCTGCACCGCTGGCTGTTGCTCCGCATTCTGCTTAGGCTTCTTTTGCTCCGGCTGAGCCTGCTGGGTTTCCGGTGCGGCCGCCTTGGGCTGCTGCGTTTCCTGTTGCTGCTGCTTGCCCGGCTTCGCCTGTTCAGGCTGAGCTTCGGGCTGCGCTTCTTTCATCTTGTGTTGCGGCTCTGCCCCGCCCTGCTGTGCCGGCTTCTGGCCTTGCGGTTCTCCCTGCTCGGCAGCACCTGGCTTCTTGTGCTTGCGCAGTTCTTCCTCGGATTGTCCGTCCGGAGCCGGCTGCTCCTGGGCAACTTCGAAACTTGCATTGCCGTCGATGGCCGCCGATTTGGCGGCATCATTGCTCAACGGTGCGATGGGCTGTTCGCGCAGCGCTGTGGCGGCGGCGGGCTCAAATGCCAGTGTTAAGGACAGCAGCGGAAATGCTGCACTGGCAAATAGTCTGGATCGCTTTCCCATAGTTGGGGTCTCCTTTTATTATCATTATCCGCCGAGGTGCGGATCCCAGCCCATGGAGCTGATGCCCGATGATCCCGGCCAATTTTCGGTGCCCATAGGGCTGAATCGCGGCAGGCAGTGATATGTTCCGAACAATTAGGCACGCAAAATTAACCCCGCCTGAACGCGCCGGAAGGCTTCCGTTCAGCTTTGCGGGATCACGCAAGCGCTTTGGAGATCGTGTGTGCGACGCAATGCGGCTTTGTAATTCCAGTTGCAATTTGTGAAAAAAAAGTACGAATATCCGCAGCAGGCGGGCCACGCACCCGCTCCATTCTGGCCGGTCGCCAATGAAGAAAAATAGCCGCCGGTCGTCAACAGAGAGGATCAAAATGCGCATCTCCACTCGTCTTTTCGCCGCTGCGTCGCTTGCCGCGATGTCGCTTTTCGCCGGGGCAGCACTCGCTGACGGCGATTCGATCGTTATCGGCACCGATGCCACCTATCCGCCGTTCGAATCCCTCGACTCAGCCGGCAAATTCGTCGGCTTCGACATCGATATAGCCAATGCGCTTTGCGATCAGATGAAGGTCAAATGTACCTTCGTGAACCAGGATTTCGACGGCATCATCCCGGCCCTGCAGGCCAAGAAGTTCGACGCCATCGTATCGTCCATGTCGATCACGCCGGAGCGTGAAAAGACGATCGACTTCACCAACAAATACTACAACACCCCACCGGCGATCGCCGTGCCGAAGGATTCGACCGTGACCGCCGCAACCGATGAGGCCCTGAAGGGCAAGACCATCGGCGCGCAGTCCTCGACCACGCACGCAAACTACGCCACCGCACATCTGAAGGATGCCGAGCTGAAGCTCTATCCGTCGCCGGACGAATACAAGCTCGACCTCGCCAACGGCCGTATCGACGCTGTCATCGACGACGTCGTGGTTCTTTCCGAATGGGTTAAGTCCGACTCCGGCAATTGCTGCAAGATGCTCGGCACGCTGAAGACCGATCCGCAAATCAACGGCGTTGGCGCCGGCATCGGCCTCCGCAAGGGCGACACCGCGCTGAAGGACAAGCTCAACGCTGCGATCGCTGCGATCCGCGCTGACGGCACCTACAAGAAGATCCAGGACAAGTATTTCGACTTCGACGTCTACGGCGAGTGATCGCCGTCGATTCCTTGGGAAAAGACGACGGCGGAAGCTTGCTCTTCCGCCGTTTTTGTTTGACAACTAATAGAATTATAAGAGAGACGCGGCAAAAGCTGCGAGGGGAAATACGGTATGGGCGGATTGTTTTCCGCGTTTGGTTCCTTGTGGACCTGGATGAGTGACGCCTTCGATCCACTGTGCGGCCCCGTGGGGCTATTCACCCTGTTCGGCCAGAACACTGTTATCGCCTGCGGAGACACCGGCTGGGGCGACGAGATCGCGGGCGGCCTCAAAATCACGATAACGGTGGCCGTCCTGACATTGCCGCTCGGCTTGATCGTCGGCTTCCTGGTGGCGCTCGCGCAGCAATCCGAAGAAAAGTCCCTGCGGCTCGCTGCCGGCGTATTCACCACCATCTTCCGCGGCCTGCCGGAGCTTCTGACGCTCTTCATCATCTATTACGGCATCCAGATTCTGCTGCAAACGGCACTCGCCTACGTCGGCTACACCGGGCAGGTCGAAATCAATGCCTTCGTCGCCGGCATGGTCGCGCTTTCGATCGTCTTTTCCGCCTATTGTTCGGAAGTTCTGCTGTCAGCCTTTAGAGCGATTCCCAAGGGACAGTATGAAGCGGGCGATGCTCTCGGCTTTCACCGCGCCCGCACGATGCGTCTTATCATCCTGCCGCAATTGATCCGCATCTCGCTTCCCAATCTTGGAAACCTCTGGATGAACCTGCTGAAGGACACATCCTACGTTTCCGTCATCGGACTCGCTGACATCATCCGCCAGACGGGCCTTGCCGTACGCGCGACCAAGGAACCGTTCTTCTTCTACCTGGTTGCCTGCGGCCTTTATCTGGTGCTCGCCATCATCTCTTCGGCCGGGTTGCTTTATCTCGATCGCTGGGCCAAACGCGCGGAGTTTCGCCGATGAGCTATGCTGAAGTCTTGATCCCGGCGCGCCCGGCGCCACCGGAGACGATGAAGCGCCTCTCCAAGGCCCGCCTCGCCGGTTATTTCTTCCTGGCGCTCTGGGCACTGCTCGGCATCGCGCTCATCACGATGATGATCACCAATTGGGACAACGCGAAATTCTTCAAGTTCGGTCCGCGCTTTCTTCACGGCCTCTGGATTACAGTGAAGCTCGTCGGCCTTTCCTTCATCCTCGGTGCGATCCTCTCCATTCCGCTCGCCTTCGCGAGAATGTCGAAGAACAGGATTCTCAAAGGCCTGACCTATTGCTATGTCTATCTCTTCCGCGGCACGCCGCTGCTGGCGCAGATCTTCATGGTCTATTACGGCTTTCCGCAGGCGCGCGGCTTCATTGACAGCATCGGTCTCTGGTGGTTCTTCCGCGATCCCTTCAATTGCGGTCTGTTTGCCATGACGCTGAACACGGCGGCCTATCAGACCGAAATTGTCCGTGGCGCCATCCAGAGCGTCCATCACGGCCAAAGCGAGGCTGCGGCGTCGCTCGGCCTTCACAAGCTCGTCACCTTCTACAAGATCATCTTGCCGCAGGCGTTGATCGTGGCGTTGCGCCCTTACGGCAACGAGATCATCCTCCTGATCAAGAGCTCCGCGACCGTCTCGATCATCACCGTCTACGATCTGATGGGCGAGACACGCTATGCCTTCTCACAAACCTACGACTACCAGACCTATCTCTGGGCGGCGATCTTCTATCTTTCCATCGTCGAGCTGATGCGCAACGGTTGGGCGCACATAGAAGCCTATCTGACGCGCCATCTAAGACGTTGATCCTCACCCGGACGGCGTCACCCTTTCGCCGTCTGCGCTTGGCAGCACTCACCTGATAAGGCTGCTATCATATTGATCTTCGTGACAAAATTTCTTTTTTGCAACACTTTTGTAAAGCTTGGGTTTACCATGAGGTGTTTCCATTTTCCTGTGACCTCCGAGTCACGAAGAACAGTGGGAACAGAAAGAGAGACCTCATGCACAACGACATGCAAAAGCAGTTGCAAGGCTATGGGCTGACCACGGCGCAGATCCTCTATCGCCTGCCCGATCATCCGCAATTTCTACAGACCTACATCTGGCAGGACTATGATCTCGCTCCGAATTTCCCGGAAATGCGCGGCTTCCTGAAATTCTGGCAGGAGAAGCTCGACGGGCCGTTACATTCGGTGCGCTACGTTCACCGCCGGCTGATCTCGGCGACCGAGTGGCGGGCGGTGAAGGGAGAGTTCATCCTGCATTAGTCTGGGCTTTGCCAACGATCAGACATGTGCTTCGCCATGGGTGAAATCGCCGTCATCCGGCCCGCGGCGTAATGTGCCATAGAGAATGACGGCGTAGAACACAGCGACGATTGCGATCACCGGCCAACCGGGGATCGGTCCAAGCGCGGCGTTGTCGGCAATATAGCTCCACGAATGCACAAAATCTTGCGGCACACCTTCCGCCTGTAGCTTGGGCGTCGAAATCTTCAATACCCACGCCAACAGCAGAATCGCATACATCCAGCAATAATTCCGCCGCAGGCGCCGCTGCATTGCTTCGAAATAGCTGAGCAGAAACCGTGGTGCACGCAGGCTTTTGGCAATCGACAGTGCCCAATCGGGATTGAGCTCGGCTTCGGGCGCCAGGATCTGCGCAAAATAGCTCCGCTCCAGTTGCCGTATCCGCGCCCGGTAGACATCGAAGAAGCGATAGCGCCGCGCCTCGATCATCAGCAGCAATGTGATCAGCATGATGCCGAACAACAGCACGCCATGATGCGACGTCGGCGATGAGAGCGATACGGAAAGCAAAGCCGCGACGACGGTAATTGCCCAATTCGAGGTCCGGTCGATGCGGTCGCGCCAACTCGTCATCCGCCCAAGCTCGCCACGGTAATAATGGGTCAACGTGTTGGTGATCTCTCCCGTCGTCGTCGGCATGGGCGGCGATTTCCGATCCGTGGCACTGTCCATGAGATGGGGCGTGGTGAGCTCGGTGGCCATGGTTTTTTCCTCCTTTTTTCTTCTTTCGCGCAACGGCCTTATGGCCCGACCCTGCTGCGAACGAATATTTTGCTCCTTCAACGCGGCCATTGCAAAAGCCTTTCAAGCACCTTAATGCCTCCCTAACGAATGAAGGACCGAACACTCATGGCAAAGAAAAAGATCGACGAAGATGCGCTGGCGGAAGCCTACAACCGCGCCCTTGCGCTCGAAAAAGCCGGCGATATCGACGCTGCGGTCAAGGCCTATGAGGATGTGCTGGCGATCGATCCCGAGGACCACGGCGGCGCAGCCGTGCGCATCGCCTCGATGGGCCGCGGCGAAACGCCGGTGAAAGCGCCGGATGCTTATGTCGAAACCCTCTTCGATCAGCATGCTGAAGTCTTTGAGGACGTGCTTGTCGAGCAGCTTGGCTACCATGTTCCCGTTCTCGTGCGGCAGCGGCTGCAGGCACTCGGCCTCGGCCCCTTCAAGCGCATGCTCGATCTCGGCTGCGGCACCGGCCTGACCGGCGGCACGCTACGCGACATCGTCGAGGACATCACCGGCATCGATATTTCCGAAAACATGGTCGAAGTCGCCCATGAGAAGGATCTCTATGAGACGCTAATCGTCGCCGAAGTCGAGGATTTCCTCGACGACAATGACGAGGAGGCGTTCGATCTGATCACCGCCACCGATGTGCTGCCCTATCTCGGCGCGTTGGAGCCTCTGTTCTTCGGCGCCGCCGAAAACATGACACAGGGCGGCCTCTTCATCTTTTCATCGGAAACCCTGCCCGAGAGCGCAATGGCAGGCCGCCCTTACATGGTCGGTCCGCATCAGCGCTTTGCCCATGCGGAAAGCTACGTGCGCGAACGGCTAACCGCGACCGGCTTCGAACTGATCGAAATCACCGACATCAATGTCCGCATGGAAGACGGCCACCCGACGCCGGGCCATCTGGTGATTGCGCGTCTCGTTGCGGCGTGATCTGACTTATTGAAACCGGCCCGAATAGTTATCCAATTGGATAACTATTCATTGCACTCGATCGCGCGATCTGTTACTTAGCCATTTAGGTAAGTTTCAGCATAAGCCCCGATGCAGGAAAGGTCGTTGCATGTCTCTCATCCTCTATCAGCATCCCCTCGCCTCCTTCTGCCATAAGGTCTTGATCGCGCTTTATGAGAACGGTACGCCCTTCGAGAGCCAGATCATCGATCTCGCCAACGAGGAGTCGCGCGCATCGCTGCTGCGCCTCTGGCCGATCGGCAAATTCCCTGTGCTGCGCGACGAGGCGCTCGACAGCACCATTCCTGAAACCAGTATCATCATCGAATATCTCGACCGACACTATCCCGGCCCGACGCCACTATTGCCGCTCGATCCGACGGATGCGCTCTGCGTCCGCCTCTGGGATCGTTTCTTCGATCTCTATGTGCAGGAACCAATGCAGGCGATCGTCGCCGATATTCGTCGTCCGGAAGAGGAGCGGGATCCCAGAGCCGTCGCGCAGGCGCAGGCGTTGTTGCGCACCGCCTACGGTATGATCGAGCAGCAACTGGGCGAAAAACGTTGGATCGCGGGTGACGCGTTGACAATGGCGGATTGCGCCGCGGCCCCGGCATTGTTCTACGCCGAAACACTCGTCCCCTTCGACGACCAGCAGGTCCGGCTGCAGCAATATTACCAACGCCTACTCGATCGTCCGTCTTTCGCGCGCGTGCTCGAAGAGGCGATACCCTACTTCCATTTCTATCCCTATAGCCAAAAGCTGCCCGCCCGTTTCCGTCCGGAACAGCCGCATGCTTGACGATCCTCTTGCGCTCGATCGCATGTTCCAGGCCCTATCGGATCAAAGCCGGCGCGGCATGATCGACCGTCTCGGCCGCGGTCCCGCCTCGGTAATGGAATTAGCCCAGCCGTTCGCCATGGCACTGCCGACCGTGATGAAACATCTGCACGTATTGGAGACGAGCGGTCTGGTGCATTCGGAAAAGATCGGCCGGGTGCGGACCTACCAACTCCGGAAGGAGGCGTTGGATTCGGTCGAGCGCTGGATCGCCGAGCGCAAAGCGGGATGGAACAGGACCTTCGACCGGCTCGACCAATTCCTAGCCGACAATTCCGAGGAGACAGCGGTGAAATGACCGGGAGAACGACGGAACATACGACACTGACCATAGAGCGCCACTTCAAGGCGCCGCTGTCACGCGTCTTCGGCGCATGGGCGGTGGCTGAGAACAAGCGCCAGTGGTTCGCTTGCCATGGGGATTGGACACCACTGGAATTCCAGCTCGACTTCCGTCCCGGCGGCAATGAAAGCAACCGCGTGGCTTCGACGGACGGCGTGATACACGCCTATCAGGGCCGCTACATCGATATCGTACCGAACGAACGCATTATCTACGTCTTTGACATGATGCTCGACGACAAGCGCATCTCGGTGTCGCTGGCCACTGTTACCTTCGCTCCGGCGCCCGGCAGCACGATAATGCTGTTCACCGAGCAGGTGGTTTTTCTCGATGGCTACGGCGACAATGGCTCGCGGCTGATGGGTACGGAAATCGGCTTTGACAACCTTCGACTCTATGTCGAGGGTGATGAAAGCAGGCCGAACTAGCCTGCTCGCGCATCCCCCAGGATCGTCGCCGGCAACTGGCCTTCACCTCGGCCAGCGCCGGATCACCGTGCCGATTGCTTGGTCGCGTTACGAGCCGGAAACGACCTTCAGATTGCCGCCATGGCTGCCGCCGGCAAAAATATGCTTCGCCCCGAATTCATTGCGGAAGCCGGCTCGCTGTTCCTCGCGGGATAACCCAAGCTCCGGAAACAGCAGTTCAGCGACGCGATAGGCCTCTTCCAGATGCGGATAGCCGGAGCCGATCACGGTTTCGATGCCGATATCCTGATACTCGCGCAGCCTTGCCGCCACGGTCTTCGGCGACCCGACCAGGGCCGTGCCGGCACCGGCGCGCACGAGGCCGACGCCCGCCCAAAGGTTTGGCGAAACCTCCAGCTTGTCGCGGCGGCCGCTATGAAGAGCCGCCATGCGCCTCTGACCAACGGAGTCGGATTGATTGACGAATTGCTCCTGCGCTTCCCGGATCGTCTCATCGTCGAGCTTGGAGATCAGTCGGTCGGCGGCCGCCCACGCCTCCTCGTCCGTCTCGCGGACAATGAAGTGCAGGCGGATACCGAAGCTGACTTCACGACCCTTACGGGCGGCGGCGGCGCGTACCTTCTTCACTTTCTCGGCCACTTGCGCCGGCGGCTCGCCCCAAGTCAGATATTTGTCGACGCGGCCGACCGAAAATTCGATGCCGGCATCCGAGGAGCCGCCGAAATAAAGTGGCGGACGCGGCGCCTGTACCGGCGGCAATCCCAGCCTTGCGTTGGTCGCCTTGATATACTTGCCATCGAACGTCGAGCTACCCTTCTCCAGCAGCTCTTCCCACACGGTAAAGAACTCGTCGGCATGGGCATAGCGCTCATCATGCTCGAGATGGATACCGTCACCGGCCAATTCGGCGGGGCTGCCGCCAACCACGATGTTGAGCAGCACGCGACCGTTGGAAACGCGATCGAGCGTCGAGGCGAGACGAGCATAATAGGCCGGCGACGCCGTGCCCGGACGGATGGCGACCAGGAACTTCAGCTTCTGTGTGTGCGCAGACAGGGCCGCCGCGGTGACGAAGGACTCCTCGCAGGAGACGCCGGTCGGCAGCAACACGCCGGAAAAGCCGAGCCGATCGACCGCCTGGGCGATCTGCGTCAAATAGCCAATTTCCGGCCCACGATTGAGATCGTTCGAGCCGAGATAGGTGCCGTCGCCCGAGGTCGGAATGAACCACAGGAAGTCGATGGGTTTGGCGGTTGCGGTCATGATATGTCGTGTCTCCTGGACGCGTTTGATCGGGAGCCCACCTGCGGAGGCCTGTATCGGAATATTGGCATAGACTACCGATTATATCGACAATATGGATTTTCATTTGTGGTCGGCTTGGCGGAATATTTTTCCCGGCGCTGCCCACTCCATCACGTTTCGGCCGCGAGCCATGTCGGTGACAAATCGGCCTTTCGCCCCCTTCGCCTTTCCGCTAAGCCTTCAGGCAAAATTTTTGGAAGGAGTCTTCGCGAATGGCAAAGGTCGCTTTTATCGGCATGGGCGTCATGGGCTATCCCATGGCGGGGCATCTGAAGGTCAAGGGCGGTCATGACGTCACCGTCTATAACCGTACCGTCGCCAAGGCGGAGGCCTGGGCCAAACAATTCGACGGCAAGTTTGCCTCGACACCTGCTGCTGCGGCCGAAGGCGCGGATTTCGTATTCACCTGCGTCGGCAATGACGAGGACCTGCGTTCGGTAACGATCGGCAAGGATGGCGTTCTCTCCGGTATGAAGGCGGGCGCCGTCCTGATCGACAATACGACGGCAAGCGCCGAAGTCGCCCGCGAACTCTATGCCGCAGCCAAGGAAAAAGGCGTGGACTTCATCGACGCCCCCGTCTCCGGCGGTCAGGCCGGCGCGGAAAACGGCGTGCTGACCGTCATGTGCGGTGGCGATGAGGCGGTCTTCGAAAGAGCAAAGCCCGTGATTGACGCCTATGCCCGCATGGTCGGCCTCATGGGTGCCGTCGGCGCAGGCCAGCTCACCAAGATGATCAACCAGATCTGCATCGCCGGCATCGTTCAGGGCCTCGCCGAAGGCATCCATTTCGGCAAGCAGGCGGGCCTGGATATCGAAAAGGTGGTGGAGGTCATCTCCAAGGGCGCGGCCGGTTCCTGGCAGATGGAAAACCGTCACAAGACGATGAATGTCGGCAAATACGACTTCGGCTTTGCCGTCGACTGGATGCGCAAGGACCTCGACATTGTGCTGGCGGAAGCGCGCCGCAACAAGGCCAAACTGCCGCTGACCGCCCTGGTCGATCAGTTCTACGGCGACGTCCAGGCCATGGGCGGCAACCGCTGGGACACGTCGTCGCTGCTGGCACGCTTGGATAAGAAGTGAAACGACTTGGCGTCGGAAGCGATGATACCAACCGGGAAATATCGCTTCCGCGCTATGCTACCAGCCGAACTTAATCGTCGCTCGACTTCGCGTTCTCCAGGAGCATGTAATCCAGCGGCAGTTCCGTCGAATACTTGATCTGTTCCATGGCGAATGCCGAGGATACGTCGCGAATTTCGATCTTGGCGATCATGCGCTTGTAGAACGCGTCATAGGCGGCAATATCCGGCACGACGACGCGCAGCAGATAATCGACATCGCCGCTCATGCGATAGAATTCCACCACTTCCGGGAAGTCGGCGATCACTTCGGAAAAGCGCTTCAGCCACTCGATCGAGTGACTGTTGGTGCGGATCGAGACGAAAACGGTGACCTTGGTGTTGACCTTTTCGGGGTCCAGCAGAGCGACGCGACGGCGGATGACGCCATCCTCTTCCATCTTCTGGATACGGCGCCAGCATGGTGTCGTCGACAGTCCGACCTTTTTGGCGAGATCGGCCACGGCCAGAGTGGAATCCTCCTGCAGCAGGCGCAGGATTTTGCGGTCAAGACGGTCCATTTCGAGTGCCCTTTCGAATTATATTCTCTCTATAGCGCATTTTTGCCAGAGGAAAAGAAACTTGTTTCACAAAACAAGGATTTTCACACGTTCTCGCAAAACGGGCAGCAGCTCCGCTTCGAACCAAGGATTGCGTTTTAGCCAGCCGCTGTTGCGCCAACTCGGATGCGGCAATGGCAAAACGGCCGGCGATTGGTTGGTGAGGAGATAACGCCGCCACTCCGAAACGGTTTCCGTCATCGACGCCATTCGCGCCGGGCCGAGATGCCATGCCTGGGCATATTGGCCGATCGTAAGGACGAGCTCGATTTGCGGCATCGCGTCGATAGTCTTTTGACGCCAGAGCGGCGCGCATTCCTTGCGCGGCGGCAAATCGCTGCCTGCATCGTCGTAGCCGGGAAAGCAGAACCCCATCGGCACAATGGCGAAATGATCAGGATTGTAGAAACTATCGCGATCGACGCCCAACCATTGCCGCAGCCGGTCGCCGGAAGCGTCATTAAATGGCAAGCCGCTCTCATGCACCCGCAGCCCCGGTGCCTGCCCGGCAATCAGAATACGCGCGGTCGCCGACAATACGGCAACCGGCCTCGGCTCATGCGGCAATCGGTCGGCCTCCCCGCGCAGTGGCGTGTCCCGGCAGACGCGGCAAGCGGCGATGGCCTTGTCCAGCGCCTGCAACTCTTCCTGCCGCGCCATCAGCGATCCCATCCAATAAATCGTCGAAAATAGTCGCCCAACCCGGCCAGCGGATCACCGCCGCCCGCCATCCGCTCCTCGCGCCGATAGTCGCGCGGCCGCTCGAAATCGCCGGCCCACAGCCCCGCCTTCGCCTGCCGCGCCTCAGCTTCCTCGGCAGCATAACCGCCGTACGAAACCGCCATGCCGCTGCGCACCATCGCGCCATTGATGTCGACGTCGCCGGCTTTACAGGTCACCAGCGGCCGGCCGTACCGATCATGTTCGCTTCCCCGACATTCTGCCGCGCCCGTCTTCATTAATTTATCAAGCGCCTTGCGAGCCTCTTCACCGCAGGCCCAATTCACGTCGGCGCGCTGACATTGCTGCCGATATTCCGGCGCATCGATACCGAGCAGACGAAAACGATCACCATCGCGGGCGAGCGTATCGCCATCAACGACATAAAAACTTCCAGTTTGAATGAGTTCCGGGCGATTGTTCATCTTCAACGCCAGCAAACCGAGCAGTGCCAGCAACGCGAATGTGGTCACGCCGTCACGAAAAAGCCGGCCAGACCGCGTCACGCTTTTGCCTCCTTAAAGAACAAACCCTTGGCAAAGATGGCAAACAAATCATTTCTGAGCAGCATCTTCTTAAGGTTTGGCCGCTAGTCTGTAACCCTTGGCAGGCCAAACTTCAACGTAGCTATGAGCACCGGCGTCAGCACATCGACAGATAAAATCATCGTCGACCGATCGCGCAGTCACCGTAACCGGGCTGTATCGAAAGCGGTGCGGCAGACGCGCGAGCGCCTGCAATCCGGCCACAGCAGCAGCTTCGACCGAGAAGTCATGATGATGCATGTCGACACCCTCCTGCAGGGTGCCTCGGTCATGCCGATCTTCGTCGTCCTCGTCGCCGCGATCGGCGTCTATCTCGCAGGCGACGCGCATATCTTTATCTGGGCCATCCCGACCCTCTCGGCACATGCCGTCAACATGCTGCTCGGCCGGCGCGCAAAAAAACGCGAAATGACCGCCGAGAGTGCCAGAAAATGGCGCCAATTGCTATTGCTCGGCCAACTCCTCATCGGCTTTTGCTGGGCATACTTCGCCATGCAGACCTGCCCGACCTGCGGCGGCGACGGTTTTGCGCTCTATAAAGGCGCGACGCTGCTGGTGGGGATCTGCGTCACGGCGATGGCGAATTTCATGCTGCCGCGCGCCGTGCCCTTCTCCTTCGGGCCGGCCATCGTGGTGCTTGCCGTCAGAGCGGTGCTGACGCGCAATCCGATCGATGTTGCCCTCACCGCCGCCGTCGCCGTCGCCGTCATCTTCTTCACCTTCATTACCAACCGCATGTTTCAGTCGAACCTCAAGATCCTCTCCTTCCAGTCGGAAAAGGACGATCTGATTGCCGAGCTGGAAGTCGCGAAATCCATGTCGGATGAAGCACGTCGGCGCGCAGAAGAGGCAAACCTCGCTAAATCGCGCTTCCTGGCCTCGATGTCGCATGAACTCAGAACACCGCTCAACGCCATCCTCGGCTTCTCCGAAGTCATGTCGGCGGAGGTGATGGGACCGCTGAACAACGCCACCTATCGCGAATACACCACTGACATCCATCGCTCCGGGCAGCACCTTCTCAACCTGATCAATGAGATCCTCGACCTCTCCCGCATCGAGGCCGGCAAATATGAGCTGAACGAGGAAGCAATTTCGCTGCTGGATGTGGCGGAGGATTGCATCGGCATGGTGCAGTTGCGCGCGCGTGGCAAGAACATCTCCATCGCGTCGCAGTTCGAGCCGCAACTTCCCTCGGTCTGGGCGGATGAGAAATCCATGCGCCAGGTGATCCTCAATCTTCTCTCGAATGCGGTAAAATTCACCCCGCAAGGCGGAGAGATCAGCGTCAAAGTCGGTTGGACTGCCGGCGGCGGTCAATATGTGGCGATCAGGGACAACGGTCCGGGCATTCCCGAAGAAGAGATACCGGTGGTTCTTTCCGCTTTCGGCCAGGGCTCGATCGCCATCAAAAGCGCCGAACAAGGCACCGGCCTCGGCTTGCCGATCGTTCAGGCGATCCTCGCCAAACATGACGGCCAGTTCATGCTGAAGTCCAAGCTGCGCGAAGGCACGGAGGTCATCGCCATTCTGCCAGCCAAACGAGTGCTGCAAAGCCTGCCAGCCGTCGAGGACGCGCCCTTGGTCGAACGCCGCAAGAAGAGCTTCGCGTGACGCTCAGCCCATAAATTTGCTAGCGGAAAAACAGATGGCTGGCGATCGTATAGAGAAGATAGAGGCCGGAAGCGACCAGCATGCAGAGGACGGCAAAGGAGCCGAGATCTTTGGCATGCTTGCCGACGTTGGAAATCTCCGGTGAAATCCGGTCGATGACTTCTTCCACTGCCGTATTCATCGCCTCTACGGCAAAAACGCCGAGAAACAGCACGACGGCAATCATGAGTTCCGCAAGCGTTGCGCCAACCGCGACGAGCAGGATCAATCCAACGGCTGCGAACAGCAGTTCCTGCCGGAAGGCCGATTCCTGCAGCAGGCGCTGAAAGCCACCCCAGGAATAACCGGCAGCGGCAAAGAAATGCCGGATACCCGTTTCCTTGGTTACCGCTGATTTCGAAAACTCGGCCATCCCTGCCCCGCTGCAATGTCCAAACCGCAATTTAGCAGCCTTGCGAATACCGTCTCGCCATTCCCAAGGCAAGCCGGCAACCGACTCGGCCAGAAAAATCATTACAGTTTTATGACATAGATCGAAAGTCGGTCGGAATTTTGGAGGCGGAACGCTTAATTACGCGTTCCGCCGTTTTCGTTCGTCAGTGCTTGTTGGCGACGCCGGCGCTTTCGAAGGTCGCCATGCCGGAATGGCAGGCAGCGGCAGCCTTGACGATGCCGGCGGCAAGCGCTGCACCCGTGCCTTCGCCAAGCCGCATGCCAAGCGCCAGCAGCGGCGTCTTGCCGAGCTTGTCGATGGCTTTGATGTGCCCCGGTTCGGCCGAAACGTGGCCGATCAAGCAATGGTCGAGAGCCGACGGATTGGCGGCCTTGAGGATCGAAGCAGCAGCAGTTGCGACATAGCCATCGATAATGACGGGGATACGCTCCATGCGGGCGGCGAGGATGGCGCCAGCCATGGCAGCGATCTCGCGGCCGCCGAGGCGGCGCAGCACTTCCAACGGATCGGAAAGATGGTCGCGGTGCAGCGCCACAGCCCGTTCGACGGCGTCGACCTTGCGCTTCAGCATCTCGCCTTCCGAACCCGTTCCGGGTCCAACCCATTCCGCCGCCGAGCCGCCGTAGAGCGCATAGTGGATGGCAGCCGCGATCGTCGTGTTGCCGATGCCCATTTCGCCGACGCAGAGCAGATCCGTGCCGCCGGCAATCGCCTCCATGCCGAAGGCCATGGTCGCGGCGCAATCGCGTTCGCTGAGAGCCGGCTCTTCGGTAATGTCGGCGGTCGGGAAATCCAGTGCCAGATCGAAGACCTTCAGGCCGAGATCATAGGCCACACAGATCTGGTTGATGGCTGCGCCGCCAGCGGCGAAATTCTCCACCATCTGCCGTGTTACGGCTGGCGGAAACGGCGTGATGCCCTGCTTGGTGACGCCATGATTGCCGGCAAAGATCGCCACGAGCGGCCGGTTGACGGCCGGCGCACGGCCGGTCCAGGCAGCGAGCCAAAAAGCAATCTCTTCCAGACGGCCAAGAGCACCCGGCGGCTTGGTGAGCTGTGCGTCACGCTCGCGCGCAGCGACAAGCGCCCGGGAATCCGGACCCGGAAGGTCGCGCAGCAGCGTGCGGAAATCGTCGAATGGCAGGCCGGTAACGCTCATGAATGCCGTTCCTTGTCTTTTGGTCTCAAATCAGGTTCTTTGCGTGCGACTCTATTAGTCTTCGGCACCGGCGCGAACAACTCCAAAAACGTCCGATGCTGTCGCAGGAATAGCGGGGAGAGGATGAATATTCGGGAATACACAGGCGATACCGCGCGCGCCGTCGCTTTTTTGAGCCGTATTCCCGTGCCGCCGTCTTTCTTTGAGAACTATGACGGCAAGCTTACCCGCGTCTCGCGGACCTTTCCCCTCGCCGGCCTGCTGATTGCCCTGCCCGCAGCAATAGTCTTCGGCACCCTGCTTGCTTTCCACGCCGATCCGCTGATGGCGGCGCTGCTGGCGCTTACAGTTCAGACGATGACGACAGGCGCTCTGCATGAGGATGGCCTGAGCGACATGGCGGATGGTCTTGGCGGCGGCAAGGATCGCGACAAGGCGCTCGCCATCATGAAGGATAGCCGGATCGGCACTTATGGCGCGGTAGCGCTGATTCTCTCTTTCGGACTGCGCGCAGCAGCCCTTGCCGCCATCGCTCGCGGCCTTACACCCTTTGCCGCAGCCCCTGTTCTGCCGGCCACCGCCGCGCTCAGCCGGGGCGCCATGGTCTGGCATTGGTATATTCTGCCTGCCGCCAAGCCGGATGGAATTGCCGCCTCGGCCGGCAAACCGGACTACGGCGCAATGCAGGTGGCACTCATCACCGCGCTGGTACTTTCGGCTTTTCTGCTCTGGCCGGGCCTCAGGCTTCCCGCCTTCATCCTGTACCTTTTGGTCGCCGCAGCCGCGACATTTCTACTCACCCGCCGCGTGCGTGAAAGGCTTTCCGGCCACACCGGCGACACCATCGGTGCGACGCAGCAGATTTGCGAGATCGCCGCCTTCTGTACCCTTGCCATGTGCGTTTGAAGCATCGATATATGCCACTATGCTAACACCCTGCATTCTTGTCTGCTCCATCGATATGAACACCGGCTTTTGCTTCGGCTGCGGACGCACGCGCGAAGAAATCGGCGCATGGATGAACTACAGCGACGATCAGCGACGAGAGATCATGCAGGTCCTGCCGGAACGCCTCGCAACCGTCGAACGCAAGCCGCGTCGGGAAACCCGTCGCCAGCGGTTGGCGCGGGAGCGCAACCCCGTATGAACCGGCTGAACGTTGCCCTCGCCATCATTGGCATCGGTCTCGCGCTTCTCGTCTTCAACAATAGCAGCGGCACGACCTTCGGCATGAACAATGACGACTTTGCCGGCGTCGTCTACCTAGTGCCGCTTGCCCTAGTCATGGGCGCAGGCATTTGGGCGAGCCGCCATACGGCCAGCCAGTCGCTACGCAATCTGCTGATCTGGCTGGTCATCATCATGGCGCTGGCGACCGCCTATATTTACCGCCGCGATGCGCAGCAGGTCGGTGACCGGCTGATGGCCGGCCTTGTGCCCGGACACGCAGTCGTCGTCACGACCAGCGAAGGCGGTCAGGAAGTCATTCTCCACAAGCTGATGAACGGTCATTTCGAGGCGCAAGTGATGATCAACGGCCAGCCGATCGACATGCTCGTCGATACCGGCGCCAGCGCCATCGCATTGTCACAGAAGGACGCCGAGCGCGTCGGCATCATCCCCGAAAACCTTACCTATTCAATGACGGTCATCACGGCCAACGGCCGGGCCAGAGCTGCTCCCGTCCAACTCGGCTCCGTCGCCATCGGCCCGATCCAGCGCCGCGATGTCCAAGCGACCGTCGCCGAAGAGGGCAAGCTCGACCAGAGTCTGCTCGGCATGAGCTTCCTGGAAACACTGGGCTCTATGCAGATGCAGACGGACGAGCTGCGGTTGCGGGATTGAGGGCTTTGAGGGCTTGCGCGGCATACTTCGACGAGGCCCGAAGCATCACGCACCCATTGAACGCTAGGCATGATGCATATGCCATCACAGATCTCGAAAGTTCGACCGTCATGTCGCCAACCAAAACCAACACGACGACGGAGCTTTTGCTCCTGCTCCTGCTCGCGACCTTGTGGGGCGCCTCCTATACTTTCATCAGGATCGGCGTAGCGACGATTCCGCCGATCACCCTGATCGCCGCGCGCACGCTCATCGCCGGCTGCGTACTGTTTGCAATCGTGCTCTGGCGCGGGTTAGAGCTTCCGCACGATCCCGCCACATGGCGGCGCTTCCTCATTCAGGCCTGTTTGAACAGCGTCATTCCCTTCACCCTGATCGCCTGGGCCGAGCGAACGGTGGATGCCGGTCTGGCGACCATACTGAATTCCACCACACCGATCTTCACCTTCCTGCTGGCGGCGACCCTGCTGCGCAATGAGCGCGTCACCGCACGCAAGCTCTTTGGTATCGCGGTCGGATTGACGGGCATCTGCTTCATCATCGGCGTCGACGCGTTGAACGGTTTCGGCCAGCAATTGCCGGCACAACTTGCCGTGATCGCGGCATCGATTTGCTATGGCGGTGCCGCTCTGTTCGGCCGCAATTTCAAGGGCCTCGATCCGATGATGCCTGCAGTCGGCTCGCTTCTTTGCGGCGCCGTCATCCTTATTCCGATCAGCCTCGTTGTGGATCAGCCATGGACGCTTGCGCCTTCGACGGCGTCGATCGCCGCTCTCTTCGCGCTTGCGATCCTGTCGACTGCCCTTGCCTTCTCGATCTATTTCCGGCTGATCCAGACCCTTGGTTCGATCGGCACGACGGCGCAAGCCTACCTGCGCGTCCCGATCGGCGTCGCGATCGGTGCCGTCTTCCTCGGCGAGCCCTTGACCCCGACCGCCGGCATCGGGCTGGTCTGCGTCATCATCGGCGTAATGGCCATGACGATGACACCCCTAAGGAAAGCCGCGCAGGGATGAACGGGCCGGCTCGAAGCTAGATCAACAACGACAAATCGTCCCAAACGAAGATGATGTTGTCCGAGCGCCAAATCGGGCCGGGATCGATATAGCGTCCTGCCATCCGTCCGCCCAGCGACCAGTAAAACGCGATTGCCGGTTCGTTGCCGGCAACGACGCCCAGGGCGGCGCCGGGATAGTGGAGATCGGCAAGATGCCGCGCCAGTTCCCGCATCAAACGACGGCCGAGGCCCTGACGTTTCAGGGAGGGATCGATGTAGAGAGATCGTATTTCCCCGCGCCCTTCGAAGAAGACATACGACGGTGCACCAACCGCGCCGATGCCAACCAGCCGATCGCCTTGCTCTGCAAGCAGCACCAATTGATCACGGCCGGGCTCGGCCAATGTCGCCGCCCATCTGGCTTGCCGATGGGCCTCATCGAGCCTGCGAAAAGCCTCGGGGGATGCCAACGTCCGATAGGTTTCTCGCCATACGGTGACATGCAGATTGGCCATCGCTGCCGCATCTTCGGGAAGAGCCGATCGAATATTGACGTCCATCCTCGATCAGCCGCCTTTCAATAAGACGCTTCGCAGCGCTCCCACAAGATAGAGCGACCCGGTCACGAGAACCCAGCCGTTATTCTGCGCCGCCATCGCCGCGGCGCGGTCCAACGCCTTTCGCACATCAGGCTCGGAGTCGCACGCCATTCCCATGGAGGTTGCCACTGCCTCCAGCTCATTGGCCGGATGAAACCGGCCGGCCCCACCCGCTTCCGTGAACAGTGCATAGGCAGCGTAGCGAGACAGCACGGTCAAGAACCCAGTGGCATCCTTGTCGGACCCCAGCGCAACAATAGCGATACACCCGCCGCTGAACTCGCTATCGCGGCTGATATCCCGCAAAACGGCCTCGATATTGAATGGAACATGCGCGCCATCCATCACCATCGGTACCGTTCGCGGAGCCGCGTTCGGAGCTGCGGGCAGTTCGAAGGCAAACCGCTCCATTCGTCCCGGCAGATGCGCGCTATCCCTGACCGCCTGATCAAGCAGCCGTGCACTGACTGGAATGTCTGGTTGAGCACCGTCGCGCACGCATTCACCACGCTGTCCCAAATAATCCAGAACTAGGCCGGCCAATGCAGCATTCCGGTCCTCTATCGTTGCATCATCGGGAAAATCAGTGCGCAATACGGGACAACCAAGCTCGTCTGCGCGCTGCTGCACAACCTGGCCCGCAGCATCGGAGACAGGAAGTGTCGTCGCGAGCGCCGCGCCGGGCTTCAATATACCCACCTTCTCGCGGGCGATCGCCTCGCGTGTGCTGCCGAGGATCTCCGTATGCTCGAGCTCGATATTGGTGACGACGGCGACCTCGCCAAAGACGATATTGGTGGAGTCCAGCCGGCCGCCAAGCCCGACTTCCACAACCACCCAATCCAGACCGGCGTCTCGGAATGCAAGAAAGGCGGCAGCCGTGATCACGTCGAACCATGTGGCGTCTTCGCCGGCCGTCGCTTCCCGCTTTGCAGACTCGTAGCAATCCAGCGTCTGTTCCACTGCGCTCGCCAGCGCATCGTCTTCGACCGCTCGGCCCAAAACGCTGATCCGCTCGTTCACACGGTCGACATGCGGCGAGCCATAACGACCGACCTTCCATCCTACATGCAGCAAGGCAGCCTCGATGAGTGCAGAAACGGACCCCTTGCCTTTGGTCCCGCCGACATGAATGGCGCGGAAACTTTTGTGGGGGTTACCTAGCCTCTGCATGAGATCGAGGATCGGGTCGAGACCGACACGCATCTCTCCGCGCGGCTTACGCTCCCAATTGGTCAGCAGATCGAGGCGCGAGAGGACATCAGATAGTGAACGGGGCTGGGGGATTGTGGGCATGGAACACCTGCAGCAAGGCTCGCATTGGTCGCCCAGGCGCGCGGCTTGCCATCTTGTTTCGCCAGTGACGTGGACATCAAATCTATGAACCGCGGAGATGGCGATTGCAACCCATGTGCTTGCGGGAAAGCGCCTATCAATCAGTTCCTTAACCGATATCCCGTTTTGAAAATCCACCCGAGGGTCGCCAGGCAGATCAAGAGGAAAAACGTGATCATCGCAAGGCTCAGCACCGGGTTGACGTCGGCGATGCCAAAGAAGCTCCAACGGAAACCACTGACGAGATAAAGAACAGGATTGAGGTGACTGACGGCCTGCCAGAAGGGCGGCAGCATGTTGATGGAATAGAAGCTGCCGCCAAGGAAGGTCAGCGGCGGCACGACCAGCATGGGAATAAGGTTGAGCTGCTCGAAATTCCCCGCCCAAATGCCGATCATGAAGCCGAACAGGCTGAAGGTCACCGCCGTCAGCACGAAGAACAGGATCATCATGAATGGATGTTCGATGGTGATGTGCACAAAGAAGTTCGCCGTCAGCAGGATGATCAGCCCGATCAGCATCCCCTTGGTCGCAGCAGCGCCGACGTAGCCAAGAACGATTTCCGTCATGGCGACGGGTGCGGAAAGAACCTCGTAGATCGTGCCGGTGAACTTCGGGAAATAGATGCCGAAGGAACCGTTGCTGATGCACTGGCTAAGCAGCGTCAGCATGATCAGGCCCGGTGTGATGAAAGCCCCGTAGGATACGCCCTCCACCAGTTGGATGCGCGAGCCGATCGCGGCGCCGAAGACGATGAAATAGAGCGAGGTGGAAATGACCGGCGAGACGACGCTCTGCAGCAGCGTGCGGCGCGTGCGGGCCATCTCGAACGCATAGATGGATTTGATCGCCTCGAAGTTCATTTGTCTTCTCCCACCAGCGATACGAAGATGTCTTCGAGCGAGCTCTGCCGCGTCGACAGGTCTTTGAAATGAATACCCGCGGCCGCCAGACGCGACAGCAAGGCGGCAATGCTCGACTGCTCGTGTTCGGCATCGTAGTCGTAGATCAACGTCGTGCCATTCGGCCCCAGCGACAGGCCATTGCCATCGAGATGATGCGGAACGGCATCCAGTGGCTGCAAGAGATCGAGGATGAGCTGTTTGCGGCCGAGCTTGGCCATCAAGGCCTTCTTCTCTTCCACCAACAGTAGCTTGCCGCCATTGATGACGCCGACACGGTCGGCGATCTCCTCGGCTTCCTCGATGTAATGCGTCGTCAGGATGATGGTGACGCCGGAAGCCCGCAGCCGCTCGACGACGTGCCACATATCTTTGCGCAGCGTCACATCGACGCCCGCCGTCGGCTCGTCCAGGAAAAGGATCTCGGGCTCGTGCGACAGCGCCTTGGCGATCAGGACGCGCCGCTTCATGCCTCCGGAGAGCTGACGCAGCATATTGTCTCTCTTATCCCAGAGCGACAGGTCACGCAGCACCTGCTCGATATGCGCGGGATTCGGTTTCTTGCCGTGCAGGCCGCGTGAAAAGCTGACTGTGTTCCACACGGTTTCGAACTGATCGGTCGTCAGCTCCTGCGGCACAAGGCCGATCATGGTGCGCGTGGCGCGGAACTCCTTGACGACATCGTGACCGCCGACGGTCACCGTGCCGCCGCTCGGATTGGTGATTCCGCAGACAATGGAGATCATCGTCGTCTTGCCCGCGCCATTCGGCCCGAGCAGCGCCAGAATCTCGCCTTTCTCGACGTCGAGATCAACGCCCTTCAGTGCCTGAAACCCATTAGAATAGGTTTTGGTAAGATTACGGATGGAAATGATCGGGGCCATGATGGAGGCGAAGTCCGGCTTTTCTGGTTAGTTTTGCGGCGTTTGCCCGCTATATAGCCGTGTCTGAGGCTTTTATCACCCAGCCGAAATGAAACACTGTGTTCGCCCAAAGGAAAGAACCAGACAACAGGCTGTCATTAAACCGTGACCTTCCTCGGGCATATCTTCCCTAGGTGAGCAACGACTGTCGCACTCCGCCCAACGCCTCTTGGCGACAGCGTCGGCGCCGATGATATTTGCAGATTGATTGCCTTAGCATTCATATTGCATGCGCCATTGCGACATAGAATTCTTTTTCTGGAGCCAGCAAAGATCCCCTGTCGTTGCTGTGCGCCACTCCAGCCGGCCCTGCGCCGGCTTTTCTTTTGCCGGCGATCGATCCCCAACTACCAGGCGCCCACCAACTACCAGGCACCGTTGACGCCGCAGCCTGCCGGCGGCAGGGTCTTGTTTTCGAAGCGCGCCTTCAACATCTCGCAGCCCTTTTCACGTATCGGGCCTGGCATCATCGAGTTAAGGCCGATGCCGACCTCATCGAACGGATCGTTGGCATAGGCAACATAGGCATACCAGCGCCCGCCGATGACAAGAACGATCGCAATGAGAGCGGCGACCAAGGCCTTCCCCAGGCCTCTCTTCCTTCTCGGCGCTTCTTCCATAAACAACTCCCCCACTTTGGCTGGCACGGTTATAGGGAACTACAAGAATGCAGGTAAATGCAACTTCTTGCCCACAGGATTCCGCAGTGAGCCATTGCGATTTTTCTCGCAACGCTCCTCAAGCGCTTTTTGATTTTTTCTGAGAGCGGGCCGGACGAGCGGCACGCGCCGCCGTATTCAGTGCCACCGCCGCGCGAATGAGTGCCTTCAATGCCTCTTCATCGATCTTGTCGCCCTCGTGGAAATCGATGGCACGCCTAGTATTGCCTTCCATGCTGGAGTTGAAAAGGCCTGATGGGTCCTCCAACGAGGCGCCCTTAGCGAAGGTCATCTTCACGACATTCTTGTAGGTCTCGCCGGTGCAGATGATTCCATCATGCGACCATACCGGGACCCCTCTCCACTTCCACTCCTCGACCACTTCGGGGTCCGCTTGCTGAATGAGAGTTCGGACCCGAGCGAGCGTTTCGCCCCGCCAATCACTCAGCTCCTTGATTCTTCCATCTATCAGAAGAGAGGGAGAGTCCTCTGCCGTTCCTTCCTTCGGATCACTCTTCGCCATGCTTGTCGTCGCTTTCTTAATGGATATCGTCCCCCTGTCATTTGAGCATACAACACGCTTATGCCGCAGTGCCCATCACATTCGTTCGCCGGATAATTGGCTGGCTTGCTTTATCCAGGCAGCAAGCTGAGCTTCGTCAAGCTGATCGCCCTCGTGGATGTTGAGATAGCGCGTGTCGTTGCTCTTGGAATCGCCGGGAGGGACGGGAGCGAGCGACGTGCCACGGAAGAAGGCAACTTTAATGTATTTCGTGAAGCAATGGATACCGAGGAACCAGCCTTGGCCTTCCATCCCATAGAGCGGCGAGTTCCATTTGACCGCCTTCTGCACACCCGGAACGGTGCGCTCGATGAGCGCATCGAGACGGCGGCCGACGTCGCTTTTCCAGTCCGGCATGGCGGCAATATAGGCCTGTACGGGGGCGTCACCCTCACCCTTAGCGATCTGCGGATTGCCACCTGCAAGAAGAGTGGCGCCAGCGTTGCTCGGCTTGGCCGTCTTCTCCGCGACTTTCTTTGACCTGATGGACGTCTTCTCAGTCATTGCGTTCACTCCATCGATAGACGGACAACTATCAAGATTGCTTGATTTTGTAACGGCGACCTGCTCGGCGTAGTGGCAAACACGCTCGAGATAACAGCTTCTGCGACAACTAGCCTCCCAACCAACGCATTGCCACTATTTGCAGTTCCCGCAAGGTAAGATCTGCATCACAGGCTGCAGTAACGCCGCCCGCCCCTGCGATCCCTCAGATCGAAGTGGAAATGGTTCCAGTGTTCGGCGTTGCTGCCGGGGCCGAGCACAGTGTCGAAATAGTTGCAGCTATCGCTGCGCACCGCCTTCAGAAGCCGGCCCTCACGGAAGGAGAACAGCCCCTTCTTGCGGACATCGATGACGTGTCCGTTTTTCAGGACGAAGGTGCCGACGTCGATGGCATTGCCATGGGCATGTTCCGACATCGGATTGTAGCGTTGCCGGCTATTGTTCATCCGGCGGCAGGAATAACCGCCGAGTGGCACGATCGTGCCGATACCCGTCCAGTAGCGCGTACGGGCCGCCGGGGCCAATTCGTTCTTCACCCATTTTGCAAAGGCAAGCGTTACCTGACAGTTCAATGTCACCGCCGGCTTGACGGCGATATTGCCAGAAAGTCCGCTCAGCGAAACCGGGTAAGGAACCTGGCAGGCCGGGCCATCGGAAATCGGCGGCTTGTCGTTGTAGACGACGCCCATGCGCTGCAATTCCTGCCGGCAGGCGATTTCCGAAGCAGGCATGGCACCGCCGGGCGACGATTGCGGCACTTCCTCCTGCTGTTCGATCCGTGGCATTGGGTTGCCGACACGCGGCAACATGGCGACCTGCACGTTGGGTTGCTGCCGGCGGATCGGCGACTGATTGAGTTCAGCCTGAGCGCTCGGGCGTTGAATAATGGAGCGATTGGCCTGCACGGGCGTATCCGAGCCGATCCCGTCGACGACAGGCTGATCGGTTTCGCCCTCAGCAATATTCTGCCCTTCCTCCTGCGCCAGTCCAACGACCGGTCCGGACTGCGCTTCCTCGCTTGGTCCAACGCCAAGTTCCGCATCCATATTGACGCCCTGAGAGGCCGCATCCGACTGCTGTGCTAAGCCCTGTTCGACGTCCGTGGTCGTCACAGCCTCATTGGCACCAGCCATCGGCAAGCGGCCCTGTTTGGCGGCGGCAGAGGCAGGCATCTTCGCGGCACTCTGCCGGCTGCCGGAGAGATTGTAGGTATTGGCGTAATTGGCTGAGGCGGAGTTAACCGGAGCTTGGTCACCTTGGTAGGTGAACTGCCGCTGCGCCATGCTGCGATGTGGCTTGATCGAGCCGACACGGGCGCTGCTGTCGATGTTCGACGGCGGTACGAGGCTATCAGCCGTGCAGGCGACCAGCGCCGACGACATGAGCAGCGGCAGGACAGCCCGCCGTAGAAAGGACAAATACGCCATACTCCAGATCCGCTCCTGCTGCCCCAGCCACGGTCGGCAACTATTACGAATCTTAAATAAAAACGGTGAATGAATGCTTACCGCCCCACGAAAGCGGGACATTCGCGATGGTCAGAAAAAGCGTGAGGCATTCGAAAGAGCTGTTGTCGAGCGCAGACGAAGCCTTCCCCATCGAGATTCGATTGCGTAGGCTGAACGCCGGAATCAAAGTCTTTGTCGATTGGAGCGAATGAATGAACGACAGCGTCAAGCCAAGAGGCGAATTGACCTTGCGCACGCTGGCCATGCCCGCCGACGCCAATCCTGCCGGCGACATCTTCGGCGGCTGGGTCATGGCGCAGATGGACTTGGCGAGCGGCATTCGCGCCGCCGAGCGCGCGCGCGGGCGCGTCGTCACCGCCGCCGTCAAGGAAATGGCTTTCGAACTGCCGGTGAAGATCGGCGATACGCTGAGCGTCTATACCTATATCGAACGCGTGGGCCGAACCTCGATCACGCTCATCGTCGAAGCCTGGGCCCATCGCTCGCGTTACGCCAAGCTGGAGAAGGTCACGGCCGGTACGTTCATCATGGTGGCGCTTGATGAGAACGGCGCGCCGAAGCCGGTTCCCGCGGAGAGCTGATGGATGGAGGCTGCGCGGACGCCCGAGGTCTACGTCTATATCAGGACGGTCATGAGCATGGTCATCGGCCTCGCTCTTGCCCAGCTCCTGACACGCCTCGCCGGTTTCGTGCAATCGCCTGGCAAGCACCGCGTCTATCTGGTTCATCTCGGCTGGGTACTATCGATGTTCCTGTTCATCATCCATTTCTGGTGGTGGGAATATCGGCTGCAGTCCGTCGCGGAAATCAATTTCGGCGTCTATCTTTTCCTGATCTGCTTCTGCTGCCTGTTCTACTTCCTCTGCGTGCTGCTGAATCCTCCCTCGATTGAGGATTATGGCGGTTTCGAAGAATATTTCATCTCACGTCGCCGCTGGTTTTTCGGCCTGCTCGCGGTCACCTACGCCGTCGACCTCATCGACACATTATTGAAGGGCGAGACCTATTTCCGGTCGCTCGGCTGGGAGTATCCGACCCGCAACGTCGTTTACATCGTCCTCTGCATTATCGCCGCCATCACCGCCAATCGCCGTTTCCAGGCGGTGTTCGTGTCGATCGGGCTGATCTACCAGATTAGCTGGATTTTTCGGCTGTACGATGTGCTCCCGGGATAGAAGCAACCAGCCATGCAGGGAGCGATACCCATATTTTGCTGCATTCCAAGCATGAGAACGGCAACGGTGCCGACCGGACCGATATCGGTAAAACGACTGCCATCTCCATGCTGTACACCCATTGACCAGAACTATCCCGCATTGTTCAGTGCGGCCGAATATTAGCTTGCGGACGGGAGGGCGCGCTTTTGAAGATCAACAGCTTTGCATTTGGATTGGCGCTCGCTCTTTCGCTCGCTCCCTTTGCCTATGCCGATGATCCCGCGCCAAGCCCCGACGACACGACGATCGCGCTGAAATATTGGGTACAATACGCAAAAGATGGCAATCCGGCCGCCCAATATGGCCTCGGCTATCTCTACGCCAACGGCCAGGGCGTCGAGCATGACGATGCGCAGGCTGTCGATTGGTATCGAAAGGCGGCAGCGCAGGGCAACGCCAAGGCTGAATACGCCCTTGCCTACATGTATTCCAACGGTCGCGGCGCCGACAAGGATCTGGCACAGGCAAATGCCTGGTACCGCAGAGCCGCCGAACAGGGCAATGCAGACGCGCAATATGCCCTCGGCTATTCCCTCGCCAACGGCCGCGGTTTGGATATCGACAACGCACAGGCGGTCGGCTGGTACCAGAAATCCGCCGCGCTCGGCCAACCGCAGGCCCAGTATGCGCTCGGCTACATGTATTCACACGGCATCGGCGTCCGCGAGGACGATACGATGGCGCTCGCCTGGTATCGCAAGTCGGCCGATCAGGGACGCGGCGATGCACAATATGCGCTCGGCTATATGTATGATAACGGCCTTGGCACGGCCGCCGACCTAAGCCAGGCGATAGAGTGGTATCAAAAATCAGCAGATCAGAGCGATTCCCAAGGCGAATATGCGCTCGGCTATGCCTATGCCAACGGCCGAGGCGTCGATCAGGACGATGCCCAGGCCTATTCCTGGTATAGGAAATCCGCCGAGCAGGGCCGCGCGGACGCGCAATACGCGCTTGGTTACGGCTTCGCCAACGGCCTCGGCGTTCCCCAGGACGATAAGCAGGCGCTGCAATGGTACCGCAAATCGGCGGATCAAGGCCGTGCCGATGCGCAATATGCCGTCGGCTACTCCTACGCTAATGGTCAGGGCGTTCCGGTCAATGATGATATCGCGGTCGAATGGTATCGCAAGGCGGCCGACCAGGGAGATGCCCAAGGCGAATACGCTCTCGCCTTCATGCATGCCGGCGGCCGCGGCATCGCCAAGGATTATGGCAAGGCATTGCAATGGTACCGCAAGTCCGCCGATCAGGGCCGTGCCGATGCGCAATATGCACTCGGCTATATGTATGACAACGGTCAGGGCACAGCTTCGGACAAGAACGAGGCGGCGGCCTGGTACCGCAAATCGGCCGACCAGGGCAATTCGGAAGGGCAATATGCCCTTGCCTACCTCTATCACAGCGGCGACGGTGTTCCCAAAGACGACGGCCAGGCCGTCGACCTCTTCCGCAAGGCCGCCGAGCAAGGCGACGCCCGCGCCCAGTATGGCCTGGGATATATGTACTACAATGGCTACGGCGTGGCGAAGGATACCAACCAAGCCTCCGATTGGTTCCACAAGGCAGCAGATCAGGGCCTGCCGGAAGCGCAACATGGCCTGAGCTACATGGCAGCCGATGGGGGCGGTCTGATCAAGGATGTTGGCCCGGAGGGTCAAGAGCCCGTCAAAACGAATGGCCAGAGCGACGAGCCAGGCTGGGTCCTTCTCAAGGTGCTGACGACGCTGTTGCCATAGTCCTATAACTCCTGCGTGCAGCAGCGCCTTGCGCGCTCGCCCGTGGCGTTGTTTAGTATTCACATAAATGAGATCACAGGTTGAGGAGTCTAACGTGCGTTTCAAGAGGGCGGCCATCGGATTGCTTTTTGCGCTGGCATCCATCGGCATCGCGCATGCCGATCGAGGACAGGACGCCTATAACCGAGGCGACTACAAGGCGGCGCTGGACTACTGGCGCCCGCTCGCGAGCAAAGGCGACGCCGCGGCGCAATTGAAACTCGGCGAAATGTACGAGGAAGGCGATGGCGTCGAGAAGGATCTCACCCAGGCGCTCAACTGGTATCGCAAGGCTGCCGATCAGGGCAATGCCGAGGCGCAGTTCAACGTCGGGACGATGTATGACGAGGGCGAAGGTGTCGCAACGGACGACGCCCAGGCCGTCGTCTGGTATCGCAAGGCCGCGGAACAAGGCTATCGCGATGCGCAATACAATCTCGCTTTGATGTACGACAATGGCGAAGGCGCGGCTCAGGACAGAGCGCAAGCTTTTGTCTGGTACAGCAAGGCAGCCAAGCAGGGCGATGCAGATGCACAGTTCAATATCGGCGTCATGTACGACAACGGTGACGGCGTAAACCAGGACAAGGGCGAGGCCGTCGCCTGGTATCGCAAATCCGCCGACCAGGGTAACGCCGACGCGCAATACAATCTTGCCATCATGTACGACGAGGGCGACGGGGTGCCCCGCGACGATGCCCAGGCTTTAGCTTGGTACCGCAAGTCCGCTGACCAGGGAAAAATCGAGGCGGAATACAATCTCGCCGTCATGTATCGCGACGGTGAAGGCGTCCCCAAAAACGGCAATCAAGCCGTCTTTTGGTTCCGCAAGGCGGCCGATCAAGGCGACGCAGAGGCGCAATATAATCTCGGCGCCATGTATGCCGATGGCGACGGAATTGCTGAAGACGACGTTGAGGCCCTTGCCTGGTTCCGCAAGGCGGCGGATCAAAATGACGTCGAAGCTGAGTACAATCTCGGCGTGATGTATCGCGACGGCGAAGGCGTTGCCAAAGACGGTCTCCAGGCCGTCGACTGGTTCGAAAAGGCGGCCGCGCAGAACTATGCCGACGCTGCCTACAACCTCGGCGTCATGTATCGTGACGGCGATGGCGTGCCGGCGAATTGGGCAAAATCCTTCGAATGGTTCCGCAAGGCAAAGACCATGGGTCACAACGACAATGAGCCCGATGACAATGAGGAAAAGCCGCTGCAGAAAAAGACCATCCGGATTTGAAATGACCGGATGAACGAAGTCTCTGCCAGCCTTGCGCTGACAAGCAGCTATGCTTAGGTCTTGCCGGAACGGGAATCATGGATGGGAGATCGCCGGATGCGGCTCAGACAGATAGGCCTCGGACTGACGCTGGCACTTTCGATCGCTTTCCAAGCCCATGCCGAAGACGGGCAAGCCGCCTTTGACAAGGGCGACTATGCCAGCGCCCTCGCCCAATGGCAGCCTTTGGCAATCAAAGGCGATGCAGCGTCGCAGGATGGCCTCGGCAGTCTTTATGCGCTCGGAAAGGGCGTGCCGCAGGACTATACCCAGGCGATCGCGTGGTTCACCAAAGCCGCCAATCAAGGCCTGCCCAAGGCACAATTCCATCTCGGCTACGCTTATCTCCGCGGCGATGGTGTAACCAGAGACCGTAACACGGCGATAGGCTGGTTCCAGAAAGCCGCTGCCCAGGGCTATGCGCCGGCACGGGGTATTCTCGATCAGATGAATTGAGCCGGAGCGCTCGCATCTAGAGCGGTTCAGCGTTTCACGGAATCGCTTTCCCGCTCTATCCCTTTGTTTTGACGCATTCCGGACGGAAAACCGCTGCGCACTTTTCTTGGAAGTGCTCTAGAGCATATCCCCCAAGCTCCAGTGATTGCCCCAGCGGGCGTCGATTTCGTCCTCGACATTCTGATAGCGGATGTCGGTCGAGAGGCGCAGGCGGCCCTTCGGATCGCGATTGGTCGTGGACGCATGGATCATATAGGGGCTGTGCAGCACGATATCGCCGGCCTCGTAGTCGGCAGCGAGCCAGCGCGTCTTGAAGCGCTCCGCCATGTCGGGCAGGTCTTTGGAAACCCAGCCGCCTTCGGTCATGTTCTTGTTGAAGGCGCTGACGCGTTCCTCCGGCGAGAGCGACGCGCTTTTGGCCGCGAACTCCTTCTCCATATCGGTGCCGATCCGGTGCGATCCCTCGAGATAGACGAGGCCGCCCATATCGACCGGGGTGTCGCCGATCGGAATCCAGGCTGTGACGATACGGCTCGTGCCGCCGCGCAGATAGACGAGATCGTAGTGCGCAGGGGTCACGACGCTGGTGTTCGGCCGGGTGAAGCGCATGATCTTGCGCTTGTGCAGATAGGAGATGCCCTGCAGGAATTCGTCCATGAACGAAGCCAGCCGCGGCTGGGTGCAGAAGCCCTCATAGGCCACCGAGCGCACCAAGGCCATTAGCCTCCGGTCGGCCTGCGCCTTGTCAGCCTCCCCCTCCGCAGCGAGGCCGACCATCGGGTCCGAGCCGGGCTGCAGAAGCCCGGTGTCCATCAGATGCGCAAACACCCAGGCGCGGAAATCGAGTACGTCTTGCCGCTTCAGAAATCCCTTGAGCCAGAGATAGCCATGCTGCTGATATTGCTCGCGCAGTGTCGCAATATCAGTCGCGGCGTCGGTCGGTTCGAGATAGCCGAAACGATCCGGCGCCATCGACAAGATCTTGCCGTTCGCCTCCAGCGGCGCCAGCCCCCGCGCCGTTTCATCCAATACCGAACGCAACGAACCCGACATCTCTTCCTCCCGAAACATGCCATTCGCCGGCAGTTCCGCGAAGGCCGAACCGCCAGACGAATCATAGGATGAATGGCGAGCGCTGCCTAGCGGCTTATGCCCGCTTCATCCCCGGAAAATGAAGGAGGCGCCGACGGCGATCAGCGCAAAACCGATGGCGTGGCCCCAGGTCAGATTCTCGCCCAGCCAGAGGACCGAGAAGCCCGAGAACACGATCAGCGTGATCACCTCCTGAATGGTCTTCAACTGCGCCGTCGAATAGTAGCCGGAGCCGATGCGGTTGGCGGGTACGGCCAGGCAATATTCGAAGAAGGCTATAGCCCAACTGCCGAGAACGGCGATCGCGATGGCCGTGCTCTTGTGCTTGAGATGGCCGTACCAGGCGAAGGTCATGAAAATATTGGAAGCAAACAGCATGACGACCGGCCAGATGGCGGCCGGGTTGAGAATAGAGGGCATGGCAAATCCTTTGGGCATAACGAATCGCTCGCACCATGGCCCGGCAGTCCCTGAAAATTCAAGAGCGGAGTGCCGCGCCTAAACGCGGCAGTGAGGTGAATAGGGAAATGGGGCGAATTGGCGGTGGCTGGAAGCGTCGTGCGTTCACAAGAATGTGGGGATTGCTACGTCGGCCGGAGACATGGAAGACTGCGCACATAGTCTCCTGTCCTATCCGCCAAGGAATCGACCTCTGTGATCAAGACATCCGCTGCACTTCCCTCCTCGCTCCCGCCGTCGCTTCGCATGGGATTGTTGGCCGTCGCCTTCGTTCTGCCGCTCTCTCCTCTGCCTATGGCATCCGCGCAAGCCCAAAGCGGGCCTGGCTCCTGCTGGTCGCTGCTGCAGAGCAAGTTCGGTCCGCAGATCGAGAAGTCGGTGAACGAGGCCGACCCTTGCAAGAAACTGCCGGGCGTCGATCACAAGGAGAAATTCGAGGTCAAATCTCTTGATCTCTGCAGCGCAGCCAGTGGCGTGCAGATCAACGCCCGCGCCGATCTCGCCTGCAAATCGCACGGCATCGTCCAGGCAACCGTCAAAGGGCAGTTGGAAGCCTCGGTGACGGTCGACGTCGGGGCCTGCAAGATTACCGATTCACATGTCAGCGTCAGCGGGCCGATCGGCGACCTGATATCCTCCGTTGGCGGAATACAGGAGCTTGCCCGCGGCTTTGCGCAGGCGAAGATTTCCGAGATCTGCGGCAAATAGAGCACTTCCAGGAAAAGTGCGAAGCGGTTTTCTGTCCGGAAAGAGATAGAGCGGGAAAGCGATTCCGTGAAACGCTGAACCGCTCTAGGCTGGAGGCCGGCGGTGATGAGCCGCCGGCCATGCTCCGACGAGGGCGCGGCGATCAGATCGGCATCGCGCTCTGGGGTTCCTCCGTCCCCTTCCCGCCGAAGCGGATACCCTTCTTCTCGAAACCAAACCCGGAGAACAACGCCACGATGACCGCGACGATGATCAACACGATCATCAACGCAAAGGCGTAGTCTCCGTTCCAACGCGCCGCCAGGCCAGCCTGGATCGTTGCATTGCCGGATGCGAGCAGGTTGCCAAGCTGATAGGCGAAACCGGGGAAGGTGCCCCGCACTTCGTCGGGCGACAGTTCGTTGAGATGCACCGGCACGATGCCCCAGGCGCCTTGCACGAAGAACTGCATCAGGAAGGCGCCGATGGCGAGCAGCACTGGCCCAGGCGCATACACCCATAGCGGGGCAATCGGGATTGCCAACGCCGCGGCGATGACGATCGCCCGCCGCCGGCCGATGCGCTGCGACAGGGCTCCGAAGAACAAGCCGCCAATGATCGCGCCGATATTGTAGACGATAGCGATGGCACCGACTGTGTAGCTGCTATATTGCCGCTGCACTTCGAGGAAGGTCGGATAGAGATCCTGCGTGCCGTGGCTGAAGAAATTGAACGCGGTCATCAGAACCACCGCCCACAGGAACAGCGGTAAGTTCTCGCGCAGCACGGTGGCGAACGCCCGTTGCGGCTTTCCCTGCCGCTGCAGGAAAGCCGGCGATTCCTCGACGTTGCGGCGGATATAGAGCACCAGCAGCGCCGGCAGGGCGCCGACCATGAACATGCCGCGCCAGCCGATGATCGGGAACAGCAGGAAGAACACGATCGACGCCAGCAGATAGCCGGAGGGATAGCCGGCCTGCAGAATGCCGGAGATGATGCCGCGCGAGTCTTCGGGCACCGTTTCCATCGTCAGCGATGCGCCGACGCCCCATTCACCGCCCATGGCGATGCCGAAGAGCGCCCGCAATATCAGAAACATCGTCAGCCCGGTCGAAAAGCCGGTGAGGAACTCGAAGATCGAATAAAGCAGCACATCCACCATCAGCGTTATTCGCCGGCCGAAGCGATCGGCGGCTAGCCCGAAGATCAGCGCCCCGATCGGCCGCATGGCAAGCGTCAGGAAGATCGCCACGGAGACCGTCGGAACGTCGGTATGGAACTCATCGGCGATATGTTTGAGAACGAAGACCAATATGAAGAAATCGAAAGCATCCAGCGTCCAGCCGAGATAGGCGGCAATGACGGTGTTGCGTTGCTGTGGAGACAAAGAGCGTAAACTATCCAATGCTGACATCATGGTCCTCCGACCGGATGGCGGCGGCGAGGCGGGCAATTCCGGATGCCGTCGAAGCAAGGGGGGACCCGGCATTTCGCCGGGCAGGTTTGACGCTGCGGCGGGCTTTTCCTCCGGCGCTCACGCAACGAGCCGGCGGATGTCTGGGGCAGCGTCCCGCCAACGTCTCGGCCGCCTTTGGGTTCCATCACATTTTGCGTGATGAGGAGCCGAAAAATCGACGATCCGTTTCCCTTTTGTACTCTTTCCCCCTTCACATCGGCGGTGACTCCCTCCATATTCCGCCCATGGCAAAATCACCGAAAAACTCCCCCGCCCCGACCGGTTTCGAAGAGGCGCCGCAGGCCTCGTTTGAAGGTGCGCCGCTCAGCGGCAGCGTCGCTGATTGGGTCAAGCAGCTCGAAGCGGAGGCCGAGGCCACCAGCGTCGAAAGCCAGCGCGAGATCGCTTCCAAGGCGGGCAAGCATCGGAAGAAGGTCGAGATCGCGGCGTCGAAATCGGCGCGCGGCACCTCCATGGGCGGTTCCACCGACCCCAAAACACGAGCCGCCGCCGGGCTCAATCCGGTGGCCGGCATGGATACGACGCTCGAGGACGCCGTCAATGCCGGCACGGCCGTCACCGCCACGGTCGAGGCACTGTCGGCGCTGATCGAAAGCGGCAATCCGCTGCACAAGAACGGCAAGATCTGGACACCGCACCGCCCTGCCCGGCCGGAAAAATCCGAAGGCGGCATCAGCATCCGCATGGCCTCGGAATACCAGCCGGCCGGCGACCAGCCGACCGCGATCCGCGATCTCGTGGAGGGCCTGGAAAACGGCGACCGCAGCCAGGTGCTGCTCGGCGTCACCGGCTCCGGCAAGACCTTCACCATGGCCAAGGTGATCGAAGCGACGCAGCGCCCGGCCGTCATCCTGGCGCCGAACAAAACGCTGGCGGCGCAGCTCTATTCGGAATTCAAGAACTTCTTCCCGGACAACGCGGTCGAATATTTCGTCTCCTACTACGACTACTACCAGCCGGAAGCCTATGTGCCGCGCTCGGACACCTATATCGAGAAGGAATCCTCGATCAACGAGCAGATCGACCGCATGCGCCACTCGGCGACGCGTTCGCTGCTGGAGCGCGACGACTGCATCATCGTCGCCTCGGTCTCCTGCATCTATGGTATCGGCTCGGTCGAGACCTACACGGCCATGACCTTCCAGATGAATGTCGGCGACCGACTGGACCAGCGCCAGCTCCTGGCCGACCTCGTGGCGCAGCAATACAAGCGCCGCGACATGGATTTCATCCGCGGCTCCTTCCGTGTCCGCGGCGATACGATCGAAATCTTCCCGGCCCACTTGGAGGATGCCGCCTGGCGCATCTCCATGTTCGGCGACGAGATCGACGCCATCACCGAATTCGATCCGCTGACCGGCCAGAAGACCGGCGACCTGAAGTCGGTGAAGATCTACGCCAATTCGCACTATGTCACGCCGCGCCCGACGCTGAACGGCGCCATCAAGTCGATCAAGGAGGAGTTGAGGCTCCGCCTCGCCGAGCTGGAAAAGGCCGGCCGCCTGCTGGAAGCGCAGCGCCTGGAGCAGCGCACGCGCTACGACGTCGAGATGCTGGAAGCCACCGGCTCCTGCCAGGGCATCGAGAACTATTCGCGCTACCTCACCGGCCGCAACCCCGGCGAGCCGCCGCCGACGCTGTTCGAATACATCCCCGACAACGCCATTATCTTCATCGACGAAAGCCACGTCACCGTGCCGCAGATCGGCGGCATGTATCGCGGCGACTTCCGGCGCAAGGCGACACTGGCCGAATACGGCTTCCGCCTGCCCTCCTGCATGGACAACCGGCCGCTGCGCTTCGAGGAATGGGACGCCATGCGCCCCGACACGATCGCCGTGTCTGCAACGCCGGGCGGCTGGGAAATGGAGCAATCCGGCGGTGTCTTCGCCGAGCAGGTCATCCGCCCGACCGGCCTGATCGACCCGCCGGTGGAGGTCCGCTCCGCCCGCACGCAGGTCGACGACGTGCTCGGCGAAATCCGCGAGACCGCCGCCAAGGGCTACCGCACCCTCTGCACCGTGCTGACCAAGCGCATGGCCGAGGACCTGACCGAATATCTGCATGAACAGGGCGTGCGCGTCCGCTACATGCACTCCGACATCGACACGCTGGAGCGCATTGAGATCATCCGCGATCTTCGCTTGGGTGCTTTCGACGTGCTCGTCGGCATCAACCTGCTGCGCGAAGGTCTCGACATCCCCGAATGCGGCTTCGTCGCGATCCTCGATGCCGACAAGGAAGGCTTCCTGCGCTCGGAAACCTCGCTGATCCAGACGATCGGCCGCGCGGCGCGCAACGTCGACGGCAAGGTCATCCTCTATGCCGACAATGTCACCGGCTCGATGCACCGCGCAATGGAGGAAACCAGCCGCCGCCGCGAAAAGCAGATGGTCTATAACGAGGAAAACGGCATCACGCCGGAATCCGTGAAGGCGAAAATCTCCGATATTCTCGACAGCGTCTACGAGAAGGACCACGTCCGCGCTGACATCGGCGGCGTCTCCGGCAAGGGCTTTGCCGATGGCGGCCACCTCGTCGGCAACAACCTGCAGACCCACCTCAACGCGCTGGAAAAAGCCATGCGCGACGCCGCCGCCGACCTCGACTTCGAAAAGGCCGCGCGACTGCGCGACGAAATCAAACGCCTCAAGGCCGCCGAACTCGCCGTCATGGACGACCCGATGGCGCGCGAAGAGGCGAAGAGCATCGAAGGCGGCAAAAGCGGCCGCCCCAATCCTTCGAGGCTCCGGTCTTCAACCTCCGCACCTCAGGATGAGGACGGAGCGAGCGCCGCATCCGGAGGCAGCCCTCATGGTGAGGCGGGAGTGCAACGACCCTCGAACCATCCTGGCGAAACCGGCGCGAGGGCCTCAACAGGTAGCCCTCATGGTGAGGAGGCCCGCAGGGCCGTCTCGAACCACGAGGGCGGGTCACAGCGCTCCTACTTCGCCAAGCCCAACCTCGACGAAATGGGGCCCGGCAGCGACGCCGGCACGCCCCTCTTCCGCAAAAATACGCTCGACGAGATGACCGTCGGCAGGACGGAGAAGCCTGTACTCGGCAAGATGCCGGACAAGCCGATCATTCGGGCAAAGCCGGGCGTCGGGTCCTATGAGGATGCGGTGGATGAGAAGCAGCGGAAGGGTCGCACCAAAGGGAAGACCGGGCGGCCTGGGAAGTAGGCGGCTTCAGTTTTCCAGTCGCAACTTGCCCGCAGCACGGAAATCCTGGGCGCATTGCTGGCGTTAATGCTCGTTAGCTGGCTGTTGATGGAAGCCCGCAATCCTCAAACTCTTACAGAAACGGAACTCGCCCCATGACCATGGACGTCACGATCTATCACAACCCGGCGTGCGGCACGTCGCGCAATACGCTGGCGATGATCCGGAATGCGGGCATCGAACCGACTGTCATCGACTATCTGAAAAATCCGCCGACCCGCGAACAGCTCGTCAAGATGATTGCGGATGCGGGTTTGAGTGTCCGCGAGGCAATTCGCGAGAAGGGCACGCCCTACGCCGAACTCGGCCTCGACGATCCGGGCCTGACCGACGATCAGTTGCTCGATGCCATGTTGAAGGACTCGATCCTGATCAACCGCCCATTTGTCATCACGCCGATCGGTACCCGTCTTTCCCGGCCTTCCGAGATCGTTCTGGATATCCTGCCCGACACCCACAAAGGCGCCTTCACCAAGGAGGACGGCGAGCAGGTTCTCGATGCCCAGGGCAAACGCCTTATCTGAACGTGTGCCGCTTCCTGTCGCGCTGCCCGTCGACGCCGATACGCCCTCTTCCGCAAGAACACGCTGGACGAAATGACCGTCGACAGGGCGGAGAAGCCGGTGCTCGGCAAGGTGCCGGACAAGCCGATTATCCCAGCGAAGCCGTGTGTCGGGTCCTATGAGGATGCGGTGGCTGAGAAGTAAAGGACGGGGTGGACGAAGGGGAGACGGGGCGGCCTGGAAGGTGATTATCGTCCGAACTCAACGAGCTATCCCTTCCAGAACCTCTCTAAAATTTGGTTCACGCCAGCCTCGTCTTATGATCTCCTGAACAGACGCTAAAAGGATACGAAAACCAAAATCAGCAGTATCTATGAATCGAGAAGTCATTTCATCAACCGACTTGTCTAGCATTTCATTTTGCAGGGGATGAATTACCTCAAGGCCGCCATGCACAAAAGCACTTCGTATGTCATACAACTCACGCATCTTTTTCTTTAAAATTTTGAACTCCGCCTCACTGAGGTCTAACAAGAGCTGAATTCTCGAAACAAGTGTTCTAAAATTTTCGCCGATCTTGGTATCAAAAAGCGTCTCCAGTCCGTAGAATATCCAAATCACGTTTGTTGGTGAGATGCCTGCTTTACACAAATGAAGCATTGCAAAAACAACTCTTTCCATTCTGTTTTTTGGCAGCAACTTCATTTCCGATCTGATGGAATAAAACCACACGATCACTTCACTTAAATTCAGAAAACCTACCTTTGGCCAGCTATCGCTTCTGGCATCCAATATCGAACTCTCGAAGAGAACATTTGACAAATTTATTTGCTCAGCAAATCGGTCTTCCGGCTGGATAATTTTTGTGCCGTAGAAGTTGCAAGCTCCGGGCGCGGCCAAGTTCACAATAAGAAAGAAATCGTGCAGAAAATACTCGGAAATAGCCACCAACGATGGTGTTTTGGAGAGACGGTCACCATTAAGCTGAAATAAAAATGTGACCTCTACGGAAGCCAATGAAAATTGATGAGCAATCTCAGAAGCTTCTGGCGTACCTTTTACTTTCTCCAATCGTTGCATTACATCAAAATCGTTTTGAAGTCGTGCAATAACTGGACCCCAGTCAACGCTGAGATTGACGGTACAATCACCACAATTGAATTCCCTCTGATCAAGCATTGATCTTGCAGATTGCCAGCAAGCAATGCGGGAGGCGTCTGTTCGCTCCCAATCATCATCAGCAAAGTTCGTAGTCAAATGATGACCAAGATCGATTCTTACTCGGTGGAAAGAAGGCCTAAAGTTAGCTATCTCTGCGGCAGTGGTCATCCGGCATCCTACCAATATTACTCATCGAACGTTTCGCGTGATTATTACGTCCGCGCTTACAAATTCACCATCTCAGCGTCTAAAATTCCTCCCCGTACCCTGGCCGTTCAACGCTCGGCGATTGCTCAGGCCGACTTGTTCTCCTTTTGACCACGCGGACGCACGTTCCATTCTCTGCTATAGTCTCAAACCACCAAAACACCTCCAAAGCCACGGCCAAACCTGATCGGTAGCTGAAGCGCAGGTGCCATATGACTGACGTTCAGGAACGGCTCCTTGAAAGCAAGATCGCTGAGATCGAGCAGGCCCGGCCCTGGAGTCCGCGGGTCATCTCCAAATTCGAAACGCTGATCCGCAGCGGCGACGACTTGTCTCTTTTCCGCGTCAATCCCCTCGCCTTCGCTCGCGACCGCGCCATCGCGGTGGCGGAAAGCATTGATCTGTTTCTCCATGCGACCCGAAGCGGATTGTTCGAAATGAGCTGGGATGTGGTGTGTCCCCAATCCGGCATGGTGCTCGACAGTTTCGGTGCCTTGCGGACGTTGAAGACCCACTATGTCTGCGGCCTCTGCGATGTCAGCGGCGAAACCAACCTCGACGATTTCATCGAGGTTACCTTCACGGTGTCGCCGCACCTCCGCCGGCTGACGTTTCATGATCCCGCCTCGCTGTCGGTCGAGGATTTTCATTGGAAGGCGCGATTCCTGAGCGACGCGCGGATGCCCGGCCAACAGGTCCGCTTTCTCGACGTCCTGCAGGGTCTGGTTCGCGGCCTCTCCTTCCTGCCGCCGGGCTCGATCACAACGTTAAGGGCGGAGCTCGGTCCCGGCGCCCTGGCGGGCATCAATGTCCAGACGCAGGCGAGTTTCGCGCTGCCGGTCGCAGGCGAGCCCGTGACAGTGCCGACGCACCTGCGGATCGGATATGACGGGCAGCGCTTTTCCGCTTCGCTGCCGGCGGTGCCGCCGGGTCCTGTCATCATCGACGTGCAGAATTCCGGCGCCTCACGCGGCTCGCTGCTGCTGATCAATTGGCCACCTGAAATCCTGGCGCAGACGGTCAAGCCGGCTCTCGACTTCGATCCCTACATGTCGGGCGGCATGCTGCTGGCCCGACAGACGTTTCGGCGCCTATTCCGATCGGAAAATGTCGATGAGAAGGAAGGTCTGGGTATCCGTCAGGTGACCCTGCTGTTCACGGATCTCAAGGGATCGACCGCCATGTATGAGCGGCTCGGCGATCTCAATGCCTATGCGCTGGTTCGCGAGCATTTCGCATTGCTCGGCGCGACGGTGCAGGAGCATTCGGGCGCGATCGTCAAGACGATCGGCGACGCCGTGATGGCTGCTTTCTCCCGCCCGGCGGATGCCGTCTCGGCCGCGCTGCACATTCTGGGGGTCATCGAGCGCTACAATGCTCAGCATGGCGACCCTAGCCTCATCCTGAAGATCGGAGCCCATTGCGGCCCCTCGATCGCCGTGAGTTTGAACGAAAACCTCGATTATTTCGGCCAGACGGTCAATGTTGCCGCACGCGTCCAGTCGCTGGCGGGCGCGGGAGAGATTTGCATTTCCGAAGCACTGTTTTCGGCGCCGGGCGTCAGCCAACTTCTCGCCGGCCAAAGATTGGTTGCCTTCGAGGCTCCTCTCCGGGGCGTCGAGGGAACTGCCTGCGTGTATCGGGTGATGCCCAATTAGACATCGCAGAGGCCATCACGTTCGCCTGCCCCACTCCCCCTCAGATGCGCAGACTCTCATCCAACCAGACCCGGAAACCGCCGCGAAAGGCATTGTCGTTGCTGCCGCGTCGGCATTTCGGGGGCAGTTCCTTGAGCTTTTCGACATTGCCGCCGCCGATGACGATGTAGTTTGGCAGCAGGGCCTTGTCCAAGCGCTCGACGACGTCGAAGACTGATTTTCGCCATTTGCCCTTGCCCCGACGCTCTAGGCCGCGTTCGCCGACATAGTCCTCGAAGGTCGCCTTGCGGTAGGGCATATGCGCCAGTTCCAGGGGCATGCAGACGCTCTCGGCAATCATGGCCGAGCCAAGGCCGGTACCAAGGCCGAGGAAGAGCATGCGGCCCGCCTCGTAGCTGCCGATCGCCTGCATCAGCGCGTCGTTGACCATCCGCACGGGCTTGCCGAGGGCTGTTTCGAAATCGAAATCCTTCCATCCCGGCCCGAGGTTGAACGGATCGGCGGCGGCGCGGTGGGCGATCACGGGTCCGGGGTATCCCATGGTGACGAGGTCATAGTGCCAGTCGGCCGTGAGGTCGCGCAGCGCCTCCACCATCTTGGCCGCCGTCAGTTTGGCCCCCGATTCGACCGCGCGTCGCTCGCTGCCGCTGCTGAGTTCCACCTTCACATGCGACCCGCCGATATCGACGGCAAGCACAATGCGGCTCGCCGGCGCGGCATGCGCCTTCGGCTTGCTATGGCTGCGTGTCTGCTCCGCTGCGGGTGCTTCCGTCATGTCATCCATGTCTAGCGCTCCTCTCCGGGCCATGCCCTCGATCGTTCTCCCGCCCCTATCGGGCGCAAGTTCGGCGCCGGCTGTCAAGCCCAGGCGTATTGCGGATCGCTCAATTTCAATCCAGGATGGCCCGCCGAAGAGGAGCGCATACGACGGAGGATCGACACTTGGCCTTTCCGACACTGCCACCCGGTTCCATAGTCCCGCCCGGTGCCCCGGGCATCGAGCCCCGCTGGACCTCGAGCGATAAGAGTGCGGTCGGCACTGCCGTCAGCACGGCGAGCAGCGTCTGGTTCACGGCGAGCCACGGCATCCTCAACGAGATCTACGCGCCGCGGCTCGATATGGCCTGCGTCCGTGATTTCGGTTTCATCGTGACGGCTGACGGCTATTTTTCCGAGGAGAAGCGCGACGCCGATCATCGCGTGCAGGCAATCGAGGACGGCGTCCCGGCGTTTCGCCTCGTCAACACTGCTCGCGACGGTCGTTATCGCATCACCAAGACCATATTTTCGGACCCAGAGCGTGAAGTGGTGCTGCAGAATGTCCACTTTCAGGCGCTCATCGGCCAGCTCTCCGACTATCGGCTGCATGCCCTCGTGGCGCCGCATCTGGTCAATGGCGGCTCGGATAACACCGGCTGGTACGCCGATTTCAAAGGCAGGCCGATGCTCTTTGCCGAGGGTTCCGGCCGGGTGCTCGCGGTCGCCGCCTCGGTGCCCTGGCTGGCGCGTTCGGTCGGCTATGTCGGCTTCTCCGATGGCTGGCAGATGCTGTCGCGCGGCGAGAGCCTGAAGGAGGAGTACCGCTGCGCCACCAGCGGCAACATCGCGCTGTCGGGGACGCTCGATATCCAGGCAAACGAGGGGCGCGCGCTGATCGCCATCGGCTTCGGTACGCAGCCGGAGGAAGCCGCCTTTCGTGCCGTCCTCAGCCTGGACCAGGGCGTCAAGCCGGCGCTGAAGCATTATCGCAGCGGCTGGCGAGAATGGCAGGCAAGCCTGCTTGCCCTCGATGAGCCCCATGATCCCAACCAGCTAAACCGATACCGCGTCAGTACCGGCGTGCTCGCCACCCACCGCGACGATGCCTCCGGTGCCATCATCGCCAGCCTCTCCATCCCGTGGGGGTTCAACAAGAGCGACGATGATCTCGGCGGCTATCACCTGGTCTGGACACGCGATCTCGTGGAAACCGCCGGCGCGCTGCTTGCCGCCGGCGCCAAGGCCGATGCACGCTCCGTGCTCGACTATCTCGCGGCGATTCAGGAGGCGGACGGCCATTGGGTGCAGAACGCCTGGCTCGACGGCCGGCCCTACTGGTACGGCATCCAGATGGACGAGACGGCCTTTCCCATCCTGCTCTACGACATGCTGCTGCGCGCCGGCGCGATCGACGCCTCGGAGAGCGGCCGGTACCTACCGATGATCGAGGCCGCCGCGGCCTATATCGTCAAAAACGGTCCCGCCACCCAGCAAGATCGCTGGGAAGAGGACGCCGGCTACTCGCCCTTCACGCTCGCCGTCGAGATCGCCGGGCTTCTCGCGGCCGCCGATGCGGTGGAAGCGGCCGGCCGGCTGGCGGCAGCGCAATATCTGCGCGAGGTGGCCGACGGCTGGAACGAGCGCATCGAGGAATGGACCTACGCCACCGATACGGACCTGTCGCGCAGCCTCGGCATCGAGGGCTATTATGTGCGCATCGCATCGGCCACGGACGGCAGCTCGTCACTGAGGCGTGACTTCATCCCGATCCGCAATCGCGACGACGGGAATGAAGTCGTGGAGGCGGACTTGCTTCTCAGCCCGGACGCGCTGGCACTGGTGCGCTTCGGCCTCCGGGCCGCCGACGATCCACGCATCGTCGGCACCGTCGCGGCGATCGATTCGGAATTGCGGCGCGAGCTTCCCGCCGGCCCCTACTGGTACCGCTACAATGACGACGGCTATGGCGAGCGCACCGGCGGCGCGCCCTTCGCCGGCAGCGGTATCGGGAGACTCTGGCCGCTGCTGACCGGCGAGCGCGCCCATTATGAACTCTCCGCCGGGCGACCGGATGAGGCGCGACGCCTGCTGGCAGCCCTGGAGGCCTCGGCAAGCGAGGGCGGGCTCCTGCCCGAACAGATCTGGGACAGCGCAGACGTGCCGGAACGTGAACTGTTCCTCGGTCGCCCCTCCGGCAGCGCCATGCCGCTCGTCTGGGCCCATGCGGAACACATCAAGCTGCTGCGCTCGATCCGCGACGGTGTGATCTTCGACATGCCACCGCAAACCTTTGCCCGCTACGTCGCCACAAAGCCGGCCCCCGCGCCCTTCGCCTGGCGCCCGACCAACAAGCGCGCTCAAATGCCGGCAGGCCGCGCCCTGCGCATCGAACTGCCCGGGTCCGCCCTGGTGCACTGGTCCACCGACGGCTGGGCAAACTTCACCGACACCCCGTCTCGCGACGCCGGCTTTGGCACCTACGTCTGTGACCTGCCGACGAAGACGCTCGGCCCCAGCACTGTCGTTTTTACGATCTTCTGGACGGATACGCAGCGGTGGGAAGGCACGGATTTCAAGATCGAAGTAGTTTGAGACCGGCCCCGCGTGCGCAAAGCTGCGGCGCAATTCGCGAACATGCCGCCACAAGGGATTGTCGCCGACAGGCGCGAGCCCGTTGATCGTTTGACAACACCGCTTATTCCGGCCAATGGAAGCCATCCCAATTTCCCGACCGGTGTCCTCATGTTGCCTTTGCACTCCCTTGGCGAGCGCGTTGTCGTTGTCGGCCCTTCTAATGCTGGGAAGTCAACATTGGCCGTCGCCCTCGCTAAAAAGCTTGGTTTTCCGGCCGTGCATCTCGATCAACTTCATCATCTGCCCCATACGGATTGGCAGCCGCGCCCGGAAGCAGAGTTTGCCGCGCTGCACGATGCGGCAATTCTTGGCGAGCAGTGGGTTATGGAAGGCAACTATTCGCGCCTGATGCCGCAGCGTCTGGCCCGCGCTACCGGCGCCATTCTCATAACGTCAAATCACTGGCTACGCTTTTCCCGCTATCTCAAGCGCACGCTGATCAACCGCTCGGACCGTGCGGGACATCTCGAAGGTGCCCAGGACAGCATCAAATGGGAAATGATTCACTGGATCCTTGTGAAAACCCGCAACAGCGGCGTCAAATACGCAAAAATTCTCCAAGAATCCGGCCTGCCGGTTGTCGAATGCCACTCAGCGGAGGCGCTCAACAACCTCTATCGGGTTTGGGATTTGCCAGCGCGGCGATAGCTCTGTCGTTATTTAAGTGACTCGTCGCAAATAAATTGTCCTCGAAGCGACGCCATTAATCGGTATCCGGGTAATTTTCGCCTCATCGTAGTATCAAAGTGAAACAATGACGCCCCTCGCCGGCACATGCATCACCTCTCCAACCCCTTGAAATCTCCCCCCTATCCGGGCTCATTCCCGCTTTGCCCCAATATTGCCCCTTGCCTTTTGTCGTAAATCCTGTCACCCATATGCGCGCTCGGGCATTTGCATGCCGGTGACTGGACTGATTTGGCAATGCCGACTACGCGAGGCAGCCTACAGAGGTTTATCCTCTGCGTAGACGTTCTTTCCCCGTACGTGAACTTCTCGACTGGCTTTCGCATGGCGCGGAGGCAAAGCCGTCCGGGAAGGTTTCCCGGACAGAATATTCAGACTGAAGGGAAAAGGACTATCCCAATGGCCACCAAGGGCATCGTAAAATTCTTCAACCAGGACAAGGGTTTTGGTTTCATCACCCCGGACGGCGGCGCTAAGGACGTATTCGTCCATATTTCCGCTCTCCAGGCTTCCGGCATCCAGTCGCTCCGCGAAGGCCAGCAGGTCACCTTCGACACCGAGCCGGATCGCATGGGCAAGGGCCCGAAGGCTGTCAACATCAAGGCTTCCTAAGTCTTAGTTGATTACCTGGATAAGGTTTCGAACGGCGCGGTGAAAACCGCGCCGTTTTTGCGTTTCCCCCTTCTCCCCGCCGGGGAGAAGGTGCCCGAAGGGCGGATGAGGGGGCCGCAGCGCGCAAGCGAGGCGGGCCTTGAGCTGTAAGCGAGCGCGGCGAATGCGGAGCCCTATCTCGCCCGCCGGGGGCGAGATAGGGCTCCGTGCCTAAGCGCTCACCCGCTCGCCCTCACCGGCGAAATCCACCGCGGCAAATGCGGCAGCGATCACCTCCGGCCCAGCCCCGGGCTTATTGGCGTCCGTGGAGAGGATCTGACGGTAGCGGCGGGAGCCCGGCAGGCCGGTGAAGAGGCCGACCATGTGGCGGGCGACATGCTGCAGGCGTCCGCCTTGCTCGATGTGGCGCTCCGTATAAGCCATCATCCGGTCGCGCAGGTCATTCCAATCCGGCTCGACGGACGGTTCGCCGTAGAAACGATGATCGACATCGGCAAGGATGGCGGCGTTCTGATAGGCGGTGCGGCCGAGCATGACGCCGTCGACATGGGCAAGATGCGCTTCGGCTTGATCCAACGTCTGGATGCCGCCGTTGATGCCGATGAAAACATCGGGCCAACGCTGCTTCATCCGGTAGACGATCTCGTAATCCAGCGGCGGGATCTCGCGGTTTTCCTTCGGCGATAGGCCCTTCAGCCAGGCCTTGCGGGCATGGATCCAGACGGCATCAGCGCCGGCATCGAGCACGCGAGTAATGAGTTCCGGCAGCGCCTGTTCCGGCTCCTGCTCATCGACGCCAATTCGGCATTTTACCGTCACCGGAGCCTTGGAAACCCTTTTCATCGACGCAATGCAATCCGCCACCGTCTCCGGCGTCAGCATCAGGCAGGCGCCGAAGGTGCCCGACTGCACGCGGTCCGAAGGACAGCCGACATTGAGGTTGATCTCGTCATAATCATAAGCCTCGGCAATCCGCACCGCCTCCGCAAGCTTGGCGGGATTGGAGCCGCCGACTTGCAGCGCCACGGGATGCTCGCTGGCGTCACGACCTAGCAACCGGTCGCGCGGCCCATGGATGATCGCATCCGCCACCACCATCTCGGTATAGAGCAGCGCATGCCGGCTGATCTGCCGATGCAGATACCTGCAATGCCTATCCGTCCAGTCGATCATCGGGGCCACGGCAAAAACGGGCTTCCGCCTATAGAGGCTACCTGCCTGCATTCCGGGCTTTTCTGCCGATTCAGTCATGTCTTGCTTACTCGCATAATTTTCTTCGCCCGTTCCAAGCGTCTATTGCTGCGTCGAAGCGATCCTAAAAGGCGCGCGGCAACAAGTTGGGCACGATTTCGAGGGGCGATATACAGCACAGATAGGAATAAAGCGAGACGGCGTCAAAGTTGGCGCTCTGCCGCAAAAAAAGCGTCGCGCTGACATGACCAGCAATGCGACCCTGAGCCTCAGGGCTTTGCCGCCGCCACAGGTTCGGCCTTCGGCTTCAGTAGAGTGACGAGCAACAGACCGACGACGATGATCGCAGCACCCTCAAGGTGATAGGATTGCAACTGCTCGCCGAGAAGCAGATAGGCGAGCACGGTGGTAAAGATTGTCTGGAGGTAGAGCATCAGACCAGCCCGGGCCGCCCCCAACGCCTCGACGCTGCGATTGAAGAGGTAATAGGTCATGGCGCCGCCGGGGATCGCCACATAGGCGAGTGCGATCAGCCCGTTGACATTGAGCGTCGAGCGCTCGTCGGAGCCAAGTTCCCAGAGGTAGAAAGGCAGTGCCGTGAGCACCGCGGCGCCCAAAAGCAGCACGAGCAGCGGAAGGCGCTCTATATCGAATTTCGCACGGCGAAGCAGGACGGTGTAGAGACTGAAGCAGAAGGAGCCGGCGACGATCCAAAGCTCCCCGGGGTTGATATCGAGACGCATCAATGCCGCCGGGCTGCCCTTGATGACGATGACCACGATGCCGAGGAAGGCGAGGATCGATCCCGTCACCTGCCAGGTTCCCATCGGCTCGCCGAGAAGGAGGCGGGCTAGAACCATGGTAAGAATGGGGATCAGAGCCATGATGATGCCGGCCGTCGTGGCATCCGCATGTTCCAGGCCGGTGAAGAGCAGGCCCTGGCAGATCGCGAGCCCGATGCCGCCAATGCACAGCAACTCCAGCGGACGAGCCTTGGCGAGCGCAAACATGGCGCCAAAATGCCGGCGCACGATCGGCAACAGGATGGCGCAGGCAATCAGCACCCGCCAGAAGCAGAGCGCCCAAGGCGGCATTTCGTGAGAGACCCATTTCGCGGCGATATAGACGCCGGACGACAGCAGCCAACAAAGGACCGCTACAGAATAGGCGACCGCAAGCGAATTGCCCACCGCCTGTTCCGTCCTGACGTGATCTGTGTGGACCCCCAAGACATTTATCGCCATCGCTCAGTTATGCCACAGTTCCTTCCGTCTGCACAGATGAGCGGCTTTGCCGGGGGTTACCGCGGATCCGCAGTCGCGTCGGTGAACACGAAGAACCCTTCTACCAACGCTTTACACCGAAACCTTTCCGTTGGTTGGTTTTCCCCTCTACTCCATTAGTGTTAGGTTGCCGTGGAGTCGGAGGGCATGGATCTTCTGGCAGCAGACGAACTATGTGAAGAGATTGTCATGACCGAACAGTTTGCCACCGTCATCCCCCTGCCCGCGCCAGTGCTGTTGCCGATCAATGGCGAAACCGCATCTTTCCCCGTGCGCCGCGTCTATTGCGTCGGCCGCAACTATGCCGACCATGCGATCGAGATGGGCCACGACCCAAGCCGCGAGCCTCCCTTCTTCTTCCAGAAAAACCCGAACAATCTGCTGCCGAATAGCGATTTCCCCTATCCGCCGCTGTCTTCGGATGTGCATCACGAGGTGGAACTGGTGGTTGCGCTGAAAAGTGGCGGCTCCGATATCCCGGCTGAAAGGGCGCTGGACTGCATCTACGGCTATGCCGTCGGCATCGATTTCACCCGCCGCGACCTACAGGGCGAAGCCAAGAAGCTCGGCCGCCCCTGGGAGGTCAGCAAGGCCTTCGAAAGCTCCGCCCCCGTTTCCGCTATCGCCCCGGCAACACAGGTCGGTCATCCCGATAAGGGCGGCATCTGGCTGATGCGCAACGGCGAGTCGGTGCAGAGGGGCGACCTGTCGCAGATGATCTGGAAAGTACCGGAAATCATCACCGAACTCTCGAAGCTGTTCACGCTGGCGCCCGGCGATGTCATCATGACCGGCACGCCGGCCGGCGTCGGACCGGTGGCCCGCGGCGACAGGATAAGCTGCGCCGTCGATGGCGTTGCGACACTGATGCTGAACGTCGTTTGATCGAGGAGAAATAAGATGCCGCTCTATGCCCTTTCCGGCCTGGTGCCGAAGACGCCCGATCCCGGCCGCTATTGGATCGCGCCCGACGCAAACGTGATCGGCAAAGTGGAGATCGGCGAGGATGTCGGCATCTGGTTCGGCGCAGTCCTGCGCGGCGACAACGAGCTCATTGTCATCGGCAAAGGCACCAACATCCAGGAAGGGACGATGGTGCACACCGATCCCAGCTTCCCGGCAACGATCGGCGAAGGCTGCACCATCGGTCATCATGCCATCATCCACGGCTGCACCATCGGCGACAATTCGCTGATCGGCATGGGCGCAACCATATTGAACGGCGCGAAGATCGGCAGGAATTGCCTTGTGGGTGCCAATGCACTGGTAACGGAAGGCAAGGAATTTCCGGATGGCTCCTTGATCGTCGGCGCCCCCGCCAAGGCGATCCGCACGTTGGACGAGGCTGCCATCGAAGGCCTGCGCCGTTCGGCCCGCAATTATGTTGCCAATTGGCAGCGTTTTGCCCGCGACCTCAAGAGGCTGGACTAGGCCGCATCTTCCAAAATGCGCGGAGCTTGGATTAAGAGCCGCGCTGACATTTAAGCAGCGCAACTCGCGCAGTGACCGCGAATCTCGATGGTCGATTTTTCGGCCTTGAACTTCTGCGATTTCAGCCAATCCATCAGCCGGTGATCCACTTCATGATCGTGGAATTCGATCACCTGGCCGCAACTTTCGCAGATGGCGAAGGCGACGAGGCCGTGGCTGTGGCAGTTCTCATCCGGATGGGCGCAAGCGACGAAGGAATTGATGCTCTCTAGGCGATGGACGACGCCATATTCCAGCAGCTTGTCCAGCGCCCGGTAGACCTGCAGCGGCGCACGGAAACCATGGTCGCGCAGCTTGTCGAGGATGGTATAGGCGCTGAGCGGCGCTTCCGCCTTGGTCAGGACATCGAAAACGAGCGACTGGTTCTTGGTGAGTGTCGGAGTGGTCATGATCCCTGTCCTCCCTGTTGCGCCGCCGGCGCGCCAGCCCTGCGGGCAAGGGGCAGCAGACTGATGATAAACAGAACGAGCGCCGCCACGACGATCGACGGGCCTGACGGCGTGTCGTAACGCAGCGAGCCGAACAACCCGCCGACGACAGCGACGGCGCCGATCAGCGAAGCAAAGACAGCCATCATCTCGGGCGTCGCGGCAAAGCGGCGGGCCGTGGCGGCGGGGATGATCAGCAGCGCCGTGATCAGCAGGATACCGACGATCTTCATGGCGATGGCGATAACGACGGCCATCAGCAGCGTGAAAAACAGCTTCGCCCGTTCCGGCTGCAGGCCCTCAGCCTCGGCCAGCTCCGGATTGACGGTGGAGGCGAGCAGCGGCCTCCAAAGCCAGGTGATCGCCGCCAATACCAGAATGCCGCCGCCCCAGATCAAAGCGATATCCGAACGATTGACGGCCAGAATGTCGCCAAACAGGAAAGCGATGAGATCGATCCTTACCCAGCTCATGAAAGCGACGATGACGAGGCCGATCGCCAGCGTCGCATGCGACAGAATGCCGAGCAACGCATCCGCCGACAGCGCCTGCCGGCGCTGAAGGAACAGGAGCAAGATCGACACCGCCGCCGCGACCGCGAAGACGGAAAGCGTTAGATTGAGCTGGAAGAGCAGCGACAGCGCTACGCCGAGCAGCGCCGAATGCGAGATCGTGTCGCCGAAATAGGCCATGCGCCGCCAGATGATGAAGCAGCCGAGCGGCCCGGTGGTCAGCGCCAGCCCGACGCCCGCGACGACGGCGCGCAGGAAGAAATCGTCAAACATGGCGTTCTCCTGCCGCCTGATGATCATGATCGTGGTCGTGGCGCTCGTGCCCGTGATCGTGATGTCCGTGGTCGTGATGACCGTCATCGGCGTGGCAATCATCGGTGATCGAGCCGTCGGCATGCTGCACGCGGCCATCAGGCAGATGCGTATGGTCGTGATGATGGCTGTAGATCGCCAGCGATTGCGCCGCCCGCGTGCCGAACAGTCTCACATATTCCGGGCTCTGTGTGACTGCCTGCGGTGTGCCGCGGCAGCAGACATGACCATTGAGGCAAACGACCGTATCCGTCGCAGCCATGACGACGTGCAGATCATGCGAGATCAGCAGAATGCCACAGCCTTCGGAATTGCGGATCGATTTGATGAGATCGTAAAGTGCTATCTCGCCGCTGAAATCGACGCCTTGTACCGGCTCATCCAGCACCAGCAGGTCCGGCTTGCGGGCAATGGCGCGCGCCAGCAAAGCCCGCTGGAACTCGCCACCGGAAAGATGCTGCACCTCGGCCTTGGCAAGATGGGCGATGCCCACCGCCTCCAAAGCCGCCTTCAACTCCGCTTCAGGCAAAGGCCCGGTCAACGTCATCAAACGGTGCACGCTCAGCGGCAGGGTCCAGTCAATGGCGAGTTTCTGCGGGACATAACCAACCTTGAGCCCGGCGATACGTTCGACGCTGCCTTCATCCGGTTTCAGCACGCCGATCGCGGTCTTGGCACTGGTGGATTTGCCGGAACCATTCGGGCCGATCAGGGTGACGATTTCGCCGCGGCTCACGGAAAAATCGACGCCACGCACCAGCCAGCGACCGTCGCGACGGACGCCGACGTCATGGAGCGACACGAGAGACCGGCTCTTATTGTCCACGGAAGAAAGCATGAAATTTCCACTTGCGCTGTTGCGTCCTGCTATCGCACACGTTATAGCATAACGCAATTGATGTAATAACATAACAGAACCCATTCAAGAGCAGTATCGCATGAGCCTGGCAAAGACCATCCTCCCCCTAGCCGCTTCCTTATTCTTCGCCTCCCCTGCATTCGCCAGCGATCCGCCGGAGGTAGTTGTATCGATCAAGCCGGTTCATTCTCTCGTTGCCGCGATCATGCAAGGCGTCGGCACGCCGGACCTGATCGTCGAAGGCGCGGCCTCGCCGCACACCTATGCGCTGAAGCCTTCGAACGCGCGGGCGCTCGAAGGCGCCAAAGTGGTTTTCTGGGTCGGTCCCGGCATGGAAGCTTTCCTGGAGAAGCCGCTTTCGGCCCTCGGCTCGAACGCCCTGGTGGTCGAACTCGATAAGGCGCCGGGCATCACCAAACTGAAATTCCGCCAGGGCGGCGCTTTCGAAGCGGATGACGACGGCGACGAACCGGCGGCAGACGCCGGAGATTCGCACGATCATGGAGCGTTCGACACCCATCTCTGGCTCGATCCGCACAATGCCAAGGCAATGACGGCTGAGATCACCACGACATTGGTCGCAGCCGATCCCGCCAATGCCCTGACCTATGAAGCGAACCAGAAGGCGCTGGACGACAAGTTGGATGCGCTCGACACGGAAATCGCTTCGACCATCGCACCGGTCAAGAACAAGCCCTTCATCGTCTTCCACGATGCCTATCAATATTTCGAGCGCCGTTATGGCGTGCATGTCGCGGGTTCGATCACGGTAAGCCCGGAAAGCATCCCCGGCGCGCAGCGGGTGGCGGAAATCCATAGCAAGGTCGCCGATCTCGGCGCAACTTGCGTCTTCGCCGAACCGCAATTCGAGCCGAAGCTGGTCAATGTCGTCATCGAGGGCACATCCGCCAAATCAGGCGTGCTCGATCCGGAAGCGGCAACGCTGCCGCAAGGACCGGATCTCTATTTCGACCTGATGCGCGGCATCGCCAAGTCCCTGAAGACCTGCCTCTCCTGAAGTGGGCCACGCGTCGACGAAGCCATGTCTCGCCCTCAAGGCTTTCGACGATAAAGGGGAAAAGACAACAGTATGATGCCCGCACATTGCGGGCGTGATCATACGGTTGTTGTTGGAACCAGAAACGACCGATCAGGCCACCAGCATGTTCGCTGAGACAGCACCGACCTCATGCACGACAACCAGCGCCCCGATCACTTCGCCCCTCGGCTTGGTGGCGCGCAGCGGCGTCATTCGGCAATGCAAGGTCTTGTTGACATCCGTCGGACGATAGGCCGGATAGTGGCAATTGACCGTCTCGCCGGCAAAACAGGCATCCAGCTTGCTCTTGAAGCAGCCTTCGAACAATTCAGAACCGATGAATTCGGAAAGATGCCGGCCGACCAGTTCGATCGGCTTCGACTTCAGGTATTCGGAATTGGCCGCATTGCTGTAGAGATAGCGATAGTCGCGCGTGATGACGGCGACACGATCCGGCAGGCTGTCGAGAATGACGTCGTTCAGAACATTGTCCTCGTCGAACCCGGCGCCCTCGCCTTCCTGCTCGTTCTTTCCCGTGGAAAATGCCATCAGCACTTCGGCCGCAGCCTCGCTGGCACCGCCGAAATAGCGATCGATCAGCGACGATAGCGACGCTGAGTTGCGCATCACCGTGAGCGGTCATCCGATTCCTCGCGGATCAGATTGCTCATAAATTGCAATTGCATATACATTTCGAGAAGGCTGGTGGCTTTATAAGCCAGGATCGCTGTAACGAGCGGCTCCAACTCGCGATCGAGCGAACCGACAAGTTCATCATCACCCAGCTTGATTGCCCTTTGAATCTGGGTGCATTTCATGGAGAAGGCATGAAAGAGTGCCAGCAAAATTGCCCTCCTGCCCTTGCCCACAGTTCAGCCTCGGGCCTCATCCCGACACTACTATGAACGAGGATATGCAGCCTGGCGCCCGCTATCTCACCAAGCTTTCTTGCAAATGCAATAACATGACTTACCCTCACATTCAATCCTGGCGAACTGAAGTTCTCGGAAAAGGCGAATTTTTCGAAAGGCAGGGCTTACCGAAGGTCAAATTTTGAGCCTTTTCGGACTTTAGATGGCTCATTCTGCTACGAATTGTTTTATTTAAGTGATTTCTTAGAAAAGGGTCTTCTTGATATTCCAGCGGTCATGATACCAGAGCCATTGCTCGGGATATTCCCTCACCCAGCTCTCTACCTTGTCGTTCAGAAGCTGTGCCGTAGCCGGCAGATCGAGATTGCCGCGCTCATCGCGGGGCATCTCCAGCCTCGGTTCTATTTCCAGCCGATAGCGATTATCGGGCAACCGAATGCAACGAGCCGGATAGACCTCGCAATTGAACTGACGAACCAGTTTCGGCAGCAAGGGATTGGTCTTGACGTCGCGACCGAAGAACTTCGTCCTCAGTCCCTTGCGAAACTTCTGATCGACCAGCACGCCAACCCCGCCGCCGGCTTCCAATTGCCTAGCTAGGGTGAAAGACGATCCTGCATGCGAGGGTACGAGATTGCCCATGCGCTTGGCGCGAAAGTCGAAAACCTTATCTGCCACATAGGGATTGTTCGGCGGTCGAAAGAGCACAGTGACCTTCAGCCCGAAGGCTGCACCGGCGACCGGCAGCAATTCGAAATTCCCCGTATGTCCGGTAAAGACGATGAATGGCCGCGGATTTTCCCTGAGGTCGAGAAAGATCGGAATGCCGGATACCTCGATGCGGCCCGGCTCCTCGCTGAACGGATCAAAATCGAACAGCCGATCGAGAAAGACATACTCCGCCGCCAGCCGCCCCATATTGCCCCAGCTTGCCAGGGCGATCTCGGCGATCTCCGCCTCGCTCTTTTCAGGAAAAGCGTTGCGTAGATTGGTCAGCATCAGCTTGTGCCGGCGCATGCGCGGCCCGATTTTCCGGGTCAGCCAGTCGGCGAATCTGATGCCGCCATCGGCGGGAAATAGCTTCAGGAAATTCAGGAAACCGAAGATGATCTGCGCGATCAACCATTGGCGGAAATGCCGGACGGCAAGCACGATCCGGGTGATGACGAGCTTCACGCCGGTCAATCCATCTTGAGGATGATCTTGCCGAAGATCTGGCGCGATTCCATCCGCTCCAGCGCCCGGTCTATATCGCTGAAGCTTACTTCGGTGTCGATGACCGGATGCACCAGCCCGCGCGCCATCTTCTGCATGGCATTCGCCATATTCTCCATGCGGCAGCCGAAGGAGCCGAGCAGCTTTAGCTGCTGCTGGAACAGCATCATCAGGTTCATGTCGGTGGAAACACCCGAGGTCGAGCCGCAGGTGACCAGACGCCCACCACGCTTCATGCACAGCATCGAGCCGGCCCAGGTGTCCTTGCCGACATGTTCGAAGACGACGTCGACGCCCTTCTTCTTGGTCAGCTTGCGCACCACGCCTTCGAAGCGATCCGTGCGGTAATTGATGACATGGTCTGCACCAAGCGCCTTGGCCTTCTCGATCTTGTCGTCGGAACCGACGGTAGTGATGACCGTGCAGCCGATCTTTTTGGCAAGCTGGATTGCCGCCGTGCCGATACCGGAGCCGCCGGCATGGACGAGGATCGTTTCGCCCGGCTCCAGCTTAGCGTTGTCGAACAGCATATGCTCGACCGTGCCGAAGGTGACGGGTGCCAGTGCCGCGCCGATTGCGTCAACCCCGGGAGGCGCCGGAACCAGCAGGCGTGCCGGCAGATTGACCTTCTCCTGCGCGAAACCGTCGAGATGGAAACCATGCACGCCGCCGACATGTTCGCAGAGATTGTCACGGCCTTCGCTGCAGTGACGGCAGAGACCGCAGGTGCGCGCACCGTAGATCGAGACGAGCTGGCCTGGCAGCACGTTGGCGACACCCGGTCCGATCGCTTCGACGACACCGGCTGCTTCCGCGCCGATCACGAGCGGCATCTTGCGCTTGGCGAACGCCATACCGCGCCAACCCCAGACATCGATGTGATTGAGGGCGACCGCCTTGACGCGCAGGGTCACCTCACCCGCGCCCGGAGCGTCTGGCTCCGGCAGATCGGTGATCTCAAGTTTGCGGTCGTCGATCAATTGCAAAGCGCGCATGGCAAAATCCCCCGCCCCTCGGGCGCAGTAATGTCTTTTTGTTCGAAGGTCCGATTAAGCCGGTTCAAGCGCCATGACAAGGCTGGCGTTCTGTCCGCCGAACCCGAAGGAGTTCGAAAGAATGGCGCCTACCTGCTTTTCGCGCTTCTTGTTCGGCACGACGTCGAGAATGATCGACGGATCGGGATTGTTATAGTTGATGGTCGGCGGCAGCGTGCCGGTCAGCATGGTCTGCAGCGAGAACACTGCTTCGACCGCGCCGGCGGCGGTCAGCGTATGGCCGATCATCGACTTGTTCGACGATACCGGGATCATCGGCAGTCGATCGCCGAAAACGGCGGACATCGCCCCGTATTCCATCTTGTCGTTTTCCGGCGTCGACGTGCCGTGCGCGTTGATATAGCCGATATCGGTCTCGGCCATACCCGCATCGGCAAGAGCCGCGCGGATCGTCGCGATCGCCGGGCCGCCGTCCGGCGACGAGCGGGTGCGATGGAAGGAATCCGCCTTGTCGCCGGCGCCCTTCATGATGCCGAGGATCTTAGCGCCACGGGCAACTGCGGATTCTAGTGATTCTAACACCAGCGTTGCGGCACCTTCCGCGATCACGAAGCCGTCGCGGTCCTTGCTGAAGGGTTTGGATGCCTTGGTCGGCGGGTCGTTCTGTGTCGACAGCGCCGACAGCAGCGAAAAGCGGATCAACGCCTCGGCACTGAGCGATCCATCGGTCGCAACCGTCAGCGCCCGCGTGGTGCGGCCCTGGCGGATTGCCTCGATGCCGAGCTGGATCGCGGTGACACCAGATGCGCAGGCGGTCGACAGGGTTACCGGCAGGCCGCGCGTGCCGAAGCGGTCGGCAAGACGCTCTGAAATGGCGCCGAACAGGGCCGCCTCGTGGAAAACCGGATCGGGACGCTCATGCATCGCCGCGAGAAAACGCTCATAGGCATCGCCCGGATGATCTGCCGGCGGCGAACGGTCGGCCAACTCGAAGCGCGCGCTCCATTCCGGCTCGATCGGCGGTGCGGCGAGGAACAGCGGCCCGTTGAAATCACCGGAAATGCCGGCCTGCGCGAGCGCCTCGATCGTGGTCTCGCGAGCAAAGGCATAGGAGCGCTCGACGGCGTTCGGTGCAGGGATCTCGATGAAATCCACCGTACCGGCAATGCGTGTCGAAAGGCCGTCGGTCGGGAAGCGCGTGATGCCGTGGATACCGGACGTGCCCGAAGAAAGCGCGTTCCAATTATCCTGCAGCCCTTGGCCGAGCGACGTGATGATGCCCATGCCGGTGACGGCGACGATCGGGCGGCCGAGATGATCCTTATAGGCGGATGCGGTCATGATCCTAACTCCTCACGCTTCGGCGGAAATTACGGCGACGCCTTCGCCGCGCGCATGCCCGACGGTCGTCACGACTGCTTTGCGCGCGCCGGCATTCATCGGCTTTTCATGCGTTGCGTCGAACGGCGGCACCTTGGCCTTGTTGGCGACCGCTAGAGCGGCAAAAGCAAGCCCGAGCGGAAACTGGCTTTCAAGCCCGTGGCCGGAAACCCCGGCATAACCGCGAATGGCCGATGCCGGCAACTGCGTTTCCAGTACGGCCTTCTCGCGCGTCGCGAGATCCGGGATTGCCGTCGTTCCGCTGAAGATGACAGTGCTTTCGGCCTCAGCATCCTTGGCAGGCGCCAGCAGGCGCTCCAGCCGCGCCTCGAACTTGCCGCCATCGCGATTGCCGCGATCGCCTTCGATGGCGTCGATGGTTGCATAGATGCGCGCGCCGCGGCCTTCGGCATGGGCGCGCGATTCAAGCACGAGGAAAGCGCTGAGCGAACCCATGATCATGCCGCCGCCGTCTTCCGGCTTGCGGGACCAAAGCGGATGCCAGTCGCCGATCGCATGCGCATTCACGGCTTCGATGAGCAACATCATGTCCTGGCGTTCGGCCGAAAACGCGCCGCCGACCAATGCATGGCTCGATTCGCCCGACTTGATACGATGGAATGCAGTTTCGACGGCCGAGATACCGGAAGCTTCCTCGCCCATGAAGGTGCGCGACGAACCCGTGACCTTGTGGACGATGGAGATATTGCCGGCGAGCAGATTTGAAAGCTGAGCCAGGAACAGCGTCGGACGGAGCTCGGTCGTCAGCTTCTCGTTCAGAAGTAATTCGCGATCGTTGCGCTTCAGGCCTTCGTCAACGATCAAGGTATCGACATTGATATCGCGCTCGCCGCCGCCCGCCGCAACGATCATGTCCATGCTGCCGCAAGCATCGAGATCGTCCTTGAAGCCTGCATCATCCAGTGCCAGACCGGCTGTGAAGACGCCGATGCGCTGCCAGTTTTCCATCTGGCGCTGATCGCCACGCTTCGGGATCTGCTGCGACCAGTCGATCTCCGGCAGCGGATGCACGGGATAGGGCTTGAATTTCTCGGTTTCGACGATGGTCGGCGGCGCCTTGTCCGATGTCAGCAGGGCGACATGCGCTTCCTTGCCGACACCCTGACAGGTAACGATGCCGATACCCGTGATCACCACATCATTCTGAGCCTTGCTCATTCATCAATCCTCTTAGAATGCGGCGCCATGCAAGCCGGAAACGTCAGCCATTGGCGGCGATGGCGTCGAGAAGCCCGACCTCACCTGCCCGCTTGCGCACGATATCGGCGAGCGGCACCTCATTAAACGGCATGGTGCGCAGCTTCAACTGCGCATCGCAGATCTTCTTGCCGGCGATCGTGATCCGCGCTTTTGTCACTGCAAAGCCCGAGCCGTCATGCTCCAATTCCGCCTCAATGTCGAGTTCGGCTTCCGGTTCGACGAAGGTGCGCATCTTGGCGCCGTCGACCGACATCAGGAATGGCATATAGGCGAATTTCGTTGCCGCAAGCACCAGCATGCCCGACGCCTGCGCCATGGTCTCGATCAGAAGGACACCGGGAACGAGCGGCATGCCCGGAAAGTGACCTTCGAAAACGGGGCTCTTCGCCGGGACGACCGAATGCGCCTTCAAAAGGCCCTTGGACAGATCGACCGAATCGACCCGGTCAATCATCTGGAAATATTCCAGCAGCATCAATGCCTCCGATCCGACCCGGTGAGCAATATGGCGCGGGCAGGATACGATAGTTAAGAATGAAACCGCCCGGCCGCCATATTCAGGGGCGGCTGGGCGTCAAAAAAAGCAAGAACGTTGCTCAGCCCTTGGCGGCGCGCAATTCGTCGATCTTGGCACAGAGATTCTTGAGGACAAAATATTCCTCGGTCGAAACCTTGCCTTCGTTGACTTCCTGCGTCCACTGTTCCAGCGGAATCTTGATGCCGAATTCCTTGTCGATGGCAAAAACGATGTCCAGGAAGTCGAGGCTGTCGATGCCGAGGTCGTCGATCGTGTGGCTCTCTGGGGTGATCGTTTCACGGTCGATTTCGCTTGTTTCAGCGATGATGTCGGCAACTTTGTCGAATGTAGCAGTCACGCCCATACCTCTTGAAATGATAATTCAACCCTCCTCATAGGGAAATCCATTCCAAAAGCCAATGGTTTCCACCTGAGACTCCAGTAATTTGACGGAGCACTGTTGCCTAAACAGCAAAAATACTTCCATTGCGCAATTGCAGGAATAGAGCGCGACATGCGAGCAAGATACGGCGGTATTGCGGCGGCGATCACTCGCTGATGATGATCCGGGTGTTTCTCAACCCTACCTGCGACGCCATCGAGAAGAAGGTGGCAGCATTTCGCGGTTCCAGACGTACGCAGCCGTGCGAAGCGGGCTGGCCAAGATGCCTCAGCTCATAGGTGCCATGCACCGCGTAGCCGCCATTGAAGAAGACCGCATAGGGCATCGGCGCATTGTCGTATTTCTTCGAGCGATGATCGCGCGACAGCCACTTCGCCGTATAGGAGCCGGTCGGAGTGACATAACCTCTGCGCGCCGTCGATACTCTCCAGCGATACTTGAAAACACCATCTTCGGAAACGGTCATGGTCTGCGACCGAAGATCAACATTGGCGAGAAGAGTTCCAGCCTGCGCTGTTGCGACATGAAACTGCAGGCATAAACATGCGGCAACGGCTGCCACTATCCGTTTCATCTTGCGCCCCTCCATCGTTTGCTTCTTTTTGAAACAATTCCGATGAAAGGAAGAACTATCAGCTCTCTGATTATACTAGATTAATACAGATAGTGAGCAATTCGTTAACGTGGATCGACCATTCACAACAGCAACAGGAAGGCCGCGAAGGCGACGAGCGTCAGCATCGTGCATGCCGAATAGAAGATCGAGATGCCGCTATCGACATCGTTGACGGTGGCGATATCACGGCCAGAACCGTTGATCATCGGCTCGCGCACGACCTCGCCGCCATAGACGCGCGGCCCGGCAAGCTGGATATCCAAAGCACCGGCCATCGCCGCCTCCGGCCGGCCGGAATTAGGTGAGCGGTGCAGTCCGCCATCACGAACCGCAACTCGGATCGTATTGCCGAGTGCCGAAAGCCCCTTCTTGGCGAGCGCACCGGCGGCGATCAGCAGGATCGACAGCCGCGCCGCCGGCCAGTTGGCGACGTCGTCGAGGCGCGCGGCGGCCCAGCCGAAATCGATATAGGTCTCGGATTTATGGCCGATCATCGAATCGGCGGTATTCAGCATCTTGTAGACAAACAGGCCCGGCAGGCCAAAAACGGCATACCAAAGCGCCGGCGCCACGACGCCATCGGAAAAATTCTCGGCTAGGCTCTCGATCGCAGCGCGGCAGACGCCGGGCTCGTCCAGAGTCTCAGGATCGCGGCCGACAATGCGCGATACGGCGCGGCGTCCGCCGTCCAACCCCTCGCTGCGCAACGCCTTCGATACCTCGCCGACGTGATCGGCCAGGCTCTTCTGCGCTAGGAAGATCGCCACCAGGCCCGCTTCGACCAGTATACCGAACCAACCGAAAAAGGCGAGCAGCCCATGCACGGCTGAGCCCGCAATGACCGCGCCGAAAAGCAGCGCGATGATCGACATCACGCCATTACGACGCCGCGCCATGCCCGGCAGATCCCTGACGTTGAAATGGCGGTCGAAAAAGGAAATCGCCTTGCCGAACAGCACGACGGGATGCGGCAGACGCTGCCACAGCCAATCTGGATCGCCCATGATGCGATCCAACAGCAATGCCAGAACGAGGATAAGCAAATGTTCGTCGATGATCATATCGAATAAGCCTCAAGTGCCCCGGCAAGCCTGCGATCTGCCGCCTCGTCTGGAGCAAGGCCAAAGCGCAGCCAATTCGGCGCATAGTCGAACTTGCGGACAAGAATATGATGGCGGCAAAGATGTGCATATATGTCGCTTGCGCGATCATCGGCAACAAGCGTGAACAGCCCCGTGCCGCCAGCCACCTGAAGCTTGGCTTGGCGAAGTACTGCATCCAGCGCCGACCTTCGATCGAGAATGCGGTTGCGAATGGTAGTCGTGTCACCGGCCATCAAGGAGGCGGCCAATGAAAGCGCCGGTCCGGAAACAGCCCACGGGCCGAGCCAATCCTCGAAACGCTCAAGAATCGGGGCCTGCGCGATGACAAAACCGAGGCGCAGCCCGGCTAAGCCGAAGAATTTGCCGAAGGAGCGGAAAATGATGAGGTTCGACATGGAGGAAGCGTAAGGCGCCAGGCTGCTTTCCGGCTCCATATCCCCGAATGCCTCGTCGACCAACAGCATGCCATCGCGCTGCTGCAGCTCATCATGCAGTTCCCGTAACAAATCGACAGATAGCGCTCGGCCATCCGGATTGTTAGGATTGACGGCGATGACCAACCGCTGTCCGGGAGTGAGATCACCGATGCCAGTAATCTTTGCAGCGGGCATACCGGCCAGTGCAAAGGCGCGGGCATATTCCCCATAGGTCGGCGACAGGATCGCCGCGCTGCCTGCCGCTCCGAGCCGCGGCAGTAGCTGGATCACCGATTGCGTGCCCGGGACGGGCAAAGGCAGGATATCGCCGCTGCGATAATAGGTCCTCGCGGCCTCCCTCGCCCGTTCCACCAGATGCTGATCCGGCAGCCGATGCCAGGCTGAAACGGAGATATCAGGCAATGCGATCGGATTGGGATTGATCCCGGTCGACAGATCGAGCCAGTCCTCCGGGCACCCGCCATAAAGACGAGCCGCCGCCGTGACGCCGCCGCCGTGTACGATCCTGTTCGTCATGCGGCGTCACCGGCAAGATCGATCAGGTGCATGTAGGAACCGGCGACATTGCCGCGCTGCAGGCCGGCCGTACCGAGATCGGTCCCAAGCGCGTCTTTAACCGTAAACAGCCGATCCGCCGCACCTTCGGAAACGATGGTCGAATAGTGAAATTCATGCGCGGTCATCGGCCGATCGAAGAATGAACCGTCAAGCGGCACGACGCGCCGGTAACCGAGATGCCGCTGGCGTTTCTCATAGCTGGTGACGACAGGCAGCAGCCCGAGCATTTCATGACGCATGCCGGTGGCATCCACCAATCCGTCGCCCAGCACCATGTAGCCGCCGCACTCGCCATAGATTCGCACGCCTCGCGCGGCGGCTGCCTTGATTGCCTCTTGGAAGCGGGACGCCGTCGCAAGCCTCCCCGCATGCAATTCCGGATAACCACCGGGCAGATAGATGGCGTCGGCATCATCAGCCGGAGCTTCATCGGCGAGCGGCGAGAAAAACGAAATCTCCGCTCCGCGGCGCCGCCAACCGAGCAACATATGCTCGTAGCAGAAGGCGAAGGCGATATCGCGCGCCACGGCAATGCGCTGTCCAAACGGCATCAGCCGAGCGATGTTGGCGACCGACGGCCGAACGATATTCAGATGTGCCGCGCGCAGCAGCAGCCCGAAATCGCATGCCTCGGACACAGTCTCCGCCGCATGTTCGATAAATTCCTCAAGCCCGGCATGTTCTCCTGCCTGTACCAGCCCAAGATGCCGCTCCGGTAGCGTCAGCCCCTTGTCGCCGCGAATGACGGCGGCCACGGGAACGCGCACGGCCTCCAAGGCTCGGCGCAGCATCGCCTCATGCCGGTCGCTGCCGACACGGTTGAGGACGACGCCGGCGATACGGACGTCGGCGCGGAAATTGGCAAAGCCGCTGACGAGCGCGGCAATCGACTGCGACATCCGCGAGGCGTCGACGACGAGCACGACGGAAAGCCCAAGGAAGGCGGCAAGATCGGCCGGCGTGCCCGAACCATCCGCCGCGCCGTCGAACAACCCCATCATGGCTTCGATGACCAGCATCCGCCCGCCGGCCCGATGAAGTGCCGAATTGGCCGAGATCAACTCGGGACGCATGGCCCAGGGATCGAAATTGAGGCAGGGCGAACCGCTGGCGGCGGCGAGGAAGGCGGGATCGATATAGTCAGGACCGGCCTTGCCCGGAGCCACCGCAATCCCTCTTTTCCGCAACGCGCGCAAAAGGCCGAGCGTGACCGTGGTCTTGCCCGAACCGGAGGACGGCGCGGCGATCAGCAAGCCGCTCATGCCGGCACCTTGTGACCCGCCCCCGCCCGCACGTCCGTTTCCGGCAGAAGCTTACGGCCGGATAGAGCGCCCAGCCAGTCGAGGGAAGGTCGCAGCTTGACCACTTTGCCGACAACGACGATCGCCGGCGGCTCCATGCCGGATGCGGCGACATCGGCTTCGGCCTGCCCGAGCGTCGTCTCCAGCACCTGCTGCGCCGGCGTCGCGGCATTGCAGACGAAGGCAACCGGCTCGTCGGCCGAGCGACCAGCGGCGATGAGATTGGCGCTGATCTGCGCGATATGCTTCATCGCCATATACATGACGATGACGGGCGAACCCTTGCCGATCGCTTCCCAATTGATCGCGTCCGGCACGACGCCAGAGGAATCGTGGCCGGTGAGGAAAGTGACGGCATGATTGACGTCGCGATGGGTGACGGGAATGCCGGCATAGGCAAGGCCGCCGATACCGGCGGTAATACCGGGCACGATGCGGAACGGAATCCCGTGTTCGACCAGCGTCAGCGCTTCTTCGCCGCCCCGCCCGAACACGAAGGGATCGCCGCCCTTCAGCCGCAGTACCCGCTTGCCCGCCCGCGCCAGCTCGACAAGACGCAGGGATATATCCCGCTGCTTGGCCGACGGCTTGCCGCCACGCTTGCCCGCATATTCCAGTATCGCACTGGGATGGGCGAGTTTCAGGCAGTCCTCGTTGACGAGCGCGTCGTGCACGATGATATCGGCATCGGCCAGTCCCTTCGCCGCCAGCAGGGTCAAAAGCCCAGCATCGCCCGGCCCGGCGCCGACAAGCCAGACGGAGCCCGGCTCAAGCGCCGGCAGATTGGAAAATGCGGTATCGTTCATCCCACCTGTCCTATGCCCGGATGGCCAAAATTGCAATCTTGAGAATGGGATAAGGCCGCTCCGGCTCAAGTCTCATTTCCCTCCCCGAATGATAGGGCAGATCGGGTCTCGGCAGCAGCAACGATGCGCTATTCAATTGCCCCAGGGCGACGAAGACGTCGGAAGGAAGAGCCGATACATTGTCGGAAATCTCTGACTCAAATTGTCAGGGCGCCAGCGCAACAATTTGATAATATTATAAAATAGATAATTCTTCGAATAAGAAGCATTCGAAGAGGGCAGCACAGCCGCCCTCTCCGAATTTGCGTCAATGGTTTGCCTTGCCGAGAATCACGTCGCGGATCAGGTCGATAACCGCTTGCGAGCGGATGCCGGTGCAGACGATTTGGCTCGGCAGATTGTCCCATTCATTCGGCGGAAAATGCCGGCCGTCGGGCTTTACGATCGTTTGGCCGTCGGCAATACCGCCGCAGACGACGCGCACCGAACCCTCTATGGTATCGAACAGTTCCGGCGCCACGACATAGACGCAGGCACAGCTATCGTGCACCATCATGCCGTCATCCACCGCATGGCTGTAGAAATCGATGTAGGACTGCGACAGGTCGGAGAGCAACTGCACGGACGGACCGCCGGCCTTTGCCATGTCGGCGAGATAGCTGCGGCTCATCGTCGTGACCGCGGTTACGTCGAGCCCGACGACCACGACTTTCCAGGCCGCAGTCATGACGACGTCAGCGGCTTCCGGATCACCGTGGATATTGGCTTCCGCCACCGGCGTGATATTGCCCGGAACATAGAAATTGCCGCCCATGATGACGACGTCTTTCACCAGCTTGGTGATCTCCGGATCGTGCTTCAGGGCCAGCGCCAGATTGGTCATGCGGCCGACAGCGACGAGCGTCACCTCGCCCGGATTGGCGCGCACGGTATCGATGATAAACTGATGAGCCGGACGCGGATCGGCCGGCAGATCGATCGTTGCCGGCACTTCGATATCGCCGAGACCATTGTGGCCATGCACGAAGGTAGGCCAATCCCGCTCCTTTCGCGACGGATCGAACGTGACGCTGGCGCCGCGGGCAACCGGGCACGGAATGTTCCACTCGCGCTTCAGAAACAGCGCATTGCGCGTCGTCGTGTCGACGGAAGCATTGCCGAACACGGTGGTGATGCCGAGAAGATCGATATCCGGATGGCGGTGCAGAAAGAGAAGCGCCATGGCGTCGTCGACGCCAGGGTCCGTGTCGTAAATGACCTTGTGCATGATTTTTCCTTGTTATCCTTTTGATCAGCTTGATCTTGTCCAAAGACTGCCCTGCAGTTCTTGGGATCATGCTCCGAAGTCGCCGGGACGCATGTGGGCAGCGGCCGGCGAAATGCCCCACCATAGCCGCAGTCGCCATTTCTGCAATATCGGATGCAATCTCGCGCGATTTCGTCACAGATTGCGAGAAATCGCGGCCGGGGAACCAAAAAATCAACCGATTTTCGCAATTGCGGCGGTGGCAAAGCCGGATTTGATTTTCGGTAGAACAAGCTCAGCGATCGGTCCAGCCGCCGCCAGCGCAGCCGCCTCGGCAACCCCATGGCAGCCGACGCGGGCAAAGACGAACTCGGATGGGTTCTTCAGGCGAGGCGTTTCGCGCTCCAGTGTTGCGGCGTCGAAAAAACGCAGCGGCAGTTGAAGATGAGCAGCCGTCTCCAGGATCGCCGGCTCGTTACTCCGCGTGTCGAGAGAGGCGATCGCAAGGACCTGAGCGACCTCTATCCCGCTCTCCCGCAACGCCCGTTCGGCAAGCAAGCGCACATCGTTCCAGTCCGTACCGCGCTCGCAGCCGAGGCCGAGGATGTAACGGCGGGCATTAGGTTGAGGATGTGATGTCATATGGGACCTCAGCGACGGCGATTATAGTCAAGCACGTCCTGTCTCGCTGCACCTTTGTGCCTGGTCCCTCTCCCTGCAATGCGAGGAGAGGGAGCACCCATGGCCCGCAATGCTGGTGATTTAGCAGCGAGGCCGAATGTTTGCTCCGTCGTCCCCTCTCCCCGTTTCAACGGGGAGAGGGTTAGGGTGAGGGCCAGGCACAGAGGCACGGCAAAAACGCACTCACCTGACCGTCTACAGAACCATCCCCCTGCCCGTCAATTTCACTTGGTGTGTCCCTGTAGCAATTGCCCTGAAGCAATTGCAGTGCCAGAAGACATACGAAATCACACGCCTTCGAGTTCCTCGCCTTGCAAGACATCACCCTACATCTGCTGCTTCTGCTCTTCGCCGCCGCCTTCTTCGCCGGTTTTGTCGATTCCATCGCCGGTGGCGGCGGGCTGATTACCGTGCCTGCCATGCTGCTGGCCGGCATTCCGCCATTGCAGACGCTCGGCACCAACAAGGTGCAATCGATCTGCGGCGCCGCCTCCGCGACCATCGCCTATGCCCGCCAGGGCCATGTGCAGCTTCGCACGCAATTGCCGATGGCGCTGATGGCGGTTATCGGCGGCATGCTGGGCGCAGCGCTGGCGACGATCATGCCAGGCGACGTGCTGCGCATCATCCTGCCGTTCCTGTTGATCGCCATCGCGCTTTATTTCGCCTTCAAGCCTAATCTCAACGATATCGAAAAACATGGCCGCATGAGTGCCGCGCTTTTCGGCTTCACCTTCGTGCCGCTGATCGGCTTTTACGATGGCGCCTTCGGCCCCGGTACCGGCTCGTTCTTCATGCTCGCTTTCGTCACGCTTGTCGGCTTCGGCATGCTGAAAGCGACGGCTCATACGAAGCTATTGAATTTCGGTTCCAACCTCGGCAGCTTGATCGTCTTCATCTTCTCCGGCGCCATTCTCTGGAAGGTCGGCCTGACCATGGGGCTCGGACAGTTCCTCGGCGCTCAACTTGGTTCAAGGCTTGCCATGCGTATCGGCGCGAAACTGATCAAGCCGCTACTGGTGATCGTCTGCATCGCCTTCGCCATCAAGCTGCTGGCCGACCCGACCAATCCCGTTCGCGTCTGGCTAGGGTTCTAAAACAGGCTGCTTTGATTACCTGCCACGTAATTGATAGTGGTGAAGGGCTCACCCATGATCGCCTTGTCTGAATGTTCAGGCGATCCAAAGGAGTTGACCCGATGACCGATGCGACAACCATTGCCGAACGCTATCTCGCTGTCTGGAACGAGACCGATGCCGAACGGCGCCGCGCCCTCATCACCGAGGCTTGGACGGAATCCTGCACTTACGTCGATCCACTTATGCGCGGCGAAGGCCATGAGCAGATCGACGCACTGGTCGCCGCCGTACACACCCGCCTTCCCGGCCTCCGCTTCACGCTGGCAGGTCCAGCCGACCGCCACGGTGACAACCTTCGTTTCTCCTGGAACCTTGGCGCGGAAGGTGACGAGCCTTTGATCAAGGGCACGGACTTCGCCATTCTCGACGGCGAGCGGCTGAAAACGGTTCACGGCTTTCTTGATCAGGCCCCGGCCGCCCTATGATGGTGCCCGGCCGCTCTCTCGGCGATTACCTGCGCGAATGGCGGCAGCGCCGCCATTTGAGCCAGCTCGAATTCGCCCTCGAAGCGGAGATATCGCAACGGCATCTCAGCTTCATCGAAAGCGGACGCGCACTTCCAAGCCGCGAGATGCTGATCCATCTTGCGGAACGGCTCGGCGTGCCGCTCCGCGAACGCAATCCGATGCTGCTGGCCGCTGGCTTCGCGCCGGTCTTCCCGGAGCGCTCGCTGGAAGACCCGGCGCTGGCTCCCGCGCGCCGCGCAATCGATATCATTCTCAAGGGCCACGAACCCTTTCCCGCCCTTGCGATCGACAGGCATTGGACCTTGGTCGCCGCGAACGACGCGGTCGCGCCCCTGCTCTCCGGGGTCGCCGACGTTGCGTTGCTCAAGCCACCGGTGAATGTCCTGAGGCTCAGCCTGCATCCTGACGGCCTTGCGCCGCATATTTTCAATCTCCCGGAATGGCGCGCGCATCTGCTGGAGAGGCTGCGCCAGCAGATCATTGCGACCGGCGATCCGGTGCTCTCCGATTTGCTGAAGGAACTCTCGGCCTATCCCGCACCGGCAGCCCATAGGCCAAGCTCGCCTGATCGCGATTATGCCGGTATCGCCGTACCTCTGGAGCTTATCACCGACGCCGGACGCCTCTCTTTCATTTCGACAACCACCATCTTCGGCACGCCCGTCGATATCACCCTTGCGGAGCTGGCAATCGAATCCCTTTTTCCCGCAGATCAAGCAACGGCCGAGGCGTTAAAAGAGATGGCGGCGGTCGCGCGGAGTAGCTGAAACCGGTCTCAGCCGCTAATCCAACACGAACTCCCCGACTTTCATCGCCACGCCATTGACCATCGCGTCGATCCGATGGAGCCCTGGATAATGCTTGCGCGTCGTCAGGTCATCCAGACGCAATGCCTTGGAGAATTGCGCCGTTTCGCCGGGCGCCAATGAAACCGATGTCAGCTTGAAGACCTTCGGCCTGGCCGAGCCGTTGGCCTTGACGAAATGCACGGCAAAATCGACCAGCAGCGATTGCGCTGCGTCTCCGTCGTTGACGAGGGAAAAGCCGATACGGACGATATTGCCCATCTGCGCCTTCGCCGGAATTATCTCCGCGCTGCCGACACGAATGCCTTCGGCGGCAGAATAACCCATGGCGCCGATCGCATCCGCTTCGCCACGTTTGACGGCGGAGCGCAGCGCATGGCGGATGAGGCGCTGACGTTCCTTAGGCGCATCCACGCTCCAGCGCCGTACCGTGTCGATGAGAATGCCCGGATGATCCTTGCCAATATCGTTGAGATTGTTGGCGACGGAACGGCGGACGTAAAGCTCGGGATCGTCCTTCAGCAATTCCAGCAGCTCGAGCACCGGCGTCGGATCGGCTTGGAAGGCGCGGAGTCGTTGTGCCCATGGAAGGCGTGGGCGAGTGCCTTCCGACACCAGCCGCCGGACATGCACATTGGCGTCGCCGCTCCAGATGCGTAGCCGCTCCAACGTCTCATCCTGCCTCTTGTCGAGGAAGGTGCGGATGGAGAATTCGGCGGTGAAGCGCTTGGTCAGCTCATATTGCGCCCGCATGGATGGCTCGAAATGATCGATGCCGTTGTCGGCGACGAAGATCGTGTGCGGCAGATACAGAAACGGCGTCATGCCGAAATTGTCGCTGCCATCCATTTCCGGCCCCAGCGACCGAATGAGAATATCGACCGCCTCGGGATAATCTCCGGGCAAGAACGCCTTCAGCGTGCGCGCAATCGCCCGCCCGCGGTCCATCAGCTCCAGCGGCTCATATCCATCCAATGTCGCGGCGATGAAACCTTTCCGGTCGAATGGCGGATGCACCGCACCGATCATATCGGCGATGCGGGCCGGCACTTCTGCGCCGAAATGATCCTTCAGGCGTTCAGCCATGCCTATTCCTCAAAAGCTCCGCAGTTGTTCGAAATGCAGCACGCTGGTGCCGGCATTGGCGGAATCGATCTGCATGTGATCGAAATAGTCGAGGCAATCCTTGCTCGCATGCACCTTCGGCATGGCGGCCGCCGCATCGGCATGGGAGCGCCACCAAATGACGTCGACATAGCTGCCGTCACGGCCGCGCACCAGTTCGCGGTTGAGATAGCCGGGCTGCTGCTTCAAAAAACGATCCTGCATTCTCGCAGCCGCCTCCAAAAGTGCGCCTTCGGATACGTCGGAGCGTAGCCTGAACGGCGCCCATTCCATGACTTTTCCCGTCATCGTCTTTTCCTCGAGCTGAGTTGGATGGGCGTGGTCTATTGCTTAATAGGACAGATAACGACATATTTCAGCCATGGCGCGCACGGCAGATGGAACAAGGCTGAACAGGCTGGAGGAGCTGAAAGGGCTGCTTCGCGAACGCGAGCACGCGACCGCCGCCGAGCTTGCAGCCGAGATGGGCGTCAGCCTGCGCACCCTCAATCGCGATATAGCATTATTGCGCCAGAACGGCCTGCCGATCGATGCCGACCGCGGCCGTGGTGGCGGCATGCAACTGCACCGTAGCTGGTCGCTCGGTAGGCTGCATCTCGATCATCTCGAAACCATCGATCTGCTGCTCAGCATCACCATCGCCGAAAAAGTCGGCTCGCCCTTGCTGTTGCAACATCTCACATCGATCAAACGCAAGGTCTCCGCCACCTTCGCCGAAGGCTATCAGGGCCGCATCCGCGACTTACGGCGCCGCATTATCGTCGGTGCGCCGGCAACGCTCAACGTCGTCAACAGCTATGTGCCGCCCAGCCGCGCCAATCTTGCGCTGATATCGCAAGCCTTCTTCGAGCAACGGCAGGTGATCATCGATTACGAGGCCGGCGACGGCGTTGTCACTAGCCGCCGGATCGAGCCGCAATTCCTCTATTTCAATGCGCCGGTCTGGTATCTCATCACCTGGGATCACCTGCGTGACGACATCAGAACCTTCCGCGTCGATCGCATCCGCTCAGCCGAACTCCAGCCGACAACCTTTCGCGTCGGCGATCCGAAGATCTACATCGCCTCCGCCGACCGAAGTGCATCGCTGCTATGATCAGAATTCCACACCCGGCTGTCCCTTGATGCCGGAACGGAACGGATGCTTGATCAGCTCCATCTCCGTGACGAGATCGGCGATCTCGATCAATTCTTCCTTGGCGTTGCGGCCGGTCAAGACGACATGCGTCATATGCGGCTTCTCCGTGGTCAGGAAGTTGAGGACATCGTTGATGTCGAGATAGTCGTAGCGCAGCGCGATGTTGATCTCATCGAGAAGCACCATCGAGTTGCGTTCGTCGCGGATCAACTCCTTGGCCTTCTCCCAGGCAGCGCTGGCGGCAGCCACGTCACGGGCGCGATCCTGCGTCTCCCAGGTGAACCCCTCGCCCATGGTGTGAAACTGGCAGATATCGGAGAAATGCTTTTCGATGAGATCGCGCTCGCCGGTCCACATCGCGCCCTTGATGAACTGCACCACCGCACACGGCTTCCCATGGGCGATGTGACGGAAAATCATCCCGAAGGCGGCCGACGACTTGCCCTTGCCCTTGCCGGTATGGACGATGATCAGCCCTTTCTCGTCCGTTTTCTTCGACATGATCTTGTCACGCGCGACCTTCTTCTTGGCCATTTTCTCCGCATGGCGGGCTTCATCGTTCTTCGGTGCTTCAGTGCCCGTTTCGGTCGTCTCTTCGCTCATTCGGTCCTCCCTGGAATTGTCGATTTCTGCGCCAGTGGTCCGCCTCGCCAAAGGTAAAGCGCCACCAGCAGTGTTTCCTCGGTTCGCATCGCATGGCGAATATCCGAGGGATGATGAATGATTTCGCCCGTCCAGCGCGGCAGGAAGGCTTGGCTATCCTTCCTCCACAGAGAACCGTCGGCCAGCGGAATATAGATTTCCTCAGCGATATGATGGTGATCCGGATAGTACACATCCGGTCCAAGCAGCAGAAAGCCGCCGGCCATATCATCGCTGACAAAATGGCCGCGCGTCCCAAAAAGCTCGACCCAGCCATATCTCTGCAGAAAATCGGCGCCGAAGTCGGCGATGCTATAGGTTTGCGCCCAATGCAGCATGCTTGCCGCCCCCGCAAGGCTGGAAAACAGCTCACCTTCTGCGGCGTCGGCTGGCCGGTGGACTATATTCAGATAATTTACGACCGGCAGACTGTGAGCCGCAAGCGGCCGCTCCTCCATCCGCCAATCAAAACCTTCGACGAAACGCTTCAATAGCGGATCGCTCCGCGAAGCGACGTAACGATGGAAAGCCTCGAGAAGATCGCCGACCACGCTCAAGCGACGATCTCCTTATCCCCAGTCAAAGTCTCCAGATCGAACCGTGCCGAATTGCTGCGTGGCGTCCAGAGACGACGATCGATCGCTTCGAGCAGACGTTCTTTCATCTCCTGCAAAGCGGCCGGATTCTTCTCAGCCATGAAATCGCGCACCAGGGGATCGACAACAAAGGCCTGATAGACCGCCTCGAAATGATGATTGCGAACGGCGCCCGTCGTCGCAGCAAAGGCGAAGAGATAGTCGACCGTTGCTGAAATTTCGAAGGCACCCTTATAGCCGTGGCGCATGACGCCATCGATCCACTTCGGATTGACGACGCGGCCGCGTACGACACGGCCGATCTCCTCTTCCAGCGAGCGGATGACCGGCTTTTCCGGCCGTGAATGGTCGTTGTGATAAATCGACGGTCGGGCGCCTGCAAGCTGCTCCGCTGCAGCCGCCATGCCGCCTTCAAATTGGTAATAATCGTCGCTGTCCAGCAGGTCGTGCTCTCGATTGTCCTGATTCTGCACGACCGCCTGGATCGAACGCAGCCGCTCCTCGAACACGCCGCGCTCGGCTTTCCCGTCCTCACCTGCGCCGTAGGCATAGCTGCCCCAGACGAGATAGGCCTCCGCCAGATCGGCGCGCCTCTCCCAACCTTTTTCGTCAATCAGCGCCTGCAATCCGGCACCATAGGCACCCGGCTTCGAGCCGAAGACGCGGTAACCAGCTCGCCGGCTGGCCGATGCCTCGTCCAATCCCGCTGCCGCCAATCGCTTGATCTCGCCCCGCATGCGTGCCGCGATGGGATTGTCTGCCGCATCCTCATCCAACGCCCCAACCGCGCGGACCGCCCTGTCGAACAGCGCGATCTGCTCCGGAAAGGCATCGCGGAAGAAGCCGGAAATGCGCAGCGTCACATCGACACGCGGCCGCCCGAGTTTTGCCGGCGCGATGATTTCATAGCCGGTAACCCTCCGCGAGGTCATGTCCCAGACCGGCTTGACGCCGATCAAGGCCAGCGCCTGGGCAATATCGTCACCGCCGGTGCGCATATTCGACGTGCCCCAGGCCGTGAGCCCGAAGGAAACCGGCCACTCACCATGATCTTGCACATAGCGACGGATTAGCAGCTCGGCCGATTTCTTGCCCAACTCGTAGGCCGCCGGCGTCGGGACGGCGCGGCTGTCGACGGAATAGAAATTCCGACCCGTCGGCAAAACATCCGGCCTGCCGCGCGTCGGCGCACCCGATGGACCTGGCGACACGAACCGGCCGTCGAGGCCCTTCATAAGAGCAGCAATTTCGGCGTCGCCACAGGCAAGTATCGAAGGCTTGAGGCGGGATTCGATTTCGGCGAGGACGGCGTGGGTTTGCGGCCAGTCTTGAGGACACGCAATTTCGCCGGCGACAAAGCTCGCGGCCAGGAGTTCGATGCGCTCGACCGTATCGCCCTGGGTGCGCCAGGGAGCGTCGGAAATGTCGGCGAGGATATCGGGGCGGTGGCCAGTCCATGCCGCGGCCATATCGCAATCCAAAGGATCGAACGACACGGGCTGTCCGAACGCATCCCGCGCGATTGCCCGCTGCAGGCTCTGATCGCCGCCCTCGCCCAAGCCCCGCGGTACGCGCGCCAGCGCCACCGTCAAATCCGTCAGCAGCCTTCCGGAAGGCGAAACGCCGAAGATGTGTAATCCGTCCCGGATCTGCATTTCCTTGAGATCGCAGAGATAGGCGTCGAGTTTCTTGAGCGCCTCATCCTCACCCTCGCCCTTGGCAATCCCGGCATCCTGATCGAGGCCGATATCGGTGACGAGATCGAGAATCTGTTTGCGCAGCAACCGGATGCGTCGGGGATCGCCGCCGGAGGCCTCGTAATATTCGTCCACCAGCGCTTCCAGATCCTTGAGCGGGCCGTAACTTTCGGCGCGGGTCAAAGGCGGGGTCAGGTGGTCGATAATCACGGCACTCGTGCGGCGCTTGGCCTGCGTGCCCTCGCCGGGGTCGTTGACAATGAAGGGATAGAGATGCGGCAACGGCCCGAGGATCGCTTCGGGATAGCAGGCCTCTGACAGCGCCAGGGCCTTACCCGGCAACCATTCGAGATTGCCGTGCTTGCCCATATGAATGACGGCATGCGCGCCGAAGGACTGACGCAGGAATGCATAGAAAGCGAGATAGCCATGCGGCGGCACGAGATCCGGCGAATGATAGCTTTCCTTCGGATCGATGTTGTAGCCGCGCGCGGGCTGGATGCCCACCAGCACGTCGCCGAAGCGGGTGAAGGGCAGCGCAAAGGCGCCCTCTCGAACATAGGGATCGCTCCCCGGGTCGCCCCAACGGACGGCTATCTCTTCCTGAATCTGAATGGGAAGAGACGAGAGAAAATCCTTGTATTCCCTTATGGAAAGCCTTTCGCGCACGATCCTGCCATCATGACCCGAATTGGTCGGGCCATCCATCAGGTGCTGCATCAGCGCGTCGCCATCGGCAGGCAGATCGGCAGCCGGATAACCCGCCGCCCGCATCGCTTTCAGCACTTCCATCGTACCCGCCGGCGTATCGAGTCCGACGCCGTTGCCGAGCCGTCCGTCGCGGTTCGGATAATTGGCCATGACCAGCGCCACGCGCCGATTTTGCGGCGGCGCTTTGCGCAGATGCGCCCAATTGGCCGCCAATCGGGCGGTGTAGCGCATGCGGTCCGCTGCCGGCTCGCTGGCAACAATATTGGCCTCGACACGTTCATCATAACGCGCCGCCGCCTTGAAGGAGACGGCACGGGCAAGCACGCGCCCATCCACCTCCGGCAGCGCGACATTCATGCCGAGATCGCGCGCGGAAAGCCCCTGCGACGAGGCTTCCCAAGCCTCCATGGAGGAAGCCGAAAAGATCGCCTGCAGCACGACCGCATCACTCGCCTCCAACACGGTCGGCTGGCGATCAGCCCCTGGTGCCGAAACGGCAAAACCGGTGGTATTGATGACGACAGCCGGCTTCAACTCGGCGAAAACGCTTTCGAGAATGCCGACTGAAACGAGATCCTTGAGACTATAGGCAAACACCGGCAGCGGCCGCATGCCCTCGGCGATCAGCGCCTCGATCATGGCTTCGACCGGCTTGGTTTCACCGCTCTGAACGAGAGCGCGGTAGAAGGAAACAGCGACCGTCGGAGGTTCGAGTCCCTCCGGGACTACCACCGTGGAGGCATTTCTCCACTCCTCGATCCCGATCACGCCCCTGCCCGGCCACCAGATCCCCGCCTTCATCAACGGAGCGGCGGGCGCCGGTTTTTCGGCGCCCAACAGCATCGCTCCGGAATAGCCGAGAAAATCACGGGAATTGGCGTCGCCGCCTTCGATTAGATAGGACCACAGCGCATTGAGATCCTCGAGTGCAACATTGGAAAATGGCGTCAGCCCCGGATCAGGCTTCGAATCCCCCGGCAAAACCGCGATGAAAGCGCCATTGCGAACGGCGCTGGCATGCAGCGCCTCCAGCGCATAGTGAAAATAGCTGGCACCACCAAGCGCCCGGACGATGATCAGCTTCGCATGCCGCGCCGTCCGTTCGATATAGGTGTCGACGGACATGGGATGCTTGAGGCTCATCAGGCTTGCGAGCCGCAAGGAATGCGCGGCTCCCCCCTGCCCATAGGCCGCGGCTATCGCCGCAAGCTCGGTATCGGCCGCCGACAGAAACAGGATATCGCCTGGCGACTGACCGAGATCAATCGCCTCCTCGCCGTCGCTGATCGTTCCTTTTTGAGCTAGGAGGAGATGCATGGCTTCGCCTTAGGCCAACGTTTCTATCGCCTCGCGCACGATCCCTTCATCCATCTCATGCAGGCCAATCACCACAAGCCGTGTCTGGCGCTGTTCGCCCGGCGTCCACGCCCGGTCGAAATAGTGGTCGATGCGGCTGCCGACGGCCTGAATCTGCAAGCGCATCGGCTTGCCGGGCACATCAATGAAACCCTTGAGGCGCAGGACATCGTGTTCGGCAATCACGCCCTTCAGCTTCTCGATAAAGGCAGCCGGATCGGCGATCGGGCCGAGGTCGACGACGAAGCTGTCGAATTCGTCGTGATCATGCGGCGCGCCGTCCTCGTGCTCCAGCTCGTGATGCGATTTGCGGTTGGCGATGTCGCCTTCGGTGCCGATGCCGAGACCGAGGAGGATGGCGGCCGGAACCTCACCATTTTTCGCTTCGATGATCGTCGGCTTGCGGGCGGTGCGGGAGGCAACTTCGGTACGGACGCGGCCAAGGCCGGCGACGTCGATCAGGTCGGTCTTGTTGAGGACGATGAGATCGGCGCAGGTCAATTGATCCTCGAACAGCTCCTCGATCGGGCTTTCGTGATCGAGCGTTTCATCTTCGACACGGCGAGCTTCGACCGCATCGTGGTCATCGGCGAAACGGCCGGCGGCGACGGCGGCACTGTCGACCACGGTGATCACGCCGTCGACAGTGACCTGGGTGCGGATATCCGGCCAGTTGAAGGCAGCGACCAGCGGCTGCGGCAGAGCGAGACCCGAAGTCTCGATGACGATATGGTCAGGACGCGCCTCGCGCTCCAAAAGCTTGGTCATGGTCGGGATAAAATCATCTGCCACAGTGCAGCAGATGCAGCCATTGGTCAGCTCGATGATATCGTCCTCGGTGCAATTCTCCGCGCCGCAGCCCTTCAGCACGTCACCGTCAACGCCGAGATCGCCGAACTCGTTGATAATCAAAGCGATCTTCTTCCCGCCGGTGTTCTGCAAAAGATTGCGGATCATCGTCGTTTTGCCGGCGCCAAGGAAACCGGTGATGACGGTGGCGGGAATTTTTTCCTGGTTCATGCGGATCAACCTTTCATTTTCAGCGGCAGCCCCGCCGCGATAAAATAGACTTCGGCGCTCGCCGCCGCGATCATCTGGTGCAACCGGCCGGCATGATCGCGGAATTCGCGCGCCATACGGTTTTCAGGCACGATGCCAAGCCCGACCTCGTTGGAAACGAGGACAAGACGCGACTTTGCGCCCGGTAGGAATTCGGTGAGAGCGGAAAATTCCGCCGGGATGTTGCGCTCGGCCATCATCAGATTGGTGACCCAAAGCGTCAGGCAATCAACGAGAACAGCGCGCCCCTCGCTATCGATCGCCGCCAGCCGGGCAGTCAGATCGAACGGCTCCTCATGCGTCGTCCAAAGGAGATCGCCGCGATCGGCGCGATGCTGAGCGATGCGGTCGCGCATTTCATCGTCCCAAGCCTGGCCTGTCGCCACATAGTGACGTTCGAGACCGGTGTCCGAGACCAGCGATTCGGCGAATCGGGATTTGCCAGAGCGTGCACCGCCGAGAACGAAGACGACGCGGGACGATGGGGATGACATGACCTATCCCCGTCCCAACAGGAAAACAGTGGCCAGCGCGACGCGGCTGGAACCGAAAAGCGGGCGCCTGCGCGCCGAGAACTCATTTCGCGCCATGACAACCTCCGTGCTGGCAGCCGAGACATCCGTCCCTAGGTTGGGCCTTGCGCCCGGCACGTATGGCAGGTCTCCTGGCTCGCGGATGAGGCACAGCGAGGGCGGACCGAAACCGGTCGCCCCCGATCCTGCACCAGCGGATCTTTCTCGCCTTCCCGGCAAACATCATGAAAAAGCGGACGATTCGTAGATTTAGAGGCGTCCAGCCCTGGTTGATCATGATGCCACGCCAGTGGCTTTTCCGGCTCAAAGCTGCTTTCACCTGTCCGCACCATGCGGACCATCAGCGAAATACCACCAAGAACCGGATGAAAGACCCTGACCGCTCTACAGTCGCGGGGTCGGCTATGATGAGAGCGCCCGAGTTGGGTCCGCTCCTTCACATTCCCTTTTCATCCCATGCGGCAGATTGCCGCTCGGGAACCATTCGTTATGCCCGTAATGATTAGGCTTTCGGCCCCGGCAAGTCAATCAAGGCTGGTCGGCACGACATCGGCTGTTCCAATGGCGAAATATTGCCTAAAAGTCGCAGCCTGCGATGCTCTTTTTGCCGTATTTCTTTGATGTTAGGAGTTTATAGAAGCCAAGCACATAGCTTTGAGCACAAAACTGTCGTCTGTTCCCCATGTTGCAGAAATTCCAACCGCGCCGCTTCGGCGTCATCTCGGCTCTATTCGATCTCGGTCGCTTCAGGGCATTGCTGCGTCGTGGCGAATTGGGGCTCGTTTTCGCCGGCGCGCTGGCGGGAATAGCCTCCGGTTGCGCCGTGATAGGGATGAGCTTCATCTCACGCAAGCTTCACAGCGCCATCTACGGCATAACCGATTACGAGCGCCTCAGTTCTGCAGCGGTCGCGATACCCGACAAGTCGGTGCTGCTGATCGCCCCCATAGCCGGCGGCATTATCCTCGGCGCTCTGCTCTATCTATTGTCGCGCACGCGCAAGAAGCCGATGGTCGACCCGATTGAAGCCAATGCGCTGCATGGCGGCCGCATGTCGCTCACCGACAGTATCCTCGTCGCGGTGCAGAATCTCATCTCGAACGGATTCGGCGCCTCGGTCGGGCTTGAAGCAGGTTACACACAGCTTGCCGCCGGCATTGCGTCGAAATTCGGCTATAAGATGCAGATGCGCCGCGCGGACCTGCGCATGCTCGTCGGCTGCGGCGCTGCCGGCGCCATCGCAGCCGCGTTCAATGCGCCGCTGACCGGCGCCTTCTACGCCTTCGAGCTGATCATCGGCAGCTATTCCATCCTCACGCTGACGCCCGTCGTCGTCTCAGCGCTGATCTCGACCATGATCGCAAGACTGCTCGCCGGTGACGACTTCGCCATCGACATCGATCATTTCGGCGCGATCGTCCCCGCCGACTATCTTCCGGCTGTCCTGCTCGGTGCGTTCTGCGCCGGCATAGGCATCCTGATCATGCAGGGCGTCGCCTGGGTCGAAGAGTTTGCGCGCAAGAGTTCGATTGCACCGCCCTTTCGCCCTGCGCTCGGCGGCCTCGTCGTCGGCCTGTTGGCGCTGATCTCGCCGCAGGTTCTGTCGGCCGGCCACGGTGCACTGCATCTCAACCTGTCGACGAATGTCACCCTGGGCGCGCTGGCCGGGCTCTTCATCCTGAAATCACTGGCCTCAGCCGTGTCTATCGGTTCCGGCTTCAGGGGCGGCTTGTTCTTTGCATCGCTGTTCATGGGCGGGCTGCTCGGCAAGATCTTCGCCTATTGCGCCCCCTATTTCGATCACGCCACGCTGACGCCGGCCGTCTATGCCGTGGTCGGCATGAGTTCGCTTGCCGTCGCCATCATCGGCGGACCGTTGACCATGACCTTCCTGGCGTTGGAGATCACCGGGGATTTTCCGATCACCGCGCTGGTGTTAGCCGCCGTCATCACCTCGTCGCTGGTGGTGCGGACCACCTTCGGCTATTCCTTCGCCACATGGCGCTTCCATCTGCGCGGCGAAAGCATCCGCAGCGCCCATGATGTCGGCTGGATTCGTAATCTGACGGTCGTCCGCATGATGCGTCCGGATGTGCACACTGCGCCTGTCGACATGAGCATCGAGGAATTTCGTCAGCGTTTTCCGATCGGCTCGGCACAGCGGGTCATCCTAATCGACAAGGACGAGAAATATGCCGGCATGGTGCTGATGCCCGACATATATGCGAGCCCCGTCGAGAAGGACGACGAGGAACACGGCCTTTCCGATTTCATCCGCCATCGCAACGACTTCCTGCAGCCGCAGATGAACGCCAAGCAGGCCGCTGCCCTTTTCGATCAGACGGAAAGCGAAGCGCTGGTGGTGATCAACGACCTGATCGAACGCAAGGTGATTGGCCTGCTCACCGAAAGCTATACGCTGCGCCGCTACAGCGAAGAACTCGACCGCCGTCGCCGCGAAATGTCAGGCGAGCTTTAGGTTTCGCCTGGACGCTTCTAGAGCGGTTCAGCGTTTCACGGAAACGCTTTCCCGCTCTATCCCTTTGTTTCTTCGCATTCCGGGCGGGAAACCGCTACGCACTTTTCCTGGAACTGCTCTACTGCACCAGGCTGTCGAGCCATGCCGGATCGAGCACCGCTTCCAGCTCTGTCGCAACCTCGTCCAGAGCCGCCTCGACTCCGGCGCGGTAATCCACCCGCTCACCGGTCAAACCGAAGCTTGCAAGCAGCTTTGCCCGATAGGCATCGCTGGTGAAAAGCCCGTGGAGATAGGTGCCCATGACCAGGCCGTCGCTGGAGAGCGCGCCATCGGGCCGGCCGTCGATCATGGTCGAGGGCCGGTCGCAATCGACGCCGCGCGTCACGCCGAGATGGATCTCATAGCCCGAAAGCGGCGCGTCGTACTCCCTGGAAAAAGCCACGCTGTTCCGAAGGGTCTTTTCCGGCGCCATTTCGGTCTCGACATCCAGCAAACCAAGCCCGGGCGTCGCCGTCACCGATCCCTCTATGCCGAGCGGATCGTGCACCATGCGGCCGAGCATCTGGTAACCGCCGCAAATGCCGATAACGCGACCTCCGCGACGGACATGCGCAGCTAAATCCTTATCCCAGCCCTGCGCCCGCAGGTCCATGAGATCACCCACGGTCGATTTCGAGCCCGGCAGGACCACGAGCCCCGCATCCGTAGGCAACCGCTCACCTGGGCGAACGAAGACCAGATCGACATCCGGCTCGGCGCGTAGCGGATCGAGATCGTCGAAATTGGCGATGCGTGACAGCACGGGCACGGCGACCTTCAACGCTCCGTCGGTGCCGCGAGCAAGCCGTTCCAATACGACCGAATCCTCGGCCGGCAGCCGGCCCGCTGCCTTCAGCCAGGGTACGACGCCATAACAGGGCCAACCGGTGAAGCCCCCAATGGCATCCACGCCTTCGCCGAACAGCGAGATATCACCGCGAAACTTATTGATCAGGTAACCGCGGATCATCCGCCGGTCTTCTTCAGGCAGGATATGATGCGTGCCGACCAGCGAAGCGATCACGCCGCCACGATCGATATCGCCGACCAGCACGACCGGGACATTGGCGCGAGTGGCAAAACCCATATTGGCGATATCGCCGCGCCTGAGATTAATCTCGGCTGGCGAACCGGCGCCCTCGACAATCACCAGATCGGTTCCGGCGCGCATGGTCGCAAAGCTTTCCAAGACGGCGCCGAGCAGTTGCGGTTTGAGCGCCTGGTAGTCCCTGCCCTTCGCCTGTCCCCAGACCTTGCCCTGCACGATGATCTGGCTGCCGGTCTCCGATTGCGGCTTCAACAGCACCGGATTCATATGCACCGAGGACGGTACGCGCGCGGCCAGCGATTGCAGCCACTGCGCCCGGCCGATCTCGCCGCCGTCTTCGGCCACCGCAGCGTTGTTCGACATGTTCTGAGGCTTGAACGGGCGCACCCGAACACCCCTGTTGGCGAACAGCCGGCAGAGCCCGGCGACCAATACCGTTTTTCCGACATCGGAGCCGGTCCCCTGCAGCATGATCGCCTTCGTCATCCGTTATTGCTCCGATATGGTGCTTCTACTGGGAATGCTGGATTTTGCCTTGAATCCGCCGCGATGATTAACGGCGGAAAACCGGTTATATGCGGCAAAAACGCACCACTTCCAAAAATGCTCTATTTGCGACAATCGATGACGACTTCTTCCATTGTTCCTGATGCCGAAGAGGATTATCTCCATCACCAATTCAAACAACGAAAGCCGGTCGATCCGGCCCGAGGAAACCCCGATGCTCTTCATCTTCAACAACAAGAATTCCATTCAGATCGCCTGGAACTCGAAGGTGCCGTCGCGCCACCCCGACAACCGCCTGCAGCAGCTCGATACCCGCTTCGGCCTAGTCGGCTTCATCCGCACCTATAGCGCCGGTTGATTACTCGTCAAGCCGCAAGTCCATCGTACAGCAAAGCCGCCATGCCGCTGCATTGGCGGCTTTGCTGTTTCCGCCATTCAGGTGCACGCGAGCGCCCTATCCGTCCGCACCCGAGCGGTTACTTTAGTCGATTCTGCTCAAGACCGTTAGCGTAAGCCCCAAAACGCGAAAACCGCGCGATCGCGGGGATCGACGCGGTTTGCCAAAAAAACGCCGGCTCGCTTGCATTTCACACTGCAAGGCTCGCTTCCTCCGGTACGCACTACCTGATCCGGAGAGGCGGAAGTGTCTCCCGCCGCGTTCCGATTGATAGCCGGACATCGTTACCGGAGGGTTATTAAGTGCTTAAATAAGGATGAATCCGGAAATTTTTCGAACTTTTTTTCGACTTATTTCAAGAAGCTGAAAACGGCGCGAATGGAATACAAAAAGTCTTTGCCGGACGCGGCATTTTAGCGATCATCAATCTCTACCAGCTCACGGGGCATGATGGCGCGTCTTCCATGCCCATTTTACAGCCATGAATGGCAGAAAATAGGCTAATTCAAGCGCTTATATAAGCTTTTCGACAAGGCGTGGTAAGTCCGCGTAGTCGACGGCAGGTTGATTTCTTCACCTAAATCCTTAGGCTGCATCTTGTCGGTGCAGAAAAAGCGCGGCTGCGAGAGGTTCCGTAGCCGCAAAAAGAGCAAACGCACGACAGCAAAACAGGGGACCGGACAGGCGTCGTCAGCGGCGGGTGAACGGTTATGGTGCGACCACGCTGACGGGGGATCGGCAAGGCATCATGTCTGCTGGAGTCGATTCCGGTAACTTAACAAGAACTGGGAGACGTTATCCAATGAAGAAGCTCATTGCTTCCGCCATCTTCGCATTTGGTGCCTATGCTTTGGCTGGCTCGGCACAGGCTGCGGAATGCGGCGACGTGTCGATCGCCGAAATGAACTGGGCATCGGCCGGCGTCGCCGCTCAGGTCGACAAGATCATCCTGCAGAACGGCTATGGCTGCAATGTGACGCTGGTCACCGGCGACACACAGCCGACGTTCGCCTCCATGGACGAAAAGGGCGCACCGGACGTCGCGCCGGAACTCTGGGTCAATGCCGTGCGCACAGCGCTCGACAAGGCTGTTTCCGAAGGCCGCCTGATCGAGGCAGCACCCCTTCTCAGCGACGGCGGCGTCGAAGGCTGGTGGATTCCGAAATTTCTCGCCGACGCCCATCCGGATATCAAGACCGTTCAGGACGCGCTGAAGCATCCGGAACTTTTCCCCGCTCCGGAAGATTCCTCGAAGGGCGCGGTCTACAATTGCCCGTCGGGCTGGAACTGCCAGATTTCCACGGCCAACCTCTATAAGGCCCTCGGCGCCGAGAAGCTCGGCTTCACGCTGGTGGATACGGGCTCGGCCGCCGGTCTCGACGGCTCGATCGCCAATGCCTTCGAAAAGAAGAGCGGCTGGCTCGGCTACTACTGGGCTCCGACCGCGATCCTCGGCAAGTACGAGATGGTGCGCCTGAGCTTCGACGTGCCGCACGACAAGAAGGAATGGGACGCCTGCACCTCGCAGCAGGATTGCGCCAATCCGAAGGTCAATTCCTATCCGGTTTCTGACGTCTACACTGTTGTGACCAAGTCTTTCGCCTCCAAGGCAAGCGTTGCCATGGACTACGTCAAGACCCGCAAATGGGACAACGGCACGGTCGGCAAGGTTCTCGCCTGGATGACAGACAATCAGGGCACGAACGAAGACGGCGCAAAATACTTCCTGAAGACCTACCCCGACATGTGGACCAAGTGGGTTTCTCCGGATGTCGCCACCAAGGTCAAGGCTTCGCTCTGACGCGAAACGACGGAACTGGCGGCGAGTAAGCCGCCAGTTCCCCGCATTCGCTGCCGCCGTGTTGACGCCCATACCGACGGAGCGGCGGGGCCTTAGGTCGCAACAAGCGCAGAATGGCGACTGGGAATGGTATAAAAAATAAGAAGCAGCCTGACGAACCGGTCGCAGTGCTGCCTACCATCCACGCGTGAAGGCCACACGCTGAGCTGGGCAAAACCGGACAAGAAGGGGAATTTCATGGCTATTCAATGCAGTTTCTTGCCGGATGTTCTATGCAATTTTCCGGCGATCAACGAGACCCTCATTCGCGCCGCGCGCAAGAACATCGACGACGGCTTCAGAGGAATAGTGCGCGCCTACGGCAATGTTATCGACGCCGTGGTTCAGCCGCTGCAATGGTTTCTGAACTATCTGGAATGGCTTTTTACAAATACGCCCTGGTTCATCGTGCTCCTCGTCATGATGGCCGTCGTCTACGCTGCCAGTCGCAATCTCAAGATCGTCGCCGGCACGGCCATTTCCATGATCCTGATCGGTGTCTGCGGCCTGTGGGGCGACACGATGGTCACCCTCGCCATGGTGACCGTCTGTACCCTCATTGCCATCGTCATCGGCCTGCCGATCGGCATATTGATGGCCCGTTCCGACCGGCTGCAATCGATCATCAATCCCATTCTCGACGTGATGCAGACGATGCCGAGCTTCGTCTATCTCATTCCCGTCGTCATGATTTTCGGCATCGGCAAGGTCCCCGGTCTTATCGCCGTCGTGATTTACGCCATTCCGCCGATGATCCGGCTGACCAACCTCGGCATCCGCCTCGTCGACAAGGAAGTGCTGGAGGCAGCCGATGCCTTCGGTTCGTCGCACCGGCAGAAACTGTTCAATGTGCAGATCCCGTTGGCACTCCCCACCATCATGGCCGGCATCAATCAAACCATCATGATGTCACTCGCCATGGTCGTCGTCGCGTCCATGGTCGGCGTCGGTGGACTCGGCAGGAATACGCTGCAGGCGATCAACAGCCAGTTCTTCACCGTCGGCTTCCTCAACGGCTTCGCCCTGGTCGCGATCGCCATTATTTTCGACCGCACGAGCCAGGCCTATGGCAGACGGCTCCAGAAGCACTCGGAGGTCATCCATGGCTAGTCACGCGATCCAGATCAAAAACCTCTACAAGATCTTCGGGCCGCGCGGGCGCGACTATGTGGACGCAGTGAAGAACGGCATAGGCAAGGCCGAGCTCAACGAGACGCATGGCCACGTTCTCGGCCTGCAGGACATCAATATCGACATGCCAGCCGGTGCCATCACCGTGGTCATGGGCCTCTCTGGTTCCGGCAAGTCGACGCTGATCCGTCACATCAATAGGCTCATCGAGCCGACCGCCGGCGAAGTGCTCTATGACGGCGTCGATGTCTGTAATATGGGCGAAAACGCACTGCGTGAGTTTCGCCGCCACAAGACGGCGATGGTGTTCCAGAAATTCGCCCTGCTGCCGCACCGCACGGTGATGGAAAACACCATCTACGGCCTGGACATCCAGGGCGTGGCCCGGGCCGAAAGCCAGAAGAAAGGTCGCTACTGGATCGAGCGTGTCGGCCTGAAGGGGTTCGAGAACCATTATCCGAACCAGCTTTCCGGCGGCATGCAGCAGCGCGTCGGCCTTGCGCGTGCGCTCACCAACGATGCCGATATCCTGCTGATGGACGAGGCCTATTCGGCACTCGACCCGTTGATCCGCGTCGACATGCAGACCGTGCTTCTCGACCTGCAAAAGGAGTTGAAGAAAACCGTCGTCTTCATCACCCACGATCTCGACGAAGCACTGCGCCTCGGCGACAAGATCGCCATCCTGCGCGACGGCAAGGTCGTGCAGCAGGGCAGCGGCCAGGAAATCGTGTTGAAGCCAGCCGACGACTACATCACCGCCTTCGTCAAGGAAGTGAACCGCGGCCGCGTCATTCAGGCTCAGACGATCATGAAGCCGATTGCCGGCGAGCCGCATGGCGTGCGCATATCCGGCGACATGACGCTGGAGATCGCAGCTAAACAGATGACCGACAGCGGACAGACCGCTGCCGTCGTCACCGATCCCGGCGGCCGGCTGATCGGCACGATCGACCTGCAAGGCATCATTGCCGCCATGGTGACGCCGACGACACATGAAACGGCCGAGATGGCGGCCGCGTAAAAAACGCCCCACCGCAAAGCGAAAAAGCGCCCTGCCAGCCCCTAACTGAAATGTGGAATACTTTCTGTAACAAATATCTGTCGCGAAACTCTAACTTTTGGGAGCGAGTTTCGCGACAAGCCATCCTCGTGGAAGGGCAATACCGGCCTACAGTGGCTTTCGGAAGAACACGACGCGCTGTGTCTCCTCAAATCCTAAAGCGGTATGGAGCGCATGGCTGGCTGAATTCTCAAGCAGCGCGTCTGAGCCAAACTCAACACATCCAAGCGACTTCCCCCAATCAGCAACGGCATTGCAAAGCAATCGTGCGATACCCTTTCGCCTGTCAACGGGCCGGACATAAATCCCTTCGAGGAATAGAACGGGCGAGCTGCTGCATCCATTCACATAATCATATCGCAAAGTGGCCTCAGCAAACCCGACAGCTTCTTTCGCAGCGTTTCGAGCGATGAAGGCGACGGCTTCTCCACTTTCTGAAAGAAACGCCCGGCCCAACTCAGCTCGATGATCTTCAAGCGAGTGATGCGGCCACAGAGCAACGCGAAGCTGCGCCCATGGCTCAACATCTTTTATAGTCCCAACCTCAATCATCGATTCCATATTGCGGTTCTCTTCTTGTCTCAAAAACCCCAATTAAAGCGACAGTTTTGCAGCAGGTGAGTGCGCAGAATGCTTCACGAAGATATTTCCAGCAAGATAAACCGCCCCAAACACCCATGCCACAGGGGGATTCGGCACCAGTATCTACTTGGATTCCACATTTCGGTTGGGGGCTGGCCCCCTGCCCTGGGCGCTTTTTTCTTTTAGACCGCCTTATCGAGCAACCTCTGCCTTTATCCCGGGATTGTACTCATATAAAGAAATGTTTATATCTGCATTTCAATCCGGTTTATCTGACATTTGAGGAGACGCCATGACCGTCACAGCCAATCCCTTGACCGATCTTCTAGCCGAAAAGGGCGTACTGCTCGCTGATGGCGCGACCGGCACCAATCTTTTCGCCATGGGCCTGGAGGCCGGTGAAGCTCCGGAGCTCTGGAACGAACAGCATCCCGACCGCATCACCAAGCTGCATCAGGATTTCGTCGACGCCGGCGCCGACATCATTCTCACCAACACCTTCGGCGGCACCCGCCACCGTTTGAAGCTGCACCATGCGCAGGACCGCGTTCACAGCTTGAACAAGACGGCTGCCGAAATTGCCCGCGCTGTCGCCGACAAGGCTGGCCGCAAAGTCATCGTCGCCGGCTCGGTCGGCCCGACCGGCGAATTGCTGATGCCGCTTGGCGCACTGACCTATGAGGACGCCGTGGCCGCTTTCGCCGAGCAGATCGAAGGTCTGAAAGCCGGTGGCGTCGATGTCGCCTGGATCGAAACCATGTCATCGCCGGAAGAAATCCGCGCCGCCGCGGAAGCCGCCGTCAAGGTCGGCCTGCCCTACACCTATACCGGCTCCTTCGATACCGCCGGCAAGACGATGATGGGTCTTCATCCGAGAGACATTCACGGCGTTGCCAAGGATGTGGGTCAAGGTCCGCTCGCCGTCGGCGCCAATTGCGGCGTCGGCGCATCGGATATCCTCTCAAGCCTGCTCGACATGACCGATGCCGATCCGGCTTCGGTCGTGATCGTCAAAGGCAACTGCGGCATTCCGGAATATCGCGGCGCCGAGATCCACTATTCCGGCACGCCGCCGCTCATGGCCGATTACGCCCGCCTCGCCCGCGACGCCGGCGCCAAGATCATCGGCGGCTGCTGCGGCACTTCCTGCGGCCACCTTGCCGCCATGCGCGAAGCGCTCGACAGCTACACGCCCGGCCCGCGCCCGACGCTGGAAACGATCATCGATCGGATTGGCCCGCTGCGCAACAAGACGGCCAACGAAGGCGGGGCCGCCCCGACCCGCGAGCGCCGTCGCCGCGGATAAAAACAATTGGGCGGGATGACCTTTGAATGGTCATCCCGCCCTCACCTCAAATGGCGCTGAAGGTCCATTGACCCTTCGAGCTCAGCCCAAAGCCTATTTTTCGCCGCCCAGGATACGGCCCTCGGTGAAATGCGGCACGACGCGGCTCTCGAACGCCTTCAGGGCCGCGCCGATTGCCTGGTGCATGTCGAGATATCGATAGGTGCCGAGCCGTCCTCCGAAATGGACGTTGACTTCCGCTTCCGCACGCACCCGATATCGCAGGAAGACATCCTTGTCCTGCCGGGTGTCGATCGGATAGTACGGCTCATCCTTTCGCTGCGCCGAGCGCGAATATTCCCTTACGATGACAGTCTTTTCGGTCTGATAGCTTCTTTCCGGATTGAAGTGGCGAAACTCCAGGATGCGCGTAAAGGGGATCGTCTCATCGGCATAGTTCATGACCGCCATGCCCTGGAAATCGCCGGTGTTGACGGTCTCCTTTTCGAAATCGATCGTGCGCCAGCCCAATTCCCCTTCCGAATAGTCGAAATACCGATCGATCGGACCCGTATAGACAATCGGCAGGCCCGGCGGCAGCGAGGATTTCAGCGAAAAGAAATCGACGCCAAGGGCGATATTGATCTTCGGGTGGTTCAGCATCCGCTCGAAGATCGCCGCATAGCCGTCGACCGGCAGGCCCTCGTATTTGTCGTTGAAATATCTGTTGTCGTAGGTGTAGCGGACGGGCAGCCGCGTGATGATATGCTCCGGCAGATCGCGGGGGTCGGTCTGCCACTGCTTTGCGGTATAGCCGCGGATGAATGCCTCGTATAGGGGCCGGCCGATCAGGGAAATTGCCTTCTCTTCCAAGTTCGCGGGATTGCGCCCAGCCATCTCGGCCGCCTGATCCGCGATCAGCGTCCGCGCTTCAGCCGGAGAAAGTCGCCGGTTGAAGAACTGCGAGATGGTGCCGAGATTGATCGGCATCGCATAGACCTGATCCCGATACGTCGAATAAACCCGGTGCTTGTAGTCGGTAAAACCGGTGAACCTGTTCAGATAGGTCCAAACGGTTTCGTTTGGCGTATGGAAAAGATGCGCCCCGTAACGGTGGACTTCAATTCCGGTCTCGCTGTCGAATTCACTGTAGGCATTACCGCCGATGTGACTGCGGCGATCGATCAGTAGAACGTTCTTTTGCAGTTCGTTCGCAACCCGTTCGGCAATGGTCGCACCATAGAAACCTGCGCCGACGATCAGCAGGTCAACGTTGGAAAAATCGATCATGAAACTTTCAGGTCCCTCGGGATTGGAAGAGAAATCGGCTTGCTGGCTTGCCCCTCGACACATCGCCATCCGCAAGCCGCATGCATCAATTTACGCCTGGAATCGGCTTGTAACTAAACCCGTAGCTTCTCCAGAGCGCCGCTTGCTCGGCAATGGCGGACCGCACGTCATAGCTCGCGCCGATCGGCCTCGTGTGAACGATTCCAACCGCGTCGATGATGCCCATGCGCGTTGCAGGCCGTCCGAGGAATGAGGGCCACAAATGGTCCAGACCATAACCCGAGACCGCATCCTTGATGCTGCCGACGCAGATGCGGAGAGCGCGGCGCGAAAAGACCGGGCACATGATTTCGACGAAGGGTTCGAAGCGGACGTCGCCGCCTTGGCGTTGAGCGGTGATCGGATGATTGATGTGGCAGCCGGGTTCCTGGCGCAGCGATGGCTGAGCCAGATCCAGCCCGTATTTGCGCGACAGATGGAACATCTTGTTCAAATCCGGTCCGCTGCACAGCAGATCGTCGTCAGGCAACCAGATGCGATCGTAATTCCAAAGCGGGCTATCTTCATAAAACAGATCGAAGATCGGCTTGAATTTCCGCTGGTTCGGCGCATGAGTCAGATATTCAGGCGAAACCGACGGGTCGGGAATTTCGTTTCCGTACCAACTGACGCACAGATCCCAGGTGCGGGTATTGTCATTGAGCCCTTCGAACCAGCGCGGATGCAGCGATGAACCATTGGCGCGAACGACGACGAGATTGGCCCGGCGTGCGCCCACGGGCGGCTGTTTGATGAATCTCGCCCGACGCTCCATGTGCGGTGGCGTTGCCGATACCGGATGCGGCGGATGATCGACAAGGTTCAGAATGTAGATGGCGTCGACGCCGGCAAGAACGGCGCGGCCGGCAAGCGCCACGACCGCTGAATTCACGACGCGAGCCGCGTTGAATACGATCGCTGGCATCCCTTGACTGTCGAGGATGCAGAGCTTTCCATCAGCCACATACCAATGATCCAGCGATCCATGAAAGGCATTGCCGACCAATCCCTCGGGAGCAAGCATTAGAAACGGCAACAATTCCCGCCCGTCCAGATCGCCCAATTGCCAGGATGTACCGGAAAGCATCTCTGCCTGCAAATATGGAGCATCGGACCACTGCGCGGCAATTGCCACACGCTCCGCCTGCGTAAGAGTTTGCAGATTGCTCGCTGCAAATGACGTCATAGACTGCCCCTTATTCCTGGATTCAATGGCGCGCGCTGGCCGAAAGCCGCTGAACCTTTACAGTTTCCCTGAGCTCCGAAATTTCGATCCGCAGCTTCTCGACCTTATCGCTCAGTTCTTCGACCTGAACCGATATGATGTCGTCGTTCGGATCGACCGTTGACGGCGCCGCCTTCGGATATCCAAGCTCCATGGGAGCCTGCCGCGGCAAGGGCTGTTCCAGCGTAACCTTTGGAGCCACCGGCACGTCGAATTCCGCGCCGAAGAAATGCAGCCACATGCGCTCAAGCATATATCCGTAGACGGGCATGCCTAACGTCGCCTGATATGTAATTTCCAGGCTCTTCCGCGGCCATTTGGCGATGAGGTTGTTACGAACGGCGAAGATCGCACCGTAGGTGAACACTCCAAAAGAATGTGCCCGCGCTTTGTCCGCCAACTCATCGAGTCCGCATTTCCGCAGGAAATCGCTGGCAACGTTTTCTCCTTCCGGCGGGTTGCCGTGGAACGCGCAATAATCACGGCTGGTGCCCAAAGCGCCTTCGTCGACGAAATCCGGCGGACCCCAACTAGACAAAGAGAAACGTTCCGGACGAACACGCAGACGACCGCCCAGGCGTCGTTCGTAGTCCGCGAGCAAGGACGCCGGTGGAATATTGTGATCGGCCTGCCATTGCCAGGTCAGCGGCTGCAGGCTGTCCCATTGCCGCCAGTTTTCCAGCAGCGGCAGGAAATCCGGACTATGGGTAAAGGGATCGCCTTGCGAGAAGACCGTGAAGGAATCGGCGTCCCGCGGTACCGTCAGCATATGGTGGATGTATGTTTCGGACTCCCGCCCAACATTCTGCCTGTCGATGATGTGATCGGCTCTGTCAATGATGAGCGGATCGCTGATCGGCTCGCCCTTGTTGTAGATGTAGACCTCGAAATCGTCGGGAATGTTCAGGACCCAATCGAGAGACTCTTTATAGCGGGCAATAACAATTGAGTTCATATGACATCTCCAGGCACCGGCAGCCGCCAACGGCGGCATAGATGAAATCGCGCCTCGATTAATCGCCCCGCGCTGCCGACCCTGCCGTATCAAGTTCGACGAACCACCTTGGCAGAGGGATAAAAATCAAAGCTTGCACCGGGCTGGAGGCCGTATGTCGCTTCACACTCGCCTGGAATGAGCGTGAATTCTCCAGCCCCGCGAAAGCAACCTCTCCTATCCAACGGCAAAGCTCGCGATCCGAATCGCGCCGATGCCTCTGGAGAAGTCGATGTCCTCTATTGAATCCCCCGTCCTTTCGATCTGCGTTCCGACCTACAATCGCCAGTTCATGCTGGAGCGCAATGTAAGCTTCCATCTGGACGCGTTTCGCCGGCTCGGCATTCCCTTTGAGATCGTGATTGTCGATGACTGCTCGACGGACAATACCGCTGGCTATGTCCAATCCATCTCGCATCACCCGGAAGTCAGCGCCTACCGCCGCGCAAGCAATTCCGGTTTTCTCAGCAACTATGCCTTCGCCATGCAGCGTGCCCGCGGTCAATACGCAGTTTTCCTCGGGGACGACGACTTGCTCATTCCGGAAAAGGTCGTCGAATACATCCGCTTGATGGCGGAGGACCAGCGGATCGGCATGGTGCAAGCGCCGTGGATGCTTGTCGATGGACGGCCGGGCGGCGGCGACATGCAGCCCTTTTATCACCTGTCCTATCCGACGCGTCATTCGAAGGGCGATTTCCATTCGATGCTGGAATTCATCCTCGAGCGACACGTCTTCCCTGAGTTCATGATCATCCGGCGCGACGTCCTGGCCAAGTCTATCTCCAGCCCGACGCCCTTCATCTTCTGGGCATTTCTTTATACGACGCGCGCGCTCGACAAGGCCGACATTCTCTTCATGCCGGAACCCTTCGCACGCGTAACGGCGGTCTCCGACGACCCGCGCCTGCAGCAGGGTAACAAGGAATGCATGTTCCAGTGGGACACCTACAGAGGCGGCCTGGAATATCTCGCCTCTCAGGCCCTTCGCGACGGCAAGCTTCCCGCCGATTACCGGACGTCTCTGGTGCAGCGCATCACGCAATTCATGCTGCAGCGCCAGGCCGTCGCCATGCGCCTGCATGTCAACGCGCAGAATTGGGTCGAGGCCTACATCATGTATCATCGCATGGCGGCCTATCACGCCGCGCCGCTTCCGCCGGAATCCTATGATCAGATCCGCAAGCTCGCCGGTATCGCGACAGCCGCAACGGAAGCGATCGCATTCAACGGCGAACCGGTCATCATCGAGCCGATCATCGACGACACGACGATCAATCTTCTGTCGCCAGCGATCCGGGAACGTTTGAGCCGGGAAGCGCCGCAGCTCGATAGGTCCGACAAGCCAAGGGCGTTCCTTCGCTTCACGCAGAACTTTCCGCCCAATCCCGGTCCGAGAGACGGGCTGTTCGATATTCTCACTTATATCGAACAGTTCGTTTGAGGCTCCTCAGCCCGGCAGCAGCTCCGTCACCGCGATGATCGGGCCGAGCGGGAATAATTCATCCCGCCTCTGCCATTCCGGTATATCGAGGCTGGAGATGCTGCCATCGAGGAAGAGTGCATTGGCGCAGCCGAGATCGTCACGGAACAAAGTCGCAAAATCGTGGAAGCGGACAGCGCCGTCAGATACGGCGAAGATGACCTTGCCATCGGCTGACACGCCGACGCCGTTGCGCGTCTTGAAACTGGTGCTGTCGGCGAGGAACGACGGATGCAGCTTGCCGTCGATCACCAGCATCGGGCCGGATTGCGTCGCGTAGAAAGGCTTGATGCCGGAAGCCTGGAAGGCTTTGCTCTCCATGATGCCGGCATGGCCCGGCTGAAGATAGAAGACGCCGTTCGGCAGTAGATGAAAATTGCCCCACCCCTTGTTGGTGTTGATCTCTCTCTGTTGCTTGCCGTCTTCGACATAGAGGCCGACCGGCGATTGGTCATCCCGGTACATGCCGCCATTCATCGCAAATCGGATGTAGATGCGGTCCTGGCGAAGATCGTTTTCCAGCGCTCGGAACGAGCCATAGGGCTTGCCGCTGCGGTCGTTCTGGTAGAGCCGGATACCGTCGGTGGCGGGATCGAAGGTGCAGACGGTATAGCTGTCGCCAAGATGCTGAACCTTGCGGCAGGCCTCATCAGCAAACGCCGTGGTGGCGCAGGTGAGGATGGCGAACATGGTCAGCAACCGAATCAAACGCTTGGGCTCCGCAGCGAATTTCGAAGCTTTAAGGGCGCAATCAAAATGCGGCAAAAGAAGGAAATTCCTTCCTTTTTAAGACCGAAGTGCCGCCATGTGAAAAGCGAGCTGCGCCTGCGGATAGCGATAGGCCGATCCCACTGGGCAGGCATTGCGCGCCAGGCAGCCGCTAATTATGCAACCGGTTTTCCCTGCATCCGTCCGGAGATGCGACCGACAGGCGGCTACGTCGAAACCGACCGATGTGACGGCCTCGACGGGACAGGCGGTCAGGCAAGGCTTTTCGTCGCAATGATCGCAGGGATGTGCAGCCATCGTCCCTGCCCCATCCACTTCGATTATGTCGGCAAACCCGAGCGCACCGCGATAACCGTGCCACAAGCCATAGTCCGGATGGATCAGGATGCCGAGCGGCGAAGCCTTCAAACCTTCCGCCTGCATTGCCCATCGCTGGAACGGCTGCCACGGCGGATCGGAGGGGAAATAGGCTGTCGCATTGAATACCGCGGCTAGAGGCCTTATGATCGCCTTCGACCACTCGTCCAGCGGATCGGTATGATCCGCATTTTCGGGCGATTGCCGCCATCGGGAAAACGGCTCCCAGATGGAACCGCCGATATTGCCGAGCAGGATCACGCTTCGCGCCGGCGTCCCGTCGGCCAATGCCGGTCCCTCGCCTTCGCCGAAGGAAATGATCCCACGAACAAAAACTCCGTGCGGCGCAAGCGCCGCACGGAGTTCGCTGACAATCGCGGAGCCGCCACTCATCGCGGCCCCTTATATTGATAGTGCGGCCGCCAGACCTCTTTCTGAATCAGATCGGCGACGCGAACCGCACCGCCTTGCTCCCTGGCGGCCTCGGGCTCTCTTCAGGTGAAAGCGTCCGGCATCGAATCCTTGCGCTTCTGGATATAGGCCAGCAGCGCCTCATCGATCGCCGGATCAAGCGGCGGTGCTTCGTAATGGTCGAGCCAGGAGCGGCAAAGCGCATTGGCGCGTTCCTCGATGCGCTTCTGACCTTCGATTTCCCACTGTTCGAAGGAATTGTTGTCAGCCAGCGCCGAACGGTAGAAGGCCGTCTGGAAGTTGGCCTGCGTATGGCCGCAGCCGAGATAGTGGCTGCCGGGGCCGACTTCGCGGATGGCATCCATCGCCTGGCCGTTTTCTGAGAGATCGACGCCCTCGGCCATCTTCTGCATCATGCCGAGCTGATCCTGATCGATCATGAACTTCTCGTAGGAGCTGACGAGGCCGCCTTCGAGCCAGCCAGCGGCATGCAGCACGAAATTCGTGCCGGCAAGCAGCGTCATGTTCAGCGTGCTGGCCGATTCATGAGCCGCCTGCGCATCCGGCACCTTGGAAGCGCAGAGCGAACCGCCGGTACGGAAAGGCAGTCCGAGACGACGGGCAAGCTGGGCCGAGCCGTAGGACACCAACGACGGCTCCGGGGTGCCGAAGGTCGGCGCGCCCGACTGCATGGAGATGGAGGCGGCGAAGGTGCCGTAAAGCACCGGCGATCCCTTGCGAATCAACTGCGTGAAGGATGCACCGGCCAGAACCTCGGCCAGGATCTGCGTCAGCGTGCCGGCAACCGTCACCGGGCTCATCGCGCCGGAGAGAATGAACGGCGATACGACGGAGGCCTGGTTATGCCGCGCGTAGACCTTCAATGCACCGAGCATGGTCTCGTCGAACACCATCGGCGAATTGGCGTTGATCAGGTTCAGCGTGACGCAATTGTTTTCGACGAACTCGTCACCGAAAACGATCTTCGCCATGGCGATCGTGTCTTCGGCACGTTCCGGCGCGGTCACCGAACCCATGAACGGCTTGTCCGAATATTTGATATGGCTGTAGACCATATCGAGATGGCGCTTGTTGACCGGGATGTCGACCGGCTCGCAGACCGTGCCGCCGGACGAATGGATCGACGGCGCCATATAGGCGAGCTTCACGAAATTACGGAAATCCTCGATCGTCGCATAACGACGATTGCCTTCGAGATCGCGAACGAAGGGAGGGCCGTAAACCGGCGCGAAGATCGTTGCCTTGCCGCCGACCTGGGCGTTGCGGGCGCTGTTGCGCGCATGCCAGGTGAATTCCTTCGGCGCGGTCTTCAGGAGTTCGCGGCAAAGCCCTTTCGGGAAATGCACCCGCTGCCCCTTAACGTCGGCACCAGCTTCCTTCCAGAGTTCCAGTGCTTCCGCATCGTCGCGAAACTCGATGCCGATTTCTTCGAGCACGGTGTCAGCATTGCGCTCAATGAGCTGCAGGCCTTCCTCGTCCAGGACCTCGTAGACACCGATCTTGCGCTGGATATACGGGAGCGACGGACCTGGCCCGCCACCGCTGCGTGATGCGCGCCGCGCAGCCGCACCCCTGCCCTCGCCGCGCGAACGCCGTCCGCCACCATCACCTGCGGCCGGTTGCTCAATCATATCATCCATGATGCTTCCTCACTCTTGCGCATGAATACGTCTGTACAATTTGCCCCATGCTACCCGATTCCGTCGCACGGACATTCCTTTATGCGCCAGTGACTAGCATAGGACAGACATGGCCGGCGTGAAATTGCTTCATATCCATCTGTTCCTTCCGTCGCGATTTATCTGCGTCACGTCGCTTTCGAAAAGGGTTTTGTTAGGCTTCCGGTCTATCGATAAAGACAGCATTGTTTTATAGAAGCCCCTGATGCATCGCACGAAAACGGGATGGAGCGCATGTCTGACGAAGAAATCATTCTCTCGGAACTCTCGGACGAGGAACTTGTGCAGCAGATGCACGACGACCTCTATGACGGACTGAAGGAGGAAATCGAGGAAGCGACAAATATCCTCCTCGAACGCGGCTGGGCACCTTATGACGTCCTGACCCAGGCGCTTGTCGAAGGCATGCGTATCGTCGGTATCGACTTCCGCGACGGCATTCTCTTCGTTCCCGAAGTGCTGCTTTCCGCCAATGCCATGAAGGCTGGCATGTTTATCCTGCGGCCGTTGCTGGCGCAGACCGGTGCTCCGAAGCTCGGCAAGATGGTGATCGGCACCGTCAAGGGCGACATTCACGACATCGGCAAGAACCTCGTCGGCATGATGATGGAAGGCGCCGGCTTCGATGTCGTCGACCTTGGCATCAACAACCCGGTCGAAAACTATCTCGACGCCATCGAGCGCGAACAGCCGGATATTCTCGGCATGTCGGCGCTGCTGACGACCACCATGCCGTACATGAAGGTCGTTATCGACACGCTCAAGGAAAAGGGCATGCGGGATGATTATGTCGTCCTCGTCGGCGGTGCGCCGTTGAACGAAGAGTTCGGCAAAGCGGTCGGTGCTGATGCCTACTGCCGTGACGCGGCCGTGGCGGTCGAAACCGCCAAGGACTTCATGAAGCGCAAGCACAACAGCCACGCTGCCAGCGCCTGATCGCGACGAATGCCAAGGCGGCGGCATCCATTAGGGTTGCCGCCGGCCGATCGGCACCCCAAATCAGTTGACGACGGCCCTCTTTACGCTGTGACCGGCGCTCTCGGTTGCGTTGACGGCATTGGCGGTGTCCCTGCCCACGCCGCGAATTGTGTTGGCACATGAAGCGAGTACCATAAGGACTGCACAGGCGGCGGCGATTTTGGTGAGTGTCGGTGCTGTCATGATCGGAGCCCTTTCGGAATGGATATTGATCGGCAAGAGGCGGAGACAAACACGCCGCCCAATGAACGCACAATCGCGCAAAAAGTTCATGTGATCGCGTGCGGTGCAATCGCGCGCGAAATACTCGCGATCGCCAGAATCAATAACCTCGATCATATCGACCTGCACTGTCTTCCCGCGATCTACCATTCCTATCCACAGAAGATTGCCCCTGCCCTCAAAGAGGCGATTGCGGATGCCCGCTCACGCGGCTTCGAGAAGATTTTCATCGGCTATGCCGATTGCGGCACCGGCGGCGATATCGACAAAATCTGCGAAAAAGAAGGCATCGAACGCCTTTCCGGCCCGCACTGCTATTCCTTCTTCAGCGGCAACGAAGCCTTTTCCACTCGCGAGGATGACATTACCTCGTTTTTCCTCACCGATTTCCTGGCGCGTCAGTTCGAATCCTTCGTCATCGTGCCGCTCGGCCTCGACCGGCATCCAGAGCTGAAGGAAATGTATTTCGGCAATTACCGCAAGGTCGTCTATCTCTCGCAGGAAGAGGATTCGGCACTGCAGGAAAAGGCAAAAGCGGCAGCGACCTATCTCGGCCTCGACTACGAATATCGCTTCACCGGCTATGGCGATCTCGCCCGCGAATTGAAGGCTGTCTGATTACGACATTGCCCAACGCCGCCCCACTTGCGGTTGCCGCCGGACCCGGCCATGTTGAAAGCCCCGAATCCCAGCGAAAAACAAGACGATGTCACTTAGAGGTGACCAGAAGTGTCGGTTATGCGCAGATGGTTTCGACATCGCGTCGTTTTTTGGCATGGGCCGCGTCGTCGCAAGCGCAGTCCCCAGATCGGCGGACGTGCATTCTTGTTCAAAGAGGAGAATTTGCATGGCAGATCGCATTGTCGTCTACTGGCGGGACATTCCTGCCCAGATCATCATCAAGAAAGGACGGCAATCGGCCAAGCGTGAATTGTCGCTGCGCTTCACGGAAGCGATCGACATGTGCGCCATGCGCACCGGCGCTGCCGAGACTGACGACTACTTGGCCGAATGGCGCAAGGCCGATCCCGTGCCAGTCTCCGACGATCTTGAAGCAGAGGCCGACAAGGCCGCCAGCGAACTCGAAGCCGCCTATGATCGCGAGCGCCTGGTAGCGTTGGTGAAGGCCGGAGGACGTGACAATGGCTGATACCGTCCAGAAACCAGGCAACGCCGCGGCGGGTGCGAAGGCAGCCACCGGCGCCTATACGCCATCGGGTGTTTCGCCGAACCGCCGCGCTCGTCGCAAATACACTGTCCGTCTCTGGGCCGTGCGTCATTCGCGTTTCCTCGAGTGGTTCTATCACCGCTTCGCCGACGCCTTCCTCCTGCTGCATCCGCTCTGGAAGTCCATCGGCTATGCGCGCGTCGAACGGCCGATCACCTTCGTCGAGCGCAACGTGAAGGGCTTTCTCTTCGATTGCCGCATGTGCGGCCAGTGCGCCTTATCGTCGACCGGCATGTCCTGTCCGATGAACTGTCCGAAGCAGTTGCGCAACGGCCCTTGCGGCGGCGTGCGCGCCAATGGCAATTGCGAAGTCGAGCCCGATATGCCTTGCGTTTGGGTGCAGGCCTGGAACGGCTCGCGCAATATGAACGGGGGCGATGCGATCTTGAATGTGCAGAAGCCGGTAAACCAGTCGCTGCGGGAAACATCCTCGTGGCTGCGCGTGACCGCTGAAGCTGCGGCAGCGCGCGAAGCGAAGAAGAAGGAAGCCTGATCGAATGGCGCATATTGATGAAAACCCGCTTGGCGCGCATCTGCCGCTCGATCCCCTGCCGGGCCACTCGTCGCTTGGGCGGCTTGAGCGTGTGCTGCGCCGCGGCGAGTTCGCCGTCACGGCCGAGCTGAACCCGCCCGACAGCGCCAATGCGGAAGATGTCTACGAGCGCGCCTCCATTTTCGATGGCTGGGTGGACGGCATCAACGCCGTCGATGCCTCCGGCGCCAATTGCCATATGTCCTCGGTCGGCATCTGCGCGCTGCTGACGCGCATGGGCTATGCCCCGATCATGCAGATCGCCTGCCGCGACAAGAACCGCATCGCCATCCAGGGCGACGTGCTGGGCGCTGCTGCCATGGGCGTCTGCAACATCATGTGCCTGACCGGTGACGGCGTGCAGGCCGGCGACCAGCCGGGCGCCAAGCCGGTTTTCGATCTCGACTGCATGTCGCTGCTCGAAACCGTTCGCATGATGCGCGACAACGCCAAGTTCCTCTCCGGCCGCAAGTTGACGTCACCGCCGAAAGTCTTTCTTGGCGCTGCCATCAACCCCTTTGCGCCGCCCTACGACTTCAGGCCCTATCGCCTGGCGAAGAAGATCGAAGCCGGCGCGCAGTTCGTTCAAAGCCAATATTGCTACGACGTGCCGATGTTCCGCGACTACATGAAAAAGGTCCGCGATCTCGGCCTGCATGAGAAGTGCTTCGTCATGGTCGGTGTCGGACCGCTGGCTTCCGCCAAGACCGCTCGCTGGATGCGCTCGAACGTGCCGGGCGTGCATATTCCGGACGAGGTGATCAAGCGCATCGAAGGCGCTCAGGATCAGAAAAAGGAAGGCAAGCAGCTCTGCATCGACATCATCAACGAGGTGAAGGAGATCGAGGGCGTTTCCGGCATCCACGTCATGGCCTACCGCCAGGAAGAATATGTCGCCGAGATGGTGCACGATTCGGGTGTCCTGAAAGGCCGCCAGCCCTGGAAGCACGAGGCGAGCCGCACCGACGCGCTCGTCGCCGAGCGGCTGGAGCATATCCGCGGCGGCATGGAGGAGAACCAGCAGCAAATGGCCGAAGCCGCCGCCCATCATCCGCCGCACCTGGCGCATTGAACCAGAATGTTCTTAACAGGCCCGCGGGAAGCCGGCCTGACTTGTAACCGAATTCATCGCACGATAGACCACCTCTATCGGGCCAACTGACCAGAGGATCAGACATGACGCGCACCATCGTTGCTTCAGCCACTCGCGAAATCATCATTGGTTTCGACCAACCCTTTTGCGTGATCGGCGAACGCATCAACCCGACGGGGCGCAAGAAGCTGGCCGCCGAGATGATCGAAGGCAATTTCGAGACGGTCATCAAGGATGCGCTGGAACAGGTAGCCGCCGGCGCGACCATGCTCGACGTCAACGCCGGCGTCACCTCGGTCAATCCGAACGAGACCGAGCCGGGCCTGCTGGTGAAGACGCTGGAAATCGTCCAGGGCCTCGTCGACGTGCCGCTGTCGATCGACAGCTCGGTAACCGCCGCTATCGAGGCTGGCCTGAAGGTCGCCAAGGGTCGTCCGCTGGTCAATTCCGTGACCGGCGAAGAAGAGAAGCTCGAAGCCATCCTGCCGCTGGTGAAGAAATACGACGTACCCGTGGTCGCCATCTCCAATGACGAGACCGGCATTTCCATGGACCCCGACGTACGTTTCGCCGTCGCCAAGAAGATCGTAGAGCGCGCGATGGACCACGGCATCAAGCCGCATGACATCGTCGTCGATCCGCTCGTCATGCCGATCGGCGCGCTGGGCGACGCCGGCCGTCAGGTCTTCGCGCTGCTGCACCGCCTGCGCAACGAGCTGAAGGTCAACACGACCTGCGGCCTCTCCAACATCTCCTTCGGCCTGCCGCATCGCCATGGCATCAATGCCGGCTTCATCCCGATGGTAATCGGCGCCGGCATGACCTCGGCGATCATGAACCCCTGCCGCCCGCAGGAAATGGAAGCCGTCCGCGCCGCCAACGTTCTGAACGGCACCGACGCTAACTGCACCAACTGGATCATGACCTATCGCGACTACAAGCCGGCCGAGGGTGGCGCAGTAGCTGCCGCTGCCACGACAGCGCCGGCAGCCGGCGGCGGACGCCGTGGTGGACGCGCGGCCCGCACTGGAGCAGGCGCTTCGAGGGAGTAAAACCCCTCATCCGTCTTTTCGCGATTTCGCTTCGCGCAAATCGCTCAAATCCACCTTCTCCCCGTTACACGGGGCGAAGGCGCTTCGCTACTCCGTCGTCCCCTCTCCCGTTCATGGGGAGAGGCTAGGGTGAGGGACAACCGGGGCCTCCGTAGGGAAATTGTCCGAAAGCCGAGTCCAATGACCAACTTAGACCCCCTCGTCCTCTTCATGCCCTCCGGCAAGCGCGGCCGTTTCGCGGTCGGCACACCGGTGCTGGAGGCGGCGCGACAGCTTGGCGTCTATGTCGAGAGCGTCTGCGGTGGTCGCGCGACATGCGGACGCTGCCAGGTGTCGGTGCAGGAAGGCAATTTCGCCAAGCACAAGATCGTCTCTGCCAATGATCACCTCTCGCCGATCGGGCCCAAGGAAAAGCGCTACGCCGAAGTCCGCGACTTGCCGGACGGACGTCGCCTCTCCTGTTCAGCCCTGATCCAGGGCGATCTGGTCATCGACGTGCCGCAGGATACGGTGATCAATGCGCAGGTGGTCCGCAAGGCCGCCGACGAGCGCGTCATTGCCCGCGATACGGCCGTGCATATGTGCTACGTCGAGGTCGAAGAGCCGGATATGCACAAACCGTCAGGCGATCTCGACCGGCTGAAAGCCGCATTGGCCGCCGACTGGAAATACGACAATCTCGAAATCGATTTTCATATCATCCCGCAGGTACAATCGATCCTGCGCAAGGGCGAGTGGAAGGTTACGGCCGCGATCCACAGGGATCGTGAGAGCGACCGTCCGCGCCTGATCGCACTTTATCCGGGCCTGAAGAATGAGGCCTACGGCATTGCCTGCGATATCGGCTCGACGACAATTGCCATGCATCTCTCTTCGCTGCTGTCGGGCCGCACAGTGGCATCCGCGGGCGCATCCAACCCGCAGATCCGCTTCGGCGAAGACCTGATGAGCCGCGTCTCCTATGTGATGATGAATCCGGACGGCCGCGGTGCCATGACCAACGCCGTGCGCGAGGCGCTGAACGGGCTGATCGACAAGGTCTGCGCCGATGGCGGTGCATCGCGCCAGGACATTCTGGACGCCGTCTTCGTCGGCAATCCGATTATGCACCACCTTTTCCTCGGTATCGATCCGACCGAGCTCGGCGGCGCCCCCTTTGCGCTTGCCGTCTCTGGCGCGGTGCATCTGACAGCAGCCGAAATCGGCCTGCCGATGAATGCCGGCACGCGCGTCTACATGTTGCCCTGCATCGCCGGCCATGTCGGCGCCGATGCCGCCGCCGCGACGCTGGCCGAAGGGCCGCACCGGCAAGACGAAATGATGCTGCTGGTCGATATCGGCACCAACGCCGAAATCGTGCTCGGCAATAGCAATCGTGTCGTCGCAGCCTCCTCGCCGACCGGCCCGGCCTTCGAAGGCGCCGAGATTTCCAGCGGCCAGCGCGCCGCTCCCGGCGCCATCGAGCGCGTGCGCATCGATCCCGTCACCCTTGAGCCGCGCTACCGCGTCATCGGCATCGAACCATGGTCAGACGAACCCGGTTTTGCGGAAGCCGCCGCCACAGTCGGCGTCACCGGCATTTGCGGCTCGGCCATCATCGAGGTAGTCGCCGAGATGTTCCTGACCGGCATCATTTCCGAAGACGGCGTTGTCGACGGCAGCATGGCGGAACGCTCGCCACGCATCCTGCAAAACGGCCGTACCTTCTCCTATCTGCTGCGCGATGGCGAACCCCGCATTACGGTGACGCAGAATGATATTCGCGCCATTCAGCTCGCCAAGGCCGCGCTTTATGCCGGCGTCAAGCTGCTGATGGACAAGCAGGGCATCACCCATGTCGACCGCATCGGCCTTGCCGGCGCCTTCGGCACCTTCATTGATCCGAAATATGCCATGGTGTTGGGTCTGATTCCGGACTGCGCCCTTGACAAGGTGAAGGCGGTCGGCAACGCCGCCGGCACCGGCGCTCGCATGGCCCTCCTCAACCGCGGCCACCGCCGCGAGATCGAGGAAACCGTCAGCAAAATCGAGAAGATAGAGACGGCGCTTGAATCAAAATTTCAGGAGCATTTTGTCTACGCGATGGCGCTGCCAAACAAGGTCGATGCCTTCCCCGAACTGTCGAAAGTGGTGACGTTGCCGGAACGCAAGCAGCTTGCCGACGATGCCGCTGGCGAAGGCGGCGGCCGCAGACGTCGCCGCAGCCGCGAGTAATAGGTGAAAGGCTGCGGCTCACGCAGCCATTTTCCGCCCGATCTCTACGAACGCCTGCCGGATGCTATCGGCCACCGCCTTCATCGGTCCTGTCATCTGCGATGCCGTCAGCAAACGAATGTCGAAGGATGTGAGTTCCGGCAGCCCCTCATTCGGCCCAAGGATTTCCATATCCTCCGTGATGTAGGAACGTGGAAACGGCGCAACGGCCAGATCCGAGACGATAGCGGCGCGCTGCGCCATCGTGTGGGCGCTGAGATAGGAAACGCGATAAGGCCGCTTCTGCCGCTCGAGCTGCGCCAGGGCCTCCGATCTCCAGATACAGCCATCTTCCCAAATCGAGATCGGCAACGGATCGCGGCGATAGGCCGTACCGCACTTTGCGCCGGCCCAGACCAAGCGCTCGGTGTAGATCACCTCGCCCTCCGTCGGGAAAGGCCGCGTCGCGCAGTTGATCAGCGCCAGATCCAGCCGCTGCTCCTCGATACGCTTCTTCAATTGGAGGCTCATGTCGACTGTAACATCGACCATGATGCCCGGATAACTCTCCGAAAAACTCCTCAGAATGCTCGGCAGCAGGCGCTCACCGATATCGTCGGGCGCGCCGAGCCGCACGACACCGCTGAGTTCGGGCATGATGAAGCGTGACACGGCCTCATTGGAAAGAGCCAGGATGTTGCGTGCATAGGAGAGCAGCATTTCGCCATGCTGCGTCAGGCTGACAGAGCGTGCATCGCGCAGGAACAGCGTCACGCCAAGCTGCTCTTCCAGCTTCTTGATCTGCATTGAGACAGCGGACGGCGTGCGAAAAACCGCATCGGCAGCGGTCGAAAAATTGCCGGTTTCAGCGATGGCGACGAAGGTGCGCAGAACTTCATTGTCGAGCAGCGGTATGGGCCGGCGGAGCGGTACGGTCATAACGGCATCCTTCAATTTTTCTGATTTTAAACACCATATCATTTCATTTGTCTGAATGTCAACGAAGCACCATATTAGGCCTAACGAAATTGATAGAGACGGCCGAAAGGAGCAAGAACCATGACTAGCACAGCACTTCGCGAGGCATCTCGCTTGTTCAACCTTATGCGCGCCCGAGACATTCAGCGCACGGCGCAACACACGCTCGATGAAATCGCAACGCATTTCCCGGCGCATCTGATCGACGACGTCAACGCCCGCGGCCTGCCCCCGGATCGCGTGATCTCCGCCCTCGAACGGAAGCCTGCCAGCGCACGATCGTTCAAGAATGCTAATGGCATCTATAAGATCTATTCGTTTGATTGATGGGCGAAGTACCCCCATATTAGCTCGTAAAGGTCGCGACCTTTCGGGCATCTGAAAACCGAAGGAACCTTGAAATGACGACGATCACCTATAGACATTCCGATAGGACGCGGAGCCCGCTTCCGTCGGCTGGCACTTTTGTGCAACTCATCACTCGGATTACCGATCGCTGGCAGCAATGGCGCTCCGAGCGCGAGCTCGAATCTCTCCCGGACGACATGCGCAAGGACCTCGGCTGGCCGGCCGTCGACGAAGCCAAGAATTCCAGGGCCGGTCGATGATCGTGACATGCTGTAAATTCTGAAGGCGACACTCAACCAAACCGGGTGTCGCCTTTCGAACATTTATGCATCTCAGCGCGTATTTGGTTTTTATTTCGATTGTTGCTGACATATATATTTAGTTGCTTCACGAAATTGCTTACCCGCTTCGCCTGCTTTCTTCGCAGCGGCAATTTTAGTGGGATTGCACAAATATCTCTTTGCGGCCGCTATTATCCATGCCAATGTCGCTATTGGACCATCGAGCCGACGCATTTGACGCAAGGAATACAGGATGGTCCTGGAGGATGGATTTTCCTGATATGAGCAAGACTCCGATTAAGACGCGTTCCCTCGTTTTCTTCCTCGTTCCCCACTTTACCATGCTGCCGTTTTCGGCTGCGGTTGAGACGCTGCGGATTGCGAACCGCATGCTCGGTTACCCAGCCTACACGTGGCGACTGGCCTCGACCGACGGCCAGAAGGTTTATTCCTCCAGCGGCATCGGCCTCGAAGTCAATACATCGCTCGCCGACGAGCGTCGCAATCTCGGCGGTGAGAACAGGCCGAACATGGTGCTCGTCTGTTCGGGAATCTACGTCGAGGAGTTCCTCAACAAGTCTGTCAATGCTTGGCTGCGCGAGACCTACAATCGTGGCGTGGCCGTCGGCAGCCTCTGCACGGGCGCGCATGTGCTGGCCCAGGCCGGCCTCCTGAACGGCAAGCGCTGCGCCATTCACTGGGAAAATCTCCCCGGCTTTGCCGAGAACTTCCCGCAGGCCGAAGTCTATGCCGATCTCTATGAGGTCGACAGCAATCTCTATACCTGCGCCGGCGGTACCGCTTCGCTCGACATGATGCTCAACCTGATCGGACAGGATTTCGGCGAAAACCTTGTCAATCGCGTCTGTGAGCAGCAACTTACCGACCGTGTCCGCAGCCCGCATGACCGCCAGCGCTTGCCGCTGCGCGCCCGCCTCGGTGTTCAGAACGCCAAGGTGCTGTCGATCATCGAGCTGATGGAAAGCAATCTCGCCGAGCCGCTGTCGCTGCTCGAAATCGCCGACGATGCCGGCCTCTCGCGCCGTCAGATCGAGCGCCTCTTCCGCCAGGAAATGGGCCGCTCGCCCGCGCGCTATTATCTGGAGATCCGCCTCGACCGTGCCCGTCACCTGCTGGTGCAGTCGTCGATGCCGGTCGTGGAGGTGGCGGTTGCCTGCGGGTTCGTTTCCGCCTCGCACTTCTCCAAGTGTTATCGCGAACTCTACAACCGCTCGCCCCAGCAGGAGCGCGCCGAGCGCAAGCTCACCCTGTCGAGCAACCGCAGTGGCGTCGTTGTCTAAGGCTGGCTGATGGAGGCGGCTATTCGGCCGCTTCCTCCGTCATCTTGGCGTCGGAATAGACCTGATTGCGGCCCTTGTGCTTGGCCATGTAAAGAAACTGGTCGGCCGCGTTGAGATAATTCTCGAATGCCTCACGACCTGCAATTTCGGCGACACCGATCGACACGGTCACCGAGAGTTCTTCGTCGTCCGCATTCACCTTCAAATTGGAGAGATTGACGCGCACCTCGTCGCACAGCGCCGTTGCTGCGCGTGAATCCATTTCGGTGAATAGGATAGCGAACTCCTCGCCGCCGAGACGGGACAGCAGGTTCTCGCTGCCTTCGAACAGCGAATGAAGCCGGCCGGCAACGGCCTTCAACACCTGGTCGCCGATCTCGTGGCCATAGGTGTCGTTCAGATGCTTGAAATGATCGATATCGAGGATCGCGACCGAGGTCGGCCGATGATGGCGCAGGCATTCGTGGACGATCCGCGGACCATGATCGTAAAAATAGCGTCTGTTATAGAGCCCTGTCAGATAGTCGCTCGCGGCGGCAGCGCGCAATTGCTTGAGCTGCATCAGGGTTTCGACATTGTGCGCTATGCGGCACTGCAGCTCTTCGGCCACAAACGGACGATAGATGAAATCGGTGGCGCCGGCCTTCAGGAACATCGCCGATAATAGGCGGTCGTTCGAAGAGGAGATGCCGATGACCCTCATCCGATCCGAACCATAGCGATGGCGAATACGCCGGGTCAGCTCGTAACCATCCATGTCGGGCATATGATGATCGGTCACCACCACTTCTATGTCGCCGTAGTCATCAAGCGCCGCCAACGCTTCGACACCGGTGCCGGCTTCGGCCACCTTGAACTGCTGCGCCTCTAGGAGCTCCACCAGCACGCGCCGCGCCGACGGGAGATCATCCACTACCAGCACCCGCGTGCCGCGGTTGGAGATGGCCCGCCGTACGGTGGAAACGAGATTGTCGAGGGCGAATTCATTGTCCTTCAGGACGTAATCGACAATGCTGCGCTCCATGATGCGGTTGCGCGTATCCATGTCGAAGGACGCAGTGAAAACGACGGTGGGAATATGGTGAGTGATGGCAACATCCAGCGCCTCCCCATGGGGTGCATCCGGCAGATTGAGGTCGACCACAGCCATGGTGAAGCTGCGCCCATCTACCGCCAACGCTTCATTCAGCGCCTTCAATGAGGCGCAATGGACAACATTGAGGCCGAGTTCGGTTTGGAACCGGTGGGACAGGACCGAAGAAAACATGCGCGAATCTTCAACCAGAAGTATGCTCTGGCTGCCGCGGCGACGGTTACGGCCATCGCTGAGGAAATCCACGCGGAACACCATTTGACTTCAAGTCCTCCCAGACCACACGGCGCGCACCGATCGCTGTTGCCTATCGCGAGCGAAAATGGCGCCGTCCTTCAACTCCATCGTGAACAGGATTCGTGAAGAAAGTGGAACCAGAGATTGCAGAAATCTTGTACTGAAGATGAATTATCCTCATATTTTACTTTTCTGAAACTCGGTCGGCTCCTTCTTCCGGCATGTCACGCACTCAATCGCATCGACTGGATCTGCAGCAAGGTGTCGAGGTTCTGGTTCACGCGGCAATAGAACTCTTCATCAATGAACGGCCGCAGAATGAAATCATTGCCGCCGGCCTTGAGAAAGCGCGCCGATAGCAACCTGTTGGTAGACGACGAGACACCGATGATGCGCAGCTCATGCGAACCGATGCTGGCCCGGATACGGCGCGTCAGTTCGAAGCCGTCGATGTCGGGCATGTTGTAATCGGTGACCATCAGACCGATGTCGCGATTGGCCTTCAGGATCTCCAGTGCCTTTGTGCCGTTCTCGGCGACGCTGACGCGGAAATTATAGCGCTTCAGACGGCTGGACAGCAAAGCACGCGCCGTGGCGCTGTCGTCGACGATCAGTACGTGATGACGATGATTGGTCAGGAAGCGGCAAATCGACTCAGCCAGCAGATCGACGGCGAAGATATTGTCCTTGAGAATATAGTCGACGATATCCTTGGCGATCAGCTCGTCGCGCATGCCTTCGTGGAACGTGCCGGTGAAAACGATCGTCGGGATGCTGAGATCGATCAGATATTCCAGCGCCTCGCCTTTTTCTGCTCCCGGCAGATTGATGTTGGAAATCGCCAGCCGGATCGGCTCGGACGACTTGTCATAGGCAAACTGCAATTCTTCGAAGTTCCGGCAGATTTCGATGTCGATGTCGAAGAGTTCCTTCAGCTTCGCGCTGATCATCGACGTAAAGACATTCGAATCCTCGGCGAGAAGAATACGCGCTCCAGCAAGCGAGCCGCCGGAATACTGCATTCCCGAAATACCCAAAAATGGCATGATTAAACCTGCTAATAGAAATCGGCCCCGTCCCAATTTTCTACAGCAAAGCACTTGAATATTTATTAAGTCGACTGGTTTCCCATAAATGAAAGGCGACCATCGGGCCGCCTTCTCATTTATTATACTCTGGACGTTCGGATATCAGGCGCAACGCCGCATTATCCTCGTGACCACATCACTGGGCGGATGCCTTGCCGCGACGGCGAACGCCGCTCCTGACCTCCAGCGGCTGCGGCAGTTCCTCTTCGGCCGGCGGAGCAATGTCTTTGATGAGATCTTCTGGAACGACTTCCGGCCCGTCTGCGGAATCGGCCAGATTGGTGGTCGCCAACAGATCGGTCTGTCTGCCTCGCTTGCTGTCGCGGACGATGTGCAGTTCCTGATGCGGATAGGGAATGGCAATCCCCTCTTCGCGAAAACGCTTCAGGATATCGATGCGCAGATTGTTGCGGATCTCCATGCCGTCGGAGAGATCGGAGAGGTAGAAACGCATCTCGAAATCGAGCGAAGACGGACCGATGCGCAGGAATTCGACATGCGGCTCGGGATTCCTGAGCACCTTCGGGATGCCGCGCACCAGCTCCAGCAGAATGTCCATAACTCTCTGCGGATCGGCATCGAAACTGACGGAAACCGGAATTTCCGAGCGCGCCAAGCGGTTACGGTGCGTCCAATTGCCGACCGAGCCGTTGATCAGCTCCGAATTCGGCACGATGATCGACTGCTTGCGGAAAGTTTCGATCTCGGTGGCGCGCACAGAGATGCGCTTGACGATGCCTTCCGACGTACCCGAGACGATCCAGTCGCCGACCTTGAAGGGCCGCTCAACCAGCAGGATCAGGCCTGAGACGAAGTTCGACACGATATTCTGCAGGCCGAAACCGATACCGACCGAGAGCGCGCTGGCGACGAGCGCCAGGCTCGACAGGTCGATGCCGGCAGCCGAAATGGCGATGATAGACGCCACCGCTACGCCGAGATAGCCGATGCCGGTCTTCACCGAGTTGCGGACACCCAAGTCCACCTGCCCCCGCGCCATGACATTGCTGTCCAGCCAGCGCTGGAACCAGCGCGTCACGAGATAACCGCCGGCAAAGAGCAGAACGCCTGCGAAGATGCCGACCAGAGAAATCGAGATGTTGCCGATGCGGATTTCGGTGAACAGTCGATAGGCGATCAGCTCCAGATCCTGGATATGGAATCCCCAGGACAGCAGGATCAGCGGAATGCCGGTCATAAGCGCGACGGCGTAGGTCGCAAGGCCCGCCCCCAGACCAGCCTGATCGAGCGCGACGTCGCCGAGCGCGAAACGGCTTTCGAGGAAGCGCCCGATGATCGTTTCGGCAAAAACGCCCTGCCTCGACACCGACTTACCGAGCTGGAAGCCGAGATACATGGTCGCCAGAACGGCGCTGGTGACGATCAACTGCGTTGCGATGAAGCGCGCCAGACCGACATAGCCGATAAAAGCCGTGAAGATCAGCAATGTACCGAGCACCCGAAGGATGATCGCCATGCCATGCGGCCAACGCCGGCCAGGAGCATCGGGATTGCCGTTCTTTGCGAGGATCGGCGAACCGAAGGAGGCGGCAATCAGGATGAGGCCGATCAACAGCGCCGCAAAGAAGCTCTTCGCCACGGTGACGACGACAGGCGAACCCATGGATTCGCTGATGCGGTCGAAAACATAATCAAGACCATTGACGACGGCCATGGCCTGCATGCACCAGCTTAGCGAACGAGCGCCTTTGTTGGACAGCTTGACGAGCCGCCAATGCGGCCTGAAGGGCGCAAAAACGGCATTGGCCAGGCGGCCGACGAAATAGACCAGCCCGATGAAGCCGAAGAGAGCCGCCAGGACCGGCGCAATATCCGGCCGCAGCACATTGAAATTCGACAGGAAGAAAAAGGACGTAACGAGAAACGCGACCAGCGACAGCGTGCGGATCAGCGTTGACCAGAAGGCGACCGAGAGGCGGCTGATATAGGGCGGATTTTCGATATTTTCGTCCCGCACATAATATCTGCGGAACAACCGATAGCCACCGGACAGGAAAAGCAGCGCCGCACCAAGCGATAGGAAGAGGGCGGTGAGGAGCGAACCGAGCTTGGCCTTCACGACGAAGCCGATCCAGCTTGTTACGGCAGTGCTGAACTCCGCGCCCTCGTTGACAAAGGCCGTTCCCGCATCCTCGAATGTGGTGGCGGAAACGCCCGTACGCTTGAACAGTGTCTCGGCAAACAACTTGCGGCGCATTTCGACGAGCTGCATCACAAGCCGGTTGCTCGCAGCAACAAGATTATCGGCGTCGACGGTCACGGCGCTGATCTGCGAACGTTCGGCGTTAAGACGGTCACGCTCCTGGGTGACGATCGCTGCTTCCGGCGGCTGCCCCTCCTTGGGCGGCGCACCGAGTTGCGTCAGGCGCGCGTCGATCTCTGTAGCGCGCGGCTTCAACCGCGCGGAAATCGCCGCTACGGAGCGATTGAGCTCATCCGCCCGGCCGGAAAGGGCCACCAGCGCACTGTCATCTGCCCCCTCCTCTTTGGATTCCCCTTCGATCGAGGCAAAGTCCTTCTTGGCCTTGGCAAGATCGGCAACGGCAGTTTCCAACAAACCATTGGCGAGCTGCGTCGGCTGCGGCGCTTGAGCTGCGGGCTGCAGTTCCGATTGCTGCGCGGGCTGTGCCTGTTGCTGATTTTGGGCAAAAGCGTGCCCGCCCGTCAAAGAGCCGGCAACAGTGGCTGCGCTCAGTGCCAGAAGCAGCACGGGCAAAAAACGGAAACGGTGTGTCAGCAGGCGCAAGCAAAGCTCCTCGTCGCAGATTAAGTCGCTGGCGGCTGAGCAAACGGATTCGCCGCACGAAACAATGGAAGAACGGGGTCTTCCCATACAGTGATTGCGAATTTCATATTCCCTACGCGTACGCCTTGTAAGGCAAAGAAAGGCGACACAAAGGCATTTACACCTTTATTCCCTCAGAATCCCGCTTCTGGCTGGGCAAGATAGTCTTTCTCCGCCTCCGTCGACGTCCTGCCAAGGAAGACATTGCGATGCGGGAAGCGGCCATAGGCGGCGATGACGGCACGATGCCGAAGCGCATAGTCGATCTGCTCTTCAAGGCCGAGCGAGCGGAAAAGCGCAACGGCTTGGTCTTGTTCGGCAAGGTCCTCGGCATGCTCGAACGGCATATAGAGGAATATCCGCCGTTCCGCCGGCATCCCTTGATCCGCGCCGACCTCCAAAGCCTCTTTCGCCTCCTGCAATGCCAAACCATCCGTCGCAAAGGCCAGCGGCGTGCCGCGATAGATGTTGCGGGCGAACTGATCGAGGACGATGACCGCCGCAAGCCGGCTTTCGGGCGTTGTCCTCCAAAGATCGGGGACGCCGGCTGCCAATGCCAGATGCGTGTCGCGAAACCGACGGCGCATTTCTTCGTCGAGAGCAACGGTCGAGCGGAACCAATCCTCGCTCGTGCATTCCTCGAACCAGAAGCTCAGCACCTCCTCTGGCGTACAAACAATCGGATATACGGCCATTCTCTTCCTCCGGCATGCCCGTCGGGAAATAGGTCCACGAGCGGCGGCCGGCAATGGGGAACACCACGCGTTGCTCAGCTTTTTCGTAGGATCAGAATGAAGGCGATGCCGCCTGCCAGACCGGTGACGATGCCGATCGGCATGTCCTCCGGCGCCATGATAAGCCGCGCGGCCATATCGGCCCAGACCAATGTCAGTGCTCCGAAGGCGGCGCTCAGCGGTACGACGCGGACGTTGTCGCCACCGGCAAGCAGCCGGACGAAATGCGGCACCATCAGTCCGATAAAGCCGATCGCTCCCGAAAAGGCGACCATGACGCCCGTCAGCAGCGCCGTAACGATGAACAGCAGGAAGCGGAATTGCGATACGGCGATGCCGAGCGTCGCTGCCGTCTCATCGCCCATAGCAAGCGCGTTCAGCTCCCGTGATTTCAGCATCAGCACGCAAAGGCAGACGAGGAACACGCCGGCCGGATAGATCAGATGCTGCCACTGCGCCAGCCCCAAGCCGCCGAGCATCCAGAAGACAACGGTATTGGCCGCCCTGGGGTCGCCGAGAAAAATCAGGAGATTGCCGAGCGCGGTAAAGACAAAGGCGACGGCGACACCCGACAACACCAGCCGGTCGGCCGAATGCGAACGCGTCAGCCGCGTTACCAGCGCCACCGCGGCAATCGCAAGAAGCGCGCCGGCGAAGGAAAATAACGGGACAGTCAACAGCCCGAAGATGAGCCCCGTGTGCAGGAGTGCCAATATAGCGCCGAAAGCCGCACCTGAGGAAACGCCGAGAAGATGTGGATCAGCCAGCGGATTTCGCGTCAAAGCCTGCAGCACCGCTCCGGTGACCGCAAGCCCGGCCCCCACGAGCAACGCCAGGATGACGCGCGGAAAACGGACGTCCCAAACGATGCTTTCCTGTCCGCCTGACCAGGTGACGGGAAACAACCCGGCATGCAGCTTGTTGCCGACGATCGACCATACGGTCGCAAACGGGATCGGCGCCGCGCCAAACGAGACGCCGGCCGTGATCGACATGGCGAAGAAAGCAGCAAGGAGCAGGATCATAATGGGAAGGCCGAGGCGCATGCGAAAATCCAGGAAGCGATCCGTCCAGTAATCGACTGGACGGATCGGCATTGTCGTTGGTTACATCGCCTCGGGATGGAATGCCTTCGCCAGCGCGGCGATGGCTTCGATGTTGCGCGGTCCCGGCGTGGCCTCCACATAGGGCAGCACGACGAAACGGTCGTTCTTCACCGCATCGATATTCTTGAAGGCCGGATTGTTCTTCAGAAATGCGATCTTCTGGGCTGCGGTGACCTGGCCATAATCGACGATGACGATGACTTCGGGGTTCTTCTCGATCACCGGCTCCCAGGAGACCTCCGTCCAGCTCTTTTCGACATCGTCCATGACATTGCTGCCGCCAGCCGCTTCGATCATTGCCGTCGGGATGCCGTAGCGGCCCGAGGTGAAGGGCTTTTCCTCGCCGGAATCATAGACGAAGACGCGGGTCGGCTTGTCGACATGACTGATTTTCGACCGGATATCGCTAAGCTGCTTGCGATAGCTGGCAACCAAGGCCTCGGCCCTATCCTCGACGCGGAAAATCTTGCCGAGATTCAGCAGGTCGACGAACATGTCGTCCATCGTCGGCTTGTTCTTCTGCATGACGAAAATGCAGGATTCGGTGAGCTCATAGACCTTGATGCCGAAGGGCGCCATGGTCTCGGGTGTCACCTCACCGCCCACTTTCATGCCATAGTTCCAGCCGGCGAAATAAAAGTCGGCATTGGCTCCGAGCAACACTTCCTTGGTCGGATATTTCGGCGATAGCTCCGGCATTTCCTGAATGCCGTCCCTGAGCTTCTCATCCAGCGTCTTCCAGCCGGAAACGCCAGTATATCCGACCATACGATCCCTGAGCTTCAGAGCCAGCATCATCTCCGTAAGATTGACGTCGTTCGAAACGGCGCGCGCCGGCGCCTTGTCGAAGGTGACATCGCGATTGCAGCTACGCACGGTGACGGGCTCAGCCAGAGCAGCGCCGGCAAAGAGTGTGCCGAGTAGCAAGCCGGTGGCGGACAAGGACATGCGGAAAGACATAAACGGCTCCAAATTATCGAAGAGAAAAACTAAAACGATGGGATGCGTCGCCCGCGACCTGACGGCTCGCTTCGACACGGAATGCGGATGAGATGCGCTCGGCGGTCAGAACTTCGGCAGGCAAGCCGTGACCGCTCAGACGGCCGGAATCGAGCACAGCAACATGCGTCGCGAAATCGGCGGCGAGATTGATGTCGTGCAGAGTGGTGATGATCGTCAGGCCAAGGCCTTTCAACAGCGCCAATATTTCGAGCTGATGGCGGATATCGAGATGATTGGTCGGCTCGTCGAGAATGATCAGCTCCGGCTCCTGCGCCAGCGCGCGGGCAATCAATACCCGCTGTTTCTCGCCACCCGAAAGCGACGCGAATTGCCGGAGCGCCAGATGCTTGAGGTCCAGGCGGAGAAGCGCCGCCGCCGTTGCCGCATGATCCTCTTCGCTCCAACGCGCCATGCCTTTGCGATGGGGAATGCGGCCCATCATCACCACGTCACGAACGCTGAAGGGAAAATCACCCGGCGTCTCCTGCAGGACGACGGCGATACGCCGCGCCGCTTCGCGCGGGCCGATCGACCAGAGATCGGTGCCGTCGAGGCGCACCAGACCCTGTTGCGGCCGGATACCACGATAGAGGCAGCGCAGCAGGGTCGATTTGCCCGCCCCGTTCGGACCGATAATCGCCAGCCGATCTCCGGTTTTCACGGACAGGCTGATGTCCCGGATGATTGGCTTTCCCCTATACGGGCCCCAGGTGACGCCGTCAGCTTCCAATCGCAAGCATTTTTCCAGCATGACCCGCTCCTATTGCAAAAGCGTCGCGTGACGCTCGGCTGAAAGGATGGCTGCCGGAATGCGCGCCAATGTCTTGCCGCCCAACATTTTCGGGCGATCGCCTTCCCGTGTCAGGCCATCGGGCCGATCGCGATAAAGCTCCGCGAAGGAGACGAGCGCGCCGATATCGGCCTCGCCCGAGATGTCACCGAAGAGGTAGGTCGCCTTTGCCGACGTCTGGAAGGCGACGGTGCATGGCCGGTCGCAGCCAGCCATGCAGACACTGCCCTCCAGACTGAAATCGTCGGAAAGTGTCGCACCGGCCTCGGCAATAGCCGCCTGCAAATGTTTCAGCAGATCGAGACCGGGATGGCATGGCGCGCCGACGTGGCGGCAACTCGTGCACACGGTGATCCGATGCGTCTGCTCTTTCGCTTTGTCCATGAAAAGCCTCCCGGAGATTTCGCCGGAGGCAAAGTCAAGATAGGGCTTGCGGACGCGAATGCGCCCCCGCCCAACCACTGAATTTCCATCGGAACACCCCGTCCGTTGCGGTTGACGTTATCGATGGCAGGTCTCCTGGCTCACGGGTCACAGCCCATTCGCACCTTCCCGGCATGAAGCCAGTGGTATATCGCGAACGCGCTCTCCGCTTACAGTTGCGGGGGCAGCCACGGTTTTGGCCCCTGATGGGTAATCCGCACCGTGTTCCCTTTTCAGCCGCCCTCCGGATGATTCCGGCGGCAGCACCATCGGCGTCGTTCATCTCACAGAAAATCGAAACGAGCAATGGCGATATGATCAATGTCTGCACTACCCTAAGTCCCGGCTGCATGATCGAAGTAATTTCGTTATGTTATTACGTTACTAATTTCAACAACAAAAATCAGATGCGGCGACGGGTTCCAAAGCTCTTATTCATTGGAGGCTATGGCGAACGTGGACGCTATCTCGCCCCGAGCTTATTGAAGGGCCGGCAAGATCAATCCTGGTCACACAGCCTTGCACTGCGGATAGAACCGCGCAGCCACCCCATCCGCAGCCGCATAGGCCTGCGTGACGATCTCGGGCACGAGATCGATATCCGGCAAGCTCCCGAGTCCCAGCGGGCCGATGGCAAAAAGCCCCTCGGTCGCTTGTCCATCCACGGAAAGCGCACCCGTCGCTTCGACAGCCAGACCGAGACCAAGTTCGTCCGGTGTGGCGAGGCCCGCCTCGATCAGGCTCCACATTAATGGCGTGTCGAGATCAGGCTCCTGGCAGCGGCAATCGATCACCTCGTCAGCATAGATCTGTTCCACGCCTTGCTGACCCGCGGGCTTCAGCATCAATCCGGTCGGCGTGCGCCGGAGGAACTGCCCGCGGCGCGACAGCGTATTGCCCTCCGCCAGCTCTTGCTTCAGCCGGACATAGAGAGCCTCCGGCAGGCGGTTACGGTGGCTATCGTAAAGAGCGCGCAGATGGCGATTGAATTGCTGCTTCTGTCCCGCAGGCAGCGAACGCCAGAGCGAGCGCGCATGTTTGCGCAGGCCGTTCATGACGGATTGCCAGCTTTGCCCGTTCGCCTCGGCGTTCTCGCAAGCCCGCCGGATGAAACGCACGATGTCGCTGAGACTGCCGGGCATGGCTTCTGCGGGAAAGACCGGATCGGCATTGCTGCGGGTGTGGCTCTGCGGCAGGAAGCCATGTCTCGAAACGATGGTGATCTGGCCGTCGTAGCCGTTGTCGCGCATCTGCAACAGCCGGTCGACGACGCGCAGACCGCTGCCGAGCAATACCGTATGCGGGCGTGACACCAGGCGGCGCGCGCGGACCGTCGTCGGCGTCGCCACGGGTTCACCGCTCTGCGGCTCATGATCGGCAATGCCGTAACCGGTCGCCAGGATCACCGTATCGAACGGTGGATTGGCAGCGCCGGCGCTCTCGACCATAAAGCGGTCACCATGGCTGCGGCAAAGGCCGGTCACCGTCTCGCCGCTGACTTGCACGGTTATATCCCGCCGCGACGACAGCGCCTCGGAAAAGCGCTGGTAGACATAGTCGCTGAAAATGCTCTTGGGGACGAATATCTGCAAAAACCCTGGTATTGCAGCCGGCACGGCACTGCGGAACGTCGCATTGCTACAGAGCCAATCGTTGAAATCATCGGGATCGCCAGCAGAAACCGAGAGATCGCGGACACGGCTGTTCAGGATTTCGCTGCTATGGCCGGACGCCAGAGCCTGACCGCCGCTGACGCTGGAATTGGGATCGAAAAGCTGCAGATGAAACGGCGTCCGCACCGTTTTCATCAAGGCAATTGCCATCATCATACCGGAAAAGCCGCGGCCGATGACGGCGATACGCGGTATTGCATAGGCTTGTGCCGAGGCGTTGGCCCTGGCGGAAAAAAGTCCCTGAACCGTCATATCAACTCCTGGGGCAAAGAGGTGGTCGATCATGCTTTTCTAAGGGCATACTGATACTTTGCCTGTGAACCGCACACAGCGCGCGGCCACCGAACGCTTGGCCGCTAGAGCGCCGCGCATCCGTAAACGCACAATGGCCGCTCTGGTTCTTTTGAACCCAGGGCGTCTGAAAACGAGAGGCTCTGGGCGGGTTCCCACGCAACCAGGAACCAATTTCACTTCGTCAACCTTCACATATCGAGCCTTTCGGCGGCCCGACGAGGTAATTGTTGCTATTGTCTACTTATTTAGTCGTATATGAAAGCGCGAAAATGCGCCGGTAGCAAGCGCTTTCTTGCGACCGACGTCTTTGAAGGTGGATCACATTTACGACATGGCCTCGCACAAGACGCTGTGCACCTGTGGTTTCGCCGACCTGGCCCGCTGATCCCAGACCCTTTTGGTGAACGCGGAAAATAGCTGATAGCCCTGCTGCCAGCGGCGGCTGCACTGAGCCGCCCGCTTACAATTTCTCCATTCGATGCCTATTATGGCGGGTAGCGAAATCTGGATAAGCAAAGAAAAACCATTGTAGAGTAGATCTATAGAAATTACGATCATACCGCTTTCGCACCGCTAAGTCACTGATATGCCAACCCTGATGGGGTCATGAATGGGAACTGTTTCACAGTTGCACGAGCGGGTCAGGCCGCTCGCACACCGCATTCAAAGCGATGAGGAAGCGCTGGAGATCGCGCGATCGCTGGCCGCCCGGTTCTCTCAGCAGGCAAGCGACCGCGACATCAACCGCGTATTGCCCTACGAAGAACTGGAGGCCCTGTCGCAATCCGGCCTGCTCGGCATCACCACTCCGTCCGAACATGACGGCCTCGATATCTCCAACTCAGTTCTTGCCGAAATCATCGCTATCCTGGCCGAAGCCGATCCTTCGATCGCACAAATTCCGCAAAACCATTTCTACATTCTGGAAGCGCTGCGCATCGACGGCAGCGAAGAGCAGAAGAACTTCTTCTTCTCCAGGGCGCTGGCCGGTGACCGTTTCGGCAATGCATTCTCCGAACTCGGCACGGCAACGGCCGGTCAATACAATACGCGCTTGACATCGGACGGACTTGGCTTTCGCGTCAACGGCCGCAAATTCTATTCCACCGGCGTGCTTTTTGCCGACTGGATCGCCATTTTTGCGCTGAATGCGCAGGACGACCTCACAATGTCACTCGTTCCGCGCGGCACCGAAGGCATCCAGATCATCGACGACTGGGACGGTTTCGGCCAGCGCACATCCGGCAGCGGCACGACCATCCTGCACAATGTCTATGTCAACGCGGACGCTGTCGTCCTGCATCACAAAGGCTTCGAGCGGGCAACGACCATCGGTTCGGTTGGCCAAATCATCCATGCCGGCATCGATCTCGGCATCGCCCGGGCCGCCTTCGCCGAGACCGTGGAGTTTGTGAAAACGCATGCCCGTCCCTGGACGGACAGCGGCGTCGAGCGAGCGGCCGACGATCCGCTGACCATCGCGAGAATAGGCCAGATCGCCATTCGCATCGAGGCGGCCGCCGCGATGCTGGAACGCGCCGGCAAGAAGATCGATATAGCCCAGATCAACCCAACCGAAGACGATGTGATCGAGGCAACGCTTGCCGTAGCCGCTGCGAAAACCCTGACGACGGAAATCGCCATCGAGGCCTCGAATACGCTGTTCGAGCTCGCTGGCACCTCCTCCACGCGCATCGGCCTCAATCTCGACCGCCACTGGCGCAATGCCCGGACCCATACGCTGCACGACCCGGTACGCTGGAAATATCACATCGTCGGCAACTACCATCTCAACGGCGTGATCCCGCCGAAGAACTGGACGCTCTGACGAATTTTGTAGCAGAAAAATGGGGGGAGCCCGTGACTGCAAATCGCCGTGCCAGTTTGGATGAGATACGAGCTTTCCACGCGAAAATGATGGTTGCCGCCAGCAATTCCCTGGATGAAAGGCTAGAGCGGATTTTTGAGCTTGTGCCGCGCGAAACCTTCCTGGGGCCGGGGCCCTGGCTGATAACGGTCAATCGGCGATATGTCGAAACGCCCAGCGCCGATCCCGCCTTTCTCTATCAAAATGCGCTCGTCGCTTTGGACAGAACAAAGGGCATCAACAATGGGGAACCCTTCCTGCACGCGGCCTGGATCGGCTTTGCCTCTCCGAAGTCCGGCGAGACAGTCATCCATATTGGCGCGGGAACGGGATACTACACCGCACTTCTGTCGATGCTGGTGCTGCCGAACGGTCATGTTCATGCATTCGAAATTGAAGAAGACCTAGCCAGTCGTGCGCGCGAAAATCTGAGGCCATTCGAGGGAATTTCCCTGATACAAGGCGACGCAACCACTCTGGCGCTGCCGGACGCCGATCTCATCTACATGAATGCCGGAGCAATCGCCCCACCGGCATCGTGGCTCAAAGCATTGCGGCCGGGCGGCCGCATCATCTTTCCCTGGCAGGCCAACAAGAAGGCTGGGATTGCTGTCCTGATCACGCGCACGGAGACTGGCTATACGGCACGGCCCTTGATGCCGTCATGGTTCATCCCCTGCGTCGGCGCCTCTGATCTTGCCGAATGCAGCAAGTCCCCAAGCGTTGACGACGCCTGGTCGATCAGGAGGGTTTGGTTGACCGAGGATCGCGCGCCTGATGAATCCGCCGTCGCGATCTACAAGGATCTGTGGTTCTCAAAAGCTGGAGACGACGAACAATCAGGGAATGGCTGAAAGGGTCAGCCGATATTCGAAGCGCGATAGTCTTCCTGCTCTTCGATCTCGATTCCCGGCCCGCCGCCGGCAACGAATTGTTCGAGCGTCATATTGTCGAGGATCGCCGCAATCGCATCACGGACTTCCGTCATCGAGCGGCGCACATGACAGCGCTCCGGATCGGCGCAATCGTCGCAGGCTTCATAGGCTGTACGGCTGGCACAGCGGATCGGCGCGAGCGGACCGTCGAGCGTGCGGATGACATGGCCGATGCGGATGTCGGAGGCAGGGCGCGACAGCGAATAGCCACCACCCGGTCCCTTCTTGGAGCGCAGCACGCCGGCATTGCGCAGTTCCAACAGGATAGTGTCGAGGAATTTCTTCGGGATATTGTTGCGGGATGCGATGTCGTTGATAAACGCAGTCTCGCCCGGCCCCAGACGTGCCAGGTCCACGAGAGCCTTCAACCCGTATTTTCCTTTTTTCGTGAGCATCGCTATCCGCTTTACTGCAAAATCGATTGTTGGAAGTCCGGCATGGTTCGATCGAGACTCAACCGGCTCTGTTCCGTCATTGACCACGGAAGTAACGCCGTCGCCTCCTCCGAACAAGACAATAACTCACAAATTGTATAGTTTATATGAGTAAATTTAGGCAAATGTATCGTCAAAGCAACGATTCTGCGTTTTTTATGCCTTTATGCAGCGCTGTTGTCGAGTTTTAGCTTGTTATGCTTGTGCTTGGTGTGGTCCGCAACTGCCGATACCACCTGCTCGGAGACGAAGACGGCATGCTCGATCACTTCAGGCAAGCCCATCAATTCGCCGAAAGTACCCCGGGCGAGAGGTCCTGAAATGAACAGCGATGGTGCCAACTTGCCGTCCACGCCGAGCGCTCGCGATGCCGTGTCGCAGGCAAGGCCGAGCCCTGCGGCATCGATAGCGAGATAGCCCGTATCCGCAAGCGCGCCGATCCAGCCTTGCGAGCCCAAAATGCCGCGATGGCCCGGCCCGGTCGTCACCACGACCGCGTCGAATTGGCGATTAAGGCTCTTATCCGATCGACCGAGCCGGAGCGTACATTCAATCACCTCGCCCCTCGCCTCTACGGATGCGACGGAGGCGGCGAACACCTCCAGCCTGCCGGCGCGAATCGCCTCTTCACTGACGGCCTCCACCTGCGGCGCAACACGGAAACGGTGCACATCCCAAAAGGGCCGCAAATGCCGCACGACGCGACGCCGCTCGTTGACCGGCAATGCCCGCCACAAATCCTGCCCCTGCGCGCGCACCTGATCGATGACCGCATGCCAACTCCACCCCTCGCCTTCCGCCGTGCGAATGGCGGCGCGCACCCGCCTCAGAAGATGAAGTGCCGTCCGCGACGGGTGACTGACGAAATCGCCGAACAGCTCCTGCTTGACCGGCGCATGCCCGCGCGACCGCAGCCCACGTCGCGAGATTGCGGTGATCGGTCCTTTGTGACCGCGCAGCTCGAGGGAGGCGATGACGTCAGCAGAAGTCAGGCCGTTACCGACCACCAGCACGCGGTCGGCGGCCCTGATAGCATCGAGTGCATCCGGCCGCGTTGGGTCCGCAACAAAACGCGGATGGCCGGCAAGCGCATTTTGCAACGACCGCGGCGGCAGCGGCGACGGATGGCTCGTGGCGATGACAAGGATATCCGCCTCCAAGCGCCGCCCCGCCTCGCCCGTAACCACCCAGCGGCCGTCTAGGCGCCGGACATCCGTAGCCTGCTCAGCAACATGAGTGATGGCGCCGCTATCGATAAAAGGCTGCACCATACTGCCGATATAACGACCAAAAAGCCCGCGCCGCGGAAACAGACCGCCATTCGCCGCGACAGCCGTCTCGTCGCCCTCCAGCGCATTGCTTTCCTGAAGCCAACGCTGGAAATGCTCGATGTCGTCGGGAAGCAGGCTCATCTTTGCCGCCGGCACATTGATGCGATGGGCAGGGTCGCGGGTATCATAGGCAAGCCCGGCCCCGAGTCTGGCGCGCGGTTCGAAAATGAAGAGCTGACCGGGCTGCAGCGCTTGCGATTGCAGTAAGTGAAAGGCAACCGCCGCCCCGGAAACGCCGCCGCCAATGATTGCGATGACAGGCCGATCACGCGACTGATCGTGAGAACAAGTGGTCATCGTCAAATCCTTCCAGATCGCTCGACTGCGCGGGACACCTCGCCGCCATCAACCGCGCATGTCCCAAGGCATAGGAATATACTCTATAAAATTTATTGACAATACGACGCCGACGGCAGCTCGATGGTTTTCCAATGGGCCGCTAGCATTCATCAAGCCGAGAAGAGCTGTGCAAACAAGCACTTGGTTGTGCCTCGCACAATAGCTCTATTGCACCGCAAGATGTGAAAATCTTGGCATACACGGAACAAAGGCACATACTGCCGATTGTTCTGGTACGTGTTCTCTGGGAGGAGAAACATCATGGAACTGCTCCACCTGCTGACCCCCTTCGACTATATGCTGGTTCTGGTTCTCGCAGCCATTTTGGTATTCAGCGTGATGGAAGGCGGCGGGCATAAAAGGCATTAATTAAGCCCCAAACCGAATGGCGGAATCCAGAGGCCAGCGATGGCGAATTGGTATAGCTGTGCGTCCGCCGCTCATCCCCGTTTCTCAACTCCAATTTCATAAGTCGGTCCTGCTCCGAAAGCGATCCGTCGATCGCACCGGTGGTACATACCAATGCGGGGAACTTCCTTTAACGCCGGCAGTTAGATTCAGAGATCTATGAGTTCGGCCATGGCCACGCACGAAAGCCACCTTGCGCTCATTCTTTATGCCGGAGCAGTCATCGCGATGGGATGCATCTTGATCGTCGCGACGCTAATTGCGCCGGACCCCGATTATTCGAACCGCCTCCCGGCATCGCCTTATGCAATAAATCATGTGCAATGAAGTTGCGGCGATGGCGCTGACCATGCTCAGAGCGTGCACAGCCACGGAAGACGTCTGCAACGAAATCTGATAGCATAACCGTCGTCTTCTGGATCGGCCATTTCACGATGGAGGGTCACATGGTCCGCACCCCTGCACTATCGTTCGCCTTCCTCATGCTCGCGCTGTCGACACTCAGTGCGGCAACCGTCGATCCAGCCACTGTGACCTGCAAAGAGTATAATTCGGATAGTCACCAAGGCATGCAGGACATAATCTCAGCAGTGTATGATGCCACCAGAGGCGACCCAAAGCTTGGCACGCTCAAGGAAAGCAAATTGGGCGAAACCATCGACAAAGCCTGCGCTGCGAATCCAGACGCGAAGGTGATCGACGCGCTGCACTGATCAGTGGTTCGTTGCTCAGGCAGAGCCATCCACCGGGCTATCCAGCTCCCGCATCGGCAGATATGAGTTCGTCTTCAGCCATTCCTTGAGGATGTAGCGGATCATGTCGTTTCGCGTCATACCGAGTTCGTCGGCGATGCTGGCAATCACGTCTTCTACATCGCCATCCAAGGCCACCGAGGCGGAATTTCTGAGCATCAACGCAGTTCGCCGCAATATGATCTGAAGTTCTGCACGCGACATATCCGCGACGCGGTTGGCGGCGTCTTCAAGCAAACCGGCATACTCGCGTGTCGTCATCCGGGCCCTCCTTTCGCAACGACGTATCGCGCCGTTAGCGAAACAGAACCCAGGCCCGCGAGGATTGTTCCCAACCGACGGCTCAGCGTCAACCGTGCTCAAGAGGCTTGCAGCCGGTGAATGGCTCAAATTCATCAACGGCGTCACGGAGAATGTGCGGCTCTAACCGCAGTCAACTGAGCGCGGAGCATCCTTCGGTGCACTTCTGCTTCGCAGCTCAGCCAATTCTTCTCATTTGGGGAAGGCTCTTAAGGGAAGGATATCGCCCTGGGCTCAATCAGACGGGACCAATCAGTCCACTTACTGAAGCATCTTCGCAATGTGCGGCGGCTGTGGCACTGGGCTCTCGTGGCGCACTGAAGTGACCCCGGTAATAACAGCAACTGCTGCAACCACTATATAAATAATGGTCCCTTTAGGCTTTCGGTCCGAGAGGCAATGCCTTGTCGACTCTAGCGAGCGCGAATGTTCAGACATCTTTTTCCTTTGGCGTTGACGGACATATACTTAGTCGATCAGTAGCGCCTAATGAATGGATAGAATCGCGTGCCTCCTTTGCAAGGGACGAATAGCAGTCGGTTCTGCCTGACTGCGGAGATGGAGGTGTTGGCAGATAGACTCACCGCAATAGTCGCTTGTCCGCTCTCCAAACGGAAGTATCGAATCGAGTCGCTTTGGCGATTAGGATCTTAGGCGGCTGGGGATCGCTATTGAGGAGAGTACCCAGCGCATGTGGGCGGCTGCGGCTCCCTGCATGAGCGCAAAATTCCCTTAGATCAATGTCAACATTTTGATCACGACGCAGGAGGCCGATGTTCGGGATTATTTCGGGACGTTGCGTTCTGCAGAAGGGATTTTGATGCTTCATGGCTCCCGCTCGAATGGCGGAAGCTAATAAGCATTTTCAGCGATGTTCCTGACAAATCAAGAAGATAAATGGTGGGTGATGTAGGGCTCGAACCTACGACCCGCTGATTAAGAGTCAGCTGCTCTACCAACTGAGCTAATCACCCGTAACCGCTCGCTCGCGGTGTGACCGGGCATATAAATAGGATCGGTTTGATTGTCCAGCGGCCAGATGAATTTTCTTTGGTTAATCGTCAAAAAAATTTCGAAGAGCCCCAAAAACCTTACAAAATCAAAGCTCAAGAATTCCGGTCGCGACGCGTATGGCCTGACCGCCGATGCGGGCGTTGGCGATTTCGCCGCCGTCGATGTCGATATGGAGATGGATGAAGGAAGGGCGGCCCATCTCGACTCCTTGTTCGACGATGACCGGATGGTGGCCATCCGGCAGGCGGTCGAAGTGGTTGATGGCGCCGGAGAGCGCGGCCACCGCCGAGCCTGTTGCCGGGTCCTCGAGAATGCCCATCCCGACCGGGAACATGCGGGCATGGAACTTGGCCGTGTGATTGAGCGCGCCGCGACAGTAGATGAAGGCCGAGGCGAGCGCACCGTCGACGAAGGGGACGGTCTTTTCCCAAAGCTGCGGATCGAACTCCATCCGCTCGGCCGAGCCGACATCGTGCACCGGCACCAGCAGGAACGGCACGCCGGCGCTCCAGATCGACGGCACATGATTCTCGAAACCGATCTCGGTGATCTTCAAGCTGAGTGCATTGGCGATATCGGCCCTGTCGAGAGGCAGCATGATCTGCTGTGACTTCCGCGGCAGGTCGAATTCGGCGAAACTCGCGCTCCTCTGCCGCAATCTCACAGCGCAGCGCACCGGCCCCACTCGCTCATCAAGAACCGAAACCAGATCGACGTCGCCGCCATGGCTGGCATGCGTCCGCTCGGCCAGCGCAATCGCCGTGCCAACGGTCGGGTGGCCGGCGAAAGGCAGCTCGCGGCCGGGCGTGAAGATGCGCAGGCTTGCCGTATGCGCCGGATTTTGCGGCGGTAGAACGAACACCGTCTCGGAGAGATTCATTTCCTTGGCGATCGCCTGCATCGCCTCGTCATCCAATCCCTCGGCGTCGAAGATGACTGCCAGCGGATTGCCCGCGAGTTTGCTGTCGGTGAATACATCATAGACACTGAAGCTGCGGGCCACCCCTGCCTCCATTACGTGACTCTAGACTGTAGAACCCTGCTCAACCATACATAACGGCAACGCATTTGAGCGCAAGCTAAAGCTATTCCTGACGACCGAAGAACCACGCAAGAATTGGCGGCATTGCCGCGCTGTAACGATGCGCCGCAGGATCGGCCGAACGAATGGCAACCGCGTCGTCGATTTCCTTTTCGTGGTCCACCAGCATATGCGCACGGATCCGCGTGAGCATCTCTTCCGCTGTCCAGGGAAACCGGAAGATGCGGAACAGCGTGACGGAAAGATTCTCATGCGTGGCGTAATAGCCCGGCTCTGCGACGGCATCGCCAAGATCGAGGCCGGTTTCCTCCATGACTTCGCGCCGCATGTTGCCCTCGATATCGCAGTGCCCGTCGACAATATCGTTTTCATCCATCGAACCCGCAGCGCAATAGACCTGGCCGGGATTGGCGGTATGCTCCGCCATACGGATGGCGATGATCGCGCCGTCGGAGGAGACGGCGACCGGAAAAGCAAAGACGTGGAAACCGCCGCTGCGCTCCGCTTGTTTGCGCCACCACATGAATGTGGAGAACGGCGTAACATAGGCCTCGCCCTTCACGGCCTGCTCGCTGACCGACAAACGATGCTGGAAGACCATCCGCCCATCGAAAAGTGCCGGATTGGCGGCGATCTCCTTCTCCCAGTTTTCCTGCGCCGCCTTGGCATTGCTGAGATGAAAGGGATGGTCGCCGGCAACAACGGCGAGATTAACGTGCGCGACCGGGAATACGGTCTTTTCCGGTGGCCAGGCGGCCACATCGTTTCGCAATTTGAAAGCGTGGGTCATAGTAGATCCAATGTCATGACTACGGGGCAATGATCGGAGGCCTTCGGCCTATCCCAACCGGTGCGTGGATAACGTTCTACCTCTTGTCCGGGCGGAAATATGGTACGGAAAGGCTGACCGGAGCGAACGACGTCGGGCAAGCGCGCCGCATTGGCACGCGCCAAGGCCGGAGACAGCCAGATATAGTCGAGCTGGCAAAGCCACTGCTCCTGCGGCCCGCGGGCGTGATACAGCGTCCAGCGATCCAAGGCATCGCGCCGACGCATGACGTTTTCAGCGAAACCGTCCTTACTGAAGACATCGAGCGCGCTGCTCTCTTCATCGCGATGCTTGAAGCGATAGCCGGTATGGCGTGTGCCGATGACGTCGACGCGCTCCTGATAGTCATTCATATCGCCGCAGATGGCGAAATTCTTCTTGGCCGTATGACCGGCGCCAAAACGGTTTTCGATGATGCGGCGTACGCCAAGCGTCTCGGCGCGGCGGACCGGCATGGTCGAATCGCGACCATCGACACCTTCCCGCCCTGGCCCCATCGATTTCAGATGCACGACATAGAGAGAAAGCGGAACGCCACCGATGGTCAAATCAAGCTCCAGGCAATCGCGCTTGAAGATCTTGTCGTCCACATGCAGGCCAAGTTCCGCCAGTTCATCGCTGAAAAGGCCGAAATCTCGATAAGTCACCATGGCGTGACTTTTGATATCCCTGAGCACGATCGGCTGCCCGTCACGCGTCTCCTCGCGCATCATCACGGCAACATCGATACCCCTGGCGTCATTGCCCTCGATCAGGAATTTCTGCCGGTAGCCATTGCCGACCATGCGGTAGAGATAGCCGTATTCGAAGGCCTGCAGCGCCGCCATGCTGTCGACTTCCTGCAGGCAAATGATGTCGGCATCCGCATCGGCTATCGCAAGCGCCGTCATCTGCCTCGTATCGTCGGTAGCGGCCACCACGCGCGCTGCTTCCAGTTGCTGGTAGATGATCTCGTTCTGCACATCGAACAGCTTCAACACACGGTCCTGGCGCAACTGATTGCGGAAACCGGTGTAATCGAAACGGGTCAGCAGGTTTTCGACATTGAAGGTGGCAAGGCGCAGGGACATCTGGCATTCCGGTTTGTGTAGATATGAGCCGGCTTAGCTCGCCCAAATCAATTGGGCTTGGCCGTGACGGTCGATTTGAACTTGCCCATGAGATAGGGGCCGGAGAGAACGGGGGCATATTTCGGCTCCTCGCCCGGCGGAAGGCACGACGGCAGACAGGCGATCTCGGCAAACCAGTTCGGCTGGTGAAAGAACGCCAGCGACTGCCGTCGTTGCATGCCGCCTTCTTCGGGTGGCGGATTGACGACGCGGTGCACCGTCGAAACCCAGCGATCATTGGTCCACAGCGCCATCAGGTCACCGATATTGATGACAAAAGAGCCGGGTACCGGAGGCACCGGCGTCCATTGACCGTCCGGCGCGATGATCTCCAGCCCCTTGGAGCCCGGCTGCGGCAGCAGGATCGTCAGGCTGCCGTAATCGGTATGAGCCCCGGCACGCAACTGGCCCGGCTGTGGCGGGACACGCTGCTCGGGATAATTCAGCGCCCTGAGCGCGCTAATCGGTGCGTCGACGTAGCCGTCGAAGAAGTGCTCGTCGAGACCGAGTGCGATGGCAAAGACGCGCATGATCCGCGCTGCCAAATCCTCCATCGAACGGTAATAGGCCTTCCACGCCTCTGCAAAGCCTTCCGGGCCGTCCGGCCAGATGGTGGCGGCATAGCAGAAGCCGAGCGCTTCCGGGTCGGTCATGCCGGCCGGCACGGCAGGCGGCCCGCCATTGAAACTCTCCTTGAGATCGGGCGGCGTGTCGATATTGCGCGATTTCGAGAGTGCTTCGGTGCCCGGTCCGAGATAGCCATAGGGGTAGCCGGGATACGGCGCTTTTGCCCGTTGCTTGACATCGGCGGGCCGATCAAAAAAAGCCCGCGTCTTTGCCCATATGGCTCCGATCACAGCCTCATCGACACCATGGTTGGCAATCGCCAGAAAGCCGGTCGAACGGCAGATCTCGTCGACCTCTGCACCAAGCCGCCTCTTCTCCCCTTCGCCGGCCGCCTCGAAGGCGCCGAGATCGAAGATCGGGAAGTTGTGATCGGACATGGCGCGACTCCCATTCGTGACATCGGGCAACTCAAGCACAGGTAAAAGCGGCGAACAACCGTATTGTCTTCTGCTCACGACACCGATCATAGCCGCCATGCCGACCGAACGGCGACCGCATAGATATCGCCCGGTTTCACCGCCTCGCGGCTATAGGCCCGGAGCACCTGACCATCCGGCAGCGACAGCCGCAATGCATAGCGCTCGCCTTCGTAAAGGACGGATTCCACCCTGCAAGAGATGCCCTCAGCATCGGCGACAACATCCTCGGGCCGAATAAGGATATTGGCATGCAAGGTCTTGTCCTCCTGCTCCCTCCAAATCATCTTCAGCGCCGGCCAATCGATAAGCCGCGGCTTACCATCCGGAATGGCGAGCGACAGAATCGCACCCTGCCCCACCAATCCGCCGACCAGCCGTCCCTCCGGCCGTGCATAGATTTCCGCCGGGGCTGCGACCTGCAGCAGCCGTCCCTCGGACATGACGGCGACATCCGTCGCCAGTGCCATCGCCTCGCTCTGGTCGTGGGTGACATAGACCATGGTGGCGCCGGAGCGCTGATGGAATTCGCGGAAGGTCTCCTCCATCTCCTTCTTGAGATGACGATCGAGATTGGCAAGCGGCTCATCCAGCAGCACGACATCCGGCGATGTCACCAGGCAGCGCGCCAGCGCCACGCGCTGACGCTGGCCGCCGGAAAGATCCGCAGGCCGCCGTTCGGCGTAGTCGTCCAGGCGTACGGTCGACAAAGCCTCGCGCACCTTCTGACGGTAGCGCTCGCCGGAAATGCCGCGCACTTTCAGCGGATAGCCGACATTGGCGGCAACGTTCATATGCGGCCAAAGGGCGTAGGATTGGAACACCATCGCCATGTTGCGCCGCTCCGGCGGCAACATGTTCGCGGCATCGGCCAGCAGACGTTCGCCGAGATGGATCGAACCATCCGTCGGCTGCTCGAAGCCTGCGATCATTCTCAGTACCGTCGTTTTGCCGCAGCCGGACGGCCCGAGCAGCGCCAGGAAACCACCTTCTCGGACCTCCAGCGACAGCGCCTTGACCGCCGGGCGGCCACCCGTGCCGAAATCCTTGCTGACGTGATTGAGAATCAGCTTCGCCACGGCACCACTCCCTTCGGCAGGCGCTTGGCCAGAATTTCCAGCACCAGCATCATGGTGACCACCATGGCGATGACGATGACCGACATGGCGGAGGCGAGATCGGCGCTGCCGCCGTCATCGAGATTGTAGATGACGACGCCGAGCGTCTGCGTGCCTGCCGACCAGAGCAAAGCGGAAACGGTCAGCTCGTTGCAGGCGATGAGAAAGACCAGGATGACCGAAGCGCCCGCCGCCGGCGCGATCAGCGGTACGATGATATCGGCCAGGCGGCGGAAGAAACCGGCGCCCGAGAGACGTGCTGCCTCCTCCAGCGCCGGATCGAGCTGCAGAAAAGCGCTCATCACCGGCTTGAGGCTGACGGCGAAATAGGCCGAGAAATAGGCGAGCAGAATGATCCAGATCGTGCCGTAAAGCGTGATGTTGAGAACCGGCAGCGGCGCTGCGAAAACCAGGATGAAGCAAACGGCGACGATAATTCCTGGCAGCGAATAGGGAATTTCGATCAGCGCGCCGACGATCCGGCTCAGCATATCCTTGCGCCGCGTCAGGGAGTAAGCCGCCAGCACAGTCACCGCGAGGAGACCAAGCGCCGTCATGCTGGAAAGGAACAAGGAATTGGAGAAAGCAACGCGCGTCACCGCCTGCCGAAACAGGATTTCGGTGAAGGCATGCAGCGAGGCCGTCTTGACGGTCAGAGGCACGCCATAGGCCGGTACCAGCGCGCCGGCGACCAGCGCGAAGAACGGCGCGACCAGCATGATGAACAGGATCGCCCAAAGCAGCGGCACGGCCGCAAGACGCCAACGGCCGAGCGCGAAGGCGGCGGAGGCACCGGAAAGGCCGATGACGCGGTAATCCCGCCCCTTCAACGCCCTGCCCTGTACAGCAAGCCCGGCAACCGAAATCACCGCGATCATCGTCGACAGCACGGCGATATCACCGAATGTGCGCGGGCCAAAACTGGAGAATTTGGTGAAGATCAGCGTCGACAAGGTGAAGATCGAAGCTGGAATGCCGAGGATCGCCGGGATACCGAAATTGCCGACAGAAGAGACAAAGGCGATGGCGGCGCCGGCAATGACACCGGGCAGTGACAACGGCAGAATGATGTCGCGGAACACGCGAAATCCGGAAGCACCCGAAAGCCTGGCCGCCTCGACACCATCGCGCGGCAGCGCCATCAGGCCGGCCCGGAGCGCGAGATAGACCAGCGGCGCGTGCTGTACACCATAAAGCAGTGCAATGCCGCCGACGGAATAAAGCGGCCGCGGCGAGCCGAGCGGCGGTGCAATGTGCAGCGCCTTCAACAAGGGGCTGGATGGGCCGGACATCTGCACCCAGGCAAGTGCCGTCACCTGCGGCGGGATCATCATCGGCAGGACGAAAAGAAAGCCGAGCGGCCCCCTACCCGGAATGTCGGTCAATGTCAGCAGGAAGGCAAAGAGGCAGCCGAGCATCACAGAAATGACCGTACCGAACACGGCGGTCTCGACCGTATACCAAGTCGAACGCCAAAGAGCGGGATCGGTGATCAGTTCATGGGCCCCGCCGCGCAGCAGCGCCCCGATGCCAACCTCCGCCAGCCGCGCCAGGGGCAGCACGCTCAAGAGCATCACGATGACAACGACAAAAGGAAACAGCCAGGTCGGCTGGCTGTTTCCCCTACGCACATATCCGTACATCGACCGTCCGATTGGATCACTTCGATCCGTAGTAGGAAGAGAAGGTCTTCAGATCCTGGTCGGTGTTCTTCAGAGCTTCGGCCGCATTCAACGGCAAAACTTTGATGCTGTCACGCGCCGGGAAACCGGCGGGCAGCGACATGCCGTTGCGGGCGGGAATATAGCCGAGCTTCAGGAAGCCTTGCTGGCCTTTTTCCGACAGAGCGTAATCGACGAACTTCTTGGCGGCGTCTACATGCTTGGCGCTGGCGAGGATGCCGACCGGCTCGGTCACGGCCGAAACGCCTTCGGTCGGGAAAACGAACTCCAGGGGCGCACCCTTGGCCTTTTCGCGGATCGGCATGTAGTCGACGACCATGCCGTAAGCCTTCTCGCCGGAAGCAACGGCCTTGAGCACCGCGCCATTGCCGCCGGAAGCGATTGCGCCATTGGCAGCAAGGTTCTTGTAATAATCCCAGCCGAGGCTACCGACGCCGGTAAGCGTCTGCGCGTGAATGAGAGCCGCACCCGAAGCGAGCGGGCTAGGCATGGCAACAAGGCCCTTGGCCCCCGGCTTGGTCAGATCCTGCCAGCTCGTCGGCTTCATCGAGGCGGCCGTGTTGTAGACGATGCCGGTCGTGATCAGCTTGGTGGAATAATAATAGCCGTCGGCATCGTAGAGCGACGGATCGTAATTTGCGGCTTCGGGCGACTTATAGGCCAGCAGCTTTCCGGCTTCCTTCAAACGCTCCAGCGTCACCGTATCGGCGATCAGAAGAACGTCGGCGACCGGAGCACCAGCCTGGATTTCCGCCTGCAGCTTGGCAATGATCTGCGGGGTACCGTCGCGAACCCAATCGACCTTGATGCCGGGATTGGCAGCCATGAAGCCATCGACGGTTGCCTGTGCATCTTCGTTCGGCTGGCTGGTGTAGAGCACGAGGTCGGCGGCCGCAGCCGAGCCGGAGAAAAGGGCGACGGCCAACAGGCCGGCGAGAGCGGAAACAAACGTCTTCATGAAGCGTCCTCGGCTGAGTGATGAGAAGGGTTCCTTAGCGAGGCCGGTTAACATGATTGTGACAATCCGCAATCGCGAGCCGAACCGTTCATACTATCATTCGACCTTGACCATAAGCGCCCTGCACTATCTCCTAGCGCGCGAGTTTCAGCTTCGGTTTTTGGAGGATAATCTATGGAATACCGTCTGCTTGGCCGCTCCGGCCTCAAAGTTTCGACCATTACCATGGGCACGATGACCTTCGGCGGTGTCGGCTGGGCAAAGACTGTCGGCGATCTCGGCGTCAGCGAGGCTAAGCGGCTTGTCGACATGTGCCTCGATGCCGGCGTTAACCTGATCGACACGGCCGATGTCTACTCGCAAGGGGCTTCTGAAGAAATCCTCGGCGAGATCATCGGCGGCCCGCGCAAGAACGGCGTATTGATCGCCACCAAGGCCCGCTTCCCGATGGGTCCCGGCGTCAACGATGCCGGCTCCTCGCGCCAGCACCTGATCCAGGCCTGCGAAGCCAGCCTGAAGCGGATGAAGACCGACGTCATCGATCTCTACCAGTTGCATGAATGGGACGGCCAGACGCCGCTCGAAGAAACGATGGAGGCGCTTGATACACTCATCCGCCAAGGCAAGGTGCGTTACATCGGCTGCTCGAATTTTTCCGGCTGGCACATCATGAAGGCGCTCGGCGTCAGCGAGCGCGACAAGCGCGAACGCTTCGTCAGCCAGCAGATCCACTACACGCTCGAAGCGCGTGACGCGGAATATGAGCTGCTGCCGGTCAGCATCGATCAAGGGCTCGGCGTCCTCGTCTGGAGCCCGATCGCCGGCGGTCTTCTCTCCGGCAAGCATCGCCGCAACCAGGCGACGCCGGAGGGTACGCGCCAGTTCGCCGGCTGGACCGAACCGCCAATCCGCGACGAGAACCGCCTGTGGAACATCGTCGATACGCTGGTGGAGATTGCCGACGGTCGTGGCGTCTCGGCGGCGCAGGTGGCGCTGGCCTGGCTGATCGGCCGCAAGGGTGTCACATCCGTCATCATCGGCGGCCGCACGGACGCGCAATTCAAGGACAATCTCGCCAGCGCCGAACTGAAGCTGACGCAAGAAGAACGCAAGCGCCTCGACGACGTCAGCCTGCCGCGGTTGCTCTATCCCTACTGGCACCAGCGCAATACCGCCAGCGACCGGCTCAGCGAAGCCGACCTATCGCTGATTGCGCCACATTTGGCGAAGTAAGCAAAACACAACACCTTCTCTCTCGCGGAGAGAAGGTGGGCTCGAGCGATAGAGTGAAACGAAATCGCGAGAGGCCGGATGAGGGGGACACCTCGCATCGCGAGGTGAGTCTTGAGCGGCAAGCGAAAGACATCCCTTACGGTGCAACGCCCCCTCAACCTGAGCTTCGCTCGACCTTCTCCCCGCTGGGGAGAAGGTAAAAATTGAAGTAAAGACTAAGCCGCCATTGCTCCAATCTCGTCGGCAATCAATTTGCCGAGCCGCGATATTCCCTCATCGATCATCTGCTCGTTGGCGCAGGAGAAGCTGACGCGGAAAGTGTTCGGGCCGGAGCCATCGGCAAAGAAGGCCTGACCCGGCACGAAGGCGACCTTTGCCGTCTCCAGCGATTTTGCAAGCAGCTTGGCGCCGTCCATGCCCTTCGGCAGAGTGATCCAGACGAACATACCGCCCTCGGGCTTCGTCCAGCTCGTACCCTCAGGCATGTATTTCGCAAGCGCCGCCAGCATGCAGTCGCGGCGGTGGCTGTAGGTCTTGCGGACCTTGGCAACCTGCGCATCGAAGCCGCGTTCGGCGACCTGATGGATGGCGATCTGGTTGATGGTCGAGGAATGCAGATCGGCCGCCTGCTTCATCAGCACCAATTTGCGAATGACTGGCGCGTTCGCAACGACGAAACCAACACGAAGACCCGGGGCCAAGGTCTTGGAAAAACTGCCACAATAGATCGTCCGCGTATCGTTGATATTGCCTTTGCGGGCAATTTCCAGCGCCAGGATCGGCGGGATCGCTTCGCCGTCATAACGCAGCGACTGATAGGCCGCATCTTCGATGATGGCGATATCCATCTCGTCGGCGAGATCGATCAGCTTTTCGCGGGAGTCCAGATCGACGGTTTCGCCAGTCGGATTGGCAAAATCGGCGGAGAGATAGGCGAACTTCACCTTGCCGCCCGCCTGCTCGGCAGCCGCGCGGTAGGAGGCCGGCGTGCGGTTACCGTTCGGGGTGAGCTGATCATAGGTCGGCTCATAGGCATTGAAGGCCTGCAGCGCACCGAGATAGGTCGGTGCGGTGACGAGTGCCGTGTCCTTCGGCGACAGGAAGAGCTTACCGAGATAATCGAGACCTTGTTGCGAACCGGAAACGATGAAGACGTTTTCGAGCTCGCAGGGAACGCCAAGCGCCACCATCTGGCTGACCAGCCATTCGCGCAGCGGCTTGTAGCCTTCGCTGACCGAATATTGCAGGGCGGCGTTGACAGCCGGACCGGAAAAGATGTCGGCATAAGCCTGCTTGAATTCCTGATCCGGAAACAGCGCCGGATCGGGAATGCCGCCGGCGAACGAGATGATGTCTGGACGCTCCAGCAGCTTCAACAGTTCGCGGATTTCGGAGGCGCGCATACGGCTCGAACGCGTCGCAAAGATATTTTCCCAATTCAACATGGGGTTTCCTCGTAATTTTTGGTCTTTGCACCACAAGACCACGCAACAAACGATAAGTCAATAATGCTGACCTATTTTGTGCGCTCTCAAGAAGATTTATAGTCGAAAGGGTTGAGAACAGTGACGGGAAAGCTCGAGAAATCGACGATATCCCGTGAAACGATAGTGAGATTATGAACCGATGCGGTCGCCGCGATCATTGCATCGGCAATCAGCGTCGGCGATTTGCGATGCATGAATTGCGCCCATCGGATCATGCATTCCGCATCTAAGGAAATGACCCGAATTCCAAGCTTTAGACTATCCAGCCAACGCGTGAGTTCGCTCGCTTTCTGCGGATCGGTTTCCCTAGTCAGTTCAATGCCGCGCTGGATCTCACCGATAGTAACGGCTGAAATTGCAAGATCGCTATCCCCAACGGTGCCGATCCAAGCAAGTACCGCACCATGGGGTTTCATCCTGCGTAGTTCGGAGACCACGTTCGTATCGAGCAGGTACAAGTATCAACCCTCGCTCAGACTGATATCTCGCCATACCCATTCCTTGCGAGACGGAACATCGAGTTCGAATCTCGGTTCGGGCGCTAGGAGGACTTCTTTAGCAGACGGCTTAGCGCGCCTGTTCAATGCCTCCCATTCAGAAACGGAAATAAGCACTGCTTTGGGCTCGCCTCTTTTTGACACGAGCTGCGGTCCCTCCTCCAAAGAGGCATCAAGCATCTCGCTAAATTTCGCTTTCGCGTCTTGAACTGGCCACTGCCGCATAACACGCTCCTTCTGACTAGTTTTAAGACTAGTTACTTTTATAGCCCGTTCAAGCTCTAATTTCACCTGCAATCCCGCTATTCTGACAATTGGGCCTTGATGTGAGCGCAAAGGGCAGCAGTATTCGAGATAGAAATTACTGCGATTAGTATGCCCCCAACCGAGCAGAAATCCTTATGACGAACGACGACCGCACATCCTCTTTTTACGACGAGAACGCCGCCACCTATGCAGTGCGCGACCGCAGCCTGCCACAGCGTCGGCTCGATGCCTTTCTGAATGCCCTTCCCGCCGGCGCGTCGATTCTCGAGCTTGGTTGCGGCGGCGGTCAGGACGCGGCCTATATGATCGCGCAGGGTTTTAACGTCACCGCCATGGATGGTTCGGCGGAAATGGCCAGGCAGGCTGAAAAGTTGCTCGGAAAGCCGGTGATCGTTCGCAAGTTCGAAGAACTGGAGGACGATCAAGCCTATGACGGCATTTGGGCCGAAGCATCCCTGCTGCATGTGCAACGATCGGATCTTCCAGGGATATTCAACCGCGTCCACAAAGCCCTGAAAAACGGCGGCATATTTCACGCTAGTTTCAAAGCGGGAGACACCGAGGGTTACGACAGCTTCGGCCGATATTACAACTATCTCTCGGCCGACTGGCTGAACGACCTGCTGATCTCGACCGGCTGGAAAGAGATTTCACTCAACGAAACCGACGGTAGCGGCTACGATGGTAAGCCGACGAAATGGCTGCGGATGAGAGCCAGCAAAAGCATTCCATCGGCTACTTGAGCCGTAAACATCTTGAAACGTTCAGGGCCGGGGAAGTCTCCCTCCCCGGCCTTTCTCATTGCGGTATAGACCCGAAGAAGCTTAGTTGACGCTCTTGTCGACCAGCTTGTTCTTGCCGATCCAGGGCATCATGCCGCGCAGCTTGGCGCCGACTTCTTCGATCTGGTGGCTGTCGTTGTTGCGGCGGATACCCTTGAAGCGGGCAGCGCCCGAACGGTATTCCTGCATCCACTCGGAGGTGAACTTGCCGGTCTGGATGTCCTTCAGGACGCGCTTCATCTCCGCCTTGGTTTCTTCGGTGATGATGCGCGGACCGGTGACGTATTCGCCCCACTCGGCCGTGTTCGAGATCGAGTAGTTCATGTTGGCGATGCCGCCTTCATAGATCAGGTCGACGATCAGCTTTACTTCGTGCAGGCACTCGAAATAGGCCATTTCCGGCGCGTAGCCAGCTTCGACCAGCGTTTCGAAGCCGGCGCGGATGAGCTCGACGAGACCGCCGCAGAGAACGACCTGTTCGCCGAAGAGGTCGGTTTCGCACTCTTCGCGGAAGTTGGTTTCGATGATGCCCGAACGGCCGCCGCCGACGCCGCAGGCGTAGGAGAGAGCGAGTTCAAGGGCATTGCCGGAAGCGTTCTGGTGAACTGCAACGAGGCAAGGAACGCCGCCGCCCTTCTGGTATTCGCCGCGAACCGTATGGCCCGGGCCCTTCGGAGCGATCATGACGACGTCGACCGAACCCTTCGGCTCGATGAGGCCGAAGTGAACGTTCAGGCCGTGTGCGAAAGCGATCGCAGCACCGTCGCGGATGTTCGGAGCGATTTCAGACTTGTAGATGTCGGCCTGCAGTTCGTCCGGGGTCGCCATCATCATCAGGTCAGCCCAGGCAGCAGCTTCGGCAACGGTCATGACCTTGAAGCCATCGGCTTCAGCCTTCTTGACGGTCGGCGAACCGGCCTTCAGCGCGATCACAAGGTTCTGTGCGCCGCTGTCCTTCAGGTTCAGCGCATGAGCGCGGCCCTGGGAGCCGTAGCCGATGACGGCGACCTTCTTCGACTTGATGAGGTTGAGATCGGCATCACGATCGTAATAGACGCGCATTGTTTGTCCTTCCCTTTGCTTGTCTGGGTGCAGATTTCGAATTGTCAGACGGTCGCTGCTGCTTCCGCCAAAACTTTTTCCGTACCGTAAAGCCTGAGAAAGGCGCTGACCGCCTTCTCCGCTTGACGGCTGGTATCCTTCAAACCGGGCTCGCCGAGCAGCATGCGCACATGCAGATCGGAAACGATGAGCCCGTAGAATGTGTGATATGCCTCGTCGGCATCGGTAAAGCGCAGCAGTCCTGCCCGCTTCCCGGCATCGATCAGCCCGCTGGCACGCCGATCGATCTGGCGGCGGCCACGCTCGAGCAGAAGCTTGCCGAGTTTGGAGCCGTCGCGGTTGGATTGACCGATCGCCAGACGGTTCAATGCGAGCGAAACATCGCCCGCCAGAACCTCCAGCAGATCGCGGGCGAAAATGACGAGATGGTCATGCAGGCTTGCCACGGTCAGCCGTTCGCCGTTGCGCTCGAAGGTGCGCACCTTGTTCGCCTGATAGGCAATCATCGCCGATAGCAGACCATCGCGATCGCCGAACCATTTATAGAGACTTTCCTTGGAGCAATTGGCCGCGCGCGCGACACCAGAGGTCGTCAGCGCCTTTTCGCCGCCATCGACGAGCAAACGCAGCGCCTGTTCCAGAACGGCGTTCTGGCGCGGCGAAAACTCGCTCGTCTGTCCTGCTTCGCTGAGCACGATGGCCACTCCCAAATGCGTACCGTACGGTACGGTTCGCGGTCGTTATGACTGAGGGCGAGGCAAGCGTCAAGCGCAAATCGTTGCTGCACTGCGCCAAAAGAGAGCGCTTGTCAGGGTGGGTTCGCGGCGGCTAGAGCTTGCCAGATATCCGCTTCTCCGCTGGAACCTCCTGATGACAAACAAGTATCCGCTTCCTTCCGAGACATCGGCCAGCTTCACGTACAAAAGCAAACTGCGCGCACTTGTCCGCTTTGCAGGAATTTGCCTTACAGTCGGGATGCTTCCCTTGCCCGTCTCTGCTCACTCAACGGCAAAGCCAGTCTCCAGTCTGGCCGGGCACTATTGCGGGAAGCTTCTGTCCAGCGGCAGGTTGGTGGATGTCGAGACCTCCCTGCAGATCGACAAGCAAGGTCACATCTCGGGGACTTACCGCTTCGATGACGACGGAACCACGACGACCGGATCATTGTCAGAGGTCGGGACAACGACCAGCAGAGAGCGGACGCTGCGCTGGTTCGACAAATATGGAATGGGATTACTGACGATCCGCTTCGATCGAAGCCATCACCATTTCGAAGGATTGTGGGCGCCACAAGATACCACCCCCAACTACACCTGGAGCGGCGGCGACTGCGCCGCTCCTATCAGTTGATCGCAGCCCGGCAATAGAACGGAGCCTATTCCGCTGCCACTGCACTGCGCATGGCCTCGACATCCTTCAAGGGCGGCAGGCCATAGAGGCGGCTATATTCGCGGCTGAACTGCGAAGGGCTCTGATAGCCGACGCGATGGCCGGCCGATCCGACGTCGAGCTGCTCGACAATCATCAGCCGACGCGCTTCATGAAGGCGAAGCTGCTTCTGATATTGCATCGGCGACATCGCGGTCACTGCCTTGAAATGATGATGCAGCGACGAAACGCTCATGCCGACGCGCTCGGCCAGATCTTCGATGCGTAACGGATAGGCGAAATTACCCCGTATCCAGGCAACGGCACGCGCCACCCTGTTGCTCTGGCTCTCGGCCATGGCGACCTGCAGCAGCCGAGGGCCGTTCGGACCGGTCAGCAGGCGATAAAGGATCTCCTGCTCGATCAATGGCGCCATGGCCGGAATATCCTCAGGCCGGTCTAGCAGTCTGAGCAACCGCAGTGAGGCATCGAGCAATTCCGGCGATGCCGCATTGACCGCGAGCCCGCGCATAGGTTCCGCCGTCAACGCCTGGCGCGGAATATTGACGCGCGATAACAGCTCCTTCAGGCGCTCACTGTCGAGCGCCATGCCAAAACAAAGATAAGGCGTATCACTGCGGACATTGGTCACCTGCGTCGATACAGGCAGATCGAGGGCGGTCAAAATATACTCGCCGACGCCGTAGTGGTACGTATCGGTACCGACCGTCAGGCTCTTGCGTCCCTGGACCACAACGGCATAGCAGGGCCGATAGGCCCCATGTTGCCACACGGTGACCGCCGACTGGCGATATAGGTTGAGCCCCTCAATCGGCGTGCGGTGTTCTCCGTCCCCCGTGGCGAAACGTGCAACGATGGAGGCGAGCTCCTGATTGGGATTGAAAGCGAGTGTCATGCGCAACCGATTGTTTTGAGAGCGTGTCTACGCTTATCTAGGTGACCCTCTCTCCCTGAAAAAGAGCCGCTGCCAATTTAGATTCGCAGGATCGTACATAAAGCTTGCAGGATCGCTCTAACGCTGTCGCCCGGTCCCGATGCATAGTCCAGCGTCCCAATTCCACCCCCAACCCATCACAAAGATAAGGAATCTCCCATGCCTATCGCAAAGGGTTACGCAGCGACCGACGCGTCCAAGCCGCTCACGCCGTTCACCTTCGAACGCCGTGATCCGAACGAGGACGATATCGTCATCGCGATCAAATTCTCCGGCATCTGCCATTCCGACATTCATCAGGCTCGCAACGAATGGGGCAACGCTAAATATCCGATGGTACCGGGTCACGAGATCGCCGGCATCGTCACGGCCGTTGGTTCAAAGGTAACGAAGTTCAAGGTCGGCGACCGTGTCGGTGTCGGCTGCTTCGTCAATTCCTGCACGACTTGTGCCACCCGCGATCTCGATCTTGAACATTACATGCCGGGCATCGTTCAGACCTACAACGACGTCGAAGCCGACGGCGAAACGCCGACTTATGGCGGCTATTCGGATTCGATCGTCGTCAAGGAAGGCTATGTCCTTTCCATCCCCGACAATCTTCCGCTCGACGCGGCAGCCCCGCTGCTGTGCGCCGGCATCACGCTTTATTCGCCGCTGCACCACTGGAAGGCCGGCCCCGGCAAGAAGGTTGCGATCGTCGGCATGGGCGGCCTCGGCCATATGGGCGTCAAGATCGCCCATGCGATGGGCGCTGACGTCACCGTTCTCAGCCAGACGCTGTCGAAGAAAGAAGACGGTCTCCGCCTCGGCGCTGATCACTACTACGCGACGAGCGACGCCGAGACATTCAAGACGCTTGCCGGCACGTTCGACCTCCTCATCATGACGGTTGGTATCGCTGTCGACTGGAACGCCTATCTCAGCCTGCTGAAGGTTGATGGCAATATGGTCGTCGTCGGTGCGCCCGAACATGCCGTTCCGGTGCATGCCTTCTCGCTCATCCCCGGCCGCCGCAGCCTTTCCGGCTCGATGATCGGCTCGATCAAGGAAACCCAGGAAATGCTCGATTTCTGCGGAGAGCACAACATTGCCTCGGAGATCGAGGTGATCAATATCGATCAGGTCAACGAAGCCTATGAGCGCGTTCTGAAGAGCGACGTCCGCTACCGCTTCGTCATCGACATCGCCTCGCTGGCCTAAAGCTCGTCGCGATCTTTCAGATTCGCTCCCACGCTTTAGCTCCTTGCTTTGCATGTCGTTTTCGCAAAACCGCCGCATACTTTTGCGCGACATGCATTAAGCGCTATGGCACAAGACTTACAGAAAAGGGCAGCCACCGTGGCTGCCCTTTTTTCATTCCTCGCGCATGGTTTCCCTCTGGGTAATCAGCCGGGCGCTGTGCTGTCGGCTGATGTAGATCCACAGCCAGCTCCAGGCGACTGCAATACGCCAGCGCACGCCGATCAGGAAGTAGATGTGGGCGAGTCCCCAGACCCACCAGGCGAGCCATCCCCTGAGCTTGATCCAACCGAAATCGATGATCGCCGCACTCTTGCCGATCGTGGCGAGACTGCCCTGGTGACGATAGTGAAATGGGCCCGGCGCCGGCTGGCCCGATAGCTTTGCCCATATCACCTTGGCGACATAGGCACCCTGCTGCTTGGCGGCCGGCGCGATCCCCGGCACGGGGCTGCCGTCATCGCGCATGACTGCCGCCGTATCGCCGATGACGAAGACATCCGCCTTGCCAGGTGCTCTCAACTCCTTGTCGACCACGACACGGCCGGCGCGGTCGGAAGGAGCGCCTAGCCATGCCGCCGCAGGTGAAGCCTGCACGCCGGCGGCCCAGACGATCGTCCGGCTCGGCACGAAGGTTTCCCCGATCGTCACCCCCTCCGCGGTGCAGGATGTCACTGGTTTTCCAGTGCGGACTTCGATGCCCAATTTTTCCAACGCCTTGTGGGCATAGGAAGACAGCACTTGGTCAAAGCTTGCGAGAACGCGCGGGCCCGCTTCGACAAGAATGATCCTGGCCTTGGTGGTGTCGATGTTGCGAAACTCCTTCGGGAGAGTCGTTCTCGCCAGCTCGGCAATAATACCGGCAAGCTCGACACCGGTCGGCCCGGCACCGACGATGGTGAAGGTCAGCAGAGCATCCCGGATAGCGGGATCGCTCTCCAGTTCCGCCTGTTCGAAGGCCAGCAAAACGCGGCGGCGGATCGTTGTTGCATCCTCCAGCGTCTTCAGCCCCGGCGCCACCGGTTCCCATTCGTCATGCCCGAAATAGGCGTGAGTCGCCCCCGTAGCCAGCACGAGCGTATCATATGCGATCGTGGTGCCACCTTTCAGCATCACCACATGTGCCTGGCTGTCGACGCCGACGACTTCTGCCAGCAGTGTCGTCACCTCCGGCCGATCGCGAAAAAAGCTTCGGATCGGCCAAGCAATCTCGGAGGTGGCAAGCAAGGTGGTGGCGACTTGATAGAGCAGCGGCTGGAACAGGTGATGGTTACGCCGGTCGATCAGCGTGATGCGGACCGGAGCTCCCTTGAGATCGTTGACGAGCTGCAAGCCGCCAAACCCACCCCCAACGACGACAACGTGATGATCTTGCACGACGACACCCCGCATCTATTTATCCTCGCAACCGTAGGGTTGAGGACGATAGCCGGCAACCATCTTTTATGCATGGCACCTGTGCGGGGACGCGAACCGAATGACCGGAATTTGGTAGCAGATGCCACCAGCGGCAGCTTTCGGCCCTTTGCTGCCGTTCGAGGTCGATCCGAGGAACGTGCGGTATGTGCTAGAATGCGGCCGAAGGCGGAATGAGACTGCGAGGGGCGGTGTGATCGAACCGGAATGCGCGCGACCGAGTGCCAACGTTGTACTCTTGGAAGGGGAGACGAGGAAGATGCCGACACCAGAGCAACCCAGTCTAATAGTTCGACAGAAATCCCCACAGAACATCGAGTTTCCGTTTGCGTCGCTCTCGGATTGGCTAATCCCAACCGAGCTGTTCTTCGTGCGAAACCATTTCCCGTCGCCGGACCTCGATGCGCGAGACTGGAGATTGCGCGTTGGCGGGGCGGTGGAGCGGCCGATCGAACTTGACCTCGACAGCATCAAGGCGATGCGGAGCACGACTTTCACCGCCGTCGTGGAGTGCGCAGGGAACGGGCGGGTCTACTACGAGCCGCCGAAAGAGGGGTTGCAGTGGCAGAACGGAGCCGTCGGCAATGCCGCGTGGACAGGTGTTCTTCTGCGCGAGATTTTGGAAATGGCGGGCGTTAAGCGAACCGCATGTGAGGTTCTGCTCGTAGGCGCCGACAGCGGCGTCGTCGACACGAACAAGAAAACGGCTTCTCCCGGCCCCATCGCTTTTGCGCGCAGTTTACCGCTTGAGAAGGCTATCGCTCACAGCACGATCCTTGCCTATTCGATGAACGAGGAGCCTTTGACGCGCGATCACGGCTACCCGCTACGCGCGGTCGTGGGTGGCTGGTTCGGCATGGCTTGGGTCAAGTGGATCACGCATATCACGGTTGTGGAGCAACCGTTCCTTGGCTACTGGCAGGCGCGTGACTATTTCCGTTGGGAGCACAGCCTCGGGGAACCCAGGCTGGTCCCCCTTGCGGAGATGGAGGTCAAAGCGCAGATCGCGCGTCCCGTGCAGGGGGCGCATCTCATCGCCGGCCAACCGTATCGGATTTTCGGAGCCGCCTGGAGCGGAGAGGCTGTTATCCGGCAGCTGCAGGTCTGCACCGGAGATGGCAGGGGCTGGCGCGAGGGAAGGCTCCTCGAAACAGAACGTCCCTATGCATGGCGCTTGTGGGAGTACATGTGGACCCCTGAAGAAGTGGGGCGATATAAACTGCGATGTCGCGCGATCGATGGGGCGGGGCGCGTGCAGCCCGACCTCCCACGTTCCGACTGCGAGAGCTACGCGGCCAATTGGATCGTTCCGGTGGAGGTTACGGTCGTTCCCAAGCCACAGACGTACGAGGAGGAATTCGTAATCTAATCACCCGCATGGGGCGGAATGGCGGCTTCTGGCGCCAAGTTGCCGTCAATGATACTTCGGAAAACTTAGTAGCACTCGCTACATCGTTCTTCCGCAACGAGATCGCTTCACTCGGCATAACTAACCGGGATCGTCACGCCGCTTTTCAACACTTCCATTGAGATCGACGCCGAAACGTCGAAGAGTTCTACTCGACGCACGATCTTCTTGTAGATGACATCATAGTGTTCGACCCGTGGCAGCACGATTTTCAGGATATAGTCGTGATTGCCGGTCAGCCGGTGCGCCTCGACAATCTCGGGAATGTCGCTGATCGCCTTGCGAAAGGTTTCGATCCATTCGTCGGCGTGATGCGCTGTCTTGATCAGCGCGTAGAGCGTCGTCGGCACCCCCATCTTCTCTCGATTGAGCACGACGATGCGTCTGGCGATATGGCCGCTTTCCTCCAGCCGCTGGATGCGCCGGGAGCAGGCTGAGACCGACAGCGCCACGCGGTCGGCAAGATCGGTCACCGAAATGCCGGCATCGGTCTGCAAAAGATCGAGAATCTTTCGGTCGCGTTCGTCAAGCATGTGCAGCCATCTCCGTAATGACGCGGTATTTTTGCGCATAATACGATATAAGCGCAAAACTTTGCAGATAAAATCGGAGGCACGACAAAGATTGCAAACACGCGGCGCGTGAAATGCCTCAATATTCTGCTATTCATAATCAAGAACGGAGAGCAGCAGTATGCGCACCATCGGCCTTATCGGCGGCATGAGTTTCGAGAGTTCCGCGGTTTATTATCGTCTTATCAATGAGATGGTGCGCGACAGACTGGGCGGCCTCGCCTCGGCCGAGGTGCTGCTGTATTCCGTCAATTTCGAAGAAATCGTCGCCTTGCAGAAGGCCGGTCGTTGGGACGATGCCGCTGCTCGTCTTGGCGATGCCGCGCAGCGTCTGCAGACCGCCGGCGCCGAATGCGTGTTGATCTGCACCAACACCATGCACCTGATCGCCCCGGAAGTTGCCGCACGAGTCTCCATTCCGCTGATCCACATCATCGACGAGACGGCGGCTGCGTTGAAGGACGCCGGCCGCGTCAAGCCGCTACTGCTGGCCACGCGCTACACGATGGAACACGGCTTCTACACCGATCGCATGGCTCGCAACGGTGTCTCCATAATGGTGCCGGATGCTGAAGACCGTACGGTTACCCACGATATCATCTTCAACGAACTCTGTGCCGGCATCGTCAAGGACGAGTCGCGCCGGAAACTGATGGCAATCATCGAACGCGCCAAGGCCAAAGGTGCGGACAGCGTCATTCTCGGCTGCACGGAGATCTGCCTGATTCTCGATCCGAATGCGCTTATTTTGCCGGGCTTCGACACCACGACAATCCACGCAGAGAAGGCAGTCGATTTCGCTCTCGACGGGGAAAAGACGAGCGCCAGCAAGGCCGCATGATCAAGCCAAATTTACTTGACTGAGTCCAATAAATGATGGACATCGTCTTCTATATTTTAGGGAGACGATGTCCATGCTTGTTACGACGGAACTCGCGACCATCGATGCAGTCCGCGACTTTAATCGCTTTTATACAAATTTCCTCGGCGTTCTGAACAAAGCCTATCTCGACAGCCCTTATGCCCTGACGGATGTCCGCGTTCTCTTCGAAATCGGCTCGCGCGGCGGCGTCGCCGCCTCGACACTGACGCGTGACCTGCATCTCGATCCCGCCTATCTCAGCCGCATTCTGAAGCGCTTTCGCGAAGACGGCTTGATCGAGACCAAACCCGATCCGGACGATCTGCGCAGCCAGATCATCACGGTCACCGATAAGGGACAGCAGCAATTCCATGAATTCGTGCGCCGCTCCCGCGCCGAGATCGCCGGGCATTTCGACGCGCTGGCGATCGGCGAGCCCGAACGCGTCGTCGACGCGATGCGAACGATCCGAACCGTACTCAACTCCACCGCTAATGCCATGCCTCCGGCCATTATCCGCGCCCACCGCGCCGGCGATATCGGCTGGATCGTCCAGAGCCAGGCACGCTTCTACTGCGAGGAATTCGGTTGGGATCTGCGTTTCGAAGGCCTGGTCGCCGAGGTTGCCGGGAAATTCCTCTCCAATTTCAATCCGCAAAAGGACCAATGCTGGATCGTCGAGCGGGGCGGACTGAATGTGGGTTCCGTCATGGTCGCCGATGGCGGCGACGGCATCGCGAAGCTTCGGCTGCTCTATGTCGACAAAACAGCACGAGGCCTCGGCCTCGGCAAACTGCTGGTCGGTGAATGCATCCGTTTTGCCCGCAGTGCCGGCTACCGTCAGCTTTCGCTCTGGACCAACGATATCCTCGATGCCGCTCGGGGCATCTATATCCAGTCTGGCTTCCGGCTCGTCTCGGAAGAAAAACATCGCATGTTCGGCCCGGAGTTGAACGGCCAGACCTGGGTGCTGGATCTCTGAGCTGAGGCGTGCATAGACACGCTGTGGCTTCACCTCTATCCTCGGTACACGCCAGATTTGCATCGAGTTACCTGCCATGACCTCACGCAGCGAAATCCGGATAGAACCTATCGCCGTCAAACACATCGAAGGTTTTCACAAGGCGCTCGATACTGTTGCGCGCGAGCGAGAATATCTGACGATGCTTCAAGCCTTTCCACTGGGGCAGACGCGCGTCTTCGTGCTCGGCATGATAGAGAAAGGTAATCCACAATTCGTCGCCCTAGCGGACGGAGAGGTGGTCGGCTGGTGCGATATCAGCCGCCATACTTTTCCCTCCCACGCCCACGCCGGCTCGCTCGGCATGGGCATCATCCCAGCCTATCGCGGCCAGGGCCTGGGGCATCGTTCGATAGATGCGGCTCTGCGGGCCGCGCGTGACGTGGGAATAGAACGTGTCGAACTCAGCGTGCATGCCGACAATGGCAGAGCCATAGCGCTCTATGAGAAGGTCGGCTTTGTCCGTGAAGGCCTGGCGCGCAAATCCGTTCTCATAGATGGACGCTACAAGGACGCGATCCACATGGCGCTACTTTACGAGTAGCGGAACTGAAATCAACGATTTCGGTGGCAATTATGTTGCGTCGCAAAATTCTGCTTGATTTGGAAACGATCATTTCCTAAACAAGCAACATGACGACAGACACACTGGATATTTCCCCGAAGCCTCGCGGTCGCCCGCGAGAATTCGATTTGGACGCAGCGCTCGATGAGGCGTTGCGGGTATTTTCCGAGCGCGGCTACTATGCCGCTTCGATCAGTGAGCTGACCGAGGCCATGGGCCTGACCGCGGGCAGCGTCTATAAGGCGTTCAAAGATAAGCGCGGCGTGTTCGTAGCCGCTTTCGATCGCTATCGTCGCGTGCGTCTCCAACTGATCGACGAGTGTCTTGCCAAGGCGCCCAATGGTTATGAAAAGCTGCACTCCTTGGTGGCATTCTTCGCCGAGGCTTCATGCGGCGAGATCGGCCGCAGAGGCTGCCTCGTAGTTGGTAGCGCGACCGAGCTTGCGCTTTTCGATGAGGAAGTCGCCAGCCGTGTCGGCGTGGCTTTCGATTTCGACGAGCGACGCATTCGGGACCTCATCCTTCTAGGTCAGACGGATGGGTCCGTGGCAAGGCATATCGATCCGGACAGCACCGCCTGCGCCTTACTTGCCCTTACGAAAGGCATGCGCGTGATTGGAAAGACCGGCCGCAAAACCGAACAAATGCTCGCCGTCGCCGAGACGGCCATGAAACTGCTGAACTGATTTTTCACACGAATATTCGGGGAAGCGTTCCCCCGCCCGCATCAAGGATCAAGATATGTCTGCAACCGCCGCAGCGAGACGCGAGAGCGCTCCGCTCCCCGAGAAGACCATTTCGCCATTGATGACTTTCATGTTCGCTGCCGCCTGCGGGCTGGTGGCCGCCAATCTCTATTACGGCCAGCCGCTGGCTGGCCCGATCAGCCAGGCGCTCGGCTTCACGCCGGCAGCGACCGGTCTGATCGTGACGCTGACGCAGATCGGCTATGGCCTCGGCCTGCTGCTGATCGTACCGCTCGGTGACCTCTTGGAAAACCGAAGGCTAGTGCTGACCTTGATCGGCCTTTCGGCCGTGGCGCTCGTCGGCGCCGCCTTCGCTTGGTCGCCATCGCTATTCCTGCTTGCCTCCCTTTGCATCGGCCTCGCCTCGGTGGCCGTACAGGTGCTGGTGCCTTTCGCTGCCCACATGGCGCCGGATGCCAGCCGCGGCGCAGTTGTCGGCAATGTCATGAGCGGCCTGCTTTGCGGCATCATGCTGGCCCGGCCAGCGGCGAGCTTCCTGTCGGAACTCTCCTCCTGGCATACGGTCTACATCCTCTCAGCCTGCGTCATGATCGGGCTTGCCATCATTCTTCGCATCGCCCTGCCGACCCGCGTTCCGCACACCAAGCTGCACTACGGCCAACTGCTCTCTTCAATGGGCCATCTCGCGCTGCATACGCCGGTGCTGCAACGCCGCGCGCTCTATCAGGCCTGCATGTTCGGTGCCTTCAGCCTGTTCTGGACAACGACGCCGCTGCTGCTGGCAAGCCCTGCCTTCGGCCTGACGCAGAACGGTATTGCCCTCTTCGCACTGGCTGGCGCCGCAGGCGCGGTCGCTTCGCCGATTGCCGGTCGTATCGCCGATCGCGGCTGGACGAAGCTTGCCACCACCTTCGCCCTGGTGCTCGCCATCATCGCTTTCCTCATTGGCCACGCTTCCGGTAGCGGCTCGCTGCTGGCGCTCGTCACATTGACACTCTCCGGCATCCTGCTCGATTTCGGCGTGCAGACCAATCTCGTGCTCGGCCAGCGCGCCATCTTTGCGCTGAGCGCCGAACATCGCAGCCGCCTGAATGGTCTTTACATGGCGACATTCTTTGCCGGCGGCGCGTTCGGCTCGGCAATCGGCGGCTGGGCCTATGCCACCGGCGGCTGGAATCTCGCCTCATGGATTGGCGTCTGCTTCCCGGTGGTGGCGCTGCTCATCTTCCTGACCGAACGGCAGAAATGATCAGGATGGCTGCGGAACGACACTCCGCAGCCAATCGCATTCGCTGAGGCCGGCCGAAGCAAAGGGATCGATCAAAGTGCCGGAGACAATCGAGGCCAAGATCTGCGGCCCCGGCGGCACCTTGGCGATGGTGGCAACCAGTCGATCCCGGACCCAGGCCAGTGCTGTCGAATCCGACTGGTAGAACGGCGTAAACACCAGCGATAGCAACTGAAACAGCCGCACATGCATCCGCCGCGCGTTGGTATAGTCGGCAAGCGCTGCACCGATATCCTCGTTGCCCGCCAACGCATGTGCAAGCGCCGCCACATCCAGCAGCGCCATATTGGCGCCCTGCCCGAGTTGCGGGCTCGTCGAATGTGCGGAGTCGCCGACGAAGACTGTACGGCCGCAATAGGGCATGGCCACGGTTCGATGGGTGTAGCGCGCCAGCGTCAACTGATCCCAATCGATAATCTGATCGAGCAGCGGCTGGCATTCCGGCCAATAGCCGCGGACCGCCGACTTCCAGCGATCGAGCCCCTGCCTGCGCACCTCATCGGCATCCGCGATCTTCAAACTCCAGAACAACGCCGCCTGCTTCGGCAGGTCCGGCCTCCGCTGTCCAATCGGCAACACGCCGATCATCACTTGCGCCTGGTCGTAGCGCTGCGTCAGCGCCTTCTCATCCACCAACCCATCCGGACAATCCAGCGTCGCCCAGAAGGCGCCATAGGCGAGATTGCGCGTCCGTGGTGCGACCGGCGACGCAGCGATCAATTCAGAACGCGCACCGCTCGCGTCGATGACAAGATCATACGGCCCCACCCGCTCTCCACCCTCGATAATGAGATAGGTCTGACTGCCCTCTTCCAACGTGCCAGTCACCCGCCGTCCGGTAAAGACAAGGTGTCGCCGTGCGGAGACTTCGTCGTAGAGCGTATCGAACAGCGCGGCGCGATGAACAGCCAGCCCATACCGCCCGCCGGCCAGCCTGTCATAACGCACGTCAAGAACGATGCAGCCACGCTTCGTCTCGGTGCCGAACAGCCGGTCGATGCGATTGCCGGCGGCGTGGATGGCGGGGCCGAGGCCGAGCGATTCCAGCACGGTCAGGCCGGTCGGCTGCAGCATCAGGGCGGATCCGACCGGCGCAGGATTGTCGAACCGCTCGACAATCTCCGTCGTATGGCCGGCGCGGGAAAGAAGCAAGGCGGCAGCAAGGCCCGCAGGTCCGGCGCCCACGATCGCAATTTTCAGGGATTTCACCGGATGCGCTCAGTCTTGCGATTGATCGAAATGAGCTCTTGCGACGCGCACGGCCTCTTGATTGGCCTCAGCCCAGTTCAGAAGCTGCGCCAAAGGCTCGTAGAGCGAATAGCCAAGATCGGTCATGCGGTATTCAACGCTCGGCGGCTTGGTCGGGAAAACCTCACGACCAATATAGCCATCGCGCTGGAGTTCGCGCAGCGTCTGCGTCAGCATCCGCTGGGAAATATCGGGCACCATGCGGCGCAGCTCGCCAAAGCGATAGGGTCGCTGCGCCAGGGCCTCCAGCAACAGCACCGACCATTTGCCGCCGATCTGCGAGATCAAATCCCGCACCGGGCAATCCGTAAACGTGACCTTGCTGATATCGACGGCACGCAACGGTGCCTTCGTGCTACGCAGATTGACGACAGTGCTGGCGCTCAAGACAGTTCCCTTTTGGTAACGTAGAGCCAAAAAACTGCCTCCTTTACAGATCGAAGTCAAACGCCAATGTAGAGCTAGTCTCTTTTTGAGAGCGACAAACCTCTGCAAGTCCGCGGCGGTCAAACAAGGAAAACCATATGAGCAGCACTCTTCTCGTCACCGGCGCCGCGGGTCAGCTTGGCCAGCGCGTCATCCATCACCTGCTGGAGACATACAAGGTCGCCCCCGGCCGCATCATTGCCGCGACCCGCAGCCCTGAGAAGCTTGCCGACCTCGCCGCCAAGGGCGTCGTCACCCGCAAGGCCGATTTCGATGATGCCGCCAGCTTGTCCGCTGCCTTCGCCGGCGTCGATCGCCTGCTGATCATCAGCACCGACGCGCTCGCCGTCCCCGGCCAGCGCCTCAAGCAGCACACGGCTGCCGTGGAGGCCGCGAAAGCCGCTGGCGTCAAGCACATCCTCTATACCTCGATGCCAGCCCCGGAAAACTCCCTCGTCATCTTCGCGCCCGATCACCTCGGCACGGAAAATGCCATCAAGGCAAGCGGCATCGGCTACACGATCCTGCGCGACGCCTGGTACTTCGACAACCACCTGCACGGCCTGCCCCACAGCCTCGAAGTCGGCAAGTGGTACACCTCGAGCGCCGGTGGCCGCGTCAGCAATATCAGCCGCGAAGACTGCGCACTGGCCATCGCCGCCGCTTTGGCTTCCGACACGACGGAAAATGCCACCTACACGCTGACGGGCTCGACCGCCGTCACCATCGAGGACATCGCAAGCGTCGTTAGCAAGATCACCGGCCGGCCGCTGGAAGTCGTGCAGGTCAACGACGAACAGTTCGCCGCTGGCCTTACCGGCGCCGGCCTGCCGAAATTCGTCGTCGACATGCTCGTCTCCGCCGACGCCAACATCCGCGCTGGCAATTTCAATATCCTCACGAACGACTTCAATAAGCTGACCGGCAAGGAGCCGCAGACGCTGCGCAGCTTCGTCGAGGAACATAAGGCCGCGTTGCTCGGCTAAGTCTATGGGATGGTCAGGCGAGGCCGTCTTTGCCGCACCTTCACGCATGGCCCCTCACCCCAGCCCTCTCCCCGCAACGCGGGGCGAGGGAGTTTTCATGCCTCAAGCATGAACTCTAACCGAGTGATGTAATCAATGGCTTGCGCTGTCGTCCCTTCTCCCCGCAATGCGGGGAGAAGGCTAGGATGAGGGGCCAGGCAAAAGGGCGCGGCAAAAGACGAGCGCGCCTGATCAGCCGCAGATCCCGCCGATCAAACCGCCTGCCCGCATGCCCGACAAAACCGCCGCACCGTCTCCGCCATGCCATATTCCAGCGCATCGGCGGTCAGCCCATGCCCGATGGAAGCTTCTGCGAGCCCAGGGATGCGCTTGAGGAGTGCCGGCAGGTTGGCAACCGTCAGGTCGTGGCCGGCATTGACAGCAAGGCCGTTGGCAAATGCCGCGTCCGCAGTCTTGCCGAGACCATCGAGAATGACGGCAGCCCGCTCCGGTGCGTCATAGCAGCCGCCATAGGGACCGGTGTAAAGCTCGATGCGGTCAGCACCAACCTCCTTGGCAATCTTTACGGCCTCGGCATCGCCGTCCCCATCCGCAAACAAGGAAACGCGGCAGCCGATCTTCTTGTATTTGGCAACGACCTCGGCCAACAGATCGCGATTTTTACGGAAATCCCAGCCGTGGTCGGACGTCGCCTGTGAGGGATCGTCGGGCACCAGCGTCACCTGCTCCGGCTCCACGGATGCGCAGAGATCGAAGAACTCGTCGGTCGGATAGCCTTCGATATTGAACTCCGCCTCCGGAAATTCGTCGTCGATCAATGCCCGGATATCGGGCAGGTCGGAGAAGCGGATGTGCCGCTGATCGGGCCGCGGATGCACCGTCAGGCCGCTGGCACCGGCGGCAAGAGCGATCCGTCCCAAGCCGGTGACACTCGGCCAGGGAAGGTCGCGCCGGTTACGCAACATGGCAATAGCATTGAGGTTCACGGAGAGCTTGGCGGGCATGATCGAAATCCATGATTTATAAAGAGGATAATACATCCGTTTTATGCGATTGCACGCCGCAAGACCAACGAGATTCGAATATCGATTCATGCAAAAGATTGATGGTCCTCCCCTCTTTTGCCGTCTCACCCGTCCGACGATACCCCCTTCGGGCAACTTATAATTTCCCCGAAACCCGATAGCGTCATTGTATCGGGCGCCTGATTTGATTCGTCCGGGAATGAGGGGGCCAAAAGTTCGCCCACGGTAAATTTGTCCTTATGAAACCTAAGAATTTTCATCGGCGACATCTGCGTTTGTTGGTCGCGTCATTGTGAAAGCGAGTTGGGCGTAGCTTCGGCCTCCTCCGTCAGACAAAAAAATAGGCACTCAATCGTGGCGTGGGGCGCCGCGATCAAAAGGGGATGGAAATATGGAGGGACTCATGTCTGACGGTTCCAAACGTCCGTTTGCTGCCGCCAATCTTGTTTCTCGGGCGCGCGCCAAGTACCGGTTCCTGCCTGAGACGGCAATTCCGTCTGACCTGCCGGAGGGGTCGGTTGCCATTGCGGATATGGCCAGCGCTTTCGGCGTGACGCACAGGACGCTGCACTTCTACGAGGAAAAGCGGCTGATCTCGGCCGATCGCCACGGGCTGATGCGCATCTACGGCATCGACGATGTGCTGCGCATGGCCGTCATCACGGTTTGCCGCGAAGCCGGCATGTCGATCGCCGTCATTCAGGAGATCATGGAAAAGCTTGACGAGGCGGAAACATCTGATGGTGCCGAGGCTATCTTCCGCACGGCCCTCAACCACCGCAAACGCGAACTGATCGTTGAGATGTCCCAATTGAACCGGCAGATGCAGAAAGTCACCGATCTCCTTGACTATGACAGCACCCCAGAACTCCGCTATTCTCATGGCGAAGACATCTGACCTCTAGCGTCTGGCGCAGAGGTTACCCCACCTAATCACGAAGTGAGCAAGTAAGCTTCACCGGACAATCGTCAGCGTCTCGGCGGCGCGCGTGATCGCCGTATAGAGCCAGCGCTCGCGCGTATCGCGAAACGCCCAGCTTTCGTCGAACAACACGACGTTATTCCACTGCGAACCCTGCGCCTTATGCACGGTAAGCGCATAGCCGTAATCGAATTCATCATAGCGCTTGCGGGTCGACCAGGGGATTTCGCCTTCGACATCCTCGAAGGCTTGCTTCAGCAGCTTGATCTTCGCCGCACCCCGATCCATGTCGTCATCTTCCGGCCGCACCAGCAGATTGATGCCCGGCTTCGTGGTTTCCCTGGACGACGTCATCACCTGCCAGAGCGAACCATTGAGCAGGCCCTTGGCGGGGTCGTTGCGCAGGCAGACCAGCTTGTCGCCGGATTGCGGATATTCGGCCGTAAAACCCTTGAGCTCGCGCAGTCGCTGATTGTAACGTCGGCGGGTACGGTTGGTGCCGACCAACACCTGATCCGCCTCGAGTACCAGTGGCTGCGTCACCTCATTCTTCGAAATCACCTTCGCCGTGCCGTAGTCGCCGTGCATGATCTCCTTGCCCTCACGCACATGCATGGCGAGTTGGATGATCGGATTGTCACGGGCCTGGCGGTGAATGTCCGTCAGCAGATAGTCCGGCTCTTCGTTGGTGAAGAAACCACCGCCTGAGACCGGCGGCAACTGACCGGGATCGCCAAGCACGAGAATCGGCGTGCCGAAACTCATCAGGTCCTTGCCGAGCGCTTCGTCCACCATCGAACATTCGTCGACGATGATCAGCGCTGCCTTGGCGACAGGGCTCTGCCGGTTGATGGTGAACATTGGAGCGATCGACGTCTTGCCGGTCTCTTCGTCCTCGACAGCCTCTTCGCCGCGCGGGCGATAGATCAGCGAATGGATGGTCTTGGCGTTGCTGGCGCCGCGCGAGCGCAGCACCTGCGCCGCCTTGCCGGTGAAGGCAGCAAACAGCACCTCGCCATCGACATGCTCGGCAAAATGCCGCGCAAGCGTCGTCTTACCCGTACCGGCATAGCCGAACAGGCGAAACAGCGGCGAGCGCCGTTCCTTCAGCCATTTGGCAACGGCCTTGAGCGCTTCGTCTTGTTGTGGCGCGAATTGCATGGGCCGACTTGGCAGGATTCGGCCGGCAGAAGCAAGCAGTAAAAAACCCAGAATTGTTGGGAATAAAATCGTGGCAATTCGCGTCTCATGTTCGGCAACGCAAAACGTGGGGCCTAGACCATAGGTCTACCATTCCGAGGAGAAACATCATGAAAGCCGCGAAATTCTTGCCGATCCTGGTCATGGCATCGGCCGTAGCGACGTCGGCCTTTGCCGCAGCCCCGGTAAAAACCGGCGAGAGCGCCAAGGGCAAGGTTCTCACAGGCGAAAACGGCATGACGCTCTACACCTTCAAGAATGACAAGAAGGGTGTCTCCAATTGCAACGACGACTGCGCCAAGGCATGGCCGCCGCTGATGGCCGATAGCAAAGCCAAGGCAGAAGGCGCATATTCGATCATCACCCGCAAAGACGGGAAGAAGCAATGGGCGAAGGACGGCATGCCGCTCTATTTCTTTATGAAGGATACCAAGGCCGGTGAAGTTGCCGGCGATGGCTTCAAGGGTGTGTGGGATGCCGCACGGCCCTGATCGGACCGACAGGGATGCGGGGGGAGCTCTCCCCGCGCCCGACAGCTTCGAGGCGGAGGTGCTGGCGCTCCTCCCCTCGTTAAGGCGCTATTCGCGCAGCCTCACCCGATCCGACGCCGATGGCGAAGACCTTCTTCAGGACTGCGTGGAAAAGGTGCTGGCGCGGCGCAGCCAGTGGCGCGGGCTGAACCTGCGCGGCTGGGTGCTCACCATCATGACCAATCTCTACCGCAACGGCCTGCGCCAGCAAGGTCGTCGCAATTTCGTCGATCTTGACGACAGCACCGATCTGCCGGCCGCCGAGACCAGCAGCGATCCTTTGGAGCGCTCGCGATTGGAAGCGGCGCTGAACAGCCTCGGGGAGGATTATCGCGCCGTACTGATGCTGGTCGTCGTCGAAGGCTACAGCTATCAGGACGTCGCCACCACACTGGATATTCCGATCGGCACCGTGATGTCGCGCCTGTCTCGAGCGCGCCGGAAAATGAGCAGTCTGATGAATGCCGAGAATGTCATTACGCTTCGGAGACCGAAATGAGCGAACGTAACCCGACCGTGACCGAAGCGGATCTCCACGCCTTTGCCGACGGATTGCTGCCGGCGGACGATCACGCCCGGCTGGAAGCCTGGCTTACCGAAAATCCGGAGGAAGCGGACCTGATTTCCGCCTGGCAGGCGCAGAATGCCGACATCAAGGCATTGTTTGCGCCATATGCAATCTCGAAGGAAGGCGACCGCGAGCTGGTATCACCGCCCATCACGGCGTCTGTGCCTGCAACATCACCACGGCTTCGCTGGCTGCCGATGGCTGCGGCCTCTCTGGCGATCTTCCTGGTTGGCGCTGCCGCCGGCCATTTCGGCCCGCCGCTTCTGACACAGCCGGACCTTCGCGTGACGGCTATCGAAGCCCTGCCACGACAGGCGCAATCGGCCTTCGTCGTCTACGCAAGCGATGTCCGCCATCCGGTCGAGGTCGGCGCGGATCAGGAAGCGCATCTCGCCACCTGGCTCGGTAAGCGCATGAATATCGCCGGTCTCAAGGTGCCGAGCCTGCAGACGCTCGGTTTCCAGCTTGTCGGCGGCCGGCTGCTGCCTATCAACGGCACGCCCGGTGCACTCTTCATGTATGAGAACGCCACCGGCCAGCGCCTGACCGTGCTCATCGGCAGCAACAAGGAAAACACCACAACCAGTTTCCGCTTTACCAGCGTCGGCACGGTCGAGACCTTCTATTGGATAGACGGCAAGCTCGGCTATGCCGTCACCGGCGAAATTTCGCGCGACATGCTGAGGCAGGTGGCGGACGAATGCTACAAGCAGTTTTCGTCTTAGTGCATGTCGCGCAAAAGTGTGCGGCGGTTTTGCGAAAACGACATGCACAAACAAAGAGCTAAAGCGTGGGAGCGTATCTGAAAGATCGCGACGAGCTTTAGGCCCCTCAGCGTTCCGGATCGTTCTCAAGCAAGATCGGCTTGCCGTGCGGCGTCGCTTCCGCCGCGCGCTGCCAGCTTCTTTGCAGGTCGAGGATCGCGCCGGCGTCGGCGATGCCGCGGCTGACCAGCAGGCCGGACAATGCCGCCACCCAGCAGTCGAAATAGTCGCTGCCGTCTTCGGCCCTGCCCGGCCTGTGCAATTCGGCGGAAAGCTGCTCCGCCCATTCGCCCCAACTGAACAAGCCCTTCTCATACAGATGCACGGTCATGGCGAAGGCCTCCGCCGCCCAGGGTTCGGGGAAGACCGGCTCACCATCGGTGGATTTTGGCAGTTGCGGCGATTGCGCCAGGGGCGAGGCGATTTCACACGCACTCAAGGTAACTCTCCCAGGCATCGATGGAGACGGTAAGCGTTGGATCGGCGCCCTCGCCCCAAATTTCCGGGGCGTCGAAAACGACCGTGTAGATCCATTGCGGATTTTCGCCCTTGCCGTGGGCGTTGTCGTCGGGGAAGACGAACGAGCCCTGCACGGCCTCGACTACGCCCGATTTGGCGCGCGCATAGCGTGGCAAACGCGTATGTCCTGTCGGATTGATATTCTTCGTCCGCACGCGATCGCCGACCGCAAAAAGCGGCGCTGCATCGACCGGCCGATCGCAAGGGCCGCCCTTGGCGAGCGCACCGGCAACCATATCGGCCTTCAGGATGCGTTTCGGAACAACTCCCTGCCCCGACGAATGGCCGGTTCGCAGCTCCTCCTGCGTTACAAAACCATGCCGTTTCAGCAGCGTCTCGAGCCCGCGCGTCCAGATCTCATAATAGCTGGCGGCAAGATATTCGGCCGGAGGGATGTTTTCGCGCGCATGCCGGCTTTCATCGATGCTCCAGGCGCCGAAGGCACCGCAGGAGAGCGTGACGCCAAGCGCCCGCTTTTCCCATTCCGTGTGGAAGACCGGTTCGTTCGGTTCCGGCGCGACCGGCCCGAAACCCATCTGCCCGCCGAGATCGTGCGGCCCGTTCATAGCGTCACCTCCGGAGCCTTGGCGATCGCGGTACCGATCATCGCGTCACGGCTAACGAGGTCGGCAAGATCAGCCTCATTCATGCCCTCGGTGCCATCAGGACGTTCCGGGATGACGAGATAGCGCAGCTCCGCCGTCGAATCCCAGACGCGAATCGTCTTCCCCTCAGGCAGCGTCAGACCGAATTCGGCCAACACACCGCGTGGATCGATGACGGCGCGGGAGCGATACGCCGGCGCCTTGTACCAGACCAGCGGCAGCCCGAGCACCGACCAGGGATAGCAGGAGCAGAGCGTGCAAACGATGAGATTATGCGTTTCAGGCGTATTGAACACCGCCCGCATATGCTCGCCCTGCCGCCCTGTGAAACCCAGGCTGGCAATCGCCGCCGTCGCGTCACGCTTCAACCATTCGGCAAATTCCGGATCGCTCCAGGCTTTCGCCACCACCTGCGCCCCATTGCGCGGCCCCACCTTGGTCTCATAGGTCTCGACGATGACATCGATCGCTGCCGGATCGATCAGCCCCTTTTCCGTGAGCAGCGTCTCCAGCGCCTTCACGCGCGCCTGCATGTCGGAATAGTGGTTGTCATGATCATGGTGATGGTGGTCGTCATGATCGTGCATGATGTATCTCCCCGTCGAATAGGCCAGAAATCTAAGCCTTTGCTATCGAGGCGCCAAGCGCCTTCTCCACGGTTGCAACCGCGATCAGATGCCGCAACCCTCTCGCATTGTTAGCGCGTTTAGCTAGTCTGCCCAGCATGAAGATTTTGATTCTTGGCGCAACTGGTTTCATCGGCTCTGTGATCGCGGCGCGATTGCGCAAAGACGGGCATATGGTCACAGGTCTTGCTCGCAATCCTGACCGGGCGCGCATAAAACACCCTTCGATTGACTGGATCAAAGCCGATCTGGCTGAAATGACCGATCCATCGGACTGGCGTGCAGCGCTAAGCAGCCACCGGATCGTCATCAACTGCGCCGGAGCCCTTCAAGACGGGCTTTCCGACGATCTCGCCGCCACGCAGGAAAAAGCGATGCTGGCGCTCTATGCCGCAGCCGCACAGTCGGCAATCGAGCTCGTCGTGCAGATTTCCGCGCGCACGGAAGGCGGTGGTCGGGACCAACCATTCCTGGCGACAAAGCGCAATGCTGACAAGGCGCTGGCGGCAAACGGTCTCAACCATATTATCCTGCGGCCGGCGCTCGTCCTCGGCCGCAATGCGCATGGCGGCACGGCATTGCTACGCGCGCTTGCCGCCATACCCTATCTCCTGCCTCTCATTCATGCACAAAGCCCTGTCGAAACCGTCTCGGTCGACGATGTCGCAGCGATCGTTTCGGCTGCAATTGCCGGCGAACTCCAATCCGGCACCGACATCGATCTTGCCGCCAGTGAAGCACTGACACTCCGCCAACTCGTCATCCTTCATCGAAACTGGCTCGGCCTGCCGCCAGCGCAGGTCGTGCCGATACCGGCCAGCTTCGCAAAGCCGGTGACGTGGATGGCCGACATCGCCGGCAAGCTCGGATGGCGCTCGCCGCTCCGATCGACTGCGATGGCCGTGATGTCAGAAGGCGTTCTCAGTCGAAGAGATGGGCAACACCTCCCAAGCCGACGCCTGGCGACAGCAGCCGAAACGCTGGAGGCCAATCCTTCCGGCGTTCAGGATTTGTGGTTTGCCCGCCTCTATTTGTTAAAGCCGCTGATGATCTCTGGCCTGGCGCTCTTCTGGATGCTGTCGGGCATCATCCCGATACTGGCCCCGACAGGCGCAAGCCGGCACCTCCTGCCCTTTATGCCGGATGGCTTGGCAATGGCGTTGACCCTGATCACCTGTTTTCTCGATATAGCCCTCGGCGCATTTGTTCTCGTGCGGCCTTTCGCGCGGTCGGCATTGTTCGGAATGCTTGCCGTTACGCTCGGCTATCTTGCCGGCGGCACCTTGCTCGAACCATCGCTTTGGCTCGATCCTCTCGGGCCACTCGTCAAAGCGCTGCCGTCGATCCTGCTGACATTTGCCACGCTTGCGGTGTTGGAGGAGCGCTGATGCTGGGAGAGGAGCTTCTTCGCCTCGTGCATGTCATCGGCGCTACCGTGCTTTTCGGCACCGGCGCCGGCATCGCATTCTTCATGGTGATGGCGCATCGCACGGGCGACCCCAAGGTGATCGCACATGTTGCCGGCACAGTCGTCATCGCCGACACGATCTTTACGGCAACGGCCGTCATCCTACAGCCGGTCACCGGCTATCTGCTTGCACAATCGATCGGCTGGTCACTCGAAGAAGGATGGATCGCTCTGTCCCTGCTGCTCTATGTGCTGACCGGAGTTTTCTGGCTGCCGGTCGTCTGGATACAGCTCCGCCTGCGCGATCTCGCCCGGACGGCATCCGCGACCGAAACGCCGCTGCCGGCAGCCTACCACCGCCTCTATCACATCTGGTTTGCTTGCGGCTTCCCCGCCTTTTTCGCTGTCATCGGCATCCTCTGGCTGATGCTCAACAAGCCATCCATATCGCTATTTTAACATCGGCCAGAGGCTGAGCACCAGCAGGACAGCCATGGTGATGTTGAACCACTTGAGGCGAACGGGGTCGGAAAGCCAGTCGCGCAGGGCCGAGCCGAAACCTGCCCAGGTCGAAACGCTGGGAATGTTGACCGCCGCAAAGGCAAAGCCGACAAGCAGCACGCTGATCAGGTAGAGCTGCGGATTGGTGTAGGTCGCCATGGCCGTGACCGCCATCACCCAGGCCTTGGCATTGACCCATTGAAAGGCGGCGGCACTCAGGAAGCTCATCGGCTCGACACCGCTTTCCTTCTCGCTGAGGCTGCGCGACGTCGCGATCTTCCAGGCGATCCAGACGAGATAGGCTCCGCCGGCGAATTTCAGGCCGGTATAGAGCACCGGAACGGTATGCAGCACTGCCCCGAGCCCCAGCCCGACGCCCAGCAGCAGCGACAGAAAACCGACGCCGATGCCGAGCATATGCGGGATCGTGCGGCGGAAACCGAAGTTCACGCCCGATGCGAACAGCATCATATTGTTCGGCCCAGGCGTGATCGACGTCGTGAAAGCAAACAACAGAAGAGCCAGGAATGTATTCAGCGGCATGAAGTCCCTCCGAACGCCGCTCTTTGGTCAGCAGGAAGCGTCCATCTCGCGATGCGCATCACTCATAGCGGCGCCTATGCTGCGCGACCCTAATTCGCCCTGGAATCGAATGCCATGACAGGATTGTCACGGTGACATGAATGGCCTGATTGAATTCCCGATGAATGCCCTTATCCTTCGCCTCTCAAGCAGCGAGGACAGGCCATGCGCGACCCCATTCCTACCGTCACTCTCCCCTCCGGCATCACGGTTCCCGCACTCGGCCAAGGCACATGGAACATGGGCGAAAAAGCCGCCCGGACCAGTGACGAGATCGCCAGCCTGAAGGCCGGGCTCGATCTTGGCATGACGCTGATCGACACCGCCGAAATGTATGGCGAAGGCGGCGCGGAGGAAATCGTCGGCGAGGCGATCGCGGGACGGCGCGACGAGGTGTTCGTCGTCAGCAAGGTCTATCCTCACAACGCAAGTAGCAAGGGGACTATTCAAGCCTGCGACCGCAGCCTGAAGCGAATGAAAATCGACCGCATCGACCTTTATCTGCTGCATTGGCGCGGAGAGTATCCGCTGGCCGAAACGGTGGCTGCCTTCGAAGCCCTGAAAGCCGCAGGCAAGATCGGCGCCTGGGGCGTATCGAATTTCGACGTCGACGACATGGAGGAACTGCTCGCGGTTCCCGATGGCGGCAATGTCGCCGCCAATCAGGTGCTCTACAATCTCGGCCGACGCGGCGTCGAATACGATCTGCTACCGTGGTGCCAGGAGCGCAACATCCCGATTATGGCCTATTCACCGATCGAACAGGGCCGGCTGGCGCATCATCCGAATCTGATCCACATCGCCAAGACCTATCAGGCAACGCCGGCGCAGGTTGCGCTCGCCTTTCTGCTGGAGCGCGACGGCGTGATCGCCATTCCCAAAACCTCCAATCCGCAACGCGTTGCAGAAAACCGCGACGCCGTCTCGCTCGACATCACCGATGAGGATTGGGCCACCCTCGACGCCGCCTTCCCGCCACCGGCGCGAAAGAAGCCGCTGGAGATGCTTTAACTACCGACCTCTGCGCGCTGCTGCGCGACGATCAGCTCGATCGCCTGGAAAACATCGATCACCCGCCAGTCCGCGGGATTGCGATAGGTCGGATAAAGCGAAAAGGCGGCAGCGGCGATTTGATCGACGGTCCGCCGCCTGGTTCGTCTGTCGGCGAGAACGGCTTTCGTGTAGACGCCGAATTGATCTTCCGTCACACCCCATCCGGCATAAAACGGCGCCGCATAGCAGCGAACCGGGATGCCGCGCAGAAGCGCATCGAAACCGAACTGGCTGGAGACGGTCCAGACCTCGTCCACGACATCAAGAATCGATGCGACCGATACAGCATCATCAAGAAATACCGCACCACCTTTGCCGGCGGCTTCCGTGGTCAGATATCCCTTGCGGTGGCCGGCCATGACATCCGGATGCGTCCGGATCAGACATTGCGCATCGCTTGCCAAAGCGTCGGCAAGCATCCGCTCGAACGAGGCGCGCGAGCCGAGCGCCTTGCCGACCGAGATATCGCCGACGACCTGATCGACAAGCAGGATGCGACGCTTCGTCGTCCGCTCGATCGCGGGCGACCTGTGCGGCAGATGATTGTATTTGGAGAGCCGATTGCGGACGATCTGTTCGCGGATGGCCCTGCCCAGTTCTCCGGCATCTTCCGCGCCGGCGATCAGGCGTTCAAGGCGCGAGGGCCGGCTTGCGTCTACGGGGAGACCGAGATCGTCGACCACGATCGAAAGAGGGATTGCACCGGCCTTGCCGAGGCCTACCGAGCGCAGAAAACCGTCTTCGAGATTCCAGTGTGGCAATCCCCGCAACCGCGAGATCGCTGCCGCCGTCTTTGCGGGTGCGCGGCCGCCCCAGGAAAGCACGCCGCCGATGCCGGGCGATAGCGTAGACGCGATCTTCTGCGACCCGAAATATTGGCCAAGCCAAGGAAAAGCATTGCGGACATAAAAGGTGGCGCCGAGACTCATCCCTGCCGGAGGATGCCAGCTCTTCTCGCCGATATCAGGCGGACTCTCCGCGGCAGAAAACGTCACCGACATGACCTCATTGATGACGCAACCTATCCGCCCCGAGCGCCGCGCAAGCTACGCGACGCTGATAGACCGGTGAACGGCAGGCTTCCTTACATTCCCTGGGAGCCGCGGTTCATGGCGGCAATGCCGGTGCGGCAAACTTCGATCAGGCCGAGCGGCTTGATAATGGCGATGAACTGATCGATCTTCGATGACTTGCCGGTGATCTCGAGAATGAAATGCTCGACCGTCGCATCCACCACTTTGGCATGGAAGGCATCGGCCAGCCGCAGCGTTTCGGCGCGGGTCTCGCCGCTTCCGACAACCTTCAGCAGCGCCACTTCGCGCTCGATCGGCCGCTCCTGGCCGAGTTCGCGGGCGCGCACCGTCAGGTCGACGACGCGATGAACCGGCACGATGCGTTCAAGCTGCGCCTTGATCTGTTCCAGCACCTGCGGCGTGCCGCGCGTGACGATGGTAATGCGCGACAGATGGGCCTGATGCTCGGTCTCCGAAACGGTCAGGCTTTCGATGTTATAGCCGCGACCGGAGAAGAGGCCGATGACGCGGGCGAGAACGCCGGGCTCGTTGTCGACCAGCACCGAAAGCGTATGGCTCTCGGCCGCCGCGGTTTCCGGCGAAATGAAATAGGCGGAGCCCGTGGGTTGAAGGTGTGCGGTCATTGTCCTTGTTCCGTTTCCTCGGTTCTTATGGTCAGGATGCCAGCGCGATCCTGACTGAATGGTGATTGGTCCAGCGGCCGGGGGACACGGCAAACCTACCGTGTCCCGGCTTTCCGATCAAACGAGCTGCCGACCCTTGGCGTCGATGGCGTTGGCGACGACTTCGTCGGTCGCTTCATCCGGCAGCAGCATCTCGTTATGTGCCTTGCCCGACGGAATCATCGGGAAGCAGTTGGCGAGATTGGCAACGCGGCAATCGAAAATGACCGGCTTCTTGACGTCGATCATTTCCTGGATCGCCGCGTCGAGATCGCCGGGCTTTTCACAGCGCAGGCCGACGGCACCATAGGCTTCAGCGAGCTTCACGAAATCGGGCATGGCCTCGGTGTAGGAGTGCGACAGGCGGTTGCCGTGCAGCAACTGCTGCCATTGGCGCACCATGCCCATATATTGGTTGTTCAAGATAAAGATCTTGATCGGCGCATTGTGCTGGATCGCCGCCGACATTTCCTGAATGCACATCTGGATCGAGGCATCGCCGGCAATGTCGATGACGAGGCTTTCCGGATGGGCGATCTGTACGCCGAGAGCGGCCGGCAGGCCGTAACCCATGGTGCCGAGGCCGCCCGATGTCATCCAGCGGTTCGGTTGCTCGAAGCCGTAAAACTGCGCCGCCCACATCTGATGCTGACCGACTTCCGTGGTGATGTAGGTATCGCGGTCCTTGGTCAGCGCGTAGAGACGCTGGATCGCATATTGCGGCATGATGACATCGTCATGCGGCTTGTAGGCGAAGGAATTGCGCGCACGCCAATGTGTGATATTCGTCCACCAATCGTTAAGACGATCCGCCGCCGGCTTGTGAGGCAGCGCCCGCCACAGGCGAACCATATCTTCCAGAACATTGCCGACATCGCCGAGGATGCCGATATCGACGTGAACGTTCTTGTTGATCGAGGACGGATCGATGTCGATGTGGATTTTCTTCGAATTCGGCGAAAAGGCATTCAGGCGGCCGGTAATGCGGTCGTCGAAGCGCGCGCCGATGCAGACCATCACGTCGCAATCATGCATCGCCATATTGGCTTCGTAAGAACCATGCATGCCGAGCATGCCGAGCCAGCTTTTACCGGATGCCGGATAGGCGCCGAGGCCCATCAGCGTCGAGGTGATCGGGAAGCCCGTCAGCTCGACCAGCTCACGCAGCAGTTTCGAAGCCTCCGGACCGGAGTTTACGACGCCGCCACCGGAATAGATGATCGGCCGCTTCGCATTTGCCATCAGTTCGATAGCCTGCTTGATCCGGTTGAGATCGCCCTGAACCTTCGGCTGATAGCTCTTCTGGACATCATGCGCTTCCGGCGGCGTATAGGTGCCGGTGGCGAACTGAACATCCTTCGGAATGTCGACGACGACGGGACCCGGACGGCCGGACTGGGCAATGCGGAACGCTTCGTGGATGACCGCAGCGAGCTTGTTGACATCCTTGACCAGCCAATTGTGCTTGGTGCAGGGCCGCGTGATGCCGACCGTATCGCATTCCTGGAAGGCGTCAGAACCGATCAGGGACGTGGGAACCTGGCCGCTCAGGCAAACCAGCGGGATCGAATCCATCAGTGCGTCCTGCAGCGGCGTGACGGCATTCGTCGCGCCCGGACCCGAAGTGACCAGCATGACGCCGACCTTACCGGTCGAGCGGGCATAGCCTTCCGCTGCGTGGCCTGCGCCCTGCTCGTGGCGCACGAGGATGTGCTGGATATCGTCCTGCTGAAAAATTTCGTCGTAGATCGGCAGAACAGCGCCGCCCGGATAACCGAATACGTGCTTGACGCCGTTGTCCCTGAGCGCCTGCAGCACGATCTCCGCGCCTGTCATCTGATTGCTGCTCGCCTGATTATCTGTGCCGGTCATACGTTTGTTCCGCTATCTGCTGAGGTTTGGAAAAATGAAAACTCGATTTCGGGCATAAAAAAAGGCTCCTTCGGGAGCCTGCTGTCTAGCGCATGGGTGGCTATCGCCGGATGGTTACACCATCCTGCCCATGCGCTGTCCCACCACGATAAGAACCGTCAAGTTTTTCATGGGCGGAAGTGATAGACAGAAAATTTCTAAGCGTCAACGCATTCCGCAATAAAAAATCGCGGCCTTTCCCAATCCTCTTAAAATCTGGGGGAGCGCGAAAGGGTTTTGTTAAGCCACCCTCCCTATGCTTCACGGCTTAACGCTGGGAGTAACCGTTTGCTCAACAATGATTTGCAGACGTCCGGCAAGGCTGGGGACCTTGATCGTCGCGATAGTATGAAGCCAGGGAATCGCTTCCTCGGCCGTGTTGTCGCGTGCAGTGGTTCCAGGGCGACCATCGCTGCGATCGCCGAAGATGGCGGCACCGATCTGACCGAGCTTTGGTCCGTCGGCAAACTGATCTCGATCAGCGTAGGTGCCAATCGTGTCGCTGCCCTCGTCTACGCCATGAACACCGGCAATACAGGCTGGGGCGAAGGACAAGACAATCTTTTCCGCATCGAAGTGGAATTGCTGGGCGAAGTCCGCGTCGGGCCAAGCGGCCGCGAGGAATTTTCCAGTGGCATCTCCGCCTATCCCTATCTCGGCGCTGTTGCTCACCGCATCCGCGCCAGCGATCTCATGCGCATTTTCGATGCCGGTAAGGACAGCAGTTGTGTCATCGGCAAGCTGACGCAGGATGAGAGCATCGACGCCGCCATCCATATTCCTTCGATGCTGGCCAAGCATTTCGCCGTGGTCGGCTCCACTGGTGTCGGCAAATCGACCGCCGTCTCGTTGCTGCTGCATAAGGCGATCACTTCCGATCCCAAACTGCGCGTGCTGATCCTTGATCCGCATAATGAATTCGCCGCCGCCTTTCCCAAGCATTCCGTCGTCGTCGATACCGATACGCTCGACCTGCCCTTCTGGCTGATGCGGCTCGATGAATTCGCCGAGGTCGTTTTCCGCGGCCGGCCGCCGATCCCCGACGAACTCGACATGCTGCGCGATATTATTCCGGAGGCAAAGCGCGCCTTTCGCGGCAGCGACTCGCCGCTGATGCGCCGTCAGACGGAAAAGAGCTCGGTGACGGCAGATACGCCGGTTCCCTACCGCATGGCCGATCTGTTGGCCTTGATCGATGAGCGCATCGGCCGGCTCGAAGGCCGGCAAGAAAAGCCGCATCTGCGCTCTCTGAAGATGCGCGTCATCTCGGCGATCAACGATCCGCGTTATCATTTCATGTTCTCCAACAACACGATCAGCGACACGATCATGGAGACGATCGCGCAGATCTTTCGTATTCCTGGCGACGACAGGCCGATCTGCACCTTCCAGCTCGCAGGGATTCCATCCGAAGTCGTCAACTCCGTCGCCTCCGTCCTTTGCCGCATGGCCTTCGAGCTCGCGCTTTGGAGCGAGGGCGCGATCCATATGTTGGTCGTCTGCGAAGAGGCGCATCGCTATATCCCCGCCGACCCGAATCTCGGCTTCTTTCCGACGCGGCAGGCAATTGCCCGCATCGCCAAGGAGGGCCGCAAATACGGCGTGTCGCTCGGCATCATCACGCAGCGTCCGGGCGAACTCGACCAGACGATCCTGTCGCAGTGCTCGACGCTGTTCGCCATGCGCCTTGCAAACGACCGCGACCAGGACATCATACGTTCGGCAATCCCCAACTCTTCGATTTCGACGACGAGCTTCCTGTCTTCGATCGGCAACGGCGAAGCCATCGCCTTCGGCGAAGCCATCGCGGTCCCCATGCGCATGCGCTTTTCCCGCGTCGAAGAAAGCTTGCTGCCGAAGGCCAGTGGCAGCATCGCAAGAACGAGCGAGGAATCACCCGATACGGTCGACCTGCGCACCATCATCAGCCGCATGCGATCGATCTCCGGTCCCGATATCTCCGCCTTTCAGCAGAGCTACACAACCCTGAGCGATGCGGCGAAAGATTTCGACGAGGATATTGGCGATGACGATGCTGATCAGCCTACCCCAGCATCCGAGCCGCAGCCGGTGCGAATTGCGGCGCCGTCGATAGAGCCTTATCGGCCCGACATGCTGCCGCGCACGCCGGCGGCTTCAACTTTTGGCTCGGCTCCTCAGACATCGATCGATAGCAGACTTGCCGAGCTGCGCCGCGAGTTCCGAGGCGGCGACAATGCAAGCGGTCAGCCCGCATCGGCGAACGAGCCCCCGCAGCCTGCGCGGCGCGAAGGCGGCCTGTCCCTGCGCGACAGTATTCTGAGAAAGCCACTGAGCAGCCTCTACAACAAGGACTGATGCGGACTACGGACTAATGCGCTCCCAGCTTTCGTCCATCTGATTGCGAAACCAGGTCATCTGCCGTTTTGCATATTGCCGCGTCGCGGCGGCACCGGTCTCAAGAACCTCCTCGCGCGTCATCTCGCCTCGCAGCATCGCAGCGATCTGCGACACGCCGATCGCCTTCATGATGGGCATCTCTTCCGGCAGCTTCAACGCCAACAGAGCCCGCACTTCATCTTCGGCGCCCATGGCGAGCATCTTCTCGAAACGGCCGTTGATGCGCTGATGCAATACCGCGCGATCCGGCAGCACGACGATCTTTCGCGCACGATCGGCATCGACGATGACAGGACCGCTCTTGCCCTGAAACGTTGTGATGGATTGTCCCGTCGCCTCCATGACTTCCAGAGCGCGAACAATACGCTGGCCATCCTGGGGATTGAAGCTTGCCGCTACGGCTGGATCGCGAACAACGAGCGCCTCATGCAGCGCCTCAGGTCCCTGCGTCAACAGCCGTTCCCGTAGGCGGCTGCGAATATCGGCGGGGATATCGGGCATATTGGAAAGCCCGCCGGTCAGAGCCTTGAAATAGAGCCCGGTGCCACCGACAAAAACGGGCATCCGTTTCTCATCGCGTAATTGCGCCACCAGGGCTGTAGCCTCGCGCAGCCAGGCGCCCGTGGAATAGGCTTGCCCCGCCGGTACATGGCCATAGAGATGGTGAGGAATGCCCTGCATATCCTCCTCAGATGGCCGGGCCGTCAGCACGCGCAATGTGTCATAGACCTGCATGCTGTCGGCATTAACGACCACACCATCGTGCTCGCGGGCCAATTCCACCGCAAGCGCGGACTTGCCGCTGGCGGTCGGCCCGGTTATCAGGATCGCGTCGATATCGCTTATAAGGTTTCTGATCATGGCCTTCGTTGCCACGCTTATTGCCAATCCGTCAAACCCCGTTCTCGTCCCGGCAATCGCCGAGCAGGCGGCGGACGCCGTCCAGGCAGCGGGACTCTATTGGCTGGCCGACGGTATCGCCTGCGACATTGCGCTGCGCGACGGCACCGATCTGCAGGCGGCGGAAGCCAATATTCTCGCAGTCATCGCCGGCGCGCCGATCGATCTGGTCATCCAGGAAGCCGAGACGCGCCGAAAGAAGTTGCTGATCGCCGACATGGATTCCACCATGATCGGCCAGGAATGCATCGACGAACTGGCCGCTGAAGTCGGATTGAAGGAGAAGGTCGCAGACATCACCGCCCGCGCGATGAACGGCGAGATCGCCTTCGAGCCGGCCCTGCGAGAGCGGGTGGCCCTGCTGAAAGGTCTGCCGATCTCTGTCGTTGACGACGTCATCGCCAAACACATCACCCTCACCCCCGGCGGCGCGGAGCTGATCGCCACCATGAAAGCCAAGGGCTACTACGCCGCCCTCGTCTCCGGTGGCTTCACCCTCTTTACGAGCCGCATCGCGGCCACCCTGGATTTCGATGAGAACCACGCCAACGTCCTGCTGGAAAACAACGGCGTGCTGACCGGCCTTGTCGCCGAACCCATTCTCGGCATGCAAGCCAAGGTCGACGCGCTCAACACCATTGCCAAAAAGCTTGGTATCTCCACCGCCGACGCCATTGCCGTCGGCGATGGCGCCAATGATCTCGGCATGCTGCAACTCGCTGGCTCCGGCGTCGCCCTGCACGCTAAGCCAACGGTGGCTGCCCAGGCCAAGATGCGCATCGACCACGGCGACCTGACCGCCCTGCTCTACATTCAGGGCTACCGGAAAACTGATTTCGTCAAGGCGTAGCATCAAAACGCTGACGATTGGAGGCGATCCATGATCATTGCCGAAACTGAGCGTCTTATCATCCGCAACTGGCGCGACGGCGATCGCGATCTTGCCTTCGAGATCAACTCCGATGAGACGGTCATGGAGTTCTTTCCGTTTCGCCGCAATCGGGCGGAAGCGGATGCATTTTTGGAGCGGGTCCAATCCATGATCGCCGACACAGGGTTTGGCTTCTATGCCCTGGAACTCAAGGCAAGCGGCGAGGCGATCGGCTTTTGTGGACTGGCACAAACGAACCATCTGGAGCCGTTCGTGCCGGCGGGTACCGTCGAGATCGGCTGGCGGCTGGCTGCGCGGTATTGGGGCAAGGGGCTGGTCAGCGAAGCGGCGCGGGCACTGCTCGCCTACGGTTTCGAAACCCACGGCCTCGATCAGATCGTTTCCTTCGCAGTTCATAACAATATCCGCTCGACATCGGTCATGGAGAGGATCGGCATGCATCGGGTCGAAGGCGGGGATTTCGAGCACCCTGGCGTTTCTGATGCCTACCCTCACCTGCAGCGTCATGTGCTCTATCGCTTAACCGCAGCCGAGTGGCGCGCCCGGCAATGACGATCATCGAGACGCCGCGGCTCATCCTGCGCCCATGCCAGGAGAGTGATCGCGACCTCTTTTATGAACTGAGTTCCGATCCCGATGTCCTCGAATTCTTTCCCTTCCGCCGCAGCCGGGAAGACGCCGATGCCGTCTTCGACATCATCGGCACACTGATACCGGAAGCCGGTTTCGATCTTCTCGTACTGACATTGAAACAGAGCGGCGAGCCGATCGGCTTCTCCGGATTGTCGAAGCCAAAGCTTGAACCATTCTTACCTGAAAATGCCGTCGAGATCGGCTGGCGACTTTCAGCCCAGCACTGGCGTCAGGGCTATGCCAGCGAGGCCGGAACCGCCTTGTTGCGCTACGGTTTCGAGACGCTCAAACTCGACGAAATCGTGTCCATTGCCGTGCACAACAATCATCGCGCGTTGGCGGTGATGCAACGGATCGGCATGCATCGCGATCCGGCCGGAGATTTCGATCATCCGGATATTCCCGCCACTCATCCGCAGCTAAAGCAGCATGTGCTCTATCGCTTGAGCGCTATGGAATGGCGCCGCCAACAGGAGCAGGCCGCCCCGAATTGATGCGGCCTACTCCAGCGCCACAGCAATGAAGCGCAGATCGCCATTCGGAGAGGCGATCATCATCTGCGCATTGCGGCGACCTTCCCGCTTCAGCGATGCAACCTTTTCCGAAGCAGCGGTCGGCGTCTGCACGAATTCCTGAGCCACTTCGACGACAACTTCTCCCGGCTTCAGCCCCTTCTCCGCTGCGGCCGAACCCGGTGCAACCTCCGTGATCACCACGCCGTCGACACTGTCGGCAATGCCAAAGCTCTTGCGGTTTTCGGCGTTCAGCGTCGCGAGTTTCATGCCGAGCACCTCCTGGGTAGCCTGCGGCTGCGGCGCTTGCTGCTGCTGACCGTTGTCCTGGTCCTGCCCATCCGCTCCGTCGTCATCGCCTTCATCTCCCTCGTCGGGATTGATGACGCCGTCGTTGCCGCCGCCCTTGTCGTTGGGCGCAAGCCGGGGCGCCTTGTCGCCGCCGCCCTTATCGCCCTGATTGCTGTCGCCGCTGCTAGCTGCGGCCGCCTGGTCGCTGTCTTCGAGCCGGCCGAGCGTGACCTTCACAGTCTGCTGTTTGCCGTCGCGCATGATGACAACGTCGACTTCCTTGCCGACGGGGCTTTCAGCGACCACACGCGGCAGATCGCGCATCTCGTCAACGTCCTTGCCATCGAATTTCAGGATGACATCGCCGGCCTTGATCGAACCGTTATCGACCGGCCCGCCCTTGATGACGCCTGCCACCAGCGCGCCCTTGGCGCTTTCGAGGCCGAGGCTGTTGGCAACATCGTCGGTGACCGGCTGGATGCGCACGCCGAGCCAGCCGCGACGGGTCTCGCCGAAATCCATGAGCTGCTTGACGACACCCTCGGCCAGTTCGGAGGGCACGGCGAAGCCAATACCGATGGAGCCGCCGCTCGGCGAGATGATCGCCGTGTTGATGCCGATCACTTCGCCCTTCATGTTGAAGAGCGGGCCGCCGGAATTGCCCTTGTTGATCGCCGCATCCGTCTGGATGAAATTGTCATAGGGACCGGCATTGATATTGCGGCCACGGGCAGAGACGATACCCACAGTCACAGAGCCGCCCAGACCGAAAGGATTGCCGATCGCCATCACCCAGTCGCCGATCCGCATCTTGCCGGAATCGCCGAATTTGACCGCGATCAGCGGATGCTTCGGTTCCACCTTGAGCACGGAAAGATCGGTCTTCGTGTCGGTGCCGATCAGCCGCGCCTTCAGCTTGGTGCCGTTCGGGAAGATCGCCTCGATATCGTCGGCACCTTCGATGACGTGATTGTTGGTGACGATGTAGCCGGATGGATCGATGACGAAACCGGAACCGAGCGAGCTGACCTTGCGGTTGCTGTTTTCGTTGTTCCGGTTCTTGAAGAAGTCGTTGAAGAACTCCTGGAACGGCGAATTGTCCGGCACCTTGGGGGTCGCCGGGCCATCGCCCTCATCCTTGACCTTTTGGGAGGTCGAAATGTTGACCACCGCATCCAGCAGACCGGATGCCAGATCGGCAACCGAGGCGGGGCCGGCATTCATTGCCGGATTGCCCGTGACCGGCAACGTCGCGCTGTTAGGCGTCACGGTCGGGTTCTCGGTCGTCGTTACAGTCGAGCCGCTCAAGGGAGCCTGCGCCGGGTTGGTCGCCGTAGCCGGGGTCTGACTATTGGAGGTCGCGGGCGCCTGCGTGCCCGACGCGGTGTTGCCGGTGGTTGCGCCGGCGGAGCCCGTGGCGGGAGCCTGGCCCGTTTCTCCGGTGGGTGCCGGTGCGGTTGTCGCGGAATTGCCCGGAGCCAGTGCGCCTGCAGCAGCGCCGCTATTGGGCGTCATCGTATCGGTTGAAGGCGTCTGCGTCGTCTGCGCATACGCCCGCTCGACGCCTGCTAGGGTGGGACCGGCAATCAGCGCCACACTGGCCAAGAGCGCGAACGAACGTCTGAAAGGCAGGCGATTGGTCGAGGCCATCAGGCATCCTCATCGAGAAAGGGAAGTCTTGTATAAGCATCAACATAAGGCGGAATGATGAAGCGTGAAATCACCTTTTTGCGATATCCCCGCGCGTCCATCCGGCCTTGCGATTCATGGTAAAATTGATGCCATCCGACATAAGACAAGGGGCCGCCAGAAGGCAGCCCCTCGGATTTCAGCGAGTTGTCGCGCACTATTTCGCGGGTGACGGCGCAGCCAGCGCCGGCGCACCTGCCGCAGGAGCAGAACCGACCGAGCTGTCGAAATACTTGAAGAATTCCGACTGGTTCGGCGGCAGGACCAGCGTCTTGCCGCCCGAAGCGAGCGCCGTGCGATAGGCAGCCAACGAGCGATAGAATTCGTAGAAGCTCGGATCGCGCGAGGAGGCATCAGCGAAGATGCCGTTACGCTCGGCCTCGCCCTGACCGCGTAGGACTTCAGAATCCTTCTGTGCATCCGCCACGATCTCGACGACCTGACGATCGGCGATGGCTCGACGGCGCTGACCTTCTTCATTACCCCGGGCACGGATCAGCTCGGCTTCCGCCAGACGTTCAGCCTTCATGCGGTCGTAGGTCTGCTGCGACACTTCCTGGGTCAGGTCGGTGCGGCGGATACGAACATCTTCGATGTTCAGGCCGAGGGACTCGGCATCGCGGTGCAGGTCGTCACGCACTTCCGTCATCATCGAAGCACGCTCGTTGGACAGAGCAGCTTCGAAACCACGCAGACCGTAGACACGACGCAGCGACGCGTCGAGGCGGGTCCTGAGACGCGATTCCGCTGCATCGCGATCGCCCGACACCGTCTCGCGGAATTTTCGCGCATCGGTGATCCGGTAGACGACAAAAGCATCGACCTCATAGAACTTGCCGCCCGAAACCTGGACACGGATATTGTCCAGATCGAAACGCAGCTCCTGATCCTGGATATATTGCACCCGATCGGCATCCATGAAGGCAAAGGGCAGCTTGAAATAGAGACCCGGCTCTGTCTTCACGGCACGGATCTGGCCGAAGCGCAGAACGATCGCCTGTTCGCGGGCATTGACCACGAAAATGGAGGAATAAACGATCAGCAGCACCACCGCGAGCGCGATGAGAATGGTTGGCAAACGGCTGGACGTCATTATTTGGCCTCCGGCTGAGGTGCGGCCGCGGGCTTGGCCGACTGGGTCGTGGACTGCTTGCCGAGGTCGTTCAGCGGCAGGTAGGGCACGACGCCCTGCTTGTCGTCGATGATAATGCTGTTCGAATTGCCGATAACGGACTCCATGGTTTCGAGGAACAGCCGCTTGCGGGTCACTTCCGGCGCCTTGACGTATTCGTCGTAGATGGAGATGAAGCGCTGCGCCTCACCCTGAGCTTCTTTGACGACACGGCTCTTATAGGCAGCCGCCTCTTCACGAATCTGGGCCGCACGGCCGCGCGCCGCGCCAAGCTGCTGGTTGGCGTATTGATTGGCCTCTTGCACCTGCTGGTCTTCGTTCTGCTCGGCGCGCTGCACCTCGTCGAACGCGTCGGCCACTTCACGCGGCGGCGATGCATCTTCGATCGGCACGGCATTGATGGAAATACCCGAGCCGTAACGGTCCATCGTGTCTTGAATGATGTTTCTCACCTCGATCGCGATTTCCTGGCGGTTGTCGCGATAGATATCCTGGGCCGGACGGCGGCCGACAACCTCACGCATGGCGCTTTCCGCAACTTGCTGCAGCGTCTCGTCAGGAGTTTCGAGGTTGAAGAGATAGGCTTGCGGATTGGTGACGGTGTAGAGCACCGAGAACTGCACGTTAACGATATTCTGATCGCCCGTCAGCATCAGGCCGGCGTTCGAACCCGAGCTCGAACGGCCACCGATATTGCGCTGCTGTTCGGTAACCTTGACGATCTCAACGCGATCCATCGGCCAGAAATGGAAATGCAGGCCCGGCATGGATACTTCGGCGCGCGGCTGGCCGAAGCGCAGCTCGACGCCGCGCTCATCCGGCTGAACCGTATAGACGCACTGGATGAGCCAGAAAATGACGATGATCGCCGCGACGATGACAAAGGCGCCGCCATTGAAGCCGCCGGGAACAAGCCCCTTCAAGCGATCCTGACCACGGCGAATGATGTCTTCAAGATCGGGCGGTCCACCGCTGCCGCTTCCCCGCGGCCGGTTCGGTCCCTGCCCCCAAGGCCCCTGATTATTTCCACCGCCGCCACCGCCGCCCCACGGGCCGCCGCCGCCATTCTGATTGCTCCAGGGCATCAAAACCTCTTTGTTTATGGACTCCCAGTATCGCGCAGACTTTGAAATTCGCAGGCAGCGGCGATTGTCTCCCGTTATAGGTATCGGCGCATCTGCTTTCAACGCAACTTCAGGAAGTTCGTCGGATTTATTGGAAAATAGTTGATTTTTGTGGACAGCTTTTATGCTTTGCGCCTGAAATAGCTGACAAAGCGCGTCGGATAATTGTCCTTCTCGCCGGCCGGTACGGCAAGCTCGCTTTCAACCTGCCAGAGAGCCGGATCGACCGCCGGAAAGGATGTGTCGCCGTCCACCTCGGCCTCCACATGGGTGATCAGCAGGCGGTCGGCCAAACCAATCGCCTGTCGATAGATTTCACCACCGCCAAGGATGCAGATCTCACCGACACCCATCTCCGCAGCGAGGCGGCTCGCGACATCGATGGCCTCGCCAAGCGAATGCACCACCGTCACATCCTCCACAGCAAAGCCGGGATCGCGGCTGATCACCACGTTCGGCCGGCCGGGCAGCGGCTTGCCGATCGACTGGAACGTCTTGCGCCCCATGATGACCGGTTTACCAAGCGTCATCGCCTTGAACCGCTTAAGATCGGACGACAGCCGCCACGGCATGTCCCCGTCACGGCCGATGATGCCGTTGCGTGATACGGCAACAAGAATGGTTTTTACCGGTTCAGCCATCCTTCCCTCCCCAGTCAGACGGCAATCGGCGCCTTGATATTGGCGTCGGCCTCATAGCCTTCCAACGTGAAATCCTCGAAATTGAAATCGAAGATATTCTTCACCGCCGGATTAAGGCGCATGGTCGGCAGTTTTTTCGGGGTGCGGGTCAGTTGCAGCCTGGCTTGCTCGAAATGGTCGGAATAGATGTGCGTATCACCGAGCGTATGCACGAAGTCGCCAGGCTTCAGCCCCGTCACCTGCGCCACCATCAACGTCAGCAGCGCATAGGAGGCGATGTTGAAAGGCACGCCGAGGAAGGTGTCGCCCGAGCGCTGGTAAAGCTGGCAGGACAGCTTGCCGTCGGCGACGTAGAACTGGAAGAGGCAATGGCACGGCGGCAGCGCCATTTCGTCCACCTCGGCCGGGTTCCAGGCCGAAACAATATGGCGGCGGGAGTTCGGGTTGGTCTTCAGCCCTTCGATCAGGTTGGCGATCTGGTCGATGTGGCCTCCGTCTGGAGCCGGCCAGGAACGCCATTGATGGCCATAAACCGGTCCGAGATCGCCGTTTTCGTCGGCCCACTCATCCCAGATCGAAACGCCGTTCTCCTTGAGATAACGGATATTCGTCTCGCCCTTCAGGAACCACAGCAGCTCATAGATGATCGAGCGCAGATGCAGCTTCTTGGTGGTGAGCACCGGAAAACCCTCGGAAAGGTCAAAGCGCATCTGGTAGCCGAAGACCGAGCGCGTGCCCTTGCCGGTGCGGTCGCCACGGTCGATGCCGGTGTCTATCACATGCTTCAAGAGATCGAGATATTGCTTCATCGCACCCGCCGCCGATTCCATTTCTCTTGAATTTAATGGCAAGTCGGCGCGAAACCAACTGCGGGCCGACTTAATCCCTGCATTTCTCGTGTCTGGCGGACGTTTATCGCGGCAAACCTGTGTTTCGGCGACGCATTTATGACAAATCCCCTTCCCTTCGCCCAAGGAAAACACTATATCAGCCGTGCCGGTCTTCGGGCCGGCTATGGCGATAAATGAGCGGTGTAATAAACCTATTGGACCCGGGGGCGGTACCCGGCGCCTCCACCAAAAACCGGCCAGGCCAAATTGGCTTCAGACCGGCTTTTGATGGGGGCGAAACAGGATCGACAAGGGTGTAAAGATCGACTTTTCGCTCGGCATTGTACCACCGTTATCGGGCTAAAATTGTAGTTGCAAACGACAACTATGCGGAAGCTCGTCTCGCTGCTTAATCGCGGTGTGACACTTCAAATAAAGTCCTAAGGGGTCGCACTCTTAGGCGGGGTTCGAAGGCACCTGGCAACAGAAGCCTTCACCTTCTCCCTCTCTTCGATATTATGTATGATCAGGCTGATGACTCGCGCACGGGGGTTTCCCGTCAGCGCTGGGCGTGGCATAAGCCTTAGAAAAAACATGGCCAACGAAAGACAGGAAAGTATGGGGCAGGATCATATCCGCTACGACATTTTGGCACAGGACGCCCTGCGTGGAGTCATCCGCAAGGTGTTGACCGAGGTCGGCACCACCGGCCGTCTGCCCGGTGACCATCATTTCTTTATCACCTTTCTGACCGGCGCGGCCGGCGTGCGCATTTCGCAGCACCTGAAGTCGAAATATCCGGAGCAGATGACCATCGTCATCCAGCACCAGTTCTGGGACCTGAAGGTTACCGAGAGCCAGTTCGAGATCGGCCTCTCCTTCTCCGACGTTCCGGAAAAGCTGGTCATCCCGTTCAACGCGATCCGGGGCTTCTACGATCCATCCGTGAATTTCGAGCTGGAATTCGACGTGCCGCTCGCCGAAGACGAGGAAGTGACTTCCGGCGAGATCACCGCCTATCCGGTACCGGCCGAGGGCAGCGAGGAGCCTGCGGCCGCCAAGGACGGCGAGGAGAAGAAGCCAGGATCGGTCGTCTCCCTCGACGCGTTCCGCAAGAAGCAATAGCATCCGGGGAAGCAGGCGCTTCCCCTTTTTGCATCGACCGTGGGGGACATCGATGAGTGCCGAAATCGTCAATCTACGTCAGTTCCGCAAGAAGCAGACACGCTTCGAGAAAGAAAAGCAGGCGGAGCAAAATCGCGTTACCTTCGGCCGCACCAAGGCGGAGAAGAACCTGACCAAGGCTCTCAACGACAAAGCGGCAAAAGCGCATGAGGCCGGCCATATCGAGCCGTCCAAGACAGATGATTGAAGTGCCGAGCTGAAAGTCGAATTCCTTCCGAAATCATTCGCTTACCCCAGCATTTTGAATCATTTTTAGAATTACCTCTTCCGTTTCCGAACTTTTTGATCGATCCGCCGATGATCCGCAAACATTCCGCCACCCTGCATGGCCATCGCACCAGCTTTTCCCTTGAAGACGCCTTCTGGACCGAGCTGAAGGCGATCGCCAATGCGCGCGAAACGTCTCTTGCAGCGCTGATCTCCGAAATCGACGATGGGCGCGATCCCGAGAGCAACCTTTCTTCGGCGCTTCGGCTCTATGTTTTGAAATGGCTGAAGGATCGCCGCTGAAGCGCGTGCGTTAAACGAGGCGCTTAATCACCTCATTCTCCACTCGACAGCCTCCCCGCTCCCTACGACGAAGGCAAGCGGATTTCGTATGGTCGATGGCGACGGATGCTACCGGGCGATGCCGGGAAGATTGTTGAAGTTCAGCGGCCCACCAGTCTGCGGCACCTGTCCATTGAGAACGGGCACTTGCTGCGCTTCCGCCTTCGCGCGGGCTTCCGCATTGGCCTTCGCCTTGGCTGCATCTTCAGCCTGCTTTTCCGCGGCCGCCTGACGCGCCAGCCCCCTCAAACGCTGCTCTTCGGCGCGACGCTGCTGATCGATTGCCGCATCGCGCTGACGCTGGGCTTCGCGCGCAGTGGCAGTATATTTGTAAAGCGCCACCTCACGCCGCAACCGCTGCTTTTCCAACACGCTTGCCTGAAGCCGCTCGACACGCTGACGCTCGCGCTCGAATGCGCGCAGCGACAAGAAGCTGGTGATATCCGTCACATCCATCGTCCGCCCCGGCGTCGCCAACGGACCGGCGAAATTGAGACGCAGTGCCGGTTCGGCGCCGCTCAGCGCCTCGTTGCCGGCATTGAAATCAATGCCGAGCGAGCCGCGGATGCGTTCGTCCGCCAGGCTGATCTCGGCATTACCCGAAAGCTTCGCCAGCTCATTGCCGGTGCTGATATTGGCAGCGCGAATGACACCAGTCGAAATATTGAACGGTATGCTCATGGCCGGCAGCGCCGCCTCGCCATTGTTGAGCAATGTCTGCACGATCGGCAGCACTTTGTCGGCCGTGATATCACCCTGGATCTGGTCCGTCGCCGACAACAACGGCGGTAAGACGGAGAGATTGAGCCCGCGGACATGCGTATCGCCAAGCTTGATCTCACCCGAGCCGCTGGCGTTGGCGGCCAGTTCCCCCAGGCTCTTGCCGCTGGCTTCCATGCTCAGCCCCAAGCCAAAGCGGCCATTGGCAAGCGGCGCGCCATCGCGTTGCCAGGCGACGGCGGCAAGGTCGGCGTTGGTCAGGTTGAGCTTCGTCTGCATCAGCCCCGTACCGTCGGAATTCGCAAACATCAAATTGCCGCCAAGCGTGCCGCCGTTCCAGGCACCGGCAATGTCGTTCAGCCGCAGCTCCTCGCCCTTATAGGCGGCATTCGTGCTGAAACCCGAGATCGGGCCGAAGATACCCGGCCACAACTGCTTGGCCGAAAGCTTGACGTTGAGATCAAGCCCGCTGAACATCGGCAGCCCAAGCTTGGCTTTGGTGAGGTTGCCTGTCGTCGCATCCGTGATCGGCCCATAGATCGCCTCGCCGAGCCAGCCAAGATCGGCCTTGTCGAGCGTCAGCTCGCCGGTCGCCTTGATATTCGGTGCCTTGCGGTCGAAGGTGAGCGCGCCCGAAACATTGTTGTCGGCAAGCTGGCCCTTCATATCGGAAAAAACGACCTTGTCGGCATCGAGCGCAGCGTTTGCCTGGAATTTGACCGGCAAGCCCGTGCCCATTTGCGGTATGCCGATGCCGTTCATGACGAAATAGGGATCGATATCCGCACTCTCGAGCGATAGCGCGATCTTGCCGTTAAGGAAGGTGGCTGGACGCACGTCGACCTTGCCATTCGCGGTAAACGACGTCTTGTCGGTGGCAAAGGTCAGCGCCGCATCCGCCGGATCGGCGCCGTTTGCCGTCACCTTCAGCGTCAGGCGGCCATTGGCATCGGCTTCGACGGGCAACGGATCGAGGCCCGCCTGTCCGAACAGAATCGAGGTCACGGAATTCTCGAGCGTCGCCTCCAGCGTCGTCGTCCCTTTTCCGGTCAGCGCCAACAGGTCGGACATGCGGTAGTCGAGATTGACGCGGCTGCCGTTGGAGACGCCGGCAAGCGTTACCGCCAGTCCATCGGCCTGGTCCCCGCCAAGCGTCAGCGCGCCGCGAAGGGCCGTATTCCCATACCAGGCAGCGTTTCGCACAAGCCGGTCCATCGCCGGATGATGCGGCAGATGCTGGCTCAGCATATCGAAGAAGGGACCGGGATCGGCCGCCTTGAAGGTGATTTCGCCAGAACCCTTGTAGTCCAGTAGCGAACCGTTGGCACGGCCGGTTGCGGTAATCTCGGCCCCGGCGACATTGCGCACGGCAAGCTTGTCGAGCGTCAGCGCGCCATCGGCGATCGAAAACGACGTCTCGACATTATCGGCCTGCACGCCGAAAGCCGCAAATTGATCCGCTTTCAGATGCGCCGTAATCCGGTGATCGAGCAATGTTTCGCCGGCATCCTGGCCGGTAAACAGGCTTGTGAGTGCCCTTAGCGCATCGAGATCAAGCGCATCGCCACTAAGATCGACGGCGAGCCTCGGCGCTTGATTATCGGTCGGCGCCTGCCGGTCGAGCTGGCCCTTAAGCGTTGCAGAGCCGACGGCGATTTCAAGATTTTCGAAACGCTGCTCCTCGTGGCGCAGGCTGACATCGGCGGAAAAACCGGCCTGACGCAACTGCCGGATCGCCGGATCGACCGAACCCACCAGCCAGGATGCCAGGCCGGATGGCTGGTTGGAAGCGACGACGATATTGCCGCTGAAATTTGGATCGCCCTGCAGCATCAAATTGCCCCTGGCCTCGACCTGGGTGCGACCCGGCAGCATGCCGATCGCATGATCGATCTTCCAGCCGGTTCCGGCCGGCTCCAGGTCAAGCTGCACGTCGCGGATGGTCGTGTCGCCGGCAACAATTGCCGGCAGGCGGAAAGTCGCCTTGCCAGGCACCTGCGGCACAGGGATTTCGGCGGCAATGGCAATCAGGCTGTTCAATCGCTGGCGCGCCGAAATGGTGGGATTGCGGTTGGTCTTGCCGTTGGTGCCTTGAGTATTGCCGAGGCGGTTGACATCGATCTGCTGGCCGTCGGCCGTCAGCAGGAACTCCGGCTTGGTGCCGGTGTCCAGCGTCGCCTCCCCGGTCACCACATAGGGATCGTCCGCCGCCCCCACCTCGAGGCGATATTCCGGAATCCGTATGCGCTCATTGGTAAGCTCGAAGCGACCCTTGACGCGAGGCTGAACCTGCTCGTCGGCGGGCTTATGTGTCTGCTTGTCCTCAATCCCCGCCGTGAACATGCCGATATAGTCCGGCTTGCTGCGGACCAGCTTCAACTCGCCGTCGAGATCGACGTTGATGGGATGGCGGTCCGGCAGCAATCTGGTGCGGACGCGCAAGACGCCGTAATCGTCAGGCTGGCTGCTGGAGATGCTGAAATTGCCATGCTCGCCGTCGAGCGCCGCATCGCCATCGATTCGCCAGGGGCCTGCTAGCGACCGGGCGGACATTTGCGCGTTGAGGCCGGTAATGTGCCGGGTGCGGCCGGATTGCTCATCGATGAACTGGATATCGCCACCATCGACATGCACGCCTTCGAGCACCACCGACTTGGCGGGGATTTCCGGCTGGCTGCCACGCATCCAGTCGAGCGTCCCATCCTTCAGCAGTCGCAGACGCACTTTCGGCTCGGAAATGCGCATATCGAAAATCAGAGCTTCGCCGGAGAGAAATGGCGCCAGCTCGGCATCCATGGAGAATTGGGCGATCTGCACCAGCGGTGTTCCGTCGGCTTCCTGGCCGACGCGGACATCATGCAATGTCACGGAAGGAAAAGGCAGAAGGCGAGCGTCGACGGTGCCATGAACGGTCACCTTCTTGCCGATGATCCGACTCGCCTGATCCTCGAAATTCTTGCGAAAATCGGTCCAGTCTATGAAGAGCGGAGCAAGCAGCGCCACGAACAGCACTACTACGAGCACTCCCCCCAGAAAAACCAGGACCCTACCTAACAATGCACACCGTCTCCATTCAGCATTCCAATTACGATATCAAGGCGCCACATAGCGAGGCGGACACGCAAAAGACATTCCAGATCTTCAGCCTAAGCCTGCTTCCTTATCCGAAAACTGCTTCGCAATTTTTGGACCATGCTGCAAATCTAGGGCATCTTCACCGCTTTCCATGACGCCATATGAAAACGGGATGGTCTAGCCTAACGCCATTCACGCCGGGGGCAAGCCAAGATCTTGGCAATATTCCATTTTTCAATGAACATGGAATATCTTGCCGGGGTTGAAAATCGCGTCGGGATCGAGCGCCTGTTTGACCTGGCGCATCAGATCGACGGCGCCGCCAAGCTCCTGCTCGAGAAACGACATCTTGCCCTGCCCGACCCCATGCTCGCCGGTGCAGGTGCCCTCCATCGCAAGCGCCCGTGCGTTCAGGCGCGCAACGAAGGCCTCGACGACAGCGATACCTTCCGGCGTCTTGTCATCGAAGAGCACCAGGACGTGGAAATTGCCATCGCCGGCATGACCGACGATCGGCGCCAGCAACCCATGCTCCTCGATATCAGCCTGAGTTGCCGCCACGCATTCGGCAAGTTTCGAGATCGGCACGCAGACATCCGTCGACAATGCCGCCAGTTCCGGCGCCAGAGCCCGCGACGCCCAATAGGCGTCATGACGCGCTTTCCATAGCTTGTTGCGCTCTTCGAGATTGCTGGTCCAGGCGAATTCACCGCCACCGCATTCGGCTGCGATCTCGGCGAATTGCGCTGACTGCAGCGCGACCGTCTCGTCCGTACCGTGAAACTCCAGGAACAAGGTCGGCTGCTCGTCATAGGTCAAGCCGGAATAACGATTGCAGGCCCGCATCTGGACAGCGTCCAGGAGTTCGATGCGAGCGACAGGAACGCCCATCTGGATGGTCATGATGACCGCATCGCATGCTGCCTTCACGCTCGGAAAGGCGCAGGCACCGCCGGCGATCTTCTGCGGAATGCCTTGCAGGCGCAACGTCACCGAGGTCAGGACCCCCAGCGTTCCCTCGGCACCGACGAAGAGTCTGGTCAGGTCATAGCCGGCGGAGGATTTTCTGGCGCGGCGGGCGGTGCGGATCTCCTCGCCATTGGCGGTGACCGCGGTTACGGCAAGCACATTGTCCTTCATTGTCCCGTAGCGCACCGCATTCGTGCCCGAGGCACGCGTCGAGGCCATGCCGCCGATCGAGGCATTGGCGCCGGGATCGATCGGGAAAAACAGGCCGGTATCGCGCAGATAATTGTTGAGCTGCTCGCGGGTCACGCCAGGCTCGACCGTGCAATCGAGATCTTCGGCATTCACTTCAAGCACACGATTCATCCGGCTGAAATCGATCGAAATTCCGCCCTGCGGCGCGTTCACCTGCCCCTCCAGCGAAGACCCCGTGCCGAAGGCGATCACCGGCACCTTGTGTGCGGCGCAAGCCTTGACGACCGCTTGCACATCCTCACTCGTCTCAGCGAAAACCACGGCGTCGGGTAGCTGGGCCGGGATATAGGTGGTCGTGTGGGCATGCTGGGCTCGAAAGCTCTCGCCGGTCTGGAAACGCTCGCCGAAGGCCTGCTTCAGGATGCCGAGCACGGCAGCAATGCCCGCCTCGTTGCGTATCCCCGCCTTCGCATCAGCCAGAGCCATCTTTCCGATCTCCCTTCGCAAGTCCTAAAGGGATGTTAACCCTTTTCGCGGTTCTATGGGACATCAGGGCGGCGCTGTCCAGTCACGAAAACAACCCGCGTTTCCGCAAAGCGGCTATATCAGCGACGTCAAATCGATCCGCTTCAATTGCTCCCAGCGAGCGGCCGCATCTGTAGATCGAAACTCGACTTCACCACATTGTTGGAAACGATCGCGAGCGTGCTTTTTCCCTGCTGGCAGAGGTCGCTCGCAAGACGATATTCGTAGCCGTTGTTGAGAAACGAAAACTGTCCGGCCATCACGCCGGCCTTGCAGAGATCGGCACCTCCCGCCGGCGCTGCAGCCAAGGGCGCATAGTGGCCGCCGATCTGGATGGCGTTCGATGTCTTCTTGTCGACGCCGATATAGTTCAGGTCGCAAGAAGTCGTGATGCCCGCAACACTGCTCGCGCCGTCTGCATTGCAGGCGCTGTAGATATAGACGTAGTTTTTGTCCGATTCGAACGCGACGCCATTGTTGAACTTCACGTCGCTGGCCTTGCCGTTGAGCTGCGACGGAGTGCCGTCCTGGGATATGCTGAGATTGCCGCCATTGTATTTGAACGCATAGCCGGAAACATGGCTCGGCGAACCGTCCGCCTCATGGCCGTTGACCTCATTGCCGCTATAGATATCCGCCTTGTCGTGCTTATCGTTGAGCACCACCAGCTTCACATCCTTGCAGTCATAATCGCCCCCACAGCGGTCGACGATAAAGGCTTCATGTCCTTCGACTTGCAGGGAAAAGGCGGGACTGCTTGCAAGAAGAGCGGCTGACGATGCAGCGACGGCGAGCGCATGGCGCGGCCTAAAACCAGCACGAAAATTCGCCAGTGCGATACCGGCCTCGCGACCCCTGCCCGCCATCATGCCCATCAAAGCCATCGCATCGATCTCCCTCGCCTGCATGGGTTGTATGGGGCAACAGCCGGCCTGTCCAGCGAGGGATATCGAAGGAAACGAAATACGGCCAGGCGTTGTCATCGATAGGCGATGGCAGATTAGGCGAAGTGTAAGATCTGCAATTTTTTTGAGCATAATTCGATTTACGCAGCACAAAGCGCCCGCAAAAACTGCGCGCTTGACGAGAAATTATGCTCTCCCGCGACTGGCACATGACTTGCGTTTTGCCCGGCAGCTTTGACATAGCCACGATTGGAAGGACATTCGATGAAGCGCAGACAATTGCTCATGGCACTCGGTATGGCGATGCTGACGATGGGGTCACTTTCGAGCCCGCACGCAGCCCGGGCAGACGCCTTGAGCGACATTACTTCGCGGGGCACGCTCCGTGTCGCCGTTCCTCAGGATTTTCCTCCTTTCGGCAGCGTCGGGGCGGATATGGCGCCCATGGGCTACGATATCGACATGGCAAACCTGATCGGCGAAAAGCTCGGCGTGAAAATCGAACTTGTGCCGGTCACCAGCGCCAATCGCATCCCCTACCTTCAGACGAACAAGGTCGACCTCGTCATTTCGAGCCTCGGCAAGAATGCCGAGCGCCAGGCCGTGATCGACTTCACCGATGCCTACGCACCCTTCTTCAACGGCGTCTTCGGTCCCGCCGACGTGACGGCTGCCAAGCCGGAAGATCTTTCCGGCAAGACGATCGGAGTTACTCGTGGCGCCATCGAGGATCTGGCGCTGACGAAAGTCGCGCCGCAGGACGCGACGATCAAGCGCTACGAAGACAACAACGGCACCATCTCCGCCTTCCTCTCGGGCCAGGTTGACCTGATCGCTACCGGCAATGTTGTCGCCGCGGCCATTCTCGCCAAGAACCCGCCAAAGAAGCCGGAGATGAAATTCCTCATCACGAACTCGCCCTGCTTCATCGGCTTGAACAAAAACGAGCCCGCCCTGCAGAAAAAGGTCAACGACATTATCGCCGCCGCCAAGGCCGATGGAACATTGACCAAGATATCGCAGAAGTGGCTGGGCGCCGACCTCCCCGCCGGCTTCTGATCCACGAAGTACCGGCCTTGCCATCTCCATATGGCAAGGCCGGCCGAGCGAGGCACTCTCTTATGCGCTATCACTTCGATTTCGGCTGGCTTGCCGAATACTATCCCGTTCTGATCAAGGGAATTCTCATCACCATAGAGCTGACTATCGTCGGTGCGGTCGTTGGTATCGCCGTTGGCATCGCTTGTGCCTGGGCGCGTGCGCTGGGTCCGCGCTGGCTCAAGCCCTTCGTCGCGGCCTATGTCGAGCTGATCCGCAATACGCCGTTCCTGATCCAGCTTTTTTTCATCTTCTTCGGCCTGCCCGCCGCCGGCATTCACATGAACGAGATCGCCGCCGCCAACCTCGCGATGGTCGTCAATCTCGGCGCCTATAGTTGCGAGATCATTCGTGCCGGCATTCAGGCGACGCCACGCGGTCAGTTCGAGGCGGGAGCCAGCCTCGCTATGACGCCATTCGAGACCTTCCGTCACGTTATCCTCGTCCCCTCGCTCCAGCGCATCTGGCCGGCGCTGTCGTCACAGGTCGTCATCGTCATGCTCGGCTCCTCCGTCGTCTCGCAGATTGCCGCCGAAGACCTGACGTTTGCCGCAAATTTCATCCAGTCGCGCTCCTTCCGCGCCTTCGAAGCCTATTTCGTTTCCACGGCAATCTATCTGGTTCTCGCAGTCATCCTACGGCAGTTGCTTGCTGCCGCCGGCAGGCTGATCTTCCCGCGCAGGGTTCGCCAATGATCCAATTCACCACCTGGGACGTTCTGCGCGGCCTGCTTCTCGCCACACGCTGGACCATTCTGCTCTCGCTCGTTTCCTTCATCGGCGGCGGTGCCGTCGGCGCAATCCTGCTATTCCTGCGCATCGGCAAAAACCGAGCAGCGCGTATCGCGGTCAAGTATTTCGTCGAACTCTTTCAAGGCACGCCCCTGCTGATGCAGCTCTTTCTGGCCTTCTTCGGCCTCGGCCTCTTCGGCATCGATGTGCCGGCGTGGCTGGCCGCCGGCGTTGCCCTGATCCTCTGGTCTGCAGCCTTTCTCACCGAGATATGGCGTGGCTGCGTCGAGGCCGTGGCGAAAGGCCAATGGGAAGCCTCCGCCAGCCTCGGCATGGGCTACATCCAGCAGATGCGCTACGTCATCCTGCCGCAAGCGCTTCGCATTGCCGTGCCGCCGACGGTCGGTTTCTCCGTGCAGGTGGTCAAAGGCACCGCTCTGACCTCGATCATCGGCTTCGTCGAACTTTCGAAGGCCGGCACGGTCATCACCAACGCGACGTTCCAGCCGTTTACCGTCTACGGCTTCGTCGCCCTCATCTATTTCGCCCTATGCTGGCCGCTGTCGAAGAGCAGCCAAATCCTGGAAAGGAAACTCAATGTCGCTCATCGAGGTCACTGAAGTCCGCAAGAGCTTTGGGGCGAACGAGGTACTGAAAGGCATCAACCTCGATGTCGAGCCCGGCGAAGTGATCGCCATCATCGGCAAAAGCGGCTCGGGCAAATCGACGCTGCTGCGCTGCATCAATGGGCTGGAAACGATCGACGACGGCGCAATCTCGGTGGCCGGCGCGCAGCTCCTGCCCGATGATGTGCATCTGAAGGCATTGCGGCTGAAGGTCGGCATGATCTTCCAACAGTTCAATCTCTTTCCGCATCTGAGTGCCGGTCGCAACGTCATGCTGTCGCAAATGGTCGTGAAGAAGGCCACCAAGAACGATGCCGAGGCGATGGCCCGGCGCATGCTCGATCGTGTCGGACTCGGACACAAGTTCGACGCCTATCCCGACGAACTCTCGGGCGGTCAGCAGCAACGCGTCGCCATTGCCAGGGCGCTCGCCATGCAGCCGATCGCGCTCCTTTGCGATGAGATCACCTCGGCGCTCGATCCCGAACTGGTGGCTGAAGTTCTCGCGGTTGTCCGCGAACTTGCCGGTGAAGGGATGACGCTGTTGATGGTGACACACGAAATGAAGTTCGCTCGCGACGTCTGCTCGCGCGTCGTCTTCATGCACCAGGGCCGCGTCCATGAAATCGGCCCGCCGGGCGATGTCTTCGCCAATCCGCAAACACCGGAGCTCAAACAATTCCTCGGCATGCATTGAGAATTGCCGGAGGGTTCCGGCTAGCCTCGCGGCGGCACCCCTGCGGTCTCCAGCATGCCAACCCAAGCGCCCGGCGCCATGCCGAATGCCTTCTTGAAATGCCGGGTCAGATGGCTTTGGTCCGCGAACCCGGTGGCGGCTGCGACTTCGGCGATCGGTTCGCCATCGGCGATCATCGCCTTGGCCCGCTGCAGCCGCCGCATCAGCAGGAAGCGATGCGGGCTGGTGGCGAAAGCAGCACGGAAATGACGTGAGAGCGCAAAGCGGTCGAGGCCGGTGATGCGCTCCAGTTCCTCCGAGCGGACGCCACGCATGGCATGCGCTTCCAGATAATCGCGCGCTGTCTTCACTTGGCTCCAGGCAACGCTTCCCAACGGCTTTTGCGGCAGGCGCGCATGTGAGGCGAGCCCTGCAGCAACCCGTGAGACGAAATCATCGACGAAGAGTTCATCCAGCTCGCGGTCGAGTTCGCCAAGTGCTGCCAGCAGCAGGCCGGCGAGACGATCATCCTCGACCACGGGATCATCGACAAAGGGCAGGCCGATGCGCGCCGCTTCGAGACATTGCATCAGCATCGACGGTTCGAGATAGAGCATGCGGTAGAGCAATCCGTCGTCGGTCGCGGCACCGCCATCATGCAGCTCGTCCGGATGCAGGACGATCACCCGGCCCGGCAGGCTGTAGCGCCGCTCGCCGCGATAGCTGAAGGCCTGCACGCCGCGGATGGTGACGCCGAGCGCATAGGTATCGTGCCGGTGCGGCTCGAACGCGTCGCCACGAAATTGCGCCTGAATGCGCTCGATACCGGGATAAGCGGGTGCGGATACGATGCGGTTTGCTTCCGGCATCGTGCACGAACGTTCAAGACCTTCGAAGATATGGCCGGCAACATCCTCGCGCAAAAGCTCATTCCCAGACTGCATAAGAGAGATCACCAATGTTCAATACCAAAATCGCGATCATTCTGCGAAGCAATCTTGCATCCTGGCAAAAACTGAACGTGACCGCCTTCCTATCGAGCGGCATTGTCGGTCAGTTTCCTGACGTCATCGGCGAGCCCTATCGAGACCGCGCCGGCAACCTCTACAACGCGCTATCGATCCAGCCGATGATCGTCCTATCCGCCGACGAAGAGATGATGAGCACGATTCATCGCCGGTCGCTGGAGCGAAATGTCACCTCCTCGATCTTCATCGAGGAAATGTTTTCGACCGGTCATGATGTCGCCAATCGCGCCGTCTTCTCCGAATTTGCGCCCGAGGACGCCAAAGTGGTCGGCATAGCATTGCGCGCGGACAAGAAGATCGTCGACAAGATCACCAAGGGCGCGACGATGCATTCGTGAATGGGTTGCAGTGAAAACAAAACGGCCGGGTCGCAAAACCCGGCCGTTTTGTTGGAATAGCCAATGTCAGATCAGCCGTTCTGGGTGATCGGCGCGATCTGGATTTCGACGCGGCGGTTCTGCGAACGACCGGCCTCGCTGGCGTTGGTGGCGACCGGCTGGCTCGGGCCGAAGCCGACGGCGGACATGCGGCGCTGGTCGATGCCCTGGCTGCCGAGGTAGCTCGCAACCGAATCGGCGCGGCGTTCGGACAGATCCTGGTTATGCTGCAGGCTGCCGGTCGAATCCGTATGGCCGTTGACGTCGATCAGCGTCCGGTTGAACTTGCGAAGCACGATCGCGACCGAATTCAGCGTCGAGAAGAATTCCGGCTTGATCGCATCCTGGTCGATGTCGAAGGTAATGGCCGACGGCATGTTGAGGATGATGCGGTCGCCGACGCGCGTCACCGAGACGCCCGTGCCCTGCAACTGCGCACGCAGCTCAGATTCCTGCTGGTCCATATAGTTGCCGATGCCGGCACCTGCGAGCGCGCCTACGCCGGCGCCGATCAGCGCCGCATTGCGGCGCGATGCCGGCGAGTGGCCGATGAGGAGGCCGGCAACCGCACCGACGCCAGCGCCGATCGCGGCACCGCCCGCCGTGTTGGATACTTTCTGCTCGCCCGTATAGGGGTCAGTTGTCGTACATGCATTGAGAAAGGCTGCCGAGACGGCAAGGATGGCAAATTTCTTGATCATAGAATCGTCGCTCTCCGGTTCGATGGTCCGCAGGAGATATGAAGCATTGCGGCAATATGATGAAGCGGAATCTTCGCCTACCCACTGCCGATCTGCCGGCACCTTGTTCCGGAGCGTTTTCTCCCCAATTTATGGCTTGCAGGGAACAGGATTCGCTTCGCCGATCCCTCTCTATTCCCGTTGAAATCCAAAGCGTTACGTGATTAGAGGTTCTGGAAGAGCTGTCTCAACGTATCGAAGCTCGCATTGGCAATCGACAACGATTGCAGCCCCAATTGCTGCTGCGTCTGCAGCGCCAATACCCTGCTTGATTGCTTCTCCATATCGGCATCGACCAGCTTGCCGACGCCGCTGGTGAGCGAATCACTGAGATTGCTGGCAAATTGGCTTTGCAGACTGACACGCGATTCCAACGAGCCGAAAGCCGATCCAATAGTGTTCAGTTGATTCAGCATGGCGGTGACCGTGTTGACCATGTCGGTCAAAGCGCCCTGCGTCGTATTGGCGTCGAGCGAGATTTGCACCTGCCCGCTAGTGTCGCCGTTTTGGCTGCTGATCAGCACATAGTTTTGGGCCGCTCCCGCTTCCGTCGCAAAAGCGGTGGAGGTAAGCACGCCATAGCCGCCGGTGCCACTTGACTGATCGTCGATCAAGTATCGTGCATCCGCCGATACGATGGTGCCGCTGGTGGAGCTGACACCCTCATAATTCAGCATGCCGATCGAAACCGTGCCATCGGTATGATGGATGAGGGAGCCCGGGATCTCATGCGGCTCGGTCGGATCCTCACCGTCCTGGAGCACGACCCAGTTGACTCCGTTGAAGCTCGTGGACTGGCCGACGCTGCGAAGCTGGTCCTTGAGTTCGCTGATCTCGTCGTTGAGTTTGGTCTTATCGACGCTGCCCTCGTAGGCCGTCACCAATTTCGACCTGATCTGAGTGACGATGTCGATGGCGCTGTTGACGCCCGTGGAAGCGGTACTGACAGTGGCCGTGGCAAGCCCAAGTGCGTCCTGCACGGCTGAGACGGCGCCGATATCTGTGCGCGTCAGTGTCGAGATCGTCCAATAGGTGGCGTTGTCCTTAGCAGTCTGCACACGCAGACCGGACGACATCTGGCGCTGTGCGACATTCAGATTCGCCTGTGTGTTTCGAAGGACTTCAAGGGCTGTATTGACAGGGGAACTCACCCTTATGAAGGTCGAAAAAATACTCACGACACATGAACTCCGGACGCAACGATACGCAACAAGTACAAGGAGACATTGGAACCATGCCGCGGGCGCTCATGCGCGCGGGCCGACCAAGGTCGGCGAAGGTTGAGCCCGGCAAAAAACAGCGCCTGAAACTCGAGCGGTTACAGGTGCCTATGATTAGCAATCACGCTTAATAAAGCGATAATTGAAACAGACAATTTACCATAAATCGCCCCTCGACCCGAAAATGGTTATCTCGTTCAGGTTGCGATCATTCCACCGCCCTGAGCTTGGCCGCCCTTCGCGCGCAATGCGGAGGCCAACATCTCTTCGCGCAACCGCCGCCCCTCCTGCGACGGCGATTTCGGGCTGCCAAACGGTTATTGAACGGCCGGAACACTCAGAAATGTGCACTTTTTGTTCTATTTACCGGCCGTTTCTTTTGCCTTTCAGGGCAGAATCATTACATTGAGCCGCATGACTATCGGACATGACGACATTCCCTTCTTTGACGAGGAGCCGGAGCACCTGGCCCCGCGTCGGCCTGCCCCTGCCCCCAGCGCCGGTGGCGGTATTGCGGCCCGCGCCATGGCTGCGCGCGATAGCGGCCGCCGGCCCGACTATCTCGCTGGCCTCAACCCGGAGCAGGCGGAAGCGGTCGAGACGCTGGATGGGCCTGTGCTGGTGCTCGCGGGCGCCGGCACTGGCAAAACGCGGGTGCTGACGACCCGCATCGCTCATATCCTGTCCACCAACCGCGCCTTCCCCTCGCAGATCCTCGCCGTCACCTTCACCAACAAGGCCGCCCGCGAGATGAAGGAGCGTATCGCCCTGCTCGTCGGCGGCGCTGTCGAGGGCATGCCGTGGCTCGGCACGTTCCATTCGATCGGCGTCAAGCTGCTGCGCCGTCACTCCGAGCTGGTCGGCCTCTCCTCGAGCTTCACCATTCTCGACACCGACGATGTCGTGCGTTTGCTCAAGCAATTGATCCAAGCCGAGGGCCTAGACGACAAACGTTGGCCGGCTAAGCAATTTGCGGGGATGATCGACACTTGGAAGAACAAGGGCCTCAGCCCGGCCGACATTCCGGAAGGCGATGCACGCGCCTTTGCCAACGGCAAGGGCCGCGAACTCTATGCCGCCTATCAGGCCCGCCTGAAGACGCTGAACGCCTGCGACTTCGGCGACCTTTTGCTGCATCCGATCAACATGTTCCGGCAGAATCCTGATATATTGAAGGATTATCACCAGCGCTTCCGCTACATCCTCGTCGACGAATATCAGGACACCAACACGGCGCAATATATGTGGCTGCGTCTGCTGGCGCAGCGGCCGAAGGGCGAACTGCAAAACGTCTGCTGCGTCGGCGACGACGACCAGTCGATCTACGGCTGGCGCGGCGCTGAGGTGGACAATATCCTGCGCTTCGAAAAGGATTTTCCCGGCGCCAAGGTGATCAAGCTTGAGCGCAACTATCGCTCCACCGAACATATTCTCGGGGCTGCCGCGCATCTCATCGCCCATAACGAGGGTCGCCTCGGCAAGACGCTGTTCACCGACCGCTCCGACCCCGACGATATCAAAGTGCAAGTGCACGCCTCCTGGGATTCGGAGGAAGAAGCGCGTGCGATCGGTGAAGAGATCGAGCAGCTTCAGCGCAACAAGCATAATCTCAATGATATGGCGATCCTCGTGCGCGCCTCTTTCCAGATGCGCGAATTCGAAGATCGTTTCGTCACGCTGGGCCTGAACTATCGTGTCGTCGGCGGCCCTCGCTTCTACGAGCGCCTCGAAATCCGCGACGCCATGGCCTATTTCCGCCTCGTCTGCCAGCCGGCCGACGATCTTGCCTTCGAGCGCATCATCAATACGCCCAAGCGCGGCCTCGGCGACACCACCGTTCGTGCTTTGCACGATTATGCCCGTGAGCGCGACATTCCGATGCTGGCGGCAGCGGCCGATATCATCGAGACGGACGAGATGAAGCCGAAGGCGCGCAAGGCGCTGTTCGACGTCGTGCAGTCCTTCCGTCGCTGGCAGGGCCTGCTTGAAAACACACCGCATACGGAGCTTGCCGAGCAGATTCTCGAAGAATCCGGCTACACCGACATGTGGAAGAACGACAAATCGGCGGAAGCACCCGGACGGTTGGAAAACCTGAAGGAACTCATCCGCTCGATGGATAGTTTCGAATCCATGCGCGGCTTCCTCGAACACGTCGCCCTCGTCATGGACACTGAACAGAACGAGAATCTAGACGCAGTCTCGATCATGACGCTGCACTCCGCCAAGGGTCTGGAATTCGACACCGTTTTCCTGCCCGGCTGGGAGGAAGGCCTTTTCCCGCACCAGCGCTCGCTTGACGAAAGCGGCCGCGCCGGTCTGGAGGAAGAACGCCGCCTCGCCTATGTCGGCCTCACCCGCGCCAAGCGCCGCTGCCACATATGGTTCGTCTCCAACCGCCGCATCCACGGCCTCTGGCAATCGACCATCCCTTCGCGCTTTCTCGACGAACTGCCGGAAACCCATGTCGAAGTCGCGGAAGTGGAGCAATCCTATGGCGGTTACGGCCGCGGCGGCTACGGCCAGTCCCGTTTCGACAAGGCCGATCCCTTCGCCAACTCCTATTCTACCCCCGGCTGGAAACGCGCCCAGGCCAACAAGACCGACGCCACCCGCGACAACTGGGGCTCCCGCTCCGGCCACGCCGTCGAACGCATCGGCTACGGCGAAAGCGGCCCCAAAACCCGCACCATCGACGGCGAACTCGTCGCCAAATCCACCTCCGCCGAACCCTCCCGTTTTTCCATCGGCGACCGCGTCTTCCACATCAAGTTCGGCAACGGCAATGTCTCGGAGATCGAAGGCAACAAGCTGACGATCGATTTCGATCGCGCCGGGCAGAAACGAGTGTTGGATGGTTTTGTGGAGCGGGTTTGAGGGTTGTTGCAGGCATCTGCCGCATCAATCATCTGCTTCGTCAACGCAATACACTTTGCCCCGCCGACCTAGGGTACATGCTCCATCATGATTTGCGTGTGCAACATCGGCGCTTCGCTTCCAAAGTAAGTCTTCAGTAGCGGCAGAAAATCGTCTGATAGATAAAAATCCGTGAGCGCACGGTCGACCACTAGGCGGAAGTCGGCATCGTCGCGCCTCAGAGCGATTGCATATGGTTCGTGCGTGAACAGGCGATCGCCGACTTCGAGCAAGGACGGATCGTGCGCGCGCTGGGCCAAGCTCATCAACAGCACCCGATCGGCAAAATAGGCGTCGATCTTATGTTCCTCCAGCGCCTTAAGTCCGTCTTCGTGCGTGTCGAAATCGGCGATCCGAGTTTTCGACGTCTCGATGCTGCGCGCCTCGCGCAATATTGCATCCGTCGTGGTGTTTGCGCGCACACCAATGACGCTGGTGGATGCGGCACGCTGGCTGACGGAACGAACGGCGGGCGTGTCGAGAAATAGCGCGTGCAGATAGTCGGGCGAGTCCTTGCGCAACAGGGCGCTCGCCCCGGTCAGGAAGATTGGCTGTGAGAAATCAACGAGTTTCCGCCTCTCCAGATTGACGGTGATAGCCCCACAAAGCAGGTCGATCTGACCGTTCTTGACAGCGTCGAAACCATTGGCCAGCGTCATTTCTACATATTCGCGCTTTAACTGCGGAACCGCATGCTCGATTTCGTCGGCGACCTTGCCGCAGAGGTCGATGGCATATCCCGTCGGCTTTTCATTCGGCTTGCTGGAGGAAAACGGTGCCTCGTCGGCGATGTAGCCGATGCGCAGGGTTGTATGCTGGTGAAGCGTGTCGAGCGTCCCGGCGCTGGCTCCGCAGACCGAAAAGAAAACGGCAAGGCCCGTCAGCAGCAACCTTCTCATGCGCTTGGCCAGACCTGTATGCGGGGGCAACGGCACCAGCATTATCCTCGTCTCCGAAAAACGGATGATCGCAAGAGCTGAAAAAGCAGATTATGGCTTCGCGTTCATTTGTCAATCGCGGACACCTCAGCGACGTTGGTGGGAAAAACACCTCTGTTTCCCGAGATTCACCAGATGTCTTCGATGTCCGGCATGTCGCCGCGGACCGTCAGCAGCCTCGACATCTGGCGCGTCGCCACATACCGCCCCGATTGTCCGGCGCACTTCAAGCATTCCCGGGGACCGCCCAAGCCACAAGCCCGCATAGCCCCTCGAAAACCATCGCGCCCCACCTTATATTCAGTGTGAGCATAAAAAGCTTGATCCCCAGCGCAACGCTTGGCATCGTTGCAATGCAACAAAGATGGAAAGACTGGCCATGAAAGCACTGCTGCTGATCGACATCCAGAACGGTTTCTGCCCCGGCGGCAATCTGCCGGTGCCCGATGGGAATCGGGTGGTGCCCGTCGCCAACAGGCTGATCGACAGCGACAAATACGATATGGTCCTCGCTTCGCAAGACTGGCATCCCGCCGGCCACGGCAGCTTTGCCTCCGCCCATCCCGGCAAGAAGCCCTTCGAAATGGGCATACTCTCCGGCAAGCGGCAAATGATGTGGCCGGATCATTGCGTCCAAAATACCGAAGACGCCATGCTTCATCCCGAACTGAATGCCGACGGAATCGACTTCATCCAACAGAAGGGTCAGAATCCTGCTGTCGATAGCTATTCCGCCTTCCGCGACAATGATCACACGGCTTTCACCGGTCTTGCCACGCATCTGCTCGCCGAGGGCGTTACCCAGCTCGACCTCTGCGGGCTCGCGACCGATTACTGCGTGAAATTCTCGGCTCTGGACGCCGTTGAAATGCTGCCGGGTGTAAAGGTCCGCTTCATCGAGGATGCTAGCCGTGGCATCGATCCTGCCGGCGTTGAGGCTGCGATCGACGAAATGCGGACACGCGGCGTTGCCATCATCGACAGCAAAGAAGCGCTTGCCTAAAATTCCTCCTATCGAGCTAAACCTTCCCTAAAGAAAATAGCGCAAACTATTCCCGGTATTGAAGATATTGGGACATTTCGCGTGCAGTCGATCACCATCAACGGTCGTTTCCTCAGCCAGCCTTTGTCGGGCGTGCAACGTTTCGCCCGCGAGCTGACACTGGCGCTGGATCGCAAGATCGCCTCCGGCGCCGTTCCGGCGGCGCTGAAGGGCATCAACTGGCGGCTCGCCGTGCCGCGCGATACGCCCGTCGATATCGGGCTCTCGGCCATCTCGGTCGACGCCTTCAGCTCCGGTCCCGGCCATGTCTGGGAGCAGACGGCGCTGCTCGCCCGTTCCCGCGGCGGCCGGCTGATCGGCTTCGGCGGCAGCGGCCCGCTGTTGCATCGCCGCCAGGCCGTGGTCATCCATGACGTCACGATCTTCCGTCATCCCCAATCCTTCAAGCGCAGCTATCGCCTGCTGCACGGCGCGCTCGGCTCGGTTCTAACCCGCACCGCAAAGATCGGCACCGTGTCGGAATTCTCGCGCAAGGAATTGGCCTCCGTCTTCCATGTTCCTACCGACGGCATCGATGTCGTCTACAATGCCGTCGATCATTTCGCCGCCATCGAGCCGGACGAGTCGATCATCCGGCGCCTGGGCCTTAAAACGAACGGCTTCTTCCTGCTGGTCGGGACGATGAAGCCGAACAAGAACCTCGATTTCGCCATCCGCGCCTTCGAAGCTCTGCGCGATCCCGATCAGAAGCTGGTGGTCGTCGGCGGCACCGCGCCGACCGTGTTCAAATCGGATGGCCCCGAATCGAACGATCACATGCTCTTTCCCGGCCGCCTGAGCGATGCGGAAGTCGCCGCTCTCGAACGCCATGCCACCGCTTTCGTCTTCCCAAGCCTCTATGAAGGTTTCGGCATTCCGCCACTGGAGGCGATGACGCAGGGCTGCCCGGTGCTCGCCGCCGATATCCCCGCAGTACGCGAAGCCTCCGGCACCGCCGCACTCTATTTCGATCCAACGCAACAGGATGAGCTGGTTGCGGCCATGCGCCGGATCGCTGGCGACGAAGCATTGCGTGAAGACCTGCGGCAAAGGGGCCGCGAGAATGTCGCCCGTTTCTCCTGGGACCGCAGCGCCGACCGCGTGCTGTCCATGCTGGAAGATCTTTAGTTACGACACGGCCTGCCGGCGGAACATCTTGACGAAATAGCTGTAAAGGCCAAGCAGACAAAAGGCCGCCCCGCCGGCCATTCCGGCGCCGACTGAAATCCACAGCGAATAGTCGAAGCCGGCTGTTGCCAGCACCGGCACGGCGAGCCCGACTGCTGAAAGCACGACCGGCTGCCAAACAAAATCGAAGGGCAGCGCCATCAGCACTTTCACGCCGATCACCATCGCGATCAGAGCCCCGATCATCGCTCCGGCCATCAGCGCGCCGTCACTGAAGGAAACGAGATAACCGCCCGCGAGTGCGCCGACGTTGAGCAACACGCAATCCACCACGGCCAGCAGAAAGATCGCCAGCAGCCGATGGCGCAGATGCGCCGGCGTTGGCAGCATGTTGAGCGTCAAAGCCCGGCAGACTGACAGGCCGGTGACCAATGGCGCCGCGTGAAGAAAGCCATCGCGCAGGCTCAGAGCGATGACGAAATGACCGACCGGCTGCAGCAGGGCAAAGATCCCCGCCGCCGTCATCAAGGTGAAACCCGTGAGCAGCGAATAGTAGCCGCCGAGCTGCCGCCGGAACGCCACTGTTGCGCCCTCGCGGTCGTAGGTTGCGACCACATCGGGATATTGGATGGCCTGCAGAGCCGAGACGATGAGCACGAAAGGCCGCTGCAGCAAGTCAAGCGCCAGCAGCGCCCCCGCCGCACCGCCCGCGCCCAAAGCCGCCGTCAGGATCGATTTCAACCCAAGCGGCGCCAAAAGCCCGATAACCGAGGCACCGGCCGCAACGCTGCCATAGACAAAATGCTTTCGCATCAGCGGCAGTTGGAGATCCGCTGCCTCTCTCAGGCTGTTGCGGGTCAGGAACATTGCTAGTCCGCTATAGGCGACGTAACCTGCGAGCAGGCCGGCGACCGCATAGGCAAAACTCGGCATGATCGCCGCGCCAGCCAGCGTGCCAACCGCCAGAATGGTGGCCCGCGAACCCTGCAGCCGCGAAAAAGCGCGAAACTCCTGGCGGAAACGCAGCATAGTCAGATGCAGGTCGCTGCCACCCTGAAAGATCGCCACCAGACCGCCAAGCACCGCGATCTCCTTCGGTACTGCGAAGAAGGTCGATGCAAGGGCAGCCAGGATGCAGATCACGGAGCAAGCGGCAAATTCGACGGTTAAAGCCGTACGCTCCGCTGCCTCGCTACCCGGCGCCTGGCCCGGATAGAAACGGCTGCAGGCGAAACGCACCCATTCGAAACAGAAGATCGCCGCGAACTGGCTGATGGAAATGAACAACGAATAGGCGGCATAATCCGCCGGCGACAGCAAATGCGCGACCGCGATCAGCAGCCCGAAAGCCACCGCCGCCTGATAAAAATATGCCGCCAATGCTATGATCTTTGCCATGCCGGCAGCTAACAGCAAAAAGCTGAGAAAAGCGCTAAGCTATATGCGCAACATATAATGGACTTGGGCCGCAGGGGCCTCCCGTGAATTGCCTTTTTGCACCGCACACGTTAGAAGAACCCGCGAAATCAAAGGGGAGACGGAAGGGCGTTGGGCGGCGCCGGTCCGTGGAGGAGTGTCAGCATGGAAACCATCAGCACAATAGCCGCATTGCGCGAGCGCCTTTCCGCTTATCGCAAAGCCGGAAAAAGCATCGGCCTGGTGCCGACCATGGGCTATCTGCACGCCGGCCACATGGAACTGGTTGCCCGCGCCAGGGCCGAAAACGACATTGTTGTCGTGTCGATCTTCGTCAATCCGCTGCAATTCGGCGCCAACGAGGATCTTACAAAATATCCGCGCGATCTTGAGCGCGACAGCACCATGCTGCGCGATGGCAAGGTCCATTTCCTCTTCGCTCCAACCGTGGCTGATATGTATCCGCGACGGATGGAAACGCTGGTCGATGTGCCGAAGCTCGGGATGGAATTGGAGGGCGCGGTTCGCCCGGGCCATTTCTCCGGCGTTGCCACGGTCGTCACCAAGCTTTTCAACATCGTCCAACCCGATAGCGCTTACTTCGGCGAGAAAGACTATCAGCAGGTGGTGATCATCCGCCGCATGGTGGACGATCTGGCCCAGCCGGTCCGCGTCGTGCCGGTACCGACCGTGCGCGATGCCGATGGCTTGGCGCTGTCTTCGCGCAACGTCTATCTCTCGAAGAAAGAACGCGCCGCCGCGGTCATCGTGCCGAAAGCATTGGCCGAGGCCGAGCGGCTCTACGCAGAAGGTGCCGACGATCCAGCCGCTTTCGAGGCGGCACTGCGCGCCTTCATCGCCAACGAGCCGCTGGCGACACCCGAAGTCGCTGCTGTTTGCCATCCCGAAACCCTGGAGCCGCTGACGAGACTGCAGGGACAGCCTATCCTCGTTGCCCTCTTCGTCCGCATCGGCGCTACCCGCCTGCTCGACAACCGCGTCATTGGCCTCAAGCAGGCCGTCAGCGACAAGGCCGCCTGAGATGAGCACGATCGGACAGACAAAGCGTACCACACCCACCCAGATCGAGGCGATGAAGGGCACGCGCCCGATCGTCAGCCTCACGGCCTACACGACACCGATCGCCCGGCTTCTCGACCCGCATTGCGACCTGCTTCTGGTCGGCGATTCCCTCGGCATGGTCCTTTACGGCATGGAAACGACGGTCGGGGTTACGCTGGAGATGATGATCGCCCATGGCCAAGGCGTCATGCGCGGCGCTCAAAAGGCCTGTGTTATCGTCGACCTGCCTTTCGGCTCTTATCAGGAATCGAAGGAACAGGCTTTTCGCAATTCGGCACGCATTTTGAAAGAAACAGGCTGCAACGGCGTCAAGCTGGAGGGTGGCGAGGAGATGGCCGAGACGGTCGCATTCCTGACCAGCCGCGGCGTTCCGGTCTTCGGCCATGTCGGCCTAATGCCGCAAAAGGTCAATACGAGCGGCGGCTATCGCTCGCTCGGCCGCTCCGACGAAGAAGCTGACAAAATCCGGCGCGATGCCAAGGTGATTGCGCAAGCCGGCGCCTTTGCGCTTCTCGTCGAGGGCACTGTGGAGCCCCTCGCCCGTGAAATCACCGCCTCGATCGATATCCCGACCGTCGGCATCGGCGCGTCGCCGGCCTGCGATGGCCAGATTCTAGTATCGGACGATATGTTCGGCCTTTTCAGCGATTTCAAGCCGCGCTTCGTGAAGCATTTTGCCGAGCTGGCGCCGACCATTTCCAAGGCGGCAGAAGCCTATGCAGAGGAAGTGAAGGCAAGGACGTTTCCGGGTCCGGAACATACGTTCCAGGTGAAAAAGTAGCGGGACACGCTACTTGTCGTCCATTGTTCCCAGCTCTTCCGATAGAACGCCTACGAGGCGACAATCGAAACGAGGCCAGTTCAATGATCGGTGTGGAACGTGGAAACCTCCTTGGTGCTGGCAAAGAGGCGGAAGTCTATGAGAGCGGCACGCTGGTTCTAAAGCTATACAAGACGCCCTCATCCAAGGCGTCAGCATTTCGAGAGGCGGCAATCCTCGCAATCCTCGAAGATCTGGGCGTCAACGCTCCGAGGGTGCAGGAAGTCGGCGAAATTGAAGGCCGCTGGGGCCTGACCATGACACGAGCCGAAGGCGGGACATTCGGCGAAGCAATCACCCTGCGGCCGCTGAAGACGCCAGCCTATCTGGATGCTCTGGCGGCCATACATTGCAAAATCCACGAGCATAGCGGCGTCAGACTTCCAAGTCTGAAATCGCGCTTGTCTCACAATATTGAGCGAGCGGCGCAGTTGCAGGAGATCCAACGGCAGCATCTCTTGTCCGGGCTTCGTCGCATGCCAGATGGCGACAGGCTTTGTCACGGAGACTTTCACCCTTGGAATGTGCTTGGATCTCTTGAGCGCGCAGGTACGGTCGATTGGCTTGACGCCTGCAGCGGAGACCCATTTGCAGATGTCTGCCGAAGCTACGTTCTCATACATCACTATGATCGCGACCTGGCCGCAGCTTATGTCGATGCCTATGCGGGTATAAGCGGCGGGAGCCGTGCGGCCATTCTCATCTGGCTTCCTTATGTTGCAGCAGCCCGATTGTCCGAGGGCGTTCCCGATGAGGTCGAGAGTTTGATGAGGATGGTCGAGGGCAGCGCACTGCGCTAAGTCACCGCCTCCCCGGTTGCGAATGGCTTACTGCTTCTCTTTCCAGCAAATAGATCGCCTCGCCAAAATCCTCCATCTTCGTCATCAGCGCCGCATGGGCGTCGCGCAGGCCCTGATTGTAGAAATGCGGCCCGATTTCGGTCGTGAAGAAATCGAGCAGGAATTCCGCCGGCAGCGCGCCGAGCGTCTGGTCGAGTTCATCGGAGAAATATTGCTGAAGGCGGGCGACGATCGCGGCTTTTTCCTCTTTCGGAAAGGCAATCTCTTTCATCTATGATACCCCGGTGTTTTACGAGCAAATCCAATCGGCTAGATCAACGAAATCAATTGTCCTATCAAGGAAATTGAATTGCCGACACTCCGCCCGCAGCTTACAGCTCCATCAGTTTTCCATAAAGGACAGAGCGGGCCATGAGTCGCGGGGATTTTTTTGAAGGCTTGAAAGCGGGCATCCCCATCGGCCTCGCGGCGGCGCCCTTCGGCGCATTGTTCGGTGCTCTGGCGAGCGACCAGGGCATGTCGCTCGGCGAACTCACCCTGATGAGCGGCACCGTCTATGCCGGCGCCAGCCAGATGGTGGGCATTGAGCTATTCGGCCATAATGTCCAGGCGTGGCTGATCGTTCTGTCGATCCTGGCGGTCAATTTCCGTCATGTGCTCTATTCGGCCGCGATCGCCCGTTACATCAGGCGCTTCTCGCCCGTCGAAAAATTCTTCACTTTCTTCCTGCTGGTCGATCCGCAATTTGCCGAAACCATCAAGCGCGCCGAAAGCGGCAAGCCGGTCACCTTTGCCTGGTACTTCGGTTTCGCAGCGATGATCTACGTTCCCTGGGTGGTGATCAGCCTCGTCGGCGGCATGCTTGGCAGCCTGGTCGGCGATCCCAAGACGATCGGCCTCGATATTTTACTGCCAATCTATTTCCTCGGCATCGTCATCGGCTTCCGCAAACGCGACAATTTCCTGCCCGTGGTTATCGCCAGCACCGCCGCCTCGGCCATTGCCTATCGCTATGTCGGTTCGCCCTGGCATGTCAGCATCGGCGCCTTTGCAGGCGTTGCCCTCGCCGCCATGCTGCCGCCGCTCAGATCGAACCGCAAGCCCGACCTCGCCACCGAAAATCACGAGGTCTGACCATGACCGATTTCAATCCGCACATGGTCCTGCTGATTTTCGCTGCCGCTGTCGTCACCTTCCTCACGCGCATCGGCGGCTACATCCTCATTACCAAGATGACCCGCATCCCTCCCCGCGTCGAGGCCGCGCTGAACGCGGTACCGGCCGCCGTCCTCACCACGCTCGTCGCACCCGCCTTTTTCATCGGCGGCTGGGATACGAAGGTGGCGATGGCCGTGGCGCTATTGGTGGGCTTGCGCTTCTCGCCGACATTCATGCTCATCGCCGGCTGGGTGGTCGTGATGGTCTGGAGACATTTCCTCGGCATCTAGCCCGAAGGAAAGCGATGCCTATCCTGCCCTTTACGGGCAGAATAGGCCACTCCTCAGCGACTGAGTTCCAGGGTCGCATTTTCCAGCCAAGCACGGATCTCCTTGTCGTGGATCAGCGGCATCAGCGCTTCGCGGGTTCTGACGTGATAATCGTTCAGCCATTGTAATTCGTCGCGGGTCAGCAGTTCCGGCAGGACGAGGCTACGGTCGATCGGGCAGAAAGTCAGCGTTTCAAAGCCGAGCATCGGCATGTCGCCACCTTCAATCTCCTCCGCATCGCGAATGTAGATCAGATTCTCGATGCGGATGCCGAAATGGCCTGGGCGGTAATAGCCCGGCTCGTTCGACAGGATCATGCCGGGCAGCAGCTCCTGCGTCGATAGCCGCGAGATGCGCTGCGGGCCCTCATGTACCGAAAGATACGAGCCGACGCCATGGCCGGTGCCATGGGCAAAATCCACACCGGATTTCCAGAGCGCGATACGTGCCAGCGGATCGAGATCGCAACCGCGCGAGCCCTTGGGGAAGCGCGCCGTGCTGATGGCGATCATGCCCTTCAACACCAGCGTGAACAGGCGCTTCTGCTCCTCGGAAACAGCACCGATGCCCACGGTGCGGGTAATGTCGGTCGTGCCGTTGATATATTGAGCACCGGAATCGATCAAAAACAGCTCGCCGGCCTGGATCAGCCGATCGCTCGCCGTCGTGACGCGATAGTGCATGATCGCCGCATGTTCACCTGCGCCAGCGATGGTATCGAAGGAGATATCCTTGAGCGGGTTCTGCATGCTCTGACCGACGCGCACGCGGCTTGCCTCCAGCCGTTCGGCAGCGGCGATTTCCGTGATCGTGCCTGGCTTACTGGTCTCCAGCCAATAGAGGAATTCGACCATAGCTGCGCCGTCCTGCAGATGGGCAGCGGCCGAGCCGTTGATTTCGGCGGCATTCTTGCGCGCCCGCGGCAGCCGGGCCGGATCGGTGCCCTCCACCACCTCTCCGCCCTCGCGACGGATGAGGTCGGTCAGCGCATAGGAAGCGAGATCGGGATCGACGAGAATGCGCCCGCCATTTGCGGAGGCGGTAGCCAGTTGCTTGGCGAGATCGGAAGGCGGCAATTGTCTGCAGATCTGCGCTAGATAGGCCTCCGCCTCGACCTTGGTCTTGCGCTTGTCAAGGACGAGCTCCGCTTCGCCCTCGGCATAGATGATGGCGCGGGCCAGAGGATGCGGCGTGTGCGGCACATCGTTGCCGCGAATATTGAAGATCCAGGCGACCGAAGACGGATCGGTGATCAGCGCGGCCTTGAGCTTCTTGGCCTTCAGATCGGCCGCGATGGCTGCCAGCTTGTCCTTGGCGAGAACACCAGCCTGCGCAATATCCTGAATGATGACGGCGCCCAGCGGTTCGGCCGGCCGGTCGCTCCAGAGCTTGTCGAGCGGATTATGCGGCAGGAAGACAAGCTTGCCTCCGATTTCCGCCAGTGCCTTTTCCAGCCGCCGCACCTCCGCGCCGGTGTGCAGCCACGGATCGATGCCGAGCCTGAAGCCCTTGGGCGCATGGCGCGGCAGCCAGACATGCGGCGGCTCGTCGACCAGATCGCCACCGGTAAAGACCGATCCGTCCACCTGCTCGGCAAGCTGCGTCACATAGCGGCCATCGACGAAAACCACGGCCTGCGACTGTGTCACAAGCGCAACACCCGCAGAGCCAGTGAATCCGGTCAACCAGGCCAGACGCTCCGAGCACTTGGGCACATACTCGCCCTGATACTCATCGGCACGGGGTACGAGGAAGCCGTCAATGCCGAGATCGCTGAAGGCGGCCCGCAGACCGGTGACGCGCTCGCGGCCGAATTGCGGGGTGGAAGTGACGTCGAAAGACTGGAACATGGCTTAATCCGAATATGACCCGAGAATCCGCGAAACTGAGCGGCGACAGCATGTTAGAGCATGAGCCCGAGAAGTGTGAAACGATTTTCAGGCCCGATTGCGCACTATTGATCCGAAGAGAACTCCGACCGACGCCCTCAAGGTAAGAGAATCGGACGTTAACGAATTCGCCCATTTCGTGAGCAGGCAGGTTGAATTGTGACATCATCACGACGCGAATTATGCATCAACTGCATAGCTCCCATGAAGCATGCCCCCTGCCACGCAAAAAGGCGAGTCGCTATATGGAGCGCATCAAACGGGGTTCACGACGAACCCACTCAAAAAGGACTATGAAAATGCCTATCTCTCGCTCCGTATATGTTAGCCCGGCGCTGGCAGGCGAGCGTCGCACCGTACGTCACTCCATCGGCGCGCTTCGTCAGCTCGAAGTCGAAACGTCGAAGGCAATCGGCGCAAACCGTGGCGGTCGCCACTAACAGTTACAAGACTACGCGTTCGTATTGGATCGCGGTCCGGAACTCCTCCTCCCTCCCCGGATTGCGACCTGAACGGTAGAGCCCGCTTGAGCACTCCTCCACACGCTCGCGGGCAGGATCGGTCAGATACCGGTCTGCAGGGCGGTGCTTCGGCACCGCCTTTTGCGTTTTAGGTCTCCCACAATAAGGTCTGCTCTCCCCGCGTGCGGGGAGAGGGTTAGGGTAAGCGGCGAAGGATTTTAAGGCCGGTCGAGATGGATGGTGACCCAGCCATTGCGCCAGATGGTGCGCACATGGCGCATCCTTACACCGTTATAGGCGGCCAGCACCTTCCAACGCTGCTGGGCGAGGATGCCGGAAAGAATCACCGAACCGCCGGGCGCGAGATGGGCAACCAGTTGCGGCGCCATTTTGATCAGCGGCCGAGCAAGAATATTGGCGATGATCAGGTCGAAAGGCCCGTGGCGGGAAAAGGCCGTGGAATGAAAGCCGGGCGCCGTCTCCAGCGCGATACCGGAGGCTATGCCGTTGCCGCGAACATTTTCACGGGCAACACGAACCGCAACCGGATCGATATCGGTGGCGAGAACCGGAATATTGCGCAACTTGCGCACGCCGATCGCCAGGACGCCGCTACCCGTGCCGAGATCGAGCGCGTTGCGCACCCGGCGGCTGGCGAGCACTTTTTCGATCGTCTCCAGGCAACCCGCCGTCGTACCGTGATGGCCCGTGCCGAAGGCTTGGCCGGCATCGATCTCGATGGCGATATCGCTGGGCTTCACCTTGTCGCGATCATGCGAGCCATGCACCAGGAAGCGCCCTGCCCGAACCGGCTTAAGCCCCTCCAGCGACTTTGCGATCCAATCGACATCGGGAATGACTTCCCTTTGGATGACGAGTTCCGGAAAAGCTGGCTTCAACACGCCTGCAAATCGGGCGTGCACGTCCTCTTCGTCGTCTGCATAGAGATAGATCGAAGCTTCCCAGATATCCTTCTTCTCATCGATCTCGGTGGTGGCGATCGGCAATTCTTCGTCTTCGAACATCGGCGTCATCAGATCGAGAATCTGTTCGGCCTTTTTCTCGGTCGTCGTTACGTACAGGCGGATTTCACTCAAGTCTTCGTTCTCTCTTGCTCTTATTCGGCCCAGTCGATCCAGGGCGGCTTCGGCGTGCCATAGCCAGCGATATTGTGAAGCAGCTCGTGCCGCACCGGTCCGAAACGCAGAAGCAGCGGCGCGAACAGATTGCGTGCAGCAATCGCCAGCGGATTTTTCATGGTGATTAGGCGGGTCAGGCCATAGGTCTGCTTCAGCACCCGTTTCACGGCTGGAATTCTGAGCGCCGAATACTCCTCTTCGCGGCCTTCCGCAATGAGCCAGGCAAGCCAGCAGGCATCCTCTATGCCGAGATTCATGCCGCGCGCACCAGCCGGGGAATGAATATGCGCCGCATCGCCCGCCAGAAACACGTTACCCCTGGCCATCGGCTCGACATGGCGGAAATTGATACGGAACTGCGAGACCCAGGTCTTTTCGACAACCGCATCGGGATGAACAATGCGGCTTTCGAAATCCTCCAATGTCGAGATGTAGCGCAGTACATCGGAGGACACGGGCAAACGCCCGACCATGCCGGGATCGCAAAGCGTGATCTCGGCGAAATGCGTGTCCACCGGTCTCGCATACCGAAAATCGGCGAGATAGAAATAAGCCTCCAGCGCCTCACCGGGAAAACCGGCGCCAAGCGCTTTGCGAACGGCCGAGTGGGCGCCATCGGCGCCGATCAGTATATCGGGACGAACCGTCTCCGTGGCCCCGTCCGCGCGCCGCAGCATCACCTCCGGCCTGTTAACATCGGCGATGGTTTCCACCAGGATCGCGGTCTGCCACTCCGGTGCAATGCCGTGGGCCGCGAGCGCCTCGATCAGCAACCGCTCGGTCACGCCTTGCGCCAGGCCATGAATCGCGCCGAAGCGTCCCGGCATCCGTCGCGTGTCGACATCGGCAAGGACCTTGGTTCCAGAGCGGATACGGAAATGTGCAATGGGTTGAGCGGCCGCAAGGATGCGCTCGGTAACGCCGGAAGGCGAGAGCAGCGTCAATGTGCGGGCATTGATGCCGAGAGCCCGGCTCTCTTCCAAAGGCGCAGGCCCTTGGCCGTCATCGACGATACGCGGAATGAAACCACGGCGGGCAAGCTCCAGGGCTGCAGTCAAGCCAGCCGGACCGGCACCCGCGATCAGGACGGATCTGGATTTCCTCTCTCCTCCGGCTCCGTCCGCCATCGGTACTCCCTAGCCCTTCTTGATCAGGTTTTGCAACTTCTTGACCGCTACATCCGGGTCTTCCTGATAGGCGATTGTGCCGGCAAAGCGGCCGGCGGAATCGAGCAGGAAGACCGAGGCGGTATGATCCATGGTGTAGTCGCCGTTCGGATCTTTTTCGTCGAGCGGCACCTTCTTGGCATAGACCCTGAAGCCCTTGACCATATCCATCACCTTGTCGGGGTCACCCGAAATGCCGGTGATACGGCTGGAAACGTTGGAGACATATTCCTTTATGATCGCGGGCGTATCGCGTGCCGGATCGACGGTCACGAAATAGGCGTTGAGCTTCGTCCCGTCGGGATCGACCTTCTGCATCCAGCCGTTCAGCTCGAACAAGGTCGTCGGGCAGACATCGGGACAATGCGTATAGCCGAAGAAAAGCGCCGTCGGCTTTCCACGAAACGCCTGCTCGCTGACCGGCTGGCCATTCTGCGCAACCAGCGTGAACGGCACGCCGTATGGTCCCTCGCTGGCAGCTTCTGGCGACTTGGTAACGCCGAAGCTCAACCAACCCAACAGCCCGGCCACGATCACCACGGCTATCCAGACAACAATCCGCACGCTCTTCATCGCTGCTTTTCCTCACCACGCCGGCCGAGGCTCGATAAGCGGGCCGCGCAGGCGATTATTTCAAGGGTTTAGCGGGTTGAAGTGGAGGACGCAATTCAAGAAGATGTTTTTGGGGGCTGCTGAGTAAGGTGAATGCCCCGGTCCGGGCGCAAAGATGCGGAATCCATCGTCGCGTTAAAGCAATTCTAACCACTCCGCGCGAACATCAAAATACAAAGGGGCGAAGTCCGACTCGCCGGCCGCCGAATATGCGGCAAATCGATTTTCTTCCAGAAGGGCATGACGCCCGCCGGAGAGCGAAGCGCGTTTTAAGCGCCAAAGCCACCGGATGCTGTCGCAGCCATCAGCCGCTCCAGCCGATCCTTTTTCAATCGCTACCGCCGCCTGCCGCCGGCGCCAAACGGGAAGTCCTTGACCATGACGAATGCTATCAAACAATCGGGCGCCTATCTGGAGATCGTCTCCTTCCACCTCGGCGATCAGGAATTCTGCATTGACATCATGGCCATCCGCGAAATCCGCGGCTGGGCGCCGGTGACGCCGATGCCGCACACGCCGCCCTACGTGCTTGGCCTCATCAATTTGCGTGGCGCGGTGATCCCGGTCATCGATATGGCCTGCCGCCTCGGCATGAAGATGACCGAGCCGTCCGAACGCTCCGCCATCATCGTCACCGATATCGCCGGCAAGCTCGTCGGCCTGCTGGTCGAACAGGTCTCCGATATGATGAGCATCAAGAGCGAAGATCTGCAGCCGCCGCCGGAAATCATTCCGGAAGCGCAGCGCGCCTTCTGCCGCGGCATCGTCGCGCTGGAGAAGACCATGGTCTGCTTCCTGAACCTCGACACGGTGATTGCGGACGAGCTCGCGCAAGCGGCTTGATTTCCAGACAGCATCGCAAACGAAAATCGCCCTGGAGCAAGCGCTCCAGGGCGATTGTGTTTGAAGGACCGTCGTCGGCAGGGGTGTTGCCGGTGCGCCGGTCGCGCAGGCCGTGAACAGATGGAAGTGGCACTTCCACGTTCGCCCTAGAACTGCACCAAAATGGCGCAATCCGAAAGCGACCGAGAGGCATTCAGTAACCAAAGAGCAGGACTTTTTTTGGTACAAACCCCTTGACGGTTCTCAATGCGGTATCCCGGTAATCTTATTTGGGTTTGCCATTCTTCCAGGTAACATTCTGGCCGAACAACGGAATGGTCGAAATTGCCATTTTCGCCGAACCATCGGTCAATTCGCGTGAATGGATGAGATAGACCAGCGTGTCGTTCTTCTTGTCGTAGATTCGGTCGACCACCAGCTTCTTCCAAATCAGCGACAAGCCGGCGCGAAACACCTCTTCGCCACCCTCCGACAGGCTGATATTGCCGATCTCGATCGGCCCCGTCTGACGGCAGGCAATGGAGTTGTTGGAAGGGTCTTCGAACCAATTGCCGTTCCTCAGCCGGTCGATGACGCTCCGGTCGAAATAGGTGACGTGGCAGGTTACGCCGGATACTTCCGGATCCGGTACGGCATCGACCAGAATGTCGTTGCCGGTCCAATCCACCCCAACCTTGCCGACAATCTCAGCCGAAGCGGAAACAGGCGCCAGCGCCAGGAACGACGCGGCAATAGCGGCATGCAATTTCAGTGACGTCATCGAGCACCCTCCAACATCGCCGCCGATCGAGCCGCGGCCCCGCTAAGGTAAGGTGGCGATCGGGGGATGCAAGGGAGGCCGGGGCGCTCCGTAAGCGCCCCTGCTGTCGCTCATCTGATTTCCTTCAACACGACCTCGCCTGTCTCCAGGAGCGATTTGAGGTTGGAGAGGATTTTCGGCCAGCCGCCGGATACGGCACCGATGAACTTCGCATTTTCCAGCTCCATCGTGTGGGTGACGGTGAGCTTCACCACATCCTCCACCTGCTCGATATCCATGACGCAACGCGACCAGCCTTCCGCCTTCAGTTCAGGCATGAATTCGTTGCGCCATTTGATGGCGAGCCGCTTCGGCGGATCGAACTCCGCGATCTCGCCGGTGTCCGTGATACGACCGTCCGGATAGACCATCTTCCATGGCGAACCGACCTTCCAATCGGTCTCATGCTGGATGTTGAACCAGTATTTCTTGATGAACTCCGGCGTCGTCAGCGCTGACCAAAGCTTGTCGGGTGTGGTGCGGATGAAGGTCACATAAACAAAGCTGCTACCGGTCATGATATTTCTCCTCTTGTAAGGTGATTTCCTAGTGACGGTATCTGGCGGCCGCTACTCGCCGCTATCACCCTCCAGCGCTTTCTTGAGGGCGGAAAGAGCGCTTAATTGGCGGCGCTCGAATTTGTTGATCCAGCGTTCGGCGATGTGGTTGATCGGAACGGGATTGATAAAATGCAGCTTCTCCCGGCCCTGCCGCTGCGCGGATACCAGGTTCGCCTCTGCCAATATGGCAAGATGTTTCGCCACGGCTTGGCGCGTCATCTCCAAGCCCTGGCAGAGTTCGCCGAGCGTCTGGCCATTCTGCTCATACAGTCGGTCCAGCAATTGCCGCCGGCTTGCATCCGCCAAAGCTCGAAAAACCGCATCGTCGTTCATGCAAACACGGAACCATTTAGTTGCCTATTGGTGATCTTATAGGCAACTATTTGGTTGCATGTCAAGTGACATGAACTGATGTCGCGGCGAAAACCTGCGTGAGAGGAGAGGTCGCGCGTCAGATAGCGATGTCGTACTGCTCCTGCTCCATACGCAGATGATTGAGCATTCGCGCAATTCCCTCCTCCAGGCTGACGCGCGGCGCGAGCCCATAGGAACGCTGCAGAGCCGTATCGCCGCAGCGATAGAAGACGCCTTCAGGGCGATCGCAGAGGCCGTTCACGACAGGATTCCAGCCAATTTGCCGAGCAATGGTCTCCGCCAGCTCCATAAAGGAGGTAGCCAGGCCGGTCGAAAGGTTGAGGCTTGCGCCATCCGGCAATAGTTCCTTGGTTTGCCAGATGAAATCGACGCAATCATCAATATGGATGAAGTCCCGGCATTGCCGGCCCGACCCCCAGACGAAAACTTCCGGCGCGCCTCTTTCGTTAAGCAAGCGGCGACAAATGGCCGGGAATGGATAGGCCAGATCCTGATCTTCGCCATAGCCGCTGAACGGCCGATATGCGACCGCCCGATGGCCGTAGCGTTCGACATAGAGCTTCATCAGATATTCGCCGGTCAGTTTCGCCCAGCCATAGCTGAGATCCGGCACGCCAATGGCGGCCTCGAAAGAAATCATATCTTCCGAAAGCAGCCGGTGGTTAGCGACCGTCTGCAGCGAGACGGGATAGGCCGCACTGGAGCTGAAGAACACGACGCAGCCAGGCTTGGCGCGTGCCGCCCATTTCCACAATTCCGTATCCACCGCCAGATCCTCGGCAACGTCCAGCGTGCGCGCCTCCAGCGTCACGCGGCCTCCGACCAGCGCGGCAAGGTGGAAAACATAGTCGAAACGTTCCGCAGGGCGGAGAAAGAAAGTGCGACAATCCTCCTCGAAAAACGTAAAGCGCGATCCAGGAAAGCGCTGCCAGAGATCGGGATGCCGTGCCCCCGTCCCTTCCACCAATTGATCGACGCACACAACATCCAACCCCTCGGTCAAAAGCCGCTTGATCAGATGCCTCCCCACAAAACCACAGCCCCCCGTTACCAACGCCCGCGCCATGTCATTGCCCCCTTTTCAATGAGCGAAGAAGCCGCTCCTGCCTGTATAGATATCGACCATGCGCCGACCCCATTCTGCTTTGCTGGGTGCAATCCGCTGGCCAAGTGCTAACGCGCCTTCGCATAATTTCTGCATCAGTCTGTCGTCATCCGTGCTCGCGAGGCGTTCCGCCAGCGAGCCGGCATCGCCGCTTTTAAAGACCAGTCCCGCGCCGTGCCGCTCTACTTCGGCGGCTATCAGCGCATTGCTGCTGACGATGACGGGAATGCCGGACATCAGCGCCTCGGCGGCCACCAGTCCGTAGGGTTCGGGCATGCGGGACGGCATGATGAAGACGCGCGCTTCCCCGGCCAGCGTCGTCACCTCCTCGTCGGCCAGCCAACCCGGCACCCAACAATGCGGCAACGCCCGCTGCATCTCGTCGAGCAGCGGTCCACGGCCGATCAGCGTCGCCGTTCGCCCGGTCTTGTTCAATGCGTCGGCGAGCGTGCGAACACCCTTTTCCCAGCACATACGCCCCAAGAAGACGGTGCGGTGATTGCGCCAAGCCTCCACGGGCGTTGGCGTCAATGGCTCCGTCGGTGTGCGCAAGGTCAGAAAATGCTGCAACGGGCCGGAATTCAAATAGGGTTCCATGCTCTCATGCGCCAACACGATGCCGACGCGGCTCCAGAACTCCTCGCCGACGCCGCGTTGGGTCAGCGTGCGGCGGAAGCGCCAGAGTTTGTGGAGATAATTTCGCTTGTCGCAATTGGTCGTCAGACATCCTGCCGACAGCGGGCGGACATCGCAGACCGTTCCGCTCTGGAAATTGATCAGCCCTCCGTTCGGACAAGTCAGGAAGAAATCATGCGCCGTGATGATGACCTTGGCCTTGTGTTTGGCGAGTGCGTAGAAGATCGACGGCGAGAGAATTTGCGACCAGCCGTGCACATGCACGACAGTCTCCTCGTCCGTTTCCTTCAGCAGACCGTCCAGCGCCTCGTAGGCACGCTTGTTGTAATTCTTCTCGAAGACATCGGTGAAAGTAGGCCCGTCGCGAAGGGGTCGTTCGCCGAGCGCGACCGTGCGGATGCCGGCAAAGCGCGGCTTCAGTCCTTCGCCGTCATCGCCGACCAGGATGGCGCAATTCAGCCCTGCTTGCCTGCTCGCATCAATGCATTGCAACGCCACCTTTGTCGCACCGCCGCGAATGATTGAGACGTCGTTGACAAGTATCAAACGCATTGAACCCGGCGCCCACTAACCCATATTGCGCGGGACCGGACGAAAGGGATTCGCCTTTTACATCATGCCCCTGATGGTATTCAGCGGCCTGCGCGACGCCAATTCAATTCATCCTTTCGCATTAAGGCGAGTGGTCGACACGGTATGCGGGAAATACCATGCAAATCGGTTGTTAAAGGCAACCCATTGACTTCCGCGCAAAGCACCGGAAGTTGTTGCCATGATCGCAAACCGCACCACCGTGATGCATACTCTCACCACCTCACCCCTTGCAGGGCGAGCGGGAGCGGCGTCGCGTTGAGCTGATTGCGGTCCCTTTCAACCCTGCCGAGGCGAGCAGGGTTTGAAGGCTCTGCTCTCCTCTTGAACCTTAAGGAGAGCACATGAATTCCGAACAACAAGATTCAGACGAACGACGATCCCGAAAACCGGGCACAGTGGAAATCCGCGCCGCACGGCTGTCCGATGCCGAAGCGGTAGCCTTTATTGCCAATCTGCCCGGATATCGCGCCGGCACACTACGCCTACCCTTCCAGAGCATCGAAGAAACCCGGCAGTGGATGGAAAAAACCCTACCCGGCTCGATCAATCTCGTCGCCGTGCTCGACGGGCAAGTCGTCGGCAATGCCGGCCTGCGCCGCCATTCCGGCCGGCAGATCCACACCGGCCACCTCGGCATGGGCGTCCACGACGATTTCACCGGCCGGGGCATCGGCTCGGCGTTGCTCACCGCCCTCATCGACGCCGCCGACAATTGGCTGGCGATCAAACGCTTGGAACTGACGGTCTATGTCGACAATGGACGGGCGATCCGGCTTTACGAGAAATTCGGTTTCGAAACCGAGGGACGGCTCAAAGCCTTTGCGTTTCGCAACGGTGAATATGTGGATGCATTCACGATGGCGCGCGTGAGGATGTAGCCCTCACACTCATGCAACCAAGGCATAGGGCCGCACGAGGCAATCGGCGGGAATGCCCCACTCTTCCTTAAGTTTGAAAATCATATCAAGCGTCAATGCCCGCTTCCGGCCAAGGATTTCCGAGGCACGGGAGCGGGAGCCCAGAAGCTCAGCTAGATCAGACTGACTCCGACCCGTCATTTCCATGAATGCCCGCAGAAGCTCAACCGGTTCTGGATCTTCGACCGTGAAATGCCGGTTTTCATAGGCTTCGATTAAATCCGTCAGCACGTCGAAACGATCCGCTTCCGCTGTTCCATCCTCCGGTGGATTGTCGAAATAAGGAGCGATCTCCGCAAGAGCCCATTCAAGATCCGCATCTGTCTTGATCGGTTTGATATCCCTCATCACACTGTCTCCGGATCAATTCTGTCATAGTCCGCATGAGTGCCGACAAATTTGATCAGCACGCGCCTATGCTTGTAGACGATATGAACAACCAATCGGTATTTGTTGCCGGCAATATCGAAGATCACGCGGTTGTCACCGATAAAATCCACGTTAGCACCAAACATCTTTTTGATGTCAGCCGGCCCGCTCCATTCGGTTTTGCTGACGACCGAATACCATGTTGCAAGGGGAACTCTCGCTTGCGGGTGGCGCTCCCAAAATCTACGAAGCGTCGTTTTTGCAACGATATTCATTGACAACAATTATTCCCAAAACGGGAACAAATCAACCTCGCAATCAAAACCACGTTAGCCCCCAATCAGCGCCAGCCACTCATCCTCGGTCATGACCTGCACATTGAATTCCCGTGCCTTGTCGAGCTTCGATCCCGCACCGGGTCCGGCGACGACAATGTCGGTCTTTTTCGAAACTGAGCCGGAAACCTTGGCACCGAGGCTCTCGGCCTTGGCCTTGGCTTCATCGCGGGTAAATTTCTCGAGTGAACCGGTGAAAACCACCGTCTTGCCGACAACAGGGCTGCCCGATGTGGTCGGTTGTTCCGCCTCTTGCGGCCGCACCTCTTCGAGCAGCTTCGAGATCACGGCGATGTTGCGCGGCTCCTTGTAGAATTCGACGATAGCGCGCGCCACGACCTCACCGATGCCCTCGATATTGTTGAGGTCGTTCCATGCGTCTCCCGAAAGAGGCGCCGCCTCCTTCATTGCCACCTCGAAGGCTTCATAGCTGCCATAGGAGCGCGCCAGGAGCTTCGCCGTCGTCTCGCCGACATGGCGGATACCGAGCGCGAAGATGAAGCGGTGCAGAGCGATATCGCGCCGCTCGTTGATCGCCGCATAGAGCTTGGAAACGCTGACCTTACCGAAGCCATCGATATTCTCCAGCTTGGCAAGCGAAGACTGCTGACGCTTTTCCAGCGTGAAGATGTCAGGCGCGGTGCGCACCTGCAGCGCCGCATCCTCGTTCTCAAAGAAGAAATCGATCTGCTTCGAACCCAGGCCCTCGATATCGAAAGCATTGCGTGACACGAAATGCTTCAAATGCTCCGTTGCCTGCGCCCGGCAAATGAAGCCGCCTGTGCAGCGCGTTACTGCATCGACCTTACCGGTCTTCTCGTTGATGTCACGCACCGCATGGCTGCCGCAGACCGGGCACACCTTGGGAAATTCGTAAGGAAGGCTTGACGTTTCCCGCTTCTCCAGCACGACATCGACGATCTGCGGAATGACATCGCCGGCGCGCTGCACGATCACCATGTCGCCAACCCGGATGTCGCGGCTATCGCGGATCGGCTCACCCTTGTTGCCGATGCCCTTGATGTAATCGGCATTGTGCAGCGTCGCATTGGTCACCACGACGCCGCCGACTGTGATCGGCTCCAGCCGCGCGACCGGCGTCAGTGCCCCCGTGCGGCCCACCTGTATGTCGATGCCCATCAGCCGGGTGAATGCCTGCTCCGCCGGAAACTTATGTGCCGTCGCCCAGCGCGGCGAGCGCGACCGGAAACCGAGTCGAGCCTGCAACTCCAGACTGTCGACCTTATAGACGACGCCGTCGATATCATAATCGAGATCCGGACGCTGAAGGCCGATCTCATCATAATGCGCGAGGATGTCGGCGACCGAATTCAGCCGCTTCATCAGCGGATTGACCGGAAAACCCCATTTCCCGAATGTCTGCACCATACCGAACTGCGTGTCGGCCGGCATGTCTGACATCTCGCCCCAAGCATAGGCGAAGAATTTCAGCTTGCGGCTGGCCGTCACCTTCGCATCGAGCTGGCGCAGCGAGCCGGCCGCCGTATTGCGCGGGTTGACATATGTCTGCTTGCCCTCCGCTTCCATTTGCGCGTTCAGCGCCAGGAAATCGCTCTTGGCCATATAGACCTCGCCGCGCACTTCCACGACCGCAGGCGCGCCGGCGGGCAAGGTCTGCGGGATTTCCTTGATGGTGCGGATATTGGCGGTGACGTTTTCGCCGGTCGTGCCGTCGCCGCGGGTTGCCGCGCTCACCATCCGGCCGTTCTCATAGCGGATCGACATGGAAAGCCCGTCGATCTTCGGCTCGGCAGTAAAGGCAATCGATTGATCGGGCAGCCGGCCAAGGAAACGATAGACGCCGGCGACGAAATCCTGCACGTCTTCCTGCGAGAAGGTGTTGTCGAGCGAGAGCATCGGCCTTGCATGCACGACAGGCGCAAAGGTTTCCGACGGCGCGGCACCCACCCGCCGTGACGGGCTGTCGGCGCGAACCAACGCTGGGAAGCGTGCCTCGATGGCATCATTGCGCCGCTTCAGCGCATCATATTCCGCATCTGAAATCCGAGGCGCGTCCTGGCCATGATAGAGCGCGTCATTGCGCGCAATCTCCGCTGCCAGATAGGCGAGCGCCGCGGCCGCTTCTTCTTCGGTCAAATCCTCGACGGGCGTCTGTTCGGTGCTCATGAATCTACTCCCCGATTTCGGAGATGTTTTAGAGCACTTCCAAGAAAAGTGCGAAGCGGTTTTTCCATCCGCGGCGCGTAAATACAAAGAGAAAAATCCGGAATTCGGCGGCAGAGGTGAACAACCGTGACGGTGGCGTCTAAGGCAACTTTGCGGCAATTGCTGTCATCGTATCGATTGGTCTATGGTTCGGCGCGAACGGAATTACTGGGTGGACCAGTCCATGGCAGAGGCAAGCATCGATAGTTTGAGCCCACGGCAATTACATGCCAAGGCCTGGGCTGGCGAATACGAACTTATTGATCGGCAGCTCTCTCCGCTCGGTTTAAGAGCCATGAAAGAGTTGCATCTCGCTCCAGCCAGTACGGTGATCGATGTTGGCTGCGGGACAGGGCAGACGATCTTACAGTTGGCGGACCGGGTCGGTGACGAAGGATTGATCTACGGCGTTGATATTGCGGAAGAGCTTCTGAGTGTCGCCAATCAACGCACGAGCCACCTCAAGTGTGTTCAGCTTATCAACGCTGATGCCCAAGCTTTAGAGCTTCCCTCCAACAGTGCGGATGCGATTTTCTCTCGTTTCGGCGTGATGGCATTTGATGATCCAATCCTTGCCTTCTCGAATTTTCATCGCTTACTGAAACCCAATGGAAGGATCGCATTCTGCTGTTGGCGCGCTTTCTGCGATAACGAATTGGATAGGTTTCCATTACTTGCAGCGGGATTTCGATCGCCATCGGATGAAACGCCGTTCAGTTTTTCCGACGCTGCGTACGTCCGCAACGTCCTTGCTTCTGCCGGATTCAAGAATATCGAGATCGCATCCTACGACGAAGCGGTGACAAGCGGTGACGTGGATGCAATGACGCGCGTCCTTCTAAGCGTTGGCCCGCTGGGAAAGATCGCCCGCGAAAATCCCGCCGTAAAGTCGGCGGCCGAGCCAAAGTTACGAGAAGGACTCCGTAGCCTTGGCAATGGGACGAGCGTAGCGTTGGTCGCCTCGGTATGGATAGTGTCGGCGGTGGCCTAATCGGCTAAGGAATCTCCAGCCGACTATCTCACGATGGCCGCTTCGGGCCGAAAATAGCCATCGCTGGTATCTGTGCAGCAATCAGCCATTGCCCGCCAACAGCCGCTTGGCGGCCGCCCTCGCCTCCTCCGTGACCGAAGCGCCGGCGAGCATGCGGGCGATTTCCTCGGTGCGGTCTTTGTGGGCCATGGTGGCGACGCGGGTGGAGATCTTCTCGGAACCGTCCGAGACCGGGCCCTTGGAGATCAGCAGATGCGTTGCGGCGCGCGCCGCGACCTGCGGAGCATGGGTGACGGAAAGCACCTGCACACGCTCGGAAAGGCGCTTCAGCCGCTGACCGATGGCATCGGCGACCGCGCCGCCGACACCGGTGTCGATTTCGTCGAAAACCAAGGTCGGCGCCGAACCGCGATCGGCAAGCGCCACCTTCAGCGCCAGCAGAAAACGAGAAAGCTCGCCACCCGAGGCCACCTTCATGATCGGTCCCGGCCGCGTGCCCGGATTGGTCTGCACATGGAATTCAATGACATCGATACCTTCGGCTGTCGCCTCGTCGGCATTAGTGGTGATCTCCACCATGAAGCGCGCCCGCTCCAGCTTGAGCGCCGGCAGCTCGGCCATGACAGCGTCGGCAAGCGCCTCGCCGGCGTTATGACGCTTGTCGGAAAGGCTGCGCGCGGCAGCATCATAGTCCGCCTTGGCAACGGCCAGCTCGGCATCCAGCCGTGTCAGCCTCTCTTCGCCAGCATCCAGATCGGCGAGTTCGGCGACCATCTTTTCGGCCAGCGCCGGCAGGCCGGTCACCGGCACGGAATATTTGCGCGAGGCAGCGCGCAGCGCAAACAGCCGCTCCTCGACGCGCTCCAGCTCCCTCGGATCATATTCAGTCTTGCGGAGCGCCGCCTCCACTTCCATCTGCGCATTGGAGAGCTGATCCAGCGCCGCGTCGAGCAGCGCCACGGTGTCTTCTAATAGGCCCGGCGCCTCATGGCTCTTGCGCTCCAACCGCCGTACCAGCGAGGCGATGTGTGGCACCGGCGAAGCATTGCCATTGAGGAACTCGGACGCTTCAGAGATGTCGCCGGCGATGCGCTCCGCCTTCATCATCCGCGAGCGGCGATCCGCCAGCTCGTCCTCTTCGCCGTCCTGCGGCGACAGCTTTTCCAGCTCCTCGACCGAAGCCCGGAGATAATCGGCCTCGCGCGCAGCTTTTTCCACCTGCTCCCGCTGCTTCTTCAGCGTCCGCTCGGTATCGCGCCAGATCTTATAGAGCCGCCCGACAGCCTGTGTTTCCTCTGCAATGCCCGCGAAGGCGTCGAGAAGCATGCGGTGCGCGTCGGTATCGACCAGGGCGCGGTCGTCGTGCTGTCCATGGATTTCAACAAGAAGCTGCCCCGCCTGGCGCATCAACTGGACGCTGAGTGGCTGGTCGTTGACGAAAGCCTTGGTACGGCCGTCCGCGGACTGAATACGGCGGAAAATCAGGTCGCCGTCATCGTCGATGCCATTTTCGCGTAAAAGCTTGCGGGCGGCATGCTGCATGCCGACGTCGAAGACCGCCGTCACCTGACCGCGATCCTCTCCATGACGCACGAGATCGCCATCGCCGCGCCCACCGAGGGCCAGCGAGAGACTGTCAAGCAGAATGGATTTGCCCGCACCCGTCTCGCCGGTTAGCACCGAAAGCCCAGTTTCGAAGGCAAGATCCAGCCGCTCGATCAGAACGATATCGCGGATCGAAAGCTGGACCAGCATGTGCGCTCAATCTCACGTCCCAAGAAGAAGTTTCTTACCCGCTCTCGAAATCCAGGAGCCTTCGTTTTCACGGGGCTCGACACCACTGGTCCTCAGAAGCTTATAGGAATCTGCGTACCAGCGGCTGTCCGGATAGTTGTGGCCGAGAACGGCGGCTGCCGTCTGCGCTTCCTGAACGATGCCCATGGCGTAATAGGCTTCGACCAAGCGTGCCAGCGCCTCTTCAATCTGGTTCGTCGTCGGATATTGCTCAACGACGATACGGAAGCGGGCGATGGCTGCAAGGTAATCCTTGCGCTCAAGATAATAGCGGCCGACCTGCATTTCCTTGCCGGCGAGCTGGTCGCGGGCAAAGCGGATCTTCGCCTGCCCGTCGCTGACATATTGCGAGTTCGGATAGTTGCTGACGAGCTTGTTCATCGCTTCGATCGTCTGCTGCGCGGCGCGCTGATCCTGCGTCACGTCGACGATCTGCTTGGCATAGGACGAACCGACGAGATACTGAACGTAGTCAGCATCTTCGGAGCCGGGATACTGCTTGAGGTAGCTATTGCCCGTCTGGACGGCGTCGTCATATTGGCCGGTGCGATATTTGACGAAGGTGCTCATCACCAGTGCTTTGCGCGCCCATTCGGAGAAGGGCTGCTGCTTGTTGATGGCATCGAACTTCTTGCCGGCTTCCGTCATATTGCCGGCCTTGATATTGGCCAGACCCTGATTGTAGAGGGTTTCCGGAGGATCGCTCTCGACACCAAGCTTGGTGATGTCGATATCCTTGTCGGTATTACAACCCGTTACCACCGCACCGGTACCGGCCAGGAGAAGCGATACGAGCAAAGCCCGTGCTGTAATCTTCATGCTTTCAGACCCTGCAAAACCCATCGGATGACTTGTCCCAATAGCCGTCGTTGCGGAAACGGCGTTCTCTCGCTGGCGTTTCTAGCCGCAAAAGCACCATGAGGGCAACGCAATGATGATGCATTAACGCATTTTTGTGGCAAAGACTGCGCAACGGCAGGCTTTAACCGCTGTATTGACAAGAGATTTCGCTTCCTGGCTACCCGAACGCGACCCTCTGGCCGGCTTTGAAAGCGCCACTGACGAATCTCCCGTCAAAAAAAGAGCCGCCCCCTTTCGGGAGCGGCGACTATGCCACCTGGGTTTCTGGAGGTCACGCAGACCAGGGGGCGAATTCGGGAGCATTCACGGCAACGAATTCGCGGCTATGTGCGCGCTGACGCGGTGCGGAAGTCTCTACGACATCGTAGGCCGAAGGATCGCTCAGCAGCGCCTTCAATGCATTGGCGTTCATGCGATGGCCGCCGCGATAGGAGCGGTAGCAGCCGATGAACTGAGCACCGGCCAGCGCCAGATCGCCAACGGCATCCAACGCCTTGTGACGGACGAATTCGTCCTTGGCGTAGCGCAGGCCTTCGACGTTGATCACCGTGTTGTCGTCGGAGATGACGACGGAATTTTCGAGAGAAGAGCCGAGAGCATGACCCGAAGCCCAGAGACGCTCGACATCACGCATGAAGCCGAAGGTGCGCGCCCGCGACAGTTCGGACTTGAAGGTCTTGGCAGTCAGATCGCCTTCCCACTTCTGTCGGCCGATCAGCGGGCATTCGAAATCGATCTCGACTTCGAAGCGCGTGCCGTCATAGGGCCGGAACTCGCACCAGGAACCGCCTGCCTCGATTCGCACCGGCTTGGTGACGCGGATATAGCGGCGCTTGACGCCGAGCGAGACGATACCGACCTGCTCGATCGCTTCGATGAAAGGATAGGCGCTGCCGTCCATGATCGGCATTTCCGCACCGGAGGCTTCGACGATGACATTGTCCAGGCCGATCGCATAGATCGCTGCCATGACATGCTCGACCGTCGCGACGGAACGCGCCGGAGAGAAACCGAGAACTGTGCAAAGATCGGTATTGCCAACCTGCGAAGAAACGGCACGCAGCTCCGTCACATCGCCATTGTCATGCATGCGCTGGAAGATGACACCCGTATCAGCCTCGGCTGGATAAAGCGTAATCGACACATTGGCGCCAGAATGAACGCCGATACCCGAGAGTGTCACAGGGCTTGCAATGGTGGTCTGAAAACCTAGCAATCCGATTGCCATATAAAATCTGCCTTCGTCTATCTGTTCCAGACCGGGCGGTCATCTTTGGATCCTGCCCTCATCGCTGGTTCAGTCTGTTACCTACTCTGCGAAATCCACATGCAATGATTGCTGGATGCGATTCCGCTGACTCGCTTGCTACCTAAATACGCGCGCGGGCACCGCATTCCAAATCACTGTTTCTTTCGCTTTGTTACGAAACCAGACGATTGAATTTGCTAGGTAATTTTAGAATTAAAGAGAGGCCGAAAATAAAGAAATCCGGGACCGTTAAGCCCCGGATTCGATAAACATGGTTAGTATCCTATTAAAAGGATGCCTAATACCGGATCAGTTCGATTGCCGGCGTAGGAAAGCCGGAATTTCAAGCTGGTCGTCTTCCTGGCTTGCCATGCGCGCCTGCGGAACCTGACGGCCCTGATCGTCGAGCTGGCCACGACGCGGTGCGTAGAGGCTTGCTTCCGGCGACAGCGGCCGGCGCTGCTGCGAAGCGGCATTCGGAGCCGAAGCCGTCATGTCGTTGAAAGCTGCGTCCTCTTCGCGGCGGCCGAGCGAGTTGGTGATTCGCTTCAGCAAGCCCATCGGACCGCGCTCTTCAGTAGCCTGAGCGGCGACCGGCTGAGCACGATGTTCCATCTCGGCCTTAACGACCGGAGGGAAATCCTCGACCTTCGGCATACGGACCTGCTCCGGAGCCTGACGGATGATGGGCTCCTGGCGCACCGGCTGCTGCATCTGCATGGGAGCCGGCTGCTGCATCACAGGCTGCTGATGCATGACCGGGGCCGGCTGCTGCTGAACCGGAGCCTGACGTACCGGCTGTGCCTCAGGTGCTGCGAAGATGCGGCTCTGGGGACGGAAGCTTTCCTCCTGAGCGACCGGCTGCTGTTGCATGACCGGCTGCTGCTGGCGGACAGAATGGATTTCCAATTCGCGCTCCATTTCGGCTTCCGCCATACGGATGGTCTGCGCGATTGGATCGACAACGGCCTTAGGTGCCTGCGCGACATGGGCAGGCTGAGCTGCGGCCGCTGCCGGAGCAACGGCCGCGGAGGGACGGACAGCCGGCTTTGCGACCGGACGGAATTCCATGGCCTTGTCGGCCGCTTCGTTCATCGCACGATCGATGCCTGTTGCGACGACGGAAACGCGGATGATGCCTTCGAGCGATTCGTCGAAGGTGGCGCCCAAGATGATGTTGGCGTCCGGATCGACTTCTTCGCGGATGCGGGTCGCAGCTTCGTCGACTTCGAACAGGGTGAGGTCACGACCGCCGGTGATCGAGATCAGCAGGCCCTGCGCGCCCTTCATCGAGGTTTCGTCGAGCAGCGGGTTGGCAATGGCGGCCTCAGCAGCCTGCATTGCGCGGCCCTGACCCGAAGCCTCGCCGGTGCCCATCATGGCGCGGCCCATTTCGCGCATGACCGAACGGACGTCGGCGAAGTCGAGGTTGATGAGACCTTCCTTCACCATCAGATCGGTGATGCAGGCAACGCCCGAATAGAGAACCTGGTCGGCCATCGAGAACGCGTCCGCAAAGGTCGTCTTGTCGTTGGCGATACGGAACAGGTTCTGGTTCGGAATGACGATCAGCGTGTCGACCGACTTCTGCAGTTCCTGGATGCCCATTTCGGCAAGCCGCATGCGGCGGCCGCCTTCGAAATGGAACGGCTTGGTGACGACGCCGACGGTCAGGATGCCCTTGTTGCGGGCGGCCTGTGCAACGACCGGCGCAGCACCCGTGCCGGTGCCGCCGCCCATGCCGGCGGTGACGAAGCACATGTGGGTACCGTTCAGGTGATCGATGATCTCGTCAATGCACTCTTCAGCAGCCGCGCGGCCGACTTCCGGCTGCGAACCTGCGCCGAGGCCTTCGGTCACGTTAACGCCGAGCTGGATGATCCGCTCTGCCTTCGTCATCGTCAAAGCCTGTGCATCCGTATTGGCGACGACGAAATCGACGCCCTGCAAGCCTGCCGTGATCATGTTGTTGACGGCATTGCCGCCACCACCACCGACACCGAACACGGTAATCCGCGGCTTCAGCTCGGTGATATCTGGCTTATGCAGCTTGATAGTCATGGTACCCGTTCCTTCTCTTTATGGCCGCATCGCCACGCCGGCCAATTCACTATATTTCACTTGCCTGACCCCTGCCCGGAAAGCGCTTGCCGCGATCCGGGATCAGGCACTCAAAAACTCTCCTTCAGCCATTGGCCAACGCGGCCGATACGGCTGTTGTTACCCCCAAGCGACGAGAGCAGACCGCTGCCCGCCGCATGTGTCTCCATGTCCGCAACCTGCGGATAGATCATCAGTCCCACCGCCGTCGAAAAGGCGGGCCCCTTGGCCGCGGTCGGCAAGCCGGATACGCCCATCGGGCGGCCGATGCGGACGTTGCGGGCAAGAATGCGCCGCGCCACATCCGGCAGACCGGTCAACTGGCTGGCTCCGCCGGTGAGTACGACACGCTTGCCGACGATCGGGCTGAAGCCGGAGCGCTGAATGCGATCGCGGATCAGCTCCAGCGTCTCTTCGATGCGTGCCTTGACGATGCGCGACACCAGCGCCTTCGGCACCTGCGTCGGCTGGTCGCGTTCATCCTCGCCGATCGGCGGGATGGAAATCAGTTCGCGCTCTTCCGAAGAATTCGCGAGCGCCGAAGCATGAACCACCTTCAGCCGCTCGGCATCCTCGATGCGGGTCGAAAGACCGCGTGCAAGGTCGGTGGTGACATGATGGCCGCCGAGACTGACGGCGTCGGTGTGCACCAGCTTGCCTTCGGCAAAGACCGAGATCGTCGTCGTGCCGCCACCCATATCGATTGCGGCGCAGCCGAGTTCGACTTCGTCGTCGACGAGAGCGGCGAGACCGCTGGCATAAGGCGTTGCCACCATGCCCTCGACCGAAAGATGCGCGCGGTTGATGCAGAGTTCGAGGTTGCGAAGGGCCGCGCGTTCCGCCGTGACCACATGCATATCGACGCCCAGTGCATCGCCGAACATCGCCAGAGGATCGCGGATGCCGCGTTCGCCGTCCAGCGAGTAGCCCGTAGCCAGCGAATGCAGCACGGCGCGTTCCTGACGGAGCGACTGCTGGCAAGCGGCGGCAAGCACTTTCTTCAGATCGTTTGCTTCGACTTCCTGGCCGCCCAAATCGATGGTGGCCGTGTAGATGTCGCTGCCGAGACGACCGGCGGAAACATTGACGATCAGGCTGTCGACGGTAAGGCCGGCCATGCGTTCGGCGGCGTCGACGGAGAGACGGACGACATTTTCCAGTGCGTCGAGATCGGCGATCACACCGGTCTTGATGCCGCGCGAACGCTGATGGCCGATGCCGATGATCTCGATATTATGCGTGCGGTTCGGGAGAACCTGGCTTTCCTCGCGCGGCGTCAGCCGGCCGATCATGCAGACGACCTTCGTCGAGCCGATATCGAGGACGGATACGATGTGCGACCGCTTGGAGGACAGCGGCTTCAGGCGCGGCAGACCGAAATGGGACGAACTGAATAAGCTCATGTATCCTGCCCTGCTTTCTTCAAAGCCTTGGTTCTGGCATCCAACGCCGCCTGGCGGCGAAGCGCTGCGTCCGGGGTCAATTCAATGGCGGTACGATCGTCAAGACGAAGGTCGACGGCAGCAATATCGCGCTGCAGAAGGTTCTGGTCCTTGTCGAGCTTGGTGAGCCGCGCGAGCGCACCATCGATATTGTCTTCCGGCAATTTGATGATCACGCCATTGTCGAGGTAGAGATCCCAACGACGACCGGCGACGCGCACGAATGCCTTCACATGACCACGAACGTCAGGCCAGTTGGCAAACTCGTCATCGATGGACGCTGCGGCCGTTTCCGCATCACGACCGACGAAAAGCGGCAGCTTGGCGAATTTGTTGTCGCGCAGCGGCGCAATCACGCTGCCGTCCTTCTGGATCAGCGAAAGTTCGGAGCCGTGCTGCCAGATGGCATAAGCCTTGCGCTCCGTGAGCTTCACTTCGATCGCCTTCGGATAGACCTTGCGGACTTCGACGCTCTGCACCCAAGGCAGGCTTGCGATCTTCTGGCGAGCCGCGTCGGCGTCGAGCGCCACCAGCGACGTCGTGCCGTCGAGACCAAGAAGCTGCAGGATCTCGATTTCCGAAGTCTGATCGTTGCCGGAGACCTTCACATCTTCGATGGCGAAGCCGGCAGCCGATGTCGTCGCCTGGGCGACATCCTGCGTGTGACCACCAATCGACATGCCGTAAAGGCCTGTCGCAGCAAAAAGAGCGAGAGCGGAAACCGTACCCGTATGGGCCGGAATATTGACACGCCCGGAGCTGAGGCTCACGAGGAAACGCACAACGCGGCGCAGCGGACGCGGCAGCACGAACGCATCTTCGACATCGTCGATCGCGAGCGGAACGCGGTGGCGGGACCGCCTCATATTTTTGACCGTCAGCGCAAACAAGACGCGTCCTCCACCATCCACCGGAGAAATTCGCCAAAAGAGTAGCCGGCGTGAGCGGCCATTTCGGGCACCAGCGAGGTAGGCGTCATGCCCGGTTGGGTATTGATTTCCAACCAGACAAGCTCACCCTCTTCGGAAAAGCGATCGTCATAACGGAAGTCAGATCGACTGACGCCACGGCAGCCGATAGCTTGATGCGCCCTTAGCGCTAATGTTTGTATCTTTTGGTAAAGATTCGGTGAAATTCTGGCAGGGATGACGTGTTTTGATCCACCATCCGCGTATTTGGAATCGTAGTCGTAGAAGCTATGCCCCTGCGGGACAATCTCGGTTACGCCGAGCGCCGTATCGCCCATGACGCCACACGTCAGCTCCCGACCGTAGATGTAACGCTCGACCATCACCTCATCGCCGTAGCGCCACTCGGAAGAGGTAATGACCTGCGGCGGATGCGTTTGATCTTCCTTGACGATCACGACACCGAAGCTCGAACCTTCACGCACCGGCTTCACGACATAAGGCGGCCGCATCGGATGCTCGCCAGTAATGGCGAAGCGGTTCATCACACGCGAATCAGCCACCGGAATGCCGGCGCCATCAGCCACCTTCTTGGCGCGTGACTTATCCATAGCAAGCGCCGAGGCCAGCACGCCGGAATGCGTATAAGGGATCTGCAGATATTCAAGAATGCCCTGAATGGTGCCGTCTTCGCCGAACGGACCATGCAGCGCATTGAAAACGACATCGGGCTTCAAATCGGCAAGGCGCGCAGACACATCGCGCTCCACATCGATACGTGTGACTTGGAAGCCTTCGGCTTCGAGGGCGTCAGCGCATGCCTTCCCCGAAGACAGGCTAACCGGCCTCTCCGAGGAAAATCCGCCCAAAAGGACAGCCACATGCTTGCCACCCATCAATACCCCCAATTCACCATCTGCAATCGACATTTGCTCGATACGCTGAGCAGCGATTCTCGCCACATCTTGTAGGCTCCATTAGAACAACATTAAGGTTAATGAAGCGTTTACTTTCGTTAACTTTCGACCGCTCTCATGGCGGTCAATTTTCACGAATCAAATCGACTTGAAGAATTCTGCCATTGGAATCAGAGAGTTGCTACATTTGAATATCCACCTTTAGAAAATTTTAAACAAATAGGCCCGCACCGGGGTCTCCGGCGCGGGCCATCGCAAGGCTTATTGGGTCCCTGAATCAGTCGCGATCGCCGAGCAGTTTCCAGACGATACCACCAAGCGCGCCACCAACGATCGGGGCCACCCAGAACAGCCAAAGCTGCTGCAGCGCCCAGCCGCCGACGAACAAAGCCTGGCCGGTGGAACGGGCCGGATTGACCGAGGTATTGGTGATCGGGATCGAGATCAGGTGGATCAGCGTCAGTGCGAGACCAATGGCGATCGGCGCGAACCCGGCCGGCACCCGGCTGCTGGTCGAACCGAGAATCACGATCAGGAAGAACAGGGTCAACACGCTTTCAGCAATGAGCGCCGATACCAGCGAATAGCCGCCCGGTGAATGCTCGCCATAACCATTGGCCGCAAAGCCGCCGAGCTGGAAATCAGCCTTGCCGCTTGCGATCAGGTAAAGAACGGCAGCAGCGACGATCGCGCCGACGACCTGAGCGATGATGTAAGGAATGAGTTGCGAGCCGGGGAAGCGACCGGCAACCGTGAGCCCGACCGAAACTGCCGGATTGAAATGGCCACCCGACACACCGCTAACCGCAAAGGCCATGGTGAGTACGGTCAACCCAAACGCGAAAGCAACACCTAGAAAGCCAATACCGAGGCTCGGGAAAGCTGCCGCAAAGATTGCACTTCCGCAGCCGCCAAATACTAGCCAAAACGTTCCCAAAAATTCCGCAATCAATTTTTTCTGCATAAATTTATCTCCACCGCTCTCAACCAGAGCGAAAGTAGGACATTTACGAGAAAGAGATTCTGGTCAAGACTTTGCCGGGTAAACATCTATCAGAACGGGAAACGTGCTGTCATTCCGTTCTCAAAGCGGCGATTGCAGCAAAGGATTGGCGTATAGGTGTCGGTTTCTTGCTTCTTAAACGCTTGCGCCGAACGAAAATTGCGCTAAGGACAGAGATTGTCTGTTAAGACAACTTTAACATCATCAAAATTGGTGGGACCATGACTGACGCGATATCTCCTTTATCGCCGACACCCTCGTCATCAAACAGCGTTGTTGCGAATTCCCCGGCACGCGTTCTGATCGCGAGCCTTATCGGTACAACGATCGAGTTTTTCGACTTTTACGTTTATGCGACGGCGGCTGTTATCGTCTTCCCGAAGCTGTTTTTCCCTGCCAGCGATCCGACCTCGGCAACGCTGCAGTCCTTTGCAACCTTCTCGATCGCCTTCTTCGCACGCCCGATCGGCGCAATGATCTTCGGTCACTTCGGAGACCGGGTCGGCCGCAAGGCAACGCTTGTTGCGGCTCTGATGACCATGGGTCTCTCGACGGTCGTGATCGGCATGTTGCCGACCTATGAGTCGATCGGCGTTCTCGCGCCGATACTGCTGGCGCTTTGCCGCCTCGGTCAGGGTCTTGGTCTCGGCGGCGAATGGGGTGGCGCGGTATTGCTGGCGACGGAAAACGCTCCAGAAGGCAAGCGAAGCTGGTATGCGATGTTCCCGCAACTCGGCGCTCCGATCGGCTTTATCTTCTCCGCCGGCCTTTTCCTGATTCTGCGCGAAAGCATGGCTGATGCGGACTTCCTAAACTATGGTTGGCGCGTTCCCTTCCTGATCAGCATCGTGCTCGTTGCCGTCGGCCTCTATGTCCGCCTGAAGATCACGGAAACCCCGGAATTCCAGCGCGCAATCGAGAAGGAGGAACGCGTTTCGGTTCCGATCGCGGTCATCTTCCGCTCGCATCTCCGCAGCCTGATTCTCGGCACCATTATCGCTGTTGCGACTTTCGTGCTGTTCTATCTGATGACGGCCTTCACCCTGAGCTGGGGCACCAGGCCTCCGGGTACCGGACCGCTGCCGGCAGGTCTCGGCTACTCGCAGGGCCAGTTCCTCGTCGTCCAGCTCGTCGGCGTCGTGTTCTTCGGCCTGATGATACCGGTCTCCGGCCTGTTGTCGGATCGTTATTCGCGCAAGCTGGTTCTGATACTGACGACGATCGGCATTTTCATTTTCGGCCTGTTCTATGCATCGCTGCTGACGGCCGGCCTTGCCGGTGCCTTCGCCTGCTCGATCATTGGTCTCGCCCTGATGGGCTTCACCTACGGCCCGATCGGTGCCGCGCTGGCAGCACCTTTCCCGACCACCGTGCGCTACACCGGCGCATCGATGACCTTCAATCTTGCTGGCATTGTCGGTGCGTCCCTGGCTCCCTACATCGCCACATCGCTCGCGACGACCTACGGCCTGGTTTATGTCGGCTACTATCTGGCGGGCGCAGCACTGCTCTCGCTGATCGGCATCTTGCTTTCGGGCAATGACGAAGTCTGAAGACTTCACGATAACCAATTGAAAAGGCCGGGCAAAAAACCGGCCTTTTTGTTGAATCATTTTATGAAGTTTGAGCCGATTGCAGCGTAAACCTACTCTGTGGTGACACCCTGGAAGGGGCGAACTTCCCGGCCGGGCATGAAGCAACCGAGGCGCTTGATTTCCCATTCCAGCTTGATGCCGGACTTCTCGAAAACCTCGCGGCGCACCTGCTCGCCAAGATATTCAAGATCGTAGCCGGTCGCCTGCCCCATATTGATCATGAAATTGCAATGCAGCGACGACATCTGGGCGCCGCCGATAACCAGGCCGCGGCAGCCGGCTTCATCGATCAGCTTCCAGGCGGAATGCCCTTCTGGGTTCTTGAATGTCGAACCACCGGTCTTTTCGCGAATGGGCTGCACAGTCTCGCGATGCGCCCGCACGGCATCCATCTCGGCCCGGATCTGAGCCTTATCCTCGGGATATCCCTCGAAAAGAACATGCGTGAAGATCAGGTCGTCCGATGCCGTCGAATGGCGATAGGTGTAGCCCATCTCGGCATTGGTCAGCACATGTTTCTTGCCCTTGCGGTCGACCGCATGCACCTCGACGACGCGATCACGCGTCTCGGAGCCGTTGGCGCCGGCATTCATACGCGCCGCGCCACCGATGCCGCCGGGAATGCCGTAGTAAAAATGAAAACCGCCGATACCGTTGTCCATAGCCATCGCGGCAACATGCTTATCCGGGCAAATGGCGCCTGCCATGATGCGATTCTCACCGGCAAGCTCGACCGAGCCGAAGCCCTTCGCCGACAGGCGCAGAACGACGCCGGGAATGCCGCCGTCGCGCACCAGGATGTTCGAACCGACGCCCACCACCGTCAACGGCACTTCGGCCGGCAGGACCTTCAGGAAAGCGATCAGATCGTCCGTATCATGCGGCTGGAACATCAGCTCCGCCAGCCCGCCGGCGCGAAACCATGTGACGCGATCCATCGGCGCGTCCGGCGTTAACCGGCCACGAATATCCTTTACGCTGTCGCCGAGCGACGCCAGAAGCTTTTCCCCATTCACCTGTTTCATGCGGACTTACCCGAGAGGCCTTCCAATTCCTTTGGCAATGAAGCTGCCCAATACGTGATGCTCCCAGCCCCCAAGAGAACCACAAAATCACCTGGCCGCGCAATCTCCGCGACCATTTGCGCAAGCTCCTCTTGCGACGGCAGATAGCGCGCATCGCGATGGCCGCCCGCCTTGATGCGCGACACCAGAGCCTGCGAATCCGCGCCTTCGATCGGGTCCTCACCGGCTGCATAGACCGGCGCCAGGAAAATGCTGTCGGCATCGTTGAAGCAGGCAGCGAATTCCTCAAACAGACTCGACAGACGCGTGTAACGATGTGGCTGGTGAACGGCGATGATGCGGCCCTGGCAGGCCTCGCGCGCCGCCCTAAGCACGGCCTTGATCTCCACCGGATGATGGCCGTAATCGTCGAAGACCTTCACGCCGTTCCATTCGCCCGTGAGCGTGAAGCGACGCTTGACGCCACCGAAGGAGGCGAGCCCCCTGGCGATCGCCTCATTGGAGATGCCAAGCCGGTTGGCGACGGCGATCGCCGCAGTCGCATTGGAAATATTGTGCCGGCCGGGCATCGGCATGACGAGATCCTTGATCTCGAAAACCTTCCCCGTTCGGCGCCTGCGAATTTGGATATCGAACAGCGAGCGCGTACCGTCGATGCGCACATTCATGAAGCGCACATCCGCCTGCGGATTTTCGCCGTAGGTGATGACCTTGCGGTCTTCGATGCGGCCGACCAGCGACTGCACTTCCGGATGATCGAGGCACATGACACCGAAACCGTAGAACGGCACATTCTCGACGAACTGCCGGAAGGCGGCACGTACCGCGTCGAAATTGCCGTAGTGATCCAGATGCTCCGGATCGATATTGGTAACGACGGCAACGTCGGCGGGCAGCTTCAGGAAGGTGCCATCCGATTCATCGGCCTCCACCACCATCCACTCGCCCTCGCCCATGCGGGCATTCGTGCCGTAGGCGTTGATGATGCCGCCGTTGATGACGGTCGGGTCAAGTCCGCCGGCTTCGAGCAGGGTTGCGACCAGCGAGGTGGTCGTCGTCTTGCCATGCGTGCCGCCAATAGCGATAGCATTGCGGAAGCGCATCAGCTCGGCCAGCATTTCGGCGCGACGCACAACCGGCAGCAGCTTTTCGCGGGCGGCGGCGAGTTCCGGATTGCTCTTCTTGATGGCGGTGGAAACCACTACGACTTCCGCGTCGCCGAGATTCTCTGCCTTGTGACCGATATGGACCGCGATGCCCTTTTCGCGCAGCCGCTGCACGTTGGCGCTCTCCGACTGGTCCGACCCCTGCACGCGATGGCCGAGATTGTGCAGCACTTCAGCGATGCCGCTCATCCCGATACCGCCGATACCGATAAAATGTACGAGGCCGATAGCCTTCGGCAGCTTCATACGCCCGCCCCCTTGAATTCCTGAATTGAACGTTTCGCGGCAATAGCCTCAACCATATCGGCGAGCAAGCTCGCGGCATCCGGTTTGCCGGCCTGTTTGGCCGCAGCCGCCATCTTCGCCAGTTTCTCCGGCATCGTCATCGCGCCGCGCAGGATCGTCGAGAGCTTTTCCGGCGTAAGTTCGGCTTGCGCGATGACCTTGACGCCACCCGTTGCCGCAAGGGCCGCCGCATTGGCAGCCTGGTCGTGGTCCAGGGCATAGGGATAGGGCACCAGGATCGCCGGGCGACCGATGACGGCGAGTTCCGATACAGTTGACGCGCCGGAGCGGCAGAGGACGAGATGAGCGGCACCTATGCGCTCGGCCATGTCGGTGAAGAACGGCGCGACATCGGCGCCCATCTCCAGCCTCCTGGCGCAGCTATTGACCGTCTCCATATCCTCGGGGCGCACCTGTTGCGTAATCCGCAGGCGCTTGCGCAGCGGCTCCTCCAACAGGCTGATCGCTGTCGGCACTGCCTTGGAGAAATATTGAGCACCCTGGCTGCCGCCGAAGACGACCAGATTGAAAGGATCATCCGGGCCAGATGGCACATAGGGCCGCTTGGCCGCTTCGATCACGGCCGGACGCACGGGGTTGCCGGTCGTCACCGTCTTCTCCGGAAACGCGCCACCCTTCTCCAGAAAACCACCGGCGATCGCCTGAACGCGGGCGGCAAGCGCCTTGTTCGCGCGTCCCATCACGGCGTTCTGCTCATGGAGCATCGCCGGCACGCCCATACGAGTGGCGGCAAGCAGCGGCGGCACGGTCGGATAACCACCGAAGCCAACGACGCAAAGCGGCTTGATATTGCGGATCAGCTTGCGAGCGGCGCGCATGCCCATCCACAGCGTCCAAAGCGACTTTGCGACCTTGATCGGATTCTTCGAACCGATCGTTGCCGACGGCACCACATGAATCTCATCCGCCGGAAACTTGCCGGCATAACGTTCCGCGCGGCTGTCGGTGACGAGGTGCACGGAATAACCGCGCTCCCTGAGCTTATAGGCCAGCGCTTCGGCCGGAAATACGTGGCCGCCGGTTCCGCCGGCGGCAAGCAGAATAATACCTTTACTCATGATCTTCGCTCCCGCGAACAGCCCCTGCGCGGGGCATCTCCCTAATATAGGAAGCCGCCATGCCCGCGTCACTGAAGCGCGTCAAGCTTCCTTCATAGACCCCCGTCTTCGCGAAAGCGAACGAAGAATAAGCGTAATCCGGGAGATGGGAACGAAGCGCAGATAGGTCCAAAACGATCACTCCGCCGGCAATCCATGCGTCACGCGAAAGAGGCTGCGGTCCTGCGCTCTCTTTTCCGGCCGATGACGCGTCAGGGCCAGAATAAAGCCCGCCGTCACACAGATGGCGGTCATCGACGAGCCGCCATAGGAGATCAGCGGCAGGGTCATGCCCTTGGCCGGCAGCAATTGCAGGTTCACGCCGACATTGATGATCGACTGAATACCGATCTGCAGCACCAGGCCGGCAACGGCAAAACGGTTGAAATCGTTCTTTTCCTTATAGGCATGCGACAGGCCGCGCAGCACCAGAAAGGCGAAGATGCAGACGAGCACCATGCAGAAGACGACACCAAATTCCTCGGCTGCCACCGAGAAGATGAAGTCGGTATGGGCGTCCGGAATGATGCGCTTGACGATGCCTTCACCCGGCCCCACACCGAACCAATTGCCGTGAATGATCGCTTCCTTGGCGGTATCGACCTGGAACGTGTCGCCTTCGCCGGTCAAGAACTTGTCGACGCGAAGTGCTACGTGGGGAAAGACGTAATAGGCCGTCACGAAGCCGCCGACGCCGAGGCCGCCGAGCACCCCGATCCACAGCCAGGGCATGCCGGCCATGAAGAACATGCCACCCCAGACGGCGGTGGTAAGGATCGTCTGCCCAAGGTCGGGCTGAGCAACGAGGAGTGCGGCGACGATGCCGAAGAGGATGATAGCGAAGAGATTGCCCGGAATTTCCGGCTGGCGCGCATGCTCGGCAAACAGCCAGGCGCAGACGACGACGAAGGCCGGCTTCATGAATTCCGACGGCTGGATGGAGAGCGCTGCGATGTTGACCCAACGCCGCGACCCCTTGACCTCGACACCGAAGAACAATGCGAACAGCATCATCGCCAGCGAAACGATCAGCAGGATGACCGCAGTGCGCCGCACCTGCCTCGGTGTCATAAAGGAAATGCCGATCATCGCTGCGATCGCCGGAACAAGGAAAAGGGCGTGGCGCTTGACGAAGTGGAAAGGCTCGAGCCCAATGCGTTCCGCCACTGCGGGCGAAGCCGCAAAAGAAAGCATGAAGCCAATGCCAATCAACAGGATGAAAAGAGAGAGAAATACACGGTCGATGGTCCAGAACCATTCGGCCAAGGCCCCACGCTCAACGCGGCTTACCATATCAATCGCCTCCTGTTGCTGAACTGACCAACATGGTGACGCCTTCGACCGCAGCCACGTGGCTGACGAAGGCATCACCCCTGACCTCGAAATTCTTGTACTGATCGAAGCTTGCGCAAGCCGGTGACAACATCACCGCCGCCGTCTCATGTTCGCCCTTGTCGGCATCGGCTGCCGCATGTGCGACCGCGCGCTCCAAAGTGCCCGATATTTCGTAGGGCACCTGCTCGCCGAGCGTCGCTGCGAAGGCGGGTGCCGCTTCGCCGATGAGATAGGCCTTCGCGATGCGCGGGAAGAGCGGCGCCAGCGTCGTGATACCGCCCTCTTTCGGCAAGCCGCCGGCGATCCAATAGATATGATCGTAGCTCGAAAGCGCCGGTGCGGCGGCATCCGCATTGGTGGCCTTTGAATCGTTGACGAACACGACACGGCCGCGCCGGCCGACCGGCTGCATGCGATGCTTGAGGCCGGGAAAGGATTTGAGCCCGGCGCGAATATCGTCAGCGGAAATGCCGACGGCCAGACATGCGGCAATCGCGGCCGCTGCGTTTTGTGCATTGTGGCCGCCGCGCAGCGTCTGGATGCCGTCGAGATCGGCGATCTCCGAGGTCGCGCCGGTCGATGCCTGGATGATGCGGCTGCCTTCGGCATAAAGCCCGTCAGCCAGCACATGCCGGCGCGAGATGCGGGTAACCTTGCCACCCGCCCGTTCGACGCGATCGGCAATCAGCGAAGAATAGCTGTCGTCGACGCCGATGACGGCAACGCCGCTGCCGGCCACCAGCCGTTCCTTGATATCGGCATAATGCTGCATCGTACCGTGCCGATCGAGATGATCGGGCGTCAGATTGAGCAGAATGCCGGCGGAAGGATTGAGGGTCGGGGCAAGATCGATCTGGTAGGAAGAGCATTCGACGACGTAGTAGCGCTCCGCCTTCGGCGGCTCCAGCGTCAGGATGGCTGTTCCAATATTGCCGCCAAGCTGCGTATCGCGACCGCTCGATTGCAGGATATGGGCAATCAATGCCGTCGTCGTCGATTTGCCGTTGGTGCCGGTGATGGCAATGAAAGGGCAATCCGGTGCATGTGCCCGCCGCTCTCGGACGAAGAGCTCGACGTCGCCGATGACTTCGACGCCGGCTGCGTGAGCGAGATCGACGGTCCAATGCGGCCTCGGATGCGTCAGTGGTACGCCGGGCGACAGCACGAATGCCGAGAGCCCATTCCAATCGATCGTTCTGAGATCGGCGACCGGGATACCTTCGGCCGCAGCCTTCACCACGCTATCGGGATTGTCGTCCCAGGCGGTCACCTCGGCACCACCGGCGACAAGCGCCCGCGCGGTGGCAAAACCCGAGCCGCCGAGGCCGAACAATGCGACCTTCTTCCCCTTGAGCGTGGTGACAGGGATCATCGCCGCCTCACCGGAGCTTGAGAGTGGAGAGGCCGATCATCGCCAGGATGACCGCAACGATCCAGAAACGGACCACGACTTGGCTCTCCGTCCAGCCCTTCTTCTCGAAGTGATGGTGAATCGGCGCCATCAGAAAGACGCGGCGGCCGGTCATCTTGAAGAAGCCGACCTGGATGATGACCGAAAGCGCCTCCAGCACGAACAGGCCGCCGATGATCGCCATGACGATCTCATGCTTGGTGGCAACTGCCACCGAACCGATCATGCCGCCAAGTGCCAGAGAGCCGGTGTCACCCATGAAAATAGCCGCCGGAGGTGCATTGAACCAGAGGAAGCCGAGACCGGCACCGATGACAGCACCGAGCACCACAGCCAATTCACCGGTGCCGGGCACGAAGTTGATCGCCAGGTAATCGGCGAAGACAAAGTTGCCGGCGAGATAGGCGATGACGCCGAAAGAGGCGGCCGCAATCATGACCGGCACGATGGCAAGCCCATCAAGACCGTCGGTCAGGTTTACGGCATTACCCGCGGCGACGATAACGAAAGCGCCGAAGAGGACGAAAAACATGCCGAGATTGAGCATGAAACTCTTGAAGAAAGGGAACGCGATCGATGAACCGAAGGTCGACCCGGCGGTACCCGAGGAGAGCGCCGTGCTCATCATGAAGTAGACGGCAATGGCGGCGATGACGAATTCGATACCGAGGCGCGCGCGACCGGAAAAGCCTTTGTCGCTCTGCTTGGTGACCTTGAGATAGTCATCATAGAAGCCGATGGCGCCGAAGCCCAATGTAACCAGCAGCGTCGCGACCACGTAGACATTGGCAAGATCGGCCCACAGCATTGACGACACAACGATGCCGGCCAAAATCATCAGGCCGCCCATGGTCGGCGTGCCTGCCTTCTTGAAATGGGTCTGCGGACCATCGGCACGAATCGGCTGCCCCTTGCCCTGACGTACACGCAGGGAGGAGATGATTCGCGGCCCGAAGAGGAAGACGATCAACGCCGAAGTGAACAAAGCGCCGCCGGTGCGGAACGTGATGTATCTGAACAGATTGAGAAATCTGAAATGAGTACTGAAAAAATGAACGTGGTCCGACAGTTCGGCAAGCCAGATCAGCATAAGAGCCCTTTCTAAAGCCCCTGATGGGAGTGGGGCTCCGTGTCGGAAAATGCTGGAAACTTGTCAAGCAAAGCTGCCACGATCTTCCCGAATCCTATCCCCAACGACGATTTCACCATCAAAACGTCGCCAGGGGCGACCGAGTTGAGCACGAATTCCGAGAGCTCCTCCGTATTCTCACGGTATTCGACATGGACACTTTCCGGCAGCGCATCCCTCAACGCCGCCATCTCCGGACCTGCCAGCCAGACATGCTCGATGCCGGCGGCCAGTAGCGGACCAGCAAGATTGGCATGCACTCTCTGGGCATAATCCCCCATTTCCAACATGTCACCGAGAATGGCGACCCGCCTGCCCGCTCTCGCGCCGACATTGGCATCCGGCGAAGATGTCGCCAGCAGCGCAATGGCCGCGCGCATCGATGCGGGGTTGGCGTTGTAACTTTCGTCGATCAGCGTGAAGTAGCCATTAGCGATCGCGCGCTTGTGGCGCTGCCCCCTGCCCTTTTCCGCCTGCAGGGTCGCCAGCGCATCGACCGCCTTGTCGAGATCGGCCTCGACCAGCATCACCGCACCGAGGACCGCCAGCGCGTTTTCCGCGATATGCCGCCCGGGCGCACCAATCGCCACTTCCATCGTCTCGCCGCCGATCGTCAGCCAGAGCGTCGAATTCTCTTCCGACGCATTGAATTCCGCGAGCCGTACATCCGCCTTGGCATGCTGGCCGAAACTATGCACATGCTCGACGCCGGCGGCCAGTGCGGCGCGCTCCAGCAAATCGAACTGATCGTTGTCGCGGTTGAGGATGACATGACCGCCCGGCACGACGCCGTCGAAAATCTCCGCCTTGGCAGCGGCGATCTCGGTGATGTTCTTGAAATTGCCGAGATGCGCGGGCGCAATCGTGGTGATGATCGCCACATGCGGCTGCACCATCTTGGTCAGCGGACGGATCTCCTCCGGATGGTTCATGCCAATCTCGAAAACGCCGAAATCCGTATCCTGAGGCATGCGCGCCAAACTCAGCGGCACGCCCCAATGATTGTTGAACGAGGCGACGGAAGCATGCACCGTACCGGACGGCGAAAGCGTCCGGCGCAGCATCTCTTTTGTGGTGGTTTTGCCAACCGAACCTGTGACGGCGATGATGCGCGCCTGCGTGCGCTCGCGGGCGGCAACGCCGAGCCTGGCGAGCCCGGCCAAAACGTCATCGACGACGATCTTCGGCACGGTCAGCCGGCCCATAGCCGGCAGCCGCGCCTCGCTGATCACGATCAGCGCCGCACCGTTCGCCATCGCCAGGTTGGCATAATCATGGCCGTCGACGCGATCGCCCTTGATGGCGAAGAAAGCTTCGCCCGGCTTGATCGAACGGCTGTCGATAGAAATCCCCGTAACGCCCTCAGGCAGCGCTCCGAAGGAGCGGCCCGCAATGGCGGCGATCATGTCTTCAGTTGTCCATAGCCAGCTCAAGACTTTACCTCCTCCAGTGCTTTGCGCAGTTCAGCATGGTCGGAGAAGGGCAGCGTGACGCTGCCGATCGTCTGACCTTCCTCATGCCCCTTGCCCGCGACGATCAGCGTATCGCCGGATTTCAGCATGCCGACCGCCTCACAGATCGCCTTGGCACGATCGCCGATCTCGGTGGCGCAGGGTGCTGCGGCCATGATCTCGGCGCGGATCGCCGCCGGTTCTTCGGAGCGCGGATTGTCGTCGGTGACGACAACAACATCGGCCAGGCGGCAGGCGATTTCGCCCATGATCGGCCGCTTGCCGCGATCGCGGTCGCCGCCGCAACCGAAGACGACGATGACGCGGCCAGTGGTGAACGGCCGCACCGAATTCAGCACATTTTCCAAGGCATCCGGCTTATGCGCATAGTCCACATAGGCAAGTGCGCCGTCGTGGGTATGACCGACAAGCTCCAATCGCCCGGAAGCGCCAGCGAGCTTCTCTAACGCCGCCATGGCAACCGGCGCGGCAACGCCGGTAGAAATGGCAAGCCCTGCGGAAACGAGCGCATTGGCGACCTGAAAGTCGCCGGCGAGCGGAATATGGATTTCGAAAATATCGTCATCCACATGCACTTCCGCGATCTGCTTGTGACGGAAATGCTCGACACGCTTCAGCGCGAGGAAATCGCCCTTGCGGCCTACGGTGCGTATGTCATGACCGGCGTCGCGCGCAGCCGCGATCGCCTGTTCCGACCAAGGATCGTCGGCAAAGATCACCGCCGGCGAGCCTTTCGGCAGCAGGTCCCTGAACAGCCGCATCTTGGCGGCCATGTAATCCTCGACCGTCGGATGATAGTCCATATGGTCGCGGCCAAGATTGGTGAAGGCAGCAGCGGCAAGCCTGACACCATCGAGGCGGAATTGATCGAGGCCATGGCTGGAGGCTTCCATTGCCGCATGGGTGACGCCCTCGTCCGCAAGCTCGGCAAGCAACTGGTGCAGCGACACCGGATCGGGCGTCGTCAGCGAACCGTAGTCGTTGCGCGTCGGCGACATGACGCCGGTCGTTCCGATCATCGCCGCCGGATGGCCGGCATGCGCCCAAATCTGACGGGTAAAGGAAGCGACCGAGGTTTTGCCGGCGGTGCCGGTGACGGCGACCATCGTCTGAGGCTGCTTGCCATAAAAGCGCGAAGCAGCGACGGCGAGGAAACGGCGCGGCGCCGTTACGGTCAGCAGCGGCACGCCGGTTGCGACAGCGCCTTGGCCTGCGACAACGACAGACGCACCACGCGAAACGGCATCGGCAATGAAACTTGCGCCGTCAGCCTTGGTGCCGGCAACAGCTACGAAAGCCATACCGGGCGCAACCTTACGGCTATCAGCGGAAAGGCCTGTTATCTTAAGATCGCCAAGTGCCCCGCCGATTTGTTCGTTGAGTTCCGGAAACGCATTTCCGGCAATATCCCGCAAGTTCATCGAATATACTTTTCGTTCTTGATCAGTCCGCCCCTCGCGAATCGACCCGTGTATTCTTTCACGCTTAATAAGACACCAGCAAGGCGGAGTTACCGTTTCCGAAACTGGGTTGTATTCCAAGGATCGGCGCTGCCCGCGCGATGATATCGCGAGCGATCGGCGCCGCGGTGTATGCGGAGATCGTACCGCCATGTTCACCGGTCTTCGGCTCGTCGCAGAAGGTCATGATGACATATTGCGGATTGTCGATCGGGAAGGCAGCCAGGAAGGTGTTGAAGTTCAGCGTGTGCGAATAGTGACCATTGACGACCTTGTCGGCCGTGCCGGTTTTACTGCCGACGTCGTAGCCGGGGACGCGAGCGGCACGGCCCGATCCCTTGGAGCCGTTGAAATCGAGCAGGAAGCGGATATCGTCGCTGGTGCTCTTCTTGACGACAATCTTGGCGATCGCATCGGCCTGCTCGCGGGTGCGCGGCAGGAAGGTCGGCTCGATCAGCTTGCCGCCATTGACGAGAGCCGCGCCGGCGACTGCCGTCTGTAGCGGCGTGGTGGAGACACCGTGGCCGAAGGAGATGGTGATCGAATTGATCTTCTTCCACACACGCGGCTGCGTCGGCATCTTCACTTCCGGCAGCTCGGTGTTCAACTTGCTGAGCAGCCCCATCCGCGTCAGGAATTCCTTGTGCGCGTCGATACCGACTATGTCGGCGATCTTCGCCGTGCCGATGTTGGACGAATATTGGAAGATTTCCGGAACGGTCAGCACGCGATGCTGGCCGTGGAAGTCGTGAATGGTGAAGCCGCCGATGCGGATCGGATTGGTGGCGTCGAAGGCGTCGCGCAGCGTCACCTTGCCAGCATCGAGCGCCATCGCCATCGTGAAAGTCTTGAAGGTTGATCCCATTTCGAACGTGCCGTTCGTCATGCGGTTGAGCCAGCCTTCCGCAGCGCCTTCGTTCGGATAGTTCGGATCGAAGTCGGGTGCCGACGCCATGGCCAGCACTTCGCCGGTACGGGCGTCGAGCACAGCGGCACCTGCACCCTTTGCCTGGAAATTATTGACGGCATTGACGACCGCGTCATGAACGATGTCCTGCACGCGCAGATCGATCGACAGCTTCACCGGCTGCAGCGGCTGGTCCGTGGTCATGCCGGCAGCCGCGAGATCGGCGAGCCCCTGGTCGTCGATGTATTTCTCCATGCCGGTGACGCCGCGGTTGTCGATGTTGACGTAGCCGAGAATATGGGCGGCGGTCGAGCCGCCGGGATAGAAGCGGCGCTTTTCCGGACGGAAACCGATGCCGGGAATGCCGAGCGCCAGGATCTGGCTCTGCTGTTTCGGCGTCAACTGGCGGCGAAGCCAGGCGAAATGCGAGGTTTTGACGGCAAGCTTCTTATAAGTGCCCTTGGTGTCGAGATCGGGCAGCACAGTGCGCAATTGCTCGACCGCTTCATCGGGATCGATGATCTTGTTCGGCTCGGCGAACAGCGACACGGTGCGGATATCGGTTGCCAGCAGGGCGCCGTTGCGGTCGACGATATCGGGGCGCGATGCCATCAGCCGGTCCGGCGGCAGGATGCTCGACGTCGTATCCGGGGGCGTCATGGCGAACTGGGCAAGACGGCCACCGATGATGCAGTAGACGACGGTAAAGCTCGCGACCAACAGAACAACGCGGCTCTTGGCTTGATTGGACTTGCGCTTGCGGGCACCCTCGAAAGTCGAGCCGCCGAAACCGTCGTTCGGGCGGTTATTGCCGTCGGTGGAGAAATGCGCCTTGCTTTTCAAGACCATGATGCGCGAAAGAAAAGACATCACTCGTCCACCGATCCCGTTGCGATATTGTCGACTTCTTGTTTTTTGTGCTTCACCAGCGACGGCGCCTTGGCGACCGGACGCGGCGCAGGAGCGGCGGCGACATCGGCAATCGCCTTTCGGATTTGCGCGTCCGTCGTGTCGCCGCTCTTAGATGCCACGCTGGCGCTAGACTTCCCGCCGCCAGTCTTTGCGTTACCGGGCTTGGTGACATCCTTGGCATCGGCGACGGTTTCCGGAACCTGCGAGCGGAGCATCGGCAATTCGCTCGGCTGCACGATCGCAGTAGATAGCGTCGGCTGCAGCTTGAGTTCATTGCTGTAGTTGTTGACCAATCGCTCCAAGCGGTTTGGCTGCACCACCAGCGCCCAGTCCGCCTTCAGAAGTTCGATCGTGTCCGTTTCCAGCTTGATTTCCGATTCGAGGCGACGAACCTCCTCGAGCTTCAGCTCGGCCCGATGCTTGATCGTGTAGGTGACGGTGGCCATCGCTGTCATGACGCCAATCAGAATGATGTCAAAAGTCTTCAGCATATCAACCTCCGAGCTTTCCGAGACTGGCGAGATTGGGCAGATCGAAGATCGAGAGATCGGCAGCCTCGGCCGGCACTGCGGTACGAAGACCCGCACGCAGCTTGGCCGAACGCGCCCGCGGATTGGCTTCCGCCTCCGCATCGCCAGCGGAAATCATCGACTTACCAATCGGATCGAAGGTCGCCAGCCGCTCATGAACCATCGGCATATGGCGGGAACCGGCGGCGCGGCCGGAGCGATCGGCGAAGAACTTCTTGACGATCCGGTCTTCCAGCGAATGAAAGGTAACGACAACCAGGCGCCCGCCCGGCTTCAGCGCCCGCTCGGCAGCAAACAGCGCCTGCGCCAACTCGCCGAGCTCGTCGTTGACAAAGATGCGCAGCGCCTGGAAAACACGGGTCGCCGGATGGATCTTGTCCTTGGCCTTCCGCGGCGTGACGATTTCGATCAGTCCGGCGAGATCGCGGGTCGTGACGAATGGCGTTTCCGCCCGGCGCTTTTCGATCGCATGCGCAATGCGCGGCGCCTGCTTCTCCTCACCGAGGAAGGCGAAGATGCGAATGAGATCGGCCAGCTTGGCGCGATTGACGACATCGGCCGCAGACACGCCGCTTGCCGACATGCGCATGTCGAGCGGACCGTTCTTGTTGAACGAGAAGCCACGCTCGGCCTCATCGAGCTGCATGGACGAGACGCCAATATCGAGCACGACACCATCGAGCCCACCTTGCGGCGCGTGATCGGCAAGCTGCGAAAACTGCGAATGAATAAGAGAAAGATGACCCGTATGAGCGGCAACCATCGCTTGCCCTGCCGCGATCGCCGTCGGATCGCGGTCGAGCGCAATCACATCCGCGCCAGCAGCCAGAATAGCCGAAGTATAGCCGCCCGCACCGAACGTGCCATCCAGAATGAGTTTGCCGGGGGCCGGCGCCAATGCTTCGAGCACCTCCGCAAGAAGAACCGGAATGTGACGAACCGGTCCGCCACCGGCATCAGTCGAGCCTCCGCCAGGATTCGCCGCCATTCCGTTTCCCCGTTCTATTCCGAGCGCCGGCCCGCCAGCTTGCGCTCCTCTCGTGCCCGCGCCTGCAAGGCTTGAAAAGCCTCCGGCTGCCACAATTGAAAATGATCCGCTCGCCCGACGAAGGTCACCTCGTTGGCGATACCGGTGAAGCCGCGGATGAAATCCGTGACCATCAGCCGCCCTTCCGCATCGAGCTTCATGAAGACCCCGCCCCCGTGAATCAGGAGCGACATCTGGTTCGCCGCCGGCGAAAAAGGATCGTCCGCCGCAATCTGCCGCTCGAACCGATCGAGCAGATCGAGACCGCCGACGCTGATCGCCGGAAACACAAAATCCTGGAAACAATAAAGCTCCTGGATATTGCGCTCCGCGAGCACGGAACGAAACGCCGCCGGCACGGATACCCGGCCCTTGGCATCGATCCTGTTGGTCGCATTCGATAGGAAGCGGTTCATGACGCGAAACACCCGTTTCCCATGACATACGGGCGATCATTCGCCCGCAGACATAGCCAAAATCGGACACAGCTTCGCAAGCCGAAAGAGAGAATACTCTTCCGACACCCCTAGAAAAGGAGAGATCATGGCTTTGCGATGAACGGGCTCTGATTTGCCCTTGTGCAGTGTGCTTTTGGGATACCATGGGACCATATGGGCGTCAATGGGATGAGGCCACCGAGACGTGGCCACAGCCTGAATATTCATATCCCGTTAAGTTTAACGAAAGGTTATGATCACCGTGAACCGAGGCGCCAAAGCGGATTGTTTTCGCAGACGAAAACGCCTCTATCCGGCACGCTTGGAAGGCTGGAAACCAAGGCTTTTGACCGCCCGATAAATTGTTTCCACAGGGCCGAAAGAGGAGCACTGGGATTAGCGAGGGATAATTTGCCAGTTGGCCTGTAAGCCGGGTTCTGTATGGCTCCGGCCGAGGCCGGAACGTGGCAGCCATTCATCTGGGACGACGCTTGCGCGCCGCCTCGTGCAACCCACCCGGATGACAGGCCCGGAAACGGGCTGGACCGCTTTCGCGATCCGCGTCATCCCTATTCGGTTTTGCTCCCGGTGGGGTTTACCGTGCCGCCGCTGTTGCCAGAGGCGCGGTGGGCTCTTACCCCACCCTTTCACCCTTACCCGATCCGAAGACCCGGCGGTTTGCTTTCTGTGGCACTTTCCCTGAGGTTACCCCCGCCGGACGTTATCCGGCACCGTGTTTCCGTGGAGCCCGGACTTTCCTCACCCCACCGCCTTTCGGCATTGGTGAGGCGCGGCTGCCCGGCCAACTGGCAGGGCTCCATTAGCCGAGAGCGTCGGCAATTGCCATCGAAATATGCGGCTTTATTCCCGTTCGGGCCTAAGCACGGAAATGTGCAGAGAAATCCGTGCGGTAGCCGTCGTCCTTGATTCGGCCTTCGAGCAGCAGCTCAGCGCCGAGCCTGCCGATCTCGTCCGAACTCTTCGCCGCCGTGCCGCAGCCGCCAGTCAGCACCGCTACGCGCGGCGACGACGTGTAGCCGATCATGGGATATTTGGTCGGCGAGTAGGAAACAGCACAGGAATTGGTGAAGGCCGACGATCCTGTGACGCCCGGAACCAGTTCGTGGAAGACCCGAGTCAGATGATCGCGTGCCTTGTCGCGGCCGGCGGTTTGAAACCACCGACGCAGATCCGGCTCGCTTTCGAATTGGAGATCGTCCGGATCGCCGCCGATCTTGATGTAATATTTTCCGTCCGGATAGCGGATCGGCGGCAGCAGATAGATGCTGTCGGTATGATCAGGCCTCGAGGATATCAGCGACGGCATGGATGAAAGCACCTCGGCTTCCGCCTCGCCCACCTCGAAGAAAGTCACCGTGCGACCATAAACCTTCATCTCAACCGGCTGCGGCAAGAGACTCTCGGCAATGGAGAAACCGCCTGCGGCGAGCAGGACTTTCTCCGCCCGGAACGTCTCGCCTTCCGCCGTCTTGACGACCGCCAGACCACCCTCGTCTCGGATCGAGACAACCGTCTGTTTGATGATCCGAGCCCCGGCTTTCTCCGCCAGCAACGACTGCGCCTTCACCAGCCGCCGCGGGCTAATATGTCCGGCCCCATGCGGCTCGTAAACGCCCTCGCTGCCTTCGGCGAAAGAGAAGAAGGGAAATTTCGCCTTCAACCCAGCATCGTCCAGAAGCTCGGTCCGCACACCGAGCCGAGCTGCCGCATCGGCGACATCGCCGACATAGGCATCAGCGCCACCCCGTTTCGGCCCGACCACCAAGCAACCGACTGGAGCATAGAACTGAATGCCGCTGTCGCGCTCGATCTCGGCATAGCGGGCGATCGAGCGGTTGGCGAGCCGTGCCCAGTCAGCATCGGGATCGATGGTGCGGGTGATCCGGCCTTCGTCGTAATGACTGCCGAAAACGCCCTGATGCTTCGCACGATCCCCCGGCTCGTCCGGGCCAATGACGGCTATGCCGTCCACCTGTTTGGCGAGATGACGGGCGGCAGCCGCCCCCATCATTCCCCGACCGACGACGATGAACCGGAAATCCGCTGCCATGTTATGTCCCTCGCAAATGATCGCAAACTCGATAACATGGAAAGCGGCTCCGCCCTACCCGCAATCCTTATGAAGGCGGCGATTAATCAAGCAGGGCCAGCACCTTACCGCAATATTGCTGCGATACCGGATTCATGCGCGTCGCCGCATGACCGGCATTGTATTTGAGGATGGTGTTGCAGGTCGGCCCACCGCCAAGCTGCTGCGCCATGGCGAGGTACTTCATGCCGAACTTGATGTTCGTCTCGGGATCGTAAAGGCCCTTGGCACTGCCGGAATAGCCCATCAACTTCGCTGTCGTGGGCTTGATCTGCATCAGGCCGATCTCGCCGGCGCTACCGCGCCGTTTTGGATTGAAATTGCTTTCGATCTGAACGACCGCAGTCGCCAACTCGACCGGCACGCCGTTCTGCTTGGCATATTTTGCAATCAAGGCCGAATAGGGATTTTGTGTCGTGGAAGAATTTTCCGCATCATGCAATGCGGTAGGGACACCCGGCAGCGGATAGCCGGTCGTACGTGTGATGGTATGTAGAGGAATGGTCTGAGTTTTCCCGCCATGCGGGTCGGCAAAGGCGCAATCATATCCTGTCAGCAACACGCTCGCGCATGTTGCCGCCGCAACAATCAGATTTTTCATGTAGTCTTTTGTCTCCGGGCGCGGGATCGCGGACAGCACTAAGCCATCAGTCCGGCGGGAGGCAAAAAGAGCCGCCGGAGTGCACGGTCCCCGTTTAGTCTTTACGGCCGCGCGACACACAAACTAATTTGCGCGACCGCCGTTCAGCGAGCGTGGTTAGACCAGCGCAATGCGGAGATAATAGGGAAATGATGTGGCGTTGCAGCACGTTACGCATTTTGCGCGTAACGGTGTCTCGGCGGCCGCAAAATGAAGGTCCGCCTCCCCTTAGGAAAAGCGAGGCAGTGCGGAGAGCAAACGATGCAGCGTGTCGATGGTCGAAAAATCGGCGATTCCGTCCACCCGCTCCTGACGGAAATGACGCTGGAAAGCCTCGACGTCTCCCTCCAGTTTCGTGGAGAATTCACCTGTAATTTCCGTTCCATAACCGTAGAGCGACAGCATGGATTGCAAAGCCTCGATCGGCTGACCGACATCGCCCCTTTGAAAGAACCGCCCGCCGGTGATCGGTGCCGGTTCGACCCAGTGTCCGACGCCCGCAGCGGCCAGTCGTGCCCATGGGAATTTCTCGCCTGGATCGACCTTGCGAACAGGGGCGACATCGGAGTGTGCAAGCACACGCTCAGGTGAAACTGCCCAGCGTTGGCCGCAATCACGACACAGTTCGATGACCGCCTCGATCTGTGCATCGGGAAAATCCGGCAATCCGCCGGGATGGCCGGCATTGGCGATTTCGATGCCGATCGACTGCGAGTTGATGTCTGCCTCGTTGTGCCAGACGCTCTTGCCGGCATGCCAGGCACGACGTTCTTCCGGCACGAGCTGCATCACGCGCCCGTCCTCAAAGACGAAGTAATGGCTCGACACCTGGCTCTCGTCGCGACAGAGCCAATCAAGCGCGCCTTCGGCCGTGCCCATGCCAGTATAGTGCAGAAGGATCATGTCCGGCTTGCGCCCATCCCGCCGCTCGCCATGGTTCGGCGACGGCTGCACGATGGCGCCGGAAAAATCTGCCGCGAAGGAACTCATGCGGCGCGGCGTTCTTTCTCGATTTCGGCGTAGGCCGCGTTGAGCGCTGCCATGCGCTCATTGGCGATAAGATGGAATTCCTCCGGCACGCCGCGCGAAACGAGACGGTCGGGGTGATTCTCATAGACCAGGCCATGATAGCGCCGGCGGATGGTCGTGAAATCATCCTGAGGCGAGACGCCGAGCACCTTGTAAGGATCACGGCCGGCGCTGACATGCCGAGCCATGATCTGCTCGAACCGCTGCTCGCTCATATGGAATATCTGCGCAATGTGCTGCAGGAAGGCCATTTCCTTCTCGTGGATCAGGCCGTCTGCCTTGGCGATATGGAAGAGACCGTCAAGCACGTCTTCCAGCACCGGGCAATTCTTTGAACAAGTGACACAGAGCGACGACAGCTTCTCCGCATAGGCCTCGTAGCCGGCAACGTCCTGGCGTGCCAGATTATAAAGACGTGCAACGTTCTTTGCCTGATCCGGCGGAAATTCGAAGATCTCGCGGAAGGCATTGACCTCGTTCTCTGTCACGATGCCATCGGCCTTCGCCATCTTGGCGGAAAGCGCGATGATGGCGACGGAAAAGGCCACCTTGCGACGGGTCTCCGGATCGCCTTCGAAAAGCGTCCGGATGGCTTCGACCACCGCCGACAGGGCATTGCCAGCGGTGCCACCAACAGCATTCAGCAATTTTTCCCAAAACGACATGACGGTCTCAACTACCCCTTCTGAATAGGAAACACGTTGATCAAATAATGGTTGCGATTGCAAGGAGTCCATTGGTCGCACAGCCGAAAACACTTTTCACATTTTGGTAATGATGGCGTGTTTGAAACCGCCATTTGCGATGCCGCACAATCACGCCGCTCGCTGCCCGGATGAAAAGACAAGCGCGCATTTCTTAAATTCTTTACTTTACAGCCATGCCCGCCTGTCGCATCCATTCCGACGGCAATCACCGAAATGAAGCAGCCCTGCTGCAAGGAGGATCCCCATGGCCAAACAGAAAGTCGCAATGCTCACCGCCGGCGGATTGGCGCCCTGTCTCTCTTCTGCTGTCGGCGGCCTGATCCAGCGCTACAGCGACGTGGCGCCCGATCTCGACATTATAGCCTATCGTTCCGGCTATCAGGGCGTTCTATTGGCCGACCGCATCGAGGTGACCCCCAACATGCGTGAGCGCGCGCACCTATTGCACCGCTACGGCGGCTCACCGATCGGCAACAGCCGCGTCAAACTCACCAACGCCGCCGACTGCGTCAAGCGCGGCCTCGTCAAGGAAGGTGAAAATCCGCTGCGCGTCGCCGCCGAGCGCCTCGCCTCGGACGGCGTCACCATTCTCCACACGATCGGCGGCGACGACACCAACACGACAGCGGCCGATCTTGCCGCCTATCTCGGCGCCAACGGCTACAACCTGACCGTGGTCGGCCTGCCGAAGACCGTCGACAATGACGTCGTGCCGATCCGCCAGTCTCTCGGCGCCTGGACGGCCGCCGAAGTCGGCGCACATTTCTTCGACAATGTCAGTAACGAACAGACCGCCGCTCCGCGCACCCTCGTCATCCATGAAGTCATGGGCAGAAGCTGCGGCTGGCTGACGGCTGCGACGGCCCGCGCCTATATTCAGAAGACCAGTGCCAATGAATATGTCGACGGCTTCATGATGAATGCCGCCATGAAGAGCATCGACGGCCTCTATCTGCCGGAAATGGCGTTCGACATTGAAGCGGAAGCTGACCGCCTGAAGGCCATCATGGACAAGACCGGCCAGGTGACGCTGTTCGTTTCGGAAGGTGCTGCTCTCGAGGCCATCGTCGCCGAGCGCGAAGCTGCCGGCGAAACCATCAAGCGCGATGCCTTCGGTCATGTGAAGATCGACACTATCAATGTCGGCAACTGGTTCCAGAAGCAATTCGCGACCCTCCTCGGCGCTGAACGCTCGCTGGTGCAGAAGTCGGGCTACTTTGCCCGTTCGGCCGCCGCCAACGGCGATGACCTGCGCCTCATCCAAGGCATGGTCGATCTCGCGGTCGAAAGCGCCTTGAATAAGGTCTCCGGTGTCACCGGTCACGACGAAGGCCAGGGCGGCAAGCTGCGCACCATCGAATTCCCGCGCATCAAGGGCGGCAAGCCCTTCGATATGTCGTTGCCGTGGTTCGCCGAGGTCATGGATCACATCGGGCAAAAATACACGCAATCCTAATTGACGGATTGCAAATCCAATGTCTTTGCTGGCGGCGAATAGGAATAGAGGAGGATTCCATGTCCATCGAAACCTGGCTCGCTTTCGCCGCCGCATCCTGCATCATGCTGGCAATCCCCGGTCCGACCATTCTCCTTGTGATCTCATATGCACTTGGACATGGTCGTAAGACGGCGCTGGCGACGGTAACCGGCGTAACGCTTGGCGATTTCACGGCGATGACTGCCTCGCTCGCCGGTCTCGGCGCTCTTCTCGCCGCCTCGGCGACTCTATTCACGATTCTGAAGCTGATCGGCGCAGCCTACCTGATGTTTCTGGGAATCAAACTCTGGCGCGCTCCGATCGTGACCGGTCCGATGGGCGATAATGACAATCTTCCCGAGGAAAAACCGCTGAAGATTTTGCTGCACGCTTACGTTGTTACCGCCTTGAACCCGAAAAGCATCGTCTTCTTCATTGCCTTTGTGCCGCAGTTTCTCGACCTGTCGAAGCCCTTCCTTCAGCAAACCCTTATTCTGGAGGCGACTTTCCTCACTCTGGCGGCGCTGAACTCACTGCTCTACGTTTTCATTGCCGACATGGCGCGCGGCTTTATCCGCAAGGCAAGCGTGCAACGCGCTGTCAACCGGACGGGCGGAACCCTGTTGATAGCCGCCGGCGCCGTGACCGCCGGGTATCGCCGAATGGCCGCTTGATGCTGTCCAGGGTTGCGGGGCGATCACGGATAGGTTAATGGGGGATTCATAAATTTATCAACCCTGTGGCTGATTTGCGCCGCAGGGCGGTTTGGTTTTTTCGAAAGTGACAGAATGGTAGCGATCGGATTTCCCAGCCTAAAGCGCAGCGTTGCCTTTTCGGCAATGATGTGCGGCGTCCTTGCAGGGTGCGCAAGCACTCAGCAACAAACGTCCCAGGCAGAACTCCCGTCGGCACAAACCAACGTGCCGCATCCGAATACAAACCCGGCTACGGTCGGTGTTGCGTCGTCCGCAGGCGGCGTAGCTGTGGCTTCCACCACACCGGCAACAGGCCAGCAGGCTCAGCCGCAGCAGCAGGCAGTACTGATGAAATCGGACCGGGTTGTCGCCGGTTCGGTCGATCAGAATCAGATCCAGGCAGCCCAGAACCGTATGGGCGCTCCGGTGGCGACTGCGCCGAACGCGGCGAACCAGGGTACGGTCGCCATTGCGGCCGTGACCGGTGCGCCCGCGCCGAACACAACTGCGGCCGCCGCCTACGCAGCCTCCGACGAACCCGTGGTCCCCGCTGTCGTCGCCATCCCGATCCCGAACCCGGCCCGTCCGGGCGATACCGCGCTACTGCCGGTGTCAGGCTCCGTGGCCCAGGGTCAAGCGATCATTCCGATGACATCGGACGTGGCGGCCATTCAGTCCGTCGTTCCGACACCTCGTCCCGGCGAAGACGCGCCGATCATGGCGCCGGCCGAAGTCGCTTATGCTGCGCCCATGCCGATCGCCGGTATGACTTATGCGGACAACCGCATGCATTACGATTTCAACTTCGATTCCAGCGGCCCGACGGTCGTTTCGGCGGTGCTGACGCCTCAGAATTACGATTCCGATGTGCCGGCAGCCGAGAAGAGCTACGTTTCGAAGCTCATCGAGAAATATGCCAAGCTTTACCAAATTCCGGAATCTCTGATCCATCGCGTCGTTCATCGCGAAAGCCGTTACAATCCGAAGGCCTATAACCGGGCCGGTTATTTCGGGCTGATGCAGATCAGATATAACACGGCCAAGTCGATGGGTTACGACGGCCCGCCGACAGGCCTGCTCGATGCCGAGACCAACATCAAATATGCCGCAAAATATCTGCGCGGCGCCTGGATGGTGGCTGACAACAAGGCCGAGAACAAAGAAGTCAACGCCGTTCAGCTCTATGCGCGCGGCTATTATTATGATGCCAAGCGCAAGGGCCTGTCGGACGTCGCCCAAGGCAATTACTGATTATCCCAGATCAGTCCGCTAGCGCCGGTTGGGCCATCTCCTGACCGGTGCTGGTTATGTCCAGAATCTTCTTCAGCAGAATTTGCGGCTTGTAGTCCAGCCAACCTGGCGTCAGCCCCATGCGCACCAGCACGACATTGGCTGAGGGCACGATGGCAACGCTCTGGCCGTCGTGTCCAAGCATCCAGAATGTATCCGCCGGCAGGCCGAACTGCGCATTCGAGCCACCCGGACCGGCAAGCCAGGCTTGAACCTGCGTATAGATGCCTTCCGATGACTTCGTCGGGGTGCGCATTGCGCCGACAAAACCTTCCGGCAGCAGGCGCTGGCCCTTCCAGACACCATCCTGTAGCAGGAATTGCCCGAAGCGCGCCCAGTCGCGCGCCGTCGCATAAAGATAAGAGCTGCCGACAAAAGTGCCACGCTCATCGGCTTCCAATACGGCGCTGGACATGCCGAGCGGCCCGAACAGCGCTTCACGCGGATAGGAGATCGCGGTGGTCTCATTCGGAAGCTTGTTCATCCAAAGCCTTGAGAGCAGCGTCGCCGTGCCGCTGGAATAGTTGAATCTTTCGCCGACTGGAGCCTCTTGAGGTGCGTTGGCGGCAACCCTCGTCGAGTCAGGCTCGAGGTAGAGCATGCGCGTCACGTCGGAGACGGCACCATATCCTTCGTTGAAGGCCAGGCCGCTCTCCATGCCGAGGAGATCGCTGAGCTTGATGTTCTTGCGCGCATCATTGCTCCATTGCGGGAAAAGGTTCTGATCGTCGAAGGACATGCGGCCTGAAAGCATCAGACGGCCGATGATGGCCGCATTGACCGTTTTGGTCATCGACCAGCCGACCAATGGCGTGCCCTTGTCGAACCCGTCGCCATAGGCCTCCGCAACGATACGACCGTTCTTGACGACGACGATGGCGCGCATGGCGGGACCGGCAAAATCCTGATTGGCAAGGAGCTTCGAAAGCGCGAGCCCGGCTTCATCCTGGCCCTGCGCGACCTTATCGCCATCAGGCCAAAGAGAATCGTTTTTGGGCGCCCTCACCTTATTGAGGAATACCGCGCTGCGCGCCGCCGGCAGATCACCGTCCGGCACGGTCGTACAACCGAGCGCGCCACGGTAGAGCGCATAGTTTGGCGCAAACATGCCCAGGAAGCGGGCGGTGACCACGCCTTCCTCACGATTGACCGAAACCTGGACAAGCTTCAGCGCCGGATTACCGGGCGCCTGCACGTCATCCGTCATTATGCGTTCTGGATCGCGCTTGGCGATAAAGGTATTCGAGCAGACGATCTTGGCCGCGTAACCGTCGCCGACTCTAAGCAATTCCGGCGGCCAGACCCAAAGCCAAGCGGCACTGCCCGCGACAATGATCAGCAGCAAAAGAACAAGAGCCCCGATCACGCTCGATATCAAACGCATGTCACACACCCTCCGAAGGTTTGCGGAGACAATCAGGAAATGCAGCAATATGAAAGACCTATCGTCATCATAGCTTTGCAAATATCAGCGTGACGGTTCTATGGCCTGATCTGCCAACAGCCCACGTCATCAGACTGTAGCATTGCCGGGTTACACGCGCTGAACCTGACAAATCGGTGACAAGACTCAGATGACGGAATTTGCCCCGGAGGCCGGTCTCCACAAGAATCGGAAACTCAAAGACGCTCTGCTGCAACACAAGGCTCTGTCGAAAGCCGGCTTTTCCGAGCGTCTGTTCGGCATGCTGTTTTCCGGCCTCGTCTATCCGCAGATCTGGGAAGATCCGGATATCGACATGGAGGCGATGGAGCTTCAGCCGCACCACCGCATCGTCACCATCGGCTCGGGCGGCTGCAACATGCTCGCCTATCTTTCGCAGAACCCGGCTTCCATCGATGTCGTCGACCTCAATCGTCACCACATCGCGCTGAACAAGCTCAAGCTCGCCGCCTTCCGGCTGCTGCCAGGCCATACCGATCTGGTGCGCTTCTTCGGCACGCCCAACGTCGGCGCCAACAGCCAGGCATACGACCAGTTCATCGCGCCGCGCCTGGATCCGGCGACCGCCGCTTACTGGGATGGCCGCGACATGTATGGTCGCCGCCGCGTGACCGTCTTCAATCGCAACATCTACAAGACCGGCCTGCTCGGCCGCTTCATTGGCGCCGCCCATGTGCTGGCCCGCCTGCACGGCGTCCGCCTCGCCAAGATGACGGAAGCACGCACGGTTCGCGAACAGCGGCAGTTTTTCGACGACGAGATTGCGCCGATCTTCGACAAGCCGATGGTGCGCTGGCTGCTCGGCCGCAAGAGCTCGCTTTTCGGCCTCGGCATTCCGCCGCAGCAATATGATGAGCTTGCAAGCCTCGCCGGTGACGATTCCATATCGGGCGTCCTGAAGCATCGCCTGGAAAAGCTGGCATGCCACTTCCCGATGCGCGAGAACTATTTCGCCTGGCAGGCCTTCGCGCGGCGTTATGCTGGCCCGCATCAGGGTCCGCTGCCAACCTATCTGCGCCCCGAGCACTACGCCGCCATTCGCGCCAATGCCGACCGCGTCGACGTGCATCATGCCAACTTCACCGAACTTCTGGCCTCCAAGCCCGCCGCTTCGCGTGACCGCTATATCCTGCTCGATGCGCAGGATTGGATGACCGACGAACAGCTCAACGACCTCTGGGCGGAAATCACCCGCACGGCTCGCGAAGGCGCTCGCGTTATTTTCCGCACCGCTGCAGAAAAGAGCATCATCGAAGGCCGCCTCTCCCCCGCCATTCGCGAGCAGTGGGTCTACTTTGAAGAGCGCTCGCACGAGCTTAACGTCCGTGACCGCTCGGCGATCTACGGCGGCTTCCACATCTACGGGAAAAAAGCGTGAGCCAGGCGGATACAGGTCTCCAGACAAGCTCGAAGAACCATGCCGGACTGATGGACGGCATGTACCGCTACCAGCGGCACATCTACGACCTGACCCGCAAATATTATCTCTTCGGCCGCGACCGCACCATCATGCACCTCAACGTGCCTTTTGGCGGCTCGCTTCTCGAAGTCGGCTGTGGCACTGGCCGCAACATGTTGCTGGCCCATCGCCGCTTTCCGTCGGCCAAGCTCTATGGCCTCGACATCTCCCAGGAGATGCTGATCTCGGCTCGCAATAATTTTCGGGGCTTGAAACAGGTGCCGGACTTCCGCGTCGCCGATGCCACCGCCTTCTCGGCTGCGGATTTCGGTGCCGACGGTTTCGACCGCGTGATGATTTCCTACGCGCTGTCGATGATCCCGGACTGGAAGAGCGCGATCGATGCCTCGCTGGATGCGGTCATTCCCGGCGGCGAACTGCACATCGTCGATTTTGGCCAGCAAGAGCGCCTGCCAGGTTGGTTCCGCACCATGCTGAAGGGCTGGCTGAAAAAGTTCCACGTCACGCCGCGAGCCGACCTCCGCACAGCGATGGAAGAGCGGGTTCAGGCGCGTGGCGCGAAGCTGGTATTCGAAGAAATCGGGCGGGGTTACGCCTGGAGAGCCGTCGTTATTAAGCCGGCCGCCTAGCCAAAAGAGCGGAATTCGACATGAAATCCGTTCATACGGCATTCCAAGTATAAGAATTTACTTGAAGATAACGCATTTTTTACGTTGATATGGTTAAAAAGTGGCAAGGCCGGCTGACAACAGCTTGGTCCTTTGCCTCTTTTGGGATTTTTGGGGACCACATATCACGGAAGCCAAGTCTTGGGGCAGCAAGATTACTCGCGCCATAACAGGATATCCATGCGCAGGCTTCTGTCATGCTTACTGCCGCTCGCCCTTTTTCTGAATAGCTGCACCATGGGTTATGACAGCTTTCAGACCGCATCGATACCGAAGACACGTTTCAAGGATACCAAGCCGCAGGATTTCGGCCGCGACCATCCGGAGCGCCATCCCATCCATGGCATCGACATCTCGAAATGGCAGGGCGATATCAACTGGCAGTCGGTGAAGGGCTCAGGCATTGCCTTCGTCTTCATCAAGGCGACCGAAGGCAAGGATAGGATCGATGACCGCTTCAACGAATATTGGCGGGAAGCCAATACGGCCGGCATTCCCTACGCGCCCTATCACTTCTACTATTTCTGCTCGACGGCGGACGACCAGGCCGACTGGTTCATTCACAATGTCCCGAAGAATGCGATGATGCTGCCGCCGGTGCTCGACGTCGAATGGAACGCCGAATCCAAGACCTGCCGCACACGGCCCGATCCGCAGACGGTGCGCACCGAGATCAAGCGCTTCATGGACCGTCTGGAAGCCTATTACGGCAAGCGCCCGATCATCTACACGTCGGTCGACTTCCACCGCGATAATCTTGCCGGTTATTTCAAGGACTATCACTTCTGGGTCCGCTCGGTCGCCAAGCATCCGATGGTGACCTATGCCGACCGCCCCTGGGCCTTTTGGCAATACACCTCGACGGGTCTGATCCCGGGCATCAAGGGTCCAACGGACATCAATGTTTTTGCCGGTTCCGAACAGAATTGGCACAACTGGGTGGCGGCAGTAGAGAAGGAAGGAAATTCTTGAGATTGCCTGAACTTCTCTCTTGCTTCTGTCACAATCTTCTGTGAAAGCGACCCTATTCTATCAAAAAAGAGGATCGCCTATGGACCCCTACACCATTCGACGTAGCGCACTCGCGTTGGTCTTCGCTTCAGCCATGGCAAGTGTGGCAATGGCGCAGAACGCGACTCCAGCCGCGGCGCCGAATGCAGGTGGAACCAGCGCTCCACAGGCACCTTGCGGCGGGGACCTCTCGTCCTTTCTAGCCGGCGTCAAGGCCGAGGCGATCGCCGCTGGCGCCGACGCTGCGGCCGCGGACAAGACGCTCGCCGGTGCTCAGATCGACCAAAAGGTCCTCTCCATGGACCGCGGTCAGGGCGTTTTCCGCCAGACCTTCCTCGAATTCTCGCAGCGCACCGTCAGCCAGGCCCGCCTCGACATTGGCCGCCAGAAGATCAAGCAATATGCGGACGTCTTCGCCAAGGCCGAGCAGGACTACGGCGTGCCGCCCGGCGTCATCACTGCCTATTGGGCAATGGAAACTGATTTCGGCGCCGTCCAGGGCAATTTCAACACCCGCAATGCGCTTGTGACGCTCTCGCACGACTGCCGGCGCCCCGAGTTTTTCCGCCCGCGCCTGATCTCATACATTGAGATGGTACAGCACGGTGATGCCGACCCAGATACAACGACAGGCGCTTGGGCTGGCGAAATTGGCCAGACGCAGATGCTGCCGCCCTCGATCATCTCTTACGGTGTCGATGGCGATGGCGACGGCCACGTCAATTTGAAGACAAGCGCACCAGATGTCATTCTCACGACGGCACGATACATCCAAAGCCTGGGCTTCCAGCGAGGCCAGCCCTGGCTGCAGGAGGTCACACTGCCGGATAATCTGCCCTGGGAGAAATCCGGCATTGGGGGCACGCTCACGGCCGCCGACTGGTTCCAGCTCGGCGTCAAGCCGCGCGACGGTAATACAAATTTCGGTTCGCTGCCGGCCGCTCTCATCCTGCCGCAGGGTCGTAAAGGCCCGGCTTTCCTGACCTATCCGAACTACAACGCCTATCTCCAATGGAACCAGTCGTTTATTTACACGACGTCCGCGGCGTATTTCGCCACCCGTTTTGCTGGCGCCCCGACCTATAACAAGGGCACGCCGGAAGCGGGCCTGAACGATGTCGATATGAAAGCGCTTCAGACCAAGCTCACGGCACGCGGCTACGATGTCGGCAAGATCGACGGCATTCTCGGCTCAGGCACGCGCGTCGCTGTCCAAAAGGAACAGTTCCGCCTCGGCCTTCCTGCCGACGGTTGGGCGACGCAATCATTGCTGAACGCGCTTTAAGCGCTACTTGCCTGCTATAAAAGGCGGCCGTTGGCCGCCTTTTTCGTCTGTTCTTCCGGGCATCCGATCAAGGCTCGGCAAGAAACGGGTGGAAAGCGCCTCTCCTTTCGCCAAGATAGATCCCAAATGGCGGAGGCGCACCCGGTGAACACTACCAATCGCATGAACGCACTCACCTGGAGCCTGCTGCTGTTGCTCGGGTTGATCTGGGGCGGCTCCTTTTTCTTTGCGCGCATCGCCGTGCACTATGTACCACCATTTACGCTGGTCTTCCTACGCCTATCGCTGGCGGCGATAGCGCTGCATGTCTACATCGCCGGTCGCTTCAGGATCTATGATGTGCTGCGAGCACATTGGCGGCAGTTCCTGTTGCTGGGTCTGATCAACAACGCCGTGCCGCACGCGCTGATCTTCATCGGCCAAACCCAGATGGGTGCCGGGCTCGCCTCCATTCTGAACGCAACAACTCCGATCTGGACCGTGTTGATCGGCAACCACTTCACCACCGACGAGCGGCTGACATCCGCCAAACTTGCCGGCTGTCTGACGGGCCTTGTCGGCACGATCGTGCTGCTTGGCCCAAGCGTGACAAGCGGCGCTGAAGTTCCGCTCTGGGCGCTGCTGTTGCCGATCCTTGCTGCAGTCTCCTATGGCTTCGCTGCAATCTATGCCAAACGGTTCAAAGGCATGGCGTCGCCCGTTATTGCAGCGGGTCAATTGACCTGCTCCGCGGCCCTCATACTGCCGGTCGCCCTTTTGCTTGATCAACCCTGGACCCTAGCAACGCCGCCTATCAGCGCCCTCGTCGCCATTCTCGGCATGGCGCTGGTGTCGACCGCCTTCGCCTATATCCTCTATTTCCGCATCATGGCACTCGCCGGCGCCACCAACGCCTCGCTGGTCACCCTGCTCGTGCCGCCGAGCGCCATCCTGCTCGGCTTTCTCTTCCTCGGTGAACGACTGGGATTTACGGAAATTGCCGGCATGCTGCTGATCGGCACAGGCCTGCTTATTTTGGACGGACGTCTCTACGCACGCATGCGACCGAGTGCGGGAACGAGCGGTCTATAGCGACCCGATTCATGGCTCGGTAGAAGACATCCGCCTTAACCTTATTCACAGCTAAATTAACGATGCATTAAATTTCGTGAACGGCGCATCGTTTCATTTTAATTATCAAAAACAATAGCTTGCAGCGAGATTGCGATTCGAAACCTGCACAACCTACCGCGTCGCAGCATCGAATTTGCTTTCCAAACGACACATTTTTGACATAGGCTCTAACGGTTGACTAAGGAGGAAGACATGGGATTGACGCGATCCATCAACGTCCTAGTGGTCAGTGCAGCATTCCTATTCGTTGTGACGATGCTTTTCATCTGACGACATAGCGAACAGTGCAGGAAACCGAACTCCTGAAAGCTAACAAAACACTTAGTCCATTTAAAAAGCGCATGTCGCGACCGACATGCGCTTTTTCATGCCCGCTTCCCAGATATCACCCGGCCAAATCCCGTCAGGCAGCGGCGCCGGCGCGCGCATCCGTCTTGCGCGGAATGCCCAATCGGTCGAGAACGGCGCTGACGAGCGGAGAGCGGTTCATCGTATAGAGATGAAACTCATGGATGCCGCGACGAACCAGGTCTTCGATCTGCTCCGCGGCGACATCTGCAGCGACATCGGCGCGTTTATCGGCATCCTCGTCGAGGCCGTCGAAACGTTCGTCCAACCAGGAAGGGATGAGGGTGCCGCAGGCGCCGGCAAACCGCTTCAACTGCGTCAGATTCTGGATCGGCATGATACCCGGGACGACCGGAATCTTGATGCCGGCAGCACGCACACGGTCATGATAGCGTTCAAAGGCGTCATTATCGAAGAAGAACTGGGTGAGCGCCCTGTTAGCGCCATTGTCCGCTTTGCGCTTCAGCATATCGATATCGGCTGCGGTATCGCGGCTCTCCGGATGTTTTTCCGGATAGGCGGAAACGGAAATATCGAAATCGCCACGCTCGCGCAAAGCCGACACCAGTTCGGCCGCATTGGCATAGCCGCCGGGATGCGGCTGGTAAGCGGCGCCGACGCCGCCCGGCGGATCACCGCGCAGCGCTACGAAACGGCGGACGCCGGTCGAGAGCAAATCGTCGATAACCCGGTGCGTATCCTCGCGCGTTGCGCCTACGCATGTCAGATGCGAAGCGGTCGTGAACGGCGTCTCGTGGATCATCCGGCGCACGGCAGACAATGTCGGAGCTTTGGTCGAACCGCCGGCGCCATAGGTGACCGAGACGAAATCCGGCTCCCACTCGCTCAGGTCGGCCACCGTATTCCAAAGTTGCGTCTCGGCTTCCTCCGATTTCGGCGGGAAGAATTCGAAGGAAATACGGATGCCACGCTGGCCGTTTTCAGTCTTTGAAGACATATCAAGCTCTCCCGGCGAGAATGGGGGAGGATTGACGATCCTGCCCGGCGGCGATCAGCAGCCGCGGGTCGCGCGCCAGCCAGATCGTGACCGTGAGCGCTTGACCGCCTTCCCTCCCCGAATGAAGGTCCAGCACCTGCTCGACATCAAGTCCCGCCAATTTCAACCATTCCGATATGGCCTGATGCGAGAAACCGAGTCTCAGATGCGCATGTTCGTCGCGTAGATATTCCAGCCCGTGCGGGGCGAGATCGATGATCACCAGCCTGCCGCCGGGCCTCAGCATTCGCGCCGCCTCGTTGATGGCAATCTCCGGCTGATCCAGAAAATGCAGTACCTGATGGATGGTGATCAGATCGAAATCCTGCGCTTCGAGCGGCAGGTTGAAAATGTCGCCATGCCGCACCGAAGCGGCAGTAATGTTCGATCGATCGAGATTGGCGCGCGCGACGGCCAGCATGTCGCGGCTCGCATCGATGCCGACCGCGCGGCGATAGTGACCCGCCAGCAATTGCAGCATCCGGCCCGTACCAGTGCCGAGATCCAGGAAAGAGTCGATCTGCTGCGGACCGATCAACTCCATCAAGGCCTTGTCGACATCCTCATCGGCCACATGCAGGCGGCGCAGTTCATCCCACTCCGCGGCATTGCGGCTGAAATAGGCCTGTGCCCGTTCCGCGCGGATACGCTTGACGGCAGAAAGCCGCTCGCCATCACGCAGCAACACCGGATCGCTTTCAGCCGCATGCCGGAGAAGCGTGCGCACGAGAACGACCGCCTTGCCCTCCTGCTTCAAGCGGAAATAGGCCCAGGCGCCCTCCTGATAGCGGTCGATGAGGCCGGCCTCGCCGAGCAACTTCAGGTGGCGCGAAATACGCGGCTGCGATTGGCCGAGAATTTCGGTAAGATCGGTGACGGTGAGATCGCCAGCAGCAAGAAGCGCCAGCAGACGCAACCGCGTCGGCTCGCCTGCCGCCTTCAGCACGTCCACCAGATCATCCAAACCGAATTTTACGAAATCCGTCATTCGACACCCAATCAAGATATAAAGATATCTTTATGTGATTTGGATGCGCTCCGCAAGACCCAATTGCGGATTAAGCGAACTCGACGTCGGAAATCTGTTAGTTTTTGTCGGCTAGGGAATATGTGCCTCCTGCCCTACGGCAAAGAAAAACCCCGGACATGCCGGGGTTTTCCATGACGGAAAGACAGCAAACTTATCGTGTCAGGCGCTTGTGCGCCTGGCTGCCCGGATTGAGAGCATCGGGGCCGAGGCGGCGGATCTTGTCCTGCTCGTAATCTTCGAAATTGCCTTCGAACCATTCGACATGGCCTTCGCCTTCAAAGGCCAGGATATGCGTGGCCAGACGGTCGAGGAACATGCGATCATGGCTGATGATGATGGCGCAGCCGGCGAAGTTTTCGAGCGCGCTTTCCAGCGCCCCCAGCGTTTCCGTATCGAGGTCGTTGGTCGGTTCGTCGAGCAGAAGCACGTTGCCGCCAGCCTTCAGCATCTTGGCCAGGTGAACGCGGTTGCGCTGACCGCCGGAGAGATTGCCGACCTTCTGCTGCTGGTCGCCGCCCTTGAAGTTGAAGGCGCCGCAATAGGCGCGCGAGTTCATGTCGAACTTGCCGAGCTTGATGATTTCGGCGCCGCCGGAGATTTCCTCCCATACGGTCTTGTTGCCGTCAAGCGCGTCGCGGCTCTGGTCGACATAGCTGAGATGCACCGTCTCGCCGATGCGGATCGAGCCGGAATCCGGCTTTTCCCGCCCGGTGATCATCTTGAACAGGGTGGTCTTGCCGGCGCCGTTCGGGCCGATGATGCCGACGATGCCGCCCGGCGGCAGCTTGATCGACAGATCGTTGACCAGCGTGCGGCCTTCGAAGCCCTTGGTGATGCCCTCCATCTCGATCACCACCTGGCCAAGACGCTCGCTGACCGGAATGATGATCTGCGCATCACCGGGACGCTGATTTTCAGCAGCATCGACCAGTTGTTCGTAAGCGTTGATACGCGCCTTGGACTTGGCCTGACGGGCCTTGGGGCTGGAGGCAATCCATTCCTGTTCGCGGCTGATCGCCTTCTGGCGGCCGGCTTCTTCGCGGGCTTCCTGCAGCATGCGCTTGGCCTTGGCCTGCAGATAGGCGGAGTAGTTGCCTTCGTAAGGAATGCCACGGCCGCGGTCGAGTTCGAGAATCCAGCCGGTAACATTGTCGAGGAAGTAGCGGTCGTGGGTGATCATCATCACGGCACCCGGATAGTCGCGCAGGTGCTTTTCCAGCCAGGCGATGGTCTCGGCGTCGAGATGGTTGGTCGGTTCGTCGAGCAGCAGCAGGTCCGGCTGCGAGAGAAGCAGGCGGCAAAGCGCGATACGGCGGCGCTCACCGCCGGAAAGGCTGGTGACTTCGGCATCGCGCGGCGGGCAGCACAATGCTTCCATCGCCATCTCGACCTGGCTTTCCAGATCCCAGAGATTCTGGCTGTCGATGATGTCCTGGAGCCTGGCGCCCTCGTCCGCCGTCTCGTCGGAATAGTTCATCATCAATTCGTTGTAGCGATTGAGGATTTCGGTTTTCTTGGCAACGCCTTCCATGACGTTTTCGAACACCGTCTTGTTGGGATCGAGCTGAGGCTCCTGCGCCAGGTAGCCGATGGTGGCGCCTTCGGCCAACCAGGCTTCGCCGGTATATTCCTTGTCGAGGCCGGCCATGATGCGCAGCACGGTCGACTTACCGGCACCGTTCGGGCCGAGAATACCGATCTTGGCGTCGGGATAAAAAGAGAGATGAATATTTTCGAGAATCTTCTTGGCGCCATAGGCCTTATTCAGACCGGCCATATGATAGATGAACTGACGTGCCATAGCTTGGGTTACTCCACGGGCGGATAACATTGCGAATTGTGCCGCTATGTAGGCGAAACCCCGCCCTCGGGCAACGGCGAAACCTTGTCCGAGGGCATTTATCCGCGTCGAGCCACTTGCTGGATGTCAGAAACCTGCCGCGTCCACCACGCCTTGATCGCAGCCGAACGATGTTCTGCCGGCGCTCTGGATCAGTTGCTCAAGCCGCGGCTCGCCGTCTGGCGATGGCTGGATGGCGTCTTCCGAGAGGCCGATCGTCAGTTCCGAGATCACGCGCACCTTGCCGACCTGGCGGCAGCTCATCTTCACACGATCGCTGGCACCCGCGCCAAAGCTCTTGTCGAAAGCCGCCTTGATGGCGTCTGCACTGAGCGTCTTGCCGATATTCTGCGCGAAAAGATCGCGCACGGCGGAAGCATTGAGTTCGTTGATTAGGCCCACCGCAGTCCCGAAATAATCATCGGCGCTGAGCTTGGTGCAACTGCCGTGCTTGATCCACTCATGCCGCTCCAGACCGGATTGCGTGCCGGGCATGACTTTATCCAGCGATGCCTTGGTTTCTGCCGAAAGTTGAACAGCCGGCAGGTCTTTCCAATCGCTGCTGCGATCGGACTGCTTCAGATCATCGGAAACATCGCAATATTCCTGCCGCATCGGCCAGAGACCGTGGAGCGAAAAGTTCTTGGCGTCGAAATTATTCGATGATTGATTTCGGCATTCTGCCTTCTTTTGGTTCGTCGCACAGAACGCAGGTTCCCAACTTGCCGCCAGAATAAATCGCGTCCGCCCATGGCTATTTTCCTCGGCCACGGCACTCGTCGCCATCACCACCGCCGTCAGAACAGCAACTGCAAACCCTTGAAGCCAAGGCCTCATTTCATACCTCCAAAACAGAACAATATGAGAACAAATAAGCAGTTTGATCGGCGGCACGCAACCCTGAATCGCAAAGCCACGAAGATTTATTTCTGTGAGCTTCACTCGCCGCGCATTGCAATCGTGGTAGCTATGACCTTTCGTCCGCATGGGGAGGAAACGCGCATCATGTTTGCCGAAAAGAGGCGTCTGAATAGTCCGACGAGTGCGACGCTCGCCTATCATCATGTGCCGGCCGAGGGCAGCGCGCGTGGCGTGCTTCTCATCAGCCACGGCCTTGCCGAACATTCCCGTCGCTATGAACGCTTCGCTGGAGCAATGGCGGCGCACCGCTTTCACGTCTACGCTCACGATCATCGCGGACACGGCGAGACAACGGCTGCCGACGCGCCACTCGGCCGCTTCGCAAGGCGCAACGGCGTCGATGCAGTCATTGCCGATGTGCTGGCGATGCGCGAGCTTGCCGCCGCCGCCCATCCCGGCCTGCCAGTCATCCTCTTCGGCCACTCCATGGGTGGGTTGATCAGCCTCAACGCGGCGGTGACGCATCCCGATAAATTCGACGCCGTCACCGTTTGGAACTCGAATTTCAATGCCGGGCTTGCCGGGCGCGCGGCCCAGGTCATCCTGAAGGCGGAACGCATGCTAAAAGGTTCCGATGTCCCTAGTGGACTGTTGCCGAAGTTGACCTTCGGCGCCTGGGGCCAATCTGTCGCCAATCGCCGTACCGAATTCGACTGGCTGTCACGTATTCCGGAAGAGGTGGATAAGTACATTGCCGACCCGCTCTGCGGCTTCGATGCCTCGGTCTCGCTATGGCTGGATATTTTCGAACTGACCTTCCGTGCACCGCAAAAGGACCACCTCGATCGGCTTCGGCGCGACATGCCGATCCATCTCATCGGCGGCGGGCATGACCCCGCGACGAACAATGGAAAGGCGATTTCATGGCTGTCAAACCATTTGAAAAGAGCCGGATTCTCGCATATCACCACGACTATCTATCAGGACATGCGGCATGAGACTCTGAACGAAATCGGCGCAGCCGCCGCCATTTCGGATTTTGCGAACTGGTGTCAACAGGTGACCGCAAAAGCCTGATTCCCATAGGAATGTTCGAATGAGTGCCACCGACAGTTCCCCTGCCCCGTTTGCATCAATCGGAGCTGACATTCGGCCTGTTGATGATGTTCCTGTCGGTCGTCCTGTCACCGATCATCGACATCTTCTCGAAGCTTGCCGCAATCACCATTCCGCCAGCGGAGGTCCCGCCGCTTTTATATTCTCTGGCGCGAGCGCGCTTTGATTCCAAGCCCGTATCCGATACATCTGAGAGCACTTTCGCGCTCTAGCCGCCTATCTGGACCGACATGACCGATCATAGGACCAAGAAACCGCCCCTTTCCGGCATTCGCGTCATCGAGCTGGCCCGCGTTCTCGCCGGCCCCTGGGCGGGGCAGATGCTGGCCGATCTCGGCGCCGACGTCATCAAGGTCGAGAACCCGGAGGGAGGCGACGATACGCGCCAATGGGGTCCGCCTTTCGTCGAGGGCAAGGATGGGGAAAACCTTTCGGCCGCCTATTATCACTCCGCCAACCGCGGCAAACGGTCTGTTGTCGCCGATCTCAAGACGGAAGAGGGCCAGGCCCTTGTTCGGCGGCTGGTCATGACCGCCGATGTGCTGATCGAGAATTTCAAGCTGGGCGGCCTGGTCAAATATGGGCTCGACTACGAGAGCCTGAGGAAGATCAATCCCAAACTGGTTTATTGTTCGATCACCGGCTTCGGCCAGACCGGTCCCTATGCCGGCCTCGCAGGTTATGACTATATCGTCCAGGGGATGTCTGGCTTCATGTCGATCACCGGCGAGCCGGATGGCCAGCCGATGAAAGCAGGGGTCGCGATCGCGGATATCTTCACCGGCATCTACGCCGTCTCTGCGATAGAAGCGGCCCTGATCCACGCGCTGAAGACCGGCGAAGGCCAGCTTGTCGATATGGCGTTGCTCGACGTGCAATCCGCCGTGCTCGCCAATCAAAACATGAACTATCTGATTTCGGGCAAGGCTCCCACACGCCTCGGAAACGCTCATCCCAATATCTCGCCCTATGAGGTCGTCCCAACAGCGGACGGCTACCTGATCCTTGCCGTCGGCAATGACGGACAGTTTCGCCGTCTCTGCGCAATTCTCGGCATCGCGGCACATGCGGACGATGAGCGCTATGCTACCAACAAAGCCCGCGTTGCCCATCGCCATGACGTCCGCGCTTTCATCTCGGCGAAAACGCTTTCCTGGAAAAAGGCGGACCTGCTGAAGGCCTGCGAGGACAATGCCGTGCCGGCCGGCGCCATCAACACGATCGAAGACATGTTTGCCGACCCGCAGATCCAGGCTCGAGGCCTACGGATCGATCTCGAGGATGCCGCCGGCACCGTCATTCCGAGCGTGCGGACACCGGTCGTCCTGTCGGAAACGCCGCTGACGTATACGCGGCCTAGCCCGCGTCTTGGGGAGCATCAGGAGGAGGTTCTCGCCGAATTGGCGGAACTGGAGGAAGGAAAGGCAAAACCATGAAGCGCACCGGCGGCCAGCTTATCGTCGAAGCCCTGAAGGCAAACGGCGTTCAGCGCATCTCCTGCGTTCCCGGCGAAAGCTTTCTTGCCGTGCTCGATGCGCTGCATGACAGCGATATCGACGTGCTCGTCTGCCGCCAGGAGGGTGGTGCGGCGATGATGGCGGATGCCTGGGGCCGGCTGACGGGTGAGCCCGGCATCTGCATGGTCACCCGCGGTCCGGGTGCGACCAATGCCTCGGCCGGCCTGCATATTGCCCGGCAGGATTCAATCCCGATGATCCTCTTCATCGGCCAGGTGCAGCGCGACGCCCGCGAACGCGAAGCCTTCCAGGAGGTGGAATTCCGCCGCGCCTTCACCGAATTCGCCAAATGGGTCGGCGAGATCGACGATGCCGCCCGCATTCCGGAATTCGTCACCCGCGCCTTCACCGTGGCCACATCAGGCCGGCCCGGCCCAGTCGTGCTGACCCTGCCCGAAGACATGCTGCGCGATGAGGTGGAAGCTCCGCATGCCAAGCGCTACATGCCGGTGGCGGCCCATCCGAGCCGCAGCCAGATCGACGATCTCTATCTTCGTCTGATCGCCGCCGAACGACCAATGGTCATCCTCGGCGGCACACGCTGGGATGAGGATGCGGTCGCTGACATCAGACACTTCGCCGAAAGCTTCAAGCTCCCGGTCGGCTGCTCTTTCCGCCGGCAGATGCTGTTCGATCATCTGCACCCGAATTACGCCGGCGATGTCGGTATTGGCATCAATCCAGCATTGGCAAAAGAGGTCAAGGAAGCCGATCTGCTGATCCTGCTCGGCGGCCGCTTCTCGGAAATGCCGTCCTCCGGCTATACGCTGATGGACATCCCCTACCCGCAACAACAGCTCGTCCACATCCATCCCGATCCGTCCGAACTCGGCCGCGTCTATCGCCCCGATCTGGCAATCTGCGCCAGCCCCGCCGATTTCGTGGCGGCACTCGCCGATCTCGAAGCACCGGCAGAACCGCGTTGGGCCGAGCGGACGGCGCGCATGCATGCCGCTTATCTCGCCTGGTCGACGACGCCGGAGAAGAGCCCGGGCGCCCTGCATATGGGCCGGATCATGGACTGGATCGAGGCCAATACAGCACCTGATACGATCTTCACCAATGGTGCCGGCAATTATGCCACCTGGCTACATCGCTTCCATCGTTTTCGCCGCTTCAACACCCAGGCCGGCCCTGCCTCGGGTTCGATGGGCTATGGCTTGCCGGCGGCGGTTGCCGCCAAGCAGCTCTTTCCGGAGCGCGAGGTGATCTGCTTTGCCGGCGACGGTTGTTTCATGATGCACGGACAGGAATTCGCGACCGCCGTGCAATATCGCCTACCCTTGATCGCACTGGTCATCAACAACGGCATGTACGGCACTATCCGCATGCATCAGGAGCGAGAATATCCCGGCCGCGTCAGTGCAACGACGCTCAGCAATCCGGATTTCGCCGCCTTTGCCCGTGCCTATGGCGGCCATGGCGAGACGGTAAAGACGACGGAAGAATTCGGCCCTGCCTTTGAACGCGCACGCGCCAGCGGCAAGCCGGCGATCATCGAAATTGTGCTCGATCCCGAGGCGATTACGCCGTCCCGTACCTTGACCGAGATTTCGCAAACAAAAAGCCGGTGAGCCCTGAAGCATATTGGCCCTTCTCAAACTGGAGACGGACAATATGCTCCTGCTCACCGGCTTTTCAGAAACGCATCGAATTCAAATCAGTCGATCGCGGCGGTGACGATGAACTCGACCTTATACTTCGGGGCAGCGAGCTTGGCTTCGCTGGTGGCGCGGGCCGGCGTGTTGGCCGGATCGACCCAGGCTTCCCAGGCGGCGTTCATTTCAGCGAAATACGCGATGTCGGAGAGATAGATGATCGTCTGCAGGATCTTCGACTTGTTGCTGCCGGCTGCAGCGAGCAGACGATCAACTTCGGCCAGTGCCGACTTGCACTGATCGGTGACGCTTTCGCCTTCACCAACCTGGCCGGCGAGGTAGACGGTGTTGCCGTGGATGACAGCGCCGCTCATGCGGGCTCCGACGTCGATACGCTTGATGCTCATGCTTCTCTCCTGATGTTGTGCAGTGACGGGTAACAAACCGGGCGCTGCCCATCGGCAACGCCCTCAATCTCTCGCATATTTGGTCGCGGTCGCTCAGCCGCGAATATGGTGCGTCTTCTGATAGATCGCGGTCGAGCGTGCGCCGGAGCGGCAATAGCCGAGCATCGGCCGCGGGAATTCATCGAGCGCGTCGACCATGCCCTGCACGGCCTCTTCGGTCACGCCCATCGGCCCAACGGGCACATGCGCGATTTCGAGACCGAGCTCCTTGGCGCGGGCTTCGATGACGGAAAACGGCGTCTGATTCGGGCTCTCATTATCAGGGCGATGGCAGACGATCGAGTTGAAACCCATGGCCTTGATCTGATCGAGATCCTCCAGGGTGATCTGGCCGGAAACCGAGTATTCGTCATCGATCGGGCGGATATCCATGGTTCATTTCCTCTGTGAAACCGAGGGCCTTGGTCTACGCCGCGATAGAGCGAGCGTCAACCGATTCAAGCCTTTCAGACGAAGGCAAAGTTGAGTGCGAAACTCCTGGCTTCCCCGGGCTGAAGAATATTGAATTCACCGGCCTCCTCCAGCTCGCCGCGCGATGTCAAACGATGCGAAACGGGCTCGATGCCGAGGACATGTGCCGGCGCGCGTTGGTTGCGCCAGACCTGCATAAACGGCAGCGTATCCGTGCCGAACCGAACCCGCAGCGATTTACCGCCGATAGAAGCGATCGGCCCGAGACACACTTCGGACCAGTCCTCGCCCTTCGCCGTTGCCGGCGCGCAGAAAAGACCGCCCAATTCCTCGCCGAAGGTCCAGGGGAAACCGCCATTCTCGAGCATCTGGCCGGAGAGGCGAACGCCGTCATCGAACCATTTGCCGCCGACATTCATATGATACATCAGAAACACCGGCATCGCCTCAATGCTGGTATTGACGACACGGTCGTTAAGCGAAACCTCGCCTGTCGCGCCGTCGATACGCCAATGACGCTCCAGCCGCGCCGCGCGGCGTTCGGCGGTGATGATGTCGATATCGGCGCGGCACTCCGCATTGCCATTCTCGAACCGGGTCCACAGGACCTTCGCGGGATGTGAGGAGATCGAGCCGTGCAGCGGATAGCGCTTGCCCTCGAAAGCGCCTGACATGGGTTCCGGATGTCGGATATGATCCGGACCGCAGGTGAAGAGAAAGCCCTCCAGCGAATGATCGATGCGCGGGTCACCATCATCCGGAATGGCGCGTCCCGGCGCGAGATTGTTGCCGTCGACGATGCAGGCGCCGATGTCCAGCACAGAGCTTTCATCCAGCGTTAGTTTCGGTCCCTTGGCTGCGGCAAAATCCATCATCTCCTGCAATCCTCCCTTGTCGGCTTTCGATCGCCCGTCCCCCCTCAAAAATCGTTTCGAAATGAGACAGGACGAGAATTAGCGGTGGTTTGTCTTATTGAACGTTAATTTGACGCCTTGATCACACAAATTTTTATCTTTTATTCAGCATGATACATTCAAATTCCACACTGGCGTCAAATTTGCCATGTGTGTGTCGGCTCAGCCATCACCCGAGGATTCGACAGAAGTGAACCGGTTCCTGAAATTCAGCCTTACTCTGGCTCTGACAGCCGCGACATCTGCTCTCGCGTTGACCAATGCGCAGGCGCAATATTATCGCAGCGGGAACGATGTCGTCCTAGTGACCCCTGACGGGCGAATCCTCGATCAATATCCTGAACAAGGCGTCGTGACCGTCGCCCGCGACGGGCGCGGCCATCGCGTGTTGATCGACCGCTACGGCAACGTCGTCGCCACCGAGATGCGCGCCAGCACTTATTACCCCCGCGCGCCCCGTCGTGACGTCTCCAACGACGACGGCTCCGGCGACGGCAACCGCTATGGCGACACGAAGCTTCTTTCCAACAATGGCGGCTATCGCGACTATCGTCAGTATCGCAGCGACGATTACGGGAACAATGACGGCTATGTCGACAATGGCTATGGCCAGCAGCAGGATCGCGGCGTCATCACCAGCGGCATTCCGCGCGACGGCGAAATCCAGAGCCAGCCGCTAGACAACCAGCCGCTGCCGGACGCGAACGACCAATCCCAGAATCCGAGCGGCAACGACTACGCATCGATCGATCCACAGCAGCAGGCACCTGCCATCGAACGCAAGCCGCCGGCCGAGCCCGTCATCACACTGAAGGGCAAGTCGAAGATGGAGATCACGGCGCTTGAGGTCTTCCTCTCCCGCCAGGGCATTTCGCCGGGCGCGATCGATGGCCGCATGGGTGCCAATGTCACGAAGGCGATCTACGCCTACCAGCAGATGACCGGTCAGACGCTGAACCCGAACGACACGGATTCGATCCTCGAACAACTGCGTTTGTCGGGCGGCATGCCGATCATCAACTATACGATCACGCCCGCCGATGCCGCCGGTCCCTATGTCGCGTCGATCCCTGAAGACTATGCCGAAAAGGCGCTGATGCCCTCGCTCGGCTACACGTCGACCACGGAAATGCTGGCCGAACGCTTCCATATGGATGAGGGCTATCTGAAGGAGCTCAATCCCGGCGTCGACTTCACGGTCCCCGGCAGCACAATCAAAGTGGTCAACACCGGCTCAGGCAAGACCGGCGCCGTCGCCAAGATTCTGGCCGACAAAGGCCGTAAGCAGGTTTTCGCCTATGATGCCAGCGGCGCCCTGATTGCCGCCTATCCCGCCAGCATCGGTTCGACCGATACGCCGTCACCGTCCGGCACCGTCACTGTCGAGCGTGTCGCCTTCAATCCGGGCTATACGTACAATCCGAAGATTAACTTCAAGCAGGGTGCCAACGACAAGATCCTCGACATTCCGCCCGGCCCCAACGGTCCGGTTGGCGTTGTCTGGATGGCGCTCTCCAAGCCGACATACGGCATTCACGGCACCCCTGACCCGTCGAAGATCGGCAAGTCGCAGAGCCATGGCTGCGTGCGCCTGACCAACTGGGATGCCACCGAACTCGCCAAAATGGTCAAGCCCGGCGTGGTTGTTGAATTCGTCGATTAAAATCGCATTTGAGCAAATAAGAAAGGCCGCCGAATGGCTCATTCGGCGGCCTTTCTGTTGGGGAAGCGCTTAGGCCGCGTTGCGGATCGCTTCCAAGCCGGCGTTGCGGGCCGAAGCCGTCAGCCGCACCGGCAGGAGCCGTATCATTTCCTCGGCAAAGATGCGGGCATTTTCCTGGGCCTTGTCGAGATTGCTGACGCGGTTCGGATCCATAGTGTAGAGCGTGCCGCCGCAATCGAAGATATCACGGAAAGCCGAGCGTTCGATGATCGGCGTCTCGAGAACCGTGACACTCCGCTCGGACAGCAGCGCCTTCACCACCTGCAGCGCCCGGGTCGTCACCATCGAATTGACGCGTGTCAGCACGACGGAATGATTGATGCGAATGCCGGCTCTCTGTTCCAGATACTGCAGCAGCTCCAGCACCTGGGCCCCGCCCCGCGCATCCATCGCACAGCCCTGGATCGGAATGAGCACATGATCGGAGAGACCAAGCGCCGTTGCCAGCAGCGGCGTGCGAGCGCCGGGCAGATCGAGGATGAAATAGTCCGTCCCGCTGTTTTCGGAAAGATGCACGGGCAAGGATGCGCTGGTCACGAAATCGATGACCGAGATATTGGGAACACGGCTGCCGGAAATTTCGTACCAGTGCGAAATCCAATGTTGCGGATCAGCGTCGAGAATGGTGACGCGATAACCGCGTCGCGCCAGTTCGGTAGATAACAGCAAAACCGCCGTCGTCTTCCCCGCCCCACCCTTCGTATTTGCAAATGTGATAACTGGCATAGTCGGTCTCCGGCAAGATGGCGGTGAGCACGAACATCGCTCTTTTCAGCACCATCTGACTCATCGGTGCAGTTAACGTATTGTTTCGAGATATGGTTAACAAAGCCCTAACGGCGCTTGTCAGGCATTAAGATATCGCGTCGACGAAGCCCAACCGGCTGCGCCATTTGCCGGCGAAGATTGCGATCGCCAACCTGCGAGATCGGCATAAAAAAATCGTGCCGCAATCATCTCGCGGCACGATCGGAAGCTGAGGCAATATTCTTAGAAGCAGTCGCTGAACAGCGCCTTGGTGTTTTCCAGCGTCATCGCCACAGGATTGCCGCCGGCGCTCGGATCTTCGATCGCCATGGCCGAGAGCTCATCGATGCGATCGGGCGCAATGCCCATAGCCGAGAGGCTTTCGGGAACGCCGAGTTCGGCGCGCAGCTTCAGCACATAGTCATAGAAGCCGTCGAAACCGCCGGAGATGCCGAGATAGGCAGCGGCACGAGCGATCTTGTCTTCAATGGCCTTACGGTTGAAGCGCAGGACGGCCGGCATGACGACGGCATTGGTCATGCCGTGATGCGTGTTGTAAACGGCGCCGATCGGGTGCGACAGCGCATGAATGGCGCCCAAGCCCTTCTGGAAGGCGACGGCACCCATGGCGGCGGCGCTCATCATGTTGGCGCGGGCTTCGAGGTCGGTGCCTTCCCTATAGGCGCGCGGCAGGAATTCCTTGACGAGCCGCATGCCTTCCAGCGCGATACCGGCCGACATCGGGTGATAGAAGGGCGAGGAATAGGCTTCCAGGCAATGGGCGAAGGCATCCATGCCGGTGCCGGCGGTGATGATCTTCGGCATGCCGACGGTCAGCTCCGGATCGGCGATGACGACGCCCGGCAGGAACTTCGGGTGGAAGATGATCTTCTTCACATGCGTTGCGGAATTGGTGATGACGCTGGCGCGACCGACTTCGGAGCCCGTGCCGGCAGTCGTCGGCACGGCAACGATCGGAGCGATGCCCTCGACATTGGCACGGGTCCACCAGTCGCCGATATCCTCGAAATCCCAGACAGGCCGCGTCTGACCGGCCATGAAGGCAACGCATTTGCCAAGATCGAGGCCCGAGCCGCCGCCGAAGGCGACGACACCATCATGGCCACCATCCTTGAAGGCCTTCACGCCAGCTTCGAGGTTCTTCTCGTTCGGGTTTGGATCGACATCGGCGAAGATGGCGCGACCGAGGCCTGCATCTTCGAGAATATCCAGCGCCGTCTTGGTGATTGCCATCGAGGCAAGCCCGCGGTCGGTGATCAGAAGCGGCTTCTTGATCCCCAGGCTTTTGCAGGCATCCGCCAGTTCCGTGATCCGGCCGCGGCCGAGCTTGACGGCGGTGGGATAGCTCCAATTGGCTGAGATATTGCTCATGCTGTTACCTTCTTCAAATGGTAGGATTTGGGGCGCGTCAGGTTGTGAAAACCGATCACGGAGAGCGAGCCGCCACGGCCCGTTTCCTTGACACCGGTCCAGCACAATGCCGGATCGAGATAGTCGGCGCGGTTCATGAAGACGGTGCCGGTTTCGATGTCGCGGCCGATGCGCGAGGCACGCTCGACATCCTTGGTCCAGAGCGAGGCCGTCAGGCCATAAGGGCTGTCGTTCATCAGTTCCAATGCTTCCGCATCGCTCTTCACCTTCATGATACCGACGGCGGGGCCGAAGGTTTCTTCGCGCATGAAGGCCATGGAGTGATTGACGTCGACGAGGATCTGCGGCGCGAGATAGGCGCCGCCGTCATCGGCAGGGAAAAGCTTGGGATCGACCAGCGCCTTGGCGCCCTTGGCGACGGCATCGGCGATCTGCTCGCGCACCACCTTGGCAAAACGCTTGTTTGCCATCGGGCCAAGCGTGGTTTCCGGATCGAGCGGATTGCCGAGCTTGTAGTTCGACACCCAGGCAACCGACTTCTCGACGAAGGCATCATAGAGTGATTCATGCACATAGATGCGCTCGATGCCGCAGCAGCATTGGCCGGAATTGTAGGTGGCGCCGTCCATCAGCGTATCGACGGCAGCGTCGAGATCGGCATCTTCCATGACATAGCCCGGATCCTTGCCGCCAAGTTCGAGGCCAAGGTTGGTGAAGGTGCCTGCAGCAGCGCGTTCGATCGATCGCCCGCCTTGGACCGAGCCGGTGAAGTTGACGAAGTTGAAACTGCCGGCCGCGATCAGAGTCGACGTCGTATCATGATCGAGATAGACGTTCTGGAAGACGTCAGCGGGAACGCCGACCTCGACGAAGGCCTGAACCAGCCGCTCGCCGACCAGAAGCGTCTGGCTGGCATGTTTCAGAATGACAGTATTGCCGGCCATCAGCGCCGGAGCGACCGTGTTGATCGCGGTCATATAGGGATAGTTCCAGGGCGCGATGACGAACACGACGCCATGCGGTTCGCGCTCGATACGACGTGCGAAATTCGCGCTGTCTTCCACCACCATCGGCGACAGCGCATCTGCTGCGATCGAGGCCACATAATTTGAGCGCTCATTGAAGCCGCGATATTCGCCGCCGTATTTGATCGGGCGACCCATCTGCCATGCGAGTTCCGGCACGACGACATCAGCCATCTCGTTGAGACGCGCAGCCCCCTTCAATACGAGCTGAACGCGCTCTTCCAGCGGACGGCGCGCCCAATCCTTCTGCGCCTTGCGGGCGCGGGCCACCACGTCTTTGGCCGCATCCAGCGACAGCGCCGGACGCTCCGCATAAACCTCCCCGTTTACCGGGGACACGCATGTGATCATGGTCATGATCGAAATCCTGTTTCTATAGTCACGAATATAGTCTCGGCTGACGGCCGAGAGACTACCCCAAGAGCTTACGTCGCCGAAAGAAGCGATTTACCGCAGCCACCTTCCCTTGCCCGCGCCTGACGACGAAAATCAGGCAGGGAACAAAAAACACAGCAAGGCTTACGCTCTTTCGAATCCTCTCGCCACCTCCCAGTCGGTGATGCGGCGATCATATTCTTCCTGCTCCCATTCGGCAGCGCGGGTGTAGTGATCGATGACATCGTCGCCGAAGGCTGCGCGCAGCATCTCAGAGCGGTTCAGCGCCACCGCAGCGTCTCGCAGCGTGCGCGGAATTTCACGAACCTCGCGGGCACCATAGGCGTCTCCCACGAAAGGCGCCTCCAGTTCAAGCTTGTTCTCGATGCCGTCGAGACCGGCGGCGATCAGCGCCGCAAAGGCGAGATAGGGATTGAGGTCGGAGCCGCCGACGCGGCATTCGATGCGGATTCCCTTGGTTTCGGCACCGCAGAGACGATAGCCCGCCGTGCGGTTGTCGGTGCTCCAGATCGCCTTCGTCGGCGCGAAGGTGCCGGCCACGAAACGCTTGTAGGAATTGATGTAGGGCGCAAGGAAATAGGTGATCTCGCTGGCATGCGTCAAAAGGCCGGCGACATAATGCTTCATCAGCGGCGTCATGCCATGCTCTTGTTCCTTGTCGAAGAACAGCGGCGTCTTGCCGTCGGCGCTCCACAGCGACTGGTGGATATGCGACGAGCTGCCGGCGGCATTGTAGTTCCACTTCGCCAGGAAGGTGATGGCCTTGCCCTTCGACCAGGCGATCTCCTTGCAGCCGTTTTTGATGATCGTATGGCGGTCCGCCATGGTCAGCGCGTCTGCATAACGGACGTTGATTTCCTCCTGTCCCGCCGAAGCCTCGCCCTTGGAATTCTCGACCGGAATGTCGGCGCCCTGCAAGCCCTTGCGGATCGCCCGCATCACATCCTCTTCCTTGGTGGTCTGGAAGATGTGGTAGTCCTCATTGTAGCCACTGGCGAGATGCAGGTTGCGATAGCCGGACTCGCGGGCACTGTCATAGCTCTGGTCGAACAGGAAGAATTCCAGTTCGGAGGCCATGAAGGCCTTCATGCCCATCGCTTCAAGCCGCCTGATCTGCTTCTTGAGGATGGCACGCGGCGAATGCGCCACTTCTTCGTGAGTGTGATGATCGAGCACGTCGCAAAGCACCAGCGCCGTGCCCTCGAGCCAGGGAATGCGGCGAAGCGTGGCGAGATCGGGCTTCATCGTATAGTCGCCATAGCCCTTCTCCCAGCTCGTCGACTTGTAGCCGGAGACGGTCTCCATCTCGAGGTCGGTCGCCTGGAGATAGTTGCAGCTATGCGTTTCCTTCCAGGCACTTTCCACGAAGAATTCCGCCTGGAAGCGTTTGCCCATCAAGCGACCCTGCATGTCCACTTGACATGCCAGAACCGTATCGATGCGCCCTTCGGCCACATCTTTCTTGAGGTCGTCGAACGTATAGCTAGTGCTCATGAGTGATCCGCCTGAACAATGAATTGGGGTGTCGGAGAACAAACGGCGGCCTCATGGCTGCGAGCAACTCGACGCCGTGCCTTTCGCTTGTACCGGTGAAGGGGCCGCATGCAGGCGGCCCCGCCATGTGAGAAATGCAGCTCCGGTGCTTAGCCTTCGCCGACGGCCGCTTCTGCCGCTGCTATTTCAGCCTTGCGCTTGCTGATCGCATCGCCGATCGGCGGTCCCTTGAAGCGGCGCTTCTCGAAGCCGAACCAAACGATTGCGGTCAGGACAAGGAAGCCGACGGTGATGATGCCTGCCCAGTCATTCGGCGGCTGAATGCCGAGAACGAAAATCACGATCATCGAGATGATGCTCAGCACCGCAAAAAGCTTGAACAGACCCTCGCCGAGGTTCCACGGACCCATCTTGTCCCACTTCGACGTGCCCCAAGCGAAGAGGCCGAGCGTGATCGGGATCGCGAAGGAGAAGAAGAGGAAGATGACGGTGCACGACACGACGATGGTGTAAACCGGCGTATCGCCGATCGATACCAGCGACGACCCCCAGACGAACAGCACCGAAAGGATCGAGCCGGTCCAGATCGCGGAAACCGGCGTGCGGTGTTTCGGGCTGACCTTGGAGAGTGCCTTCGATGCCGGCAGACCGCCGTCACGCGAGAACGCAAAGATCATACGCGATACCGAGGTGACCGTTGCAAGGCCGCATAGCCACTGGCTGATGAAGATCAGGAAATAGAGGATGTCCTTGACGATGGGATTCACTTGAGCATCCATCGCCCAGAAGAACACGTTCCAGCCCTGCTTTGCTGCATCGTCCATGTTCGGAAGCATCAGAACGAATGCACACAGCATGATGTAGCCGAACAATGCCGACCAAAGCACGGAGGCTACCATGCCGCGCGGAACGGAATGTGCTGCCTTGACCGTTTCTTCGGAGGTGTGCGCCGATGCGTCATAGCCGGTGATCGTGTAGATCGGCAGCAGGAGGCCGAGGGCGAAGACCCAGAAGGTGGAAACCTGCGGCCAGACCGGCGCGCCGGTTGCCGATCCGTCGGCGGCAATCGTCGCTATGCCCGAATAGTTCGTGAAGGTGAACAGCCGCGCGAAATCATAGGACGGTGCGGCGATCAGGCATACGGCCGCAAGTGCGATCGAGGTTGCGAAGATCAGATAGCCCGAGAAGTCGGTCAGCTTCGCCGTCAACCCGATACCCATATGGTTCACCAGCGCCTGAAGGCCGGTGATGACCACGAGGAACACGATACGGATCAATGTCGTATCGACCATGCCGAAGTAGCCGCCGAAAGCGCCGATGAAAAAATAATAGGTGCCGACATTGATCGCGCCGAGAACGGTGACCAAGCCGAGCAGGTTGAACCAAGCGGTCAGCCAGCCCGTAAAACGGTTACCGAGGATCGATCCCCAGTGATAGAGCCCGCCCGCAGTCGGATAGGCCGAGCTGATCTGCGCCATCGCCACGGCAAAGACCAGAGAGATGAAGCACCCGACCGGCCAACCGATGCCGATCGCGGCACCGCCTGCGCCCGAAGTTGCCTGGGCGAGCGAATTAATGCCGCCCGAAAGAATGCAAATGATGGAAAAGGATACGGCAAAGTTCGAGAACGAACTCATGCGCCGTTCCAACTCCTGGGCATAGCCCATGGAGTGCAGAATATGCACGTCCTGTTTCTTGTCTAACTCTGAGTAATCAGACATGTATGTCATTCCCCCTAAAACCCGGTCGCCCACGGAATTGCGGGCCACCATGTGCCACTTGCGCCGCTGGCTTTTTGCCATACGGCCCGATTGCAGTTGAACTGCTCCCCGGGGTCTTTTCTTTCTATGCTCAGGCTTCCAGACTGCTCTGGATAAGCCCTGTCAGATAGTCGGCCACGACCCCTTGGCCGACGTCATCTCCGATGAGGTCGTTGCGGACCTCGATCATAACGTTATGCAAACCGTTGGCGAGCCCATGCAGCTTGAGCGTATGGGTCACGCCGTCTTCCGGTCCGTAAGGCTGATTGCGTTCAGTACGATAGAGCGGCGCCCCCGCCGCCCCATCAAGCATGCGATCCGCCAGCCAGCGGTCTTCATCGTGCAGAATGCCGAGCTCCACTGCCCGCTGCTTGCCGTTGTAAACAGGCGTAAAACTGTGAACCGTGACGATCACGGTTTTTTGCTCCCGCGCCGCCCGCTCTTTCAGGAGAGCGCGAATGCGGTCATGGAACGGCACATAAAGCGCTTCGGTGCGTGCCTGCCGATCAGCGGCTTGCAGATGCTGGTTGCCGGGGATCGTGTAGATCTCGCTGATTTCCGGCATCGCGCCCGCGCTTTCCGGCGGACGATTGCAATCGTAGACCAGGCGCGAGAAGCGTTGGTAAACCAGCGTCGCATCGAGGCTGACAGACATCTTCCTGGCGACTGCCAGTGCACCCGGATCCCAGGCGATATGGCTGGAAAGCGCTTCGGCCGAAAGGCCTAGATCGCCAAAATATTCGGGCAGCGTGCGCGAGGCATGTTCACAAATGATCAAAACCGCGCTTTTTCCATCCGGTCGCTCGACCGCGACGCAATCGCCATCAGCTTTTGTCAAAATGCCTTGCCCGGCAAGCATCAAATGCGCCCTACCCTCTTAATAAAATCTTTATAAGAAAAGAATTCTTCAGGTTTTGGCGGCTGTCAACTGGAAACTGAAATTATTTCTTCATTTGTGACATTGACTCGAAATGTGACAGCGTAGTTATATTCATTTCAGGAGCTTGGCATTAGACCAGCCCGGGGAGCAAAATCGAGTGAGCAATGCGTCGAAAACAGTTTCGGACGTAATCAATGACCAATTTGAAGCGCTGACACGCGCCGAGAAGCAGCTCGCCAAGAGCCTGCTCGACAACTATCCCGTTTCGGGGTTGGGCAGCATTACGACGGTAGCCGAAAATGCGCGGGTATCCACGCCGACCGTGGCGCGCATGGTGCAGAAACTTGGTTTCAAAGGCTATCCGGACTTTCAGTCGCGCCTCCATCAGGAGGTCGAGGCGACCATCTCGAATCCGCTTACGAAGCATGACCGCTGGGCGTCCAATGCTCCCGGTACGCATATTCTCAATCGCTTTGCAGACGCCATCATGGGCAATCTCCGTCAGACCCTGACGGACATCGACGCGGCAACTTTCGATAACGTGGCTACGCTGTTGTCGGAGCCCAAGCGCGGGCTTTATTTCGTTGGTGGACGCATCACCGGCGCGCTTGCCGAATATTTCTTCACCCACATGCAGGTCATCCGCCCGAACACGACCTTGCTGTCCTCCAATTCCAGTTCCTGGCCGCAATATGTTCTGAACATGAATCCCGGCGACCTGCTCGTGATCTTCGATATCAGACGCTACGAGCAGGAAATGGTCAGCCTTGCCGCCGCCGCGCGCCGTCGCGGGGCCGAGATCATCGTCTTCACCGACCAATGGGCGAGCCCCGCCGTCAAATACGCAAAACACACATTCCGCGTACAAATCGAGGCGCCTTCCGCCTGGGATTCCTCCGTCGTCACCCTCTTCATCATCGAAGCCCTGATCGAAGCCGTACAAAGCTCGACCTGGGACGAGACGAGTGAACGTATGAAAACGCTTGAAGGCCTGTTCGAACAAACAAGGCTGTTCCGCAAACTAGGTTAGGAGGAAAGGAAAGTATAAAAACACAACCTGGGGATCGGCCAGCAAGACAGAGCCTGTCATCATCGGCGGATAAAAGTAAATCCCCGGTGTTTTCAGGAGACGCAACCCACTGGAACCCGTCACACAACCTTCATGCAACGTCATTAACAGCAACGCCAGACACTGAAAACCCAAAAGGAGGAATACCAGTGATCTCGACAATTCATCGTCTTCTGACGCTCTCCACTGCAATGCTCGTAGCTTCGACTGCCATTGCTGCTGCTGAACCGAGCGCAGACCTTATCGCCGCCGCCAAGAAGGAAGGCACGCTTACCACCATCGCTCTGCCCCACAACTGGTGCGGTTACGGCGATCTGATCGCTGCCTTCAAGGCGAAATACGGCATCGATGTCAACGAACTGAACCCGGACGCTGGGTCGGGCGATGAAGTTGAAGCCATTCGCGCCAACAAGGGCAACACCGGCCCGCAGGCTCCCGACGTGATCGACGTTGGTCTCTCCTTCGGCCCGACCGCCAAGAAGGAAGGCCTGCTGCAGCCCTACAAGGTTTCCACCTGGGATTCCATTCCGGACAGCGCCAAGGATGCTGACGGTTTCTGGTACGGCGACTACTACGGCGTTCTCTCCTTCGTCACCAACAAGGACGTTGTGAAGAACCCGCCGAAGGACTGGGCTGACCTGCAGAAGTCGGACTACGCCAACACCGTTTCGCTCGCTGGCGACCCGCGCACGTCGAACCAGGCCGTTCAGGCCGTTTACGCCGCTGGCCTGGCTGCCGGTGAAAAGGATGCCACCAAGATCGGTGCCGCTGGCCTCGACTACTTCGCAAAGCTGAACAAGGCTGGCAACTTCGTTCCGGTCATCGGCAAGTCCGCTTCGCTCGCACAGGGCGCAACCCCGATCGTCGTCGCTTGGGACTATAACGGCCTCGCATGGCGCGACAGCCTGAACGGCAACCCGCCGATTGACGTTACGGTTCCGGCTTCGGGCGTCATCGCCGGCGTTTACGTTCAGGCGATCTCGGCTTTTGCTCCGCATCCGAACGCTGCCAAGCTCTGGATGGAGTTCCTCTATTCCGACGAAGGTCAGATTGGCTGGCTGAAGGGCTATTGCCACCCGATCCGCTTCAACGACCTGGCGAAGAACAAGAAAGTTCCGCAGGAACTTCTCGACAAGCTGCCGCCGGCTGCCGCCTATGAAAAGGCTGTCTTCCCGACGCTCGACGAACAGGCCGCTGGCAAGACCGCCATCACCACCAAGTGGGATTCGGTCGTCGGTTCGAACGTAAAGTAATCAGACCTGACATGGCCTCCCCGCCTCAGCGGGGAGGTTTTCCTTTTTTTGACGCCGCGGATCGGGCCAATCATGAGCATCGTCACGACATCAACGATCAATTCCACTCCCATGATCAATAAACGCATGGTTGTCGATTGGCTGGGCATAGCGCCCTTCCTGATCTTCGCGCTGCTGTTTCTAATTCTCCCCACGATCTATCTGATCGCAGGCGCCTTTCTGACGCCCGATGGCAGCTTGACGCTAAAGAACATCGGCGATCTGTTCACAGAGTCCATCTGGGACTCCTACTGGATCAGCATCAAGGTATCGCTGGCATCCTCTCTTGGCGGCGCCTTGATCGGCTTTTATCTGGCCTGGGCGCTCGTCATGGGCGGCCTGCCGGCTTGGCTGCGCCATACGTTTTTGACCTTTTCCGGTGTCGCCTCGAATTTCGCCGGCGTACCTCTGGCTTTTGCATTCATCGCCACGATCGGTCGCCTGGGCCTCGTCACGCTGCTGCTGAAAAACTGGCTTGGCTTCGACATTTTTCATGCAGGCTTCAATCTCTACAGCTTCGTCGGCTTGACCATCACCTATATGTACTTCCAGATTCCGCTGATGGTGCTGATCATCACGCCGGCACTGGACGGTATGAAAAAGGAATGGCGTGAAGCCGCATCCATCCTCGGAGCGACCACTGGACAATATTGGCTTATGGTGGCGCTCCCCATTCTCTGGCCGAGTCTGCTTGGCACGACGCTGCTGCTGTTTGCCAACGCCTTCGGCGCCATCGCAACGGCCATCGCACTGACGGGCAGCTCGCTGAACATCATACCGATCCAGCTCTATGCCCAGATCCGTGGCGACGTCCTGCACAACGCCAATCTCGGTTATGCGATGGCTCTCGGCATGATCGTCATCACTGGCATTTCCAACGTCATCTACATCATCATGCGCATGCGCGCGGAACGGTGGCAGAAATGAAGCTGCAAAAATTCTTTGCCTGGATCGCGGTCGTCATCGGCGCCATCTATTTCATCGTTCCGCTCATCGGTACGCTGGAATTCTCGCTGCGCATGCGACGCGACGCCTATAGTTTCGACGCCTATGCATCGGTCTTTTCGGACGCTCACTTCCTGTACGCGTTCGGCTATTCGATGCTCATGGCCTTGCTGACCATCATCTTCGGCATGCTGATCGTCGTGCCCACGGCTTATTGGGTGCGCCTCCGTTTGCCGCAGATACGCCCGATCGTCGAATTCATCACCTTGATGCCGCTGGTCATTCCCGCCATCGTCATCGTCTTCGGCTATCTGCGCCTCTATAATTCGTCGTCGATCCTACCTTTGACGGGCTTCGAGCAGTCGACGAACTTCCTTCTGGTCTGCTCCTATATTGTCCTCTCCCTCCCCTATATGTATCGTTCAGTCGATACGGCGATGCGCACGATCGATGTCGGCACCCTGACGGAAGCCGCCGAAAGTCTTGGCGCTAAGTGGACGACCATTATGTTCCGCTGCATTTTTCCCAATGTTATGAGCGGCGTCCTTTCCGGCGCCTTCATCACGCTGGCGATCGTCATGGGCGAATTCACGATGGCATCCCTGCTCAATCGTCCGGCTTTCGGCCCATACATGCAGCTTGTCGGCGCCAACCAGGCTTATCAGTCTTCGGCGCTGGCTATCATCGCGCTCGCTGTCACCTGGCTCAGCATGGGCTTGCTGCAGCTCGTTTCCCGCTTCTCAAAACTGGCTCCGGTTAAGGCGTAAGGCTTCGCACCATGGCTTTTCTCGAACTCACCCACATCAAGAAGTCCTTCGGCGACGTTCACGTCGTTCACGATTTCAATATGCAGATCGAGAAAGGAGAGTTCATCTCCTTCCTCGGACCCTCTGGCTGCGGCAAGACGACCGTGCTGCGCATGATCGCCGGTTTCGAAAACCCGACGGCCGGAACGCTGACGATCAATGGCAAAGACCAGCGAGCGCTGAAACCGAACCAGCGCAACATCGGCATGGTCTTTCAGGCTTACGCCCTGTTTCCGAACATGACGGTGCATGACAACGTCGCTTTCGGCCTCAAGGTCGCCGGCATGGCGAAATCCGACATCGACAAGCGCGTCAAGGAGATGCTGAGCCTCATCAAGCTCGATCATCTTGCCACCCGCTTCCCCTATCAGATGTCCGGCGGTCAGCAGCAGCGCGTGGCGCTCGCCCGCGCCATCGCCGTCAAGCCCCAAGTGCTCCTGCTCGATGAGCCGCTCTCGGCGCTGGACGCTAAGATCCGCATATCGCTGCGCGAAGAAATCCGTGCGATCCAGCAGCAGCTTGGCATCACCACTGTCTTCGTGACGCACGATCAGGAAGAGGCGCTGTCGATCTCCGACCGCATCGTCGTCATGAATGCCGGCCGCGCCGATCAGATCGGCACGCCCTTTGAAATCTACAATACGCCGGCCACCCGCTTCGTGGCCTCCTTCGTCGGCACGCTGAACCTCATTGAAGGCAAGGTCGTCGATCCCGACAACAGCCGCATCACGATCGGCGATCAGAACGTCACATTGAAGCAATCGGTCACCGCCTATAAGCCCGGCGACACCGTATCGCTTGCTTTACGTCCGGAAGCCGGCTCGCTGGCGGAATCGGCCAAGGGCGACACCGCACTGACGGGCGAAGTCTCCTCGGCGCACTTCCTGGGTTCGGTCATCCGCACCCGCATGAACGTGGCCGGCAACACCATTTCCTTCGACATGTTCAACAGCCCGGGCATGATGCCTCCGAGCGTCGGCGAGAAGGTCACGCTACGGTTTGCCTCCTCCGATCTGCTTGTCATCCAGGATTGATCGCCTCCCTGCGCGGCAGGGAAGTTTGGAAAATTATTCGCGAACGCCGGGCCAAAAGCCCGGCGTTTTTCTTTGATTTCTGTTGCACCGCATTTATAGTCCAGCCGTTCTCAGGGCGGGGTGCAATTCCCCACCGGCGGTATGGAGACTGGTCTCCGAGCCCGCGAGCGCCTTCCGGTTGCCGGAAGGGTCAGCAGATCCGGTGAGAGGCCGGAGCCGACGGTATAGTCCGGATGGAAGAGAGCAAGCTGGGTCGACAGCTCCTTCGCATAAGGGGCTTCTGCGACCTTGCGTGTTCGCCCAAGGGATATTGAGTTAAACCCTTGAAAGGCAAAGTTAATGACCATTTCCATTTCGACACAGCCGGGCCGCATAGCGTTGATCCGGGCTCGCTGGCATGCCGACATCGTCGATCAGTGCGTCGATTCCTTCGTTGCCGAATGGCAGAAGACCGAAGGCGCCTCCCCGATCGACATTTTTGATGTGCCGGGTGCCCTGGAAATCCCGCTGCATGCGCAGACGCTCGCGCGCAACGGCCGCTATAGCGCGATCATCGCAACCGCCTTCGTCGTCGACGGCGGCATCTACCGCCACGATTTCGTTGCCGATACCGTTCTCGATGCGATGATGCGTGTGCAACTGGATACCGGCGTTCCGATTCTTTCGACCGTGCTGACGCCCCACCATTTCCAGGAAACGGAAGCGCATATTCATTTCTTCAAGCAGCATTTCGTCATCAAGGGTCAGGAAGTGGCAAACGCTTGCCGCCAGATCCTGAGCGAACGCGCCAAACTGCTGCCATCGGTGACGGTCTGAGTTAAGATGATGGAGGCGCGGCAAAGGCCCGCCTCCATTTCTCGGGCAAGGAGCATCACATGACCGTCCTGCGAATTGTGCCCAATCTGCATGCCGCCGATCCCGCAAGCGCCCGTGTCTTCTATGGCGACCTGCTCGGCTTGGATATCGTCATGGACCACGGCTGGATCATGACCTTCGCCTCCAAAGCCCAGACTGTCCCACAGATCAGCATAGCCAGCGAAGGCGGCTCAGGCACGACCGTTCCAGATCTTTCGATCGAGGTCGACGATGTCGATCAGGTCTATCAGCGCGCCCGATCGATGCAGTTCGATATCGTCTACGAACTGAACGACGAACCCTGGGGCGTCCGGCGCTTTTATGTCCGCGACCCCTTGGGCAAGATCGTGAATATTCTGTCCCACCGATAGGCAGTTCATCCCAAATCGACGTTGAAGGTCACCCGTTCCGCCGACCATAGTGTCTCAGCATAGGCTATGGGTACGCCGTCGCTATCGACATCCACTTTGAGGATGACCAATACCGGTGTCGACTTCGGCTGCCGCAACAGCCGTGCCTCCTCGGCACTTGGCATGCGCGCCTCGATCTCGGTCGACAGGCGTACATAGTCGTGGACACCGTAGCTGGCGAGCGCCGCGCTGATGGTCTCGTATTGCAACCTCGCCTTATCGAAATCAGGAAAGCGGTCAGCCGGATAATAACTGTCGCCGAGTTCGACGGGAACACCGTCTGCCGTCATCACGCCGCGGCGATGGATGACGGGTGCGCCGGACGCCAGCTTCAGCCGTGCCGCTACACGCTCCGACGCTGCAACGACCTCGTGGATCAATAGCTCGCCGCCAGGCTCGAAACCCTGCTCGATCAGATTCTTGGAGAACCGTGTCTTCTTCGACAGCGTATAATCGAGAGCCCCTCGGTGCACGAAGGTTCCCCGTCCTTGCTCGGCGCGCACCAGTCCCCGCTGCTCCAGATGGCCGAGCGCCTGACGGACGGTGAAGCGGCTGACGCCGAAGCGTTCCATAAGCTCCGGTTCGGTCGGCAATTTGGCGCCCGGAGCAAAGGTCCCGGCGGCGATATCCGCCGCCAGGATTTCGCCGATCTGATGCCAGAGAGCGCTGCCGCTCTTGCGGTCGATCGTCTCCATGTCACACGCGCTTTTCAAGCCGGAACAACAGCTTGTATTCGGCGGGATAGGCGAGAGCATCGAGAATGCTCGGATAATATTTGCGATCCTTCGAGCCGCTGACGAAACCGTCATAGCCGAAACGCCTGACGGAGACATTGAAGCCTGCGGCAACGAAGGCGTCGATATAGTCCTGGGGAGAGCGATCCTGTACCGGCGCATTGCTGTTGCCGCCGATCAGCTCGCGCCATTTCGGCCAGAGGGGCATCTCGTTGTGGCAGCCGGTGACCGCATAATAGATGCCACCATTGCGCATGACCTCGAACATCTGCTCCGCGTGCCGCTTCAATTCCGGCAGCAGATAGACCACCTCATAGCTGAACGCGACATCGAAGCTGTCGACAAAAGGCGAAAGATCGGTGGTGACATGAAATTCCAACGGCATATTGCCCTTGGCCGCGACAGCCGCCGCAACCGATTCCGAGGCGATGTCGATGCCGACGCCGCGGCGAAACGGCCGCATCGCGTGAAGCAGCCGCAGGAAGCCGCCACGATTGCAGCCAAAATCCAGTACCGTCTTCGACGAAAAGTCCCGCTCCGGTACGGTCTCGATGAAATGCCGCCAAAGCGGACTATGCGACTCCGCCATCGCGATGTCGCCGTTCGGTTCGGTATGCCACGTTGCGTAGGTGGTTGCTGCGTTTGTCATCATGCGCTCGCTGTTGGAGTGGACTGAGCGAGCAATAACGCAGCCCTGTGACAGGCATGTGAATTCGTCCGGACGACTGGACTATTGGAAGCTATCGCTGGACAAATAAAAAAAGGCCCTGCCGAAGCAGAGCCCTCTTCAATTCGCTAAGAGCCAAGGCCTACGCGCGGATAGCCTGATCATTCTCGTCGAAGCGATGCATGTGTCCCGTGTCCGGTGTGGCATAGACCGTTTCGTCCGGCTCATATTTGTGTTCGCCGAAGAGGCGCGCGGTCAGAAGGCCGGTTTGATCGGATTCGAGATAGATGATCGTGTCGGCGCCGAGGTGTTCGACATGGATGACCTTGGCCGCCCATGTGCCTTGCTCGCGTGACAACGTGATATGCTCCGGACGGATGCCGACGGTTTTCGCGCCGCTCTGTTCGAGCTTTTCCGCAGGGATGAAATTCATCTGCGGCGAACCGATGAAGCCGGCAACGAAGACATTCGCAGGGCGGTTATAAAGCTCCATCGGCGAACCGATCTGCTCGATCGCACCGGCGTTCATCACGACGATCTTGTCAGCCAGCGTCATGGCCTCCACCTGATCGTGGGTGACATAAATCATCGTCGCCTTGAGGCTGCGATGCAGGCGGGCGATTTCGAGGCGGGTCTGGACGCGCAATGCCGCATCGAGGTTCGACAGCGGCTCGTCGAAGAGGAAGAGCTCCGGTTCGCGCACGATGGCGCGGCCGATGGCGACACGCTGACGCTGACCGCCGGAGAGCTCCGCCGGGCGGCGGGCGAGATAAGGCGCGAGGGAAAGCATGCTCGACGCCTTCTCCACACGGTTATCGATCTCATCCTTGGCGGTGCCGGCCTGCTTCAGGCCAAGGCCCATATTGTCCTTCACCGTCAGATGCGGATAGAGCGCATAGGACTGGAACACCATGGAAATGCCGCGCTTGGCGGGCGGCGTTACCGTCACGTCGGTGCCGTTGATCAGCACCGCGCCCGAGGTCACGTCCTCCAGGCCGGCGATGCTGCGCAGAAGGGTCGACTTGCCGCAGCCGGAAGGGCCGACGAAAATGACGAACTCGCCATCCTTCACCTCGAGGTCGATGCCCTTCAGCACATCATGCGTACCATAGGCCTTGCGAATGGATTTCAGTTGAAGCGATCCCACAGTCTCTTATCCCTTACAAATAAACGGGCTTGCCGGTACGCACGCTCTCGTCGGCGGCGAGGCAAATGCGCAGCGATTGAACGGCATCGGCCATATGGCGGCTGAGGTCGATATCCTCACGGATGGCCTTCAGCATGAAGGCTTGTTCGCGATCGCACAGCTCCTGATGACCCGGCTCGCCATCCATGCGCAGATCCTGGTCCGGACGGATGAACTTGCCGTTCGGGCCGGTCTCGGCGGTATGTAGCCGGATGACGGAGGTCTTGGTGTGCGTATCGATGTCGTCGGACTTGGCGTTGGGGTCCATGACGATCGATACCGCGCCATTCGGCGACATCACATCCTTCACAAAGAAGGCGGTTTCGGAAATCATCGGCCCCCAGCCGGCCTCATACCAGCCGACCGAACCGTCTTCGTAGATCACCTGCAGATGGCCGTAATTGTACATGTCCGGCGCGATCTCGTCCGATAGGCGCAGACCCATGCCGCGCACCTCGACGGGCTTGGCGTCCGTGATCTGGCACATGACGTCGACATAATGCACGCCGCAATCGACGATCGGCGGCGTCGTGCGCATCAGCGCCTTATGCGTCTCCCAGGTCGGCCCACTCGACTGCTGGTTCAGGTTCATTCGGAAGACATAAGGACCGCCGAACTTGCGTGCTTCCGCAATCAGCCGTGTCCAGGACGGATGATGACGCAGAATATAGCCGATCACCAGCTTGCGGCCGGCTTTCTTGGCTGCGGCCACAACACGCTCCGCATCCTCGACAGTCGTCGCCAGCGGCTTTTCCACGAAGACGTCGCAGCCCGCCTCGAAAGCCATGACCGCATAGTCCGCGTGGCTGTCGGAATAGGTGTTGATCGAGCAGAGATCGGGCTTCAACTCCTTTAGCGCCGTCTCGAAATCCGGATGGATCGTGTAACCCTGCAGCTCGTCGGCCAGCTTCGGCATCGAGCGATTGACCAGGCCAACGATCTCGAAACCGGGATTGTTGTGATAGGCGAGCGCATGGCTGCGGCCCATATTGCCAAGGCCGGCGACCAAGACGCGGATCGGCTTATGAGATGAGCTCACTTGACTGCTCCGGAGGTAATGCCGCGAATGAGTTGGCGTGAGAAGATGACATAGAGGATGAGGATGGGCAGGATGGCGAGCGTCAGCGCCGCCAGGACCGCATTCCAGTTGGTCACGAATTGGCCGATGAAGATCTGCGAGCCCAACGTCACCGTCTTTGTCGCCTCGCTCGGCGCCAGGATCAGCGGGAACCACAGGTCGTTCCAGATCGGGATCATGGTGAAGACGGCGACCGTTGCCATGGCCGGACGAATGAGCGGCACCACGAGACGGAAGAAAATCGCATATTCGCTAAGCCCGTCGATGCGGCCCGCATTCTTCAGGTCATCGGAGACGGTCCGCATGAATTCAGACAGTATGAAGATGGCGAGCGGCAGGCCCTGGGCCGTATAGACAAGGATCAGCGAGGTCAGCGTATTGACCAAGCCGGCGGCGACCATGCCCTGCAGGATCGCGACCGTACCGAGGCGGATCGGGATCATAATGCCGATTGCGAGATAAAGCCCCATGATCGTATTGCCGCGGAAACGGTATTCCGACAGTGCGAAGGCGGCCATGGCGCCGAACAGCAGCGTCAAGACGATCGAGACAATCGTCACGATGAAGCTGTTCTCGAAATAGGTCAGGAAATCCCCCTGCTTAAGAACGGTCTGATAACCGATCAGGCTGAAGCTGGAGGGCGTCGGGATGCTCAAGGGCGCACGGAAGATCGAGGCGCGGTCCTTGAAGGAATTGATGATGGTCAGGAACACCGGGAAAACGGCAAGCAACGTGTAGGCGATCAACGCCAGATGCACGAGGCTGGAGCGGGCAAGGGAAGTGCGTGCCTTGGACATGGTCGCCTCTCCTCAGAACTGGTAGCGGCGGATGCGCCGCTGGACGATGAAAAGATAGAACGAGACGCCGGCGAGAATGATCAGGAACATCACTGTCGCGATCGTCGCGCCCATGGAGCGGTCGCCGAGCTGTAGCTGGAAGCCGAAGAAGACGCGGTAGAGCAGCGTGCCGAGAATATCGGTGGAACCATCCGGCCCCGCCAGCGCGCCCTGCACAGTATAGACAAGATCGAATGCGTTGAAATTGCCAACGAAGGTCAGGATCGAGATGATGCCGATCGCCGGCAGCACCAACGGCAGCTTGATCTTCCAGAACTGGCTCCAGCCGGTAACACCATCGCACTCGGCCGCCTCGATGACTTCTTCAGGAATGTTCAGCAGCGCGGCATAGATCAGCATCATCGGGATGCCGACATATTGCCAGACCGAAATCAGCGCGACGGTGATCAGAGCCGTTCCCGGTTTGCCGAGCCAGGGGGCAAAGAACGACTTAAGGCCGACAAGGCCCATCAAATCGGGCGCCACACCCCAGAGCGGCGATAATATCAGCTTCCAGATGAAACCGACGATAACGAAGGAAAGCAGCGTCGGCAGAAACATGGCGGTGCGATAAAAGGCGACGAACCGCAGCTTCGGTAGCGACAGCAGCGCCGCGAGCGCAACACCAATCGGGTTCTGCACGCACATATGGATGACGAAGAAGATCAAATTGTTGCGCAGCGCATTCCAGAAGTCATGCGACCAGCGTTCATCCCCGAACAACACTTTGAAATTGTTGAGACCCACGAAGGTCGACTG
>NZ_PYJN01000017.1 GCF_003025035.1 Rhizobium sp. SEMIA4064
GATTTCATAGCCATCGGTGATTTCCGGTAGGGTCGGGTTGCTTAGAGCCAACCTGAGGGACACCACCGATGACCGACGACATGATGAACCTGCGCTCACTCGTTGAGAAGAGCGCTGATGCCGATTTGCTGCGGGAGATGATCGGCTTTGCTGCCGAGAAGCTGATGGCGCTGGAGGTCGGCACGAAGACCGGCGCGGCCTATGGCGAGAAGAATGGCTTCCGGCTGGCCCAGCGTAACGGCTATCGCGACCGGGATTGGGAGACACGGGCGGGCACCGTCGAGCTGCGCATTCCCAAGCTTCGCACCGGCAGCTACTTCCCGAGCTTCCTGGAGCCGCGCCGCATGGCCGAGAAGGCTCTGACGGCGGTCATCCAGGAGGCTTATATCCAGGGTGTTTCGACCCGCTCTGTTGATGACCTCGTCAAGGCCATGGGCATGTCGGGCATCTCCAAAAGTCAGGTGTCCCGGCTCTGCGAGGAGATCGATGAGAAGGTGAAGGCCTTCCTCGACAGGCCCATCGAAGGAGAATGGCCCTACCTGTGGATCGATGCGACCTACCTCAAGGTTCGGCGCGGTGGTCGTATTGTCTCCGTCGCCGTAATCATCGCCGTCGGCGTCAACACCGATGGCCGACGCGAAGTGCTCGGCATGGAGATCGGCACGTCCGAGGCCGAGGCGATCTGGACCGAGTTTCTTCGAAAGCTGATCAGGCGGGGGCTGCGCGGCGTCAAGCTCGTCGTCTCCGATGCCCATGAGGGCATCAAGGCCGCAGTATCGAAAGTGCTTTCCGCCACCTGGCAGCGCTGCAGGGTGCACTTTATGCGCAATGCCTTGGCCCATGCTGGAAAGAGCGGACGCCGGGTTGTCTCCGCGTTCATTGCAACGGCCTTCGCTCAGGACACGCCGGAGGCCGCAAGCACTCAGTGGCGCAACGTCGCCGACCAGATCAGGCCAAAGGTACCGAAGCTCGCCAGTCTCATGGACAGTGCCGAGCAAGACGTGCTCGCCTACATGACCTTTCCCAAGCAGCATTGGGCCAAACTTCACTCGACCAACCCCATTGAGCGATTGAACGGTGAGATCAAGCGGCGCACAGAGGTCGTCGGCATTTTCCCCAACGACGACGCCATCGTGCGCCTGGTCGGTGCGCTGCTGCTCGAACAGAACGATGAATGGGCCGTCCAGCGATCCCGCTACATGACACTTGAGACAATCGCCACAATGAGCGATGATCCGCTCATCAGCCTGCCAGCAGCAAGCTGATACTCATCCGACCCTCTGGGATGAGCCGTGGTCGTCTAAGCTACACCACGTCCTGGGACATGATC
>NZ_PYJN01000018.1 GCF_003025035.1 Rhizobium sp. SEMIA4064
GCCGCGCAACTGATCTTGATCGCCGGCCGACGATCGATACCGCCGGCGTCTTTCACAGTCGCCGGCTCGACGGTCCAGCCGACCATTGGCTGTGAGGGCGGCGTAATGGGGCCGATCCAACCTGTAGCAGTGGGCAATTGCAAACCGCTGTGCCAGTCGTAGTCGGCAGGATCGACTTCCTTCAGCGTGACAACGATGAGGAAATTCGGCTGTGGCTCGACCTTGACGACAAGGAATTTCTTTTCGTCATAGCCATTTCGCACCGAAGTCCAGGAAACGACATCGTTCGGCTCCAGCGGATAGGCGTCCGGCGGCAGCGATACCTGGTGCACGCGGAAGCGCCGGTAGTCCTGGATCATCGCCAGGCCGACACGTTGCACCTGATTGGCGAAGGGAACTGTCGGCAACTGGATCTGTGCCGGCAGACGGCGATTGCCGTCCTGAGCTTCCAGATCGGCATTGTAACGGCCGGGCGCATCCTTCGTCGCCCACTTCTCGGTGGGCTCCGGATAGGTCGCCTCGATGGCGTTGTAGGTGTCCGAAAGCGACGGAAACGGCTGGAAATCCTGCTCCTCCGTCACGACGATATCATCGTCGGAGAAAGAATAGACAGCGCCGCCAGGCGTGCTGATAAGCACCTTGAAGATGCCGCCGACTTCGGCCATGCGGCCGTTGCAGCCTTTCAAGAGTTCGGAGATCACGTCGAGCGGCTGTTGATCGCATTGCACTTCGTAGCCGGCGCGGAAGGCGGGTTCGCTAGTGCCGTCACCGAGTGCAACTGGAGCATCGCAAGCGTTTGCCGCCGCCATCCAGTTCGCGGCGGGCAGACAGAAGGCAGCGATATTCTGGCCACCACAGACCCATTCCGACCCACGGTAGACGCCGCGCGCCAGATTGTAGATCATCGTGGCCGGGTTGCTCGTCGGCTCCCAGCTAGCCGGATTATCCCAGCGATGGGTGCCATTGCCGCCGACGGACGAATCCTTGCGGATATCGTAGAGCGGCACCGGATGCGGCTGGTACAGGCCGGCGGGAATGCCGGAGAACAGATTGGTATTATAACGTGCAGTCAGGATGACGACCTGACAGCCAAGGCCAATCATCGTCGGCTTCCATGGGCGATCGGGATTGGAACCGAATTTCGCAGTCAGGAAGGCGTCGGCGCTGGACTGTGTTCCGTCGAGAAATTTGATCCAGAGATAGTCCTTGCCTTTCACACGATACTGCAGAACGGGAAAACCGCGACCATCGGGATGCGGCTCTTCCCAGAGCACGCCGACCTGCTGATCATCGATCCAGACGCTGGTCAGCCCGCGTTCGCCGGCATAGTTGGGCAGGTTGCCGACTTCGATGACATCGGTGAAATAGGCGTTCGGCGTCTTGCCATCCTCGCCCCAAGAGCCGGCATATTTGCGACGGCCGGCGGTGGCGTAGCTGCCCATGATGAAGGACATGGGGTGGTCATCGCCCATGCTGATTTCCAGCTTGGCGCCGGCCTGTTGCGGCTGGTCTTTCTTAGCCAGCGCCTTTTCGACCAGCGACAGGCCGACATTGATGGCAACCGTAAGCACCAGCTTGCCGATGACACCGACCGAACCGATGAATTGGGAAATCGCGGCGATCGCCGCAGTGATCGGATCGGCATGCGCCGCATCCGCCATCAGCCAGAAGCTGAGGACGCTCAGGATCAAAATCAAAATTTTCATGGACCGGGCGACCTCGAAAGACGCATGGAAAAAGCGCGCCGCCGGTTGGTCGGCAGCGGCATATCACCGATAGGTGATAAAGAAAAAGCGGTGGCGTCGCCGGCTCAGCCGACCCTGAAGGCCCGCTTGGCGTCGAGCAGATCGACGGTGCCGAGGCCGGTTTCGCGCAGCACGAAAATGCGCTCGCCATTGACAACGCCGAGGGCGTAGCCGAAGGGGCCTTCATGCGGGATGGCAGCGATGTCGCCGATATGGGCCTGGCTCGGATGGATCTCCGGCAGCATGCTGGCGACGAGATCGGCGAGATTGTCGAAACCGGCCACCTTCATGGTCTTCAGCGCGCCGGCGGCGGTCGAGTATTCGCCGCGAAACTGGGCAGCGCAATCGATGCCGGTGATCGCCAGCACCAGATTGCCGGCAAGGCCCGGACCGCAATCATGGCTGCCCCAGGCAAAGGGAGTGCGCTTCAGCCGATCGATCTCGGCGACAAAGCGAGCACGCCAGTTCTTGAGCCTGACAAGATCATCAATCACTTCTGCCCCCAAGGTATCTGCCAATTGGCGACGGTGCTGGAATAAAGGCCGAACTCATCGCCGCTGCGGCGCTTCTGGCCCTCATAGGAGGATTTCGCCGGATTGGTGCGTTCCAGCATGGCGATGGCGGCGGAGATGGCGGAGATCTCGATATCGCCGTCCTGCCCCACCGCCGGCGTCTTGATCGGCGCGCCATCGGCAATGCCGAGAAAGGCGATTTCCGGCACCGCACTCGGCAGACGCGTGCCGGTATCGAACGACATATCGTGGATTTCGATCGGCGCCAGCCGCAGATCGTAGCCGCGCACGAGCTGCTGCACGGCGGGCGCGATCTGGCCGACGGTGATGGTCACGGTCTGGATCGTCAGGTCGGCGGTGCGGGGGATCGGGCTCACCTTCAGATTGAGGCCGCCATAATAGGTCCGCGCCTCCGGCAGACCGGTGACGCCTGAAGTGACCGTGATGTTGATGTCGTCGTCGCCGGTCCAGAGGCCAACGGAAGCGGGCGCGCCGCTCGCCAGGTCCTTGCCGGTGATCCATACGAAGCGACGGGGCACGAGCCCCTTGTCGCGCGCGCCGGTCAGCGCCGCGAAGAAGGCGGAGGTGATGTTCTTCATCGTCTATTTCTTCTGAATGACCTTGAAGGTGGCGCCCGAGGTGATCGGGCCGCTCGCGGCGCCGGGATTGTGGCTGCCCGGCGTGATCAGACATTTGCAGGCTGGCAGCAGCAGGATCACGCCGAGACCGGCGGCAAAGCCCGCCGGCAGATGCGGGAAGACGCCGAAGACGGGCGTAATCCCCTGCCCGTCGGCGCTTGCCGTTTCCGAGACTTCGAGAAAGGCGTAGCGGCCGCCATAGCCGACCTGCATCTTGTCGCCGACGGTCAGCCGATATCCCGACGGCAGGCCCTTGAGGCTGAGCGAAGCATTATCGCCCCCGAGCGCCGCAATGCTGACGCTCGCGGCCCCGATCTTCGTCCCGTCCGGATCGGCCTGCGGATATTTCGACAGCGGATCATAAAGAAAAAGCGCCTCCTGGGCGCCGTGTAGTTTGCGGATGCGGGCGGCGATCTGTTTCGCCTCCGCATTGTACATGTCGGCCAGCGTCACCGTGCCGGTCCAGAGCGGCGGCGCCAGCTCCGCCTGCCAGACCCTGCCATCGCCGGAGCCGGAAAGCTCGTCGTTACGCTGAATGTCCCAGACGATGCTGGAAATCTTCAGAAGATCGGCAAAGGCCGGCAGGCTGTAGGGATAGGAAACGGCCATCAGCGCCTCCGGGGATTGCGGTTGATTTGCGCGACGCGATCGGGAAGCTGCTGATTGAAATCGTTCAGCCCCTGACGCGTCGAACTCTGCGCTTCCGATTGCGCGACATTCTTCACATAGGCCTTCAGATTGCCATCCTCATCGACGGAAACGCCGACCGTGACATGCACACCGGAAGCGGAGCCCGAGGCATCGTTCTGATTATCAGCCCAGAGGCGACGGACGGGAACGGGAGCATCCGGCTGCGCCCGTACCAATTTCGGGCCGCCCTCGCCGACCACGCCGCCATCGGCATAGCCGCGCCGGCCAAGCCGCATGGCCTCGACGACGCCGACGCCGCCCGCCCGGGCGATATCCTTCTGGCTCCAGACGACCTCGCCGGCATGAACGATGCCGGCCGGCTCATGCTTGCCGCCGGGGCCGGTATAGCCGCCATCGGCCCAAAGGCCGGGAATGCCACTCGCAACGGCTGCCGCCGCCTGCGGCGATCGCGCCAGAATACCGAGATCCAGCCCACCGCCTCCGCCGAAGAGCCCGCCAAGAATACCTCCACCACCGAACAGCCCGCCGCCCGCGGCGGCGCTGTTGACCTTGAACAGGCTGTTGAGCACATCGTTCAGCAACCTGTCGGAAATCTTGGTGAGCACGGAAATCGCCGCCTTCCCCAGGGATTTCCAGAGCCCCTCGCCATTGCGCAAGCCGCTGACCGGCGTCGAGGCGAAATCGCCGGCAAGCTCGCGAGCATATTTCAGCTGCTCATTGTAACGAATGATATTGGCCGAGGCCGAATTCATATCGACCGGCAGGCCATATTGCTTCTGTGTCGAAGCAACAGTCTGATCGATGGTCGAGCGGCCCATTTGATCCTGCTGGAACTGGATATCGCGCGCGAGCTTCTGCAGCGCCTGCGCCTCGGCGACACGCCGATAGGCATCAGCCTGATCGTTGGCCGCCTTGGTCAATTGCGGCATTTGCACCAACTGCGCTGCACCACTTTTCTGAAGATCGTCCTGACTTTGCTTCAGCGTGACGACCTTCGATGTCACATTGTCTGTTGCGGCAGCGGATTGGGTGGAGGTCTGTGTAGTAAGCTTGGTTTGTCCAGCGTAAGCTGCCGAGGATTTTGTCGCGTTATCAATGGCCTTTGCTGATCTCCCAATAGCAACGTCATTATCGGTCCGTCCTGCAACTCGATTCGCCTCTACGCTAACGGTAGATTGATCGGCAATTTTTGCGCCAGAATTCGTTGTCGCAGCCGAACTGGACAAACTTGCCAACCCTGGAATAAGCAATCGCGTGATGGCGGCCATTCCATTAACAAATCCTGAGGAACTATTTGCCCATTCAACTAACTTTGAAGCGACTATTTGCGTCGCAGCATTCGATGCCCCAACGTTGTTAATGTTTGTCGCATCAACCGAAGTTCCCGGTGCACCTCCGTTAGTCATATAGCTTACAACCGCAGCTTTAGCTTCCGTACTCGTCTCTTGAATCTTTTCCAATCTCTGCGAAATCAAGCTGGCGTAATTATTTTCCCAAGAGTTTTGTAACGCCTCCAAGTCGGGCGCCACGTCCAGATTTTCCGGCTTCGCTCGGGCTGCTGCAATACCCTCGATAACTTTTTTCACATCCTCCGGAACGGCGTCCATGTGCTGTAATCCGTTGATCAACTTTTCCAACGGCGCCGCAAACTCATAATAACTCGCACCAGGAGTATTCCGCTGAATTCTCGCGTCCGCAACAATATTATAGTTTTCTTTCATAAAGTTATCTAGAATTTTCTCTGATTCTTGGTATTTTTCGTTTATAGATATTCTACTTTTATATATAGTATTTGCCACACTAAGCATTTTCTCAGCGTCTTCGGCGTCTTTCTTAAATTGCGGCATAGAATCGCCGCTCAGCGTGCTTCTATCTTTCTTTTCATCCCGGTCTTTTTTTATTTCCTCAAATGCCGTGGCTTGTTTATTGAGATCGGTCTCGCGCAACAGCCGAGTCAATATGTTATCGCCTTGAGTGGCAGCAAGTTTTGCTTTCGCATCACTAACAAACGGCCCAACAAGCTGCAGAAACCAATGTATTGCTTCACCAACTTCCTGGATTTCGCTCTTGCGAAGGGGTTCACCTGCCCCCGAGGCGCGTTCACGAATAAAATCGAAGTTAGAATATCCCGTAGGATGACTAAAATCTAACATGCTTCTATTAGCACCGCTGGCTGATGCTTGTGTGGTTGGCGGCGCGCTATTAATGAGTTGCGCAACTGCGAAAGTAGTCGTGGCATTTGCTGCCACTTTGCCGTTCGCTGCCGCAAGTTTTATAACTTCTGCGTTTGCTTTGCCGATCGTTCCGCCAGCGACCCGAACCTTGCCATTCATATCGTCGATGGCTCGCGCTGCTGCGCTTGTTTTCTTTTCCGCCCGTGTGGCCTCCGCATTCCATACGCTAAGATCGTTTGCTGCGGAGCGTACTTGGGATGCATCAATGACAATACCAAGTCTTGCAATGTCTAACATAGGCTTGCCCTCCCCTGAATAGCAGAGTATCGTCTCTAGGTTGTCTCATTGGGAAAATTTCGTGCTGTATCTTTTATCTACGGCTGCAGACGCAGCCGCTGTGTGCCCACACCTCAGCTATTTGAAGCGGGCTTCAATCATCGCGAGCGCTTTGCTTGCAACGTCGGCCTTGAGCGGCTGCAACTTTTTTGATCCACCGCTCGTTACCGCATGCGAAGAAAATCTAAAAGGCGCGCTCGTAAAACCCTCAAGCTATCGGCGCCATGATTTCAACATCACTTCAATGCCAGTCACACGATCCGAATTGGATAATTATTTTGAAGGCACGCCATTAAAGGCATTGCGCAAAGAGGCTCTTGAGCGTTTTGACGACGGAACTGAGCGACCGGTACGCTATATGCTAAATTTACAATTTTCCGCTGACGACGAAAACGCCGAAACTGTGACAACAAAGCTCGCGTGCGAGTATTTCTCTTTTGACGGCAAACAGTCCAGCGTCGTTCCGTTCGTAACAGGGTTAAAACCCTTAGATATTTCCGAGTTTTCGCGACTAACGTCCAAATCACTTACGGGTATCGCCGAAGAGAACCTTCGAAAGGCGGCGGAAGGTCTATAGTAGTCCAGCCAACTATGTTTACCTTCTCCCTATGCGGCAGCGCCCACCGCTACTTTGTCAAGTGCTCCTCGTGAAGCTGTGGCGTTCCCAGTTACAACAGCAAATGCTTTTGCTAAAGCTCCCGTTCCCTTCTGTGCATTCCAAGTAGCCACTGTCATACTGGCGAGATTGGTGTTCGCGGCCTTAATACTTGAGCTATCAGCCGTTAAAGTCAGCGTTGCAATGTCCGTCATGGGCTTTCCTTTTCCGGGAAACTTGTCTTATATCCACTAAAATCAATCAGGAGATGAAAATGCGCTGTACCTTTGCGGCTATTTGTATGTGTTTGTGGAGTAATAGTGTAATGGCAGACGATAGTACGCGGACTGAATTGTCCAATACGGTTGTCAATGCGGCACTGACTGCCATAGCTCATGCTTACGTATGCCGTACCGCCTTGGGTTTGGATTATTACGATGCAGTTCGTGGAGGGGCAGAAAGAGCGATCGAAAGTGTGATCGACGACACGAAGGTTTCAGAAAAGCTCAACAGCCTTGAAGAAGAAATGAAAAATAGACCTAAATTTACCAAATTAAAGCCAAGCAAAGATAAATGCATTGAGGTATTATCGAATGGCAAGAACGATATACTCATAAAACTCGATAAATATCAAAAATATAAATATTGAATGTCGCTCTTCATTAATTGAACTAAGAATTATGCAAGAATTACGGTGACAGTGCATTCAAATACACTTCCAGATTTGACCAAAGCAACCAATGGCCCGTCTCGCTCGTATCGTCATCCCTGACACTCCACATCACGTCACCCAACGCGGCAACAGGCGGGCTCAAACCTTCTTTTGCGATGACGACTATGCGCTCTATCGCGATCTCCTAGCTCATTATTGTCGCGCCGCCGGTGTCGAGGTCTGGAGCTGGATATTGATGCCCAACCATGTGCACCTCATTCTCGTGCCGGCGGATGCCGACGGCATTCGCCGGGCTCTATCTCGCGTGCATCGCGTCTACGCCGGCCGTATTCATGCAAGGCTGCGCCGGACCGGCCATTTCTGGCAGGGCCGCTTCGGTTGTGTCGCCATGGATGAAGAGCATCTGGCAGCAGCGCTCCGCTACGTCGCCCTCAATCCGGTGCGCGCTCGCCTTGTCGAACGGGCTGCCGATTGGCGAAGGTCGAGTGTCGCGGCCCAACTTGGACTGATTGAGGATAACGGCGTCACGACCATAACACCGGTTCGTGCTCGCTTTCCCGATTTCGCCGCCCTCCTCGCTGCCGGAGAAGAAGAGATGGCGTTTGCCGCGCTTCGCCGCGCCGAAAGCATCGGCCGCCCCATTGGCAATACCGACTTTTTCGACTGGCTCGAAGACCTCACCGACGCCACCCTCAAGCCGGCTCGTCGCGGCCGCAAAGCTAAGGCCCTCATGGGCGAGAATTAGTGCTCTGTCACCGTAATTCTGTCACCGTAATTCGAGCCGAATACTTACGGGACGCCCACACGGCACATTTCAAAATGCACTTATGTCGGTAATGACGCTTCTAACGTTTTGGAACCAGATGTATCAGTGGATGGTATGACATGGGCGGATTTGCATTGATCGTGTCGTCGGCAAAATCGCAGAAAAATTGTTGGAAGAGCAAAAGCTTACCCCGCCTCCCGCGCCCTGATCGCCTCCGTCTCCTCCTCCACCGCCTGGCAATAGCGCCCGTCCATCGCCTTCAGCACGGCGATGTCCTCGCGGCGCAGAAGGTTGCCGGTCAGGTGCAGCCAGGCAAGCATTTCCTGATGAGAGAGCGGTGCGGGGCCGGAAAAGCCGGGGGCCTGCGCCGAACGCAGGTCCCAGAACCAGTCCCAGAGCGCATAGCCGGCCTCCGGCACCTCGGCCTCCGGGCTTACAAGCTCGAAGGCCTCGTTACGCTCGCGCCGGGTCTCGCCGTTCGCATCGCGCACGCAATCATAGCGTGCGACGATCCTTACGGCTTCGGAGAGCCCTTCGGCAAGCTCTTCATAAAATTTGCGCGGTCCTCCGAGGCGCCGGCCACCTGATCATAGATCCAGCCGGCTTCCTCGACGACTTCGCGAGCCTTCTCGAAGGAGAGTGCCGGCTGCTCGCCCTTCCACTGCTGCTCGCCCCAGCTCCAGGAAGCGATGGCGGCGGCGGCCTTGTCGAGATATTCGGCCTCGACCTTGCTGGTCGTCAGCTTCTTCTTGCGGCTGGCAAGGAAACGGTCGCTATGCTGGCGAACGATCTTCTTCACCTCGTTGCTCTCGGCCGAGCGGATCATGAAGGAGATGCCGAGCGGCTCCTCGGTGGCCGGATGCAGGAGCCGCAGTTCGAAGAGATCTTCGGAATTGACGAGACTGGAGATATCCAAGGAAACACCTTATCGGTTGGGACATTTGAAAGTGGCCGCGCGCCGCAGGAGAGCGACGCGCAAGATTCCGTAAGATGGCGCTTACGGCGTAGTGACAGGATCGACGCGGATCGGAAGCTGGTTGAGCCCGATCTTGAACTTCTCCAGATCGAAATCGTCGGAGCCGCCGCCCGGATAGAGCGGGCCGGAAACGACGCCGCGCGAATAGAAGACCGTGTTGGTCTTGCCCTGCGGCGCGTCGTTGCGCTCGACCTTGATCGCCATGTTGTTGATATTAGGCGGATCGCCGAAGGTGCGCAGGATGATCTGGCCGGGATCATCGGCGATGGAGGCGACTTCGAGCTCCGGATCGCCGGCGTTGGAAACGCCCTTCTGCTTCTGCTGCACCGGCTCATCCAGCGTATTGTAATTGTTGATGGTGGAGTCGGAGCCGAAATCGCCGACCTTGCCGACCTTGCCCACCTGCACCCAGGTCAGCGCGGCATAGGCGCTGGCCGTGAGATCGCTATTCTGGGGCGTCTCGCATACGTAGACCTTGGAGCCCTTCTTGGTACTTTTATTCGCCATGGATCATCTCTCCGGTTCAAAGGCGGTGTAGGGAATGGTGACCGGTATCTGCACGCGGTCATCCTCTTGGATCGGGCCTGCGGCCCACGGCTCGCTACTGATCGTGATCTTCACGCCAGAGGCGAACAGCGTCTTGTTGTTGAAATGGTCGATGAGCCGGCCGGCGGCATCGAGCGGCTTGATCAGCCCGCCGCCGGCCTGCCAATAGACGGAAACCTGCAGAAGCCCGCGCTTCTGCTGCGGATCGTCGCCGAGCGTCACCTGCCGAGTGCGGTTGGGCAGGAAGCTGACGGCCAGATATTTATCCGGCTTAATTTGCCCTGCCGGCGGAAAGGCAATGCCCGGCTGCGCCACCGGCAGCGGCGGCGTAAAAGTCAGCGCCGCCAAGTGGTCCAGCAGCGCAGCCAGAATGAGTGCGTCCGTTCCCGTCGCCATGAATCCCGCCTGATTGTGAGTTGAAGGAGTTTTGCGTTACGCGGTCTCGCGCACGGCCTGCTCGACGGTGTCGGACCAGCGCTGGGCGGCAAGCCGCACCATGCCGGCGCCCGCCTTGCCGTCGACCCCATATTCGACAGCAGCCGCATAGGGCGCGGTAAACCCCATATAGATCCTGCCGCCTAACGGCACGCCGAGGATCGCCAGATTGACCGGCCCGGCATCGAAGCCGTAGCTGCCCGCAGGCGCTGTGTCGGAGGATTGCCCTGACCGCAAGACCGGTATCTCTGAAGCAGAGGCCTGGAACGAATGCACCAGCGCGCCGCTGTCATCCGGTGTGCCCTCGATAACGGCCTCAGCAAGCCGGGTCGCGGAGGTGTGAACAACATCCTCCATCCGCCGTTTGGTCTTTTCAACCCAGGCGGAAACGGCATCGGAGAAATTGGAAGAAGCCATCGTATCAGCCCTCTGAAATGATTCGGCTTTGGCGGCACGCGCTTACACCCGACGACGGAGTGCGCCGTTCGAAATCCAGCAAGGTCGAAGCGCCATAGCGCACGCGGATCGCGGAAACGCCACTTTCCCGGGCAGCCCTCTGCCTCCCCTGCCGCTCGCTCTCTGACAACGACATCAATCGGTCCAGCGCCAGGAGAAACCGGAAAACCAACCAAAGAACGAGCGCGGCGCGGAAGCGGGCAAAGGCGCTCACTGGCGCACCTGTAGCTGCCAGAGCACTGTAATCCCGCCCGGCGACAGCGGCAGCACATCGAAGATCGCATGCTCAACGCCGGCGATCAGCAATCTGTCCTCGAGCATCGGCGCAATCGAAAGCCCGGCCGTAGACAGATAGATCATCCTATCGCCGCGCTGGATCAGCGTATTGCTAATGTGCGCCTGCGTATAATCGAGATCGACCAGCACGCAGGCAAAATCCTGGCTCGTCTGGAAGGGATCGTAATCCGCACCTGAATTGGTGATGCGCCTAAGCAGAGCCTGCTGGCCGAATTTGGCGATCAGCCGCTCGGCCGTTGTGCGGGTTTTGGCATAGTCGAAAGCGGCCATCACACCACCAGGATGCCCGGCAGAACCGGACGCAAGAAGGGATAGAGCAGACCGTCGAGAATGGTCATAACCGGCCTTGCCGAAGAAATGATGTCGGCTGGCGAACCGGCCGCGACATATTCCGTCTCCAGCGGCCCGACCTTTTCGCGTTTGACGGTCTGCGCTGCAGTGACCACGGGGGTCAGGCTGCCAGGTTCGGCGAGCTCGACAGCGGCCGCCTCATAGGCAGCGTAAGTAATCGGCAACGGCACGACATCTTCGGGAACAGCCTCGCCATTGGCCGTCCTGGCCACCTTCCGCGGCCAGGACAGAGCCTGGTCATAACCACCAGCGCGAAGGCCGGGAAAACGCGACTCGTACAAGCCGTCCACGACCTGCGATCCGCGCACTAGGGCAGCCGTGCGCTCACTGTCTCCGGTGGCAGCCCAGGCTGCGTTGTCCCGATCGACAAAATAGGTATTGGCAGCATCGAGCGTGCCGTAGAAAGCTGCAGACATGAGAACTCCAGCGGTAAATGAGGCGGCGCAGCCCCTCTCCCCGCCGAGGCGGAGAGAGGGAAATCAAAGTCACGACGCAGCCGTGATCTCGTCGCCATAGGCCATCGCGGCCGGCAGGCGTACTTCCGTGCCGCCGGTGCGGGCGATGATGCCGGTTTCGAAGCTCATGATCGATTTCTGGCGTGGCTGCAGCACACGCCGCGGCATCGGCAGATGGAAGCGCAGGACTTCCGGATCGCGGCGATAGACGACCATGCGGCCACCGCCATCCTGGGATGCCGTCGCAAGCTCGCGCAGCGGCTGGATATCCAGCGGCTGGCCGGTCTCCGCCGTGTAGACATTGCCCTGACGCAAGAATTCCAGCACGGTGATATAGCCGTCGCCATCGGCAAGCCGCTTGGTGGCAATCAGGCGGAAGGCTTCCGGCGGCAGGCGCAGACTATCCACCCATTCCACTTCGCCGGTGCTTTCGCGCACGCCGCCGATGAGATCGTTGACATCGCGCAGGATCTGATCGGCCGTCTTGGCGGACCACAAGGTCGAAGAGCCCGTGCCATCCGCGGCAATATCGACGCGCGAGACATTGGGATCGTTGACAAAACCCGTCCAACCCTTTTCCGCGGAGCCGACCATGGCAACGGAGTTGAGCAGACGTTCGATCTTGTCCGCAGCAAAGATGGCGTTGGAGGCGTTGAGATCGAGATTGTAGAGCGCCGCCTGATTGACCTCCTCCAGATTCCATTCCCAGCCGGAGCCGACCATTGCGAAATCGTGACTGGCGCTGTCACGCGTCGATTGGTTGAAGGGCATATCCGTGCCGGCGCCGGAGAGGAACTTCGCTTCGCCCGCGCTATCGACGGTGAAGAAGGTCGTACCGGCAGCCCATTCGTTGCCCTCGGTGACGACAGGTACATGCAGGCCGTAATTGAGTGTGGGGTAGCGACGCTGATAGATGCGCGTCTCGATGTTGCGGCCCTGCGCAATGACGAAGGAATAGGCTGCCTGGGCATCGGCGAAATGCTGTCGAACGAACTGGTTCATGGATTAAGCGCTCCTGTGCTTGAGCGAGATTTCGACGATGTCACCATTGCCGCCGCTCGTATCGAAGAAACAATCGGGAATGGGACCGACGATGCCGGTGCCAGCGGCGTTGACATAGGCATTGGTGACCGGGTTGTAATAGACGGCGTCGCCGTCAGCGACCGCACCGCCCGCCCGCACATACATCTGGCCCGAGGTCAGAAAGGCGCCGGTGATGAACTGCGCATAGCCGTCCACCTGGGTCGCGCCGGGCAGCACGGTCGGCGTCAGCACAGCGATACCGAGAAACTTGCCACCTGCGGCATAGGGCGCAACGCCATGATCGGCGAGACCGCGCTGGGCCGGCTGGCCGAACTTGATACCGGCGGCATTTTCCACCGTACGGCTGATCTTGTTGGATTTTTCCTCCGAAGCGATCTGCCCGTGCAGGCCCTTCTGAGGAGCGTTTCCATAGGTGGTCTGATAAGTCGCCATTGAAGCGTCTCCTTTTCGTTGACCTGGTTAGATGGGATTGGCCGGCAGGTGAGCGGACCGCAGGTCACGCACCATGGCGGCATAGGCACTGAACGCCGCGGACATCGACGTCTGCTCGGTAGTAATGCCGTCCTTGACCACGGCCGCGAAAGGATCCGGCGTCTCACGGATGGCCTCGGCTAGCATGTCGAAACGAGCGTCGATATAGGCGTCCGATCTGCCCTCGACCGCCGCTTCGCCGACCTTGGCGAGGACGACCGCCTTGCGGATCGCCGTGTCGGAAAGACCTGCCGTTTTCACGTTGCCGACGATCGCCTTGGCAAGCCCGATGAGATCGGCGCGGGCCTCGGCTCGCCGTTCGATCTCAGCATCGGACAACAGCCCTGCCTTGACGGCATCGAGTTCGGCATCGCGAATGGCAATGGCCTTCTGGCTTGCGATGTCGGCGTCCGCGAGCCGTTGCTGCAACGTCGCAATAAGCTCCGCAGCCTGGTCGCTGACCTCGATGCCGACGCCATCGACGGTGATTGTCTTTGTGATCATCATTCCTTCCTTATTCAAATGGTGATCGGAATTGGAGCGTGGGGCTGCGAGAGGAGCGCAGCCCCACGGTGCTGCCACATCGCCGATGCGGACTTTCGATCCCGCACGGCCACGGCGCACAATGGCGATATGATTGATGCGAATATTCTTTTGGACGGCGTCATAGGCTTCGCCGGCAGGCGTCACGCCCGCGGTAAAGTCGAGATCGCAGACATAGCCGGCTGACAGCTCCTGCTTGCCGCTCTCGATGTCCTGAATGGCCGCCTCGTCACTGACCATGAGTGGCACGCGAATGAAGATGCCCTCGCCGGCGATCTCATCGCCGGTCTGGCCGACGGAGTAGGTCTTCCAGTTTGCCGACGTGACCATTTCCGGCGGATGCTCATTTGTCACCGGTCGGTGAGCAGCACTCTTCAGCGTATCCTGGGAAAAGACTTCCGCACCCGGCCGATAGACCCGCACGGTGCGCATTTCCGGCCTGCCGACCTCCGCACCGAGATAGTTCTGAATACCCGTGCGAGCGATCCGGGCGTCGGCGACAAGATAGCCGTCGCCAGTCCGCCGCGTTCCCGCGACGGTGACAATGTCTGTAAAATTCATGATTGGATGTCCCTTGGTCGGAATCGACTTTGGCAGATGGTTCCGCCGCCTATGACAAGGCGGGGTTCGCTGCGGAGGCGGCAGATGCCGGGCTTTGTTCCTGGCTCTGACGTGTGGTTTCTTCGGATATGCCTTCTTGCAGACCCCCGCCAAAAGCCTCGATCGCCGCCTCCAGTCCCGGCAGCGACCCGTCCTCGACAAAGGTGTTCACCAGTGCCTCCGACAATGCTTGCCGCGGGATGATTTCTTGACCGGAAGACGAACCAAACAAGGCCCGCGCGGCATCGGCCTTAGTCTTGAAAATCTCGGCCTTCTCCTTCTCGCTCATCTGCTCCAACGGCGCCCAAGTAGCGTAGATCTCGGGATCGCGGGCGCCCGTAGCGGAGCGAATAAGGCATTCGTCCAGTCGTGACATGGCGGGTGTGAAATCGAGCTCCTGAATCGCCTGGATGCGATCGTGATAGTTCTTCATGTCGCCATCGCCGGTCGCGTTGAGACCGGCGGGAGATTGGCCAAGCAGGCGCGTGACCGGAATATCGGCGGCACCGGAGACGATCTGCATGAAAGCCATGAGGATGTCCGTCAGTCCCGCCAGCGGCGCGCTCTTGCTATCGTACTCTTCCTCACTGTCGAGGATCAGCGTCCCGTTGACGCCCTTGATGGTGTTGGCCAGCGTATAGCGGCGCAGTACAGCATCCTCGTAAGCCTGATTGCCGATATTGGCCGAGAATTGCGGTACCTTGATAATGTCGATCTTCGCCTCGAAAATGAGACTGGCGATGTTGGCCGCCGTGCTGTCGGCATTCTTGATGGCATCGAAGGTCGCCGTGAGCACGCTCTCGCCCCAGCCATGACCGGCCTGCCCCAGTGTGCCACCAAAATCCTCGTCCGGCGCCATGGCGCCGTTGAAGATCACCAGTCTCGACGGGTGGATGGCAACCTGCGATCCGTTCGCGCCCATCAGTGTGTAGAATTTCGGACTGCCATACCATTCCGACGTCGGGTCGCGCTCGATCTCCCCCGCGGCAAGTTGACGACGTGTCAATACGGTCAGATGCTTCAGCCCGCCCTTGCCGACGCGCTCTGCATCGAGCGGCTGCGAAGGATCTGCGTCGCCGGTGCCGATGAACAAAGCAGCGCCACCGAAGAGCCGCCCTTTCTTAGCGGCTTCCAGAACTTTGCCGCGCAGGTTCAACCGGCGCTCCTCGGCCTCGATCGCCCCGATCTGATCACTCTCGGCCTGCCAGTTGCGCCATTTGCGGCAACTGTCCAGGGCCGGGATATCGACGATCTTGCGCGGCAGCCACGAACCGCGATAGGCGGCAATAATCTGTTCGTCGGTCAGGATCGGCTGGGCATAGAAGACCGATGCCGCCTTGTCGCGCTCCGTCCCCATGCGAGACGCAAGGTTCATCAGCCCATCGCGAACCATCGAGAGTACGTGTCCCATGGATTATCCTTTGGCATCTATGTGAAGGAGAGACCCTTGCAGGGCCTTAGAAATTCTTGAAGCTGAAGGAGGAGCCTAAGGCCAGCTCGTTCAGCGCGTCGGCCAAGGCATCCACCTGATCGTCGAACTGCGCATTCGGAAAGGCGCAGACCTCATCGAGAAATGCCTCGTTCCAATCGCCACGCAACAATTTGACATTTCCAGCCTCCGCCTGCGCAGAAGCCGGCTTGGCGCGCGTCGCCTTGTCACCAGTGATAGACATGACCTTAATGGGAAAGCCGGCAAGCAACTTGATCTTCGTCTCCGCATCGGCTTTGCCGGCGGCGCCAGGGTCCTGTGGCATGCGGATCATCACCGCCGGCCCATCCTGCGTCGCCATGTTCTTCAGATTGCGCTCGACCTCTGCCGGCGACCAGCGGCCACGGGTGACAGTCTCCACATAGAAGATGCCGTTGGCTTGCGCCATGCGCAGGCCGACAGTCCAATCCGGCTGGCGACCGGGACGCTCCTTCGAGGCCGCAAAATCCCAGGCGCGGCAACGCTTCGCGCCCGCCGGTACGGCATCGACGATTTCGAAATCGCCACGCTGAAACAAACCGCCCGAGCGTGGCGACGGCCGCTGCTGAAACTGGCCGGCGACAGCATAGGAGCCGAGCGGTACCTTGTCCCGCTCGACCACCGAACGCGGAAACCGCTCGGGAAAGAGCAATTCGCCCTCCTCCGTCCGCGGATCTTCGAAACCGATCGACGTTCGGCATCGGCGCTCCGGCTCGAATTCCATCGGCAGCATCAGATGCTCATAACCGAGCCCAAGCGCCAGGATCGCGCCCGAGACATCCGCCTCGTGCAGCCGCTGCATGATCACGACAATCGCCGAGCGCTGCGGGTCGTTGAGCCGCGTCGGCACGGATTCGCGGAAGGTGCGGATGGTCGACAGCCGCTCCGCTTCGGATTCCGCGCCATCGACCGAATGCGGATCGTCGATGATCACCCGATCGCCGCGCCCACCGGTCAGTCTTGAAAATGGCACACCCTGGCGAAAGCCGGTGTGCGTATTGGCAAAGGCCATTTCGCCCGTCCGCGTCAGCTTCACCCGGTCGCCCCAAAGCGTCTGATACCATTCCGAGGCGACGAGATCGCGCATGCGCCTATTGTCGCGTTTGGCATAATGTTCCGAATAGGACGAGCCGAGATAGCGCATCTCCGGCATGTTCTTCGGCCCCCATTCCCAAGCCGGCCAGAAAACACCGCAGAGCAGCGACTTCATCGTGCCTGGCGGCACATTGATCAGCAATCGCGTGATCTCGCCAGATGTCACCGACTCGAGATGTCGGCAGATGGCATCGATATGCCAACCATAGACATAGTCGACGGAAGGCTCGACGACATGCCAGGCTTCGCGGACGAAACCGACAAGCGACTGACAGCGCGCCCGAATACCCTCGGCGTTCTCGGCAATCTGCCGGGCTAGTTCCGTCCGCTCCGCCTCAGCCTTCCGTCTCGTCCGCTCCTCGCGTATCGCGGCCATCATCGCCGCCGGGTCCGGCAAGCGGACCGAAGAGGGATTCAAGTGTCGCAAGCTGCTCATCCGTGGCGTTGGTTAAGTCGATCGTGAAACTCTGGCCGCCCTTGGCGCCGCTGCTCTGGCGTTCACTCGGTTTCTGATGAACATAGGATGCGGCGATCTTCGCCATTTCATCCCGCCGTTTCTGATCCGCCTCGTCATCGCGCATGACCTTCAGCATATAGTCGAGCGGCGTATCGCCGGCAGACGCGGTTTTTCGCGGGCGCGCACGCGGCTTGCGCGGCACGACAGGCTTGTCGGCAGTGGACATGCTTTGGAATTCCGATGGAACGTTGAAAGGAAACTCGCGGCTGACAACGGAGCCGCTTGCGGTCAACAGTGCGTCGCTGCAACTGTTCTCATCATGCCAAAATCAATACCCTAATTCGGCGCAGTTGGCGACACCCTTGATCGATAAGACGGCTGCAAGGATTGCGAAATCTTTGATCGCGTCACAGATAATCACTTGAAATTACACTAAGATATCGCACTCTGTCGTCCGACGATCAGAGCAAGATTGCTCCCCTTTTTCCTTCAAAAGGCTTCTGCGCCAGACAAAGCGAATGACCAACAAGCAAGATCATAATCATGCGAAGATCGCCGCGGCACGGGATTTCATTTCTGCCAATCTCCCCATCGTACCCGTCCCTTCAATTCCAGAGATTCGCTTGCACAAGGCCGGACCGCAAAGCGGCTTGTGGCGGCTTGCCGAGCAGGATCAGGAGTTTGGTTCACCCTATTGGGCGCATCATTGGGGTGGAGGATTGGTGCTGGCGCGATATCTTCTCGACCGACCTGACGCCGTCGCCGGCCGCCGCGTACTCGACCTCGGCGCCGGATCCGGCATTGTCGGCATTGCAGCGGCAAAGGCGGGTGCGGCGGAGGTAATCGCGGCCGACGTCGATCCCTATGCTATCGCTGCGACAGGGCTGAATGCCGCCATCAATGGGATGACGGTTCTGCCTGTTCTCACCGATCTGACGACAGGCGAGCCTCCCGCCACGGACATTATCTGCGTCGGCGATCTCTTCTATGAAGCCGCGCTTGCCGAGCGTGTTACCTCATTTCTTGACCCTTGCCTGGCAAGAGGCATCAAGGTCCTGATCGGCGATCCCTGGCGTGCCTATCTGCCGCAGTCGCGGCTGCGGTTGCTGGCGGAATATGCTGTGCCGGATTTTGGCACCACCACCAGCTCGAGGCCGAGCGGGGTCTTTGCATTTGAAACGCAAAACGCCCCGGCAAAGCCGAGGCGATGAAGATCAATCTTGACGACGAAAGCCCTGGGGTTGAATCAGGGCCGATAGCGAACTTAAGCTTTCATCTTCGCACGCCGCCGGTTCTCTCGTTCCAGCCGTTTCGCCAGCGCCGCCAGTTCCGGGCTGGCCGCATCGAAGACCGGCTTTGAATCGTCCGGCAGCCAATGCATCTCGTACTTGACGGGCGGAGTTTTCACGCGCTCAAAACTCCCTGCCGAATTCGGCATCATCGGGGATATGCGTGACCAATCAGGCTCCTGTAGCGACGACGAAATCGCGAGCAGCGCATTGGCGACACTTTGAAATTCGCTCTGAATGCGCCGTTCCGCCGTTCGCCTCACCCGCCCAGTCTTCCCGCAGAAATCGCGGAAGGAACCGACAATATGAGGCGCAGCAAGGCAGACCGACCATCGGGAAAGCAGGATGCGACGTTCCTGATCCCTGACATGGGTCAGCAGCCAGTCCTGCAGCACCTCTTCGGCGCGGCTGATAGCCGCTGCATTCGGACGATAACGGATGCGGGTATCGGCGTGGTCAGTCGGTTCGGGAAGAACATCCGGCCAAAGCGTGCGCACCCGATCCGGGCGGACGCCGCGCACGTCGAGATGAATCATCGTATCGGCAGCCTCGACGAAGCGGGCACGAACGACGAGGCTTAGATCGGCGATCTCGGCCGCACGCTCGGAAAGATCGTCAAACTGCAAGGCGCTGTGGTGCATCAAGTCGCTTCTCCAATTCCCGATAGATCAAAATCCGAAGTGTGGCGCGCACCGGCCATGGACGCCGCGCCACTGCGTCGGCGCGCAAAGCGCCAAGCGCGATATCGTCGAAGGCGGCAAGCAGATCACCCGGTCGGTGCAGCGCCCAATCCTGGCGCTGTACAAGGATGTCGGAAACGGCTCCGATCGTGTCCGACCATAGTTCATCGCGGTTGTTGCCGGTCTGGCGAATACAGCGCAATACGAAGACCAGATGCCCATCGCCGTACTGCCCTCGAATTTCCTGCATCGTGCCGCGGGCGTGGCTTTGTGCCGGCGCACGGCGGCGATGGACGGGCACGAGCTTGATGCCGAGGCCGTCAAGAAGAGTGTCGAGCCTGCCTTTGCTCATGAAGATATCGCCTCCCCTCCAAAAAAATTGAATGCAATCAATGGCAATCGCTTGGTCACGCTACCTTCCCGTTTGCCGCGCCGGCGTCGGCAAAGGGATGCCTCGGCTTGAACAGGGCTTCCGCCTTTGACATCCTCTCCACCCTCGCCCCATCGCGCAGCATCGGCGTGTTGAGATAGGCAACCATCGCCTCGCCGGCTGCCGCCTTGGCCGCATCCTGGGTCGGGAAGACGATGGGCTCGCCGCGATGATCCCTAAGGACTTCGTTCGTGGCGCGGTGGACCTTGCGTATCCAGCCGAGGTGACCGCAGGCGACAGCTTCAGTACCGATTTGAAATTCATTCATGGAAACCTCCTCTGGCGCATCGGCCAGGTCTTTCGAATTAAGTTTTGAAAGTGGTCCAAATGCCTGGCAGCAGGCGGTTCGCGCTGTATCAGCGGGTGCGGAATCTCGAGCGCAATCCGAATGGCCAAAGTCCTCGACGTCCAACCGGATTGGTCTCTGGCTGAAGCTCATCCTTGATCATCTGGAAATGGATCAGATCCCCCTCCGGCGCGCCGCTGGCATCATCCTCCGGACCGGCAAGCCTCGAAGATGAAATGATTGGCTCCAGAGCGGCAAGAACGCAGAGGAAGAAAAGTGCGGCGCCGAGACAGGCAAGAAGACCTTGAATCATCTCGCTCATACCGTCTTCTCCATACCGGGCTCGCTCCCGACCGAACCGGGATCGGATATCTCCGTTGGCTCGACATGCTCATCGCAAGTCTCACAATGCCGCTCGATCACCTCCCCGATCGACAGCGCCCTGCCACAGCCGGGGCAGCCCCAGAAGAAGTCGAAATAACCCACCTTTATGCCCTTCATAGTCGAGATCATACGATCACCCCCAAAATCATCCTTCGCCGGACGCCGTTCGCCTCAGCACTTCGGCCTACAGCGAATTTCGTCGCCGGCATCTTGATGCACACAAAATATGTTGTTATTAATGTCGATGTCAACATGATTTATGTTAATTATTTTGCGAGTGTTGGATCATGCAGAAATCCATGGGCGAACGACTGAAGGCGGCGCGCGAAGCCGCAAACTATCCCTCGGCGACGAAGGCGGCGGAGGCACTCGGCATTGGCCTGTCCACCTACCGAGCGCACGAAAACGGCCAGAACGAATTCGGTCCTGAGATCGCCGACCGCTATGCCAAGAAGTTCGGCACTACCGCTGGTTATCTCCTGACCGGCGAAGGGCCAAGGAAGGTGGAGCGACCGGGGCCACGCATGGTGGTCACCTCCTTCGATCCCGATGAACAGTACAATGAAGGGTTTGCCGAAGGCGGCGAAGACCTGAGCTACAGTCGGGAACATTGGCAGCCGAAGATCGAAGGCGCGACGCCGGAGGTGGACGTCAAACTCGGCGCCGGCAGCGGCATCGTCGGCGAAGTCATCAACCTGCCGGTCGGCGCAGGCAATGTCGCCGGCCACAAGATCGTGGCGGAATGGCTGATTCCCTCGGGCTATTTGCGCAACGAAGCAAAGGCATCACCGAACCATACCATCATCATGGAAGTGATCGGCGATTCCATGCAGCCCACCTACATGCCCGGCGATCGCGTCGTCGTCGATCTCTCGCAGAACCAGATGGCGACCGATACGGTCTATGCCATCAGCGACGGCTATTCCGAACCGCAGATCAAACGCCTCCAGCGCGTTCCCTTCACCCAGCCCAGCCAAGTGAAGATCATCTCCGACAACCCTGCGCTGGAGACCTTTACGGTTGAATTGGCGCGGCTGACGATCATCGGGCGCATCTGCGGGCATATTGCCAGGAAGTAAGCGCCCCCTCGTCTTAAGCCTCATCAACCGTCCAGCCCAGCCTGACCGATTCCGGCCGGTCACTTCAACTCAAGCCAGTTAAACATCTTTCGTGTTTTTCTGCAATTATAAGACACAAATTATGTTGACACATATCGTGCCATATGACAGCTTGCCTTTCGTGAGCCGATCGGCCGAAACGGAATGAGCCCAGGCAAGTCCAGAAGATCTTGCGTGAAGTCAGCGAAACCGGATCGGCGGTCGGATGAACAGATGGTGCATCTCTCGGGTGCAGAAAGGGAAGACGCCACGCATGCCTTCGAGATCCGATGTCATGACTACCGCCTGGACGCTCTATCGCCGCGACACGCGGTTGCTCCGGCCTTCGACTGCGGCCGCCCGGCGCAGATGGTTTGCCCGCTCGCTTTCGACGGCTTGGACATGGGCACGCCAACAAGCAACCGATGCGACCAAAACCGAAGATCAGAACCGCGCCGAGCGAATTGCAGGCTTGAGACTGGAACTGTTGCGCATCGACGCCCGGCCTTTTGGAATGTCGATTGCGAAGGATCGGGCAATGCTGGCGGAAGAGATCCATCATCTGTCAGCAAAATCGTGTTCGTCGGTTGCACAAATGGCCGCCTGATGATGCCTGCTGATGTTTTCTCCTGTGAATATTCATTCGACGAACTCACCATTAACCTCTGCGATCGTTGGGAGACGGGCCTGCTTCTCTACGGCCGCGCCGAATTGACATCGGCAGGGGATGGTTATGACGGTGAGTTTTATGTCTCGGCGATCCGATTGGATGGCGGTGCGCGCCTGGCACGGCCACATCCGCTCGGCAACGCAGGCGGCTTCGAGGCCGAACTGTTCCGCCGCATCGCTGCCGTGATCGAAAACGACAAGACGCTCGCTGGCCGTCAGGCCGCCGAGCTGTTCGCCATCGAGTACGGACAGTCTACGGAGACCGATTACGATATATTTCGCAAAATTGAGCAGGAGAGGATATTGGAGCCGGTGGCTTGATATCCTGCCGACGTCCCTTGAAGAAGAGTGCGGAATTACGGCCTGAACTTCCGTTAGTGCGCGACGGGGAATCTGTTGGCCTACACGTTTTTCCATTTCGAAAACGTCGCCGCCTGCCCCCGCCGATTTCCCTCGCGGTCGATGAGTTGCCAGACAATGCCGTCTTCCATCCAGAAGCGCCGTCCCGACTTCGTGATCCGCAACCCGCGATACCCCGAAATGAAACCGTCCCGCGTAACCGCATCCAACAATTGCTGACGCTCGGCCCGGTTGGGCAGCTCCGCCGAAAGACGCGACGGCAAAGTGATGAACTCATCCCAGGGATATTCGAAACAAGCCTGGCCAGCTTTATTCGCATAAATAAAACGCGGATCGGCGTCGGTATTATGCGCCACGACCACGAAGGGGGCTTCATTGTAAAGCCAGCTCGGCCCCAGCCCCTCGCCGATGAGAGGCGCCCCGACGATACGCGCATAACTTCCGGTGAGTAGATCGAAGAACTCAGGATCGACCGACAAATCGGCGGCATTGTGTTCTGGGCTAACGGCCATGGATATCTTTCCTGTTGAGCACATCCGGCTTTTCTTTAGGCCGGATGTGCGGGAAACCAAACAGGAAATCTCGCTGATACCTGTGACTTGGCCTGGTGCATAGGTTCAAAAGATGGTGAGCCCGAAGGCAAACCATAACCAGCGAAAATCAATGATTTAGACGAAAGCGGGACCGGAAAACCTTCCGCAGATAATCTCGACCGCCCGCTTGACTATTGATAGTCGTCGTCTCGCGACGAGGACCGCCGCCCTTCAAGCCTATCCAGAATTTGGTTTAGCTCGTCCGCACATGCCTTCATCGGTTCATCTTCGGCACATTTGATATCTATTTTAACGTCGCCGCTCTCGATGCGAAAACGAGCGGCCTTGGACATCATCGGACGATGCCCCATCATGCCCCTATGCCAATCGCCCCTCATCGCGTCGTCATCGGGCCGGCGCTGCCCCATTGTTGGCGGTTGCGGCGAGTTTGCTGGCGGTGCAGTTTCGCTCTGGGTCGGCTGTTGAGCTGGCTGCTGGGCCGGCTGTGTCGGCGTCGCTGTGTTCGGCGCCTGTTGGGCGAAACCGACGCCAGCCGAAAACAATACCGTCAGCGCAGCGATAGATAGGATCGTTCTCATTCCGTGGTCCTCCTCTAGACTGTGTGAAGAACACGCGAACTGGAGGATGGTTGCCGGGATGTACGAAAATTTGAAGTCACGTAGCCTAGGGGCTCCGAAAAGCACCATTGGTAGCTGCAGCCAGAAGAAAAAAGATGGTGGGCCCGGAGGGACTCGAACCCCCAACCAAGCGGTTATGAGCCGCCGGCTCTAACCATTGAGCTACAGGCCCGGCACGAGTAAAAATGATCGTGCATACAGCACCGGAGCAATGGTTCCCCGGAAGCCGACTTGGCTCTAGCCCAATTCGTCTTTCCCCACAAGGGACTGCCGCAATACCTTCACAATCAATCCGCAAAAGCGAACCTCAAGGAAACACCAACCAAGGAATGAGCCATGCCCCTGACGAAAACCAGAGATTTTATTTTTGCCGCTTTTCTCGGCACGACTCTTCTCGTGCCTGCCACCCATAGTTTCGCCGAGGATGCGAGACCGCGCGAGGCGACCATCACGGTCACCGGCGAGGGGCATTCCGCAATCGCGCCGGATATGGCCGTTGTCACGCTCTCGGTCGTCAAACAGGCAAAAGCTGCCCAGGACGCGCTCGATCAGAACAACAAGGCAATGGGCGCGGTGCTGGCGACGCTGAAGGACAGAGGCATTGCGGAGCGCGATCTTCAGACTTCGGGCTTCTCGATCCAGCCGCAATATGTCTATCAGAACGATAAGAACGGCCAGTCCCTGCCGCCGACGCTGACCGGCTATCAGGTGATCAACGGGCTGACGGTGCGCGTGCGGGATCTCTCCAAGCTCGGCGCCCTCCTCGATCAGGCCGTCAATCTCGGCATCAACCAGGGCGGCGATATTCAGTTTACCAACGACAAGCCGGATGCGGCGCTGGAAGAGGCCCGGAAGAACGCCGTGGCCGATGCGGCGGCGAAAGCAAAAACCTTGACCGATGCGGCGGGCGTCAAGCTCGGCCACGTCCTTGCGATCAACGAGGGCGCCATCGTCATGCCGCCGCAGCCACTTATGCGTCAATCCATGGCGATGGCTGCCGAGAAGGCGGTGCCGGTGGCGAGCGGCGAAAACACCTATAACGCCTCGGTCAGCATCACCTACTCAATCCAGCAATAGCTTCAAAACAAAACCGCCCTTCGCTCAGGTCCTAGGGGACCGAACAAAGGGCGGTTTCATGGCCCCCGCCGATAAAAGCGAAAGCGTCAAGCGGTGGTCGTTGGACGCAACTAGGCGTCCGTAGTGATATCAGCGGCCGATCAACGGGCAGCCGCGAACATTGGCGAACATCATCGTGTCCGGGCCACGGCGGCCAAAACCATCGACGATGACGCGGCGCGGCGTTACGTCGACCACGCGAGCGCGGTGCAGGCCGTAGCTACGGGCAACATCCATGGCTTCGCGCGGGTCACAGCCACGGCGCTCGTAGCGCGGCGGCGGGATATCGTAATCCGGCGGTGGCGGCCGGTGCCGGCCCGGGCCGATATAGATGTCGACGCCCTGGGCGGCAGCATATCCCGTAGTCCCCGACAGCGCGGTAACGGTGATCGCGGCAGCGATCCCCAACTTTGCCAGCAATTGTTTCATTTATCCTCCATAGAGCAAATGGCTTTCCCTCATGTGCTTGCCGCCGCTCCTGAGGGAATATCTTGGGAGTAACGGCATGATACTGAACAAGTTCAGAATCAACCGTTCATGCGCTATTCAGGTACAATGAAAGCAAAAGCGAGGCCAGTGGCCGAGTCGCCGCACAGCAGAAAATAACAGCCGCCCTCTTTCATGAGGACGACTCTCCTAATCTTTGAAACAGCGCTGCGGCTGTCCGCCATCAACCGCGAATCACCCATTCAGATTGCATTCAGCACAAATTACGATCGGCTTACGGGAATTTTCGCAGCGTCAGGCAGAAAGATGCAGCACGATTTCGCGTCGGTGCGGACGGTCGCGATGCTCGAAAAGATAGATGCCCTGCCATGTGCCAAGCGCCAGACGACCGCGCGTCACAGGGATGCCGACCGACACCTGCGTCAGCGCCGTCTTGATATGCGCCGGCATATCGTCGGGCCCTTCCGTCGTATGTACGATCCACCGCATTGAAGGGTCGGAAGACGGCGGCACGAGCCGGCGGAAGAAAGCATTGAGATCTGTCTGCACGTCAGGATCGGCATTCTCCTGAATAAGGAGGGAACAGGAGGTGTGACGGACGAAGACGGTCAACAGACCGTCACTGGATGCCGAGCCTGCCGAAGTTGCCGCGCGGACGAATTCCGCCGCCTGGCCCGTGAACTCGTAAAGTCCCTGGCCATGGGTCGACAGGGTGATGACGGTCTGCGGCATGGCATCTCCGGTAGTGATCGCAGCGATGCGCTTGAGGTCGGCCGCAGCGGTCGGAAAGTCAAGCCCGGCCGCCGGGATCAAGAGAGATTAGAGCTGCAGAAAAATATCGAAGCCGCCATAGATCATGCGCTTGCCATCAAAAGGCATATTCGCCATCTCATCCCTCAGCCGCGGATCGGCTATGACCTTTTCCATCACAGTGTCGCGATGCTGGCGAGATTCATAGGTGATCCAGGAAAAGATCACGATCTCGTCTTCCTTGGCCATAACGGAACGGGGAAAGGATGTCAGCTCGCCATAGGGCACGTCGTCCCCAACGGACTCCACGTAGCTCAGCGCTCCGTATTCCTTCCAGACATCGCCGGACTTCCGCGCCAATGTCTTGTAGAGCTCGATCTTGTCTTTCGGAACGGCGATAACAAACCCATCCACATAGGGCATGGCAATCTCCTCTGTTCTGTTTCCACCCCCAAAGACGATTGACTATAGCGCGATCCGACATGGGATGCACTTTCCCATTGCAATTACTCGGATATCGCTTGCCTTATGAGCCCGTTACGGTCGTTCTCCCTGCGGATAAGCTTGGCATTGAAGTTTCATCAATAACGAGAGGATGGTCATGACGATCGAATTCAGGATCGATCCCTATCCTGACAACAACGCACTCAACGCCTTGTGGGCGACGGCTTGGAACGAAGTCGCCGTGCGCGATTTCTCATCGGTTCTGTCGAGAAGCCTCGCCCATATGGGCGCTTTCGACGGAGCGCGCCTGGTAGGATTCGTCAACGTAGCCTCAGATGGTGGCATACACGCCTTTATCCTCGACACCTGCGTCGCCCCGGAATTCCGTCGACAGGGAATAGCGACCAGGCTTGTCGAAATGGCAACGAATGTTGCGCGCGAACGCGGCGCGGAATGGCTACATGTCGATTTCGAACCGCATCTCACCGACCTCTATCGGAGGCTGGGCTTTGCAGCGACGGAGGCCGGCTTGATCAGGCTACGCGATTGACGGCGATCGCCTTTCAAGCAATTGCGTTGACCTGCGATGTCAACCACGTACGGAACAATGCCGCCGATGGATTTTGCAAGGCGTTCGGCGGGTACAGCAGGTTGTAGCTGACGGCTGCCGGCTGAACCTCCACGAAACAACGCACCAACTGCCCCTCCGCAATGTCCTTCGCGACAAGAGAACTGCGAACCAGCGCAAAGCCAAGGCCGTCTCGGCATGCTCCAAGCATATCGGCAAAGGATTCGAAGAGAGGTCCATTCTCGACCGCCTGGCCGATATCAAAATCGGCCATTCCGCCCGCAACATCATGATCAAGCACTTGTTCGTACCAGCGTTGCCAATCGAGCACCGTATGTCGCATGCCGGTGTAACGCAGCAGGGGCGCGGCTTTTATGGCGTAGCGCTTCGGCAGCCGCTCGGACAGTGTTGGCGAGCTGACGACAAACTCCTCATCCATCAGCAATTCATCGAGAACGAGACCGGCTTCGGCTCGCCCGAGCCAGATCGCAAGATCGACGCCATTAGGCCCGAAATCGGGCCGCTGGTAGCCGACGACCATCTTCAGCTCGATGTCGGGATAGCGCTGGCAGAAATCGCCGAGCCGCGAAGCGAGCCACTGACTGGAAAATTCCGGCGTTACCGACAGCGTCAGGGTGCGAACCGACACGCTCGCCCGCGCCTGATACAGCGCTGTCTCCAATTGAGAGATCGTGTCGACGATTGCCGGATGAAGACGCGCACCCAGCGGCGTCAACCTTGCGCCTGAGCGTCCTCGATCGAAAAGCTTACCGCCGATCCAGCCTTCGAGCTGTGAAAGCTGATGGCTGACCGCAGTCTGCGTCAGTCCCATGCGTTCGGCCGCACGACCAAAGCCGCCGGTTTCGACGATGGCGCAAAATGTCTGCAACACGGCCAACGGCGGAAGCGGTCTTTTTCCCATGAAAATCCTTCATGCTTGATCGACGAAGGCTTCATTATACATCGCAAATACGTAGGCGCATTCCTCTATGTCATAAGAACATGGAGCTTATAATAGATGAGAAACATTCATATATTCACTCCGATGCGTCGCGCCCAAAAGTGGCTCGGCCGAATGCTCCGGGCATTTGCTTCTGTGCGAAAGCAGCTCGCCGACAAGGAGGCCGGACGCCAAAGTATCCTGTCAATCAGTGCCCACCTTCAGCGAGATGCCGGGCTGGATAAAATCCCGGACGATCCATGAGCGAAGCCGCCTCACCCCTTGAGTGTCTTCACCTTGGTCAAATCGGGAAAAATCCGCATCCAGAGCAGTACGACCGCGATTGTGCCGATGCCGCCGACGATACCGGTAAGAACCGGGCCGAGCGCGCTGGCGAGCATGCCGGATTCAAATTCGCCGAGTTGGTTGGACGTGCCGATGAACAGGGAATTCACGGCATTGACGCGGCCGCGCATATTGTCCGGCGTCAGGAGCTGCACCAGCGAACTGCGCACGACGACGCTGACCGTATCCGACGCGCCGACGATAAGCAGCGCTGCGACGGAAAGGATGATGTTGGTCGAAAGCGCGAAGACGACGGTGGCAACGCCAAAAACGAAAACTGCGAGCAGCATTTTCTTGCCAGCATCCGTCTGCAGAGGCCGACGCGCCAGCCAGATCGACATGACCAAAGCACCGATTGCAGGTGCGGCACGCAGAAGTCCGAGCCCCCATGGTCCGGCATGCAGGATATCCCGCGCGAACATCGGCAATAGCGCCGTGGCGCCGCCGAGCAGCACGGCGAAAAGATCGAGCGAGATCGTGCCCATCATTACCGGCCTACTCCGGATAAAGGAGACGCCGGCAAAGACCGAACTCAATGTCACGGGCTCGCGTGACGACGGCTGCTTTCGTTCGACGCGGATCGAAATGACATTGAGGCTCGCGATGACATACAGCACGGCGGATACCGCGAAAGGCGCGATCGGACTGACGCCATAGAGCAGGCCACCGAGCGATGGACCGATGATGAAGGCGGTCTGCATCATCGACGTGGAGGTCGCGATCGCCATCTGTAACATCAATGGCGGCACGATATTGGGCAACAGAGCGGCCATGGTAGGGCGTTCGAAGGCGGTGGCGGCGCCCATGACGGCGACTGCAGCGAGGATGCCAGCCGGGCCGATCCAATGCTGCCAGACGGCGACGGCAAGCACCAGCGCGGTCAAGGCTTCGACCAACTGGCAGACCAGGCCGATGCGCCGGCGGTCGAACCGGTCGGCAACATGACCGACGATGAAGGTCAGGATGACCATCGGCAAAAATTGGCAGAAGCCGACCAGGCCAAGGAAGAAGGCGCTATGCGTCTGATCGTAGATCATCCAACCCATGGCGACCGTGACCGACTGGAAACCGATCGAGGAAAAGACGCGAGAGGCAGCGAAGGAACGATATCCGGGATGGCCGAGCACGCTTGCCCGGTCTTGGCTTTGCAGGGTGTCCATATGTCTTTCTTCAGCTCCGGACGCCGCGCCCAGAGCAAGATTTATGAGCAATATGAAATATCTATTGGGTTCCCCTGCTCTGCCCGAATGCCGCGCTTGTCAACCGCATTTTTGTTTCTGATCGGCCATTTGCCGGCAAATACTAAGATCTACAGATCAAATCGTGGTGAAGAGCAACTGAGCACCTTTGTCCTGGCTTGGACCGACCACACGGCGGCGAGTTCTGCCGCAAGGGTCGCGATCAATTTCGGCACATCACTGCTGGCCGCCTCGTGCATAGCCTCGGCGACGATCAGCACGGATCGCGTATCCTCGCGAACGGCGGAAAGACCGCTTTGACGGTTGGTCCAGCGCCGCGCATGCGCCTGACCGGCACCATCGGCAAAGATCACCTCGCGCAGCTCTGGATGCTCTGTTTCGCCGGCGAAGGTCAGATAGGTCTCTCTGCCCGTCGCGTGCCTGACTTCGAGATCGCCGGAAATTTTCGCAAGATCGAAGACGGCAATGGGAATGGCGAAAGCGATCGAGATGGCGTTGCAGAGATCGACGAGCGGATGCAACTGCGGCAGCGATTTTTCCTGGCGGAATCGCCTGAGCAAAGCCTCGGAAGCACAGCGATATTGCGTCGGCTTCAGCCCCATTTTCGAGAAGGTGCGCCGCCAGGCTTGGATCTCCGGCATCTCACCTTCCGGACTGCCCGCCAGCCGTTCCTCGGCGATCGCATGGAACGTCGCGAGACGATCGGTGACGCCCACATTCGCGGTGACTCCTTCCACGAAGAGTGCGCCGGCGACCAGATCGGGGAATTCGTTCCACATCTCATTCGAATGGTGGAAATACATGGCTTTTCCTTCTGCGGTTCTGATTTGGAGCAGAAGAAAAACCCGAAGCCGGCGGCCGGTCTTGAACGAAATTGCAGATGCCTTCAGCGCTTCGTGTCGGCGTAGATGCGTGGCGAGACGCCGAAATTGCGCACGAAGATCCGAGTCATATGGCTTTGATCGGCAAATCCGCTGGCAAAAGCCGCTTCCGCCAGGGGCATGCCAGCGGCGATCAGCCCCCGTGCCCGAAGGATGCGACGCTGAAGCAGGTAGGCGTGCGGTGTCAGCCCCGTTGCCTTGGCAAAACCGCGCAGGAGCTGGAAACGGCTGAGCCCGCTTGCCTCGGCGAGATCGGCCAGCGTCACCGATGCTGCCGGATCGTCATCGATGAGATCGCGGGCACGCCTGATTGCGGCGGGAACATTGGTACCCTCATCCGCTTGCCGCTGTTCGCGCATCACGTCCGCGACAATCGATAACAACAGTCCATCTCGCCGCAACGCAGCTTCCGGGCCATCCTGGCCGGTCACCGTCGAAAACAGTGCTTTGAACCGCACCGCAGCTTGTCCGTTTCGAAGGACGGGAGAAGGAAACTCCCCCTCGCCGCTGCCCCCTTCGCCGATATCGCCCAGAAGATCTCCCACCAGCCGCGGATCGAAATAGAGCATCGACCACGCTCGGCTCTCCCCAACCGGCATGCCGTCATGCACCTCGTTCGGATTGAGAGTGATGATGTCGCCGGCTTCAGCCCGTACCACGCCACGCCCGCTCAGCGACACCTGCGCGCCGCGCTCGATGACGCCGATGCCGAACTGATCATGCGTATGCTTGGGAAAGCTATGTCCGGTCTCCGCCGCCACGGCTTCAACACCAGCAACGGAAGAGCGAAGCATCCTGAACTGGCTGGACCTCATGCGCGCCGCCCGCCCGGCTTGCTGAAACCCGTCATCCCAACACTCGGCCGGGCAACGATACACGACCACCATGCCGCCAGCTTCGGATGATGCTCGATCATTTCCCGCCCCTCCGGCGCCATGAGAAAATAGTCGAACATTGGTGCCACATAGAGATCGGCAAGCGTCAACTCCGGGCCGCACAACCAGGGACCGTCGCCGATCAGATCGGAAAGAGCGGCAAGGCCGATGGCAGCTTTGGCAAGGCTCGCCGCAATCCGCTCTTCATCGGCGGCGATGCCCTTTGCCGGCTTCGAGACCCGTTCCACGCAAACGCCCCAGACCAGATGAGGATAGAGATATCCGTCGGCAATGCTGACGATCTGGTTCATCCGTGCCCGCTGACGAGGCGCAACAGGCTGAAGGCGCGGCCCATCGAATGCCTCATCGACATAGCGTGTGATCGCAGCCGTTTCATAGAGCCGAAAATCACCGTGCTCGAAGGCCGGAATGCGGCCGAATGGATGCCGCTCCAGATAGGATGCCGACGGCCCGCCCTCAGCGAAAATGTCGATCGGCACCCTCTCGTGCTCGACGCCTTTCTCGAGAAGCGCAAGCCGCGCAATTCGCACGTAGACGCTATAGTCTGCGCCAAAGAGGCAGGGCTTTTCCATGTCTCAACGCCATTCTGTTCATCCGCCGACATCTTTTCGAAGTCGGCCGCTGCGGTCAATGGCGACACGGCTGGCCACATCTTCCATATACCCGGTCAGCCGCCGCTGACCGGGTTTCAACAGTGACAAAATCGCCCCCAACACTATCCCAAGGACGCCATGATTTCGCGATAAGCGGCCTCGGGAAAAGCCTTCAGCGTGCGCGAGCGCACGTTGCCGCCCATCCCAAGCGTCAAGGCGAAGCGCGCCATCACCGCGTCATCGGGCGCCTCGCAGACGGCGACCATGTCGTGATCGCCCATGGTCAGGAAAAATTGCTTAAACGAACCGCCCATATCCTGGAGCTGCTTCTTGGCAGCATCCAGCCGCCGCGGCGATTCCTTTACGCTACGCACTCCTTGGTCGGTCCAATTGAGCAGAACGATATAAGTGGTCATCCCACACCTCCTCCGCTGCGTCGCGCATCCATTGAGACGAGCAGGCAGATGACGCAGTAACGGTTTGATCCACGCGTAAGCCCTGGAAAAACCATCCCAGTTTTCGGAATTACGCGCCGCCACCCCGGCGTTTCGGGCCCCGTCCCGTCAATACAGGTCGCGCTTAACAACCATAGGCTTGTCACCTCATGGCGACAATAAACCTAATCCCCACTCATTCGGGTGACGCGCGATGGGATCGCAGGCGAGCCACATCATCTATCTGATGTCTCAGCCGCAAAGGCGCCTTGGGTGTTGGCCGCAACAACGGCCGCCGGCAAGGGTGTGCCGCGTTTGCGCTCACGCGCCAGCGTCAGCAGGCCGGAAAAGATGATGAGGACGATACCGAGCGCCATCGCTAGATCGATGCTGTCATTGAACAGCAGATAACCGAAACCGATCGCCCAAATCATTTGGCTGTATTGCGGCGGCGCGACGAGATTGGCGGGAGCCAACTGCGCCGCGCTCATCAGCAGAACGGTGCCAACAGCGCCGAGAAGGCCGTAGCTCGCGAGGAGTATCCATTGCCACGCCGCTGGCCACGTCATCTCCTGCAGCATCAGCAATCCACTGACGATGAGCGTGCCGAACAACACCGCACCATAAAGCGAGATGCGCTTCTCCTTCGAGCCGAGTGCGCGATTGATGATGATCGAGACGGCCCCGCTCAAGCCGCCGATCGCCGCGCAGAGATGGCCGATCGAAAGCTCGCGAAAGCCCGGCCGCAGCACGATGAGCACGCCGACAAAACCGAGGATGACCGCGGTCCAACGCTGCCAGCGCACATCCTCCTTGAGGAAGACGACAGAAAGAATAGTGACGAAGGACGGCAGGAGGAAGAGCAGCGCGAAAGCCTCTGCCATCGGCAGCTTGGTGAAAGCTATGATCGAACATATGGTGCCGATCGCGCCACAGGCGAAACGCAGCATCCACAACGGCCGGTTCGTCGTCTTGACGACATCCATCCAACCATCCCCGCGCCCCTTCAGGAATGGAATGGCCGCAAAGCCAAACAGCGAGCCGATGAAGGCCACTTCATAGGACGGCAGCGTCCCATGCAATAGCTTGATCGACGCGTCACTGAACGCATAAACGGCATAGGATGCGAATGCCACGAGGACGCCACGCAGCGTTGAATGGCCAGCGGCCATGGATTTGGAATCGGCTGTGATCGATGTCATTAGAATTGTGCGATGCAAAGGGAGGACATTGAATCAGATAGATACAGTGAATTGTATGATGAAATTGGCCGAATTTCGATCGGGCATGGGAATAAACTATTGTTTCAAGCTGACGAGGCGAGTGTTGTCATTCAATTGCTGGGAACGCCCAGTTTCTCCAGCCGACTGACGGGGATGCGACCTTTGATGGCATAGGAGAAAGCGACAACTTTCAAGGCATCGTCATCAACCTGACATTTGAATTGGACCTGTTGCCATCCCTTGGGTGTTTGAACGGCAACGCCATCGCCATAGATGCCAGTATAGATGTACATATTAGGTGAGAGCGCAGAATTGATGAAATTGAGACCATAGGCATTCAAATCATGCCAGTACTGCTGCTTTTGCTCGTTGTTGCAAAGCATCCGCACACGGTCGCGCCGCGGGAGTTTTTTCCAGGCGTCCAACTCGTCCTTTGACATGCGCGCTATTTCCGTGCCGGAGTAGAAGCGCTTGGCCTGGATGACTTTGCCCTGTTGGCCGCCGGTTTTGTCCACCGGCTTTTGTTGCGTCTGCGACGGATCGGATGTCGATGCCTGTTGTGTACCGTCCGCCGGCGACCGCTGCTGCGGTCGAGGTTGAGGCTCGGGAACGAATGTGGTTCCAGCCGTTGGGTCGCTAGCGGCGCCGGAGATCGATTGATCCTGCGATTGTTGCTGTGGCTGTGCGCCGCCGGTCGTCGGAACGGCGACATCCGGGGCGACCTTGGGATCGGCCGCGGCCTGCTGTTGGGCATTCTGATCTACCTGCCCTTCGGCGGTCTTCGCTTGTCCCGCAATGGGATCAGACGCCGCTCCGTCTTTTTGATCCGCCTGCGTTCCTGCTTGATCCGTCGAAGGTTTATCCGGCTCCGCAACCTGGGTATCGGACGCCTGGTCCGTCGCCAGCTCCTGCGGCGTCGGCATTGACGCTGGATCACTGGAATTCGGATCGGTCGCAGATGTTGCAGCATCTGGCTTGGCGGCCTTCGCCTCCGCGTCGGTCTTTGCCGCCTCCTGTGCCTGTTGCTGCTGTGAAGCGGCATCGCTTGGGGACGGCGTCACATCTGTCTTCGGCTGCACGTTGGCCTCCGCCGCAGCTTGCGCGGCCGAAGCATCCAGCGCCGGTTGATCAGCAGTTTGCTGTTGCGGCTGGGTGTTCGCGTCCCTGGTCGGCGGTGTCTGGTCCTGCTTCTGCGCCTCTGTTGCCGGATCGGAGTTGGGCGGCGTCTGGTCTTGCTGCCGCGCCTGCGTCTGGTCTTGCGGCTTCGCCTGATCATCAGCCGGTGTCGGCGACGGCGTATCACTCGGCTGCGGCTGCGCGTCAGCTTGCTGCGTGGCCGGTGACGGCTGATCGGCCTTTACATCGGCAGGCTTATCCGCCTGCGCCGGCTCTTGCGATTTGGCGTTCTGGTCTTGCGCATTCGGATCGGGAGCCTTCTCGGTCTTCGTCTTGCTCTCGTCGCTCAGCTTGTCGGCGGTCTGCTCGCCCTCTGTTTTATCGGCAGATGCTGCCTTTTCCTTCGAAGTATCCTTCTGATCAGGCCTGGGCGTCGGCGTCGGCACGCGGCCGGATCGCTGCTCCTGTGGCTTCGCAGCATTTTGTGCCTGCTCCTTGGGCTGCGGCACCATCTCGACATTGATGCTGTCTTCCGGCTGCGGTATCGGCATCGCCACCACCGGCAGCAAGAAAAGCGCCGCGAAAAACAGGATATGCAGCAGGATCGAAGGGATCAGTCCCCATCGACGCTCATCCGGCTTCCGCTGTTCGGCGACGCGCTCCATCGGTCAGCGGCCGCAAGGCTGACGACGCAGGGCAGACGGAGAAGCGCTCAACAATTTCATCCAAACCTTACCGAACAAACGACATCCCACGATGCCCAGATTCCCGACATATGGTGTTAAACATCAAGGCCAGAAAGAGGCAGCCGGAAAATTGCAGGCTGTCAGTCTGACCACAGCTCCGCAGTGCCCGGAAAACAAACCTGCGTGATCCCAGGCAAAGCCTCGAGGAAGCCCCCCGACAAGGTAACATACAACGTCGCACCTTTAGAAGAACGCGCCGGGAAACGGCGGTGCCGGCATCTCACAAAACGAAAAACCCGGCTCGCTTCCGCGAACCGGGTTCTGATCTCGTAACAGCGCAAATCCCTCAGCTATCGAGGAACGAGCGCAGCTTTCTGGAGCGGCTCGGATGCTTCAGCTTGCGCAACGCCTTGGCTTCGATCTGACGGATACGTTCGCGGGTAACCGAGAACTGCTGGCCGACTTCTTCGAGCGTATGGTCGGTGTTCATGCCGATGCCGAAGCGCATGCGCAGCACGCGCTCTTCGCGCGGCGTCAGCGATGCCAGAACGCGGGTCGTCGTCTCGCGCAGATTCGCCTGAATGGCGGCGTCGATCGGCAGCAGCGCATTCTTGTCCTCGATGAAATCGCCGAGATGGGAATCTTCTTCGTCACCCACCGGGGTTTCGAGCGAGATCGGCTCCTTGGCAATCTTCAGCACCTTGCGCACTTTTTCAAGCGGCATGGCAAGCTTTTCGGCCAGTTCTTCCGGCGTCGGCTCGCGGCCGATTTCATGCAGCATCTGGCGCGAGGTACGAACGATCTTGTTGATCGTTTCGATCATATGCACCGGAATGCGGATCGTGCGCGCCTGGTCCGCGATCGAGCGGGTGATCGCCTGACGAATCCACCATGTGGCGTAGGTCGAGAACTTGTAGCCGCGGCGATATTCGAACTTATCGACCGCCTTCATCAGGCCGATATTGCCTTCCTGAATGAGGTCGAGGAACTGCAGACCGCGGTTGGTGTATTTCTTGGCGATGGAGATGACGAGGCGCAGGTTCGCTTCGACCATTTCCTTCTTGGCGATACGCGCTTCGCGCTCGCCCTTCTGAACCATGTGAACGATGCGGCGGAATTCCGAGATCGAAATGCCGGTTTCGGTCGCAAGGTTCTGAATTTCCTGGCGGATGTCGCGGATCGTGGTGTTTTCGCTCTTGGCGAATTCCTTCCAGCCGCGAGCGGCCAGATTGCCGATCGACTTCATCCAGTTCGGGTCGAGCTCGGCGCCCTGATACTGCTCCAGGAAGCTATCGCGCTTGACGCCGTAGGATTCGGCAAGACGCAGCAGGCGGCCTTCGTTCTGCACAAGGCGCTTGTTGATGTCGTAGAGCTGCTCGACGAGAGCGTCGATACGGTTCTGGTTCAGCGACAGAGACTTGACCGACTTGACTAGCTCATCCTTGAGTTCCTTGTAGCGGCGCTCCTGTGCGGAAGACAGCGTGCCGGAAGCCGACAGGCGCTGCTCGACCTGCTGGTCCTGCAGCTTGCGTAGCTTCTTGTAGGTCTCGGCGATCGTATCGAGCGTCAGCATGACCTGCGGACGAAGCTCAGCTTCCATCGCGGCGAGCGAGAGGCTGGATTCGTCCTCGTCCTCTTCCTCCTCCTCGATCGGCATGCCTTCGCCGCCGACATCGGTGATGTCGTCGTCGCCGGAGGAACGGCCACGGCGGGCCTTTTCCTTCTCTTCAGCGGCCTTGCGGTCCGCCTCGATCTTTTCCGGGCTCTGGAACTGCGGCGCAGCCTTGGCCTCGGGACCGGAATAGGTCGTTTCGAGGTCGATGATTTCGCGGAGCAGCGTGGTGCCTTCGTTGAGTTCGTCGCGCCAGATGATCAGCGCCTGGAACGTCAACGGGCTCTCACAAAGACCGCCGATCATGGTTTCGCGGCCGGCCTCGATGCGCTTGGCTATCGCGATTTCGCCTTCGCGCGACAGCAGTTCGACGGAACCCATCTCGCGCAGATACATGCGCACGGGATCGTCGGTGCGATCGGTCGGCTCTTTCTTCTTGGTGGTTGCAAGCGCTGAACCGCCGGAAGGCGCAAGCTCGCCGCCTTCGCCATCCTCGTCGCTGCTGGAATCGTCGTCGTCGCCGCCACTGGCTGCCGCGCCCGCCTCTTCGACATCCTCGTCTTCGATGACGTTGATGCCCATATCGGAGAGCATAGCCATCGTGTCTTCGATCTGCTCCGACGTCACTTCTTCGGACGGCAGAACGGCGTTAAGCTCGTCCATCGTCACATAGCCGCGCTTCTTCGCGGCCTTGATCATCTTTTTGACCGCGTCGTCGGAAAGATCGAGAAGCGGGCCATCCGAGGCGCCGTCGCGTTCGACTTCAGCTTCTTCGTTCTCTTTGACCTTGGTTGCCATCTCTATATCGTCGCTTTCCCTGACGCTTAAACTACACGCGGTGAATGACCGCTCTGGCCCGGCGCGCTTCGCGCCAGCCCCGAATCACCGACAAACACCTAACGGAATGACCTTTAATGCCTGATTAACCACGATCGCCGGCTCCGAACAGCAAAGCTGGATTGCGTTTGGAATTCCGGCCATGGTATATGTGATCCGCCTGACCCAGTTCACCGTTTTTCCGAGGACAAACGGTGATTCCTACAATTTTTGTTCTCGTCAAGCTTTTCCAGCAAAAAAGCCTGTTAAAATCGTGAAAAAGCCTTATCCACAGGCCCAACACGCCCAGAAACGATTGCTTCCCGTATTTAGGAAGTCCCCGTGCGATGACAAGGGCAGGTCTATGAAACCACCCGTATTTCCGCAGTTCGCGGCAATATTGATGCGATCGGGCCACAATTTTGCTCAAATCCAGTCCATCACCACCTTGCCGGAGTTACCGGAACGCATGGCTTCGAAGCCATCGCGGAAATCATCGATTCCGATACGGTGGGTAATGACCGGCGAGACGTCGAGCCCGCCCTGAACGAAGGCGATCATCTTATACCAGGTCTCGAACATCTCGCGGCCGTAGATGCCTTTCAGATTGAGCATCTTGAAAATCACCTTGTTCCAGTCGATCTCGAAGCCGGCCGGCGCGATGCCAAGAATGGCGATCTTGCCGCCATTGTTCATCTTGTCGATCATGTCGCGGAAGGCGGGGGCTGCACCCGACATTTCCAGACCGACATCGAAACCTTCGGTCATGCCGATAGACTTCATCACATCGGCAAGATTTTCTTTTGAAGCATCGACAACATGCTCGATACCGAGCTTGCGGGCGAGCGCCAGCCGGTTGGGATTGATATCGGTGATGACCACCTTGCGGGCGCCGGAACGCTTGGCGACCATGGCGCCCATGATGCCGATCGGCCCCGCGCCGGTGACCAGCACATCCTCGCCCACCAGATCGAAGGAAAGTGCAGTGTGTACCGCATTGCCGAAAGGATCGAAGATCGCCGCCACCTCATCCGGGATATCGTCGGGGATCGGCACCACGTTGCTTTCCGGAATGCAGACGAATTCACCGAAGGAGCCCGGACGGTTGACGCCGACACCCTGCGTATTGCGGCAGAGATGCCCCCTGCCCGCCCGGCAGTTGCGGCACTTGCCGCAAACGATATGTCCCTCGCCGGAAACGCGCTCGCCGACGTGATATTTCGTGACCGCCGAGCCGATCTCGGCAATTTCGCCACAGAATTCATGACCGACGACCATCGGCACCGGAATGGTCTTCTGCGCCCATTGGTCCCAATTCCAAATATGCACATCCGTGCCGCAGATCGCCGATTTTTTGACCCGGATCAGCACATCATTCGGCCCAACCTCGGGAACCGGAACATGCTCCATCCATAGCCCGACTTCCGGCTTCGATTTGACCAGCGCCTTCATCATGTTCGACATGAGCTGTCGTCTCCATCCGATTCAAATGATTCCGAGTTCACGTCCCGCCTCAGCGAAAGCGGCAATCGCGCGCTCGACATCGGCTTTCGAATGCGCCGCCGACATCTGCGTGCGGATGCGCGCCTGGCCCTTCGGCACGACCGGGAAGGAGAAGCCGATGACGTAGACGCCCTTTTTCAGCATCAGCGCCGCCATCTCCTGCGCCAGCTTCGCATCGCCGAGCATGACGGGAATGATCGGGTGATCGGCGCCCGCCAAAGTGAAACCGAGCTTGGTCATTTCACTACGGAAAAACTCCGTATTACCACGGAGTCGGTCGCGCAGATCGCTGCCGTTTTGGATCAGCTCGAAGACCTTCAACGAGGCGGCCGCGATAACCGGAGCCAGGGTATTGGAGAAAAGATAGGGGCGCGAACGCTGGCGCAGCCAATCGACGATCTCAGCCTTGGCCGAAGTGTAGCCTCCCGATGCACCGCCGAGCGCCTTGCCAAGCGTACCGGTGATAATATCGACCCTGCCCTCGACACCGCAATGTTCCGGCGAGCCGCGACCGTGATCGCCGACAAAGCCGACGGCATGGCTGTCATCGACCATGACCATTGCGCCATATTTTTCGGCAAGATCGCAGACGCCCTCGAGATTGGCGATGATGCCATCCATGGAGAAAACGCCATCGGTAGCGATCAGCTTGAATCGGCTGCCCTCCGCCTTCTTCAGCTCCTCCTCCAAAGCCGCCATGTCATTGTTGGCGTAGCGAAAGCGTTTCGCCTTGGAGAGGCGCACGCCGTCGATGATCGAGGCGTGGTTCAGCGCGTCGGAGATGATGGCGTCCTCCTCCGACAACAGCGTCTCGAACAGTCCGCCATTGGCATCGAAGCAGGAGGAATAGAGGATGGTATCCTCCATGCCCAAAAAGGCCGATATCCTTGCCTCGAGCTGCTTATGCTCCTCCTGCGTCCCGCAGATGAAGCGCACCGAGGCCATGCCATAACCATAGCGATCAAGTGCCTTCTTCGCAGCCTCGGCCAGTTCCTCGTTGTCGGCGAGCCCGAGATAGTTGTTGGCACAGAAGTTCAGCACCCGCTCGCCGCCAGCCACGGCGATCTCGCCCGCCTGCTTGGATGTGATGATCCGCTCGGACTTATAGAGGCCTGCCTCCTTCAGACTGGCGATTTCGGATTGAAGATGGGAGATGAAGGCAGATGTCATGATGAACGCGCTTTCTCGAAAAGAGATGGAACCATCTAACGACGACATCATCGAATTAGCACATCTGCACACACCATGTCGCGAGGAAGGCGTCAGCGCGACGGTCAAAAGTGTCGCTGGCTTGAATATCGCCGCCGTGATATACAGATATACATGGGAGATATATCGATGGCACTTTATATTCGCGATGCGGAAGTAGACTCCTTAGCTAACGAAATTCAGAAATTGACCAAGGCGCCCACGAAAACGGAGGCGGTTCGCCAAGCGCTGAAACATGAGCTTGCACGCGCAAGGAAGGAGCTTCCGCTGCGCGATCGACTGGCCCGCGCCAAAGCAATGGCCGATGCACTAGGCCCCAATGATCCAAATTTCGATATGAAAGCGTTCACTGATGAAATGTGGGGCGATGACTGATGTTTATCGACGCATCGGCAATTGTCGCAATACTTGGCGAGGAGCCAGGCTATGAGGAAATTGAAAAAAGCCTGGCGAAGGTCAACAGCGATTTCTATGTATCGCCACTCGTGAAGTTCGAGGCAACCTTAGCCCTCGCCCGTCGTAAAACCCCGGTCCCCGGGCAAAAACCATCACCATCTCTCCTTCGACGGGCCGGACAAGCTATTGATACATTTATCGAGGATATCGGGGCGCAGGAGATCGAAATCTCATCGGACATTGGCAAAGCCGCACTGGAAGCAAGCGCTCGATATGGCAAGGCGGTAGGTCACAAAGCCGATCTCAATTTTGGCGATTGTTTCGCTTATGCTTGCGCCAAAGCCCTGAATGTGGGCTTGCTCTACAAGGGAAATGATCTCGCTTTCACTGATATCGGGTAAAGGAAAGCCCCTGCCGCTCATCCCTCTTCGAACGCCCGGATAACCTTCAAGAACGCATCTCCGTAGCGTTCCAACTTTGACTGCCCTACGCCCGAAATTTCCAGGAGGGCATCGCGGCTTGTCGGCCGCTCCGTAGCAAAGGCAATCAGTGTCGTATCCGGGAAAACGACGTAGGGCGGCACGCCGAGCGCCTTAGCGATCCTGGCGCGCTCGCTTCTCAACGCCTCGAACAGCGGCTGAGCCTCGCTCGACAGGCTTGACTGCCGCTTCTCGATCCGCGCCGCCTTCTTGGCGCGACGCCCCGCCTCCGGCCTGTCCTTGCGGAAGAAAACCTGGCGCTCGTGCTTGAAGACCGCCCGCGCCTCCGGCTCGAGCTTCATCGCGCCGAAAGCGGCGTGATCGATGCTGACGAAGCCGCTTGCCAGCAATTGGCGGAAGACAGACTGCCAGGTGCGGGCGGGAATATCTTTGCCGGCCCCGAAAACCGGCATGTTCACATGACCGAAACGCTCGGTCTTCTCATTGACCGTCCCCATCAGCACATCGATGACATGGCCGGTGCCGAAGCGCTCGCCGGTGCGGTAGACCGCGGCGAGCGCCTTGATCGCCGCTTCCGTGCCATCCCAAGTCTCGACCGGTTTCAGGCAGGTGTCGCAATTGCCGCAGCCGCCGCCATGCCCCTCGCCAAAATGCGCAAGGATCGCCTGTCGCCGGCAGCCGGCCGTCTCACAGATCGCAAGCAATGCGTTGAGCTTGGCACGCTCGACGCGTTTGATCTCTTCCGCAGCATTGCCCTCATCGATCATCCGCCGCCGCTGGATGACGTCAGCCATGCCATAGGCCATCCAGACTTCGGACGGTAGGCCGTCGCGTCCCGCGCGCCCGGTCTCCTGATAATAGGCCTCGACGGAACCGGGCAGATCGAGATGGGCGACATAGCGGACATTCGGCTTGTCGATGCCCATGCCGAAGGCGACCGTCGCCACCAGGCAAAGATCCTCTTCCTTCAAGAAGGCATCCTGATTGGCATCGCGCACCGACCGATCCGTGCCGGCATGATAGGCAAGCGCGCGAACGCCCTGCCCGTTCAACCACTCCGCCGTATCCTCGACCTTGGCCCGCGACAGGCAATAGACAATGCCGCTATCGCCGCGATGACCATCGAGGAAACGCAGCAATTGCTGACGCGGCTGATCACGCTCGACGATCTCATAGGTGATATTCGGGCGATCGAAGCTGGTGGTGAACACCTTGGCGTTATCGAGCGCCAGCCTCTCGATGATATCGTCGCGCGTGTGCGGATCGGCCGTCGCCGTCAACGCGATGCGCGGCACATCGGGAAAGAGTTCCGCAAGCTTGCCGAGATCACGGTATTCCGGCCGGAAATCATGTCCCCATTGCGAGACGCAATGCGCCTCGTCGATCGCGAACAAGGCAATCTTCGCCTTGGCGATCATCTGGCTGAAGCCGTCGGTCAAGATGCGTTCGGGCGTGACATAGAGCAGATCGAGCCTGCCCCCGGAGATGGCGCGATAGACATCACTTGCCTCATCCCGCGATAAGGACGAGTTCAGCGCCGCCGCCCGGATGCCGAGCTGTTTCATCGCCTCGACCTGATCGCGCATCAGGGCGATCAATGGCGAAACGATGATGCCGAGGCCATCGCGGCACAACGCCGGAATCTGGAAACAAAGCGATTTGCCGGCGCCGGTCGGAAACAGCACGACCGCATCGCCACCGGAAACCACATGCTCGACCACCTGCTGCTGCTTGCCGCGAAAGGCGGAATAGCCATAGACCCGCTTGAGGATATCGAGCGGCGCCGCTCCCGAATTGTCTCTCCCGAACAGCGCATCATCGGCGGAAAACCGCGGCTCCTGTCGATCTGGCAGTGACATCTATCCCTATTTCCCCGCTGCCCCTTTGATGCGACCGGAAAGCACGCCAAAGCCATCAATGATCGCTTCCTGGTTTTCGAGGCGCAAAGCCTCGAGCTGCACTTCCTGCAAAGCGCGCATCAACTGCTCGATAAGGTCGCCGTCACCCTCTTCCGTTGCCTCGGCGATCGCGCTTTGCAGCTCGATCTTGTGCCAACGCAACGCCTTCGACCGCTTGTGAAGCGCAAGCGCCTGGCGATATCCCTCGCGCGCATCTTCCGTGGCGGCTTCCTCGGTCGCCGTCCAAAGCCGGGCATTGCGCACCTGCTGGTCGAGGCTCTTCAGCAATGCGGCAAAACCCTGCTCCTCCAACTGCTCGAGCAGCCGCTCGCGATTGAGCTGCGGGCCGGCCATGGCTGCTGCCGTGCCGAGCATGGCGGACCACAGACGCTGCAATTCGCGGCTTTCGTAATCGATCGCAGCGATCTCATCATATTCGTCCTGCAGCAACGCCGGATGATTGACGATGGTCAACGCCAACACGCTCTCGCGCAGCCCCGGTATGTCCTGATGACCCTTGATCATGCCTGAACGCGTCAAGCGATCCGACGCCGTTATATTGGCGACCTGCTGCCGATCACGGGTCGACCCGCCGCGGCCACCGAAATTGCGGCCATTGCCTTCGCGGGAAAAACCGCGCCCCTGCTGATTGCCGCCGCGCTGGAACTGCGGCTGGAACAGCCCGTTCAGCCGGTCGCGCATGTCCTGCTGATAATGCCGGCGGACATTCTCGTCCGATATGACCGAAACCATCTGCTTCAGCCGCGCCTCAAGTTCGGCGCGCGCCTCCGGTGTGTCGAAGGTGCCACTGCCCGCTTCGCGACTCCAGATCATTTCCGCCAGCGGCTTTGCCTGCGCCATGACCTTGTCGAAAGGTGCGCGGCCATCGTGGCGGACGAGATCATCGGGATCCTTGCCGTCGGGCAGCAAGGCGAAGCGCACGGTACGGCCCGGCTTGATATGTGGCAGCGCCAGATCGGCGGCACGATTGGCGGCGCGAATGCCGGCGCCGTCGCCATCGAAGCAGAGCACCGGCTGGGGCGTCATCTTCCACAGGAGTTCGAGCTGGTTTTCCGTCAGCGCCGTGCCGAGCGGCGCAACCGCGTTCTCGACGCCAGCCTGATGCAGCGCGATGACGTCCATATAGCCTTCGACGGCGATGATCGTCCCTGCACCGTCGTTCCCCTGGGCGGCACGGCGCGCACGCGTGAAATTGTAAAGCACATTGCCCTTGTGAAAGAGTTCGGTCTCGTTGGAATTGAGATATTTGGCCGGCGCATCCGGCGACATGGCACGGCCGCCGAAGGCGATCACCTTTTCACGCGAAGACAGGATCGGGAACATGATACGATCACGGAAGCGGTCGTAGGAGACCGGCACATTCTCGTGCACGACAAGGCCGCAAGCTTCCATCTGCTCTTTCAAGACGCCTTTGCCGGCTAAAAACTCCTTGAGTGCATTGCGGCTGTCCGGCGAATAGCCGAGGCGGAAGGTCTCGATGGTGCGGCCGGTCAGGCCGCGATCGCGCAGATAGGCGCGCGCCCTTGCACCGTTTGCCGCCTGGAGCTGATCCTGAAAGAACTGCGTTGCCATTTCCATGACATCGAGCAGCGATGTGCGCTCCTTTTCGCGCTTTGCCTCCATGGGATCGGCGACCGGCATGGGAAGGCCCGCCATGTCGGCGATCTGCTGCACCGCTTCGGGGAAGCTGAGCCCCTCGATCTCGGTCAGAAAACGGAAATGATCGCCCGTGACGCCGCAACCGAAGCAGTGATAACGGCCCTTGCGGTCCTCGCAGTGGAAGCTCGGTGACTTTTCGCCATGGAACGGGCAGCAGGCCCAATAATCGCCGCGCGGCACATTGGTCTTGCGCCGATCCCAGGTCACACGTCGACCGATCACGTCCGAAATGGGAACGCGGTCGCGAATCTCATCGAGAAACGTATTGGAAAATCGCATGACTACCTCTGGCTTGCCCCCATATAATCAGGAACGGAGCGCATTGCCACGAGAACCCTCCGCCACGCCCGCTATTCACAGCCTTCTCGCTGGATAGTCGAATTCAACTTTTCCGATCACAACTCCGTGAAAGCTTCGGCACAATTCATGTCCGTGCCCCTGGTTGGGAGGCGGTTTTCGGCATCGTCAGAGGCAGGATCAGGTCCAGCTTTTCCCGCCTATATGTGCATCGCAAAAACCCGGCACCACAGCTAGACCGTGCCGAAAACTTCGCAAAAGCAAAGAGTTACTGATTATAAGGATGAGCAGTTAAGGGCGAAAAACGACGCAAGCGGCAACCGTTGCCGAAGGTCGAAAGGCGCGCGTTCTTCCCTGCCGGTGGCGCATTTGAGGCATAGTTCGTAAGCCAAACATTATTTTTTTGTAATTTGATTGTTGGTGTGCAGCGCAATAGCTTTCTTCTCACGGGACGAGACAAGCCGGCGAACAAATGCTTCGCGACGCGACATGCCTAGACGCCCCGACGGACAGGAAGCCAGAGGTACAGGTTTCCAGTTTGGGAGAATTCAAATGCGCGTTCTGCTCGTACCCTTTGCTGCCGCTGCCCTCTTCGCCACAGCTAACTATAGCTCGGCTACGACAACGCAGGGTGTAGCACCGGCGGTGACGACGAACGTGCTTTATACCGGGGCCGATTATCAGGTACCCGTTGATATGAAAGTTCCGGCCCTCAAAGCCGGCATCAAGGTTCAGATATCCTGGTTGCAGTCGCAAGGCATGGATTCGCCAGAGCAAGTCAGGATCATCAAGTAAAGTTCACCCATACCCAGGTGAGGCACCATCCCTACCCCCGGCGCCGCCTCACCTGGGTGCCTTTGCAAAAGACGTTTGATTTTTGGGCCCCACCCTGCGTCATCAAACGCCTGCAAAGCGCAAGAAGGCAGGAGCTCCCCCAGCTCCTGCCTTCTCTATTTGCGGTCAAGGGTGGCGCAAAGCGCGCTAAATTCGACGCCGTTTCGGCGATTGCCCCCAGCTCATCAAAGCTCTAGCCGGAGCGGATATATTAGCAATACTCCATTTACGCCATGACATCCAAATTCAATTGACAATTGACACCGCCGCGCCGATGAATTCCCCGGCTCATTGGAAATCTTCATATGTCATTCGTTGCGGAAGAACTTGCCTCTGATCTTCGTTTCTTCACAATTGTTCTCGGCTGCTCGCGCGAGATGGTTGCCGCATACGTTGGCAATCCACGCATGAGCTCTGTTTTTGCTTCCCAGCAACGTTGGCTGATGGCCCAAGCCGGCCTCGGACTGCATTACGGCGGAATAGACGGAGAGCCGCCGGGCTTCTATGCCCGCCGCTTTGTGGATTACGTTCTCAAACATGAGATCGCCAGCCACAATACGGCGCTGAGCTTCATCCAGGAAATGCTCGCCTATCGCTATATGCGCCATCTGCCCGACTCACCCGACAAGCGCCTGCGCCCGATCGAGCCGACCGAAGCGGCGGTCGAACAGCTCGCGAAATGGTTTTATATCCACCTCATGGTGCTCGACAGCCTGGATGGCAGCCAGCGGATTGCGACTTTTGTCGAACGACCGGAACTCGTTGCAGTGCTGCAGCCGACAGTCGCATCCAGAATCATTGCCAGCGACCGAGTTCGCCATCCCGGCGAGACCTTCGATCTCTTCACCTGGGCAAATTCCGGCGGCGTCATCATGGATTATCTGATCTCCCGCATCGGAACGATGGATCCGACGGCGGCGAGAATGGATATCGGTCCGATTTCGTTCAGCGAGATCTGCGAACGCTTCCTGATCTCCAGAACGCATGTGAAACGGCTGATGAGCAAGGCATCGGCGATGGGAAGCGTGGGCTGGGTCGGCAGTCCGGGCAAGAGCCACTTCTGGCTCTCCCGCGGCTTCATTCAGGAATATTGGGACTACCAGGCCGAAAAATTCGCCATCATCGGCAATGTCTGGGAAGAAACCGTCGGCGCGCAGCCCGAGCCCGCACCGACGGAGCAACAAAGACTTACTTCAGCAGCTCTTTGAGGATCGCCGAAGCCTTGGCGAAATCCATCTGCCCGGCATAGCGCTCGCGCAGGGCGGCGACGCACTTGCCCATGTCCTTCAGACCCTGCGCACCCAGTTCCGCCACGACGGCGACGCAGATCTCGCGCACCTTCTCGTCGGAAAGCTGCTCAGGCATGAAGCCCTGGATAACAGCGATTTCCTCGCGTTCCTTGTCGGCCAGTTCCGGACGTCCGCCATCCATGTAGATCTTCACCGACTCTTCGCGCTGCTTGATCATCTTGGCGAGCAACTGCAGAATCTCGTCGTCGCTTGCCTGTTCCTTGCCGAGACCACGATTGGCAATGTCCTTGTCCTTGATCGCGGCGAGGATGAGGCGCACGGTCGAAAGCCTCGCCGCGTCCTTGGCCTTCATGGCATCTTTCTGGGCGTTGGAAAGCGTTTCGCGGATCATGTCTTAAACTCCTTAAGCAAGCCGGCGACGATCGCCTAGCCTCTCATTTCACGTTGCCAGTCTCATAGACCATCAGCGGCGATCAATGCAATTACATCAGGTTTGCTCGAAAGCCGGCGAATTCCTTGGCGGGAAACGAACGGGGCGCATTGACCGACACGCCTTGTTTGGCTATGTCCAGCACCTGCACATTAGATCGATATGAAGGTCTCAAGCCGCGACGCACGTCGCCGGCTGCAATCGGCACAAACATGGCGGAAGCCCACGGTCTTTTCAAGGCCGCGCACGACGCCGGAAACGGGATGACAATGACCGCGACAGCCCCATGGACAACTGAAAAGCCGAGTGCCCTGCTCGTTCTCGCCGACGGCACCGTAATCGAAGGCAAGGGTATCGGCGCGACCGGCAAGGTCCAAGCCGAAGTCTGCTTCAACACGGCGCTGACCGGCTACGAGGAAATCCTGACCGACCCCTCCTATCTCGGCCAGATCGTTACCTTCACCTTCCCCCATATCGGCAATGTCGGCACCAATGACGAAGACATCGAAGATCTGACGCCTGCCGCCCGGCATGGCGCCGTCGGCGTCGTCTTCAAGGCCGATATCACCGATCCCTCGAACTACCGCGCCGCAAAGCATCTCGACCAGTGGCTGAAGGCTCGCGGCATCATCGGCATGTGCGGCATCGACACCCGCGCGCTGACCGCCTGGATCCGCGAAAACGGCATGCCCAACGGCGTCATCGCCCATGATCCGAACGGCGTCTTCGATATCGAGCAATTGAAGGCGGATGCGAAGTCCTGGAGCGGCCTGGAAGGCCTCGACCTCGCCAAGGTCGCCACGTCAGGCCAATCGTCGCAATGGTCCCAGACGCCTTGGATTTGGAACGAAGGCTACGGCGAACTCAACGCCGACGATGCCAAATATCACGTCGTCTGCCTCGATTACGGCGTCAAGCGCAATATCCTGCGCCTCTTCTCAGGCCTCGATTGCAAGGTCACCGTATTGCCGGCGACCGCATCCACCGATGATGTCTTGGCTTTGAAGCCCGACGGTATTTTCCTGTCGAACGGTCCGGGCGACCCGGCGGCAACCGGCGAATATGCCGTGCCTGTCATCAAGGACCTGCTGAAGACCGAAATCCCGTTGTTCGGCATCTGCCTCGGTCACCAGATGCTCGGCCTCGCGCTCGGCGCCAAGACGGCGAAGATGCATCAGGGTCACCACGGCGCCAACCATCCGGTCAAGGATCACACGACGGGCAAGGTCGAGATCGTCTCGATGAACCATGGCTTCGCAGTCGACTCGAGCTCGCTCCCACAAGGCGTTGAGGAGACTCACGTTTCGCTGTTCGACGGCAGCAATTGCGGCCTGCGCGTTTCCGGCAAGCCGGTCTTCTCCGTGCAGCATCACCCGGAAGCCTCTCCGGGCCCCCAGGACAGCCACTACCTCTTCCGCCGCTTCGTCAATCTGGTGCGCGAGAAGAAGGGCGAACCGGCTTTGGCCGAGCGCGCCTGAGCGCATCAGCCGCCTAACACATAAGAAAGCCTCGGATTCGCGATCAATCCGAGGCTTTTTTTTACGCGTCAAGTTGGGAGGTATAGAGCACTTCCAGGAAAAGTGCGCAGCGGTTTTCCGTCCGGAATGCGCAAAAACAAAGGGATAGAGCGGGAAAGCGATTCCGTGAAACGCTGAACCGCTCTATGTCTTCACATCGGCTTACGCCTGCAGGCGACGCTGCTTTACGACTTCCAGTTCGCTCATCATGATCTCCTGCAGGAATTCGAAATCGGACTGTCCAAAGTCGACGAGCCCGAATCTCAATCTGTAGCCCCAGTTCTTATCCTGGGTAAAATCCAGCCAACCCAGCAAGGGACGAAGCGGCTGCTCGGGCGCATCGAGCCAATCGACATCGCGCCGATAGGCTTTTCCGCAATCCATCTGCGCCTGATAAACCCCGCCCTCGCGGACATAGCCGATGGCCGTGAAGCTTTGGAAACCGTCCCGGTCTCCCATCGTCAGCGATGGCGAATAATAGACGATGCCGTCACCCGGCTTGATGCGCTTCAGCGGACCCGGCTTGCCGTGGCAAACCTGCATGAAGCCATGTTCGCGCCCGAGGCGAACGTGCTCCGTGGAAGCCACTGCCAGCCAATAGGATTTCTCGGCAGGCTTGGGTTCTCCGCGAGACACGTTGGCATGCGGCAGGAGGCGCACCGGTGCACCCTGACTGATCGATTCTTCCCGCGGGAACAGCGCGGCATCGTTACGATTGCTTGCCTTGAAAATCATGATCGTCTCCCGTCGTTGGTATGGCACCAATATAGACGACCATGCTGTCAATTTTTGTCAGCAGTCTTGCCCGCTCCGGCGTCAAATTGACCGGCGTCAGCCAGCCAATTTCTCCGAGCGCACCAGGATGTAGAACCGCGTGCAGAGCATCGTTGCGGCCGAGGCCAGCCCCAGAAGAAAGCCGAACCAGATACCGATCCCACCGAAGCCAAGCGGGAAGGCAAGCAGCCATGCCAGGAAGAAACCGATCGGCCAATAGGCGATCAGCGCCATGATCATCGGCACGCGCGCGTCCTTCAAACCGCGCAGCAGACCGCTGGCGATTGCCTGCAGTCCATCCACAAGCTGGAACAGGCCGGCCACGACGATCAGCGGCGCCGCATAGGCGAGCACCTGCGGCGCTTCTGCCGACTTGACGTCAAGGAACCAGCTTCCCAGCCACGCCGGCGCCGTCGCGAACAGGATGCTGCCGCAGAGCGCAATGCAGCTCGAAACGATAAGCGCCACGATTGCCGCGCGCTTTAGGCCGAGATGATCACCCTGCCCGTGCGCAACACCGACCCGCACGGTCGCCGCCTGGCTGAGGCCGAGCGGGATCATGAAGGCGATCGACGCCCACTGCAGCGCGATACCATGCGCGGCGAGCTCAATCGTACCGATCTGCCCCATCAACAGCGAAGCGGCCGTAAACAGGCTGACCTCGGCCAGAACCGTGATGCTGATTGGAAAGCCAAGGCGAACGACTTCCCAGAGCGCATGCCAATCCGGCCGCCAAAGACGGACGAAGATTTCGTAGCGGCGCGTCTCTTCGCGGCTCTGCACATAGCCGAGAATGAACAGGAACCCCGCCGTCTGCACCGCAACGGAGACGATCGCCGCACCATGCAGCCCGAGCGCCGGCATGCCGAAATGGCCGAGCACCAGGCAGTAGGCAAGCACCGCATTCATCACCAGCATGGCAATGGTGACCTTGAGGATGATGCCGGCGCGGCCAATGGCGCTCACGAGTGCGCGAATGACGTTGTAAAGCAGCCCCGGCAGCACGGCGAAGTGGCCGATCGCAATATAGCCGCTCGCAAGCCTCGCGACATCCGGCTTTTGCCCAGCCGCAAGAAGGATCTGCTCCGAATAAAGAAAGGCCGGCTGCGCCACCAGCCAATAGGCCGTGACGACCCATAGGCCCATGCGCAATGCACGGCGCACCGAAGCCACATCGCCCCTACCATAGGCCTGAGCCACCAGCGGTACGACGGCGATGGAAAAGCCCGAACCGAAAATCAGGATCGTGAAGAGAAACTGCGCAGAGAGCACCATGGCTGCCAGTTGCTCGGCACCGAGACGGCCGACGATCATCACATCCGTTGTGTTGATGCCAAGCTGCGCCAGTTGCGCGCCGATCAGCGGTATGCCGAGCGCCAGGGTGGCGCGGACATGCGCAGACCACGAATTATTATTGTCGTGCGCGAAGGGGCGCGCAGCTACCGGCGTATCCATCTTGAAAACTCGATTTAAGAAAGCGCAAACCGCCTACCCAGGGGTGCGCAAGCCCATCGGCTTAGCGCAACTTGACCCGAAAAGCCAGTCGGCAAAACCCCGATGCTGAAGAATTCATCATATCATCAAAATATCTGATGAATATTTAGGCCACTTCCTGAACGGCCGGTTCCACCGCGGCTTTCGATTCGTTCTTGTGCACCTTGGCAACAAAGACGAACACTGCGGCCGCAATCAGCAACGCGGACATGATGAATGGAGCGCCCGCGAAAGCCACGGGCGCCGATGGTGCGGTAAAATAGCGAAACAGGTAGGGAAACAGCACCGGTCCGATGATCGCAGTAATGCTGGTCAGGCTGCCGAGAGCGCCTTGCAGCTCGCCCTGTGCCGATGGGGGCACCTTGCTTGCTGCAATGGAGCGCAGCGGCGCGTCTGCAACGTTTTCGATCACCGTGACTACGATCACCGCATAGACCATCCAGCCCTGCCACGCGAAGGCATATCCCAGCAAGCCGATGCCGGAAAAGACGAGCCCGAACACCACGGTCTTCCATTCGCCGAGCACCGGCACGATGCGAGGCATAGCAAAACCCATCACCAGCGCCATGCCAATGCCATAGGTGCCGAGCGAAAGGCCGATTTCCAGCGAGGTCCATCCATAACGATAGGAGCTGACGAAGGACCAGACCGCCGGAAAGACACCATGCGCCAACCAGTTGAAGAACATGACGACGAAGACCCAACCAAGGCCCTGATAGCGGCGCACTTGCCGCAATGCGCCGAGCGGACTGGCACGCCAAAATTCGAACCGGCGGCGGTTCCTCGCTTCCAGCGTTTCCGGAAGGAGGAAATAGGCGCCGATAAAGTTCAGGAGCGACAGCGCTGCCGCACCATAAAAGGGAGCGCGCGGGCCGAATTCACCGAGGAAACCGCCGATCACAGGTCCGAGCACGAAGCCGACGCCGAAGGCCATGCCGATCAACCCGAAATTCTTAGCCCGGTTCTCGTCATTGCTGATGTCGGCGATGTAGGCGGAGCACGTCGAGAAGCTTGCTCCGCTAATACCGGCTAGGATGCGGCCGGCGAACAATATCCAGTAGCTGCCGGCGATCGCGCAGATGAAATTGTCGATCGCGAAGGTCAGCACGGAAGCGAGCAGGATCGGACGACGGCCGAAACGGTCGCTCAGATTACCAATCAGCGGCGAGAACAGGAATTGCATGGCAGCATAGGCAAGCAACAGCCAGCCGCCATCCGTGGCCGCCTCGCTGACCGAAGCGCCCGTCAGTTCCTCGAGGTATTTCGGCATGACCGGCATGATGATGGCAATGCCGATGACATCGAGGAAGAGGATGACAAAGACGAGGAAAAGGCCGCGACGTACAAATTTCTGATCGATCATGGAGTTTGCCTATTGGTGGCCCCATCTCCATGAAGAGACAGAACGTGAACGAAAAATCAAAGCGTCCCCATACCGAAAGATTTTGCCGGAAACAATCCGTGAACGCTTCAATCTTCTTGATTTGCCGCCCGATTTTTTTGATCTTCGGCGCAAAGACGGCGCCTATCCTCCGTTCACGCGCCGCTGCTCCAATTTCAGAAAATCGACGAAGGCTCGAAGCGGCGCCGGCATATGGCGACGGCTTGCGTAATAGAGGAACGGGCCGGGAAAGGCAGTATCCCACTCTTCAAGAACAGGAACCAGCTCACCGCTTGCGATCTGCGGCGCGATGAACTCCCTGAAGGTTCGGATGATGCCGAGACCCTCCACGGCAGCGCAGCGTTCGATATCGACTGAATTGGTGGCGAGAACCATGGGCGGCGAAATGACGATCGTCTCGCCTTCCCTTTCGAACTCCCAAGGAAAGGCCGAACTGCTGAGGAAACGGTGACGGACACAGCGATGGTCGAGAATGTCGCGCGGGTGACGAGGCGTGCCATTCGCCGCAAGATAGGCCGGCGAAGCGGCGGTAGCATAGCATTGCTGCCGTGGCCCGATCGGCACGGCGATCATATCCCGTTCCAGCCGCTCGTCGTAACGAATGCCGGCATCATAACCCGCCGCCAGCACATCGATAAAACTGTCTTCGGCGACGATTTCGACCGAGATACCCGGATAGGCTTTCAGGAAGCGATTGATGATCCCCGGTATGATCACGATGGCGGCCACCGTGGGCACATTGAGCCGCAGCGTCCCGCCGGGAGTATCGCGGAATGTGTTGATATCGTCGAGTGCTGTGGCGATCTCGCCCATCGCTGGTCCCAGCCGCTCGATCAGCCGCTCGCCGGCCTCTGTCAGCGTGACGCTACGGGTGGTACGGTTGAGCAGGCGCACACCGAGCCGCTCCTCGAGCCGCCGCAACGCCTCGCTCAATGATGACGCTGAGACATGGCGCTTACGCGCAGCCTCCCGAAAACTGCGCTCACGGGCGACGGCAGCAAAGGCATCGAGATCGGCAAGCGGCAAATCACTCATTATACAAAATTCCAAACGGCCCGTTTCAATTTAACCGGATTATCGCACAGCAGGCGATGGAGTAAACCGATCTCGAAGACGCCTCTCGGAGAGCGCCGCTGATGAAGGAGAACTGAAATGCAGATGCGTCAATTGGGCAAGACCGGTCCCGAAGTATCCGCCATCGGCCTCGGCTGCATGGGTATGTCCGGCATGTACGGACCATCCGACCGCGCCGAGAGCATCGCCACCATTCACGCCGCCTTCGACGCCGGCATCAACCTGCTGGATACCGGCGATTTCTATGGCATGGGCCACAATGAAATGCTGATCGGCGAGGCGATCAAAGGGGTGAAGCGCGACGATTTCCTGATCAGCGTCAAGTTCGGCGCATTGCGCGATCCCGCCGGCGCCTGGTCAGGCTATGATGCGCGTCCAGCCGCAATCCGCAACTTCCTCGCCTATACGCTGCAGCGCCTCGGCGTCGAGTATATCGATATCTACCGCCCTGCCCGCCTCGATCCGAACGTGCCGATCGAGGAGCAGATCGGGGCAATGGCCGATCTGATCAAGCAGGGTTATGTCAGGCATATCGGCCTTTCCGAAGTCGGAGCCGACACCATCCGCCGCGCCGCTGCCGTGCATCCGATCGTAGATCTGCAAGTCGAATATTCGCTGATCTCGCGCGGCATCGAGGACCAAATCCTGCCAACCTGCCGCGAACTCGGCATCGGCATCACCGCCTATGGCGTCCTCTCCCGCGGCCTGATGAGCGGCCACTGGCAGAAGGATGCGGCGCAGAAGGGTGATTTCCGTGCCTTCAGCCCGCGCTTCCAGGCCGGAAACGTTGAGAAGAACCTGGAGCTGGTGGAAGCACTGCGCCAGATCGCCGACGCCAAGGGCGTCAGCGTTGCGCAGATCGCCATTGCCTGGGTCGACGCCCAAGGCGAGGACATCATCCCCCTCATCGGCGCCCGCCGCCGCGATCGCCTGACCGAGGCCCTCGGCTCGCTATCCGTCGAATTGTCCGAAGCGGATTTCGCAGCGATCGAACGCGCAATCCCGAAGGGCGCCGCCGCTGGCGGCCGCTATGCGGAGGCGCAATTGGCGCACATGGACAGCGAGAAGTAGGAAGGGTCACCTTCTCCTTTTAAACCGGATTGTTCAGCGTATCGCAGTCGCTGAGCTTGCCGGATTGGAAACCCTGCTTGAACCATTTTACACGCTGTGCCGACGTGCCGTGGTTGAAGCTATCCGGAACGACATAACCCTGGCTGCGCTTCTGCAGCGTATCGTCGCCGATCTGCTGCGCGGCATTCAACGCCTCTTCGAGGTCGCCTTCCTGCAGAATGCCTTTCTGCTGGGTGAACTTGCCCCAGACGCCGGCGAAGCAATCGGCTTGCAGCTCGATCCGCACCGACATCTTGTTGGCGTCCACCTCGCTCATGGTTTGGCGGGCCTGATTGAACTTCGGCAGGATACCAAGCAAGTCCTGGACATGATGGCCGACTTCATGCGCGATCACATAGGCCTGCGCGAAATCGCCGGCTGCGCCGAATTGATCCTTCATCTGCTGGAAGAAGGCCATGTCGAGATAGACCTTCTGGTCGCTCGGGCAATAGAAAGGACCGGTCGCAGCCGATGCCGTGCCGCAGGCTGACGGGAAACGGCCGGAGAACAGCACCAGCTTCGGATCGGTGTAGGTCTTGCCCATCGACTTGAAGATGCCGGTCCATGTGTCTTCGGTATCGGCGAGCACTGTTGCCACGAACTGCTTCATCTCGTCGTTGGCCGGCGGGGCGTTGCCGCCGCGGGAATCGCTCTGCTGGTAACCTGGACCACCGTCCAAAGCGCCGCTCTGCTGCAGGAGCCCGATGACGTCGACGCCCATGGCCCTCAGTACAAGGAAAATCACCACCAGAATGATGATGGTGCTGATGCTCAAACCGCCGCCGCGCCGCATGCCGCCGCCGGGAAAGCCCATGCCGCCACCGCCGAGGGGACCACCTCCCGAACCGCCATCCATCGGCGATGAGCCACGCTCATCCTCGATATTGTCGGATTGCCGACGTCCCTTCCAATCCATAGCGCACCTCCCGGCGATGCCTAAAAACTAAAGTCCCTTAGGCATTTATATATCCAGGAAGATGGACAAAGCCAGTTGGCTATCGGGTTAAACGACGGCGGCGCCACATTTCTTTCGACGTCAGCCACAAAAGCGCGACGCCTATACCGGCCGCGACCAGGAGCGGGGCGAGTTCATCGCCATCGAAAGCCACTTCGTTCATGATGCGGCCCGGAAGCAAGGCAAAAGCTCCTGCACCGACAACGCCGCCGAAATAAAGACTTCTAACGATACGCTTGTGCGCTTCGATATTGTGCTTGAGGGCATTGACGATAGCGCCCCAGCAACTAAGCAAAGTGTATACCGAAAGCAGGTGAATGGGGCTGAAGCCGTAAAACATGTTGATCTGATGAATGAAGAAGCTCGACAGCGCCACAATCACCATCAAGGCCAACCATATCTTGCCAAGCAGACGGTGCCTCGGCGTCCCCTTCGGTCTGACGAGAAGATAGGCGCCGAGCAGGGCGGCGGGAACGACCGCCACGACATGGATCTGGATCGCGATCGGGGCATCGATAAGCGGCTCAAGAGTCATCATCTGTATCCGGTTGAGTTTATCGAGCCTTTCCGCGATATTGCTGTTCTCTCAATCGAAATTGCGCAAAAGAACGGAAATCTTCGTGGATCACACCTTTCTGCAATCCACGCTTCGTGAATTGCAGGTCATCCAGCGTTCACCGCGCTTCTGGGCGACTTTTGTCACGATCGTCCTGATCTTTGCCGTGACCGGCCCGTACGGCACCCTTGATCGGCTGATGCCCGGAGCGCGGCTCGGCTACTGGCTTGCCCTTCACGCCATGGCCTGGTCGTGCGCGGTCGTCTTCTCCGTCGCCGCCGAAATCCTGCTACGCAGGGCTATAGCGAGCATGTTCGCCCGGATGATGATCGGATCCGTCGTCGCGGCATTGCCGATTGGCTTCGGTATCACGCTCGTTGAGCTCGCATTCTTCGGAACAGCGCCCAGCCTGACCGCCAGCCTGCATCACTCGCTCGACTCCATACCGCTTTGCGTCCTCTTCTGTGTTCTCACCTATCTGACCATGCACCGGCAGATACTGATGGTGGCCGAGGGATTGGATGCCACGGAGGCGAAAGCTACGCTCACCGCCGCGGCAGAGATTCGAACGCTGGCTTCCCAGCCGCCGATTCTATTGCGCTTGAAACCGGAAAACCGGGGTGCATTGGTAAGGCTTACCGTTCGCGATCACTATACCGAGGTTGTGACAACACGCGGTCGGGAGCTCATCCTGCTGCGTTTCGGCGATGCGCTCACGGAAATCGGCAATACGGAGGGCATACGCCTGCACCGATCCCATTGGATCGCGACGGAACACGTCGACCGGCTGAAACGCGACAACGGCAAGCTTTTCGTCATCGCACGTGACGGCGTTGAGATGCCCGTCAGCCGCTCCTATGTCGAAGCTGTCCAACGTCGTTTTGGCTAATGGCGGCAAAGGCTGTAGAATTCATGTCGATTCCGCGATTTATGGGGTTCCGTTTGCAAATACATTTGCCTATAAGCCGCTTCTAGCCTGAAAAGACTTGCCCATGCGCCCCGGCCGGTGATCTCCCACCCTGGCCGGTTTTTCGCGCAACGAAAAAACGGATGAGAGCCCATGCCGAAGCGCCAAGATATCAAATCGATCCTCATCATCGGTGCAGGACCGATCGTCATTGGCCAAGCTTGCGAGTTCGATTATTCCGGCACGCAGGCCTGCAAGGCGCTTAGGGAGGAAGGCTACCGCGTCATCCTCGTCAACTCCAACCCGGCGACGATCATGACCGATCCGGGCCTGGCGGACGCGACCTATGTCGAGCCGATCACGCCGGAAGTGGTCGCCAAGATCATCGCCAAGGAACGCCCGGATGCGCTGCTGCCGACCATGGGCGGCCAGACGGCCCTCAACACGGCGCTTTCGCTGAAGCGCATGGGCGTGCTCGACCGCTACAATGTCGAGATGATCGGCGCGAAGCCGGCCGCGATCGACATGGCCGAAGACCGCGCCCTCTTCCGCGAAGCCATGGCCCGCATCGGCCTCGAAACCCCGCGCTCGATGCTGGCGAACGCCACCGACATCAAGGATGCCGACCGCAAGACGCATGAAGCCGAGCGCACCAAGCTGAAGGCGCAGCTTTCCGGCGATGGGCTCGATAAGGCGCTGGACGAGCTGGAAAACCAGTGGAACCTCGGCGAAAGCGACCGCAAGCAGCGCTATATGAACCACGCCATGGCGGTTGCCGCCCAGGCGCTCGATCATGTCGGCCTACCCGCCATCATCCGTCCTTCCTTCACGCTCGGCGGCACCGGCGGCGGCATCGCCTACAACCGCTCGGAATTCTTCGAGATCGTCGGCGGCGGCCTCGATGCCTCCCCGACCACCGAAGTCCTGATCGAGGAATCGGTGTTGGGCTGGAAGGAATTCGAGATGGAAGTCGTCCGCGACAAGGCGGACAATTGCATCATCATCTGCTCGATCGAAAACATCGACCCGATGGGCGTTCATACCGGCGATTCGATCACCGTTGCTCCGGCACTGACGCTGACCGACAAAGAATACCAGATCATGCGCAACGCCTCGATCGCGGTTCTGCGCGAGATCGGCGTGGAAACCGGCGGCTCGAACGTGCAGTTCGCCGTCAATCCGCAGGACGGCCGCCTCGTCGTCATCGAAATGAACCCGCGCGTGTCGCGCTCGTCGGCCCTCGCATCGAAGGCCACCGGCTTCCCCATTGCCAAGGTCGCGGCCAAGCTGGCGATCGGCTATACGCTCGATGAACTGGAAAACGACATCACCGGCGGTGCGACGCCGGCATCGTTCGAACCCTCGATCGACTACGTCGTCACGAAAATTCCACGCTTCGCCTTCGAGAAATTCCCGGGCGCCTCGCCGGTGCTGACCACCGCGATGAAGTCGGTCGGCGAAGTCATGGCGATCGGCCGCACCTTCGCGGAATCGCTGCAGAAGGCGCTTCGCGGCTTGGAAACAGGCCTCACCGGCCTCGATGAGATCGAAATTCCCGGCACCGAAGAGGGCGAAGGCAGCCAGAATGCGATCCGCGCCGCCATCGGCACGCCCACTCCCGACCGCCTGCGCATGGTCGCCCAGGCACTGCGCCTCGGCATGTCGCCCGAAGAGGTGCACGAAGGCTGCAAGATCGACCCGTGGTTCATCGCCCAGTTCAAGGCGATCGTCGACATGGAAGCCCGCATCCGCGAGCATGGCCTGCCGGAAGATGCGTCCAACCTGCGTATGCTGAAGGCGATGGGCTTCTCGGACGCGCGTCTCGCGACGCTGACCGGTAAACGCCCGAAGGAAGTTGCAGAACTGCGCAACGGGCTGAATGTCCGCCCGGTCTTCAAGCGCATCGACACCTGCGCCGCCGAGTTCGCCTCGCCGACCGCCTATATGTATTCGACCTATGAGACGCCCTTTGTCGGCGCCGCCCGCACGGAAGCGCAGGTTTCCGATCGCAAGAAGGTCGTCATCCTCGGCGGCGGTCCGAACCGTATCGGCCAGGGCATCGAATTCGACTATTGCTGCTGCCACGCCGCCTTCGCGTTGAAGGATGCCGGCTACGAAGCGATCATGATCAACTGCAATCCGGAAACCGTCTCGACCGACTACGATACGTCGGACCGTCTCTATTTCGAGCCGCTGACCGCCGAAGACGTGATCGAAATCCTGCGCGCGGAGCAGGAAAAGGGCGAAGTGGTCGGCGTCATCGTCCAGTTCGGCGGCCAGACGCCGCTGAAGCTCGCCGAAGCGCTGGAAAAGAACGGCATCCCGATTCTCGGCACCGCGCCGGACGCAATCGACCTCGCCGAAGACCGCGACCGCTTCCAGAAGCTGCTGATGAAGCTCGACCTCAATCAGCCGAACAACGGCATCGCCTATTCAGTCGAGCAGGCCCGCCTCGTCGCCGCTGAAATCGGCTTCCCGCTGGTGGTACGCCCGTCCTACGTCCTCGGCGGCCGCGCCATGCAGATCATTCATTCGGAAGGCATGCTGCAGACCTATCTTCTCGACACGGTGCCGGAACTGGTGCCGGAAGACATCAAGGCCCGCTATCCGAACGACAAGACCGGCCAGATCAACACCCTGCTCGGCAAAAACCCGTTGCTGTTCGACAGCTATCTCGCCAACGCCATCGAAGTCGACGTCGACTGCCTGTCAGACGGCACCAACGTCTACGTTGCCGGGATCATGGAGCATATCGAAGAGGCCGGCATCCACTCGGGCGACTCGGCCTGCTCGCTGCCGCCGCGCACGCTGTCGCCGGCCATGATCGATGAGCTGGAGCGCCAGGCAAAGGCCATGGCCAAGGCGCTGAACGTTGGCGGCTTGATGAACGTGCAGTTCGCCATCAAGGATGACACGGTCTACGTGCTTGAAGTCAACCCGCGCGCTTCGCGCACCGTACCCTTCGTCGCCAAGACCATCGGCGCGCCGATCGCCAAGATCGCCGCCCGCGTCATGGCCGGCGAAAAGCTGGACGCGACCTTCGCCGCCTATGGCGAAAAGCCCGATCCGCGTAAGCTGAAGCACATCGCCGTCAAGGAAGCCGTCTTCCCCTTCGCCCGCTTCCCCGGCGTCGACACCCTGCTTGGACCGGAAATGCGCTCGACCGGCGAAGTCATCGGGCTGGATACGGATTTTGCACTGGCCTTTGCCAAGTCGCAGCTCGGCGCCGGCGTCGAGTTGCCGCGCGACGGGACCGTCTTCGTCTCCGTTCGTGACGACGACAAGCCGCGTGTTCTGCCCGCTATCCGCATGTTGACCGAGCTAGGCTTCAAGGTGCTCGCAACCGGCGGCACCCAGCGTTTCCTCGCTGAAAATGGCATCGAGGCGACGAAGATCAACAAGGTTCTGGAAGGCCGCCCGCATATCGAGGACGCTATCCGCAACCGTCAGGTCCAGCTCGTCATCAACACGACCGACAGCAACAAGGCGATCTCGGATTCGAAATCGCTGCGCCGCGCGACGCTGATGCAGAAAGTGCCCTATTACACCACCATGGCCGGCGCCGAAGCCGCCGCCATGGCGATTAAGGCACTGAAGGCCGGCAACCTCGAAGTCCGGCCTCTGCAGAGTTACTTCTGAGAGCTGTTTTCACGATGACGGGGCCAAATAAGGCTTCGTCATCGCTAGCGCCGACGCTCGTTCCTCTCGTTTGAGTGGATAGGCGCTCTACGGACATAATCGCAAAAAGATTGCCGCGCCGCCCCAGGCGCAATTACACGTTCCTCCCAACGATGCAGGGTAAATCCGCCGCAGCGGTTGGCGCCGTTCGTCGCCGCCAACAAGCCCGTCGACGAGCGCATGAAATCACACCTCAACGAGGATCGGCGAAGATCAGCTTCGCCATAAGTCACCGAATTTTCTGGAAATCGGCCTTCGCAATCTGCTATAGATGACAGAATAATGGCTCTGTATGGTTCCGAAGTACCGCTTCGGGACCTGTTTTCTTTTTGTGTCTGCGACAGAGCAACGCAGGGAGTGAAGGACAAGAAAAATGGTTGAAAAGGTACCGATGACGCAGAACGGGTTCGTCAAGCTGCAGGAAGAACTGCGCTGGCGTCAGCAGGAAGAGCGCCCGCGAATCATCGAGGCAATTTCGGAAGCACGTGCCCATGGCGATCTCTCCGAAAACGCCGAGTACCACGCCGCCAAGGAAGCCCAGAGCCACAACGAGGGCCGCATCACCGAGCTTGAAGACCTGACGGCGCGCGCCGAAGTCATCGACCTTTCGAAGATGTCCGGTTCGAAGATCAAGTTCGGCGCCAAGGTGAAGCTCGTCGACGAGGACACCGAAGAAGAGAAGATCTATCAGATCGTCGGAGACCAGGAAGCGGATGTGAAGGCCGGCCGCATCTCCATTTCCTCGCCGATCGCCCGTGCGCTGATCGGCAAGGAGGTTGGCGATTCCATCGAGGTCAACGCGCCCGGCGGCGCCAAGGCCTACGAAATCCTCTCCGTCTCCTGGGGCTGATCGCCCGTGCGCGATCGCGACGTATCGCACTCAAGCGATCTCAGCGAAATCGAGGTCATCGCGACGAACTTCAAACGCCGGCTCTCCGGCGTTACCTCGACGATCGTGCAATTGATCCCGAAGCAGATCGAGCTTGGCTGTCATATCGCCACGCTCGGTCCGGGTTTGCCGGAAGACCTGCCAAAGCTTGGCTGGTCGCGGCTGCCCGGTCTCTGGACGAAACCGCGCCGCCACCGCGTTCGTGTCTGGCATGCCCGCCGCAACAATGAGATGCTGGTCGGGCTGTTGCTGCGCTCCGTGCTGCGCATGCCGCTGAAACTGGTCTTCACGTCGGCCGCCCAGCGCCGCCACACCGCCTATACGCGTTGGCTGATCCGCCGCATGGATGCCGTGATCGCCACCAGCACGCGCTCCGGCAGCTTCCTGCAGGTGCCGCACACCGTCATCCAGCACGGCATCGACTTGAACATGTTTCATCCGCCGGAAGTGCCACACGACCGCATGGCCGCTACCGGCCTGCCCGGCACCTATCTGATCGGCTGCTTCGGCCGCGTCCGCCATCAGAAGGGAACGGATCTCTTCGTCAAGGCGATGATCGAGCTTCTGCCGCGCTATCCGGACTGGACCGCCGTTATCTGCGGCAGGGTCACCGCCGAGCATCGCGGCTTCGGCGACGAATTGGTTAAGATGGTCGCTGCGGCCGGCCTCACCGACCGCATCCGTTTTCTCGGCGAAGTCGACGATATCAGGCCTTGGTATCGTCGCGCGACGCTTTATGTCGCCCCTTCCCGCAATGAAGGTTTCGGCCTGACGCCGCTGGAGGCCATGGCCTCCCGCACCGTCGTCGTCGCCTCCGATGCGGGCGCCTATGCCGAATTGGTCGTACCCGGAGAAACCGGCGCGATCGTGCCCGCCGGCGATGGCGAGGCGCTCACGAAAGCAATCGCCTTCTATCTCGCCAATCCCGAAGAGGCGCTTCGCCAAGGCGAAAATGCGGTGCGACACGTCCGCAGCGAGTTCGCTTTGGAAAAGGAAGCGACGGCGATCGGCGACATCTATCGACAATTGCTCGGCGGCGCCCGCTGAAACGACGGCTTACTGGCCAAGGTCGATGCGGTTGCGCTCGATGAAATCGACCATCGCCCGATCCTCGACCAGATCTTCTTCGATGCTTTTGACGACGGACAGCACCTTGTCCCGGTACTTGGTCGGCGAGGCGTCGTAGGACCATCCGCGCGCCAGCTTGGCCATCAGCTCTTCACGGGATTTGGTGTAGTAGTGGTTGAGCTGCAGGAACCGGTTCGAATAGAAATCCGCCGATTTTCGTGCGCGGCGCGTGAAACGCTTTCCGGCATCATTCGCCGTCAGATCGCCGAATGCTCGCGTCTGAAACTGATGCACGCTGACTTCCGTTACTTCGCAAGGATCGATGATGCATTTGAAATTGCTGGCATTTTCCTTGCGTGTCATCGGATCGGCACCACGCATCGTGTAGTTCAGCGCCAACGGACCATCTGGGCGCTTCTCGTGACCGCTCGTCGTGAACATATGCCATGGCAGCGAGACATTTGGAAAATCGCCGACCGCAGCCAACGCTTGTTCGACCGTTTGCCCTTCCTTCGGCAGCAGGAATTCGTCGACGTCGATGAAGGCCATCCAGCGGTACGCGCCGCCGAAATTGAGGATGGCGTGGGCGAAGACAATGACTTGACCGTTCAGGGGTGCTCCTGTGGTTGCATCGATCATACGTCCCGCCCAAGGGATGATCGTCAGCGTGTCGGCATCGAGGAGATCTCGCAGTATGGCGAGGGTCTCGTCCGTCGAACCGTTGTCATACATATAGAAGTGACGAATACCGACGGCCCGGTGGAAGCGCACCCACTCCTCGATATAGGGTGCCTCATCCTTGACGCAGGCGGCGATCGCGATGCCGTGCCTGCCCTCCTGCGGCTTCGGCGGATCGATCGTAAGCCGCTTCGCATCCGATATCTTCGGCTTCAGCCAACCCATGCGTCCATTCCCAGCAACTCAGATTATCGATACGGCGGCAAAGCGCGCATCATAACCAAATCCATGCTTCAACAGCGCCGAAACCGGCGAATAATTGACAAATGTCACGCCCCGCTCCGAGGCGATTTCCTTGGCCAGCACCAAGTGTTCGAGGATACGGCCTTCGGCCTGAGCGATTCCGGAAAAGGCGGTTTCATCGCTGGTCTCGTAAAAACGGGGCTCGCCGGCGTTGGAAATATCAATGCCCAGGAAGCCGATCGTTTTAGGCGAGCAATAAAGCGCGAACTGCAGCGCCGACACGGCCACCGAACCGCCTTGGAAAACACCGCGATCCGGCGCGAAGGAAAAGCCGGCGGAACCCGTTGCATTGAGTCGCACGAAATCGAGTTTCCTGATGTCATCCATGGAGCGACGGCGCGCGCCGTAAGGCTTGCGGATATCGTCGATCAGAATGACCGTCTTGTCCGCCAACCAGCGGCTGTCGAGCTCCGAGAGCGCCCTCAGCACGGCGACCGAAAACAGGCAAATCGTATCGGACTTGATCCTGCGTCGCATCATCTCGGAATGCCGCCAGACGAAACGCTCGTCCTCCACGGCGATGGCAAGCGGTTCGGCAATCTGTTTGCCGATCAACCCGATGGCACCGTTCAGCAGGATGGCGCTGCCCTTCTCAAGCCCGGTCAGATCGCAGTCGCGGATCGATGGGCCGGAGCCGACGATATGGATGACTTGGTCGGACTTTTCGTGCAGACGATCCACGGAAGAAAGGGCCGCGACTTTGGCGCGGTGATGATACACCTCACCTGCGCCGTTCCCTCGCACGATGTTGAGCCCCGGAAACCAATCCTGCGCATGGGCGCGCGAACCGCCAAGCAGCAGGCGTGCGCCCGTCTTGATAAGAGATCGGTGCCATGGGCGATCCGCCATGTCCTAGAGCTCCACCAGCCCGAGTTTCTTCACCTGCCGAATGGTCAGCATGGTGCGCACCGTGTCGACATGCTCGTTCGCCGTCAGCACCTCGATGACGAAATCCTGGAACCGGGTGAGATTTTCGGCGACGCAATGCAGCAGGAAATCGCTGTCGCCGGAAACCATCCATGCCTGCCGCACGAGCGGCCACTCCGCCGTCACCGCCGCGAAAGCTTTGAGATTGGCCTCCGACTGATGTTTGAGACCGACCATGCAGAAGGCGACGAGATCGAAGCCGAGCTTCGGGCTGTTCAGCATCGCATGATAGCCCTCGATGACGCCGGCTTCTTCCAGCTTGCGCACCCGGCGCAGGCAGGGCGGCGCGGAGATGCCGACGCGATCGGCGAGTTCGACATTGGTCATGCGCCCGTCGCGCTGGAGTTCCCGCAAGATCTTGATATCGATGGCGTCGAGTTCAGCCCGCAGCACTTTTCTTGCCTTTCTTTAATTCCCAATCGGCAGCTTCTATATAAAGCGGGAAAATACGCAAGAAAGTTTCCCTCGCGTAACCGAATCTTACACAAAGCAGATTTGCTCTGTTAGTAATGCAAGGCTGCCCTTGAATAAATGCATGCGGCAATCATAAATGGGGCGGCGGATCGTGAAATCGCCTGCTTTTACCCGTTTGAAGCCGCGGCTTCCGAAGCGCTTAGATTGAAAGGACTTCTTATGCCTGCCCGCCACACCAAGGTGCTCATCATCGGTTCCGGCCCTGCCGGCTATACGGCTGCCGTCTATGCCGCGCGCGCCATGCTGAAGCCGGTTCTGATCGCCGGCCTTGAACAAGGCGGCCAGCTCATGATCACCACGGATGTCGAAAACTATCCGGGCTTCGCCGATCCGATCCAAGGACCATGGCTGATGGAGCAGATGCTGCTGCAGGCCCAGCATGTCGGCGCGGAGATCGTCAACGATCTCGTGACCGAAGTCGATACCACCAAGCGCCCGTTTGTTGCGCGCACCGACAGCGGCCAGGTCTGGACCGCCGACACGCTAATCATCGCGACCGGCGCCAAGGCCAAGTGGCTCGGCATCGAAAGCGAGCAGCATTTCCAAGGCTTTGGCGTTTCCGCCTGCGCTACCTGCGACGGCTTCTTCTATCGCAATAAGGATGTGATCGTGGTCGGCGGCGGCAACAGCGCCGTCGAGGAAGCGCTCTATCTCTCCAATATCGCCAAGTCGGTGACGGTGGCGCATCGCCGCGATTCGTTCCGCGCCGAAAAGATCCTGCAGGAGCGCCTGTTCGCCAAGGAGAACGTCAAGGTCCTCTGGAATACCGAGGTTGCCGAAATCACTGGCACGCCGGCCAAGCCGCCGATGCCGCCGTCAGTTTCTGGCGCACGTCTGCGCGACACCCACACGGGCGTTGTTACGGACGTTACGATCGACGGCGTCTTTGTCGCTATCGGCCATGCGCCGGCCACCGAGCTTTTCAAGGGCAAACTGAAGCTCAAGGACAATGGTTATCTCTGGACCGCACCCGATTCGACTGCCACCAGCGTCGAAGGCATCTACGCCGCCGGCGACGTGACGGACGATACGTTCCGACAGGCGATCACGGCAGCCGGGATGGGCTGCATGGCAGCGCTTGAGGCGGAACGCTATTTGACCGGGCACATGCCCGTCGCCGTAGCTGCGGAGTGATGCAGCCGATGAGGGGGAACGGCATGCCACTGGACTGGGACAAGCTGCGTATCTTTCACGCGGCTGCCGAAGCGGGTTCGTTCACGCATGCGGCGGATAAATTGCATCTGTCCCAATCCGCCATCAGCCGCCAAGTCAGCGCTCTCGAGCAAGATGTCGGCATCAAGCTGTTCCATCGTCATGCCCGCGGCCTGATCCTGACCGAACAGGGCGAATTGCTGTATCGCACCGCGCATGACGTTCTCTTGAAACTCGAAACGGTCAAGATGCAATTGACCGAGACGACCGACAAGCCGAGCGGCAAGCTGCGCGTGACGACGACTGTCGGCCTCGGCCAGGGCTGGTTGACCGACAAGATCCAGGAATTCCTGCAGCTTTATCCCGACATGTCGATCCAGCTCATCCTCGACAATGAGGAGCTGGATGTGAACATGCGCCATGCGGATTGCGCTATCCGCCTGCGCCAGCCACAGCAGTCGGACCTGATCCAACGTAAGCTTTTCACCGTGCATATGCATGTCTACGCTGCCCCCTCTTACATCAACCGCTACGGCGAACCGCAGTCGGTGGAGGCTCTGGACGAGCATCGCATCATCAGCTTCGGCGAACCGGCGCCGAACTATCTGCTCGACGTCAATTGGCTGGAAATTGCCGGCCGCTCGTCTGACAACAAGCGCGTGCCGCATCTGCAGATCAACAGCCAGACATCGATCAAGCGCGCCTGCCTGCTCGGCATCGGCATCGCCGTTCTGCCGGACTACATCGTCGGTCGCGATCCGGGACTGATTCAGCTCGCGATCAATGCCGATGTGCCGTCCTTCGACACCTATTTCTGCTACCCTGACGAAATGAAAAATGCCGCCAAGCTCAAGGTTTTCCGGGATTTTATCGTCGCCAAGGCACGAAACTGGAACTTTTAGTTGAGCTAAGACTCTGTGCTACAAGCGTTTTTCGCCGTAACATATCTGTCACGCGTATGACGCATAGCTGATATGCACAAAACAGAGTTGAAGCCTGCCCAATTAACTACCATATCGCACATAGCTGATGCACATGGTGGCTTTTCCTCCCAGTTCCACCGCATTGGCTGTTCCCCTCTGGAGGTTTTTTAACCTTCATACCTATAGGGCCCTGGTTATTACCGGTGGCCCTTTTTTTTGCCTTTTTGCGCCAGAAGTCGCAAACGCATAACTGCCATGCACAAAAAAGCATTGCGCACTGCACAAATTAGCATCATACAGCACCTAGCTGATGCACATGGTGGCTTTTCCTCCCAGTTCCACCGCAGCAGCTGTTCCCCTCTGGAGGTTTTTACCTTCACACCTACAAGGGCCCTGGTTTTTCCGGTGGCCCTCTTTTTTTGCCCAAATTCTGAGCATGCCGCCGCCGTGAATTGCGTAAAATAATTTGCTGCGGCTCACCTTGATATATCGAAAATCGACGATACATAAATCGTCTCTTTTCGATATTCACTTGGTGAGCATCATGGACAGAACTGAGATACTGAAGGCATTGGCCCATCCCGCCAGGCTCGAAATCCTCAATCAGCTCAAAGATCCGCACACCCATTTTCCGACCCAGGAACACCCGCTGGAGCTGGGTGTCTGCGCCAGTCAGTTCGAGCGTTGCGGCCTGTCGCAATCCACTGTTTCCGCCCATCTCGGCACACTGCATCGTGCCGGCCTGGTAACCACCAAGCGCCTTGGCCAGTGGATTTTCTACAAGCGCAACGAGGAAACCATCGCCGAATTCCTTGCCACCCTACAGAAGGAGCTTTGACATGCCGCTCGCTCTCCTTGTCCTGGCGTTGAGTTCTTTTGCCATCGGAACGACCGAATTCGTCATCATGGGCCTGCTGCCCGAAGTTGCCACCGATTTGTCCATCAGCATCCCGCAAGCCGGCTGGTTGGTGACCGGCTATGCGCTGGCGGTGGCAATCGGTGCGCCGATCATGGCCATCTCCACAGCGCATCTGTGCCGCCGCTCGACGCTGATCATGTTGATGGGTCTCTTCATTCTCGGCAACCTGCTCTGCGCCATCGCACCCGGCTATTGGGTCCTGATGATCGCCCGCATCGTCACCGCGCTTTGCCATGGTGCCTTCTTCGGCATCGGTTCGGTTGTTGCTGCAAACCTCGTCACCGAGGACCGCAAGGCTCGCGCCCTCGCGCTGATGTTCACCGGTCTGACGCTCGCCAATGTGCTTGGTGTGCCGCTCGGTACCGCGCTCGGCCACGCTTTCGGCTGGCACACACCCTTTTGGATCATCACCCTGCTGGGCGTCGCCTCGCTTATCGGCTTGGTGCTTGTCCTGCCCAAAGGCGAAGAAGTCCGCCAGGGCAGCCTTGCCCGCGAACTCCTGGCGCTACGCGGTCTCGGCCTGTGGCTGTCGCTGATGACAACGGTATTTTTCGCCTCGTCCATGTTCGCGCTGTTCACGTATATTGCGCCGCTGCTGAGGGAAATCACCGGCGTTTCGCCGCGATGGGTAACCTTGACGCTATTGTGGATGGGCATCGGCCTCACCATCGGCAATCTCATCGGCGGCAAGCTCGCGGACTGGCGTCTCGGCACCACACTTGCCGGCACCTTCCTGGCGATCGCGCTGACCTCGGCCATCTTCAGCATCTCCAGCCATTTCTTCATCCCAGCCGAGATCACCCTCTTCCTCTGGTCTGCGGCAAGCTTCGCCGCAGTGCCGGCGCTGCAGATCAACGTCGTCGGTTTCGGCAAGGATGCGCCGAACCTCGTGTCGACCATCAATATCGGCGCCTTCAATACCGGCAACGCACTCGGAGCCTGGGTCGGTGGCGTCGTCATCGACGCCGGCTTCTCGCTGTCGCACGTACCGCTCGCCGGTGCCGCCATGGCCCTCCTCGGCCTTGCCACCGTGGCGTTGACCTTCGCGACCGTCAGAGCGAAGAGCGCCGCTGCCGCCTCCTCCTAAACTTTGCCTTCAACACTTCATTCCGTAAAACAGGAAAGGACCTCCCATGAGCAAACTCTTTGAACCGACTAAGCTTGGCGATATCTCCCTCGCCAACCGTATCGTCATGGCACCGCTGACGCGCAATCGCTCTCCGAATGCCGTGCCGAACGACTTGAACGTCAAATATTATGGTCAGCGCGCCACGGCCGGCCTGATCATCACCGAAGCAACCGCCATCACCCATCAGGGCCAGGGCTATGCCGACGTGCCCGGTCTCTACACAAAGGAAGCTCTCGACGGCTGGAAGAAAGTGACCGACGCCGTGCACGCAAACGGCGGCAAGATCGTCGTGCAGATGTGGCATGTCGGCCGTATCTCCCACACCACACTGCAGCCGAATGGCGGCAAGCCTGTTTCCTCCACCTCCAGGCGCGCCAATGCCAAGACCTATCTGGTCAACGGCGATGGCAGCGGCGCTTTTGCCGATGTCTCGGAACCGCGCGCCCTTGAGGCCTCGGAAATTCCGGGAATCATCGAGGATTACCGCAAGGCCGCTCGCGCCGCGATCGAAGCCGGATTTGACGGCGTCGAAATCCATGGCGCCAACGGCTATCTCATCGACCAGTTCCTCCGCGCCGACGTGAACGATCGTACAGACCAATATGGCGGCTCGATCGAAAACCGCGCCCGTTTCCTTTTCGAGGTTGTGGACGCCGTGACCAAGGAAGTCGGCGCCGGCCGCACCGCGATCCGCATCTCGCCGGTAACGCCGTCGGGCGATGCCAGCGATCCGCATCCGCAGGCGCTCTTTACCTACGTCATCGAAGGCCTGGCAAAATATGGTCTCGCCTACATCCACACCGTCGAAGGCCAGACGGGCGGCGCCCGTGACTTCCTGCCCTTTGACTATGACGCCCTGCACGCCGCCTATAAGGCTGCGGGCGGCAAGGCAGCCTGGATGCTCAACAACGGCTACAATCGCGAGATGGCCATCGAAGCGGTCGAAAGCGGCAAGGCCGACGTCGTTGCCTTCGGCAAGCCGTTCATCGCCAACCCGGACCTCGTCCGCCGTCTGAAGGAAAACGCCCCCCTCGCCGTCCTCAACCAGGCTACGCTCTATGGCGGCGGTGCAAACGGCTACGCTGACTACCCGACGCTCGACGAAGTGGCTTAACTCCCACCGCTCCGATCATGACGGAAAATCCCGCTGCCAGGCGGGATTTTCTTTTTGGGGATAGCCGTTAGAGTGCACGCATGTTTGAGCCCTATTTGAAGCGCTGGTCGCTCGCACCGGATGGCGAGGCGATTATCACCCGTTCCAGTCATCTTCTGCCAGTCATTTGGCGCGGCGTGCCCGCCATGCTGAAGGTCGCACTCGATATTGACGAGAAGCTCGGCAGCCAGGTCTTGCGCTGGTGGGATGGCGACGGTGCGGCGCAGGTCTTCGAACACGACACCGACGCAGCACTTCTGGAGAGAGCAACCGGACCAAGGTCCCTGCTGACGATGGCGATGGAAGGTGGTGATAACGAGGCAAGCCGGATCATCTGCCACACGGCCGCTAAGCTCCACGCGCCGCGGGCAACGCCGTTGCCGGATCTCGTCCCGCTTGACCGCTGGTTCCGAGAGCTGGAGCCGGCGGCGCGCGCCCATGGCGGCGTTCTCACCACCTGCGCCGAGATTGCCGGTCACCTGCTTGCGGATCAGCGCGACCTCACCGTTCTGCATGGCGATATCCACCATGAGAATATCATGGATTTCGGTCCGCGCGGCTGGCTCGCCATCGACCCGAAGCGCGTTCACGGTGAACGCGGCTACGATTTCGCCAATACCTTCTGCAATCCGGAACTCCCCATCGTCACCGCTCCCGGTCGTCTGCAGCGTCAATTGCCGATCGTCTGCACCGAAGCAAGATTGAAACCGAAGCGGATGCTGCAGTGGATCGTCGCCTATGCCGGTCTCTCTGCCGCCTGGTTTCTCAGCGACGGCGATACCAAGAATGCCGAGTCGGACTTTACCGTCGCCAGGATAGCGCTTGCCGAACTCCGGACCTAACGCGCCTTACCGTGCCGGCAGGCAGCCGAGTGCCGCCAGGCTCGTCTTCACCGCCTCGTCGATCGGAGTATGCGGCTCCTCGCCGAGCACAGCCAGCAGTTTGTCATTTCTCATCTGCAGCGGCACTTTCCAGAGATAGCGCATTTCACGCAGCTCTTTCATCAGCGGCACGAAAGGCGCGGCAAGCGGCAGTATCCACCAGGGAAAGGATTTCGCTTTCACCCTATGTCCGACCACCCGCTCGATCGCGCCAATCATCTGCTGGCCGTCACCATCCCAATGGCCGCGCATGTGGTAGACGGCAAAAGTGGGAAGCGCGTCACCCTTCTCGATCAGCCGGATCATTGTTTCGGCGACGTCAGGCAGATAGGCCCATTGATGGCCGATGCCCGCCCTACCCGGATTGGTCACCGACGCCACCGGCTTGCCGGGTTTTACAACGCCCTGAGAGAACCAGCTATTGGTGACGCGCTCGCCGAAGAAATCCCCGGCGCGGAGGATAATGACCGGCGTGCCGGCCTCTGCCGCCGCCTTCAGGCGCCGCTCCATTTCGACGCGGATCGCGCCCTTGCGTGTCTGCGGATGCTGCGGGCTGTCCTCGGTCACATTGGGAAGGACGTCCGGCCCGAAATTGTAGACTGTGCCCGGCAGGACAATCCTCGCGCCGACCGCTTTCGCCGCCGCGATCGTGCTGTCGAGCATTGGCAGGACCAATTGCCCCCAATTGCGATAGCCGGGCGGGTTGACGGCATGCACGATAACCTCAACGCCCGCCGCCGCCTTCAATACATCGCCCGCCTGCATTGCATCACCCTGCACCCAGTCGAATCCGGGCTCGCGGCGCGCGGCCTCGGCTGCGTTGCGGTTCAGCGCCCGGATGCGCCAGCCACGGGCAGCGAGCCCGCGAGCGACGGCGCCGCCGATACCGCCAGTGGCGCCTAGTACGAGAGCGGTCTTTCCAGTGTTCGTCTGCTCAGTCATCGTCATCTCCATCGGTTGATGAGATGACTATGCCGCGCAGCTGCGATAAACGAAATTGCCAAAAAATCTGCACATGATATACAAAAATATATGGCATCCACATCAGAACCAAGCTGGGATTTCTACCGCACCTTCCTCGCCGTGCTCCGTCACGGCTCGCTTTCGGCTGCCGCCCGGGAACTCGGCCTGACCCAGCCGACCATCGGCCGCCATATCGACGCGCTGGAAGCAACTGTAGGCGCCGAGCTCTTCACGCGCTCACAACAAGGCCTTCTTCCGACCGACGCGGCCCTCGCCCTCAAACCCTATGCGGAAACCCTGGCCAGCACGACTGCCGCACTGCTGCGCGTCGCGTCCGAAGCGCGCGATAGTGTCAGCGGCACCGTGCGCATTAGCGCCAGCGAGGTCATCGGCGCGGAAGTCTTGCCGCCGATCCTGGCGGAGCTGCAGGCCGCGCATCCCGATCTGATCATCGAGCTCTCCGCCTCCGACGCTGTTGAGGACCTATTGCAGCGAGAAGCAGATATCGCCGTGCGCATGGTCGCGCCCACACAGGATGCACTGCTTGCGCGCCGTATCGGCGTCATCCCCCTCGGCTTGTTCGCGCATCGCAACTATCTAAAGCGATACGGCGAACCCAAGAGCATTGCGGACCTGCGTCACCACAAGTTGATCGGTTTCGATCGCCAGACCGCTTACATCCGCACGATGTTGAAGCGCTATCCCCTGTTTGACGGCATCTCCTTTGCCTTCAAGTCGGATCACAGCATAGCGCTGCACAACGCATTATGCGCCGGCATCGGCATCAGCTTCTATCAAGTGCCGCTTGCAAAAAGGGATGAAAATCTTGTCCGGCTGCTGCCCGAGATCGAACTCGCGCTAGACACCTGGGTCGCCATGCATGAGAACCTGAAGACGTCACCGCGCTGCCGCGTGACGTTCGATGCGCTGGTGGCCGGATTGCTGGACTACGTCAAAGCTGACGCATAGTGGGGCCGCCGCGAAGCAAGACTTCATCGACATGAGTCGACCAGGCATCACGGGAGCGGTAGCGCTCAGGCGCCAGGAGCCGTATCGACAGGCGGGAAACGCACCTTACCGTCGACAACTTCCGTTTCCGGACGGTCGCCGCCATCGGTGTATTCTTCGTGCCATTTGCCCCGCTCGTCCTGCCAACTGATCTCTGCCGAATCGCCGCCAACCTGCTGTTCGGCCGCCACGATCCTGGCCGCCTCCACTGCTTCGGAATGAGTCGGAAACGCCTCGGAATAGACTTCGCCAAAACGATACGCCCATCCGCCGTCATGTGGCACAATTTCGTAAGTGACCTTGACCATTCACAGCCTCCTTCTCATCTGCCAAGACCTTAGGCTCCGGGTGCCACCCGGCAGGACCGCGGTCCATCTCAGACGAATTGCAAGGATGCCGCGATATTGGGTTGGGCAGACCGATCCGGACAGTATTCCATTAAACGCCGTGGACTGCAAATCTTGTCATCTACGCGCATGCTTGATGTGAGAAATCATTGATTTAGACTGAGAAAGTGAATCCGTGCGAAAGGTGAGGACTTGGCAATATCGAGCTGGCTGAAGCAGGAAAAGTTCCTGATCATCGCGTTTGCAGTCGCCGTCGTGGCCTATCTCGGCGAACATGCGGTGCTGGATATGGGGCGGATCGCATCGCTGTTGGCCGCCGCCGGACTGATTGCAACCATCGTCCTTGTCTCAATGCGCGTCGCCCATCACGCCGAGATTCTGGCGACCAAAGTCGGTGATCCCTATGGCACGATGATCCTCACTCTATCGGCCGTCGCTGTCGAAGTGATCATGCTGGCAATCCTGATGGGTGGCGAAAGCTCGCCAACGCTCGTGCGCGATACGATCTATTCCGCCGTCATGCTCGACATCAACGGCATCCTCGGTCTTGCCGCCCTGCTCGGCGGCCTGAAGCACGGCGAACAGCCCTATAATGACGATTCCGGCAAGACCTACGGCGTGATGATCCTAACCGCCATGGGCATTTCGATGATCGTGCCGGAGTTCATCCCCGATGCAAAATGGCACTATTACTCCGCCTTCACCATCGCCGCGATGATCGCGCTTTACGGTCTTTTCCTGCGCATGCAGGTCGGTCAGCACAGCTATTTCTTCAGCTACAGCTATCCGCGCGTCGAGAAGAAGCATGGCGCACAAGAGGATCATCATGGCGAAGACTCCACCGCAGCCTCCATCGTCACCATTCTGATCGGCGTCGTGTTGATCGGCGGCCTTGCCGAGTTCATGTCGGCCTTCATGGATGTCGGCCTCAGGGATAGCGGTGCGCCGCCGGCGATTGCCGCCATCGTGGTCGCCGCCATTTCCGCCGCCCCGGAAATCTTGACGGCACTGCGCGCGGCACTGCGAAACCGCATGCAGGCGACCATCAATATCGCCATGGGCGCCTCGCTGTCGACCGTCATCCTGACGGTGCCGGTCATGGAGGCAATCGCGCTCTATACGGGCCAGCCCTTCGTCATGGCCATGTCGCCGGTACAGACCGTGATGATCATGATCACGTTGATTGCCGCAGCGATCAATCTCAACGACGGCGAGACCAATGCCATCGAAGGCATGACCCATTTCATCCTCTTCGCCACGTTCATCATGCTGACGGCGCTCGGACTTTGATTCTGATTTCAAGGACTTGCGCCGACGGGCGGACTCAAATCGCGAAGCGCTTGACTCAATTGATGAACCCGAAACCATCGGCCTGAACGCAAAAAGCCCGCCATCTCTGGCGGGCTTTTTATTTGACTTATCTTCGACTGCTTACTTGCAGGCCGCGCAGAAGCGCTGAATGCGGCGGCAAGCTTCTTCGAGAAGGTCTTCCGAAGTCGCGTAGGAAATGCGGAAATTCGGGCCGAGGCCGAAGGCGGAGCCGTGGACCACGGCGACGCCTTCCGATTCCAGCAATTCCGACACGAAGTCTTCGTCCGTCTCGATGACCTTGCCGGTCGGCGAAGTCTTGCCGATCAGGCCGGCGCAGGACGGATAGACGTAGAATGCGCCTTCCGGAACCGGGCAGGAAATGCCCTTCGCCTGGTTCAGCATCGATACGACGAGATCGCGGCGGCCTTCGAAGATCTTCTTGTTGCGCGGAATGAAATCCTGCGGACCGTTCAGCGCTTCGACAGCAGCCCATTGCGCAATCGATGTCGCGCCCGAGGTCTGCTGGCCCTGGATCATGTCCATGGCCTTGATGAGCTGCAGCGGGCCTGCGGCGTAACCGATACGCCAGCCGGTCATCGCATAGGCCTTCGAGACACCGTTCATCGTCAGCGTGCGATCATAGAGGCTCGGCTCGACTTCAACCGGCGTGGCGAATTTGAACTCGCCATAGGTCAGGTGCTCGTACATGTCGTCCGTCAGAATCCAGACGTGCGGATGCTCGACCAGCACGTCCGTCAGCGCCTTCAGTTCGGCGTGCGTGTAAGCAGCGCCCGACGGGTTGGACGGCGAGTTGAACATGAACCACTTCGTCTTCGGCGTGATCGCCTTCTCAAGATCGGCAGGCTGGAGCTTGAAGCTGTTCTCCTGCGTCGTCGCGACAAAAACCGGAGTGCCGCCGCAAAGCGCCACCATTTCCGGGTAGGAAACCCAGTAAGGCGTCGGGATGATGACTTCATCGCCGGCATTCAGCGTCGCCATGAAGGCGTTGAACAAGATCTGCTTGCCGCCGGTGCCGACGATCGTCTGCTCCCAGGTATAGTCAAGATTGTTCTCGCGCTTGAACTTGGCAGCGATTGCCTTGCGCAGTTCCGGAATGCCGGAGACGGGCGTGTACTTCGTCTCGCCGCGGTTGATCGCGTCGATGGCGGCCTTCTTGATATTGTCAGGCGTATCGAAATCCGGCTCGCCGGCGCCGAGGCCGATCACGTCACGGCCTTTTGCTTTCAGCTCGCGCGCTTTCTGGGAAACGGCGATGGTGGCAGAAGGCTTTACACGGGAAAGAGCGTCGGCAAGAAAGGCCATGATGATCGGTCCTAATCGGTTGGAAGTGGGCAGAAAGCCTGTGGACCAGATTTCTGCGCTAAGCTCTATGTCGAATGTAGGCCGCCGTTTCAAGCACAAAGGCGTCACAGTGACGTTATTTCGAGACATGCAGACGGCGCGCCACACGCCATCGTTGGGCTGCCATACGCCCGCCATTTTCCGAAACGAAGCTCACCCACACGCTCCGGCTGAATAGAGCGATTGAAAAGCGGTCAGATGCGAACGCTCTGCCCGTCGGTTGAATCATTTTGTGAAGCGGCCGATTCAATCTCTGAAGCCGGCGGAAATTCTTCACGAAAATCATACAGATCGTTATACATCTTGATTGCCACAAATTAGCCTTAACAAATGCTTTACGGCGTCGCAATTCGGTCCTGAAGCAGCCTGCTTCCCACACTCTTATCGTGCAATCGCAGCCAGTCACGCAGGGGGTAGCCATGTTTCTGGATGACGAATGCACAACCGAGCGCCTGCGGGCGCGCAGTCTCCTTTCTTCTTTCTCAATCGTAATGATAACATTGGCCGCATTGGCGGTGATGATGCTGAGTCTCATCACGACCGCACGCGCCGAAATCGCGGATCAGCCAGGCCAATCCGGCCAGCAGCTCGCCGGCCTTATTCGCCCGAATGACGTCAACAGCGGCTCGCTGCTCTTCCCGTCCAAGGAGCCCGGCTATTATGTCGAAGCGCCGCGCCTGAAGACGGACGTCGAGATCGACGTCACCGGCCCTGTTTCCCGCGTGAAGGTGACGCAACGGTTCCAGAACCCGAGCAAGGGCTGGGTCGAAGGCACCTATGTCTTCCCGTTGCCGGACAATTCAGCCGTCGACACGCTGCGCATGCAGATCGGCGACCGCTTCATCGAGGGTCAGATCAAGCCGCGCGAAGAAGCACGGCAAATCTATGAGGACGCCAAAGCGCAGGGCAGGAAGACGGCGCTGCTCGAGCAGCAACGGCCGAACATCTTCACCAACCAGGTTGCCAATATCGGTCCCGGCGAAACCGTTGTCGTGCAGATCGAATACCAACAGACGGTCCATCAGTCGGCCGGCCAATTCTCGCTACGCTTCCCGATGGTTGTCGCTCCACGCTATAACCCGCAGCCGATCGTCCAGAGCGTCGAGTTCCACAACGGCACTGGTTTTGCCGTGCAGGACCCGGTCCCGAACAGGGAAAAGATCGAAGCCCCGGTTCTTGATCCGCGTGAAAACGCCAAGATCAATCCGGTATCGTTGACCATCAACCTCAGGGCTGGCTTCCCTCTCGGCGAGGTAAAATCCTCATTCCATGAGATCAATCTCACTGAGAACGGCGAACAGAGCCGCACGATTTCGCTGAAAGGCGACACCGTGCCCGCCGATCGCGATTTTGAGCTGACCTGGGAGGCGGCTCTGGGCAAGACGCCGAGCGCCGGCCTCTTCCGAGAGGTAAAGGACGGCAAAACCTATCTGCTGGCCTTTGTCACGCCGCCGTCGACGCCGGATGCGACGACCCAGCAGCCGAAGCGCGAGGTGGTCTTCGTCATCGACAACTCGGGCTCCATGTCCGGCCCGTCGATCGAACAGGCCCGTGCCAGCCTGGCGCTTGCAATCTCCAAGCTGCAGTCCGACGACCGCTTCAACGTCATCCGCTTCGACGACACGATGACCGATTATTTTCACGGCCTCGTCGCCGCCACGCCCAACAACCGGGAAAAAGCGATCGCCTATGTCAACGGCCTCGACGCTGCCGGCGGCACGGAAATGCTGCCGGCCCTGTCGGATGCGCTCCGCAATCAGGGACCGATCGCCAGCGGCGCGCTCCGCCAGGTCGTCTTCCTGACCGACGGCGCAATCGGCAATGAGCAGCAACTCTTCCAGGAAATCAGCCAGAACCGCGCCGACGCTCGCGTCTTCACCGTTGGCATCGGCTCCGCGCCAAACACCTACTTCATGACCAAGGCCGCCGAAGTCGGCCGCGGCACCTATACCGCCATCGGTTCGCAGGATCAGGTGGCCGAGCGCATGGGCGAGTTGTTCGCCAAGCTCGAAAATCCCGCCATGACCGACATTGCCGCCAGATTCGACAATGCCAAGGCGGACGATATCACACCGAACCCGATGCCTGACCTCTACACCGGCGAACCGGTCGTGCTGACAGCCGAACTCTCCGACGCACAACCGAATGGCAAGCTGCAGATATCGGGCAAGACCGGCGCCCAGCCCTGGCGTGTCGAAATGGATATTGCCGGCGCCGCCGAAGGCAAAGGCATTTCGCAGCTTTGGGCACGCCGCAAGATCGACGATATCGAAGCTCGCGCCTACGAGATCCAGGATCAGGGAGCGCTGGACAAGCAGGTCGAAGCGGTGGCGCTCGCCCACCACCTCGTCTCGCGCGTCACCAGCCTTGTCGCCGTCGACGTTACGCCTTCACGTCCCGCCGACCAGTCGCTCGGTTCTGCCAAACTGCCGCAGAACCTTCCCGCCGGTTGGGATTTCGGCAAGGTCTTCGGCGAAGGCGAAGCGCCGGTCACGGCACCTAGCGGCGAACGCAAGGCCTCGGTTGAGCCGATCGGCGCGGCGGATGAACAGGCAGAGGCGGATCAGGCCGATGTCAACGGCGCTATGCTCCCTAAGTATGGGTCAGCAAAGCGACAGGCGGCGCTGGCAAGCCAGATCGCCGCCGCGCCGACGCCGGCCACCGCCGGCATGATCGCCCGCCAGGCCACATCCAGCGTCAACCTGCCGCAAACGGCGACACCCGCCGAGCGCAACATCATGATCGGCTTGGCCCTGCTCCTTCTCGCGGCGATCATTACTGTGCTCATGATGCTGCGTCGCCGCGTGTTTGGACGGTGAACGCGATGAGGGACGACGGCCATTTCCAAATGTCCAAAGCCCCTCACCCCCACCTTCTCTCCGTGCGCGGGGAGAAGGTGGCCGAGAGGCCGCATGAGGGGCCTTTCCATCGTCTCACACACCTCGAAAAACTCGCTCTCGCCGGTATCATCGTCCTTGCAATGACGGGGCTGAGCTTTCTCGGCAATGGCCTCGATATGAAAGCCAAGGCCGAGCTCGCACAGGTCCTGCTGAAACGCGCCTTCGCCGCGGAGCTTCGCGGCGAAGATGCAAAGCCCTGGCCTTGGGCGGATTTCACCACCGAGGCTGAGGTGCGGGCACCGCGGATCGGCGCGGAAGCGATAGTGCTTGCCGGCGCCAGCGGCCAGGCGCTGGCTTTCGGGCCGGGCTGGCTGACGAATACGCCGCAGCCGGGAGAAGAAGGCACCGCCGTCATCGCCGCCCATCGCGACACGCATTTCCGCTGGTTGAAGGATGTCAAACCGGGCGATCTGATCGAAGTCACGCGCCATGACGGCAAGGTGCTCACCTTCCGGGCCGGTCAGGGCCGTGTCGCACCGTGGGACAAGAACGGCATCGATCCCGCCACGCCCGGTCGGCATCTGGCGCTGGCCACCTGCTGGCCGTTCGATGCCATCACGCGCGGGCCGCTGCGTTATATCGTGGACGCCGAGCTGGTGGAGACTGCCGAACAGACGGCCTTCGCAGACACAAAGACGTTACCCTCGCCATAGCGCGCCTTGACCGGCAATCCGCCCACCCCACGTTGCGTAAATAGTTCATGGAAGGGAGGAGACGGATTGAAGCGCTTTCACAGAATTAGCTGCTGCGCCGTTCTTACGGCTTCCACGCTGGCGATGGCGAATGCCGCCCCTGCCGATCCGGTCAAGACGATCGACACGCAGAAGGTCAAGGTCAAGATCGAGACGATCGCAAGCGGGCTCGACCATCCTTGGGCAGTCGAAGTGCTGCCGGACGGCGCCTACCTCGTGACGGAGCGGCCGGGCCGGATGCGCGTCATCTGCGACGGTAAGACCTCCGACCCGATCGCGGGACTGCCGGATGTCTATGCCCGCGGCCAAGGCGGCCTGCTCGACGTGGCCCTCGATCCGAAATTCGCTGGCAACCGCACCATCTATTTCACCGCCTCCATTGCCGCGGACGGCGGCAGTGGCACGGCGGTCTTCCGCGCGGTCCTGCCGCCGGACGAGCGGCGGCTGACCGATGTGAAGCGCATTTTCGTGATGAACAAGATGTCGCGCGGCAGCATCCAATATGGCTCGCGCATTGCAATCGCCAAGGACGGCAGCCTGTTCGTCAGCCTCGGCGACCGCGGTGAACAGGATCGCGCCCAGGATTTCCACGACGATGCCGGTTCGATCGTCCATATCAACGCCGACGGCGGCATTCCCACCGACAATCCGTTCAAGGACGGCGCAAAAGCCCTGCCGGAAATCTGGTCCAAGGGACATCGCAATCCGGAAGGCATTACCTTCGATACCGCCGATGGCAAGCTTTATACGGTCGAACACGGCGCCAGAGGTGGTGATGAAATCAACACTCCGGAGGCGGGCAAGAATTACGGCTGGCCGGTCATCTCCTACGGACGCAACTATTCCGGCACCAAGATTGGCGTCGGTACGGCAAAGGCAGGCATGGAGCAGCCGCTCTTCTATTGGGACCCGTCGATCGCGCCCGGCGCCATCGCCGTCTATCGCGGCAAAATGTTCCCGGAATGGAAAGGCGATTTCCTTGTCGCCGCGCTGAAATTCGAGCTGCTGTCCCGTCTCGATCGCAACAGTAGCGGCAAGGTGACCGAACGCGAACGCATATTCGACGGAGAATTCGGCCGGTTGCGCGATGTCGTGGTCGCGCCGGATGGAGCGTTGTTGCTGACGACCGACGAGGACGACGGCGCACTGCTGCGCGTTTCCAGGGCAGCGGAATAGGCTCACATCCTTCAGCCTTTTCACCTTGCCCCAAAGAAAAGCAACTGCTAACGGTCAGCCTCTTTCCCTCTCCCGTAGGATGCAGATGACTCGCATACAGGCGAATTTGGTATTGTTGTTGGCTGCCGCCATCTGGGGCGGAGGCTTCGTCGCGCAGTCTACCGCGATGAAGGCGATCGGACCGTTCTGGTTCATCGGCCTGCGCTTCGCCGTCGCCACCATCGTCGTCCTGCCCTTCGTCTGGATGGAAAACCGCAAGGCCAAGAAACCTCTGACGCGCCGGAACTGGCTTTCCTTTTTCCTCGTCGGCGTCGCGCTCTTCGGTGGAGCGGCAACGCAGCAGATCGGGCTTTTGACGACGACCGTCACCAATTCCAGTTTCATCACCGGCCTCTATGTCGTCTTCGTGCCGCTGATCGCCGTCGTCTTCCTGCGCCGCCCGCCGCATTGGATCGTCTGGCCGGCGGCACTGACGGCGCTTGCCGGGATCTATCTCTTGTCCGGTGGCTCCTTCTCGCGGCTGACGGTCGGCGATTTCCTGACCGTCATCTGCGCCCTCTTCTGGGCAGCGCAGATCACCCTCGCCGGCTCTTCCGTCAACGAAACCGGCCGGCCGCTCGGAATCTCCACGATGCAATTTGCGGTCACTGCAGTCGCAGCCCTTGGGGTCGCTGTGATTGCCGAGCCGATCAGCATCGCCGCTATCCAAGGCGCGCTGGGCGAAATCCTCTATGTCGGCATCTTTTCGTCCGGCCTCGCATTCGTGCTGCAGGTCATCGGCCAGCGTTACACAACCGCGCCGCAGGCTGCGATCTTCCTCTCTTCGGAGGCTCTGTTCGGTGCCTCGCTGGGCAGCCTGCTGCTCGGTGAAACCATGGGGCCGCTAGGCTATGCCGGCTGCTCCCTGATGTTTGTCGCCATGCTTGCCGTGGAATTGGTGCCGGAACTCGTTCGGCGACGCGGCGCCATCGCGTGAAAATTGTTGAAAATACGCGTTATGGCTGTTTTGAACGGCTCTTAATGAAATTTTTTCGAATGATCCAAAAGATGGATTTTGGCTATATCATTTGGGAAAATTTCGCCAAAATTATATCGCAAACGATACAAAAACCTTAGAAACCCATTCTCGGCGTGGGAAAATTTGCGATTCGCGCTAACACACTTGCATTACGGCAGTGTGCTCACCAGAACACGTTAAAAAACTTTTGCTTGCCAATTCCCAATAAACACAGCACTCTCACCGCTGTTCGGGCATTTTTAGAGCATGGGAAGTCCTTAATAGAGTTGCGCGCCGGAAACGCTAAATTATTCCGGTCAGCTTGGTTGAGAAACGGATGCGCGAATTCGCTTCGAAACCACGCCGAGGTATAGGGGACCTTTTCCTTCAAATTGCGAGAACTGCCTGCAAGCGCCCGCAAGGGCAATACAGCAATGCTGCCCGTGTGGATGGTGGGCAGAGAGAAAAGGACCTGAGGCATGGCCGAGACTGGCACTGTAAAGTTTTTCAATACCGATAAGGGCTTCGGTTTCATCAAACCGGACAAGGGTGGCGCGGACATCTTTGTGCACATTTCCGCAGTACAGGCTTCTGGTCTGGCAGGTTTGTCGGAAAACCAGAAGGTAAGCTTCGACACGGAACCGGATCGCCGCGGCAAGGGACCGAAGGCCGTCAATCTTCAGATTGCGGGCTGAGACGCCTTACGGCTTTCATTCGAGTTGAAGCCCGGCAGTGATGCCGGGTTTTGTCATTCAGTCTGCATTCAGCTTGCCGCGTCTAGTCATGGCCTCCATGAAAGATTGGGAACTACGGTCTTCCCGGTTCCCCTTAGAGGACAGACTAATGAACATGCTCGGCAAATCGCTCCTAATGTCCGCCGTCGCTGCAGCCCTGACGCTGACGACGATTTCCACAGCTTCGGCCGACGATCACTGGCATCATCACAATGGAGAGGGTTGGGCGATTGGCGCCGCAGGTCTCGCCACCGGCCTGATTGTCGGTTCGGCGATCGCCAGCCAGCCGCGCTATGTCGAACCTGACCCGGTCTACGTCGACCCCGACTATGCGCCCCAGCCCTACTACTATCGCGCCGCGCCGCGCCGCGTCTATGTCGAGCGTGACGTCAGTTATTACGCTCCGCAGCCTGTCGGCTTACGCCCGTGGTCTTCCCAGTGGATGCGCTATTGCTACGATCGCTACAGCAGCTTCGACGGCCGCAGCGGCACCTATCTCGGCTACGATGGCATGCGCCACTTCTGCACAGCCAACTAACCCTACACAAGCTAATCTCTTGAAAGAAAGCGCCGCCATCGAGCGGCGCTTTTATTTTGGCTCAGAGCGGTTCAGCGGTTCAAGGAACTGCTGAACCGCTCTATCCTTTTGTTTTTACGCAATTCCGGACGGAAAACCGCTGCTTTAAAGTCCACGCAGAAAAGGATTGGTGCGGCGCTCCTCGCCGATCTGGCCACCAGGGCCATGGCCGCAGATGAAGCCGACGTCGTCGCCTAAGGGAAATACCTTGTCGCGGATCGATTCCAAAAGCTGCTGGTGATTGCCGCCCGGCAGGTCGGTACGGCCGATCGAGCCATGAAACAGCACGTCGCCGACATGGGCGAATTTCTGCGCTCTGTTGAAATAGATGACATGGCCCGGGGCATGGCCGGGACAATGGAAGACTTCGAACTCATGCTCGCCGAAGGAAACCTTGTCACCGTCCTTCAGGAACCGATCCGGCACCACGTTGCGAACGCCCTCGATGTTGAACATCTTGCTCTTCGCCTCGATATCCTGCAGCAGCGGGCGATCGTCTTCATGCGGGCCAATGACCTCCAGACCGAGCGCCTCCCGAAGTTCGTCAGCGCCGCCGGCATGGTCGATATGACCGTGCGTCAGCCAGATCGCCTTCAGCACAATGCCATTTTCGCGCACCGTCTGCAGGACGACGTCGACGTCGCCGCCGGGATCCACCACGACTCCCTCCTTCGTTTCCGGATCGAACAAGATGGTGCAGTTCTGTTCGAAGGGTGTCACCGGAATGATGCCGGCCTGGAGCATGCCCATGGGAAGCGCCTCGTCTGTTGAATGCATATCCCGCCGATATAATCCCAAACACCAGGCAAAACAGCCCCTCCTCCCCGGAAAATGCCGAGACTGCCGGACAGTGCGGCGGAACCCTCCGCCTTTGCGAGCGTTTGCAAAGGTAGACTGCCAAAGCAAAGGAGAAAGGCCAATGTTTGCAAAGAGAAACTTGCTGCTGATGGGGGTGGTGCTCCTGGGCAGCGCCGGGTTGGCGCAAGCGCAGATGTCGGCGACAACTGCGACCGATCTCGACGTTCGCACCGGCCCTGGTCCGCAGTATCCAAGTGTCGGCATGGCAACCCGCGGCTCTGAAGCGAGCCTCGACGGCTGCATCCAAGGCAGTAGCTGGTGCCGCATCGATGTCAACGGCATGCGCGGCTGGGTAGACGCCGAGGCCTTGAGCGTCGAGCAGAACGGCAATCCGGTCGTCGTCGAGGAGCACTACAGTCAGCTCGGCGTACCAACCATAACCTATAGCACAACCGATCAGACGACGACGGGCAGCGTTTCCCCATCGCCGGACGACGAATTGATCGGCCCGGTGAGTGAGGTCGATGCCGTCGCCCCGCCGACTGAAGTCCGTACCTATATCACCCAGAACCGGGTCAACACCGTGCGGCTGCGCGGCAACGTCGTAGTCGGCGCCACCCTGCCGCAAAGCGTCGTCATCCACCGTATCCCGGATTATCAATACAGCTACGTGGAAGTGAACCGTCAGCCGGTGCTGGTCGATCCGAATACCCGCCGCATCGTCTACGTGTATCAATGAATCGCTGCTGCTAAGCAGCAATTCGTCAAAATCGCCGGCGGCCGAGGGGCCGCCGCTCTTTTTGCGCGGACTTTCCATCGGATTGTTGCGGAATTCTCCCGTGTGAGTTGCCTTCCTGTTTCCACCGGCCGATACATGATGTATTTCTAATATCGATAGAGATTACCGCCACTCCCGAGGCTCAATCCGGGACGTGGCAGAGGGCATTCCGGAAAGGGATTCCGGGACAAGGGGAGAAGGTAATCATGGAAAGTCTGGGGCCAATCATCACGCAACTGATCGCCGGTGCAATCGGCGGTAACGCGGCCAGCGCCGCCCTGAAGCAGGAAGGGATCAATATCGTCGCCAGAACGATTGCCGGCGCCGTCGGCGGTCTGGGCGGCGGCCTCATCCTCAACCTGATCGGCAGCGAGGCGCTGACCGGCCTTATCGCGCAGGGCATTTCCTCGCTGATCGCCGGTGGCGTGCTCTCGGCGATCGTCGGCGCGGTTCTCGGCCGGAAATAAGACGAGGCATCGGACAGAATAAAAGCCGGGGCGAACCAGCCGCACCCGGCTTTCGTAAGCTGTTCTACATCCTTATGCGGCGGCAGCCGCAGTCGGATACACTTCCTTCATGTAATCGTTCATCAGCGTTTCGCTGATCGATGCCGGCGTGAAACGATAAGGTCCGATTTCCGAGACCGGAGTTACTTCCGCCGCCGAACCGGTCAGGAAGCATTCGCTGAAATCGGGAAGTTCTTCCGGCATGATCGCCCGTTCGATCACCTGCAGTCCGCGGCGTTTGGCGAGTTCGATCACCGTCTGGCGCGTGATGCCGTTCAGGAAGCAATCCGGCGTCGGCGTATGGATGACACCGTCCTTGACGAAGAAGATATTGGCGCCCGTCGCCTCCGCCACCTGGCCGCGGTAATCGAGCATCATCGCGTCGGCATAGCCCTTGGCCTCGGCCGCATGTTTGGAGATGGTGCAGATCATGTAGAGGCCGGCGGCCTTCGAGGCGCAAGGCGCAGTCTTCGGATCGGGACGGCGATATTCGGCGATATCGAGGCGGATGCCCTTCAGCTTTTCGGCCGGATTGAAATAGCTGCCCCATTGCCAGATCGCGATCGCAACATTGATGCGGTTGTTCTGGGCGGACACGCCCATCATCTCGCTGCCGCGCCAGGCGATCGGGCGCACATAGGCCTCGGAAAAGCCCTGACGCTTCAACAATTCGATTGTCGCCGCATCCAACTCGGCAACGCTGTAGGGAATCTTGAAACCGAGGATGTCGGCGGACTTGTGAAGACGCTGATTGTGCTCCGTCAGCTTGAAGACCCGGCCGCCATAGGCGCGCTCGCCCTCGAAGACCGCGCTTGCATAGTGCAAACCATGGGTCAGCACATGAATCTTAGCGTCCTTCCAGGGCACGAACTCGCCGTTGAACCAGATCTCCCCATCCAGTTGATCAAAAGGAACCGATGCCATCTTGCTTCTCCTCCGGCGCCCGGACGCCATGACAGTTGATTGTTGTCCCCATTCCGCATTATCCACGATGCAAGTGGGGAAAATATGAGACGTGTTGGAGTTTTGCGCAGCCGGGCTTAGTTTCCAAATATGGCCATATCCGTCCGGGCGGCGCAAGATCGGCGAAAAACTAGCAGCGGCGTAAAAATACGTCAATAATGCTGACATATTTTTGCGTAAGTTTCCCGATTGCCCCAAAATAAGAAAGGAAATGCCAAGGTGCCACGACAGACGAGCCAAAAAGCAGCAAAACCGGAGCTGCTGGCGACGCCGATGGAGAATGCGGGGATCATCGATTTCGAGATCATCGAGCTGCTTTTCTTTGCCTATCGGGACTTCGTGTCCGATCCCGACCAGATTCTGGACAAGAGTGGATTCGGACGCGCCCATCACCGCGTCGTTCATTTCGTTAACCGCGAACCCGGCATGACGGTTGCGGACCTGTTGGAAACATTGAAGATCACCAAACAGAGTTTGGCGCGGGTTCTCAAACAATTGATCGATTCAGGGTATATTCATCAGGTAACCGGGCCTGAGGATCGTCGGCAGCGTAAGCTCTACCCCACACAAGCCGGCCGCGATTTGGCATTGGCGCTGGCCGAGCCGCAATCGCGCCGTATTGAACGGGCATTCGAAGGCGCGTCCGATGCGACGCGCGAAAGCGTCAAAAGGTTCCTGAGGGGAATGCAGGACTAAGTTATGGTCTCGGACCGAAGAGCCGCAAGGCGGTGTCTTGGATAAGATCATATCAATCAAACGGATAGAACAAGATCGAGACGGATTGAATGACGACAAAGACAGCAATTTCGGACGATGCAGCGCACCTCCTGGTCGTGGATGACGACACGCGTATCCGCGCCCTTCTCAACCGTTATCTCATGGAAAAGGGATTCCGCGTGACGGCCGCCGCCGATGGCGCCGAGGCCCGCCGCAAGCTCGAAGGGCTCGATTTCGACCTGATCATCATGGACGTGATGATGCCTGGCGAATCCGGAATCTCGCTGACCGCGAGCCTTCGCGCCATAAAGAACATCCCGATCATCATGCTGACCGCCCTTGCCGAGTCCGAAGCCCGCATCGCCGGCTTGGAAGCAGGCGCCGACGACTATCTGCCTAAGCCGTTCGATCCGCGCGAACTGGTACTGCGCATCAACAATATCCTGCGTCGCAACGCGCCTGCCGACGCGCCGAAGATCGAACAGGTGATGTTCGGCCCCTACACCTTCTCGCTGACCCGCAAGGAGCTGAAGAAGGCCTCCGAGCTTATCCGCCTGACCGACCGCGAGCAGGAAATCATGCTGCTCTTTGCCAAGCGCGCCGGCGACACGATCCCCCGCCACGAACTGATCGGCACCGACGCCGAAGTCGGCGAGCGCACCATCGACGTGCAGATCAACCGCCTGCGCCGCAAGATCGAGGACGATCCGGCCAACCCCATCTGGCTGCAGACGGTGCGCGGCATCGGCTACCGGCTGAGCATAGATTAACCTAGGATCAGCGGCGATGGTGACATTCGACTCGATCAGGCGCGATCAGGAGCACACGCCCTCCAATGGCATGCGCTGGCTTTCGCGCTGGTGGCGGCGACGGCTGCCGACCGGCCTTTTTGCGCGCACGCTGCTGATCTTCATTCTGCCCATGATCATCCTGCAGGCGGTCGTCACCATCGTCTTCATGGAGCGCCACTGGCAGATGGTGACCCAGCGCCTGTCGATGGCCACCACCCGCGACATTGCCGCCATCATCGACATTATCCAAACCTACCCGCAGGATGCCGACTATTCCGCTGTCACGCAGATGGCCCGGCAAAAGCTCGACCTCGCCATCTCGATCGAGCCGGGTGGCGAGCTGCCGCCGCCGCGCGAGAAACCGTTCTTCTCGATTCTCGATGGCATCTTGAGCGACGAAATCCGCGATCAGATCAATCTCCCCTTCTGGGTCGATACGGTCGGCAATTCCAGCCTGGTCGAAATTCGCGTCAAGCTGCCGGATAAAGTGCTGCGCGTCTTTGCCAAGCGCAGCCAGACCTACGCCTCGAATACGCATATCTTCATTCTTTGGATGGTCGGCACATCGCTGGTGCTGATCGGCATTGCCGTGCTGTTCCTGCGCGGCCAGATCCGGCCGATCCTGGCGCTGACGCAGGCTGCAGAGAGCTTCGGCAAGGGGCAGCGGCTGGAGAATTATTCGCCACGCGGCGCCGACGAGGTTCGCCGCGCCGGCCTCGCGTTCATCCTGATGCGCGAGCGCATCGAACGGCAGATCGAGCAGCGCACGGCGATGCTCTCCGGCGTCAGCCATGACCTGCGCACCGTGCTCACGCGCTTCAAACTGCAGCTCGCCCTTGTCGGCGACAATCCCGATCTCGTCGGCCTTAACGAGGACGTCGAGGATATGCAGAGCATGTTGGAAGGCTATATGGCCTTCGCTCGCGGCGAGGCGGAAGAGGATGTCGGCAAGCTTCGGCTCAGCGATATTCTCGACAAGGTCGAGCAGGACTTCTCGCTGCACGGCAAATCCATCAGCTTCTCCATCGATGGCGACGATGAAATCTCCGTCCGTCCGAACGCGTTTACACGGCTGGTGACGAACCTCGCCTCCAATGCACGCCGCTATGCGCACACGCTGCGCATCGAGGCCAAGCACAGTCCCAAATGGCTGACGATCAATTTCGACGATGACGGCCCCGGCATTCCCGTCAATGCGCGCGAGGATGTGTTCAAGCCGTTCTTCCGGCTGGACGAGGCGCGCAATCTCGACAATTCCGGCACGGGTCTCGGCCTTGCTATTGCCCGCGACATCGCGCGCAGCCATGGCGGCAACGTCACGCTCGGCGACAGCCCGCTCGGGGGCCTGCGCGCCACCATCCGCATTCCGGCCTAGAGCGGCTTAGCGTTTCACGGAATCGCTTTCCCACTCTATCCCTTTGTTTTACGCATTCCGGACGGAAAATCACTTCGCACTTTTCCTGGAATTGCTCAAAGAGAGGACAGTGCATGCCGATCGATATCAACGACATGCATTGGCTCAATCTGCCACCGACCTGGGAAATGAACAACGGCCGGCTTTTCGTCCGTTCCGGCGACAAGACCGATTTCTGGCAGGGAACCTATTACGGCTTCCACCGCGACGACGGCCATTTCCTCGGCCGGCAGTGGCACGGCGACTTTACCGCCGAGATCACCTTCATCGGCCACTATCGCGAACTCTACGATCAGGCCGGGCTGATGGTCCGCCATGACGACACGCACTGGATGAAATGCGGGATCGAATATACCGACGGCGCCAAACATTTCAGCGTTGTCGTCACCAACGGCAATTCCGACTGGTCCGCCTTCCGGCTCGATCATGAGTTTGAGGCGCTGTCGGCGCGGGTGACCCGCAACGGCGACGCGCTTTTCATCCAATACCGCACCGACAAGATGAGCGAGTGGCGCATGGCCCGCCTCGCCTGGTTCGATCCGGCCCTCGAAGACGTCTCCATCGGCCCCGTCTTCTGCTCACCCCAGCGCGAAGGTTTCGAGGCAGAATTTCTGGATTTCAGTGTGACAGATCCCGTGTCGCGGGAGATTCACTGACAGATTACCTTCTCCCCGAGGGGAGAAGGCAAAATCACATCATCTTCCTGCCATTCGGCACCGGCTGGGTCACTGCTGCAAGCACGATCGCGCCGGCTTCATCCTCGAAGCCGAGGGTCAGCACTTCGGAGCGGACGGGCCCGATCTGGCGCGGCGGAAAATTGACGACGCCGAGGACCTGGCGGCCGACGAGGGATTCCGGTGTGTAGTGGACGGTGATCTGCGCCGAGGAGCGCTTGATGCCGATCTCCGGTCCGAAATCGATCTTCAACTTGAAGGCCGGCTTGCGTGCTTCCGGAAAAGGCTCCGCCTCGATGATCGTGCCGACGCGGATATCCACCCGCTCGAAATCGCCATAGGTGATCTCTTCCGCCATACGCATACCTCTTGATACAGGGAGATTAGCCCGCCAGTTCCTGCGCGCGCTTGCGCGCTGCCTCCAGCGCCTCGTCGAACAGAGGCTGCATGCCATCTTCCGCCATCAGAACGGCAAGGGCGGCGGCAGTGGTTCCGCCGGGAGACGTCACATTCTGACGCAGACGCGAAGCGTCATCGGGGGACTGATGCAACAATTCACCAGCCCCCGCGACAGTTTCCCGTGCGAGGCGCATGGCGAGGTCCGCCTGCAGGCCGAGCTTCCGGCCTGCCTCCGCCATGCACTCGACGAGATAAAAGACATAAGCCGGCCCGCTGCCGGAAACGGCCGTTACGGCATCGATATCGGCCTCCGCCGGCACCCATTCGACTGGACCGGACACCTTCAGAAGATTTTGCACCAACTGTCGCTGGCGCTCGCCGACTTTGGCGTTGGCAAACGCGCCGGTGACGCCACGGCCGACCATCGCCGGCGTGTTCGGCATGGCGCGCACCATCGCCGCTTCACCCAGGCTTTGCTCAAGGAACGCAAGCGTCTTGCCGGCAGCGATCGACACCACCACCGTACTCGGTCCGATCGACGCCTTGAACGGCGGCAATACGGCTTCCATAACCTGCGGCTTCACCGCAATGAAGAGAACGCCGGCGATAACCCCTTCGGGAACGCCGGCAACATGCTTCGCGCCGGCATCGGCGATCAACTTCAGCATCGCCTCGGACGGCTTGGGATCGACGACAGTTACCGAGGAACCCGGCACGCCGTTTTTCAGCCACCCCGTCAACAGAGCGCCGCCCATGTTCCCGGCCCCGATCAGGATGATGGGATCGGAGGATGCAAAAGCGCTCGATGATGCCTCTGTTGCCATATCAGGCTTCGCCCACGGTTTCGAAAAGAACGGCTTCCATGGCGCGATTTGCGTCAAGGCCGGACCATACTACAAATTGGAAGGCCTGATAATAAGCCTCACAGGTGTCAAGGGCATTGGACAGCAGCACTTCCACCTGCCGGTTGGTCGGCTCGGCGCCGCCGGAAAGCAGCAGCGACTGACGGAAGATCACGATATCCTCCTGCCGCCACAGATCGAAATGTCCCATCAGCACCTGACCATTGATGCAGGACAGCAGCTTGATGACCTCGTTGACACGAGGATCGGGAACCTTGATGTCGAAGGCGCAGGCAATGTGCAACGCCTCGAACTCCTCCATCCACGAAAAGGAGACATGATAATCCGTCCATCGACCTTCGACGGTCATGGCGATTTCATCCTCGCCGGACCGCTCGAACGACCAGTCGTTATTGGCGGCTACGAATTCGATCATATCGACCGGATTCGATTGTCGTTCGATTTCCAATTCCATAAGGCTCATGCAGCACCTTTTTGACCGGAATGAATGCAGCTTCCCGTGCTCGAACACTGAAAGAACGCAAACAGTTTTACTCCGGAAACATCCTCGGGATGATGTTGAACGGCTGCCAGACTAACGCATCCACCCTGCCCGGAGCTTACCAAGTCCGTTTCGAATCATCATTTAAAATCAGTGTATAACGGCATGCCCGACATGCCAGCCCCTCATCGGAGATTTGGCGAAGGGCGCTGTGGACAGCTCCTCCGACGTCTATTCAGAAGGGAGTCATAACTGACTCTGACGATTGGCTTTTTTGCCTGTGTCCACAGGTGGAAAAACTGTCGAAAATTTTAGAGGAAAAATGCGCGGCAGACGCGTGCCGCGCCGATTTTACGCAAAATGAATTGCGATTACTTGCTTTCGGAGGAAAGACGCGCTTCCAGCGCTTCGATTCTGGCAAGCAGCGCTTCGTTTTCGTCGCGTGCCTTGATCGCCATTTCGCGAACGGCTTCGAACTCCTCGCGCTTGACGATATCCAGGCTGTTCAGCCAACGCTCGGCCTGGGCATTGAACGCGGTTTCGATCTCGCGGCGCACGCCCTGGGCAGCACCGGCGGCATCGGTCATCAGCTTGGCGAATTCATCCAAGATACGGTTCGGTCCAGTGCTCATAGTGATCTCCTTGCGGCCGTCGGCCCCGAAAATGGACGGCATCATATGAGGGGCCAGATAGATCTGAGGTAAGATTTCCCAGGGTCCGATGCAAGCAAATTGAGATAGAGCGGGACAACCAGTCCCGCTCTGCGAGACACACGAATAATCGACTTGACCGTTTCAATAGTGAACGCCATGTTCCGCGCACATTGGATTTAGCATGCTCTTATCCAAAAAAACGCACAGAGTTTTTGGGAATCATGCTGTAACGGACGCGAAAATCTTGCTGACATCAGCCAATCTTGCCGCCATCCTGCCGTTTCCGGATATCAATCCGATCGCCTTTTCGCTCGGCCCGCTGTCGGTCCACTGGTACGGTCTTGCCTATGTTGCTGGCATTCTGCTCGGCTGGTTCTATGCGAGACGGCTCGTCGACAATGGCAAGCTTTGGCTGAACGACACCGCGCCGGTGACGCGGGCGCACCTGGACGACTTTCTTCTGTGGGTGGCCTTCGGCATCGTGCTCGGCGGACGCATTGGTTACATCCTGTTCTACGATCTCGATCCGGTACTCGCCAATCCGATTCGCGCCATCGAGGTCTGGAATGGCGGCATGTCTTTCCACGGTGGATTGATTGGCACGACCATCGCCATGATTTTGTTTGCCAATCGCAACAAGATTCCGGCCTGGAGCCTGTTCGATATCGTCGCCGCCGTCGCCCCGATCGGCCTTTTCTTCGGCCGCATCGCCAATTTCATCAATGGCGAACTCTGGGGCCGGACCACCGATGTGCCCTGGGCAATGATTTTCTGCAGCCCGCATATCATCGCCGCTCACCAGGGCGCCTGCCCTGCCGGCCTTGATCCGCGCCACCCCAGCCAGCTCTATGAAGCGGGCATCGAGGGCATCGTGCTCTTCACCGTCCTCTTCATCCTCACGCGCTGGGCGTTGGCGCTGAAGAAGCCCGGCACCGTCAGCGGCGTCTTTGTCATCGGTTACGCCTGCTCGCGCATTTTCGTCGAATTCTTCCGTCAGCCTGACGAACAGCTCGGCTATCTGCTTGGCACGAACTGGCTGACCATGGGCATGGTGCTCTCCCTGCCGATGGTAGCGATCGGCCTGTGGGCCGTGATCCGCGCCCGCCACGTTGCAGCCAGACAGACGGCTTGAACTCTAGGTTTAATGTCGCATGATCCGCCCGGAAGCCGTTTCATATTTTTCGGGACCATGCTTTAGCGAGACCAAATGATGACGACCGCGCTCGGAGAAAAAATCAAAGCCATCATCCGCGCCAACGGACCGATCAGCATCACCGACTTTTTCTCGCTCTGCCTCGCCGATCCGCAGCATGGCTACTACAAGACGCGTGAGCCCTTCGGCCGCATGGGCGATTTTGTCACGGCACCCGAGATCAGCCAGCTTTTCGGCGAGATGATCGGCGTCTTCATGGTGCATGCCTGGCAGCGCCACGGCACGCCGGCCGATATCCGCCTCGTCGAAATCGGCCCCGGCCGCGGCACGATGATGGCGGATATGCTGCGCGTCATCGCCAAGCTCGCGCCGCCGCTCTATGACGCGATGAGCGTGCATCTGGTCGAGACCAGCGAGCGGCTGCAGGGGTTTCAGCGCCAGACGCTTGAAGCGCATGGCGATAAGGTTTCCTGGCATTCGGATTTCGATGACGTACCGGCGGGCTTCACGCTTCTTGCCGCCAACGAACTGTTCGACGCCATTCCCATTCGCCAGTTCGTCCGCACCGCTAACGGTTTTCGCGAGCGCACGGTGGGGCTCGACGTCGATGACGAGCTGACTTTCACGGCCGGCGTCGCGAGCCTCGACCCCGCGCTTCTTCCCGCCGGGCCGCTGCCGCCGATCGGCACGATCTTCGAGATCGCCCCTGCCCGTCAGGCGGTCATGACGACGATCTGCGACCGGATCGCAGCCCATGGCGGCACAGCGCTCGCCATAGATTACGGCCATATGGCAACAGGCTTCGGCGATACGCTGCAGGCCGTGCGCATGCATGAATACGACCCACCACTGGAACACCCCGGCGAAGCGGACCTTACCAGCCATGTCGATTTCCAGCATCTGGCCGAAACCGCTCTCGCATCCGGCCTGCATATCAACGGATGCTGTCATCAAGGCGATTTTCTCATCGGCCTTGGACTGCTGGAGCGGGCTGCAGCGCTTGGCCGCGACCACGACGCCGCTATGCAAGAGAACATCCGCGCCGCCGCCGAACGGCTCGCTGGCGCCGGCGAAGGCAAGATGGGTGAGCTTTTCAAGGTGCTGGCCGTCTCCAGTCCGGCGATCGATCTTTTGCCCTTTCGTCCAGTCCGCTGATCAACACTATTGACTTCCGCGGATTGACAGAACGCGCATCGCTGGGCCAACATCCCCCTCAAATCGAACCGCTTCGCCACAGAAGCGTTATTTCCAGCACGAAAGAACATATCAAGGGACGCAGCATTGCCGACTCCGATCGAAAGCACGCTGCTGAGCGCCGCCAAGAGCGCCGGCATCCGTCACGGTTATTTCACCCGTGACGGCGGCGTTTCAGAGGGCCTTTATCGCGGATTGAATGTCGGCCTCGGTTCCAACGACAGTCGGGAGCATGTCCAGGAAAATCGTCGTCGCGTCGCCGCCTGGTTCGGCCTGCCGTTGGAACGGCTTGCAACCGTACATCAAATCCATTCGCCCGACGTGATTGCAGTCGACGCGAACTATGACGGCACTCGCCCGCAAGCCGACGCCATGGTGACGGCGACGCCGGGGATTGTGCTCGGCGTGCTCGCCGCCGATTGCGGGCCGATCCTCTTCGCCGATCCTGCAAACCGGGTGATCGGTGCCGCCCATGCCGGCTGGAAGGGCGCACTGACAGGCGTCCTGGAAAACACCATCGAAGCCATGCTTGCGCTTGGCGCCAAGCGGGAGACGATTATGGCCTGCCTTGGCCCCTCGATCAGCCAGGCGAGCTACGAGGTCGGCCCGGAATTCGTGGATCGTTTCGTCAGCCACGATCCAAGCTATGCCAAGTACTTCATTCCGTCCGAGCGGACCGGTCATGCGATGTTCAACCTGCCAAATCTGACGATCGACCGCCTGCGCAAGGCCGGCGTGATCGCCGAAAACCTCAATCTCTGTACCTATCCCGATCCCGACCGCTTCTTCTCCTATCGCCGCACCACGCACGCGAAGGAGCCGGATTACGGCCGGCAGATTTCCGCCATTGCCATCGAGGAGACGTTCTAAAATGGCCCTGCATTTCGAGCGCAGCGAATTCGACGCCCGCCTAGCCCGCCTTCTTGCAAAAATGCAGGAGGAAAAACTCGACGCCATGCTGCTCTTCGCGCAGGAAAGCATGTACTGGCTGACCGGCTACGACACCTTTGGCTACTGCTTCTTCCAGACGCTGGTGGTCAAGGCTGACGGCACGATGGTGCTGCTGACCCGCTCGGCCGACCTTCGCCAGGCACAGCTCACATCGGTCATTTCCGACATCCGCATCTGGGTTGATCGCGTCAACGCCGATCCGACGCTCGATCTCAAGGAATTGCTGGTCGAGCTCGATCTCCTCGGCAGCCGCATCGGCGTCGAATACGACACCCATGGCATGACTGGCCGCGTGGCGCGCTTGCTTGACAACCAGATTTCCACCTTCGGCCAGATCATCGACGCCTCCTACCTCGTCAGCCGGCTGCGCCTCGTCAAAAGCCCGACGGAAATTGCCTATGTCGAGCGCGCCGCCGCGCTCGCCGATGATGCGCTGGACGCAGCGCTTGCCTTGATCAAGCCCGGCGCCGATGAGGCCGACATTCTCGCCGCCATGCAGGGCGCGATTTTTTCAGGCGGCGGCGATTATCCCGCCAATGAATTCATCATCGGCTCCGGCGCAGAGGCCCTGCTCTGCCGCTACAAGGCCGGCCGCCGCAAGCTGGATGCCCATGACCAGTTGACCCTCGAATGGGCTGGCACCTATGCCCATTACCACGCCGCCATGATGCGCACGGTCGTCATTGGCGACCCCACGCACCGCCACCGCGAACTCTACAATGCCTGCCTCGAGACCATTCAGGCGATCGAAACGGTGCTGAAGCCTGGCCATACCTTCGGCGACGTCTTCGATATGCATGCCAAGATCATGGACGAGCGCGGCCTTGCCCGCCACAGGCTGAATGCCTGCGGCTACTCGCTCGGCGCCCGCTTCTCGCCCTCCTGGATGGAGCACCAGATGTTCCATATCGGCAATCCGCAGGAGATCGAAGAAGGCATGTCGCTCTTCATCCACATGATCATCATGGACTCCGACACCGGCACCGCGATGACGCTCGGCCAGACCTACCTGACGACCTCTCAGGCTCCAAAATCTTTGTCGCGTCACCAGCTCGAATTTCTTAACCGTTAGCGGCTTAAAATAGCGATCCTGAACGGGGTGACCGTCTAAGGAAGGGATCGCGTAAATGGGACTGGTCAGGACAACGTTTGTTTCCGTTGGCTTCTGCTTCGCGCTCGCCGCCTGCAACACGACGGATGCCCTGACCCCGCCCGAGACGATCGGCGATGCCGGCTCCAGCCCCGTCACCCAGCGCGATGTCGAGCGCATGGCCGCCGCGCCGCAACGCCAGCAGAACTATGAAACCGCGCAGGACAGCTACAGCTATCAGCGGCAGGGCTATCAGCAGCAGGGATATCAGTCGCAAAACTATGGCGGCGGTGGCTCGCTCGACGATCAGGCGGCTGCGCTGAGAAGCGGCGGCCGCAATCCCTATGCCTCCCGCCCGCTCGACGGCTCGCGGACCGCCTCCATCCAGTCACAGGATTCGCAGGCTTCGGAAACCGACGAGCAGCGCGAGGCCGACCGCCGCCTCTCCGATGATCCTCAGCCACAGCCGCAGCGGCAACAAGCGGCTGAAGACCAGCAGGACGATCAGCAGCCTGAACAACAGCAACAACAGCAAGCCTCCCGTCCCCCTGCCGCAGCGACGGATAGAAACAGCGTCCGCTTCCTGCCGATCATCGGCGCCCCGGTTGAGGCAGTAACACCGCTGTCGCGTCAGCTTGGCGCAGAGGCCCGCGCGCTCGGCCTGACGATCAAGAGCTCCAGCGATTCCAGCGCGAGCTTTATCCTGAAGGGCTATCTCTCGGCCTTCCAGGACGGGCCGCAGATTTCCGTGACCTATGTCTGGGACGTTCTCGACAACAGTGGTGCCCGCCTGCACCGAATCCAGGGATCGGAAAGCGCGCCGCTGAAGCGTGGCGATCCGTGGGCCGCCATCCCGCCCTCCGTCATGCAAAAAATCGCCACTGAAACCATGTCGGAATTCAATTCTTGGCGCGACTCTCGCCGTGGATAGCCACAAGCTTTTCAGAAATATGAAAGCTATCGCACTCTAGCCCCTTGCATTCGAGAGCAAGGCGGTTAAAAGCGCGGCTATCAGGTTGGTAATAGGCGGGCCACAATGAAGGTTTTCGCAGGGAATTCGAACCGGCATCTCGCCGAAGCGATCTGCAATTATCTCAACGTTCCCTTGGGAAAGGCCAGTGTCCGGCGTTTCGCGGACCAGGAAATTTTCGTTGAAATTCAGGAAAACGTGCGTGGCGAGGATGTTTTCGTCGTCCAGCCGACCTCGTTTCCGACCAACGATCATCTCATGGAACTGCTGATCATGATCGATGCGATGCGCCGCTCGTCGGCGCGGCGCATAACGGCAGTCATCCCCTATTTCGGCTATGCCCGCCAGGATCGCCGCGCCTCGGGGCGCACGCCGATCTCGGCCAAGCTGGTAGCCAATCTGATCACCGAGGCAGGCGCCGACCGCGTTCTCACCCTCGACCTGCACGCAGGCCAGATCCAGGGCTTCTTCGATATCCCGACCGACAATCTCTATGCGATTCCGGTGCTGACCCGTGACATCAAGGCCAATTACGACATCAGCAATGTCATGGTTGTCTCCCCTGACGTCGGCGGTGTCGTGCGCGCCCGTGCGCTCGCTAAACGCCTCGACTGTCTGTTGGCGATCGTGGACAAACGCCGCGACCGCCCGGGCGAATCCGAAGTGATGAACATCATCGGCGAAGTGGCCGGCAAGGATTGCATCCTGATCGACGATATCGTCGATTCCGGCGGCACGCTCTGCAACGCAGCCGATGCCCTGCTCGCACAAGGCGCGGCAAGCGTCACCGCCTATATCACCCACGGCGTTCTCTCCGGCGGCGCCGTGACCCGCGTGGCAAACTCGAAACTGAAGGAACTGGTGATCACTGATTCCATTCAGCCGACGACCGCCGTGCAATCGGCGCCCAATATCCGCGTCATCACCACTGCAAGCCTTATCGGCGAAGCCATTAATCGTACCAGCCAGGAAGAATCGGTTTCGAGCCTGTTCGACTAAAGGCCACCGGATTTTCTCATGCGGGTTTCGCATCGACTGGATGGCTTTGCCTCCAGGCGAGCAATCCTATGCCAATAAGCCCGGAGACAAAGACCGCCGCACCGGCACCCATAATCGATGGGCCGATGCCGAACCAGGCAAATAGGCTGGGCGACATGAGATAGGCCAGGAAAAGGCCGAGGAAGATCGCGCACATCAGCAAGCGATAGACCTGCGCCAATCGATGCGGCTCGCTGCGCGTCTGCATCAGGTGCAGCATGGCGAGGTTCTCGAACGGGCCATTGATGGCGGCGAGAGATGCGACGACCATCAGCCATATCCGGTCATGCATCAGCGGCAGCAGAAAGACGCCGGCGCCAAAAATAAGCTTCGCCGCAATGATCCACACCACCGGTCGACGCGGTTTGACACTGCTGAGGATCAAATTGGTCGTCAGATTGCCAACGCCGTAAGCCGTCATCATCAGACTGTAATCCGTCAAGGGATCGGCGCTGGTCTCACGCAGGTGCAGCAGCATTCCGAGCAAAATGCCCATCGCCCAGGCGATATTCCCCATCAGGTTCGTAAACAGCCCATAGAGTATGGCGGCATGGCCCCGCGCCATCCGCCAGCCGCCCAACACGCCGTCGATCACCGCCGCCGTTCCCGAGAAATCGCGACGCCGCGGCGCGGACGGCAATTTGGCGACGGCCAGCCACACCGCGAGAGCCGAAAGCAGGAAAGTCGCCGCCGTCACCGTGAAGAACTGCGATTTCGGCAGGAAGCCGTTGACCAGCGCAATCATGCTCGGCCCGAGGATACGGGCCATGCGCCTCGTCGCGTCGAACAATCCATTGGTCGCATGACGAATATCGGGATCGACCGCGATGGTGGGCAACGTTGCCTGGAGCGACGGATCGAAGGCGGCCGTCAGCAAGGCAATGCACCCGGCGAGCACCATCAACAATGGCAAGCTCATGAAATGCATGAGGCCGGTGACGGATAGCACCAGCAATAGAAGCGTACGCAGCACGTCGGCCGAGATCATCGTCGTGCTGTGCCGCCAGCGATCCGTTAGAATGCCACCGAACAGGCTGCCGAAGAGAAGCGCCCCCGATTGCAAGGCGGAAACGTAACCCGCATCACGGCCGATGAAATCCGCCGCAATCCAGACGACGGCGACCATGTAGAACTCGGATCCGGTCGCCGCCAAAACCTGACCGGCCCACAAAAGCGAAATCGAGCGTTGGGCCAGCGGCTTCAAGACAAACATAGTGGCATTCTGAAATTTGGGCGGCTTATTTGATGGCTTGCCCGTTGATCGTTATGGACTCGTCGTCGGCGATGCTGACGTCCCAACGCGCGCGCCCGTCGGGATCGGTCTTTGCAAACCCCTTGGCCATCATCAGGCCGAAGGACAATTGGCTGAGGTCCGGCTCCGTTTTCGCCGCGTCTTGGACGGCTGCGATGGTCTTGTCGAGATCGCGCGCAAGCACCGTCATCGTCATGGAGACACGATCCTTGTCGTTCAACCAGCCGCGCATGCTGCCGGAAGCCTGGATGTCATAGAGGCCTGAGACCGCACTGATTTTCGGGAAATTGATCGTCATCGTTCCGTCCGGGAACATCGCCTGCTGCAACTTTTCATCCATGGATGCCGTTCCCGCAGAATTGTTGAAATCGGTCTGCTGCAGAACATCCATCAGGGCGGAAAAATTCAGGTTGGGGAACTGCATCTGCAGTTCGGCGGCATCGGGAATGAAGGCGACATAATCCTGAGGCACCAGGCCGGAGGCCAGGGTAAGCTTCTCGGCCCGCATGCCGAAATCGGCATTCATCGCATTAGCCGGCCCCGCGATCTTGAACGAGTAGCCCATCTGCTGCAGTCCGCCGTTGCCGAGCGGAGTCGTCACGGAAATATCCTTGGCGGAGACAGACTCTTCAAGCGAGCCGACCAGCGGCATCGCGTTCCGCAGCAATGCCTTGAGCGCCGCACTTTCGCTGTCAGACAGGGTTTTCGTGTCCTTGTGGTCGGAAACGAAGCGCAAGATCTCGTTCAGCGCCTTAAGCGGCAGCTTGGTCGCATTGGCCCTGAAATCGATCGCTCCGATCTTGAATTCGCCCAAAGTTGCGTCATCGGAAGAAACCTTATCGTGGAAGGATTGCAGGCCCCCCATCATCTGAAGGTCGAGCTTATCCGGCTCGCCGCTGCTGGATGAGGAGAGCGCGTAGTTGATACCATCGATCGTGATATCGTTGTTCTCGACACCGTTGGTGTCGGTGGTCTTGGTGGCAAGCGTAATGCCGTTGCCCTTCACGTCCATCGAACGAACATAGTGGATGGCAGGGTCGAAGACGCCGGAGAAACTGGATGATGCCACCGCATAACGGAGCGCGACATCCGGGCTGCTGCCGGGCTTCGAACGGGCCGTGACGTCGATCGCATTGTTCCCCTCGATGTTCCAAAGGCCGCCGTCCTGCGGCGTGGCAAGGGCCATCAGCGGCTTGAGCCCCGCAACGTCGAAACCGCTGATATTCAATTTGTCGAAGAGCTTCTGCAGGTCATAGGTGATTTCGTAGTGACCGCTCGCCGGCGTCACAGTCACAAAGCCGCTTTTAACGAGATCGTCGGGCAGGAAATGCGTCAGGTTGCCGAGCAGGTCCTTGGCCCCCTGCTCATTGACGTCAGCCGCCTGCGAGGCGCCGGCCAAGCCGACGGCAAAAGCCGCGGCAGCGGCAACTGTTCTAAAACGCATAATTCACCCCCGTGATACTAGGAAAAACAATTTGAAAGCGGGAAAACCCTAAACGTGATTCTCAATTGAATGATGACGGTGCATGCGCGCTGGCGCCCAAGCTGGACGTGGCCTCAAAGCCCCTTCATCACCTGCCCGTTCACCGTGACGGTCCGGTTTTCGTCCATCGTGACATCCCAGCGCAGGCGGCCATCCGGATCGGTCTTGGCAAAGCCCTTGGCGGCCATCAGGCTGAAGGAAACGCCGTTCAGTTGCGGGTCCGTCTTTGCTGCATCCTGAATGGCAGCAACCGTCTTGTCGAAATTGCGCGCGAGGACCGTCGCCTGCAGCGAATAGCTTGGATGGTGCTTCGTGGAGCCCTTCAACGCGCCGGAGACCTCGAGGTCATAGACGCCGGAAGCCGCGCTGATCCTCGGGAATTCGAGGGTCCCGTAACCGCTCGGGAACATGGTGCGCTTCAATGCTTCGCCGGAAACCGGCGTTGCACGCGTCGACACTGCGTCCAGAACCGTGTCGATGATCCCTTCGAAATTGACGTTGGGAATTCCGAGCTGCACATCGACCGTTTCCGGCAGGAAAGGCGCGTAGGCCGGCGGAATAAGGCCGGCATCCGGTGTGAAATGCTCCGCCCGCAAGCCGAAATTGATGTTGGAGGCCTTTGTCAGACCATCCATCTTGAAACTGTAGTCCAACGTCTTGAGGCCGACCTTCCCTTTGTCGGTCGATACCTCTGCGTTGTTCAGCGTCACCGTCTCGTTCAGCGAACCGAATCCCGGCAAGGCGCGGCGCACCAGCTCCTCGAACTTTTCGCTGCCGCTCTCCGATAACTGTTTTGCCTTCACATGCTGGACGAAGAAGCGGATGAGCTCACGCAACTCCTTCGCCGGCAAGCTCGTTGCGGTCACTTTGACATCGACGCTATCGGCGCTCAGGCCGACGGATGGCGCGCCGGGTGCCGTGATCTGCTCGTTGAGATGCTGCAGCATGCCCTGCGATTGCAGGTCCACCTTGCCGGTCTCGCTGCTGTCGGTCACCGCATGGCTGAAGGACGCGCTGTCGATGGTGGCATCCACCTTGCGCCCGCTATTTTTACCGCTGCCGATGCTGGAAAACTTGGCACCGTTGCTCTTCACATCGATCGACCGCATCATCTCGATCGACGGGTCGAAAATGCCGTCAAGCGAGCTGGATGCGACCGAATAGGTTATGTCCGACGCCGGCGAATGAACCGAGACGTCGATGCTGTTGTCGCCCTTCAGATGCCATCTGCCTTGATCCAGCGGCTGCGCGAACAGCGACAGCGGCTTCAGGCCGGTAACGGAAAGCGCGCTGGAATTGACCTTGTCGAAGAATTTCGCGAGATCGTAGGTAATCTCATACTGATCGCCGGCCGGTTTGACGGCGACAAAACCGCTGCGGGCGAGATCCCGCGAGAGCGAATGCGTCAGGATACCGCGCAGTTCCTTTGCGCCCTGCTCGTTGACTTCAGCCGCCTGCGAAACGCCAGCGAGACCGATGGAAAAAACTGCGGCGGCGGCGATAGCCTTGGGGCCCATACCCGACCTCTCCCTTTGACGCTGATCGATTGGAGTCGACTGTTGAAGAGGCCGAACGTATATGTCAAGCCATTGATAGAAATAGCATCGTCGGCTCTTTATCATGAGTTGCATTGTCATCACAGATGCGCTTTCTCCGGAGATGCTTGCACCGTCGGCATCTTTGTATTATACGCCACGCGTCCGCGTAGACACCCTTGGAGGCAACGCGGATGAGGTAGGGCTTGCCCTCCTCCAGTTCAACCGGTTCTGATGAACGGATGAACTCTCCAAATAACCTCGAAAGGAATAGCCATGAGCCACGAAAGCTACGAGCTCAAGGCCGAGGCGCGCGAACGGGTTGGTAAGGGGTCCGCCCGTGAACTTCGCCGCAACGGTTTCATTCCCGCTGTCATCTATGGTGACAAGCAGGCCCCTATTTCGATCGCTCTCAACACCAATGAGGTGACGAAGCGCATTCATGCCGGTGGTTTCCTCACCACGATCGCGACGATCGACGTCGACGGCAAGAAGATCAAGGTTCTGCCGAAGGACTACCAGCTCGATCCGGTCCGCGACTTCACGGTCCACGTCGATTTCCTGCGCGTCTCCGGCAACACCCAGGTGACCGTTGAAATCCCGGTTCACTTCGAAAACCATGAAAAGTCCCCGGGCCTCAAGGCTGGCGGCGTGCTGAACATCGTTCGCCACGAAGTCGAAGTCCATTGCCCGGCCGATGCGATCCCCGAATTCTTCACTGTTGATCTGTCCGGTCACAAGGGCGGCGCCAGCATCCACATTTCGGATATTACGCTGCCGAAGGGCGTGTCCCCGGTCATCGCCGACCGCGACTTCACGATCGCAACGATCGTCGCTCCGGCTGCCGGTCTTGCAGAAGAAGAAGCTGGCGAAGAAGAAGCCGGCGCTTAATCGGCATCTTCATCGTGACGCATTCAGACCCGCCTCCCCTCTGGGGATGGCGGGTTTTTCATGTATAACTTCTAATAAAAGCAAAAAGAAATCTATTCGTTTTTGAAATTAATACTCGATTTAAATCCATTAACTCCCCGGTTTTTCAGCAACATTTAACAAATTCGTGAAAGTTTACGCGAAAGAGTTGTAGAGAACGGCCAACCCCAAGATCAGCCGGTCTACGACTGGGGAGCAAGCGGAACTATGAGTCATTCCGTCGAAAACAGGTTTTTCGCGATCGTCTGCGGCGCGCTGCTGGTTTTCGTCGCGCCGCTCTTCGTGCTGTTCCTCTTCCTTTCGTCCGAACGCGCCGAAAAGGAAATCAAAGACCATATCTCCGTCCTGCTCGTCGCCAATGCCCAGGCGCTGGCAAAGCCGCTGTGGGACCTCGATGAAGACAGCGTCACTCAGATCAGCGCGACGACGGTCGCCGAGGGTGCGATCGTCAAGGTCAATGTCCGCGACGTCTCCGGCCAGCTCGATGTTACGCAGACGACCATCCCGAGGTCCTACAAGGGCCTGCTGGAGTCCATCGCCCGCCCGATCATCTACAACGGTGTGGACGGCCCGAAAAATCTCGGCACCATTACCGTCTATTACCCCGCGCTCGGCCTCTTCGACGGCTTGAAGAATGAGGAGATCGTTTTCATCTCGATCTTCATCTTCGCCGTGCTGACCGTCTTTGGCGCGGCCCTCATCGGCAACCGCATCTTCATCATCCAGCCGCTGATGCGGCTGACCCACGCCGTCGAAGCGACCCGGCGGCTCGGCTCGCGCCATCATGTGGATTGGCAGTCGAACGACGAAATGGGCCGCCTCGCCAGCAGCTTCAACGACATGCAGAGCAAGCTGGAGCGTGAGGAAACCGAACTGAAGCTTGCCCACCGCCGCGCAACGGACACCTATAACCTGACGCCGGCCATGCTCTTTTCGCTCGACAAGGACGATTACATCGCCGCCGTCAGCGATTATTGGCTCGCCGCGACCGGCTATGCCCGCTCCGAGGTGCTGGGACGTAAATTCGCAAGCTTGGTCCTGCCGGAATCGCGCGAGAAATATACCGAACGCAAACGCAGCCGTTTGGACAGCGCCGCCCGTCTCGACGTTACGGTTAAATTCCTGTGCCGGGATGACCGGATCATGGACGTGCTGATCCTCGAAACCACGGCGATCCAGGATGGTGTTTCGCTCTCGGTCATGACCGACGTCACCGACCTCAAGCAGTCCGAAGACCGCAACCTCCGCCAGGCGATCACCGACCATCTGACCGGCCTTTTGAACCGTCAGGGTTTCGAAACGGCGCTCGATGCCAAGATCAACGAGGCGGATCTGCGCAAGCGCGAACTCGCCTGCCTCTTCGTCGATCTCGACCGCTTCAAATGGATCAACGACAATATGGGCCATGCCGCCGGTGACGCAGCGCTCCGCGAGCTGGTTTCGCGCATGCAGTCGCGATTGGTCCCGGGTGATATTGCCGCCCGCCTCGGCGGCGACGAATTCGCCATCCTGCTGCTCGCCGAAGATGCCGAGAAGAGAGCGATCGACATGGCCGCCCGGATCGCGGAGGTCTTCGACACGCCTTTCGGTGGCGACGCCCGCCTCAGCGCCAGCATCGGCATCGCCATCTACCCGCGTCATGCCGCCAACGCCGCAGAACTGCTGCTGAAATCCGACATCGCGATGTATGCGAAAAAGCGCGACGGCAAGAACGGCGCGCAGATCTTCGACAACAGCATGCTGGACGATTCCCGCCGCCGCGCCGAGCTGGAAAGCCATATCGAAAGCGGCCTGAGCGACGACTGGTTCGAGGCGCATCTTCAGCCGATCGTCAATATCGATGATCGCTCCATCGCCGGCTTCGAAGCGCTGATGCGCCTGCATCACCCGCAGAAGGGCATCCTGCCGCCGGCACGGATCATCGACGTTGCCGAGGAGACCGGCTCGATCGTGCGCATCGGCAATCGCGTCATGGAAAAGGCGATCTCCCACTTTGCCCGTCTCTCGCGCCTCGACGGCATGCAGGACACCTATCTCGCCATCAATTTCTCGCCGCTGCAATTCGAGTCCGGACTGCCGATGCGCATCGCGGCCCTGCTGTCCCGCTACGATATCCGCCCCGAACGCATCGTCGTCGAAATCACCGAAGCCGTGCTCATGGACGACAATCCGGAGACACGCACGGTCATCAACGAGATCTGCCGCTACGGCTGCCGCATCGCGCTCGACGACTTTGGCACCGGCTACTCTTCGCTGAGCTACATCAACCGCTTCCCGGTCGACATCATCAAGATCGACCAATCCTTCATCCGCGCGATCAACGACATTGCCTCGGATGTCAGTCTCAAGAGCCGTATGCTGGTCGAAAGCATCACGACCTTGTCGCACAAGATGAACTGCACCGTGATTGCAGAAGGCATCGAGACCGAGGAAGAGTGCGCTACCCTGCGCGCCATGGGGCTCGACTACGGTCAGGGCTACCTGTTCCACCGGCCGCAGCATCCGAACGACCTGATGAAGGCGCTTGCGGGACCGCGAGCTGATCACCTTACCCCTGTGGCGCAAGCATCATAGAGAAACGAGGAACTACATGCGAAAACTGCTGCTCCTGGTATTTTTCGGCCTGTCCTCCCTCACGCTCCTCCACGGGGCGCAAGCCGCAACCGTCAACTTTACCACGGAAGAATATCCGCCCTTCAACTATCGCGACGGCAAGACTCCCGTCGGCGCGACTGTCGAGCAGGTGGAAAAGATAATGACGGACATCGGCGTCGACTATTCGATCGAGGTGCTGCCCTGGGCGCGAGCCTATAATGAGGCACTGACGGCACCGATGACCTGCGTCTTTGTCGCCGCTCACAACAATGAGCGCGACAAGCTGTTCAAATGGGTCGAGCCGCTGCTGGTCGATCGCAACGTCCTGATCAAGCATACCGGATCCAGCGTCACCGCCACGACGCTGGACGAAGCGCGGAAGTATCTCGTCGGCACATGGCGGGGCGATTATACCGAGACGACGCTGCGGCAAGCCAATTTTGCAAGGATCGATATCGGCGCCGACTTCAAGGCAACACTCAAAAAGCTTATGAGCGACCGTATCGACCTGATGCCGATATCTGAATTCTATTTTGACAAGCTGAAGCAGGACGGAGACGCCGTTGAAAAGGTCACCGTTCTCTCCGAACAGCCGATGAGCATCGCCTGCCACAAGGATTTCCCGAACGATCTTCTGAAGAAGATGCAGGCCGCGCTGGACAAGCTGATCGCCGACGGCACGCAGAAGCAGATATTCCTGAAGTACGGCCTGCACCTCGGCAACTGACGCGGTTGCTGCCTTGACTTTGCCGCCAATTCGCTGTCGTGAAGGGCATCGGCATTTTCCAAGGGGTGAAGCGCAATGCTTCTTATCGCGGGTCTCGGCAATCCCGGCGCCAAATATCAGGGCAATCGTCACAATATCGGCTTCATGGCCGTGGACGCGATCCATCGCCGCCACAGCTTTTCGCCCTGGTCGAAGAAATTCAGGGCGGAGATTGCCGAAGGCGAACTCGGGGGCCAGAAAGTTCTGCTGATCAAGCCGCAGACCTTCATGAATCTCTCGGGTGAATCCGTCGGCGAGGCCATGCGCTTCTACAAGCTGGAGCCTTCCGATCTCGTCGTGATCTATGACGAACTCGATCTGGTGGCCGGCAAGGCACGGCTGAAGACCGGCGGCGGCCATGGCGGCCATAACGGCATCAAATCGATCGACGCCCATTGCGGGCGCGAATACCGGCGGCTGCGTCTCGGCATCGGTCATCCCGGCGTCAAGGAGCTGGTGCACAATCACGTACTCGGCGATTTCGCCAAGGCGGACCGGAGCTGGCTGGAGCCGCTGTTCGACGCGCTCGCCGACAATGCCGACATGCTGGTGCGTGGCGAAGATTCGCAGCTCATGAACAAGATCGCTCTGGCCCTCGGCGGCAAGGCGGAAGAAGAAGCGCCGAAGCCGGAAAAGAAGGCCGTGGCCAAATCGCACATCCACCAGGCGCGCAGTCACAATCAGCCGCGGATGCCTGAGAGCGGCCCGATGGCCGAGATGCTGAAGAGAATGTTCGGCAAGAAGGGCGATTGAAATGGCGGAGCCAGCAGGAGACGGGGCCGCGGACATTGTAATCCGTCCGGCCGCCACCGGCGACCTGCTAGCGCTGCTGGCTCTCTACCGCCATCTCAACCACGACGATCCCGACATGGATTTGGGCTTTGCGGAGGACCGCTTCGCGGCGATTTTAGCCCATCCGGGCATGACGATCTTCGTCGCCTTCGAAGGCAACCTCGCGGTTTCCTCCATCACCCTGGTCGTCATCCCCAACCTGACGCGTCGTGGCGCTTCCTATGCGCTGATCGAAAACGTCGTCACCCATGCCGACCATCGCCAGCGTGGCCACGCACGGGCGCTGATCAAAACGGCCATCGCAACGGCCTGGGAGAAGAATTGCTATAAGGTGATGCTGCTCACAGGATCGAAGGAGCCGGCGACGCTGCGCTTCTATGCCAAATGCGGCTTCACGCAGGACAAGACCGGTTTCCAGATCCGGCGTCCTGCCGCAGGCTGATAGCTCTGCCCGAGCCTATTCTTCCGGTTCCGTGGTGAACATCAGCGGGAAACCGGCGCTCTTCGCCAGATCGATCGCTTCCTTTGCCCTGGTTTCGGCAATATCCCTGGCGCAGACCATGACAACGCAGGTGCCGAGCTTATGCGCGGTCATCATGACGCGATAACCGGTCTCCTCGCTCATACGGAAGACCGCCTTCAGCACCATGATGACGAATTCGCGCGGGGTGTAATCGTCATTGACGAGAATGATCTTGTAAAGCTTCGGCCGATCGAGCTTCGGCTTCGTCTTAGTCTTCGGTTTTAGGACGACATCATTGTCACTCATCGGGCTCACCGTTGATGACAGGGAAAAAGGATTTGTGGCTGATAGCAAATTTATACTGCACCGCAACCAGTCATTCAAGGAAAACAACGTTTTCGGTAGGACCGGCAGATCAATCGATCGTGAGGAACAGCTCCTATCGCTGGCGCTTCCGGCTTCCCTTCTCTACAGAAAAACGGCGCATCCGCCCTGCAAGGCTTGACCCGCAACGGCCCTTCGCCCATACGCACAGCAAAGTTTTTCAAGATATGGACAAGGTGCCATGGGTTTCAAATGCGGTATCGTCGGATTGCCGAATGTCGGCAAGTCCACTCTCTTCAATGCGCTCACCAAAACGGCGGCGGCGCAGGCGGCGAATTATCCCTTCTGCACGATCGAGCCGAACACGGGTGAAGTGGCGGTTCCCGATCCGCGCATGCGCAAGCTTGCCGACGTCGCCAAGTCGAAAGAGCTGATCCCGACGCGTATCTCCTTCGTCGACATCGCCGGTCTGGTGCGCGGCGCGTCGAAGGGCGAAGGCTTGGGCAACCAGTTCCTCGCCAATATCCGCGAAGTCGACGCCATCGTTCATGTGCTGCGCTGCTTCGAAGACAGCGACATCACCCACGTCGAAGGCCGCATCAATCCGGTCGCCGACGCCGAGACGATCGAGACCGAGCTGATGCTCGCCGACCTCGAAAGCCTGGAGCGCCGCACCGAGCAGACGCGCAAGCGCGCCACCGGCAAGGACAAGGAATCCATGGCGATGCTGCCGATCATGGATGCCTCGCTCCAACTGCTGAACGAAGGCAAGCCGGTGCGCACCCTGCTGTCGAAGCTCGACGCTGAGGAAATCCGCATCCTCAAGGGCTTGAACCTTCTGACCTCGCACCCGGTCCTCTATGTCTGCAACGTCGCCGAGGCCGATGCCGCAACCGGCAACGAGCACACAGCCGCCGTCGCCGCCATGGCGAAGGAACAGAATTCCGAAGTGGTGATCATTTCCGCCGCCATCGAAGCGGAAGTGGCGCAGCTCCCCGAAGACGAATCCAAGGAATTCCTCTCCGCTCTCGGCCTAGACGAAGCCGGCCTCGACCGGCTGATCCGCGCCGGCTATAAGCTGCTGCACCTCATTACCTATTTCACCGTAGGTCCGAAGGAAACACGCGCCTGGACGATCGAACGGGGCACCAAGGCCCCGCAGGCCGCCGGCGTCATCCATTCCGACTTCGAACGCGGCTTCATTCGCGCCAACACCATCGCCTATGACGACTACATCGCCTTCAACGGTGAAACGGGCGCCAAGGAAGCCGGCAAGGCGCGCGACGAAGGCAAGGAATACGTCGTCCAGGACGGCGACGTCATCCACTTCCGCTTCAACACGTAAGACAGGATTACCGGCCTCAGCGGAGCGCCGGCAGCCTCCCCTGGACGGATGCCGGCAGCAGCCGGACGACAGCGCGGCGCAGATGTGGCCAGCCGACACCGATCACCAGCACGATCAGGCCGACAATCATCAGCACGATGAAGCTGACCTTGTCGAGCCCGGCATTGTTCTGCCGGAGAATGGCCCCGATGGCGACGCCTAGCGACGTCAGCCCTGCGGTCACGAAAGCACGTCTGTCGATGATCAGACCGACCAGCATCATGATCACCACAATGGCGACGATGATCAGCGCCTGCGCGTAGCCGCCATACTCGGCGGTGGCAGCGAAAAATGTGCCGCTGCTGCCGGCCCTAATCTGAAATGCCAGCAGGATCGCGGTGTAAAGCAGCGCCGGCGCCGTGACGAGATGCAGCCAGAAAGCCACATCCGAGCGACGCGTCCTGCGGCTGGGATCGCTGAGATCGAAACGCATCGCCACGGCAAATGCCCCAAGTGCGGCCGCAAACATGATGCCGAGCGACGGCAGCGGATAATTCAGCACGACATCCGATGTGCCGGTGGCAAGACCGATCAGATAGAAAACGGCGGCGAGCAATAGCGTGAACAGCGAGAAGAGCAGCATCGCCAGTGACAGGGGCACGCGATAGCGCCAATAAAAGAGCGCAAGCAGCGGCGGGAACGGCAAGGCAATCGTCATCCAGGAGGTCATGAGGCCCAGGCCGCCGGCATTTTGCGTACCGAAATGCATGACGGCTACCCAGAAGGTCCAATGGACCAACGCGATCGTCAACACGACGGCGGGAAGCGCCAGACGTTGGCGGCGGACCAGGATTTCGGCCAGGATGATGATGGCCGGTAGTGGACCATAATAGCCGGTGAGCCCCCACAGGCCAACAAGCAGGACGATGATGCCGATGGTGATTAGCACGTCATGGAAGCCACGAATGAAACGCGGCGCTTCGCTGTCCTCCAGCGGGTTCGCCACGTCGTCCTCGCGAGGCTGCGAAAGATCGTGCCTGATGGTCGCCCCTTTGACGCCGATATTTCGCTCGGCGAGATAAGGCAAAAGCCGTGTGGCCTGATCCGAGGAGATGATCCCCTCGCCGGCGGCGCCTTCCAGCGCGGTCTTGAGATCGCTCATGTCATTCCTGCCTGATGATATCGTTGCCCAGCCTCATCATATCGCCGGTACACAATCAAGGGCTGCGAGGCAGCCGACACCATTCGCCGCGCCTCTTTTCCCATAGCGGCCATGAAAATGCTTGCACCATTGCCGCCTCGCATGCGATTGCGCACGGACGGAATGAAGAGACTGGTGACGGATATGGCAAAATTGACATATGAGGATTTTCAGCCCGAACAAGTGTTTCCGCTCGGCCCGAAACATGTGACCGCGGAAGAGATCGTCGAGTTTGCGCGCGAGTTCGATCCGCAACCGATGCATCTCGACGAAGCTGCCGGTCGCGCCAGCATCCTGGGCGGGCTCGCAGCCTCCGGCTGGCACACCTCGGCAATGTTCATGCGCATGATGACCGACAGTTATCTGCTGAACACCGAGGCCGAAGGCGCACCGGGCATCGACTTCATGGACTGGAAGAAGCCGGTTCTGGCAGGCGATACGCTCTCGGGACGGTCGATCGTGCTCGAATCCCGCGCCATGCGTTCCCGCCCCGGCATCGGCATTGTCCGATTCCGTCATGAGGTGGAAAACCAACGCGGCGAGCTCGTTTGCCTCGGCGAAAACGCGACGATGATCCGCATGCGCTTACCCATGGAGGTTTCCGCATGAAGATGACGGAGCTTTATCCGATCGGTGCGCGCGCCGAGATCGGCAACCATACGTTCACCGCCGAAAATATCGTCCGTTTCGCCTCGCGCTTCGATCCGCAGATTTTCCACATGGATGCGGAAGCGGCCAAACACACATTGTTCGGTGGGCTCTGCGCCTCCGGTTGGCATACCTGCGCGGTCTGGATGCGCACCTTCGTCGACTATTGGAAAAGCGAAACCGCGCGCCTCCAGGCCGAAGGCAAAAAACCGCCAAATCTCGGCCCTTCTCCCGGGTTCCAGAAGCTGCAATGGCTTCGCCCGGTCTTTGCCGGCGACACCGTCGCCTACGGCGTGACCTTGCTTGCCAGCCGCCCCTTGGCGTCACGCCCCGGCTGGACGCTCAACACCATCCTCTGCGATGGAGCCAACCAGCACGGCGCGGCAGTGTTGCGGTTCGAAAGCACCGTGCTGGAATTCGAGTAAAGCCTTCGCCCCTTTTGGAGGTGAAGGCATGCTGTTCTTCAATGCCCTGCGAATTCCACCAGGGTGTGAACCGGCACATCGAGCGCTTCCAGCTTCTTGCGGCCACCGAGATCCGGCAGGTCGATGACGAAGCAGGCGGCAACGACCTGGGCGCCGATCTGGCGCAGCAATTGGGTGGCGCCCACTGCGGTGCCGCCGGTAGCGATGAGGTCGTCGACCAGGATCACCTTCTCGCCGGGATTCACCGCATCGCGATGCATCTCCATCTCATCGACACCATATTCCAGGCTATAGGCGATGCGCACGATATCGTGCGGCAGCTTGCCCTTCTTGCGGATCGGCACGAAGCCGGCCGACAACTGATGCGCCACCGCGCCGCCCAGAATGAAACCGCGTGCCTCCATGCCGGCGACCTTGTCGATCTTGGTGCCGGCGTAGGGCTGCACCAGCGCGTCGACTGCACGGCGAAATGCCTTGGCATTGCCGAGCATCGTGGTGATGTCACGGAAGATGATGCCGGGTTTTGGATAATCCGGAATGGAGCGGATGCTGGCGGCAAGCTCCGAAGCGATAGTGTCCATGTAAATATGTGCTCTCAGGCTATGATTGGGCGCGGCGCACACTATCAAGACGGCGTGCTCGATACCAACAAAAAAGGCGACCCTGAAGGCCGCCTTTCGCTGATTGCATGGCTGAGGCGCTTAGTGGGCGCCGGCCTTGGCATAGACCGAACGCTTGGTGAGGTAGATCAGCGCCGAGAAGATCAGCAGGAAGATGATGACCATGAAGCCGAGTTGCTTGCGGTCTTCGAGATGCGGCTCCGAGGCCCACATCAGGAAGGAGGCAACGTCGCGCGCATATTGGTCGACCGTCTGCGGCGAGCCGTCGTCATAGGTGACCTGGCCGTCGGAGAGTGGCTTCGGCATGGCAAAGCTCGCCGCCGCATCGAAATACGGATTGTAGTGCGAGTTCTGCGGCACCTGGAAGCCGGCCGGCGGCTCTTCATAGCCGGTCAGCAGCGAGTAGATATAATCCGGGCCGCCTTCCTGATACTGCGTGAAGATATCGAAGATGAACTGCGGGAAACCGCGTTCGACCTCACGCGCCTTGGCAAGCAGCGACATGTCCGGCGGCACCGCACCATTGTTCGAGGCGGCCGCCGCTTCGTCATTCGGGAATGGCGGCGGGAAGTGGTCGGACGGAACCGCCTTGCGGGTGAACATCTCACCCTGGGCGTTCGGGCCGTCCTGCACCTCGTAATTCGCCGCGAAGGTTTTGACCTGCGCTTCCGAATAGCCGAGCTCTTCCAGCGTGCGGAACGGCACCAGCTTCATCGAATGACAGGCGGAGCAGACTTCCGTATAGACCTTCAGGCCGCGCTGAAGCTGCGCCTTGTCGTAGTAGCCGAAGGGACCGGAGAAGGTCCAGTGCTGCTCCCTCGGCTCCTTCAGCGGATAATGCGGCGTCGCCGCTTCGGCGGCAGGCTTGGTCTCCGCGGCAACGGCTGCAACCGTCGCAAAGCCACCGATGAGGGCGATCGACAGAAGGCCGGCAACAAGCTTTTTCATGTTCTCTTCCTCTATCGTCGCCGGTTATGCTTCAACCGGAGCGGCTGTCTTGCCACTCTGCTTTTCAAGAACCGCCTCCGTAATCGAATTCGGAATGCGTCTCGGGGTTTCCACCAGGCCGAGAACCGGCATGGCGACGAGGAAGAACAGGAAGTAGAACAGCGTCGCAAACTGCGCAGCCGTGGTGTAGACGCCTTCCGCCGGCTGCGAGCCGAGCCAGCCGAGCAGGATGGCATCGGCGACGAACAGCCAGAAGAACAGCTTGTACCACGGACGATAAACCGCCGAACGGATCTTCGAGGTGTCGAGCCAGGGCAGGAAGAACAATACGATGATCGCACCGAACATCGTCAGAACGCCGCCGAGCTTGGAATCGATCGGGCCGATGTTGAAGGTGATCGAACGCAGCATCGCGTAGAACGGCAGGAAGTACCATTCCGGAACGATGTGGGCCGGCGTCTTCAGTGGGTTGGCCGGAATGTAGTTGTCGGCATGGCCGAGGAAGTTCGGCAGATAGAAGACGAAATAGGCAAACACCAGCAGGAAGATGGAGACGCCGAGCGCATCCTTCAGCGTCGCATAGGGCGTGAAGGCCACGGTATCGGTCTTCGACTTGACCTCGACGCCGGTCGGGTTCGTCTGGCCGGTGACATGCAGCGCCCAGATGTGCAGGACGACGACGCCGGCGATCATGAACGGCAGCAGGTAATGCAGCGAGAAGAAGCGGTTGAGGGTCGGGTCGTCGACGGCAAAGCCGCCGAGCAGGAAGGTCTGGATCCAATCGCCGACCCAGGGGAAGGCCGAGAAGAAGCCGGTGATGACGGTCGCCCCCCAAAACGACATCTGACCCCAGGGCAGAACATAGCCCATGAAGGCCGTCGCCATCATCAGGAGATAGATGATCACGCCGAGGATCCAGAGGATTTCGCGCGGCGCCTTGTAGGAGCCGTAATAAAGACCGCGGGCGATGTGCAGATAGACCGCCACGAAGAAGAAGGAGGCGCCGTTGGCGTGCATGTAGCGCAGCAGCCAGCCGTGATTGACGTCGCGGACGATCTTTTCGACCGAGTTGAAGGCGATCGTCGTATCGGCCGCATAATGCATGGCGAGAACGACGCCGGTCAGGATCTGCAGGACCAGCATCACGGCCAGCATGGCGCCGAACGTATAGGCATAGTTCAGATTGCGCGGGACCGGATAGGCGATGAAACTGTCATAGACCATACGCGGCAGCGGCAGCCGCGCGTCGACCCATTTTTCGAGCCCCGTAGATGGCTCGTAAGACGAATGACCACTCATGATTCAGTTCCCCCTCAACCGACCTTGATCTTTTTTTCTGCGGTGAACGCATATACTGGAATGGCGAGGTTCTGGGGCGCAGGCCCATGGCGGATGCGACCGGCGGTATCATAGACCGAACCGTGGCAGGGACAGAACCAGCCACCATATTCTCCCGCCTGACCGAGCGGTATACAGCCGAGATGCGTGCAGACGCCGACCATGACAAGCCAGTTCTCCTTCCCATCACCGGCCGAACGGGCCACATCGGTGGCTTGCGCATCGGCCGGGAGATTGGCATTGCGGGCAACCGGGTCCTTCAGATCAGAGATCTGCGCACCCTTCGCATCGTCGATTTCCTTCTGCGTGCGATTGCGGATGAAGACCGGCTTGCCGCGCCATTTCACCGTCATCGACATGCCGGGTTCCAGGCTCGAGACGTCGACTTCGATGGAAGCAAGAGCGAGCGCCGAGGCATCCGGCCGCATCTGGTCGATAAACGGCCAGGCGACCGCGACGGCGCCTACTGCGCCAGCCATGCCCGTCGTCAGATAAAGGAAATCTCGGCGAGTCGGCTCGCCCGTGGTTTCACCTGTCGTAGTATGCTCGCTCAATGCCGGACCATCCTCTTCCGCAAAACCCGCAGCTAGGCGCTGCGGTACCCCCTCACTAACGACGAATCAACGCGACCATAATTCCGCCATAGATTCCTCCGTAACCCGCCGCGTTCTAAGCTTGATCGCAAATTATGTCCAGTCTTGGCAAGGGGTGGGGGCACAATGTCGCGGGAAAACTGCACTATTTAGCCGCAAGCGCCGGACTTAGAATCCACGCCATCGCTTAAGCAGGCGTAAGCACATGAAATATCATCAGATATGCATAATAGTTTTTCGCAATGCACCGCGAAAGAAACGGCGATTTCAATGCTGCATTGCAACATAGTCGACCGCATCCTGACGATTGATTGATGCTAAGTCTTACTTCCTACTCCTTAAATCCGAGTGGATTTAAGCAGTGACTTGTGTGCCTTTATGATGCCGCCGCCGCTCTCAAAGCCACCGACGAATACGGCTGAGGACATGACTATGAGACACACGATCTACTGCGTTCTATGCGTCCTTGCCACATTGGCGCTGGCCATCCTTGCGGCGCGTTATGTAACCGATCTCTGGCTGCTCGCCTTCTTTGAAAGCCTGCAGACCCACATCAGCCTTTTCGGCATCGCGCTTGCCCTGCTCGCCCTTCTCTTCAAGCGGCATTGGTATGCGGTTTTCCTGCTGGCTGTCGGTGCCGGGCTTACCGTCCATTCCGTCGTGATGCTGCGCGAATACGCCGCCTCGCCTCCGATGAACCCGCCGGCAGTCGCCGATGAGAGCAAGAGCTTCACCCTACTCTCTTTCAATATTGAAGACAGTAACTTCGAAAACGGCGCACGGATCGCTGATCTCATCGTCAACTCGAAAGCCGATGTCGTGGAAATCTTCGAGGCCGGCCCGATCCAATCGGAACTGAAGCGGATAACCAAAGTCTATCCCAACTATATCGGCTGCGGCATCATGACCACCGATTGCGATTCCCTACTGCTGTCGAAACGGCCGTTCCAGACGCAGGTAATGCGCAGTCTCGGCAGCCTCTGGGACAATCGTTTTGTGCTGGCGACCATCGATATGGACGGTCAGCCGGTCAACTTTGCCTCCGCTCATCTCAGTAAACCCTATTTCGACGAGTTTCATGAAATAGAGTTGGATATCCTCGGTCCGATCCTAAAGGATGTTCAGGGGCCGCTGATCCTTGCCGGCGATTTCAACGCCTCGGTCATTGCACCCGATATGCGGGCCTTCCTCAATGACACCAGTCTACGCCACGCCTTCCCTGAACCCGCCACCTGGCCGATCATAGCCGGCGGCTATGGCATCTCCATCGATCATGTTTTCGCGCGCGCCCCGCTGCGGCTGAAATCCGTACAGCAGATACCCGATGCCATGGGATCGAACCATTTCGGGCTGATGACGGAATTCAGCGTTTCGAAATAACGCTTTGATTTTGCGCAAGCTTGTGCGGGAACTACTCGGCTTCGGCTGCTATGAAGCCGCCGGACTGACGCGCCCATAGTTCTGAATAGAGACCGCCCCGGGCAATCAGTTCGTCGTGGGCGCCCTCTTCAATGATCCTGCCCTTGTCGATGACGATCAGCCGGTCGAGCTTGGCGATGGTCGATAGGCGATGTGCGATCGCGAGCACCGTCTTGCCCTCCATCAATGCTTCCAGATTGGACTGTAGCGCCGCCTCGACCTCGGAATCCAACGCCGACGTCGCCTCATCCAGCACCAGGATCGGCGCGTCCTTCAACATGACGCGGGCAATCGCGATGCGCTGGCGTTGGCCACCGGATAATTTGACCCCCCGTTCGCCAACATGGGCGGCATAGCCCTTGCGGCCCTTCTGATCCTCCAGCGTCACAATAAACTGGTCCGCCTCCGCCCGCCGGGTCGCCTGTGCCATCTGCTCCTCGCTCGCCTCCGGACGGCCAAAGAGGATATTGTCGCGAATGGAACGATTGAGCAGCGCAGTGTCCTGCGTCACCATGCCAACCTCTCCACGCAGCGACTCCTGCCGCACCGTGGCGATATCCTGGCCATCGATCAGGATGCGCCCGCCTTCGAGATCATAGAAACGCAGCAGCAGATTGACGAGCGTCGTCTTGCCGGCACCGGAGCGACCGACAATGCCGACCTTCTCGCCGGCACGGACCGTCAACGAAAAATCGTCGATGACGCCGCTGCCGCGACCATAGTGGAAGCTCACGCGCTCGAAGCGGATTTCCGGACGGACAATCTGCAGGTCTCTGGCGCCCGGACGATCGACCAGGCCGATCGGCTCGGAGATCATCTCAGCAGAATTCTGGATCGTGCCGAGATTGCGCATGATCGCATTGAACTGCGCCATCATGCGGCCGAAGAGCATATTGAGCCGCAGTACCATGCTGAGCGTGAAGGCGACGCCGCCGGTGGAAATCTCGCCGGCGAGCCAGAGGTGGATGGCGAGCGCCGCAATCGTCGTGATCATCACCCCGGACAGGAGCGCCAGCGACGAGCGCACGCCGGTCAGAAGCCGCGTGAACGGCATGACGGCGCCTTGGAAGTGATCGAAGCCGTTGCGGATATAATCGTCGTTCTGCTCCTCGCGGCCGAAAAGTTTCAGCGTCTGGATATTGGCATAGGTGTCGACCATGCGGCCGTTCAACATCGACGACGCCTCGGCGGCGTTGCGCGCATGGCGCCGGATGCGCGGCACGAAATAGCGGGCGAGCAGTGAAAAGATACCGATCCAGACCGCGATCACCAGCGCAAGGCGCCAATCGAGCCCGCCGACCAGCGCTATGGTCGAGGCAGCATAGATGATGATGAACCAGACCACCTGCAGCAGCGACACGACGAGATCGCCCGTCGACTGCCCCGCCGACCAGACCTTGGTGACGATGCGGCCGGAGAAATCGTTCTGGAAGAAGCTCACCGACTGGCGCGCGACATGTACATAGGCCTGCCAGCGCACGAGATTGAGAAAGCCGGGCACAACCACCTGCTCCTCGACCAGCGCCCCGAGACTGACCACAACGAAACGGACGACCAGCACGACGAAAACCATGCCGAGCAGCGCGCCACCGTGGCCTGACAGCAACCCTGCCCAGCCCGCGCCCGGCTGCACCTTGTCCAGGATGTCGACGAGATGCCCGACAAACCAGAACAGCGCCGCCTCCAGCACCGCCACCGCGCCGCCGAGCGCCGCCATCGCCAAAAACGGCCCCTTCGCCTGGCCGACATAATACCAGATGAAAGCCCAAAGCGACCGCGGCGGACGCAGATCGCCAGTGCGGTAGTAGGGATCAATCCAGGTTTCGAACAGGCGATAGACGGAACGGATCAGCATCCCAGCGATATAGGAGGTTTCACCGGGGGAGCAAAGGAAAGTGAGTGGTTATGGAATCTTATATTTTTGTCATGTTCCACAATTGGAGGCTGCAGTACAAAGTCACCAATGAGTCGGAATTCAGAACCATGTCTATTTCAGCTTGATACTCATACTATTGTGATTTATATATTACGGACGCTCCATGCTTCGCATACTCCAGACAGTTACTTATCAACGCTGGGAACGCCGGCTTCGGGATGAGCGCGCTCGAGCGGCGATTGCTGCACGACTTTCCCGCTTAGCATTTGGTCTTATGGGAGACATCAAACCGGTCGGCGACGGCGTGAATGAAATGCGTATCCATTACGGACCGGGCTACCGAGTCTATTTTGTTCAACGCGGCGGAGAGATCATTATCCTCCTGTGTGGCGGCGATAAGAGCAGCCAAGCCAGGGATATCGAACAAGCGAAAATGCTCGCCAAAAATGCGGACGAATTTGATGCCTGAGAAATTAATCCCGTACGATCCCGCAGAGGCGCTGACTTCCAACGACGCCGTCGATGAATTCATGAGGGACGCCTTTGAAAGCGGTGACGCAGGATATATCGCCCATGCGCTCGGCGTCGTCGCCCGCACAAAAGGCATGACTGGAATAGCGAAAGAGACTGGTAAGGCGCGGGAAGCGCTCTACCGCTCCTTCGCATCGGATGGCAACCCGACGCTGAAGTCCGTCCTTGCAGTAATGCAATCGCTTGGATTTGAACTAACGGTCAAACGACACAACATTTGACATAGTGGGAACCGCCGCAGGGATGGCCCGTAACCTCTTTCAGCCAGATCTCAGCAATAAATAGCCTCAACAAAAAAGGGCGAGCCCGAAGCCCGCCCCTCTTCTCATTCCGCGGCCGCCTCGGCCTCTTCGTGATCCGCCAGGAACCCGCCGGACTGCCGGTTCCAAAGGTCGGCATAGATGCCGCCGTGTTGGACCAGATCGTGATGGGTGCCCGTCTCGATGATGCGGCCCTTGTCCAGCACGATGAGGCGGTCCATCTCGGTCAGCGTCGACAGCCGGTGGGCGATGGCGATTACCGTCTTGCCCTGCATCAGCGCGAAGAGGTTTTCCTGGATCGCCGCTTCCACTTCGGAATCGAGCGCCGAGGTCGCCTCGTCCAGCACCAGGATCGGCGCGTCCTTCAGGAAGACGCGGGCAATCGCGATACGCTGCCGCTGGCCGCCGGAAAGCTTGACGCCGCGCTCACCGACCTGGGCGTCGAGCCCCGTGCGGCCCTGCATATCCGACAGCCCTTCGATGAACTCCCAGGCATTGGCGCGCTTGGCCGCCTGGATCACCTCCGCATCGGTCGCCTCCGGATGACCGTAGGCGATGTTGTCGCGGATCGAGCGATGCAGCAGCGATGTGTCCTGCGTCACCACACCGATCAGCGAGCGCAGGCTATCCTGTGTCACCTTGGCGATATCCTGGCCATCGATGGTGATGCGCCCGTTTTCGAGATCGTAGAAACGCAGCAGCAGGTTCATCAGTGTCGTCTTGCCAGCGCCGGAGCGGCCGACGAGACCAACCTTCTCACCCGCCTGGATATCGAAAGTCAGATTGTCGATGACACCTTTGGCCTTGCCGTAATGGAAGCGGACATGATCGAAGTGGATCGCCCCCTGCTTGGCCGTGATCGCGGGAGCTGCCGGCACGTCGACGATGTCATGCGGCTTCGTCAGCATCTCGATACCGTCATAGATCGTGCCGATGTTCTCGAACAGCGCCGAGACTTCCCACATGATCCATTGCGACATGCCGTTGACGCGCATGGCAAGCCCGATGGCGATGGCAATGGCGCCGATCGAGATTGAACCGCTCAGCCAGAACCAGATCGACAGTGCCGAGATGACGAACAAAGCCACGCAGTTGTTGACGTAAACCGCGATGTAGAACAGCGTCACCTTGCGCATCTGCCCGTAGACGGTCTGCAGGAATTCGCTCATGCCGGCCTTGGCATAGCCCTCTTCACGGCCCGCATGCGAAAACAGCTTCACCGTCGCGATGTTCGTATAGCTGTCGACCACCCGCCCCGTCATCGTAGAGCGTGCATCGGCCTGAGCGGCTGCGATCTTGCGCAGTCGCGGCACGAAATAGCTGACGATGCCGACATAGATTATGAGCCACGCCAGGATCGGCAGCATCAGCCGCCAGTCCGCTGCAGCGATGACCAGGATCATCGACAGGAAATAGGTGACGACATAGACGAAGACATCGAGGATCTTCATCACCGCTTCGCGCACGGCAAGCGATGTCTGCATCACCTTGGTGGCGACGCGGCCAGCGAACTCGTTAGCAAAGAAGGTCATGCTGTGGCGCAGCAGGAAGCGATGCATCTGCCAGCGGGCAATCATCGGATAATTGCCGAGCAGCACCTGGTGCATGATAATGGAATCGAGCACGGCCGCCAGCGGCAGGCCGACCAGCACCATCGCGCCCATCCAGAAGAGCTTATGCCACTCCGTTTGCAGGAATGTCGCCTTGTCCGCATGCGACAGCCAATCGACGATAGCGCCCAGGAACTGGAACAAAGCCACTTCGCCGATGGCGATCAGCATAGTGAGAACGGCCATAGCGATCAGCCAGGGCGCGGCCGGCTTGGTATAATGCCAGCAGAAGGCAAAGAGACCCCGCGGCGGGACGTCCGGCACTTCGCTCGGAAAAGGGTTTAGTCGCTGTTCGAACCAGCCAAACATGAAATGCTCCAAAGACTCGACCCTTCGGCTACCACTTCCGCGTCTAAAGGGACCGCAGGCTGATATGGTGGCCGGGTGATGAAAGAACGAGGCCCTATCGGCCGCGCAATGAATCAAAAGGGGGAAACTTGCAAAACGCGCCTTAAAGCGCCTGTATCATCGCCATGGGATCACGGCCGGGAGGCGCATCATCACAAACAAATTATTCATCTGAGCCTCCTCTGTCGCAAGTTGTAGAGCGGTTGTGTTTTACCGTGCATTGATCGCGTTGAAAAGCGAAATGTGCCTAAAAACACGCCGGAATCTTCAATTCTCCTGATGAGGACATCACGGAAACCAGGGGGATTCGACAAAAAGCGAAGACAACTCTCGGCAATTTCGTTAGTTGCAGAATATGACTTCGCTGCGCATTGCCCTCTATCAGCCCGACATTCCCGGCAACACCGGCACGATCCTCCGACTCGCCGCTTGCCTCGGCCTTGGCGTCGACATCATCGAGCCGGCAGGTTTCGACATATCGGATCGCAATCTCAAGCGCGCCGGCATGGATTACCTCGCCGCCGTCGCGCTGACGCGGCATGTCAATTGGGAGCGTTTCGAAGCCTGGTGGGCGGAAAGCGGGCGGCGTTTGGTGCTCGCCTCCACCAAAGCAGCCGAACGCTATACGGATTTCGCCTTTCGCAAAGACGACATCCTGCTCTTCGGCCGAGAGAGCGCCGGCGTGCCCGATCATGTGCATGAAAAGGCCGATGGCCGCATCCTGATCCCGATGGTTGGCGGACAGCGCTCGATCAATGTCGCCATGTCCGCGGCGATGATTTCGGGTGAGGCGCTGCGGCAGACGAACTGGTCGTAAATGTCGCGGCAAATCTGGGTGCCACGACGGCCAATTGTCGTTGGCACGTCGGGTAAAGTGTGAGAAGCTTTTTCTGGAATGCTTTACCTAACCTAACGGCAGCTTTGGCGAGGTGACCCATGTTCCAGACGGCATTCACGCTCACCCTCACTCAATTCGCGCGCACCCTCAGCCTCCCCGAGCGGCTACAGCGCTCGCCGCTACGCAATCTCACCCTGGAAGCTCTTCGCCAGCGCAACACTGCGCTCGACGCGCTGTTTTATGACGTCAAGGTCATCACCCCGGATGAGGCCTTCTACCTCAGCGGCTCGCTTGCGGCTGAAGGCTCGATCATGATCGTGCCGCCGAGCGGCGGGGCTGCGATCACACTCTGCGAAACGCTGGAGGAGTTCGCGCTTCGCGGCGGCGGCAATGCCCCGGCACTGGCCATCGCGGGCATCGGTGGCTCCGCCCTTGGTGCGGCCGCCTTCGCCCGCAATGTCGCTGACGCGATCGGCGCGCCGGTCGCCGTCGTCGTCTCCGGATATGGCCTGGCCGACATCGTCACCGAGGCTTTTGGCGGCCACTTCTTCTTCGGCCATCTGAGGGGTCTACGACCGGTCTTCGAAATGCTGGACGATTTTGCTGGGCGGCCGAAATTCGGAGCCACCGACAAGAATGATGGCGAAACGGCCTCGCGCACCAGCCTCGATACCAGGACTGTGCGTGCGCTTCTTGCCGACCCCCGCTTCTCCTTCCGCCTGCTGGCCGGCCACTCGAAAGGCAATCTGGTTATTTCGGCCGCCCTTCACGACCTCTACAAGCAGGATCAAGTCCGCGCCGAGACGTTGGCGAAGAGATTGAAGATCGTCACTATCGGCACCCGCATCGCCATGCCACCGATCTTTACTGATGTCGTCGATATCATCGGCGAATGGGACTGGTTCGGCGAGATGAACTCCAGACCATTCATTTCGACCGATCAGCACATTCCGCATGCCTGGCACCACACCAACACGGATTTGGCTGGCCACCTGCCTGTCACCAGAGTGCTGAAAGAGATCTTGGCCGATGCCACGATTTCGCAGGAGTCTGAAGCGGCGCCGACCCTGCATGTGGTGGCCGAGCCGGAGGCGTCGAAAGCCGAAACCACCGTCCCACGGTCTTCGGAGCGCACGACGCGGCGGCCCGCAACGATCGATAAGGTGAAAGAAGCCTTCTCTGAAAAAACGTTGCCCGACATCCCGCCGAGAAAAACCGACCGATCCGGTGAAATGCAGCCGCCGAAGCCGCATTAAAATCAGGCGCTCCGCAAATATTGTTCAGATATGTCGCTCGCAGTGTTGAAGCGCGGGCCATAAGAGGCATATTATATTTAGCCGGCAATCAAATCGCCGCCCGTTCATCGGACAGGAAAAAGCACTGAAAATCATGCCTTTTCAGAAGCTTATGCTTGATTTCCGATAATTGCTGAAAACACGATGGCATGAGAAAGACATAAAAAGACGAAATGGAATCCACCATCGTGATGATCAATTTGTTCGGCGCCGTTGCTTTGCTGCTGTTCGGCCTCGCGCAAGTAAAGGATGGTGTATCACGCGCCTTCGGCGCCAAACTCAGAACCGGTCTTGCCAGCGGCACGCGTAGCGGGCTCCGCTCCTTCACCTCCGGTTTCGTGGCGACGGTGGCACTGCAGAGCTCGACCGCAACGGCGCTGATGATCGCCTCGTTCGTGGAGCGCGAGCTTGTCTTGCCGAGCATGGCGCAGATCGTGTTGCTCGGCGCCAATGTCGGTACCGCCGTGACAGCCTGGATCGTCGCGACCGGTATCGAATGGCTGTCGCCGCTGCTCGTTCTCGTCGGCATCGTGCTCTATCGCCGCTCGTCCACCGCCAAACAAGGCGCCGGTGCGGCGCTGATCGGCATTGGCCTCATGCTGCTGTCGCTGCAATTGCTGAGCCTTGCCACTGCGCCGATGCGGCAATCGCCGGCGCTTGCCGCCTTTATTGAGCTGCTCGACGGCGCCCTGCCCGTGGCTTTGATCTTTTCAGCCGTGCTCGCTTTCGTTTCGTCGTCCAGCCTTGCCATGGTCGTGCTGATCCTGTCGCTCGCCTCGACTGGCATCCTTTCTCCGGCCCTGACAGTCGCACTCGTGCTCGGCGCCAATCTCGGCGGCGCGATCCCGCCGGTCATGGCCACCCTCTCCGGCCCTGCCACTGCGCGGCGGGTGACGCTCGGCAATCTGATCGTGCGCACCATCGGGTGCCTCATCGTTCTGCCCTTTGCGGGCTATATCGGCGCGTGGCTGCAAGCCCTGCATTTTTCGCCGGCCAAGCTGCCCGTCGACGTCCATCTGCTCTTCAATATCGCCCTCGCGCTCTGCGCTTGGCCCTTCTCGTCCTTCCTGTCGAAAACAATGCAGCGGCTCGTGGCCAACGATCCGCAGGCCGACGACGGACCGAAATTTCTCGATCATAACGCGCTCAACACGCCAGTCGTCGCACTTGCCAGTGCGACGCGCGAGGTTCTGGGCGTCGGCGACCTCATCGAGCGCATGCTGATCCGCACGGAAAACGCCTTCAACAACAATGATCTGACGCCTCTGAAGGAAATTGCGGTTCTGGAGAAGCGCGTCGACCGGATCCAGCAGGAGGTGAAGATCTATCTCTCCAAGCTCGGGCGCGAAGGATTGGACGACGAAAACGGCCGCCGCTCGATCGTCATCATCGACTATGCCATCAACCTCGAACATATCGGCGACATCATCGAAAAGGGTCTGGCCGAACAGGTGGCGAAAAAGATCGGCAAAGGTCTGACCTTCTCCGACGATGGCTATCAGGAGCTGCAGAGCCTTTTCAAGCTGACGATCGATAATCTGCGCATCGCCCAGACCATCTTCGTCACCCGCGATTTCAACCTCGCCCGCCAACTCATGGAGGTGAAGGTCGACGTTCGCCGGCTAGAGAAGCAATCCTCCGAGCGCCACCTCGAACGCCTGCGCGACGGCCGTGTCGACAGCCTGCAGACCAGCTCGCTGCACCTCGACATGCTGCGCGACCTGAAGCGCATCAATGCCCACATCGTCTCGGTGGCGCATCCGATCCTGGATGAAAGCGGGCTGCTGATCGAGAGCCGGTTGCGAAACACGCAATAGCCGCTTCGACCTCCCCATCCTTGTGTTTTGATTTCGCTCAGCAATACAGAGATTTCCCCGGCATTACATTATCGCCACTTTAGAAGCCTATGTTGTAGGGCATTCTCAGATGACAGATGGAGGAAACGTCATGCGTCTGGATGCCTATCTGATCTTTGACGGCGATTGCCGGCAAGCCCTCGAGTTCTACCACCAATGCCTTGGCGGTGAACTCACTATCATGGACTACAGCCATCCGAATGTGGCGAGCCAAACGCCGGAGCACTGGCGCGAGAAAGTCATGCATGCGCGGCTGACGGTCGGCGATGCGGTCTTGATGGCTTCTGACGGCAGGCCGGGTGAAACCGGCAAGAAATACGGTTTTTCGATCTCCGTTCAAATTGACAGGGCGGAAGAAGCGGAGAAACTGTTTGCGGCGCTGCAGGAGGGCGGCACGGTGACCATGCCGATCGATGAAACCTTCTGGGCAGAGCGTTTCGGCATGCTGGTCGACAAATTCGGCGTGCCGTGGATGATCAATTGCCAGCGTTCGACCGCCTGAAGACATTCCGCCGATTCAATCGGCGGACGGCAGGCGTCGCATGGTGAATTCGATGCGATCGCCTTCCACCTGCCGCCAGCTTTCGACTTCGGTCCAATAGGCGGCTTTCGGAAATTCATCGAACCACTCGCGCGCCTTGGCGCGCGCTTCCGGGCGGCTGAGACAAAAAGTCTCGCGGACAAAATCACTTTTCCCGCCGGCGGACGCTTCCTGCCGGTAACGTGATATTCTGCGTCTCAACCCGTCAAGGGGCGGCGGTCCGGGTATCTTCATCATGAAACCTCGCCTTCGAGAGGGAAGATAATACCGCATTTGGCAATTTGCGAGTCGATTCTCCGGCGAGCCCAGCGCGCTGGTGACGATGCGATGATGCTGATATTCAAACCGGGAATCGACCTTACGAGAATCGCGGGCCTATAGCGGCCCGCATCGCCGGAGAGCATGCATGGAACGACCGGAACTTCCCAAGGGACTACCCGAGGACATCGAAGAGAAGAAAGAAGCGGCAAAGGGCTGGTTTGAAAGCCTGCGGGACGCGATCTGCGCCCAGTTCGAACAGTTGGAAGACGAGCTTGCCGGCCCCCTCTCCGCTCAGGAGCCGGGGCGTTTCGTCGCCAAGGATTGGCTGCGGGAGAATGGTGAAGGCGGCGGCGGACGCATGTCGATCATGGAAGGCCGTGTCTTCGAAAAGGTCGGCGTGCATACGTCCACCGTTTACGGCGAATTCTCGCCCGATTTCCGCAGTCAGATTCCGGGCGCCGAGGAAGATCCGCGCTTCTGGGCTTCCGGCCTGTCACTGATCGCCCACCCCGTCAACCCGAATGTCCCGACCGTGCATATGAATACGCGGATGGTGGTGACGACCAGCCACTGGTTCGGCGGCGGCGCCGACCTGACGCCGGTGCTCAACCGGCGCCGCACACAGGAGGATGCCGACAGCGTCCTCTTCCATCGCGCGATGCAGATTGTTTGCGATCGTCATACGGTTGCAGATTATCAGCGCTATAAGACCTGGTGCGACGATTACTTTTATTTGAAGCATCGCAATGAGCCGCGCGGCATCGGCGGCATTTTCTTCGACTGGCTGCATTCTGGGGAGGAAGCAGGTGGTTGGGACGCCGATTTCGCCTTCACGCGCGATGTCGGGCGTGCCTTTTCGATGGTCTATCCGCGGATCGTGCGCTCGAACTTCAATGAAGTATGGTCCGAGGAGGATCGTGACGAACAATTAATTCGTCGCGGACGCTATGTGGAGTTCAATTTACTCTACGATAGGGGTACAATATTTGGGTTGAAGACAGGGGGCAACGTAGAGTCGATCTTATCGTCCTTGCCACCCGTCGTGCGTTGGCCCTAGAATGGCAAATGCTAATAAAAGAAAACCCTTGAATTAGTTCGGAGGAGTACCGAGGTTAGGTAATGCTCGTTTCAATCGGAGGAGGTTGTAATGGCAGTACAGAATCAAGTGGCAGAAACCGCGAATGACCGAAAACTTTCGCGGGCAGTCGATACGCCGGAATTCGTCGTGCGGCTGGCTGAAGACATGAGGATCAGAAGCGGGTCGGATCTGCCACTCTCCTGCTTCATCGAGCAGGTCAGAATGCAATTGGCAGGCAAGTCGCCAAGCGACGTCGCCCGCATCGTATCCGATCGCCCGGCAAGACAAGCGCCCATTCCGAAGTATCAATCTTCGGATTGCTTCAAATCCTGGGCCATGCCGGATTGATATACCGGAACATCGTCCGGCAGGGTGGAGGCCCTGCCGGACGTCCGAAACCTTTCCCCACCTTTTGCGTTTTGACCTTCAGGCCGTTTGTGGCGTGAAGTCTTTTATGGCGTCAAAATATCAGGAGGCAGATATGCGACTGTTCGAATGTGGTACTCTGGTGCCCGGCTGCGACTGGCACACTCGGGCCAATGATGATGCCGAAGTGGTTCGCCGCGCTGTCGAGCACATGCGCAACGCCCATGGCGAGACGATCATCCGCGAAAACATGGTCGACAACATCAAGGCCCGCATTCGCGACGAAGCAAGCGCCGCCTGATCATTGGACCATAAGCATCAGGACTCGATCAGTTCCTTGAGCCGGGCGAGAAGAGCCGCCCGGTCCATAGCGAAATTGCTGTCGACCCATTGCTGCTCGAGTTTACCCAAGATATCGCCGACACGAGGCCCTGCGCCAACGCCGGCGGCAAGCGCATCTGCGCCATTGACCGGAAAGACCGGCTTCTTCCAGCGTGCCGTCCGCTCCAGCAATTTACCGAGCCGTGCAGCGCGCGCCATCTCCTCGAAATCGCCTTCCGCCTTGCCCCGAGCAACGGCAAGCGCCAGTTTCAGGCGCGCGGCAATGCCGGGTGCATCATGGCGGTAGAGCAAACGATTAAAGGCTGCTTCAGACACATCGTCCTTGATGCCGGGCGCATTCGCCCAGTCCTGCAAATAGCCCGCTTCGGCCTTCGACAACTTGAGCCGTTCGCCAAGCTTTGCCAGCCTCGCGGCATCCGGCGGCACAATGGCGGCCAGCCGCAGCAGCGGATCGGGCGCCCAGCCGAGCGCCTGTTCTGTCGCTATAAGCGCGGGAATGGCGTCGATGCCCCACTTCTCGGTTTCCGGCAGCACCTCGGTCAAAATGCCGACCTGCCGCATCCAGAGCAACACCCGGCCTGGATCTTTGGCCGCAAGCAGCTTCTTCATCTCCGACCAGACACGCTCGGCCGAAAGCGCCGCGATCTTCGAGCGCGCGGCCGCGCAGGCGCGCAATCCGTCCGCATCCGGTCTTCCGCTGCCGTAATAGGCGAAAAAGCGAAAGAAACGCAGGATCCGCAGATGATCCTCGGCAATCCGCGTCGCCGCATCGCCAATGAAACGGATATTGCGGCGTTCCAGATCGGCAAGCCCGCCGATCATATCGACGACTGCGCCATCGGCAGAGGCATAGAGCGCGTTGATCGTGAGATCGCGCCGCTCGGCATCGGCCTGCCAATCATCGCTGAAAGCCACCCGCGCACGCCGGCCGTCCGTTTCAACATCGCGCCGCAAGGTAGTGATTTCGAAAGGCTTTCCGTCGATGACCAGCGTCACCGTCCCATGCGCGATGCCCGTCGGCACCGCCTTGATGCCGGCGGCAACGGCCCTTTCTACGACGGTCTCGGGCAGCAATGTCGTGGCGATATCGATATCGGCTACCGGTAGCCCGAGCAGGCTGTTGCGCACAGCTCCGCCGACGACACGCCCCTCGCCGCCATCGGCGTTCAACAGTGCCAGCACCCGCTGCAGCGCTCCGTCCTGGAACCAGGCCTCACCAGCAATGGAGGTCATGAATAGAGCCTTTCGTAAAGCGTGCGGACAATGCCGGCGGTAATGCCCCAGATCATACGCGGGCCATAGGGCATGCGGTAAAAATGTCGCTCCATCCCCTGCCAGACCATGCTGTCGGTCACATGATGGCCGGGATTCATGAGGAAGGAGAGCGGCACTTCGAAAGCATCCTCGACTTCGGTGGGATTGAGAGCCAGTTCGAAGCCGGGCTTGACCACGGCGAGGATCGGCGTGATGCGGAAGCCGGTCGCAGCCAGATAATAGGGCAACCGAGCCACCGGCTCGATGAAAACATCCGCCAATCCGATCTCTTCGCCCGCCTCGCGAACCGCTGCCATTTCCGGCGAAGCATCCTCCGGGTCGATGGTGCCGCCGGGAAAGGCGATCTGGCCGGAATGTTTGCGCAATGTCGAGGTGCGCAGCGTGAAGATGACATTGGCGTCGTCGCCATCGTCCACCACGGGCACCAGCACTGCGGCATCGCGCAGCTTCAGGCCTTCGACTTGCAAAATGGTGTCCCGATTGAGCGCGTGGTCGCCATGGTCGCGCCACGCAAGCTCGATCGGACCGCCGCTCTGATTGAGCGCACGGCGCCGGAACTCGGCGGCGGAATAAAGCGGGAATTCGCTCATCGCGTCAACGCGTCCAATTCGGCGACCGGCATGACTGGAAAGATCGTGCCGCCCGAACGCACGCAAAACATCTCGCGCCCCGCGATCACAACGGTCTCGCCGAGCTCGACAAGATCATACATCACCGCGCGCGTCACCAGCGCCTCCAGACGGCCGCGAACATGGAGATAGGGCTTCAGCTCGTCGTTCTCGCCGCGGATGACGAAACGGATCGGATGCTCCCTGCCCGCCTCGACAACGTCGCCGACATTGGTGCGGAACGTTAGTACCCGCTTGCCTTCGCGCTCGGTCACGCTCATTTCGACGGCGATGAAGGGCGCGTCGACGACGCGGATACCGACCTTTTCCACAGGCGTAACGAGATAGGTCTTTTGATCCGCATCCCTGCGCAGCACCGTCGAAAACAGCCGGACCAGTGGCGCACGGCCGATCGGCGTTCCCATGTAAAACCAGGTGCCATCAGCACGGATTTCCATGTCGATATCGCCGCAAAATGGCGGATTCCAGCGATCGACGGGCGGCAGGCTCTTCTTGCGTCCGCCGGCATCTCCGGCCGCGCGCGAAATCAGCGCAGCCAGACTTGCCGCATCGCTCGCCGCTCTGATTTCCTCGGTTGCCATTCTTCCGTCCCGGTTTGTGCTTAGTTACGAATACGACCGCCTCTCACGAGATAGTCATTCGAAACGTGCTTGTCAGCTATCTTCATGGCGATAAGTTCTATTGATTATGGGGCAAATGTGTAAGGTCTGCGAATCGCGCGTACCGTTTTTCTGCCGTTGGAGACGCAAATGGGCATGATCAAATCGACCGAAACGAGCCTCGACGACCAGGCCATCATCGCATCCGCCGAACAGGCGTTGAAAGATATCGCCTCCATACGCGCCGAAGTCTCCAAGGTCATTTTCGGCCAGGAAAGCGTCGTGGAGAACACGCTTCTTGCCGTGCTGGCCGGCGGTCATGCTCTGCTCGTCGGCGTGCCCGGCCTCGCCAAGACCAAGCTGGTGACCACGCTCGGCGCCGTTCTCGGCCTCGCCGCCAACCGTGTCCAGTTCACCCCGGACCTTATGCCGTCCGACATCCTGGGCTCGGAAGTCATGGACCAGGATGAGACCGGTCGCCGCTCCTTCCGCTTCGTCAAGGGGCCGGTCTTTGCGCAATTGCTGATGGCCGACGAAATCAACCGCGCTTCGCCGCGCACGCAATCGGCGCTGCTGCAGTCCATGCAGGAGTATCATGTCACCATCGCCGGGCAGCGCTACGATTTGCCTGCGCCGTTCCATGTCCTGGCAACCCAGAACCCGCTGGAACAGGAAGGCACCTATCCGCTGCCGGAGGCGCAGCTCGACCGCTTCCTGCTGCAGGTCGATGTCGATTATCCGGAGCTTGCCGACGAACGCAAGATCCTGCTTGAAACCACCGGCCTCAGCGAAGCGACGCCTCATGCCGTGATCGATGCCGCGCGCTTGATGGAAATCCAGAAGTTGATCCGCCAGATGCCCGTCAGCGACGGCGTCGTCGACGCCATCCTGTCCCTGGTGCGTTCCGCGCGCCCCGGCCAAGGCAATGAAGCGACAGACAAGCATGTCGCCTGGGGTCCTGGCCCGCGCGCCGGCCAGGCAATGATGCTCTGCGCCCGCGCCCGTGCGCTTTATGAAGGCCGGCTTGCGCCGTCGCTCGACGATGTGCACGCCCTGGCCGAGCCGGTGCTGGAGCATCGCATGGCGCTGACCTTTGCTGCCCGCGCAGACGGCATGTCGGTACGAGACGTGATTGCCGGGTTGATCAAGCGATCGAGATCGTAACCCAGGATGTCAAGGAGAGTATAGCGCGTGGCATCCATCGGACAGATCGTCAGCCCGACCCCAGGCAATGATGCCCTCTCCCGAGCCCGCAGCCGTGCTGCCCTCGTGCCGGATTGCCTTGTCGAAGCCAAGCGCATCGCCAACACCGTGATTGCCGGCTGGCATGGCCGGCGCAAGCGCGGCATCGGCGAAAATTTCTGGCAATTCCGCCCCTATACCGAGGGCGAGAGCCTGTCCCGCATCGACTGGCGCCGCTCGGCCCGTGACGATCATACCTATATCCGCGACCATGAATGGGAAGCGGCCCACACCATCTGGCTCTGGGCCGACATGTCGCCGTCGATGATGTACAAATCAACCTACGGCCATGTCTCGAAGGAAGGCCGTGCTCTGGTGCTGATGCTGGCGCTCGCCGAAATCCTCGCCCGTTCCGGCGAAAGGATCGGTTGCCCCGGCATCATGGAGCCGGTCTCCGCCCGCAACGCCGCCGAACGGCTGGCGGCCGCCCTGATGCACACGCCGCTCGAAGGTGGCCTGCCGCAGACCACCATGATCCGCGGCTGGAGCGATATCGTGCTGATCGGCGACTTTCTGGACGAAGCCGACAGCGTCATGGGCCGGATCGGACCGCTGGCCCGCCGCGGATTGCGCGGCCACGTGGTCGAGGTCGCCGACCCTGCCGAAGAGGTCTTCCCCTATAGCGGCCGCACCGAATTCACGGATCCGGAAAACGGCGCGAAGCTGGTGGCTGGCCGCGCGGAAAACCTGCGTGAAGATTACCAGCGCGCCTATCTCGCCCGCCGCGAAAACCTCGGCCAGTCCCTGCGTCATCTCGGCTGGACCTTCGTGAGCCACCGCACCGACCGGCTGGCATCGGAAGCGTTGGTCGCCGTGCATATGTATCTCTCCGGCATGCCCGCCAAAGCGACGCTTGGGGGGCAGCCATGAACGCGCTTTCCTTCGCTTTCGCTTCCCCAGCCATCCTCAGCGCATTGATCCTGCTTCCGGCGATCTGGTGGCTGCTGCGCCTGACGCCGCCGCATCCGAGAGCGGAAGTCTTTCCGCCGCTGCGTATCCTGGCAAAGATCCTGAAGCGCGAGGAAACGCCTGCGCGCAGCCCATGGTGGTTGACGCTGCTGCGTATGATCCTTGCGACTCTGGTCATCCTCGCCATCGCCAATCCGATGTTCAATCCGCGGAGCAATACGCTGTCGAGCGGCGGACCTTTGGTGCTGCTCATCGACAATAGCTGGGCGAGTGCCGCCGATTGGGAGCGCCGTGTGCAGACGGCCGATGCGCTGATCGACGACGCGGACGCCAAAAGCATCCCCGTCTCCATCGCCTTCACCGCAGATCGGAGCAACGACACCACGCCGGGCGCCGCTGCCGCCGCCCGTGACAAGCTGCACGCGGCCAATGCAAGGCCGCTGGTGCCTGATCGCCAGCGCGCCGCCCAGGCCATCAAGGCCGCGTTGAATGGCACGAAGCCGGGCACGATCGCCTTCCTTTCCGACGGCGCCGAAAGCAGGGACAAGGACGATATCGTCAACCAGCTTGCCACCCTGGAGCCCAGCGATCTGCGGCTGATCCAAAGCGATGGCAACGAGGTACTGGCAATCACCGGCGCCACCAATGCCGCCGACAACATGACTGTCACCGCGACACGGCTGAACGGCAGCAGCCCGCTGCGGCTGGGGCTCAGCGCACTGGACAATCAGGGTCGGCCGATCGCGGCTGGCTCATTGAATTTCGCCGGCGGCCAGACGGTCGCGACCGGCACCATCGCTGCCCCCTTCGAAATGCGCAATGATTTCGCCCGCATCAGCATCGACCGCCATGCGAGCGCCGGCGCCGTGCATCTCCTCGACGACGGTTTCAAGCGTCGCCGTGTGGCGCTGCTGTCCGGACAGGCGGCCGACGAGTTCCAGCCGATCCTGTCGCCGCTCTATTACATCCAGCGCGCCCTGCAGCCCTATGCCGATCTGGTCCAACCGAACAGCGCGGATCTGGCGAAGTCGATCCCCGAGCTGCTCGCCGGCAATCCCTCCGTCATCATCATTGCCGATGTCGGCCGCCTGCCGCAGGAAAGCTACGCGCCGTTGCAGCAATGGATCCAGAACGGCGGTACGCTGGTGCGCTTCGCCGGACCGCGCCTTGCAGCCGCTCCCGCCGACGATCCGCTGGTGCCGGTTACGTTGCGCCAGGGCGAGCGCACCTTCGGCGGCGCGCTCTCCTGGGCCGAGCCACAGCCGCTTGCCGATTTCCCCTCCTTCGGCCCCTTCGCCGGCATGCCGAAGCCGACCAATGTTCTCATCAAGCGCCAGGTGCTAGCTGAGCCCACACCCGATCTTGCTGAACGCACCTGGGCAAGCCTTGCCGACGGAACGCCGTTGGTGACCGAAAAGCAGATGCAGGCCGGTCGCATCGTTCTCTTCCATGTCAGTGCCGAACCTGAATGGTCCGATCTGCCGATCTCGGGCGATTTCGTCGAGATGCTGCGCCGTATCGTGCAACTTTCCCGCTCCGGCGGCGTCAACTCGGCCGAAAGCACCCCGAAGACCAGCGAAGCGCTGCCGCCATTCCGGCTATTGACCGCCAAGGGCGTGCTGACGAGCGAGACCGGCAATGCCCGCCCGCTCACTCCAAACAACAAAGACGCAATCGCGGCCAACTTCGACAACCCGCCCGGCCTTTATGGCTCGGAAGAGGGCTTTACAGCGCTCAACGTCCTACCCGATGGCGCAGAACTCAAGCCGCTGGATGTCTCCGGCGCGGGCGTATCCGTGACGCGTGAGGGGCTGATCGGCGGCGAGGCTTGGTCGGCCAAGCCGATCCTCTTCACCATTGCCTTCCTGGTGCTTCTAGCAGACAGCCTGATCGTGCTTTTCATGAACGGTGCCTTCCCGCGTCTCAGAAGATCGACGAAGACAATCGCCGGCGGTGCCGCCGTGCTGTTGCTCGCAATCTCGGTTGCCGCCTTCCTGCATCCGACGAATTCCTGGGCCGACGATTCCAAACCCGGCGACGACACTACCTATCAGCGGCTCGACAAGACCCATCTTGCCTATGTCGTCACCGGCGAATCCGACGTCGATCATATTTCCGAGCGTGGACTTGCCGGCCTCTCCGATTTCCTCACCTACCGCACGACTCTGGAGCCGGGTCCGCCTGTCGGTTTGGATCTCAGCAAGGATGAGCTTGCCTTCTATCCCATCATCTATTGGCCGATTTCCGCCACCGCGCCGATGCCGTCCACCGATGCCATCAACCGCATCGACGCCTATATGCGCAATGGCGGCACCGTGCTGTTCGACACGCGCGACGCTATCGATACGATGGGCGACAACACCACGCCGAGCCCGAACGGCCAGCGGCTGCAGGCGATCCTCGCCAATCTCGACATTCCGGCGCTAGAGCCGGTGCCGGCCGGTCATGTGCTCACGAAATCCTTCTACCTGCTGTCCAGCTTTCCCGGCCGCTACGCCGATAGCCCGCTGTGGATCGAGGCGCGGCAGGATACGCGCGGCGACGGCCATGCGGTCGCTTCGTCAGACGGCGTGACCCCGATCATGATCACCGGCAACGACTTCGCCGGCGCCTGGGCGACCGACGACAATGGCTCGCCGCTGCTGCCGACCGTGCCGCCGGACGAAACCCAGCGCGAATATGCCTACCGCACCGGCGTCAACATCATGATGTACATGCTGACCGGCAACTATAAGTCCGATCAGGTGCACATCCCGGATATTCTGGAACGGTTGGGGCAGTAAGATGAATATTGGTTTCGCCCCGTTCCTGCCCTGGCCCATCCTCGCCGCCCTTGCGGTGCTGACGCTTGCCATCGCCGCGCTCGCGATCTACCGCCGCATGCGCGGCAGTGGTATCCGCGCGCTGGCGGCATTGGCCCTGCTCGCCGCCCTTGCCAATCCCGTATTGATGCAGGAGGACCGCGACCAGCTCTCCACCATCGTTCCCGTCATCGTGGACCGCAGTCCGAGCCAGGAGACGCCGGAGCGCATCAAGATGACCGACGATGCGCTGGCCGCACTGAAGGATCGGCTGGCGCAATTCCCGCGTATCGAGCCGCGTATCGTCGAAGTGCGCGAACCCGCCGAATCCGAGTCGCCTTCGACACGCCTCTTCGCTGCGCTCTCGTCAGCGACCGCCGATGTGCCGCCCGCCCGTGTCGGCGGTGCGATCTTCCTGACGGACGGCCAGATCCACGATATTCCCGGCGTCAATCAGGCACTCGGCTTCGACGCACCGATCCACGGGCTGATCACCGGTAAGCCGGACGAGTTCGATCGTCGCATCGAGGTGGTGCGCGCGCCTCGCTTCGGCATCGTCAACGACGAGCAGCAGCTCGTGTTGCGCGTTGTCGATGATGGCAAAAGCCCCGGCGGCACCGCAGCCGTCACCGTCAGGATGAATGGCGACGAGATCGCCACGCTGCAGGCGACGCCCGGCCAGGACACGCCCTTCAGCTTCAAGGTGCCGCGCGCCGGCAACAATGTGCTCGAATTCGCCGTCGCCGAAGTCCCCGGCGAAGTGACGCCCATCAACAATCGCACCGTTCAACTGATCGAAGGCATCCGCCAGAACATGCGTGTGCTGCTCGTCTCCGGCGAACCGCATGCCGGCGAGCGCGCCTGGCGCAATCTTCTGAAGTCGGACGCCTCCGTCGACCTCGTGCATTTCACCATCCTGCGTCCGCCGGATAAGCAGGATGGTACGCCAATCAACGAGTTGTCGCTGATCGCTTTCCCGACGCGCGAACTCTTCGTCGACAAGATCAACTCTTTCGACCTGATCATCTTCGACCGTTACCAGGACCGCCCCAACGTCCTGCCGACGATTTATTATGATTACATGGCCCAATATGTCGAAAACGGCGGCGCATTGCTGGTGGCCGCCGGTCCCGAACATGCGGCCGGCAATTCGATCGCGCTGACGCCGCTATCCTCTGTCCTCCCGGCAGAGCCGACCGGCCAGATGATCGAGAAGCCTTTCTATCCGCGCCTGTCGGAACAGGGCCGCAAGCACCCGGTCACGCGCGGCCTCGACGGATCGGACACCGAGCCGCCGCATTGGGGCCGCTGGTTCCGCAGCGTCGATGTGGAGAAGCCGCAGGGCCAGACCGTGATGGTCGGCGCCGATAACCATCCGCTGCTGGTTTTGAACCGCGTCGGCCAAGGCCGCGTCGCCATGCTGCTTTCCGACGAAGGCTGGCTCTGGGCGCGCGGCTATGAAGGCGGCGGACCGCATGTGTCGCTCTATCGCCGCATCGCGCATTGGCTGCTGAAGGAACCGGCTCTGGAGGAAGAGGCACTGACGGCAAACGCCGCCGGCCGTACGCTGGAAGTCACGCGCCAGACGATCGGCGACGATCCAGGCCCCGTCACCGTCAAAGCGCCCTCCGGCAAGACGCAGACCCTGCAGTTGAAACAGGCGCAGCCGGGCCTCTATCAGGCCCAGAAGCACATGAGCGAAATCGGCCTTTACCAGATCACCAGCGGCAATCTTTCGACGCTGGTGCATGTCGGCGCCGTCGACGCGCCGGAATTCAAGGCGATGATCTCGACGACGGAAACGCTGAAGCCCCTGGCAGAAAAGACCAAGGGGCTTGTCACCCGCGTTGCCAGCGCTGGCGGCGGCGTCACCGTTCCGCCGATCCTACCGGTGCGCGGCGCCGTTCGCATCGCCGACGACCAACGCCTGACCATCCGCATGACCGACGAAACCGTCCTGAAGGGCGTCAACAACCTGCCGCTCTTTGCAGGCTTCGCCGGTCTTGCCGCTCTCCTCTTCGCATTCTCCGCAATGTGGTGGCGCGAAGGACGGTGAACATGATGCCGCAACTCGATGTGACCGACACCCCGTCAGAAAGTGAACTCGCGGCGATCGGCGAAGGATTGACGGCCTTCAACGCCGCCGATGTCGGCCCTTCCAAGCGCCGCTCGCTCGCCGTTCTGATCCGAGACGAAAGCGGCAAGACCATGGGCGGCATTTCGGGTTATACGGCCTGGGGCTGGCTGTTCACCGCGTGGCTGTTCGTGCCGGAAACGCTGCGCGGTCAGGGCATGGCGGGAAAGCTGCTGGAAGCAGCGGAGACGGAAGCGATCACCCGCGGCTGCCAAGGTGCCTGGATCGACACTTTCAATCCGCAGGCGCTGCGCGCCTATCAGCGGCAGGGCTATGTCATCTTCGGCGAACTGCCGGAATTTCCCATCGGACGCAGCCGCTATTTTCTACAGAAAAAACTATCGCCCCGCTGATGGAAACGGGACGATAGGCTTCTTTTTACAGATGCCCGCGCGATGCAGCCGGCAAGCGACAGATGGCTTGTGGAAGTCGCGGCGTTAGCCGGCGATTGCCCTCAACGGCAAATCGTCATCGTCATTTTCCTCATCGGAGACAACAACCGGGATGTCCGCGTCCCGCCAGGCGATCGTGCCCGTGAGCCGCGCATGCGTGTCGGCGGCGATCGGCACGACGAGTACCCTGTTGGGATCGACCGGCCCCGGAAAAGCGAGCGCGTTGTAGGCGACTTTCTCGAAGCCGAGCGGACCATAATAAGGCGGATCGCCCACCAGGATCACCGCTTCCGACCCCCCGCGCTTGGCGGCTTCGACGGCGATCCGCACGAGCTCGCGGCCGATACCCTGGTTCTTGTGGGAAGGCCGGACGGCGAGCGGTCCCAGCAGATGCCCCTTGACGGAACCCGCCAGCACCGGCGTCATCCGGACAGAGGCGATCGTCTCGCCATCATCTGCGCAGATGAAGGAGAGCGAGCGGTCATGCGCGCCCTGCTCGCGAATCCGCGCTGCGGCACGGGTAAACCGACCGGGACCAAATGCTTCTTCGTTGATGAGTTCGATGACAGCGTCATGCGACGCGTCCTCAGTGAGGTAGACCAATTCGTGCTTGTGCATTAGACCAAAGAAACCAGATAGACATACGGGATGGTTCTCGAAAACGCTTGTCGAGCGTTCGGGATCATCGGCGTCGTCGCAGGCTTCTGATTGCTTCCATAGCAAGTGGTCCTCAAAGTGTGACAAGCCCGATAGCAGGAAATGCCCGGCTCGTCCAATGCAAAATGCGAGCGGCCGGTTATTGAGGCATGATCTTGTCCGAAAACCACTTCGCACTTTTCGCGATCATGTCTGTGACGCACTGTTCATCGTTTGCCGTCTCGAAATTCCGCCGGCATGCCGTATTTTCCAGGTCAAGTTCCTCGACAGGATTTCCGAAAGGACAGAGTAATGGGCATGATGGTTGACGGCGCCTGGCATGACATCTGGTACGACACCAAGGAAACCAAGGGTCATTTCAAGCGCGCGGCTTCGCAGTTTCGCAACTGGATCACCGCGGACGGCACGCCGGGTCCGAGTGGTGTGGGCGGTTTCAAGGCCGAGGCCGGCCGCTATCATCTCTATGTTTCGCTCGCCTGCCCATGGGCGCACCGTACCCTGATCTTCCGCAAGCTGAAGAAGCTCGAAAACCTGATCTCCGTTTCTATCGTCGATCCGCTGATGCTGGAAAACGGCTGGGAGTTCAAAGATCGGGATGGTGGGACTGTCGATAACCTCTTCGGCGCAAAGGCGCTCTGGGAGGTCTACGCCAAGGCCGATCCGCATTATTCCGGCCGCGTCACCGTTCCCGTCCTCTGGGACAAGAAGACCGGTACCATCGTCAACAACGAATCCTCCGAGATCATCCGCATGTTCAACAGCGCCTTCGACGGCCTGACCGGCTCGAAGGACGATTTTTATCCGATGGACGTGCGCGGCGACATCGATGCGCTGAACGAGATCGTCTACGACACGGTCAACAACGGCGTCTACAAATCCGGTTTCGCCACGACGCAGGAAGCCTATGAGGAAAATGTGCTTCGCCTGTTCGAAACCCTAGATATGCTCGACAAGCGCCTGGAACGAAGCCGCTACCTCTTCGGCGACCGGCTGACCGAGGCCGACTGGCGGTTGTTCACCACACTCGCCCGCTTCGATGCCGTCTATGTCGGCCACTTCAAATGCAACATCCGCCGCATCGAGGATTACCGCAATCTATCCGGATATCTGCGCGACCTCTACCAGATCCCGGGAGTCGCCGAGACGACCAATCTCATGCACATCAAAAATCACTATTATTGCAGCCACAGGACGATCAACCCCACCGGCATCGTCCCCGTCGGCCCTGACCTCGATTTCGAGCGCCCGCACGCCCGGGAGCGGCTGGCAAAGGCGGCTTGAGGCAGCAAGGCCTACCAATAATTCGAGGGCGGCGCGTCGCCCTCCAGCTCCTTCAGCCGCCGGTAAGTTGCCCTAGTCGTTCCAGGCGGCAGGGCATCGAGCGGAAAGAAACCGCTTTCGACGATTTCGAGATCCGGCTTGCGCGGCACGGTCTGCTCGACCTCCACACGGTAGAAGACGACGTGATCGCGTTTGCTGGTCCGGTTGTTGAAGTAGACGTGGAAGATCTGCGGCCGGCCGGATATCACCAGATTGCCCTCTTCCCGCAATTCCTTCGCCAACGCCTGTTCCACTGTCTCATGCCGCTCAACACCGCCGCCGGGCATGTGCCAGCCGGCGACATACGAATGCCGAACCAGGAAAATCCGCCCCTGACTGTCGAAACAGGCCGCCCGCACACCCATGGTCATGCTGCGGGTGAGCACAAAATAGCTGTGCAGCATTCGGCCGAACAGCTTGGCCCGCCAACCGCGGGCTTCGTCGGGAGCAGTGCTGTCATTCATGCTGCGGTCCGCCGTTGCGTTCCACCATCGAAAAACCGATGTATTTGTTTTGACAATAGACTGAGCTATGTCTCATCTCATGTTCAAGCTCGCGCATATTTCCGACGTTCACCTAGGCCCCTTGCCTCGGCTTTCGATCAGAGAACTCGCCTCCAAACGCATTACCGGATTTGTGAACTGGCACCGAAACCGGCGCAAGCATCTTTTTGGCGGAACGCTCGATCTTCTGCTCGACGACATCAGGTCAAAGCAGGCCGATCATCTGGCGGTGACCGGCGATCTCGTCAATCTCGCCAGCGGTATCGAAATCCGCACTGCCGCGGAATGGCTGAAGACGCTCGGCGACCCTGCCTTTACCTCCGTCGTACCCGGCAACCACGATGCCTATGTGCCCGGCTCCTATGAGAAGGCCATGCGCGCCTGGTATCCATATGTCCAGGGCGACCATGCGCCGTCTGAGTGGCAGGAGGATCGGCGCATTTTCCCCTATCTGCGCATTCGCGACCGCGTCGCGCTGATCGGCTGCTCGACGGCGGTGGCGACGCCCCCCTTTGCCGCCAGCGGCTTCTATTCGGCCCGGCAGGCACGCGAGACAGTCAATATGCTGCGCGCCGCCGGCGAGGCCGGCCTTTTTCGCGTTGTTATGATCCATCATCCGCCGATCCGAGGCGCAACCAGCTTTTACAAGCGCATGATCGGCATCCGCCGCTTCGCCGCTGTGGTCTCGACGGGCGGTGCGGAACTCGTCCTGCACGGCCACACGCATCTTAACACGCTGCATTGGCTGAGGGGGCAGACCGGCCCGGTGCCCGTCGTCGGCATCGCATCGGCCTCGCAGGGTCCCGGCGGGCTGAAGCCGGCCGCTGCCTACAATCTCTTCACCATCGACGGCCATCCCGGCGCCTGGGAGCTCAAGGCCGAGCGCTTCAGCCTCAATGCACGGGGCGACGACGTAGAGGAGCAAGGCGTCGATATCCTGGCTTCATAAGCTCTGGCATTTTGTGAAGGCGGCCCCGTCGTTTCGGTGGCGTTTTCGAATATCCGGCGCTACAATTCTCACATCGGATTTCAGGAGGATGGAATGGGTTTTGGTGTAGCGATGAAGAGTTCGGCCGTGACTGCGCTTGCGGTCGGATTTCTGTTTGGCGCCAGCCTGCAGGCTCTCGCCGCCGGCTCCGAGGGCGACGAGACGGCACCACCGCCGAAGACCAAAACCACAACCAAATGTACTGACGGCAAGGTCTGGGACAAGGATAAAAAAGAATGCGTGAAACCGCAGAAAAGCGGCTTCAACGACGATAAGCTTTTCCAGGCGGCGCGCGAATTCGCCTATGCCGGCCAATATGACAACGCCATCACCGTCCTGAAACTTGCCAAGAACCAGGACGATCCCCGTATTCTCAACTATCTCGGTTATTCCAACCGCAAAGCCGGACGCATGCAGCTCGGCATGACCTATTATCGCAAGGCCCTCCAGCGCGACGAAAACTACATTCTCGCGCGTTCCTATATGGGCCAGGCGCTGCTCGAGCAGGGCGATGTGCAGGCGGCGCGTGTGCAACTTGTTGAAATCCGCGATCGCGGCGGCGAAAACACCTGGGCCTATCGCGCGCTGCTGCAATCGCTGAATGGTCAAATCAGGTATTGAGACAGGTGCGAGAACCCCATTCCTCAAGATCGTGTGAGAAGTGGAGATGAAGCGCACAACCGCTTTTTGAAGACTTGCGAAACGGCACGAAAATGGTTCATACCAACACAGAACGATCCTTCGGCTCAGTTAGCTTTTTCCGCAAGAAAGGCCGTCTTTTGCCGAAGGACGACCGCAGCTCGACAACCCTCAACGCCCCTGTGGAAAGACAATGCCTACGCCGGTAGCCGCCATCGACATCAGACGAGATCTGGTAGGCCTTCTTCCGAAGCTCCGGCGCTTCGCCTTGACACTGGCCGGCGATCTGACTGACGCGGACGAGCTGGTGCAGGGCGTTTGCCAGCGCGGCATTGCGAAATTCCATCTGTGGAACAATGACGGCCGGCTCGAAAGCTGGCTCTACACCATGGCCCGCCATCAATGGGTGGAAGAGTCCCGACGCCATCGGCTGCGGCCTGCCACCAAGGGTAGCGCCTTGGAACAAGGCGAACTGGCAACGCCGGGCATGCGTACCAATCCTGTCGAAGCAAGCGAAGCGCATCAGATGGTCACATCTTTGCCCGAAGGACTTGCCAGTGTCTTCCTGCTCGTCGATGTCGAAGGGCATAGCTACAAACAGGCGGCCGATATTCTTGGCATCTCCTTGTCGACGGTGGCGTCCCGGCTTTCCGGCGCCCGCCTTCGCCTCGCCACTCAAGGTCACAGCCGCTCGCCGCGAAGGTTTTAGCATTGCAGGATATGAAAAAAATGCCGCTCGAAACTCGTTTGTCCGCCTTTATGGACGGCGAGACGAGTCGCGAGGAGAAAGAGGAGCTGGAGCGGCTCATCGCCTCCGATCCGGAAGCGCGGCGGATTTTCGATGAACTGAAGCATGGCTCCGATGTCGGCCGCAAGGCTTTCGACGAGGTACTGAAGGAGCCGGTGCCGCTAGCTTTGGTGCGCTCCATCAAAAGCGCGCAGGCGCCGAAGCCGCGCGAGCCCGCCCCTCGCCTTTCCCGGCCATCCCTGAAGCTTGCTCCGACCGGTCGCCAGGCGCTCGCCGCCGCTCTCATCCTCTTCGTGGTCGGTGGCGGCATCGGCTATCTCTTCGGCGTCCAGCCGTCCAGCGCGCCGGCTGCGACCCCGGCTGCACCGGCCCCGAGCCGCACATGGCTGGACGATATTGCCGCCTATCACCGCATCTATGCGCATCAGCCTCGCCATGTCGTCGAAGTACAGGCGACTGAAGCCGACGAGATCATCCAATGGCTGAAGGGGACCGTCGGCGTGAAATTCAACGTGCCGGATCTCGCCGCCGATGGGTTGGTCTTCCAAGGCGCGCGCATGTTCATTGCCACCGGCAAACCGGCCGGTCAGTTGATCTACAAGGACCTCGACGGCGACGTCATCGCCATCTGTTTCATGAAAGATGAAGGGGTCGCCGACGACGGCAATTTTGACGAGACCATCAGGGATGATGTGAGCATCGTATCCTGGCATCGCAACGGCACCGCCTATGCCGTCGTCGGCCCCTCCTCCGACGCGATGCTCGACCAGATCGCCGACCGGGTATCGACGGAAATTTGAGCTGAGCCGCCACAGCCCTGCTTGCGACTTTCATGCAGCCCGAGGATACTATCAGTCAGTCCATCGCGCCCGGAGCTTCAGCCGACGGGCGCATTCCCTGGAGATTGACCATGTCCGACATTCTGTTGACCATCCCGGAGATTGACGAGCGCATTGCGGCAATAAGAGAAAATCTCCGCGAGTTGATCGAACAGGCGGCCGCATATTCCGGCGCAGCGGACGAGGAACTCGCATCGACACGCATCGCCGAGCAGGAGGAAGAGCTCGAACGCCTGATGAAACGGCGCGAGGAACTTTCCGGACAAAAGCCCTGACGGCGAGAAGACGGCGTTGACTTGTCTGCCGTCTCCTCTCGCAAGATCAGCGAGATCGCGCCGGCGAAATCGTTGCCGTGGCCTGCTCACTTGAAAAGATGATGAAGGCGAACAGCAGAACGCCGATGAAGATCACGATCGACGCTGCCGCAACGATCGGCTCCATCGCCATATTGCCGAGAAGCATCATATACAATGCCGGCACCAGGACTGCGACGCCGGCTGTGTAGACACAATATTGAATCATCGCCAGCCGCCTTTCCGCCTTTTGCGGGTTCAGCGCATGATAACCGCCGAAGAGTGCCATGGTCACCCAGCCGAGGAGATTGGCATGCGCATGGGCGCCGATGACGCTATGATCCTCGGTAATTGCCATTTTCAGGCCTATTCCAATTCCGATGATCAGAAAGATGATTGCTGTCTTGAAATACAGATTGGCAACGCGTGGCATGACGTTCCCCCCAGATAGGATTGCCGGCAGTTTAAAATATCACGCCGATCCGCCTGCCGGGAATTCAGCTTAATGGACGATAGCGGGGTCGATTTCACCCATATCGGGGGAAGCGCCTTTCTATGGATGCCATTTTTGCTGACATTAGCGCCATCATGCGCTATACAACCGGCAAGCGACTTGAGAGGAGAGCGTTTGATGAAAACCCACGGCACCGGAAACCACCGCTGAAAAGCAGTGCCGTGAAGGGCTGCTTGTTCGGCCCATCCATCAAACTGTCATCTCGCGCCCCTGGAGGGCACTCATGTTTCGTCGCTTTGAAAAGCTCGTCGATCCGTTCCAACATTATGCCGATCTGAACCCGCCATCCGATCCATGGCGGTATCTGAAGGGCAACCTGCATCCGTTCCGCTTCGTCATGGCAATGAGCCTTGCCCTGACCGTCATCGGTGCGGCGATCGAGATCTGGCTCATCGGCTATACCAGCCAGCTCGTGGATATCCTGGCAGCCGCTCGGCCGGATCAACTTTGGGCATCCCATGGCACCGAATTGCTGGCTGCCGCCGCCCTTGTGCTGATTGGACGGCCGCTTGCCGGCTATGTCAGGGAAAGCCTCGACGACATCGCATTTCGGCCGAATGCCGAGACCTTGTTTCGCTGGCGCGCCCATCGCCACGTCCTGCGGCAATCCGTTGGCTGGTTCCGCCAGGATTTTTCCGGGCGCATCGCCAGCCAGGTGCGCGACATCGGCAATTCCGCGACTGGAGCGGCCTATGCGGTGCTGCATACGCTATCCTTCGTGACAATCTATGTCGCCGGCTCGCTCTGGCTCATGGCCTCGATCGATCTGCGTCTCATCTGGCCACTCCTCGTCTGGCTCTGCTGCTATCTGGGTCTGATGGCGTTGGTCATCCCGCGGCTTCGCAGAGCGTCCGAGGACTTTCAGGGCGCCTATGCAGCGCTCACGGGCATGTTGGTCGACACCTATGCCAATATCGACATCATCAAGCTCTTTGCCAATGCGGCCGAAGAAGACCGTGAAGGACGGGAGCGCTTCGCCGCTGCCCGCAAGACCTTCGTGCGCGTGCAGAAGCTCGAAGTCATGGTCAATTCGAACATGCTGTTCCTGGGTAGCTGTCTGATCGTCGGCCTGGTCGGCTATGCCGTGATCCTTTGGCAGGCCGGCAGCGCGCCGCTCGGTCTGATTGCCGCCTCACTCGCCTTGAGTTTCCGCATCACCGGCATGGCGGAATGGATGCTCGACGCCGTCTCGTCGCTGTTCGGTCACCTCGGCGCAATGCGGCAATCGCTGCTGACCGTGACGCAACCGCTCACCGTCACGGATGCGCCTGATGCCCGCCAACTCACAGTCAGTGGCGGCGGTATTACCTTCAAGAAGGTGACGCATCATTATGGCAAGGGTAGTGGCGGCCTGGCCGGCGTTTCACTGCGGATCGCACCCGGCGAAAAGGTCGGCCTCGTCGGTCGTTCCGGCACCGGAAAGTCGACGCTCGTCAATCTGCTATTACGGTTCTTCGATCCGGAAGCGGGTTCCATCGAAATCGACGGACAGAATATTCGCGGGATCACCCAGGAGAGCCTGCGCAGACAGATCAGCATGGTGACCCAGGACGCTGCCCTGCTCCACCGCTCGGTTCGCGATAACATCGCCCACGGCGATCCCCGGTTCTCCGAAAACGCGATGATGGCGGCGGCGGACAAGGCGGCGGCGAGCGGATTTATCGCAACGCTCCGGGATCACGAAGGCCGCACCGGCTACGATGCCCATGTCGGCGAGCGCGGCGTCCAGCTATCGGGCGGACAAAGGCAACGCATCGCCCTTGCCCGCGCCATCCTCAAGGATGCGCCGATCCTCGTGCTGGACGAAGCGACGTCGGCGCTGGATTCGGAGGTGGAGGCTGTTATCCAGGAGACGCTCTATGGCGTCATGGAGGGCAAAACGGTCATCGCGATCGCCCATCGCCTGTCGACCATCGCGCGGATGGATCGCATCGTCGTCCTCGATGAAGGGCGGATCGCAGAAGACGGGACCCATGGCGATCTGCTCGCGCAAAACGGCATCTATGCCGCATTATGGGCACGCCAATCCGGCGGCTTCATTGGCGACGATGATCCCGTCTTGAACGACGGATAGTGGACAAAAAAAATCCCCTCGATGACATCGAGGGGATTTGTCTTCACTAGGCGATGCGGCTGAAATTCAGCCCTGTTTCGCCCGGATATCGAGCACGCGGTTCGCCGCCGAGACGATCGCCTCGAGAGAGGCGGCGACGATGTTGGTATTGATGCCAGCACCGAAGAGCTTGCCGCCGGGATAGGAGGTCTCGACATAGGAGATTGCCGCGGCATTCGAGCCATGCTGCAGCGAATGCTCGGAATAATCCTCGACCGACATCGGAATGTCGAGATAGATCGAGAGAGCATTGATGAAGCCGTCGATCGGGCCGTTGCCGCGGCCTTCGATGCGCTTCACCTCGCCATTGTCGGTGATCTCGGCTGCGACGATCCGCTGCCCCCTGTTCTCGGGATCGGCGAAGGTGTGGTGGTCGACGAAGCGGATGCGCGCGTCGGACTGGGTCACGTAACGCTCGATGAAGTGGTCGTAGATGCGCTTGGACGGCAATTCCTTGCCCTCTTCGTCGGTGATGCGCTGGATCTCTTCGCGATATTCCACCTGGAGATTGCGCGGCAGGTTGAGCCCGTAATCCTGCTGCATGATGTAGGCGATGCCGCCCTTGCCCGACTGCGAGTTGATGCGGATGATCGCCTCGTAGGTGCGGCCGACATCCTGCGGATCGATCGGCAGATACGGCACTTCCCAAACCGGATGGTTGGCGACCTTGGCGGCCTTCATGCCCTTGTTGATCGCATCCTGATGTGAGCCGGAAAAGGCGGTGTAGACCAGTTCGCCGACATAGGGGTGGCGTTCGCCTATCGCCATCTGGTTGGAATATTCGAAGACTTCTTTCATGCGCTCGATGTTCGAGCAATCCAGCTCCGGATCGACGCCCTGCGTGAACATGTTCAGCGCCATGGTGACGACATCGACATTGCCGGTACGCTCACCGTTGCCGAACAGCGTGCCTTCGACGCGGTCGGCGCCGGCCATCAAGGCCAGTTCGGCAGCGGCGATACCGGTGCCGCGGTCATTATGCGGATGCAGCGAGATGATCAGGTTTTCGCGGTTGTCCAGATTGCGGCACATCCATTCGATCTGGTCGGCATAGATGTTCGGGGTCGCCATTTCGACGGTGGAAGGCAGGTTGATGATCAGCTTGTTGTCCGGCGTCGGCTTCACTACGTCGATGACGGCGTTGCAGATTTCCAGCGCCACCTCCAGTTCGGTGCCGGTGAAGCTTTCCGGCGAATATTCGAAGCGATAGCCGCCACCCGCCTTGGCCGCCATGTCGGTGATCATCTTGGCCGCATCGACGGCGATCTCCTTGATCCCCTTCACATCCTTGGCAAACACCACGCGGCGCTGCAATTCGCTGGTGGAATTGTAGAAATGCACGATCGGCTTGTTGGCGCCTTCCAATGCCTCGAAGGTGCGGGTGATCAGCTCCGGCCGGCACTGCACCAAAACCTGCAGCGACACGTCGTCGGGCACATTGCCTTGCTCGATGCACCAGCGGGCAAAGTCGAAGTCGGTCTGTGATGCCGAAGGAAAACCGATCTCGATTTCCTTGAAGCCCATCTCCAGCAACAGGTGGAACATGCGGGCCTTGCGGTCGTGGCCCATCGGATCGACGAGCGCCTGGTTGCCGTCACGCAGATCGACGGAGCACCAAATCGGCGCCTTGGTGATGGTTTTCGAAGGCCAGGTTCGGTCGGGAATATTGATCTGCGGGTAAGCGCGGTACTTCGCCGCTGCGTCGGGCATGCCTTTGGGGGAATGGCTGTTCGCGTCCATGTTTCGTCTCTTCCTTTCCCGTCATTTGCCCCGCGTCTTAACCGATCGTATGCGGCTTGGCGATGACAAATACGGACCCGCTATGGGGTATACTGTCGATTTTAGGGATATGTCGCGAGGAGCGATGGCCGGGCGGGCTCTACGGCCGCCGAGCGCTCCTCAAAGGACCCGGCAACCGCGCGTAAGGCCGAGAAGAAGAAGCGAAGTCAGGGCGCGCGTATTGTCACGCAGGGCAACGCGCCCACGTGCAATCTGTTCGGAAATCTTCGCGCCAGTCGTCTTCATGCCCGCGCTTATAGCCGTGCAGTCAAAAAGAAGCAACCCCTCGCTTATTTCTTCAGCAATTGCACCATGTGCGACAGTGCCATCATCAATCCTCCCGCGACCAGCCCCCAGAAGGCGCCGGAGATGCCAGCGAAGGAAACGCCCGATGCCGTGACGAGGAAAGTGATTGCGGCCGCCTCGCGCGATTCTGCCTTTTGAAAAGCGTTCATGGCCGAGTTGGACAATGCACCAACCAGCGCCAGCCCGGCGACGGCTTCGATCAGGATCGGCGGCGCCAGCGCCACGAAGGCGGTGACCGCACCGGCGAGCAGCCCAAGGATGATGTAAACAACCCCGGCAATAATCGCCGCCCAATAGCGCCGCTGCGGGTCGGCATGGGCGTCCTGTCCCGCACACATGGCGGCGGTGATCGCGGCAAGATTGACGGCATGCCCGCCGAGGGGCGCGCTGAACAGGGAAAACAGGCCCGTGACGGCAAAGAGCGGACCGGGCTTCGGATCATAATGGTGAACCTTCAGCACCGCGATGCCCGGAATATTCTGCGACGCCATGGTGACGATGAAGAGCGGCAGTGCGACGGAGACGAGGCCGGCGGCGGTGAAGGCCGGTTTGACCAGTTCAACGCTCGGCAGCAACGAATGCTGCAGCGATGCCAGCGCTCCATCAGGCACCTTCACGCCGAAAGCCAGCACCAGCGCGAAGGCAGCAAGCGCCGCCGGCACGGCCCAGAGCCGCTTGAATGCGCCGACGACGATCCAGGCGATAATGATCGGCAGGCCGAGCCAGGGATTGAAGCCGATTGCCTTCACCGGTGCGAAGCAAAGCCCGAGCAACACGCCGGCAAGCATGGCATTCGCCAACGCCGGCGGAATAGCGGCAACGGCACGCCCGAGCGGCCGGAACAGGCCGGCAATCACGATCAGCACCGCACAGACGAGAAACGCACCGACCGCCGCCGGAAAGCCGCCCTCAATGGCGCCGGCGCTCGCCAGGAGCGCCGCGCCCGGCGTCGACCAGGCAATGCTGATCGGCAGCTTTGTCGCAACGCTGAGCACGATGGCGCAGAGGCCCATCGAGATCGACAGGGCCGTCAACCCGGACGCAGCCTGCGCAGCCGTGGCACCGACCGCCTGCAGCCCATGCAGCACGACCGCGAACGAACTGGCAAAGCCGACAAAGGCGGTAAGACAGCCCATGAACAGGCTTTGAACGGAGAAATCTTTGAGCATGGCAGCGGCTGGAGACTCGTGGGTACGATGGAAAGCGCATGGAGCATCTCAAGCGTCGGTCATGCAAGTGCAGTTTCGCGAAGATCAGGCAATCCACCCAACCGAGCGCCATTCGATTGACAAAAGAGCACAGACAGGGATTGCGCACCAAACATCAAACCTGTGTAGTCAAATGCAACTAAGAGGTTTCTGAACTCCAGCCGATAGCTCGATTGGCTGAAACCGATAGATCCATAGAGGGGGAACGATCTATGTATTACGCCATCCTGGCCTATCACGAAGAGGGTGTGGTCGAATCCTGGACCAAGGAGGAAGATGCGGCCTTGATGACCGAACTTCTCCAGATCAATGATCGCCTCGTTCAGGAGAAGTCTTTGGGACCCGCCGCACGGCTTGGCTCGACGCAAGGCGCCGTGACGCTGCGAGGCAAGGGTGCCGGCATCGTCACTGACGGCCCTTTTGCTGAGACCAAGGAGCAATTGCTGGGCTTCTATGTTGTGGATTTTCCAACGCTTGAGGCGGCAGTTGCGGCAGCGCGCGACCTCCGCCGCGTCAATCCGACCGCGGTCTACGAAATCAGACCGATTTCGCTTTATATTCCCGGAGCGTCACTGGCATCCCGCGACGAGGAATAGCAAGTTCGGCCATAGCGCATCACCATCGCAACTTCCGCTACCCGGCAACGCAAAACGCCCTCGCCTGCCTTTCGGCAAGCAAGGGCGCCTTAACTCAGCAAAAGCCTTCGCTTAGATGTCGGCCTGCGACGTCACGATCCGGGAAACCAGGCCATAAGCCTTGGCTTCTTCCGCAGACAGCCAGTAGTCACGGTCCGTATCCTTGGCGATGCGCTCGACGGGCTGGCCGGTCGCTTCCGAGAAGATCTTATTCAGGCGCTCGTTCATCTTGATGATCTCGCGAGCCTGAATTTCGATGTCGGAAGCCATACCGCGCGTGCCGCCGGACGGTTGGTGCAGCAGGAAGCGGGTGTTCGGCAGGCAGATGCGGCGCTCCTTGGGGGCTGCCACGTAGATCAGCGCGCCCGCAGAAGCGACCCAACCGGAACCAATCATCCAGACCTTCGGCTTGATGAACTTGATCATGTCGTGAATGGAATCGCCGGATTCGACGTGGCCGCCAGGCGAATTCACGTAGATTCGGATATCCTCATCGCTGGCCGCGGCAAGCGCCACGAGCTGCGAGCAGACCTTCTGCGCCAGTTCCTGCGTAATGCCGCCATAGATGAAGATCGAGCGCGATTTGAAAAGATTCGCCTCCGCGTCCTTGCCCAAGGGCAGCTCTTTCGTCTTTTCTTCCTGTTCGTCTTCGTCGTTCATTCGCAAGTCTCCAGCAGATGTGTCCTACCGCACATAGTGCGACTCAATGCGTAAAACAATGCCGGAAAAAGGCAAGGCGCGAATAGCCTGGGAAAGCATGGCGTTATGGTTGCGGATTACCGAATTGTAACTTGAAGCGGCTTTGAAAAGCCGGAATTCCATCCTACGTCAGGTAAGCGCGAGAATCGCGCCCCGAATTTGCAGCAACAGATAGCCAAGGAGGCCATCATGTCGCCTGAAGAACGTCAACTGCTCGCGTCCCTCTTCGATCGCGTCCGCGCTACGGCCAGCACTCAGCGCGATGCAGATGCGGAGGCCTTCATCAATCAGTCGGTTCGCGATCAGCCCTATGCGCCTTATTTCCTCGCACAAGCTGTGCTCATGCAGGAACAGGGCATGAAGGCTGCCGCTGACCGCATCCAGCAGCTCGAAGCGCGCGTGCGCGAACTGGAACAGCAGGGCGCCGACAATCACCCGCAGCCCCAGAGCGGCGGCTTCCTCGGCGGTCTCGGCTCGCTGTTCGGCGGTGGCCAGCAGCAGCCGCAGCGTGGCCCGGGGCCGCAAGCCGGTAATTCGCAGCAGCAGGGCCGTCTCTATGACGATTATGCCCGCAATGCTCCGCAGCCCGGTCCGTGGGGCGGCCAGCAACAGCCAAGCGGCCCGTGGAACCCGCAGGCCGCCGCTCCCTCGGCAGGCGGCAGCTTCCTGCGCGGTGCCCTCGGCACGGCAGCCGGCGTCGCCGGCGGCGTCATGCTGGCGGAATCGCTCTCCAGCCTGTTCAGCCCCCATCTCGGCGGTACCGCCGGCGGTGGTCTCGGCGGCCTCTTCGGCGGCACGGCCGCCAATGCAGCCGAACAGCCCGTTCAGGAAACGATCATCAACAACAATTATTTCGGCAACGACAGCAATGGCCAGAACGATAATGGTCAAACCAATGTCGACTACGCATCGAATGATCAGGACGACGACAATGACAATGACTACGACGACTCGTCCGACAACGGCGGCGACGACAGTTCATTTGCCTGAAGCCAATCGTCTCTGATTGCAAAAAGCCGCCTCCCTTCGGATGGCGGCTTTTTAGTTTACCCGCGCCCACGATAAGGCTGCACGCCCTGATCCGGCAACCACACACCCTCCGGTGCCTTTCCCGTCTGCCAGAACACATCGATCGGGATACCGCCTCGGGGATACCAATAGGCACCGATGCGCAGCCATTTCGGCTCCAGCAGTTCGACCAGCCGCTTGGCGATGTAGATCGAGCAATCCTCGTGGAAAGCGCCGTGGTTGCGGAAGGAATGCAGGAAGAGCTTCAGCGACTTCGATTCCACCAACCACTCGTTCGGAATGTAGTCAATGACGATATGGGCAAAATCCGGCTGACCCGTCATAGGGCAGAGCGAGGTGAATTCCGGAGCGGTGAAGCGCACGACGTAGTCCGTGCCGGCATGGCCGGACGGCACTTTTTCGAGAACGGCGGCTTCGGGGTTCGCAGCCGTTTCGGTCTGACTGCCGAGCATCGACAGACCGGAAACATCGGTTGTAGGCATCTTAGATCTCCTTGATCACTTTGACGCGGATGCCATGGGCCTTCTCGCCCTCGGGCTCCACGTGAATGGTTATTTCCGCGCCCGCATGGATCGCCCGTATGGCGTCTTCAAGGCGGTCGCAGATGCGATGTGCCTCGCGGACAGGCATGGCCGCGGGTACAACGAGGTGGAAATCGACAAAGGTGACGGCGCCCGCCCGGCGCGTCTTCAGATCGTGCACGCCGAGCGAGCCGTTGGCATGCGTCGCGATCGCCTCTTTGATCACCGCTTCCTCTTCCGGTAGGACGGCCTTGTCCATCAGCCCGTCGATGGAATTGGAGACGACCTTCCAGCCCTGATAGAGAATGTTGACGGCGACGAGAATAGCAAGCACCGGGTCGAATATCGGGTAGCCGGTGCCCAGCGCCAGCAGCAGGCCGAACAACACGCCGATGGAAGTATAGACATCGGACATGATGTGCTGCCCATCCGCCGTCAGCGCCGGCGAGCGATGCTCGCGCCCTGCCCGGATCAAGGTCAGCGCCCAGATCGCATTGATGACACCGGCGGCAAAGTTGATGGCGAGGCCGAGGACGGGCGCCTGCAACGGCTGAGGATTGCTCAAATGCCCCATCGCCTCCTGCACAATCATCAGCGCAGCGACGATGATCATCGCGCCTTCTGTGACGGCCGAAAGATATTCCGCCTTGTGGTGGCCGAAGGGATGATCGTGATCCGCCGGCTTCTGCGCATAGCGGATGACGAAGAAAGCGATGAAAGCGGCCACGACATTGACGAGGGATTCCAGGGCGTCCGACAACAGCGCCACGGAGCCCGTCACCCACCAGGCGAGCATCTTCAGCGCCAAGACGCCGAGCGATAGCGGAATGCCCCAGAGGGCCAGTTGCCGTATCGTCTGGTTGCCCTGTCCGTTCATGCGTTTCTCCAATGCGGATGCGCGCGCCCTGCATATGCGAACGAATTGCAAAAACCGCGCCATTCAAATGCAAAACCGCCCGCGCGAAATTCGCGCAGGCGGCTCAATTGGCGTTCATATGATGCAGAACGCACCGTTTGTCAAAGGACGGCTTGGGCCTCGCGCATCACAATTTATCCCAAATAGCCCGGTTAAACAAAGTCGGGCCGCAAAGCTGCCGCTGAAAGACGATGATGCGACAAAGATGATGGCCGGCAGGTCATATGCTTGCCTGTGAAAATCATGATGGCACCTTCCCGTGCGAGCATGCACTAAGCTATAGGTCGACCGATAACGCCCCAGCGAACGGCATTCCGCCACGAAACGTCGCCGCTACCTCCAAATCCACGGTGGAACATGCCTTCTTTTGATGATCCCTCCCATTCGCACAACGCAGCTTCGGTCGCAGATGTGCCACCCAAAGAAGCGGATCATCTGATCGCGGCATGCGCCTTCTCCGAAGCGGAGCGCGCTGCCGTCTACCGTGCTATCGAAACCCGCCGCGACGTGCGCGATCAGTTCCGCTCCGACCCGCTACCCGACGATCTTGTGAGACGGCTGCTCGAAGCAGCTCATCGTGCGCCGTCGGTCGGTTTCATGCAGCCATGGAATTTCCTCCTGATCCGCCAGCAGGAGACGCGCGAGCGCGTCTGGAAGGCATTTCATCAGGCCAATGAAGAAGCCTGCCTCATGTTCGAAGGCGATCGCCGCGCACAATATCAGCGACTGAAGCTCGAAGGCATTCGCAAGGCGCCCCTCAGCATCTGCATCACCTGTGATACCAAGCGCGGCGGGCCTGTCGTGCTCGGGCGGACGCACAATCCGGCGACGGACGTTTATTCGACGGTCTGCGCCGTTCAAAATCTCTGGCTGGCCGCGCGGGCCGAGGGTGTCGGTGTCGGTTGGGTAAGCATTTTTCACGAGGACGCGATCAAGAGCATCCTGAACATACCCGAGCATGTCAAAATCGTCGCATGGCTATGCGTCGGCTACGTCGATGAACTCTACGATATGCCCGAGCTTGCCGTGAAAGGTTGGCGCGATCGCCTGTCGCTCGACAAGCTGATTTTCGAGGAATGTTGGCAGGATGATCAGGACGCTTTCTGAGCAGCCTTGATCCGCGCTACTCCGCCTGAGTGGATGCAAAACGGTCGCGATCGTTGTGCAGGCTGAGTGACAGCCGCAGCGTCCAAGGCAGCGCCGTCCATAAGCCCGAAGTCAATCCCGCCTGCCTCAACCCGGCGGCTGTCCAGGTATTGCATCCCGTGAGCGCGTTGAAATATCCCCGCGCCTCGAAGAACGCATCATTCGGTCCGTAATTGCTGCCAATCAACGGGCTCGGCTGGTTATTCGTTTGCTCGAAACTGCCGAGAATGAACCGTTTGAGCCGCTCCAGCCCCTCGGTATCGATGCTGATGGCCGTGACATCAGGAGCATCCGCCGGAATCTCGCCCGCCAGCTCGGCGTGGATGACGGCACGATCCAGAGTGAAGCTTTTCAAGACAGGGCCAGCCTTCAAATCAGCCCAAGTTCGCGTCTCCGTATAGAAACTCCGGCCGCCCCAGCCGAAAACGAGATAGCGCACATTCGGATTATCGAGATCAAGCCCCGCTGTCCGCAGGAATGCGAAACGGGAGATGAGATCGCCATCGACCGGTATGGCGATATCCGTATGGATGGGATTGCTGAGCACGAGGATATGTTGCGACCGCTCGGCTCTTGCCGCCTGCCCGTCATGCCAAAGCGGCCGCGGCGCAACGATGCCGAGACCTGCGATCGCCACAACCGCAAGCACGGCGAAAAAGACGCCCTTGAATATCCTTGAGATCACCGACCGAAAGCCCCCGCCAACATCGAATGTCTTCAGCGGTTTGTTGGCTCTTTCAAGGCAAAAAACACCCCTATGCACTTTTTCCGAGTGCATAGGGGCGTTCGAACTCGACGGCTAACGGTTCTCGCCTCACGCAGCCTTCGTCTTCACCCGCCGCGCCAGATGCGCTACGACATTCTCGATCATCCGCATGCCGGCGTCGCCACCAAGCGTCATGATCGATTCCGGGTGGAACTGTACAGCCGCAATCGGCTCCTTGACGTGCTCGATGCCCATGATCGTGCCGTCTTCGCTTTCGGCCGTGATCATGAAGTCACGCGGCAGGCTCGACGGATCGGCGAAGATCGAATGATAGCGGCCGACCGTAACCTCGCGGCCAAGACCCGAGAAGACGAGTCCCGGCTCCAGCACGCGGATGCGTGATGGCTTGCCATGCATCGGAACCGCAAGATGGCGCAGCTCGCCGCCATAGGCCTCGGCGAGCGCCTGCAGACCCAGGCAGACGCCGAAGATCGGCAGGTTGCGCGCCCTCGCCTTCTTGATGGTCGCCTTGCAATCGAAGTCCTTCGGATTACCGGGACCCGGCGACAGCACGACCAGATCCGGATCAAGCCGGTCGAAGACCTCTTCCGGCACCGGCGTGCGCACGGTCGAAACCGTGGCACCCGTCTGGCGGAAATAATTGGCGAGCGTGTGCACGAAGCTGTCTTCGTGGTCGACGAGCAGGATCTTCACACCCTTGCCCACGGAGGCGACGTCACGTTGCTGTTTGCCGGAATTGCCGGTCTTGGCATCACGGATGGCGGAAAGCATGGCAGAGGCCTTCAGTTCGGTTTCGGCTTCTTCTTCCTCGGGAATCGAGTCGTTGAGCAGAGTTGCGCCGGCACGCACTTCGGCAATGCCGTCCTTGATGCGGACGGTACGCAGCGTCAGGCCGGTGTTCATGTCGCCATTGAAGCCGACCATGCCGATCGCACCGCCGTACCATGCGCGCGGGCTCTTTTCATGGCTCTCGATGAAGCGCATGGCCCAGAGCTTCGGCGCGCCGGTGACGGTGACAGCCCAGGCGTGGCTGAGGAAGCCGTCAAAAGCATCCATGTCGTCGCGCAGGCGGCCTTCGATATGGTCAACCGTGTGGATCAGGCGCGAATACATCTCGATCTGGCGGCGGCCGATGACCTTGACCGAACCCGGCTCGCAGACACGGCTCTTGTCGTTGCGGTCAACGTCGGAGCACATGGTCAGCTCGGACTCGTCCTTCTTGGAGTTCAGGAGCTTCAGGATCTGCTCGCTGTCGGCAATCGGATCGTCTCCGCGCTTGATCGTACCCGAAATCGGGCAGGTCTCGATGCGGCGGCCGGACACGCGCACGAACATCTCAGGCGAAGCGCCGACGAGATATTCCTGATTGCCGAGATTGATGAAGAAGGAATAGGGCGACGGATTGATCGCCTTCAAGCGCTTGGAAATATCGGATGGCTTGCTCTCGCAGCGCTCCATGAACTTCTGGCCGGGCACGACTTCAAAAAGATCGCCCTTGCGGAAGCTCTCCTTCGCCTTGACCACCAGCTCGGCATATTCGCCGGGGCGATGATCGCTCTTCGGCGGAATGGTATTGGTGTGGCGGAAGGGCTCGGCAGCGATCTCGCCGGACTTGCCTTCGGTAGTGACGCCTCCCTTGGCAAAATCGTAACGATCGATCCAGGCCTTGGCGGAATAGTTGTCGACCACCAGAATCTCGTCCGGCAGATAGAGCACCATGTCGCGCTGGTCATCAGGACGCTCGAGCTTCAGGCTGATCGCGTCGAACTGGAACGCCAGATCGTAGCCGAAGGCGCCGTAGAAGCCGATGCTGGCATCGGCCTGCGAATAGAAGAGATCAGTGACCGCGCGTAGCACCGTGAAGACCGTCGGGGTCTTCGAGCGCTCTTCCTCGGTAAAGACGCGATCCGGCGTCTTTACCGTCAGGTCAAGCCGGCGTTCTGTCGAAGCGCCAAGCACCAGTTCGGAAACCGTCTTCAGCTTTTCAGCGATGAAACCGAGAATGACCTCGCCACGCTCATTATAGGCCTCGATCCAGACATTGCGCCCATTGCAGGACAAACCGAGCAGCGGATCGACGATGGCGGTATCCCAACGGGTGTAGCGGCCGGGATATTCGTAGTTCGACGAGAAGACCGCGCCACGGCGCTCATCGAGCTTGTCGATATAGGACGAAACCGCATCCGCATAGGGAGTCGGCCGGCGTTGCCGGGTGACGGTGATGCCACCCTTCGTCTCGTAGATTTCCGCACCATCATCCCGAAGGATCGTTACCATTGTTCCTCACTCCGTTGTCGGGCCCGGATGACAGGCGGCCTTTATAACAAAAAAGCCGCCTCGAAATCTCGGGCGGCTCACTCGTCGTCTTTGAACACGATTGGTCGAGGCCGCCTCAGCGTGCCCACCACCAAACTGCAATATTGTTCAAGGACATGTTCATGAGGGAATTGTTAGCGTGAGACGAGATGATGCGCAAGCCGCAATCTCAGGATTACGCAACCGCCTTGTTTTTTCTCCAACGGAAGGGCGGTCCATATTTGTTGGCATCGGCATTTCCCCTTGGAATGCCAACAGCGATGATCATAACTAAACAAAGAAGTATCGGTCCTGAAGTCGCGTAGGATGGCAAACTAGACATCTGGTCCACCCCGATAAGCGAAAACATCGCCAGTGGAATAACAAAACTCAAGCCGACAATGACGCTCCATCCCCAGAAGCCAGACCACCCGAAATCGCGCAGCCGCGCCGCAACAAGCGTTGCCGCGATAGCAACTGCCAGAACGAATAGCGGAAGTCCCCATGCGGTATCCCCATTGTTGCCCCCCTCAGCCGCCGCTCGCGCGAAAAGAACCGCAAAGACGAACACCAGGCCTGCCCAATAGGCGGAGCGGTTCACACGTCGTCTGAAAATAGACAGTGGCGGCAAAATCCAGCGCCGCGCAAATTGCTGCGTGGATTCCGATACAACTATGTTATACCGCGACGGCATTCTATATTTGCTATCCGGATCGCTTGGCGGAAGCCCCACAACTGTGACCAAAGCAAGGAACGGAAGTGTGTCAAATAAGGTAATATAGCCCCCAGCGGGACCATCCACCCATCCATTCGGCAATATCGCCGGCTTTAGTATCGCTATTATTCCAACGGGAAAAACGAAACTAAACAACGCCACGCCCGCCCAACCCCAAAAGGCTGACCATCCAAAATCCCGTAGTCGTGCGCCCATCACGGACGCGACGAAGAAGAGGATGAAGTCCATATGACGTAAGAGATCGGAAGTGTAACCCATCTCGCTCAGAACAACGGCTCCGACCCGAAATCCTAAAAATATGCAGATGAACATCCAGTATGCAGGGCGGTTCAGGCGATCGTTCAGAATCAAGCTCGTCAAGTTGCACCTTCATGAAATGTCGGTTGCATTCTGTATGCTGATATTTCTCGCTGTCAACTCAAAGCTGTAGATGCGTTCACAGTCGATGCTCGCTGCCGATCCGATCGCCTTACCCTACCTCTTATTCCTACCTCCTGGCCGCCTCGAAGAACTCCTCCGGCCCCTCCACTTCCGTCAGCCGCTTCTTCTCAATCAGCCAGAAGCGATTGCCGATGGCGCGGACGAAGCTGCGGTCGTGGGAGACGAGCAGGCAGCTTGCCTCTTGCGTCATCAACTCGCCCTCCAGCGCCTCCTGCCCATCGATATCGAGATGGTTGGTCGGTTCGTCCAGTAGGTAGAAGTTAGGATCGGTCAATCGCAGCACCAGCATGGACAATCGCGCCTTCTGACCACCCGAAAGCCTGCCGATGGCCCGGCCCTGCATGTCGACGCCCATACCGGCGCCAGCAAGCAGCGTGCGCGCCCGCTGTTCGCCGAGTTCGAACAGCCGCGTGATCACGCCGAGCGGGGTGTCGTCATGACCGAGATGCGAGAGCGCCTGATCGCTATAGCCTAGCGCCAGCGATGGCGTTGCCCGGATTGCCCCCGATGCGCTCTGATCGGCAATGGCTTTGTGGATCATCTCGACAAGCCGGGTCTTGCCTGCCCCATTTTGGCCAAGCAGGACGATGCGATCACCCTGGCAGATCCAGCGTTTGCCGGTCTTGAACAACAATGTGCCATCCGGTGTCTCGACGCAGGCATCATCGAGCGTCACCAATATCTTCGCCTGAATGCCGCGATTGGCGAGCTTGATCGCACCGGACGAACGCTCCTGATGACCCGGCCGTGCCGCATCCTCCAGGCGCTCGGCGCGCGCCTTGAGCTGTTTCGTCTTGACCGTCAGCAGGTCGCTGCCGGAATTGATGCCGAGATTGTTGAGCTTGGCTGCCTGCTTGCGCAATTGCTGCGCCGTCTTCATGTCCTTCTGGTAACGCCGCTCATCCGAAGCGTCGGCCTCGTCCAGCGCAGCCCGTGCCCGGCCATACGGCAAGGCGTAGTCCACCGATTGCTCCTGGCGCAGGAACAGGGTGCGGTTGGTGACGGCATCGAGAATGGCGCGGTCGTGGCTCGCGATCAACACCGGCACATCGCGTGGCAGAGCGTTCAACCAATCTTCCAGCAGCGCGATCTTCGCGAGATCGAGGTGGTTGGTCGGCTCGTCCAGCAGCAGGACATCCGGCTCCGTCACCCAAACACGGGCGAGCATGGCCAGCCGCTGCCAACCGCCACTAAGCTCCGCAAGTGCCCTCTCCCGCAGCACCTGCGGCACGTCGAGCGAATCCAAACTGACGTCGACGCGCCAGCCCTCGCTCTCGGCTTGTTCGGCCGGCAGAGCACGGAGAACCGCATCGTAGAAAGAGATAGCAGCCAGATCGGCCGGCACATTCTGCTCGACATAGCCGACCCGAAGGCCGCGCGAGCGGGTAACGTCGCCCGCTGTCGGCTCCAGCCGGCCGGCGATGCAATTGAGCAGGCTGGATTTACCCCTGCCATTGGCAGCAACGATGCCTATACGGTCGCCGGCACCCACGGTGAAATTGAGATTGGAGATGAGCGGCACACCCAAGGTAATGCCAAAATTGCGGAGATTGATCAGAGTCATGGTCTTTTCCGGTCTGACCCAAGCAAGCCACCGTCCATCGATCCAAGGCGCCTTATCGCCATGGGATGCAGGTGTTACCGGCCGTATGTTCGGCTCTTTGCTCGGTAAACTGTCATGACGCAGCCGCGCGAACACAAAAGCTCAGCGCTGCGTTACCCAACAGGGGCAGACCAGAAGGAAATGAGTGAGTGACAGCCTCTGATCAGCCCTGCAAACGCGTTTGCAGGGCATGAGTCGGACCGAACTGGCGATTACGCCAGACAAACGTCATCATGCGGCCCTCCTCTCTCAATCGGTTGAGCCGCCTTGATAGCATTGAACGCTGCGATAGACAATCGCGCGGCATTCGCAGGCAGGCGTTCAGGAAGGCGAAGCCGAGCATGTTTATGCGTCAGCTTCCCCAAAAATGCTCAGGAAAAAGGGCGATGCCGAAGCATCGCCCTCCCTGTCATCACGATGAGATCGCTTAGAACTTCTGCGTCAGCGTCAGCTTGAAGGTCCGGCCAGGCTCCGAATAGAACTCATGCGGTTGCGTCAGACTGGTCGAGGCGACGTTCAGTGCGTCGTAATAGGTCTTGTTGAAGATATTATAGACCCCTGCCCGCAACGTCAGGCCTTTCACCTGCTCCGGTTCCCACCATCCCGTCAGGTCGAAGATGCCGTAACCCGGCGTGCGGAAGCTGTCGCCATCCTTCTTCGGCTCGCTCGTCGCGGTGATGAAGGTCAGATCCGTACCCCAGATCTCGGTGGCATAGCCGACGGTGAAGGCCGCCTTTGCCGGAGCGACGGAATCGAGCCATTCGCCGGTATCGGAGTCCTTGCCATTGGCATAGGCAAGCGAGCCCTTGATATGAATGCCATTGTCGAACTTCTTGTGCGCATTGACCTCGACGCCGAAGATGCGGACGTTGTCGCGGTTGAAGTATTCGGTAATCCCCAACGGGTAAGTACGCGTCGGATCGACGGAAGTCTCGCTGTCGATGAAGTTCTTATACTTGTTGTAGAAGCCGCCGATATGGCCGCCGAAATCATCATCGCCGAGGTTCGCGCCGATTTCGACGCCGTTGCTGGTCTCCGGCTTCAGATCGGGATTGCCGTAGCTGACATAGCCGCCGGGCACGCCGTAATTCAGGTAGAGTTCGCTGACATTCGGCGCGCGGAAGCCCATGGCCCATTGCGCATAAAGCTCGACATTGTTCTGCGGCTGGTATGCCGCACGCAGCTTCGGCGAGAAGCGGGTGTCGGACTGTCCGGACGGCAGGCCGGAATAGTTGGCGCTGTCGCGATAAGCGTCGGTATTCTTTGGCGAGTAGTCATACCAGTCGAAGCGCAGGCCCGGCGTCAGCGAAAAGCTGCTGGAGCCGATTTCGATCTTGTCGTCGATGAAGGCGCCGACGCGCTTGCCGTCGACATCAGGCATATCAGACTGGTTGGTGTGCAGGAATGCGCAAGAAGCGGCCCAACGAGGAAGGTTGCAGCTATCGCCGCCGGCTGAATATTGATGCGTCTTGGTGAAGGCGACGTCGAGGCCGAAGGTGACGTTGTGATGCAGGCTGCCGGTATCGAAGGACTTCGACGCATTGCCGTTGAAGCCGATGCTGCGATCCTCGACCTCGTTGCGGCGCCAATAATCGCCGATGACGGAGGTATAACGATAACCCTCGGCGCCGTTCTCGCGCATCAGGTTCTGCCAGTAGAAGACCGCATTGGCGGTGTCGACCAGCGAGTCGGCGCTATCGGCCTCGTATTTATAATCGAGCGACAGGCGGTTGCGTTCGATATTGTCGGTCGTATCGTAGTTGCCAGGCCGGAAGTTTCCGGTCGGGCTCTGCAGATGCATGGCATCGATATCTGTATCTTTATTGTAGTGTTCGGCCGTAATGCCAAAAGTTCCGACATCGGTATATTGGCGGATCTTGAAGAGGCCATTGCGCTGGTTGTAGTTGGCCGGATCGGCCTCGGTGCGCTTGGTGGAGTAGCCGCCGACATCGCCGTTGTTTTCCAGCTCATGTCCGTGCGTGTATCCGCCCTCGAAAAGAACGGCAGTATTGTCGATGCGCTTGGCAACTGCGGCCGAGCCGCCGACGCTGCGGTCATCGCCGTTGTAGCCGAGTTTGAAGACGCCGCCCCAGGTCGAACCAGGCGTGATCAGATCCTCCGGCTCCAGCGTGCGCAACACGAAAGCGCCGCCAAGAGCACCGGAACCAGCGCGGCTGGAATCGGCGCCGCGCACGACGTCGACCGTCGAAAGCGTATTGAAGTCGAAGCTGTTGACGCCGCCGTCCGCAGCGCGAGCGCCGTCGAGCAGGAACGGGACCTCGATGCCGTCGATCGTCGTCAGCACGCGGTCGTCTTCGAGGCCGCGAATATTGATGCTGCCGCTGGTGCGGTCGAAGCCAACGCCGACTTCGGTGCTACGGCCAAGGTCCTCGATACGGGTAATCTGATTATCGTCGATTTCCTTTGCCGTCGTCTCAGTGGTCGTCGGCGAGTCGGCGAGCACGTCTTTCGACGCTTTCCCCTTGACCACGATCGGCTTCAACTCCGTTGCGCGGCCGCTCTTCGCCGCCGCTCCGTCTGCGGTCGCATCATTCTGATTTGCCGTCTGCGCATAAGAGGCCGTGCCGAGCCCGAGGGCCAGAAACGCCGTGCACGCCAAGAGAACCGAGCGGGATCGCCGGACAACCATAACCATTCCTTTCGAATTGCTTCACCGGGCTGGCTGGTTGGTGCCTTCTGACGCACGCAAGGGGCTGGCTGGGTTCTTTTCGTTGAACGAAGCGGAGCAATTTCCGCCTTCTTTCTGCCGCATAAAAAACATGACTATTATTGTCAATATATCCAGTTGATATAATTATGAATAAAATTGTCATGTTTAAAACATGACCGATAAAGTTGCTGAATTGCAACGAAATCGCTGCATCGAGCGTTCTCCCGGCGTTGCTATTAGAAATGGGTGAAATACTTGATGCTGCTCCGGATCATCTCCGTCACGATCGCCGTCGCCATGTTGACGGCAGCCTCCCTCCCCGAAACCGGCCCTATGCCCCAGTCCAAGCCGGATAGCGAACAAACTCAATCGCCTACTGAGCCGCCGATACCGGCACAAAAACCGGAGACTTCCGAGACCCAACCGGCCGAGACCCAACCGACCGACGGGGAAATGCAAGGGCCGCCCAAGCCGCCGCTAACCGTCGCAGCGGAATCGGACGAAGAGCATCAAGCCTGTCTTAAAGAATTGAGCGCCATGGGTGCGGTGTTCAAGGACATTCCCCGCATCGATGACGGCAACGGCTGCGGCATCGACAAGCCGATTGCCCTCTCCGAACCGCTGCCGGATATCAAGCTGAAGCCGGAAGGCACGATGCGCTGCGCGGCCGCCTTGGCGCTTGCCCACTGGATGAAAGAGAGCGTGATCCCCGCCGCCGCAACTGCGCTGAAGGACAATGGCCGAATTACCGCGCTCAACCAGGCCTCGACCTATATCTGCCGCCTGCGCAATAACGCCACCACCGGCAAGATCTCGGAACATGCCCGCGGCAATGCCATCGACATCGCCAGCTTCACCTTCGAAAACGGCGAGACCGTCGGCATCGAGCCCCGCCACGAAGATCCGACCCTGACAGGTGCGTTCCAACGCAGCGCCAGTGCCTCCGCCTGCCTCTATTTCACAACCGTCCTCGACCCGGACAGCGACGCTGCACACGAGACGCATTTCCATCTGGACGTGCTGAAGAGGAACGGCGAGTTCCGATATTGCCACTGAGCGTCGGGCTTTGGCCCGCTTAGGGGAGCTGGCGCGGCTCGGTCAGCTCTCGGCGCTGGCCAACAAAGTTCTGACCCTCCGGCTCCCCAGTTGCACCGGAATCGGAACTTAAAACAATCCCTCGATATATCCCTGATCATTGAGGAAAATCCGCTCTGCCGCCGGGGATTTCGGCAGGCCTGGCATGGTCATGATCTCGCCGGTGATAACGACGACAAAGCCGGCGCCGGCCGAGAGGCGCACTTCGCGGACTGGCACGATATGCCCCTCCGGCGCGCCGCGGATGTTCGGGTCCGTTGAGAAGGAATATTGTGTCTTCGCCATGCAGACCGGCAAATGGCCGTAACCCTGATCTTCCCAGGAACGGAGCTGATCGCGCACGGCCTTGTCGGCGGTCACCTCGCCGGCATGGTAGATCTTCGAAGCGACGATCTCGATCTTTTCAAGCAGGGAGAGGTTGTCAGGATAGAGCGGCTGGAATTTCGCCTGGCCGGATTCGGCAAGCTCGACCACCTTGTAGGCAAGCTCTTCGATCCCCGCCGATCCCTCGGCCCAGTGGCGGCAAAGGATCGCCTCGGCACCAAGCCGCGCCACGTAATTCTTCAACGCCTCGACTTCCGCATCCGTATCCGAAATGAAGTGATTGATGGCAACAACGACCGGCACGCCGAATTTGCGGACATTGGCGACGTGCCGCCCGAGATTGGCGCAGCCTTTCAGAAGGGCTCCGACGTTCTCCTGGCCGAGATCTTCCCTCCTGACACCGCCATTCATCTTCAGTGCCCGGACCGTCGCGACGATAACAGCCGCATCCGGCGAAAGCCCGGCCTTACGGCACTTGATGTCGAAGAACTTTTCCGCGCCGAGATCGGCGCCGAAGCCCGCCTCGGTCACGACATAGTCGCCAAGCTTCAGCGCCGTGCGCGTAGCGATCACAGAATTGCAGCCATGGGCGATGTTGGCGAAGGGGCCGCCATGCACCAAAGCCGGATTGTTTTCCAGCGTCTGCACTAGGTTCGGTTGCATCGCATCCTTGAGCAGCACCGCCATTGCCCCATCCGCCTTGAGGTCGCGGGCATAGACCGGCGTGCGGTCGCGGCGATAACCGATGATGATGTTGCCGAGCCGCTTTTCCAGGTCCTTCAGATCGGCAGCCAAACAAAGGATCGCCATGACCTCGGAGGCGACGGTGATGTCGAAACCGCCCTCGCGCGGAAAACCATTGGCCACGCCGCCGAGCGAGGTGACGATATCGCGCAACGCCCGGTCGTTCATGTCCATGGCGCGGCGCCAGGTGATGCGACGGACATCGATATTCTGTTCGTTGCCCCAATAGATATGATTGTCGATCAGCGCGGCCAAAAGATTGTGCGCCGCCGTGACAGCGTGGAAATCGCCGGTGAAGTGCAGGTTGATATCTTCCATCGGGATGACCTGCGCGTAGCCGCCGCCCGCCGCCCCGCCCTTCACGCCAAAGCAAGGTCCGAGCGAGGCCTCGCGCACGCAGACGATCGCCTTTTTGCCGATGCGATTCAGCCCGTCGCCGAGGCCAACGGTGGTCGTCGTCTTCCCCTCGCCGGCCGGCGTCGGATTGATAGCAGTGACGAGGATCAGCTTGCCGTCCGCGTTGCCCGCTTTCGAAGCGATGAACCTCGCCCCTATCTTCGCCTTGTCATGTCCGTAGGGCGCAAGATCTTCGGCAGGAATGCCAAGCTTGGCGCCGATCTCGGCGATCGGCAATTTCTTCGCGGCGCGCGCGATTTCTATATCGGATTTCACCGCTGTCATAGCACCTGTTCCCGCCCTGAACATGGAAGCATTCCCCCTGTCGGGATAGCCCAATAAATATCCACTGTGAATAGCTGCATATTGCGGTCGGTCCTGCAACCATGCTGCCTTGCAGCAAAGCGCCGGCGCACCTATTTTCCCGGACGATCTGCAGGACGAACGAAAAGGATAAGGCATGAAGTCCCTGGAACTACTGCTCGAGCGCATCATTCTCTCCAGCCGTTGGATTCTGGTGATCTTCTATCTCGGCCTCGCTGCCTCGCTCGCGATCTATGCCGTCTCGTTCGGCTACAAATTCCTGAAGGTCGCCGCCGGCGTCTTTGACTATGACGAGGCGGACATGATTCTCGCCATTCTCGGCCTTATTGATGCCGCGCTGGTGGCCAGCCTCATCGTCATGGTGATGATTTCAGGCTACGAAAATTTCGTCAGCCGCTTCGACAAGGCCGATGACGAAGTCTCCTTCCTCGGCAAGCTCGATTCCGGCAGCCTCAAGATCAAGGTTGCCTCTTCGATCGTCGCCATCTCGTCGATCCACCTGCTGCAGATATTCCTCAACGCCACCCAATACGAGAACGCCAAGCTGATGTGGCTGACCATCATGCACCTCGCTTTCGTCGCCTCGGCACTTCTGCTCGGCTATCTGGAGCGGATCATGGCTAAGGCGAAAAGCAAGGAGGCCTGAGGCGAAGGCATATTTACTCGCCGACGACAGGCGAAGCGGGCGGCCGGGCGGCACATTCCGCAATCGACTGCTTGCCCTTGCAATCCCTGGCGGCAACGAGTTGATCGGCAGCGGCAAGCTCCGTCGTCAATCGCAGCTTCAGCGCATCCATCTGCGCGATGAGATGGATCGACGTCGGCGCGGTGCCGAGCATCAGATCGACAAGCGATTTGTCGACACCCATTTCCTCCAGGAAATCGACGAGCCTCGCCGTCTGTCGCCTGTCGAGCTTGGTCGTATCGTGCTTACCGACGAATTTGCGCCCCACCTCCCGTTTGGAGAGGATCTTTCGCTTGCCATTCACCATTTCGTATTCGGTGCGGTACTGGACGCGCACCTCGCTGTAGGTCGTGGTGATCTGATGGACGCCGAGAAGCGCGAAGGGACTGGAGACGCGCTCGGCGCCGCCGGCAAAAAACAGCGGGCAGGCCGAAAAGCAGATGGCACCGAGAGAAAATGTCTCACCCTTGATGGAGCCATCCTTAGTGCGGGCGGCCGAACAGATCGGCTCGGCATAGGGACAATCGCGCGAGCGCGTCCTGCCGACGGCGATTGCGAGTTTCTGCTTGCGGATGGCATAGGCCATCTCCATGGCTGCCCGGACATCGCCGCCCGGCGAACTGACAATGATCGGCAGTTTCCTGCCGCCGAGGCGTTTCAGCAGCTTTTGCAACTTCTTCGGCGAATCCGCCATGATCTGCCCTTCGGCGGAGATCCAGTCCGGGCAATTGTTGTCGGCGCGGCACCAGGCCATGTCACCATGCACCAAAACAAAGTCCATGGACTGACCGGCGGCAGCGCCCGAAGCTTCAGCGGAGGTGAAAGAAAGCAACAGAAGAAAAACGGTTGTCAGGAACCACAAGGCCCTTTGGCAACACCGAGCGACACGCTGCGGGAACAAGCAGAAGATCATGAAATAGAAGCCTGGAAGCAATTGCTGTGAAAGACCGATAGCAATCGCTTTTGACCTTCGCAAGGCAAGCCTCGATAGTCTTCCGTCAGCCGTCACCAATGGCGATCAGCTTGGCATTTCCGCCGGCCGTTGCCGGATGTCCGCAGGCCCGGCGCCCATGCCGGAATGGAGAAATCAAGAAAGCAACATTTTTGCTCAAAAAACCACTTTTCGGAAAAGTAATACAAATCAGAACTTTACCATATTAAGACATATGAAAATGGAATTATTTCTGATTGGTGTCGCAAATTTGTCTCTAGCATTCGCCCGGAAATCCGGTATTTGATACCGATAACACGCTGTGGGCGCTTACATCAAAATGTCCTATTTCATCACCGCCGAGAGACAATTATTGCTTTCCGCCGAATTGGCCGCAGCCCGGACACAAACGGCTTTTGCGCAGGCTTTGGATCGTGCGAGCTCCGCTTTCGGCTTCAGCCACGCAGCCCTGATGAATGCTCCGGTTTCCGAAGATTCCATGTTGACGCCGCTGGTCATCGAAGGCTCGATGCCGGTGCAGTTTCTCCGTGATTTCGATCGTAACCAGTTGCTCCGCCAATGCTCGATCTTGATGCGCGTGCGGGACTCGGTCATGCCGCGTTCGTGGCATCTGCTGGAAAAAGGCGCCGCCCACGATGTGGACCTGCCGCGCGAGCTGCGGACGCTCTTCACCAATCACAATTGTCCGATGGGCGTCGTTATTCCCATCAACTCCTCTGACGGACAGCGTCTCGTCTTCTGGTTCATGGGCAATCGCAGCAGTCTCGGGCAGAGCGAGCTCAACGAGCTCACCATGATCATGCTACAGGGGCTCGACACCTACAACTGCATCAAGCGCAACGACGGTGCCGTGCCGCACATGCTTTCCGCCCGGGAGCTGGAAGTGGTTCGCTGGACGGCGCAGGGCAAAACTTCGGTCGAAATCGGCCAAATTCTCTCCCTCTCCGATCACACGGTCAACGCCTATATGACCAACGCGATCAGAAAGCTCGATTGCGTCAACCGCACACAGTTGGTCGCCAAGGCCATCCGTTTGAAACTGATTAGCTAAAGCAATTCCAGGAAAAGTGCGAAGCGGTTTTCCGTCCGGAATTGCGTGAAAACAAAGAGATAGAGCGGGAAAGCGATTCCGTGACACGCTTTCCCGCTCTAATCGTTTCAGCACATTCCCCTGACGACCGCCCGTCCTTTAACGGCCGCCAAGAACGCTACGCATTTCCACCAGATTCGAGCGCACACGCAGGATGTAGAATCCCATGGTCGCAAGATGGCTCGGCATGATCCAGCCATCTTCGCGCCCATTCGAAATGATGGCGGGCTGAATCCGCAAGGCGGCTTGCAACTGCTTCATCGTGCCGGTCCAGAGCGTACCCAGGTTACGCTCGGCGATGACCTGCTGGAAATCGGCACCAACCGCGCTCAGAATGCCGTAATAGCCATAGAGCTGGCCATAGGCGAACCAGAAACGGTCATCGGCGCGCATGTCAAACCAGCCGTAATTGTGGTTCTCCGAGCGCTCCGCCAGAATGTCCGACGTGCTACCGAGATCGTTGGCAACGCGATCGATGAATTGCAAGAGATTGTCGGCCCGGCTATCGAAAACGGCATTGCAGGCGCCGAGATCGGTATTGAACTTGCGCAAGCTGCCGATGGCAGCGCGATAATAGCTCGGCGTCGGCGTCTTCAGACCAAAGGGGCGCAGGCCGAAGTACCAGCTCGATTCGTCGAACTGCAGATTGCCACGAGCGCTCTGCAGGTCGCTGTTGACGCCGGATGTGCCACGCACGCGGACGAGCGTATCGACCAGCTCCACCGATGTGCGCCGCACAGCCTGATTCACGCCGCGCTGAAAAGCCGCCTTATTGTCGAGGAAAGGCGTGTCATCCCAGCTCATGCCGACGAACCCCAGCTTGAAGAGCAGCATCGAGGAGATCCACGCATTCTGGTTGACGTTGAAATCGGTAAGATCGGCCGTAACGTCGACGATCGCGGAGGTCTGGCAGGCCTTCGGCGCATTCGCGGCTGCTTGCTGCCCATTCACAGCCGGCAGTTCCTGCCCTGCCCCGACCTTGCGGTCTGAAAACTTGTAGACGTCGGGATAATTGGCATCGAAGCCGTTCCAGACCTGCGTCTGCCAGATGAAATAGACGTAGAGCACCGCCATCAGCGCCACGAAAGCGGCAATCGGCAGTTTGATCATCCAATTGCGCTGCCGGTACCAGCCGTGAGCGGCAAGGAAGGGCCAGAGTATCCCAACGAAGAGGAGCCCCAGGCCGCGTGCAATGGCGCTGCCGATCCGCTTGAAGAACGCAGTGATCGAATCAAGCATGAACCTCTCCTTTGCCGCGCTGCGCGCCTGTCGGACGAGCAATGAACGCGGGACACCTTGAGCTTCCCTTCTGCGCCGAAAATCGCTTCGGATTCTCGTGCATGTGGAGGCATGTCGTTATTCTCGTTCAAGCAGATATGTGTTCCCGGAGGAGACAGCAACCGGCTGTTGTCATTTTTCAATCAATGATCAGGTCTCCGGCTCGGTCTCTTCCGACGGCTCGACGACTGCCGCAGGCGCTGCCAGCAGATGCGGCTCCAGCCGCCGCGTAAAGATATCATCGGCACGAGCCTTGCGCGCTGCGAGATCATGCCCCGCAAGCACATTCGCTTCGAAGGCCGCAATCAAAGCGGAGACCGCGGCTGGCCTTTCGGTGGCCGGCAGCGGCGGCGCAGCTTCCGATATCACCGCCCGCAGCAAGGCAATCCGCTGCTCGATGTCGATGGCAAGCTTGCCCGCCATCGCATTGACGGCGGCAATTTGCGTGTTCAGGACGTTTGCCAGCTCCTCATAGATATCGATCAGCCGCTGTCGCGCTGCTCGCCCCGGCTGCAATGCCCGCTCCCGCTCATGCAGATCATCCCGCTCGGCGGTCAGCCGGCTATATTCCGCCTCCAATTCGGATCGTGAACCGGCATCGCGAGCCGACGAAATGCTGCTGCGCCGATCGAAAATCCTTGGAATCAAGACATCCGCCTGGCGCTGCACGTCCTCAATCTCGAAATCGATGTGTTGCCGCCGCTCGATGACCCGCACCAGATGCGCCTCGCAATCGCGAAAGGAGCGAACCAGCGCCGGTCGCGCGGTCCTGAACTGCGCATCGAGCGAAGCCGAAGCTGCCAGCGCCGCTTCGAGATCGGCCGCAATCGACGCCGGCTTGGCCTGACTTTGCCCGATCCTGCGCCCGAACAGCCCCGACGTGTCGATCCCGGCCGTCTCATCGAACAGCCGCCGGTGCTGCAAATCAGCGGTCGCGGTCAGTGAATCCAGTTGCTTCACCAGCGACAGGGCCAGATTTCTCCAGCGATCGAGCAGCTCGATCGTTTCACGCACCAGCGCCTCTTCCACCGGGAAATTGATGGCGTCGACGCGCCCGTTGCCCTTGGCATTGCCGCCGAGCCCGGCATTGGCCGCATCCATGCCCTTGATCGCGTCCTCGAGCGCCGCGCGGGCCTTGTCGATCTCGCCGTCGAAAGAGTGGGCCTTGACCATGAAAGCGTCTCTCAATTGCCGTTGTTGGCGAGACTAACCGCTTAAATGCACAAAGAAAATGCCTGAGCGTGCAAACCTGCCTCAGTGTGTGACAGAAGGGTTCTTCAAATAGGCGATCAGATTGTCCAAATCCTTGTCGCTCTTCAAACCGGGAAAGGTCATCTTCGTGCCTTTCACCAGGAATTGCGGACTGGGCAGGTATTTCCGCAGCAGCGCCTCGTCCCAAACCTTGCCATCGGCGCCGAAGGCCTTCATCGCCGGCGAGTAGTTATAATCCGGCACGGTGGCCACGGGACGACCGACCACGCCCATCAGCGATGGCCCGACATGGTTCTCATGTTCGGTTGCCGTGTGACAGACGGCGCACTTCTTGAAGACTGCCGCACCGGCAACTGCATCTCCGTCGGCAAGAGCGGCCGAAGCGGAAAGAAGAACGGCGGCCACGGCCGTCAGACAGCGCAATTTCATGTTTCCTCCACCATCGGATGTCTGGATGCGATTCCGATTGCCACGACCATAAAGAAATTCGCCGCCATCTACCGGATGACGCAATGCCGCGGACGCTTCATTCCCCGGCCATGGCTTCCTCCCAGTGACGGCGGCAGAGAGAAACATATTTGTCGCTGCCGCCGATCTCGATCTGCGCGCCCTCGTGCACCACCCTGCCCTGTCGGTCCAGGCGCACCAGCATCGTCGCCTTGCGGCCGCAGTGGCAGATCGTCCGCACTTCACGCATCTCGTCGGCAATCGTCAAAAGCTCCTGCGAGCCCGGAAACAGCTTGCCTTGGAAATCGGTGCGCAGCCCATAGGCCATGACCGGTACGCCGAGGCGATCGACAATGTGGGCAAGCTGCCAGACCTGCTCGCGCGACAGGAACTGCGCCTCGTCGACGAAGACGCAAGCAAGCGCTTCCTCGGCGTGCAGGTTGTCCACCATTGCAAAGAGATCGTCCGTTTCATCGAAGGGCGTGGCGGCCATCTCCAGGCCGATACGCGAAGCGATCTTGCCGCGGCCGGCGCGATCATCCAGCGCGGCGATGAAGGCAACCGTCCGCATGCCGCGCTCCTCATAATTATAGGCAGCCTGCAGCAGCATGGTCGACTTGCCGGCATTCATCGTCGAATAGTGGAAGTACAGCTTGGCCATGATATTCTCCTTGAGCGTCTCATGGGTTCTCCATCGCCGGAAGGAAAGACGCCTTCGGCGAAAACCACAGGAATTGCGCGGCCCGGACAGGACAGATCGGCTCGGCAATATATGGCTGAAAAAATATTGGGGAGTCGCAATCAGCCCCTACAAACCGACGCAAATACAATGAGGTCGCTTGAAAATGTCAGTTATTGGTGGTTGCTTGGGAACGTTAGACTGGGAGTCACACAATGATAAAAATGACTTTAACCGCATTTGCCTTCGCTTCAGCTCTTTCCGCGCTGATGCTGGGCGCAACCACCGCATCCGCCGCTGAGCCGGCAAGCTGTGGCAACGTACATTTTGCCGATGTCGGCTGGACCGACATCACCTCCACCACCGCGACGGCCTCCATCCTCCTGAAGGCTCTCGGCTACGACACCGACGTCAAGGTGCTCGCCGTGCCGGTGACCTATCAGTCCCTGAAGAACAAGGACATCGACGTGTTCCTCGGCAACTGGATGCCCTCCATGGCCGAGAACATCAAGCCGTTTGCCGCTGACAAGTCGGTCGAAACCGTACGTGCCAACCTCGAAGGCGCCAAATACACCCTGGCGACCAACGAAAAGGGCGCAGCACTCGGCATCAAGGACTTCAAGGATATCGCTGCCCACAAGGACGACCTTGACGGCAAGATCTATGGCATCGAGCCGGGCAATGACGGTAACCGCCTGGTCATCGACATGGTCGACAAGAACACCTTCGGCCTGAAGGGCTTCGAGGTGGTCGAGTCCTCCGAGCAGGGCATGCTGGCTCAGGTGTCGCGCGCCGACAAGGAAGGCAAGCCGATCATCTTCCTCGGCTGGGCGCCGCATCCGATGAACAACACCTACAAGATGACCTACCTCACCGGCGGTGACGACATCTTCGGACCGAACTTCGGCGGCGCGACCGTCTACACCAACGTCCGCGCAGGCTACCTGCAGGAATGCCCGAATGTCGGCACCTTCGTCAAAAACCTCGTCTTCTCGCTGCCGATGGAAAACGAGATCATGGGTAAGATCCTGAACGACAGCAAGGAGCCGGAAGCGGCTGCCACGGAATGGCTGAAGGCAAATCCGACTGCGATCACTCCCTGGCTCGCTGGCGTCACCACCAAGGACGGCGGCGACGGGCTTGCAGCGGTTAAGTCCAAGCTCGGTCTCTAACAACATCCGGGGATAAGGGGCGGCTCAACCGCCCCTTTCTCTTCCGGTGGACGAGAGACTGTTTCCTTCCTATTGCGCCACATATCCGGCAGTGACCGGGTGGCGCCATAGGCCGTTATTCTCCGGCGGCCCTATCCGGAATCATTTAAGACGCCCGGAATTGCCGCCCCAATGGTGGGCAAAGACGTGAACTGGTTAAACGATTACCGCATCCCCATCGGTCCATGGGCCAAGGCCGTCGTGGATTGGCTGACAAGCAATTTCATATGGTTCTTCGACGGCCTTTCCTTCGTTGCCTCACATGGGATCAAAGGACTGCTGTTCCTCTTGCAGGAACCACATCCGCTGGTCGTCGTCGTCATTTTCGCGGCCGTTGCCTACTGGTTGCGCCGGAGCATTCCGGTCACGATCCTGACCCTGGTCGGCCTGCTGATCACCATCAATCAAGGCTATTGGAAGGAAACGACGGAGACGCTAGCGCTGGTGCTGGCCTCGACCTTCGTCTGCATGCTCGTGGGCGTCCCCCTCGGGATAGCCGCCGCTCGCCGCCCCTGGCTCTATGCCTTCATGCGGCCGATCCTCGACCTGATGCAGACCATCCCGACCTTCGTCTATCTGGTACCGGCGATGATCCTGCTCGGCCTCGGCATGGTCCCGGGCCTGATCGCCACCGTCGTCTTCGCCATCCCCGCATCGATCCGTATGACCCGTCTCGGCATCATCTCGACACCGCCTTCTCTCGTCGAAGCAGCCGAAGCCTTCGGCGCGACGCCGCGACAGGTGCTGCGCAAGGTCGAGGTGCCCTTCGCCATGCCGCAGATTATGGCCGGCCTGACGCAGACGATCATGCTGTCGCTCTCGATGGTCTCAATCGCCGCCCTCGTCGGTGCGCCTGGCCTCGGCGTGCCGGTGCTGCGCGCGCTGAATAGCGTCAACGTCGCCAAGAGCTTCGATTCCGGCTCCTGCATCGTCATCCTGGCGATCATTCTCGACCGCATGTTCCGTGCCCCCGGCGAAGGAGAAAAATCATGACCACCGCCGTCGGCTTCAAAAATGTTAGCATTATCTTCGGCGACCGTCCCGAGGCAGCGCTCAAGCTTGCAGATGCGGGAAAAACGCGCGACGAGATCGGCAAGGCGACCGGCCTCGTGCTCGGCGTCGCCAATGCCTCGCTCGAGATCGAAGAGGGCGAAATCCTCGTGCTCATGGGCCTGTCCGGCTCTGGCAAGTCGACACTGCTGCGCGCCGTCAACGGCCTGGCGCCGGTCGTGCGCGGCGAGGTCGTCGTCAACAGCAAGACCGGACCGGTCAATCCCTATAGCTGTAATCCCAAGGCACTGCGCGACCTGCGTATGCATACCGTCTCCATGGTGTTCCAGCAGTTCGCGCTGCTGCCCTGGCGCACCGTCGCCGAAAATGTCGGCTTCGGTTTGGAGCTGGCGGGCGTGCCCGAGGCTGAGCGCAAGAAGCGTGTCGACGAGCAATTGCAACTCGTCAACCTGACGCAATGGGCAAACCGCAAGGTCAACGAACTCTCCGGCGGCATGCAGCAGCGCGTTGGCCTCGCCCGCGCTTTCGCCACCGGCGCGCCGATCCTGCTCATGGACGAGCCGTTCTCGGCGCTCGACCCGTTGATCCGTACCCGCCTGCAGGACGAGCTTCTGGAATTCCAGCGCCGCCTGAAACGGACGATCCTCTTCGTCAGCCACGATCTCGACGAGGCCTTCCGCATCGGCAACCGCATCGCCATCATGGAGAGCGGCCGGATCATCCAGTGCGGCACGCCGCAGGAAATCGTCAAGAACCCCGCTGACCAATATGTTGCCGACTTCGTGCAGCATATGAACCCAATCAGCATGTTGACCGCCCGCGATGTCATGCAACAGGGTCTCGGCCACTCCGGAGCAGGCGGCTCGGTCACTGCTACGGCCACGGCCACGACACCGCTCATCGATATCCTCGACGCGCTGACACATCAGCCAGGCAATATCGGCGTCGTTGACAACGGCGTGATTATCGGGACGATTTCCGCCCAGGATGTCGTGGCTGGCCTCACCAGCCACCGGCGGAGAGAGTAGTCTATCTCAGGCTCTCTCCCGTCTTGTAGAGAGAGCAACTATGAACGACAAACCGTCCGTATTGCGGGAAACCGATGACGAGGCGCGCAAGCAGGCACGTATCCTGCTGCGCGCCGCTCGCTATGCGGCCATGGCCGTCATCGATCCGGAAACAGGCTTCCCTTCCGTCAGCCGCGTGCTGACCGGCACGGATATCGATGGCGTGCCGGTCATTCTCGTCTCCGGCCTTTCCGCCCACACTAAAGCGCTATCGAAAGACCCCCGCGCCTCGGTTCTCTTCGGCGAGCCCGGCAAAGGCGATCCGCTCGCCTACCCGCGCCTCGGTGTTCAGTGCAGGGCCGAGCGCGTCGATCGCGAAAACCGTCTGCATGGACGCATTCGTTCGCGCTTCCTTGCGCGGCATCCCAAAGCCAAGCTCTATGCCGATTTTGCCGATTTCTGCTTTTTCCGCCTTATACCGCTTACCGCCAGCCTGAATGGCGGTTTCGGAAGAGCATATATTTTGCCCGGGAACGATCTGATGATTCTTTCAGCGGCGAACGAGATGCTTGCTGAACAAGCAGACGAGATAGTGCGAGAATTACTAGCCCACTACCCACGTATCATTACAACTATAGTGAGTAGTCTAAGAGGATCGGGCGGCAAAAATTGGCGGATTTGTGGCCTAGATATGGCAGGAATCGACCTAATTTGGGGAGATGAGGCCTTGAGATGGGAATTTGACCCACCTTTGGCGGAGCCGCACGACGCTCATACATACATATCTAAAATAGCATACTCGATACCTTAAATTTAGGTATATACAATCTTTGGCCTGTATTGGTATTGTTACTTATCGGATTAATTCCCCGATTAGAGCAAAAACCCGCAATTTCTGATGTACGCTCCGCATTAGGAAGATTAAAAAGATGAAGACAAGAAATTTGGCCGAACACTCCAACGTGGCGGCAGCATTATTATCTGCTATGGCGAACCCGAAGCGCCTCATGATTCTTTGCAGCCTGGTCAAGGGTGAAGTTCCGGTTGGTGTATTGGCCAATCAGGTGGGGCTCAGCCAATCTGCACTTTCCCAGCACCTTTCGAAGCTGCGCGCCCAGAAGCTGGTGAAGACCCGCCGCGATGCTCAAACGATTTACTACTCCAGTACTTCAGACTCGGTTATCCGGGTTCTGGAAACACTGGAAGACATTTATTGTGAACCGGAAAAAAGTAGATCGGCTGCTTAATAGCCAAAACTGGCTATGAGTATGTCGAGGCAAGGTCCGCAAGGAAAAGATAGTTTCCAACCTTAGGATCAAGCCTCTTTCATCACCACATATATAAATGATTTGGCTGGCAAATTACCCAATTTGCCAGCCTTTTCGTGTTCGGTGCCTTGCTCTTGGGCGAGCGCGGTGCGGCATGCGAGCATTGCGCCAAGCGCTGCGGCACGCGGGGCGGGGCAGGATCCACTATAGACCCGCGCGCTATCCTAACGCCCACCTTTGTCTTGACACCCATGTTTGTCTTGACGCCAAGGGGCCGGCTGATAATTTGACCAGGCAGTAAATAATCACGCGGCCCCACGGCTGCGATCGGGAAATGGCCCCCGAATGGCCATGGAGAACAGCATGTCCGACCGTCAGAATGCCACCCCCAACGATCTGCGCGCCTTTTGGATGCCGTTTACGGCCAATCGCCAGTTCAAGAAGGAACCACGTCTCTTCGTCGGCGCCAAGGATATGTACTATACGACCCATGATGGGCGGCAGGTGCTTGACGGTACGGCCGGCCTCTGGTGCGTGAATGCCGGCCACTGCCGGCCGAAGATCACTGAGGCCATTCGCGAGCAGGCGGGCGAACTCGATTATGCGCCGGCCTTCCAGCTCGGCCATCCCAAGGCTTTCGAATTGGCGAACCGGCTGGTGGACATCGCCCCCGAGGGCATGAACCACGTTCTCTATACCAATTCAGGTTCCGAATCCGTCGAGACCGCGCTTAAGGTGGCGCTCGCCTACCATCGCGTGAAGGGTAACGGCTCGCGTTTCCGCCTCATCGGCCGCGAGCGCGGCTATCACGGCGTCAACTTCGGCGGCATCTCCGTCGGCGGCATCGTTTCCAACCGCAAGATGTTCGGTACGCTGCTGACCGGCGTCGACCACATGCCCCATACGCATATTCCCGGCAAGAATGCCTTCACGCGCGGCCAGCCGGAGCACGGCGGCGACATTGCCAGCGAGCTGGAGCGCATCGTCACGCTGCATGACGCCTCCACCATCGCCGCCGTCATCGTAGAGCCGATCGCCGGCTCCACGGGCGTGCTGATCCCGCCGAAGGGCTATCTGCAGAAGCTGCGCGAGATCTGCACCAAGCACGGCATCCTTTTGATCTTCGACGAAGTCATCACCGGCTTCGGCCGCCTCGGCGCTCCCTTCGCCGCGCAATATTACGATGTCGTCCCGGACATGATCACCACAGCCAAGGGCCTGACGAACGGTGTCATCCCGATGGGCGCCGTCTTCGTCACCTCGGAAATCCATGATGCCTTCATGCAGGGACCCGAGCACATGATCGAGTTCTTCCATGGCTACACCTATTCCGGCAACCCGATTGCCTCTGCCGCCGCTCTTGCGACGCTCGATACCTATAAGGAAGAAGGCCTGCTGACGCGCGCTGCTGAGCTTTCGGACTATTGGGCCGATGCGCTGCATTCCCTGAAGGATTGCCCGAACGTTATCGACATCAGAAACACCGGCCTGATCGGCGCCATCGAGCTCGACCCCATCGCCGGCGAACCCACCAAGCGCGCCTTCACCGCCTTCCTGAAGGCCTATGAAAAAGGCCTGCTGATCCGCACCACCGGCGACATCATCGCACTCTCCCCACCGCTGATCATCGAAAAGCACCATATCGACGAACTCTTCGGCAAACTCAGGGATATCTTGCAGAATAATATCTGAGGCTTAGTCTCGTCAGAATCAGCCCCTCATACCCCCATTGCAATTGCAGAATGGTCGGGCATGAGGGGCAAACTTTATACGAGGAATGGACATGTCGGAAAAACTTGAACGCTATATCGACCAGGGTGTCGGCCGGGAGCCGGCGGATATCGTGCTCAAGGGCGGGCGGTTCTTCGACCTGGTGACGGGCGAGCTCGTCGCCTCGGATATCGCCATCTGCGGCGATCGCATCGTCGGCACCTGCGGCACCTATCAGGGCCGCGAGGAGATCGATATCTCCGGGCGGATTGTCGTTCCGGGCTTCATCGATACGCATCTGCATATCGAATCCTCCCTGGTGACACCGCATGAGTTCGATCGCTGTGTTCTGCCCTATGGCGTGACCACGGCCATCTGCGATCCGCATGAGATCGCCAATGTGCTCGGCACGGAAGGTATCCAGTATTTTCTGGATTCCTCGCTGGAAACCATCATGGACGTCCGCGTCCAGCTTTCCTCCTGTGTGCCGGCAACGCATCTGGAGACGTCGGGAGCCGATCTGCCGATCGAACGACTCCTGCCCTTCCGCGATCATCCGAAGGTCATCGGCCTGGCAGAATTCATGAATTTCCCGGGTGTCGTGCACAAGGATCCCATCTGCATGGCCAAGCTCGACGCCTTTCAGGGCGGCCATATCGACGGCCATGCGCCGCTTTTGCGTGGCAACGACCTCAACGGCTATCTCGCCGCCGGCATCCGCACCGAACATGAATCGACGACCGCCGAGGAAGCGCTCGAAAAGATCCGCAAGGGCATGCATATCTTGGTGCGCGAAGGCTCGGTCTCCAAGGACCTGCATGCGTTGATGCCGATCCTCACCGAGCGCCTGTCGCCCTATCTGGCGCTTTGCACTGACGATCGCAATCCGCTCGACATCGCCGAACAGGGCCATCTCGATTATATGATCCGCACTGCGATCGCCCACGGCGTCGAGCCGCTGGCGATCTATCGCGCAGCCTCCATCTCGGCCGCCCGCGCCTTCGGCCTGCGGGACCGTGGCCTGGTGGCGCCCGGCTGGCGCGCCGATCTGGTCGTCATCGACAGTCTGGAGAACTGCAAGGCGGAGACCGTCTTCTCCGCGGGCCGGCGCGTCACTGCAGAGCTTTTCGCCACCCGCAAATCCGTCGCCCCGGTCGGTCTCGACAGCGTCAAAGCGCGCCCGATCAACGCTGCCGATTTCGGCGTGCCGATGACCGAGGGCGAAAGCTCCGTGATCGGCGTCACCCCCGGAAAAATCATCACGCAGCATCGCCGTTACCGCCTGCCGGTCAAGGGCAACCAGACCGATATCGATCTCGGCAACGATGTCATCAAGGTGGCCGTCATCGAGCGGCACGGCAAGAACGGCAATCATGCTAATGGTTTCGTTCAGGGCTTCGGCCTGAAGAAGGGCGCCATCGCCTCGACGGTCGGTCACGATAGCCACAACATCTGCGTCGTCGGCGTCAATGAAGACGATATGGCTCAAGCCGCCAACCGCCTCAGCGAAATCAATGGCGGCTTCGTCGTCGTCGAAAACGGCGTCGTCACCGGCGAAATCGCCCTGCCAGTCGCCGGCCTGATGAGCCTCGAGCCCTATGAAAATGTGCGCGATACGCTGCATCACCTGCGCCAGGCTGCTTACGCCCTCGGCGCGACGCTGGAAGAGCCCTTCCTGCAGCTCGCCTTTCTGCCGCTGCCGGTCATCCCACATCTGAAGATTTCAGACCGAGGTCTTGTCGATGTCGACAAGTTTATGCTGATTGGGTGATGAAGCCCGCAATCAAACAATTCACGCGCTGGGACTCCAATTGAGTGGCGCGTATTGTTATCTTTTAATCGCAACGCAAAATCACTTGGCAACGGAAAATACTCGTGACGAAGCTTGAGCAGATTGAGAAAAACATCACCGAACTGGGACAAGAGGATTTCAAGGCGTTCACCGAATGGTTTGAAGCTCTCCAGGCGGCTCGCTGGGACAAGCAGATTGAGGCCGATATCAACGCCGGTAAGTTGGACCAGCTAGCAGACGGAGCCCTCGCCGATTTCCGGGCAGGAAAGACTAAGGCGCTGTGAAACATCATGCGGCGCCGACATTCTGGCAAGCTTATGAAAAGCTGCCAAAACACGTCCAAGAACTGGCTGATCGCAACTTCGAACTACTGAAATCGAACCCGAAGCATCCGTCGCTTCACTTCAAGCAAGTGGGACGCTTTTGGTCAGCCCGTGTAGGAATTTCCTGGCGTGCGCTTGCCGCAGCGGATGGGGAGGATCTCATTTGGTTCTGGATCGGCTCCCACACCGACTACGACAAACTCCTGCGCTGATCATCCCACCTGCCCGCAGAACACGTCCAGTGCCGCGAGGGTCACCGCCTCGCTGGCGTGGGCGGTCGCAAAGCCCGGCATCGGCACGGTCTTTGTCACTTTGATCCCCTTTGGCAAAGCGACCTTTACAGGCTCCCGGGACAGGTTGAAGACAAAGAGCAGTGTTTCGCCCCCCTTCTTGCGCGTAAAGGCGAGAACATCTGCTTTGGTATCGAGGAAGGTCATGTCGCCGTCGACCAGCGCTGCGTGCCGCTTTCGGAAGGCCAGCGTCGCACGGTAATGATGAAGAACGGACTGCGCATCCGCCTCCTGCTTGTCGACGGCGAGTGACGCGTGCTGATAGGGCACCGGCAGCCATGATTTCTCGGCCGTGCTGAAGCCCGCATGCACGCGGCCCGCCTCCCAGGGCATCGGCGTGCGGCACCCGTCGCGGCCCCTGAAGGCCGGCCAGAAGCGGATGCCGTAGGGGTCCCGAAGATCCTCGAAAGCGAGCTCCGCCTCGGGCAGGCCCAGTTCTTCACCCTGATAGAGACAAATCGAACCGCGCAAGGTGGAGAGCAAGGAGATCGCCAATTTGGCGACACGCGGCTGCTCGGCCTCCGTTTCGGCAAACCGGCTAACATGACGGTTCACGTCGTGGTTGGAGAAAGCCCAGCAAACCCAGCCGTCTGTGACGTTTTCCTGGAAATCGCCGACACAGCGGCAGAAATGTTCTGGCGTGAAGTCCGGGCCTAGCAGGTCGAAGGTATAGCACATATGCAGCTTGTCGCCGCCGCTGGTATAGGCGGCGACCGTCTGCAGCGAGCGGGCGCCATCGCCGACTTCGCCGACGGTCGTGCGTCCCTCGTACTGATCCAGCAGCTTGCGGAAGCGCTTCAGGAAGCCGATATTTTCCGGCTGCGTCTTGTCGTGGAGGTGGTTCTGCATGCCATAGGGGTTGCTTTCCGGCGCATCCAGTCCGCCAATGGCAACCGCGGCCGGCGGATTGTCCCGCAGCTTCTTGTCACAGAAATAATAGTTCACCGTATCCAGCCGGAAACCGTCGACGCCGCGATCGAGCCAGAACTTGACCGCCGCAAGCACGGCATCCTGGACCTCGCCATTGTGGAAATTCAAATCCGGCTGAGAGGTCAGAAAATTGTGCTGGTAATATTGACGGCGCACGCCGTCCCATTCCCAGCCCGGCCCGCCGAAGATCGACAGCCAGTTGTTCGGCGCCGTGCCGTCCGGCTTCGAATCGGCCCAGACATACCAGTCCGCTTTGGGATTGTTGCGGCTTGCCCGGCTCTCGACGAACCAGGGATGGCGATCCGACGTATGCGAGATCACCTGATCGATGATGACCTTGAGGCCGAGCGCATGTGCAGCCGTCATCATCTCATCGAAATCGGCGAGCGTGCCGAAGATTGGATCGACGTCGCAATAGTCGGCGACGTCATAACCCATATCGGCCATCGGCGAGGTGAAGAACGGAGCCAGCCAAATGGCATCGACGCCGAGTGAGGCAATATGCGGCAGGCGGCGGGTGATGCCTTTGATATCGCCGAGCCCGTTGGCGTCGGTATCCTGAAATGACCGCGGATAGACTTGATAGATCACCGCACCGCGCCACCAATCGGCTCCCGCCGCTTTGTCCGTTGATTTCATGAAACAATCCGCCTCGATTTCCTCTCGCCCTTCAGATTGCACACTAAGCCTTGGGCGGCAAGCTGCAACTCAGGCGAAGGGTGAGCCCGTGCTTATATGAGCAAAAATTTGTGAAGTGATTTCGGAAAACTGCCAATGTAGATATTCACAGCCGCGAGCCCGAGCTTGCTTTAGGACTTGAAAGCGACGTTGCATCGGATAACTTGCGACATTGACCTGCACGTACAGGTCACCTGCGGGATAAAAATAGCCTTAAAAAACAAGGCCCATAGCTCCAGAAAGGTGGGGAAAGATATGACTCATTTTAGCAAGAAGTTCATCGTGTCGGCATTCGTCGGCACGTTGTTAAGCGTCTCTGCACATGCAGCAACCCTCAATATCCACAACGGCGGCGACCCCACGTCGCTCGACCCGCAAAAAATTTCCGGTGACTGGGAAAACCGCATCGACGGCGACATTTTCGAAGGCCTGGTGACGGAAGATTCCAAGGACAACCCGATCCCTGGCCAAGCGGCAAGCTGGACCGTTTCCCCCGACCAGAAGGTCTATACCTTCAAGCTGCGTGACGGCATCAAGTGGTCCGATGGCCAGCCGGTGACCGCCGAGGATTTCGTCTTCGCCTTCCGGCGCCTGATGGACCCGAAGACCGCCGCCCAATACGCCTATCTGCAGTACACGATCTTGAACGCGGAGAAGATCAACAAGGGCGAGATCAAGGATCTGACGCAACTCGGCGTCAAGGCCATCGACGACAAGACGCTGGAAATCACGCTTGAGAACCCGACGCCTTACTTCCTCAATGCCCTGATGCACTACACGGCCTACCCGCTGCCGAAGCATGTCGTGGAAGCCAAGGGCGACGAATGGGTCAAGATCGGCAACATCGTCACCAACGGCCCCTATAAGCCCGTAGAATGGGTGCCCGGCTCGCACGTCGCCAACGTCAAGAACGATCAGTACTATGACGCCAAGAACGTGAAAATCGACAAGGTGAACTTCTACACGCTGGAAGATCAGGCAGCCGCGCTGAAGCGCTATCGCGCCGGCGAATTCGATGTTCTGACGTCGTTCCCCGCCGATCAGTTCGAGTGGATCCAGAAGAACCTTCCTGGCCAGGCACATGTGGTTCCGTTCCTCGGCACCTATTACTACGTCCTGAACGCCACCAAGCCGCCCTTCAATGACAAGCGCGTCCGCCAGGCCCTCTCCATGGCCGTTAACCGCGAGGTCATCGGGCCGAAGATCCTCGGCACCGGCGAGCTGCCGATGTATTCCTGGGTACCGCCGGGCACGGCCAATTACGGCGAGCCGGCTTACGTGAGCTGGAAGGATGAGCCTTATAAGCAAAAGGTCGAAGAGGCCAAAAAGCTGCTGAAGGACGCCGGCTTCGGCCCTGACCATCCGCTGAAGGCACAGCTTCGCTACAACACCAACGACAACCATAAGCGCATCGCCGTTGCGATCGCCGCCATGTGGAAGCCGCTCGGCGTCGATATCGAACTCTACAACACCGAAACCAAGGTGCATTACGATGAAATGCAGCGTGGCCAGGTGGAAATTGGCCGTGCCGGCTGGCTTGCCGACTACAACGACCCGATCAACTTCCTGAACCTGCTGTCCACCGGCGTCGAGATGAACTACGGCCGCTGGAGCAACCCGGATTACGATGCGCTGATCAAGCGGGGCAACGAACAAACCGACCTGCAGAAGCGGGCCGAAATCTACAAGAAGGCCGAGCAGCTCGCTCTCGACGACAGCGCTGCCATCCCGATCTACTACTACGTTTCCCAGAACATCGTCGCCCCGAAGGTCCAGGGCTTCGTCGATAATATCCAGGACATCCACCGCACGCGCTGGCTGTCGATCAAAGAATAATTGGGAACAGGCCCCCTCCCGGACACAACCGGGAGGGGGCCGTCTAAGACCATGTTTGGCTACGCTCTCCGTCGTTTGCTGTCTACAATCCCGGTCCTGTGGATTGCCGTGACAGTGTGTTTTTTCATTCTGCGCCTCGCTCCCGGCGGCCCTTTCGATGGCGAAAGGCCATTGCCGCCGGAAGTCAAAGCCAACCTCGCGGCTCACTACAACCTCGATAAGCCCCTGGTTGAGCAATACCTGATCTATGTCGGCGACGTCATGAAGGGCGACCTTGGCCCCTCCTTCGCCAATCAGGACTTCACCGTCACCCAGCAGATCATGTCCGGCTTCCCCTATACGCTCACCATCGGCGGCGCCGCCTTCGTGCTCGCAACCATCGTCGGGGTGTTTATAGGCTGTCTTGGGGCGCTCTATCAGAACCGCTCGGCCGACTATTGGCTGGGCGGCGGGCTCTTGATCGGCCTGGTCATGCCAAGCTTCCTGATCGCCCCGATCCTTCAGCTCGTCTTTGGCAATACGCTCGGCTGGCTGCCGGTCGGCGGCTGGGGTGATGGCTCGATCCGGTTCCTGATCCTGCCCATCGTCGTCCTGACGCTGCCGCATGCGGCACGCATCTCGCGGCTGATGCGCGGCTCGATGATCGAGGTGATGAGCCAGAACTTCATCCGCACCGCCAAGGCCAAGGGCATAGGCCCGCGGCTCACCGTAATGCGGCATGCGTTGAAACCGGCCATGATGCCCGTCGTGTCCTATCTCGGACCGGCGGCAAGCTACCTGCTCACCGGTTCACTGGTCGTCGAAAGCATTTTCGGCCTCCCCGGCGTCGGTCGCTACTTCGTCGGCGCAGCGCTGAACCGCGACTACGGCATGGTCCTCGGCACGGTCATTTTCTACATGGTCCTGATCGTGGTCCTCAATCTGCTGGTCGACATCGCCTATGCCTGGCTCGATCCGAAAGTGAGAATGCGATGATCCTCAATTCCGCCAAGAGAGAATTGCTGGAAGCGGAATTGCTTTCGGCAGAAGGGCTTGCACCCAAGGGGCGCTCCCTCACCGGCGATGCGATGCGTCGCCTGCTCCGCAACAAGGCCGCAGCACTTTCCCTGATCGTGCTGGGGCTGCTGGTTCTTGTCGCCATTTTCGGCCCGTACTTCCTGCCCTTCAACTATGAGGACCCGGACTGGAACTCCTTTCGAGGCGCGCCAGACTTTGCCGCCGGCCACTATTTCGGTACCGATGGCAACGGTCGCGACCTTCTATCGCGCACGCTCTACGGTACGCGCGTTTCGCTGACCGTCGCGCTCGTCGCCACCCTCGTCTCGGTGGTCATCGGCGTGCTCTACGGTGCCGTCTCGGGTTATTTCGGGGGCCGTGTGGACGCCATCATGATGCGCTTCGTCGATATCATGTACGCGCTCCCCTACGTCCTCTTCGTCATCCTGCTGATGGTGATCTTCGGCCGCAACGTCTATCTGCTGTTTGCGGCGATCGGTGCGCTCGAATGGCTGACCATGGCGCGTATCGTGCGTGGCCAGACGCTCTCCATCAAGCAGCGGGAGTTCATCGAAGCCGCGCGGGCCTCCGGCCAGCGATCGTTCAAGATCATCCTCAAACACATCGTGCCGAACCTCGTCGGTCCGGTCGTCATCTACGCGACGCTGACCATTCCCGAGATCATCGCAACGGAGAGCTTCCTCTCCTATCTCGGCTTCGGCGTGCAGGAACCACTGACCTCCCTCGGCACGCTGATTGCGGAAGGCTCGGCCGGCATGGAGACGACGCCCTGGCTGCTGTTCTTCCCGGCCGGCTTCTTGGTCGCGCTGTTGATGAGCCTGCTCTTCATCGGCGATGGCCTGCGCGACGCTTTCGATCCGAAGGATCGCTGACATGACAGATACACTTCTCGAACTCAAAGACTACTCCATCACCTTCCGCACCCCGGAAGGCGAAGTCGCCGCCGTCTCAAAGATGAACCTCAAGATCGGCCGTGGCGAACGCATCGCCATCGTCGGTGAATCCGGTTCCGGCAAGAGCCAGACCTTTCTCGGCCTGATGGGCCTGCTCGCCAAGAACGGCCGCACCAGCGGCCAGGCGCTGCTCGACGGCAAGGACCTGCTGACGCTGAAGCCCCGCGAACTCGACCATGTGCGTGGCAAGGACATGGCCATGGTCTTCCAGGACCCGATGACGGCGCTCAATCCATCGCTGCGCATATCGCGGCAATTGACCGAGCAGCTCGAGGTCCATGGCGGGCTTTCGGCGCGTGCGGCTTCGGCGGCAGCACTCGACATGCTGAAGCGGGTCGGTATCCCTGACCCGACGCGCCGCTTCAACCTCTATCCGCATGAGCTCTCGGGCGGCATGCGCCAGCGCATCGTCATCGCCATGGCGCTGCTCACCAAGCCGAAGCTCCTGATCGCCGACGAGCCGACGACGGCGCTCGACGTGACGATCCAGGCGCAGATCCTTGATCTCTTCAACGAGCTGACGGCGGAAATGCACACGGCGCTGGTGATGATCACCCACGATCTCGGCGTCGTTGCCGGCCTCGCCGACCGCGTCGCCGTCATGTATGCCGGCCGCATCGTCGAGGAAGCACCGGTCGAGGAGCTGTTCGAAAATCCGGCCCATCCTTACACCGCGGCGCTCCACGCCTCCATCCCGCGGCCGGATCAGGATGTCGATGATCTCGCCGTCATTCCTGGCCGGCCGCCGAACCTGATGCATCTGCCACGCGGCTGCTCCTTCTCGCCGCGCTGCGCCCATGTGCAGGACGACTGCCTGGACGCACCGCCGCCGCTCGACCGGCTTGCGCCGCAACGCTGCGCCGCCTGCTTCCATCCTCTTTCCGCCCAGCAGGAACGGAGCCTCATCCATGGCTGAACCCACGCTTCTGAAGGTCGAGCATCTGACCACCGAATTCGAGCTGCCATCGAAATCCTTCTTCAAACCGCCGTTGGTCCTGACGGCGGTCAACGACGTCAGTTTCGAACTGAAGACCGGACGCACGCTCGGCATCGTCGGCGAATCCGGCTGCGGCAAGTCCACGCTCGGCCGCTCCATCCTGCGGCTGATCAAGGCGCAGAAGGGCCGCATCATGTGGCAGGGCGGCAACCTGCTAGATCTTTCGGAGGAGGAAATGCGCGCCGCCCGCCGCGACATGCAAATCATCTTCCAGGACCCGATCGCCTCCCTCGACCCGCGCATGACGGTCGGCGACATCATCGCCGAGCCGCTGACCGTCTTCGAGCCAAAGCTGACGAGAGCTGAGCGGCAGGACCGCGTCCGCGAGATCATGGCAGCGGTCGGCCTCGTGCCGGAGATGATCAATCGCTATCCGCACGAGTTCTCCGGCGGCCAGGCGCAACGCATCGGCATCGCCCGCGCTGTGGTGACGCGGCCAAAGCTGATCGTCTGCGATGAGCCGGTCTCGGCCCTCGATGTTTCGATCCAGGGCCAGGTGATCACGCTGTTGCGCAAGCTGCGCAAGGAGTTCGGTCTGACGCTGATCTTCATCAGCCACGATCTCTCCGTCGTGCGCCTGATCTCGGACGACGTGCTGGTGCTTTACCTTGGCAAGGTGGTGGAAGCGGGCGACGCTGCCACCGTCTTCGACCATCCGGCCCATCCCTATACGCAGGCGCTGTTCTCCGCCGCCCCTATCCCCGACCCGAAACGGGCGCGGGGCCGCGAGCGCATTCGCCTGCAGGGCGATCCGCCTTCGCCGCTCAATCCACCAGCCGGCTGCGTCTTCTCGCCGCGCTGCTGGAAGGCGACGGATATCTGCAGGACAAAGATGCCGCCGACCGAACAGGTTCGCCCCGGCCAGACCGCGGCGTGCTATCATATGGACAGGCCGTAAAGCTCAAAAAAGGTGGACGGCGCAGCCCGCCGTTCGCCTTGCTCAAGCAGCCACATACGCGTATGCAGCAGCGAAGGGAAAACGCAGGAGGACGTCTTGGGCGGGCATTTTCTATCGATCGGCGAATGCATGGTGGAGCTGTCGCAGGCCCCGGACGGGCATCTGCGCAAGGGCTTTGCCGGCGACACCTTCAACACAGCCTGGTACGCCCGCGCCTGCCTGCCGGCGGATTGGTCCGTCGATTATTTCACCGCGCTCGGCGATGACCCGATGTCAGACGAAATGCTGGATTTCATGAAAGCGCATGACATCGGCATTTCGAATATCCGCCGTCTCCGTGGCAAGACGCCTGGCCTCTACATGATCAACCTGAAGGATGGCGAGCGCTCTTTCAGCTATTGGCGCGATAGTTCGGCTGCCCGCCAGCTTGCCGCCGATGGCGACCGGCTTCGCACCGCGATCGAAGAGTCCAACGTCCTCTATTTCTCCGGCATCACCCTGGCGATCCTGTCGCATGAAGACGCCGAGACGCTGCTTGCCGAGCTCCGCCGCGCCAAGGCCGTCGGCAAGCTGGTGGTCTTCGACCCCAACCTGCGCCCGCGTCTTTGGTCGAGCTTCGACGCGATGCATACCATGATCGGCGAAGGCGCACGGGCCTCGACGCTAGTGATGCCAAGCTTCGACGACGAGGTCTCTCATTTCGCCGACGACTCGATTGCCGGCACCATCCGCCGCTATCGGCAGCATGGCGCCAATATGGTCGTCGTCAAGAATGGTCCAGACGGCGCGACCGTCGGAACCGATGCCGGCGAAACGCTTGTTCCAGCCGTCAAGGTCGCCAAGGTCGTCGACACCACCAGCGCCGGCGACAGCTTCAATGGCGCGTTCCTCGCGCATTATCTGGAGCATGACGACCCCGTTGCCGCCGCCCATTTTGCCGCAGGGATCGCCGCAAAGGTCATCCAGGAACACGGTGCCTTGGTGCCGCCGGAAAAGCTGCAGGCCGCCGGCTGAACACTGTAATATTTCCATCATAGACACCCCGCACAATAAGGCAGGCGCGGGAATCATCTTTACTGCACCGGAATTGGTTGTACCGACACCATGAGGGTGCGGTGCGGATGGAACGTTTTTGGATATGTTGCAGCGCTTGTCGGACATCGATCACAGAGCATGGGCCGAAGCGGCTACCCCGGTCGCGACGCCGGAGCGCTTGCTCATCGTCAGCGATGCCTGGCACCCGCAGGTGAATGGCGTCGTCCGCTCCATCGAAAATACCAACCGCGAACTGGCGCGTATCGGCGTGGATGTCGTCATGATCACGCCGGAAGGTTTCCGCAACGTCCCCTGCCCGACCTACCCGGAAATCCGCTTGTCGATTGCAAGCTACCGCAAAGTCGCCGCCAGGATCGAAGCGGTCCGGCCAACCTATGTGCATATCGCGACAGAAGGTCCACTCGGGCTGACGGCCAGGCGCTGGTGCTTGAAAAACGGCATGCCGTTTTCGACGAGCTATCACACCCGCTTCCCCGAATATGTTGCGGCCAGGCTGCCGATCCCACAGAGCTGGCTCTACGCCTTCGTCAAATGGTTTCACAATGCCGGCTCCGGCTGCATGGTGGCGACACCGAGCCTTGCCAGTGAGCTCAAGCAGAAGGGCATCCATAATCTGCTGCCCTGGAGCCGCGGCATCGACTCGACGCTTTTTCGCCCCCAGCCGCTCGAGGAAAACCCCTTCGGCCTGCCTCGCCCGATCTTCATGACCGTCGGCCGGGTAGCGCTCGAAAAGAACCTGCCGGCCTTCCTCGATCTGGACCTTCCCGGTTCGAAGGTGGTCGTCGGCGACGGACCGGCGCGCGCCGAGCTGCAGAAACTTTATCCAAAGGTGCTCTTCCTCGGCTCGAAGTTCGGCGAAGCGCTAGCGCATGCCTATTCGCAAGCCGACGTTTTCGTCTTCCCGTCAAAGACCGATACGTTCGGCAACGCTATTTTGGAGGCCTTGGCGAGTGGCGTCCCCGTCGCCGCCTATCCCGTCACCGGCCCCGCCGATATCCTTGGTGGCAACGATGCAGCCGGCGTCGTCGATGAAGACCTGGCGAAAGCCTGCCGTGCCGCACTCTCCTCTTCCCGCGAAGAGGCTCGCGCGCTGGCACTCAACTACTCCTGGGAAGCCGCCACGACGCAATTCATCAGCAACGTCCGTCTCGCCAATCATCGCGGCCGGACGTTGCCTCGAAACGACTGAGTGTGGGCCATTCGCCGTCGCCCGACGGCCGCTGTTGCGTGTCAGGCACGCATGAATTCACGATTCTCTTCGATCTTTAGCTGACAAGGAATGAGGTTCGCATCGCAACCGGCTCTGGCCGGCGCAGGCGTGACGTCATATTGCGCAATGCGGCGAGGGAACAGTTAGCCGGTCCACCGCGTTCACTGGCACGCATAGCGACGTTTTGCCTTCATCCGCGAACGTCACAACATTGAATTCTTTGGCATGTTCCGCCACAGACTTGGCATCGGCACCAATGTTGGTGACCATCCGCGAACCGCGTGGCCGGCTCTCCAAGGCAACTTACATTGCGCAGGACTCTTTATCGCTAAAATCAAGAAAATGCATAGCTGTCATGCATTTTTATGTATACGATTATTTATCGCACGATTTAAGTAAAGTCGCTTATGGAGTGCTAAACATGACAGACGACCCGCTGAAACTGGATACTTTCATATGCTTCGCCCTTTATTCGGCGAACCATGCGATGAATCGGCTATACAAGCCCATGCTCGACGAGCTGAACCTCACCTATCCGCAATATCTCGTCATGGTGACGTTGTGGGAGGAGGATGGCCAGACCGTCGGCGGCATCGGCGAAAAGCTTTTTCTGGAATCAAGTACGCTGACGCCGCTGCTGAAGCGCCTGGAAGCCGCCGGCTTCATCCGGCGTACCCGCAGCAAGGAAGATGAACGCCAGGTGCTGATCCGCCTGACGAGCGAAGGCACGGCTTTGAAGAAGAAAGCCACAGGCATTCCCGCCTGCATTCTCGATGCATCGGATACGACGGCGAACGAGCTGACGCGGTTGAAAGTGGAAATCATTAAGCTGCGCGAAGCACTGAGCAAGAACGCGGCCTGATCCCTCAGCCACTGATCCCCTGGGCCGTCACCGCTTCTTTTTGCTCTCGTACGGATTTTCCGACGAGCGGAAATGGATGCGGATCGGCACGCCCGGCATGGCGAAATCTTCGCGCAGGCCGTTGATCAGGTAGCGCACATAGGATTCCGGCAGCGCATCCGAGCGCGTACAGGAAATCATGAAGGCCGGCGGGCGCGCCTTCACCTGGGTCATGTATTTCAGCTTGATGCGCCGGCCGGAAACCGCCGGTGGTGGATGCTGGACCTGCTGCGTCTCCAGCCAGCGATTGAGCCTTGCGGTGGACACGCGCTTGTTCCAAACCTTATCGGTATCGACGACCGCTTGCATCAAGCGATCCAGCCCCTCGCCCGTCTGACCGGAAATCGGGACGGCGCGAATGCCGCGAGCCTGCGGCAGCAGCCGATCGGTCTTTTCGCGCAGATCGGCAAGCACCGCCTGGCGATCCTCGATCATGTCCCACTTGTTGAAGGCAAGCACGGCGGCCCGGCCCTCGCGGACGACGAGATCGACGATCTGCAGATCCTGCTTCTCGAAGGGAATGGTGGCGTCGAAGACGATGACCACGGTTTCCGCGAAACGAATGGCGCGCAACGCATCGGCGACGGAGAGCTTTTCGAGCTTTTCGGTCACCCTGGCCTTGCGGCGCATGCCGGCGGTATCGAACATTTTCACGGTGCGGCCGCGCCAGCTCCAATCGACCGAGATCGAGTCGCGGGTAATTCCGGCTTCCGGACCGGTCAGCAGCCGGTCCTCACCAAGGAAGCGATTGATCAGGGTCGACTTGCCAGCATTCGGGCGGCCGACGATCGCGACACGCAGCGGCCGCGTGTCGTCATAGGCCGGCTCCTCGTCGATCTCTTCACCGTCTTCGCCGACGGCAGGACGCGGAATGTTGACATTCGTCTCCGCCTCATCATCCCTGGGCGGAAAGGCGCGCTCATGGCCGAGCGCCTCGACGATGGCATCGCGCAGATCCATCATGCCCTGGCCATGTTCGGCAGAGATCGGGCAAGGCTCGCCAAGGCCGAGCGTGAAAGCATCGTAGAAACCGCTATCCGAACCGCGTGCTTCCGACTTGTTGGCGACGAGCACCACCGGGCGTCCGCGCTTGCGCAGCATTTCGGCCAGCGCCTTGTCGACATGTGTCAGGCCCATCTTGGCGTCGACGACGAAGAGCGTCAGATCGGCTTCGTCGATCGCAGCCTCCGTCTGGGCGCGCATGCGGCCTTCCAACGTCTCCTCGCCGGCTTCTTCAAGACCAGCGGTATCGACAATGCGAAAACGAAGATCGACGAGGCGCGCATCGCCGGGACGGCGGTCGCGCGTCACACCCGGCGTGTCGTCGACAAGCGCCAGCTTCTTGCCAACCAGACGGTTGAAAAGAGTGGACTTACCGACATTCGGGCGACCGACGATCGCAACCGTGAAACTCATTTAGTGATTTACCCTTCAGCCTTTCGCGACCGGTGCCTTGCCGGATGCGGTAATGAGATCAAGCAGCATCTGGGCGCGGTTGCCGACATTGCGCGGGCTCTGGGGATCGTCGACGATCGCCTGGAACCATTGACGCGCCTTGGCAAAATCGCCGGCCTTGTAGGCAGCAAGACCGAGCACGTCACGTGCGGAATGCCGGAAGGCATTGGCCGGCACGGCCAGTTCCTGGGCTTCCGCGGCAACTTGGTCGTACGTGCCCGTATCGACAAGCAAATAAGCAGCGCGCAGGCGAGCCGCATCCTGGATAACGGCCGGAACGCCGGATTCCTTGCCGATCGCCGAGAAGGCGGCGATCGCGCCGGCCGTATCGCCCTTCTGCGCCTGCAGCGTAGCGGCGCGCATGCGCGCCAGCAGCGGATAAGAACCGCTGCCGCTCTTCTCGATGGCGGCCAATGCAGCCAGCGCATCGTCCGTCTTGTTCTGGTCAGCCAGCGTCAACGCGGCGATGAACTGATCGCCGCTGCTGCCGGCCTGACGACCCGACCAGTAGCGGTAGCCGCTAAAGGCCGCAGTGCCGAGAACGATGAGCACGGCAGCACCGATGATAAGCCGGCCAAAACGGCGCCATACGAACCGCAACTGGTCCGAACGCAGTTCCTCGTTCACCTCGCGGATGAAGCTATCGTCGTTGAATGCCATTCTCGTCTCCGGCCCAGGCCAAAATATTGCAAAGAGCTTATGGGTAGTGGGGCCTTCTACTCCATTTTGCGGCCGTTGTAAGGGGGAATGGCAGAAATCGTCACATAACGAGCGGCGAAACCCCGATAATCCACGCGTGCAGCTTCCAAATGATCAATCCCCAGACCACGATGCCGATGACGATGGCATAAAGATCGTATTTCGCCGAAACGAAGGGCCGCAGGGAAATCTCGCCCGCGCGTTCGCGCCGCTTCAGCGATATCCGCATGATAACGCCCCAGGCCAGGAAGGCGGCAAACAACAGCATGGCGGCGCCATCGCCATTGGAAAGCAGATGCGCGAAGGCCCAGATCTTCACCGACAGCACCATCGGATGCTTCGTCCTGACCGCGATATGCCCTGCCGGCAGCAGAGAGGCGACAAGACAGATCAGTGCAAAAAGCATTAGCAGGATGGTGATATGGCTCATCCAGAATGGCGGAGACCAGATCGGGGTCGAATCGCGCGCTTGCCCGAAGCCGTAGATCAATAGAATCAGCGTGACGATGCTGGCAATCGAATATCCGATCTTCCAGCCGCCCTCGCCGAGACTCTCGATCATCGAGCGGCGGAAGCCGGGTATCACGACGCGGATCAGATGAATACCAAGGAAAAGGATGATGCCAAGGATGAGCAGTGACATGAGTGAAATCCTGTTCGTGTCTTATAGAGACACCAGTATCGACTATGGCGAAAAATTGCCAGCGGGACCGCAGCTTTGCCGCATTTGACCGGCAGGGAGGCAAGAAAGCTAAGCATCTCTCCCGAACCGCATGTTCACGCTGCGAAAAGCGTGAAGCGGATTACGGACAAGATCATGCCCACCTCCACAATTTTCACGGTGCCCATGTTTCGTTTTGTCTCTTTCACCTCCCTCGCCCTCTCCTTTGCCTTGCCGGCAATTGCCGAGGCTCAAGAAAAGCCGAAGCAATTGGTAATGATCTCTTTCGACGGCGCACATGACAATGCGCTGTGGACGAAGAGCCGCGAGATCGCTTCGCGCAACGGCGCACATTTCACCTACTTCCTGTCCTGCACCTTCCTGATGAACCGCGATCAGGCCAAGGTCTATCAGGCGCCGGGACAGAGAGCCGGCAAATCGAATGTCGGTTTCGCCAAGAGCGAGGACGACGTGCACACGCGTATCGCCAATATCTGGGGCGCACATCTCGAAGGCCACGATATTTCCAGCCACGCCTGCGGCCATTTCGACGGCAAAGCATGGACATCGGCAGACTGGCAGCAGGAATTCATGAATGCCCGCATCGCGCTACGCGATGCCTGGAAGAACGTCGGCGAAGCGGACAAGGAACCACCGGGCTGGCAGGAATTTGCGACGAAAGACGTCAAAGGTTTCCGCGCGCCCTATCTTTCGACCAGCGACGGCCTGATGCCCGCCGAAAAGGCCGTGGGTTTCCAGTACGACGCCAGCCTGGTGACCAAAGGCCCGGCATTGCCGCAGGTGGTCGACGGCATCTACCGCTTTGGCCTGCCGCTGATCCCTGAGGGTCCGGACCACCATCCGGTGATCGGCATGGACTATAATCTCTATGTTCACCATTCCAAGGGCGTCGAAGACAAGGCGGATTCCAAGTCCTTCGAAGACCGCACCTTCGATGCATTCGAAGCCGCCTTCGCCAAGCAATATAATGGCGACCGCATCCCGCTGCAGCTCGGCTTCCATTTCGTCGAAATGAACGACGGCGCCTATTGGCGCGCGCTTGATCGCTTCGTCAGCGACGTCTGCCACAAGGACGGCGTTGCCTGCGTCAGCTATTCCCAGGCGATCCCATTGATCGCGGCGCGAGGCAAAGCGCAACAGGGGTGAGGAGCGGTTGGGCGAGCCCGAGCAAAGCTAAGGCCGGTGGTGCGGCAAGCGGAGGCTCCTCGATTAGCCTAACGCTCCCAATTTCCCGCCATTGGTATCATTGAAAAAGGCTCCGCTTCCGGAGCCTTTTCCTTGTTTCATTACCCATCGACATGCACGATGCCGGTCTCACGCTCCAGATAAGTCTGGTCGATCTTCGGTAACGGCTCATCATCGATCGCCGCTTCGAAAGCCTTGAGGCGCTTGTGGATCGACAGGAGCTCGATGATCGTCGTCCAGGAGTTGACGAGATACTGGAACGAATTGCTGACCTGGCCAAAGGCGGTCGCGATCTGCTGATAGATGCCGTAGGTGATCGCGCCGGCGACAAAGGTCGGAACCAGCATGAACAACACGAACATCGAGTCCGCCTGCAGATAGAAATAGCGGGCGACGTTGAAATAGACGTAGTGGAAGTAAATGCGGTAATAGTTCCGCCTGACATTCGCGAAGAGCTCTCCGACGGTCGCCGGCTGCGCACGCTCGCCATTGTCTTCGCCGTAAACGAGCTCCTTGCGGTAAGCTGCTTCCACACGCTGGTTCTTAAAATTCAGGCCGGGCAGCTTGATGCCGGCAACCGCCAGCAACACCGTGCCGAAAGCCGACCAGAAGAGCGCCAGCCAGAAGAGCGAATGGGAAATCTTGCCGATGATCGGCAGTTCGGTGACATAGCTCGAAAGCGCAAGCAGAATCGGCAGAAACACGATCAGCGTCATCACCGAGTTGATCAGGCTGATGCCCAATCCTTCCAGGGTGCTGGAAAAACGCATCGTATCTTCCTGCACACGCTGCGAAGCGCCTTCGATGTGACGCAGCTTTTCCCATTTCGACATGTAGAAGCTGTTCATCGCCGTACGCCAGCGGAAGATATAATGGCTGGTGTAGAAATCCGTCAGGATGGAGACGAACATGCTGAGGAAGGCGATCTGCGCGAAGATTATCATCAACGTGTAGAAGCTCTCCACCGTCACCCCAGGCTGTTTCGTGAGCGCAGCCTGCAGGAGGTCACCGAAAGGACGGCGGAAGTTGTTGACGACGACGGACACCTGGACACCGAAATAGGTGACCAGAATGATCAGCGCCGAGCCCCAGATCGACCAGAGCTTCCAGGGATGATCCCAGGCTTTGATGTGCCATGCCCCGCAGAAAATCGCGGTGCATAAAAAGAAAAACCCGTAGAACCAGAGATTCCCCCACAACACGAAATAGCTGAGGTCATAGGGCTCCTGCCCTTCCGCAGGCATGACGAAACCGAGATGCGTCCCCAAATCGGAAAGAGACGCATACCAGACTGCTATGCAGAGAATCGTCCAGACCACCATCGAGGTGAAGAACAGCTTTGGCTGGGGGAAGAAAGAGTGAAACACGGGAGGCAAGCTTTCTTGATTGGGTCAGCGACCGCAATGACGTTTATTCGCGGCGAACCTAAGGCACTTCGCTGGAGGCGGCAACCGGCCTTGGCTTATTCTTACATAGATGTAATCGCTTATCCCATGATCGTGATGCGATTGTTCAGCCACGGTTTCCCTTTTTAGGAAGGCCACCCTGTCGCCGTTCAGAGATCCGGCAACCCCTTCACTGCAAAAATCCCGTGCCCTCTTGCAGAATTCTATCTTACGATATATATCGTACGACATGACGAACGATATAAACCCTCGTCATCAAAGGAGATACATTATGAGAGGCTTTAGAGATCGCATGTGCGGCGATAGCTTTGACACCATCGAGGCATATATCCTACGACATGGCGAAAGCCGTGATTCACACGGGAGGCACAGGAGAGACTTCATGAGAGGCTTCAAGGGCGGCATGTTCGGCGGCGGCTTTCGCACCGGCCGAAAATTCGATGCCGCTGATCTGCAGCTCATCATTCTCGCCCTGCTTTCCGAGCAGCCGCGGCATGGCTATGAACTGATCAAGACCCTGGAAGAGCGCTCCGGCGGCTTCTATGTGCCGAGCCCCGGCGTCATCTACCCCGCCCTCACCTACCTGGAAGAGACGGGCCTGGCCGAAGTCGAAGCGAGCGGCACGAAGAAACTCTACCGCATCACTGAAAACGGTCAGAAGCGCGTCGAGGAAAACCAGGCGCTGGTCGAGGCGACGCTCGCCAAGCTCAGCGCCATTGGCGAGAAGATGGCGCATGTCAGGCGCGTCTTTGGCGGCGAAGATGCCGGCGACGATGAAGGCCGCGAAGGCCCGTTCGGCCGCGATGCCGGCGATGTTCACCTCGCACGCCAGCTTCTGCGCTCGGCGCTGCGCTCGAAATATCCATGGAGCAAGGCTGAAGGCGCGCGCATCGCCGCAATTCTCGAACGCGCCGCCGCCGATATCATCCGCGGCGAGACGAAGGCGGAAGACTAAGGTCTAGCCGCTTAGTTGTCCGCCAAGGTCAGGATGACAGGCCCGTTGCGGGTGGCGACGACGGTATGCTCGAACTGAACCGTGGGCGCGCGCGGATCGGCATAGAGCGTCCAGGCATCATCGCCGCCCTCCGCCCAGCTTGCGCCGAGCGATAGGAACGGCTCGACGGTGAAGACGAGGCCGTCCTGCATGATGCGGGTCTCGTCCGGATCAGCCCAGGTAGACACTTCCGCCGGTTCCTCATGCAGCGAACGGCCGATGCCATGGCTCGCAAGATTGGCGATCAGCGTATAACGGTTCTTCTGGGCGAAAGCACCAACGGCGTGGCCGATCTTCGAGAAAGGCGCGCCGCTGCGCACCTGGTTCAGCCCAACCCAGAGCGCCCGCTTGCCGTCGCGGCAAAGACGTTCGATCTTCGGCTTGACCGGCGGCACGGCAAAGGACGAGCCGGTATCGGCGAAGAAACCATCCTTCTCCGCGGAAACATCGAGATTGACGAGATCGCCGGCCTGGATCACCCGCGGACCGGGAATGCCATGCGCCACTTCCTCATTGACGCTGATGCAGGTGGCGCCGGGAAATTTGTAAACAAGTTCCGGCGCCGAGCGGGCGCCGGCATCGTCCAGCACCTTGCGGCCAATATTGTCGAGTTCCAGTGTGGTGATGCCCGGCTCCAGCGCCGCAGCCATCGCCTGTATGGCGTTGGCGCAGATGCGGCCGATTTCTTTCAGCTTGGTCAGTTCGTCGTCGTTCGAGATGATCATTCAAAGCTTCCGGATAGCATGCGTCTGTTCGGACAGGCGTTCAAGCCGTCGCTTTCGCCTCTTCGCTTTCTTCAGTCAATGCCTTTCTGACAAGCGGCGCGACTTTCGTGCCGTAAAGCTCGATCCCGCGCATGATCTGCTCATGCGGCATTGTGCCGATCGCCATCTGCAGCAGGAAGCGATCATTCTTGAACAGCTTGTGATGAGCGACGATCTTCTGCGCCACCACTTCGGGATCGCCGACGAAGAGCGCACCATGCGGCCCGCGCGATTGGTCGAAATGTGCCCGGCTCGTCGGTCCCCAGCCGCGCTCGCGGCCAATCCGGTTCATCACCTCGGCCTGCGGGCCATAGAACTGATCGGCGGCGGCCTCAGTCGTACCGGCTACGAAGCCGTGAACATTGATGCTGGTTTTTAGCTTGGCTGCATCCTGCCCGGCGCGGCGGGCGGCCTCGCGGTAGAGATCGATGAGCGGCGCAAACCGGCGCGGCTCGCCGCCGATGATGGCAAGTGCCATCGGCAGACCAAGGGCACCGGCGCGCGCAACTGACTGCGGCGTGCCGCCGACTGCCACCCAGATCGGCAAGGGATCCTGCAGCGGTCGGGGATAGACCCCTCGCCCATGGATCGGTGGGCGGAGTTCGCCTGTCCAATTCACCTGTTCGCTCTCACGGATCGCCAACAGCAGGTCGAGCTTTTCCTCGAAAAGCTGGTCGTAATCTTCGAGATTGTAACCGAAGAGCGGGAAGGACTCGATGAACGAGCCTCGTCCCGCCATGATCTCGGCGCGGCCGTTGGAAATGAGGTCGAGCGTCGAAAACTGCTGGAATACGCGCACCGGATCGTCCGAACTCAGCACCGTCACGGCACTGGTCAACCGGATGTTCTTCGTCTTTGCCGCAGCCGCCGCAAGGGCGACGGCCGGAGCCGATGCTGCGTAATCCGGGCGATGATGCTCGCCGAGCCCGAAGACATCGAGACCGACCTGATCGGCCAGCTCGATCTCCGCGATCAAATTCTTCAGGCGACGCGCCGCTTCCGCACCCTTGTTGAGGGCGGGATTGGGATCGACGTCCGCGAAGGTATAGAGACCAAGTTCCATGATAAAAATCCCATCTGTCATTGACGGACGAAATAGGAAGGCAAGGCTGATACCGCAAATATGAATTGTCGAACGGTTTGTTCGACAATGTTGATACTAAGCCTCTAATTCGAATCCGAATTCAACAGCTTGTCCGCCGCTTCGGAATCGACATCGGAAGCCCTTGATGCTGGACATCAAAGGCGCGGATCGTCCGACAGCAACGCCCAGCGTTCATGGTCGCACCAGACGCCGCCGATCCTCAGATATTTGGGTGAGAAACCTTCCTTGCGGAAGCCGAGCCTTTGCACCAAGGCGATGGAGGCATGGTTCGCGGGCTGAATATTAGCCTCCAGCCGATGCAGGCCGATATCGTCGAAACCATGGGCGACTGCCAGACGTAGTGCCTCGGTCATGAAACCCTGGCCGGCAAAGGCCACCATGCCGTGATAGCCGAGAAAGGCGCTGCGGAAACCGCCCCAAACCACCTGGCTGATATTGACCACTCCGACGATACCGCCCGAACCGGCATCGCGCGCAACCAGGCCGATATTGGATCCGGTCACGGTTTGCCCGAACCAGGCATCGAAGCCATCCCGATCCAGGAAGGGATAGGCCCATGGCGTATGATAAGCGCGGCTCGCTATATTCGCCGCGATCAGTTCGCCAGCATCGGATTGCCTGACTGGTGCGATGGTGACTTGCGGCATGGCTCGCTCCACAAATAGATGTGGCAGCGAGGCATAGCAAATCGAATCCAAAATCAACAGCTTCAACGCAGGAACGGAATCATTTTCCGAACCGCTTCATAGCGAAGATAAAGTCCGCCCCAGGCGATGACGCCGAGGTAGAAACCGAACAGCAGATGCGAGAACACCGGGCTGCCGACCCTGAGATGCGTCGCCATCGCCCCACCGAGCAGACCGGTGAGAAGGATCGCGCCGAGAACCGATGTCTGGGGAATGGCGTATAGAACTGCGCAAAGAAGCGTGATGGCACCGAGCAGCCGCGCCAATGCCGGATCGGCGGAATAGCCGAGAGCTTCCATAGTCTCCGTAACCACAGGCAAAGGAATGAGCTTGATCGCGCCGTCAAAAACAAGAAAGGCGACGATCAGGCCGCTGAGGATCGTGCCGGCCACACGCTGCACCCGAGAACTGGATGGTGATTCCATTGCATAAAACATTGCTGTATCCCCCGGAATTGAATCAACAATTCAGATCTTCGACGCCAGCGCCGCGAGCTGGTCGGTGCACTGGCCCCACCCCTCGTGAAACCCCATCTTCTCATGCGCCTCGCGATCCTCCGCCGTCCAATGCAGGACCGTCGCGGTATAGCGTGTCTTGCCATTGCCGAGATCGTCGAGCTGGATGGTGCCCACCATGAAGGGTTTGGCCGAGGGTACCCACGCGCTGGTGAAGGCATCCGTGAACACGATCCGCTCGTTCGGAACGACCTCGAGATAGACGCCGACGTTCGGGTACTCCTCCCCGTCCGGACTGCGCATGGTGATGGAGCTTGTGCCGCCGGCGCGAACGTCGAGTTCGGCCGCCGAAATCGTCCAGGGCAGCGGCGCAAACCATTGCTTCACAAGGTCCGCTTCCGTCCAGCATCGATAGATCTTCTCGCGCGGAGCATCGATGATGCGGGTAAGAGAAAGTTCGAGGCGTGCATTCTGTTCGGTCACGGCGTGTTCCTTTCTTTCGCGTGAAACGGCCTGATCGGCCTATGTCTCAAGGACGTTGACGTCAGCCTCTTCCCGACATGGAAGGACGGATTTTTTGATTATTTTGCAATTGCCGGAACCGCGGCGCTGAGGCGGTCGAGCTGATGACGGATATGGGCGGCTTCGGCGGGCGAATGGGCCAGCGCGATTGCACGGTCGAAGGCAACGTGCGCCTCACGCGGCCGCCCTAATTGGGCAAGAAGACCGCCCCGAAGCCCGTGAAAATAGAAATAGCCATCGAGTTTATCCGTGAGCGCCTCGACCAAGGCCAGCGCCTCCTCCGGCCCTTTAAGCTTGGCAACTGCGACGGCGCGGTTCAGCGTCACGACTGGCGACGGGTGCAGCCGCTCCAGCGTTTGATAGAGCAGATCGATTTCCGCCCAATCCGTATCCTCGGCTCGCTTGGCGCGCGAATGCAGCGCGGCGATGGCGGCCTGAAGCTGGTAGGGTCCGGGGCGGCGATGGCGGATTGCCTTGTCGAGCAGAGCAAGCGCCTCATCGATCAATTGGCGGTTCCAGAGCGACCGGTCCTGGTCCTCCAGTAGAATGATCTGGCCGTCCGCATCGAAGCGGGCAGCATTCCGCGATTGCTGCAGCAGCATCAGCGCCAGCAGACCCATGATCTCAGGTTCCGCCTGAAAGATGCGCAGCAACAACCGACCCAACCGGATTGCCTCATCGGCAAAGGCGGACGCCTCGCGGCCCGGTCCGCCGGCGGAATAACCCTCGTTATAGATGAGATAGATCATGGCGCTGACAAGCGCCACGCGCTCGGCCCGCTCGACCGCACCCGGCGTCTCGAAAGGCACGCCGGCGGCCGCAACACGCGCCTTGGCGCGGGTGATGCGTTGCTCCATCGCGCTTTCGCTGACGAGGAAGGCACGGGCGATCTGGGTCACCGAAAGGCCGGAGACGACGCGCAGCGCCAATGCGATCTGCTGCGTCGCCGGCAGGTCGGGATGACAGCAGATGAACAGCAATCGCAGAATATCGTCACGATAGTTGGAGCCGTCGAGCCGCTCGGCAATATCGCTTTCGGCGTCGCCGGTATCGGAGATCACCTCCTCATCCGGCAAGCCCTGCGTCTTCGACTGTTTGCGCACGGCGTCGATGCCGCTGTTGCGGCCGACGAAGATTAGCCAGGCGACGGGATCGCGCGGCGGCCCCTTATCCGGCCATGTCTTCAAAGCTCTAAGACAAGCCTCCTGAAACGCCTCCTCGGCAATATCGAGATTACGGAAATACCGCAGCAACGCGCCGAGCACCTGCGGCCGGGCATTGGTGAATGCGATATCGATCCAGGCGAGGTCCGTCATGTTGCGATCGTCCCTGGTCTAAAGACATAAAGCGGGCGGATTTCATAGGAACCGGCGCCGGGATTGGCGATGGCCAGTTTCTTTGAAAATTCAATCGCTTCGTCAAGCGTCTCAAAGTCGACGACGTAGAAGCCGAGCAATTGTTCCTTCGTTTCTGCAAAAGGTCCGTCGATGACGAGGGGTTCGTTCTTGCCCTTGCGCAGCGTCGTTGCCGCCGTCGTCGGCATCAGCCGCGCGACCGGACCGAGCTTGCCGGCTTCGCCAAGCGGCGCCTGCACCGCCAGCAACCGGTCCATCGTCGCCTCTTCCTCCTCCTTGGACCAGGAAAATACGGCGTCTTCGTCGTTGTAGCATAGGATCGCGTAGAGCATGAGGACCTCCTTCTCATGTAAGACGAGGGAGTATCGCCCGCGCCGACAAGCCGCGTCAAAAAATTATCGCAGCAGAAAGCTATGCATCACCGCGGCGGACCGTCAGCGTCCCCGCTTTCGCATCGAGAATGGCAGCCGCGCCGATCGGTACGTTCAGCGGGCTGTGCCCATGCCCCAGCGGCAGGCCGCCGAGGACCGGCACGCCGAGCGCATCGAGATGCTCACGCAAGATATCGATGACCGAGAAGCGGCGATCGAATTCGAAGCGGGTGAACTGGCCGACCGCAACGCCCGCCAGACCGTTCAAATGCCCCGCCTTGCGCAGCATCGTCAATTGCCGGTCGACCTGCCCGCGGTACATGTTGACCGCTTCGAGCAACAGGATGGCACCGCGCAGATCCGGCAGAGCCCAGCCGGCGGCTGTTGCGACCATATCGAGATTGCCGCCGATCAAGCGTCCGGTAACCGTACCCTCGGTCGTCAGCGCCACCGTCGGTTCCTCCGGGCGCGCGCGAATGACGATGTCCTCTGATGTCATCAGCACCCGGCGAAGGGACAAGCTGGTTTCCAAACTGACCTCCTGTTCGCCGTCACCGACGAAAAGCGCGCCGTGGACACCCACCTGCCGGCAGTGCATCCACAGGCTGAGATGCAGTATGGTGATATCGCTGAAACCGACGAGAAACTTGGGATCACGCCGGACGGCTTCGAAATCCAGCCGGTCGGCGATACGGTAAGACCCCTTGCCGCCGCGCGTAGCGAAAATCGCCCGAACCTCCGGATCACGAAGCGCCGCATTGAAATCCGCCAGCCGCTCCTCGTCGGTTCCGGCAAGATAGTCGTGCTTGCAAAACGCATGTTCGCCGAAATCGACGTTGAGCCCCCACTCCTTCAGTATCTCCACCTGCTTCAAAATGAGGTCCCTGTCGGGCGGGCTTGCGGGCGAAACAAAACGGATTTTATCGCCCAGCCGGAGCAGCGGCGGCGTCAGGACGAGATCGGTTTCGGCGCGATCGGGTGATTCCATGCGGGGATTTTGGCATGGAACGCTGATGGGCGTTAGCCTCTGGCTGCGCATCACGCGGCCGCCTGGATTGAGACCGGAATTCCCCTCTTCAGGGAATTGCTGACCATGCATCTCGCCTTGGCTTCATCGATCACCGGCTGCGGATCGGAACCATCGAGCGTTTCGCAGGATACCGTCATCATCGCTGCCTTGGTAAACGACAGATCGCTCTCGAGTTCCACCCGCACGGAGATCGCGATTTTTCGCAAGCCGACACCCATTTCGGCTGCGATGTAATACAGGTCGTTGCAGAAACATCCGCCGATCGCCAATCCCAGCAGTTGGGCGCCGTTGAAGCCGAGCCCCTGCCCGCCGGCACGGCCTGGCGGACGGTCGACGGCAAGCGTATGGCCGCTGGCCCAGCCCAGTGCCGCCTGCGTATCCTCCACATTGCGCAATTCAACGGTCACGGACACCATGGCTGATCTCCTCATTCGCCGGAAAGACGAATGATTGCGCGATCAACGCAGCGATGGAGTCAAGTGAGTAGCCCCTTTGGAGGTCAGCCCTTCAGCATTCGCGGAGGCTTGCGTCTCCCGCCGGGCCGACGCCTTGCCCTGCCACAAAGGCAATCCGAGGGATTCCGATACGGTTGGATCGGCCGTAAAGACGGGGTAACCCTGCTCCATCAACCGCAACAGAATTTCCCTGTCCTTTTGAATATGCAGCCGGGCCAGATTGACCTGGTTGTAAATGTGACCGCCGGAAGCTGGATTGATGCCGGTAATGATCACCGCCGTCGCACCGTTATAGAGCGCGAAAAGTACCGCATTGATACCGTTCGAACATTTGTCATCCGCACCCAGTTCGCTGCATTTTACGCCGCCGATCCGGTCGAGAAGCGCCATCCGCTTATAGCGGTCGACGATTTCAAGATCGTCATATTGGTACTTGAAGGCCTTCAGCCCATTCTCCAGCCGCTCACGGCTCTTTCGCCACAGGAGAATGTAAAGCTTCTTCGTGCGCTCGCCATTGAGAACGCGGCGCACTTCGACGGCGTTCGTATTCGTCCCCTCGATCTGGTTGAATTGAACGAACGAGACATCCGGCACCTCAATGCCCCATGCCTTGGTGACGACCTGAGAGCCGTTGATGGTGATAACCTTGAAGGTCTCGTCGAAATCCGCGGGCTTATGAGACACCGGCGCCGATCCGACCACAAGAACGGGTCCGCAGAAAGGCTCGGCCAGCGTCGGAGGTTTCGGCCGGCAAAGCCAGTATTTGACACTCCGATAAAGGTGTCTCTTCAATTCCGTATAATTAGCAGCCATGCCTCGCCTTGATGTCCCCAAAAGGCGTTCATCGGAAAACAGTCGAATCCAGCCCCCCACTCGAAGGGCGCACTATCACCGCTTCGAACTACATTAGGAAAATAAAATTATCTTACATAATCAAACCGTAGGTGATCTGCCGGCTGGCTTCTGCCGCCTTCAACCCGCACTCAAGGTGCGCGCCACGGCGTTCTTCCATCCCTTGAGCTTCGCGCTTCGCGTCTTCTCGTCCATATCGGGCTCGAAGCGCCGGTCGCGAGCCCAGGCCTTGGCAAAGCTCTTGCGGTCGGGCCAGACACCGGCACGGCTGCCGGCAAGCCAGGCGGCACCGAGCGCGGTGGTTTCCAGGATGGTGGGGCGATCGACGGGCGCGTCCAGCAGGTCGGCGAGCCGCTGCATCGTCCAGTCGGAAGCGACCATGCCACCGTCGACCCGCAAAACGGTCTCCTTGCCGCTGCCGCTCTTCCAATCCTTGTGCATGGCGTCCAGCAGGTCGCGCGACTGATAGCAGACCGCCTCCAGCGCAGCGCGAACGATTTCCGCGGGGCCGGTATTGCGCGTCAGCCCAAAGATCGCACCGCGCGCATCCGGATCCCAATGCGGCGCGCCGAGACCGGTGAAGGCCGGCACGAGATAAACCTCCTGCATCGGATCAGCCTTTTCCGCAAACCCATCGGAATCGGAAGCGCGCTTGATCGCCTTCAGTCCGTCGCGCAGCCATTGCACGGCCGCGCCCGCGATGAAGATCGAGCCTTCCAGCGCATAGGTCGTCTCGCCGTTCAACCGATAGGCGATGGTGGTCAGCAGACGATTTTTCGAGCGCACCATGTCCGTGCCGGTGTTAAGCAGCGCGAAGCAGCCGGTGCCGTAGGTAGATTTCATCATGCCGCGCTCGAAACAAGCCTGGCCGATGGTCGCCGCCTGCTGATCGCCAGCAACGCCGAGGATGGGGATTGCCGCCCCGAAGATGGATGGATCGGTGATCCCGAAATCGGCCGCGCAGTCCTTCACCTCCGGCAGCATCGCGGCGGGAACACGCAGGATCTCGAGCAGATCCTCGTCCCATTCATTGCTGCCGATATTGTACATAAGCGTCCGCGAGGCGTTGGTCGCATCGGTGACGAAACTCTTGCCGCCGGTCAGTCGCCAGATCAGGAAGGTGTCGATCGTGCCGAAGCAGAGTTCGCCCTTGGCGGCACGCGCGCGGGCGCCCTTCACATTGGCCAGCATCCACGAAAGCTTCGTGCCGGAAAAATAGGGATCGAGCAGCAGGCCTGTGTGGCGGGTGAAGAGCTTTTCCAGATCCTGCCGCTTCAGCTTGTCGCAATAGCTCGCGGTGCGGCGGTCTTGCCAGACGATGGCATTGTGGATCGGCTTGCCGGTCGCGCGGTCCCATACGACGACGGTTTCGCGTTGGTTGGTGATGCCAAGAGCGGCGATGTCCTTTGCGGTGATCCCAGCAGCTTTGATCGCCTTATTGACGGTCGCAACCACGGAAGCCCAGATTTCCTCCGGATCATGCTCGACCCAACCGGGCTTCGGATAGTGCTGCGTGAACTCCTTCTGGTCGACGCCGGCAATCTTCATGTCACCGTCGAAAACGATAGCCCGCGTCGACGTCGTTCCCTGGTCGATCGCCAAGACATAACCGCTCATGCATTCCTCCCCGATTGTTCCTGTCCTTGAAACAACAGATACGGCAGCAAAACGAATGTGAAAAGAAAGCAAAACGAAATTTTTGACGAAAATTCCTTATTCCAGCTCGCGGATATATGAAGGGAACTGTCTCCAAAGAGTCTCGCCGGGATGCGATTGCCATATCCGCCGGTTTGAGACTAACCTCAAAGCCGCTATTGCGCTGCAACAACAGCCGCGCCGTCCAAGGAGAAAATCATGGCAAGAACAGTTGTTGTCACCGGTTCTACAAGCGGCATCGGCCTCGCCATTGCGACCGCCTTTGCCGCGAAAGGTGAAAACATCGTCCTCAACGGCTTCGGCAAGCCTGAAGAAATCGATGCCATCAGAAACACGCTCGAAGCCTCCGGCGGCGGCAAGGTGATCTACCATCCGGCCGACATGACCAAGCCCGCGGAAATCGCCGACCTGATCGCGAGCGCCAATTCAACCTTCGGCAGCGTCGATGTCCTCGTCAACAATGCCGGCGTTCAGCATGTCGAGAAGATCGAGGACTTTCCGATCGAGAAGTGGGACCAGATCATTGCCATCAACCTCTCAAGCTCGTTCCATACGATGCGCGCCGCCATTCCGCTGATGAAGGCGAAGAAATACGGCCGCATCATCAATATCGCCTCGGCCCACGCCCTCGTCGCCTCGCCCTTCAAATCCGCCTATGTCGCGGCAAAACATGGTATTATGGGTCTGACCAAGACTGCGGCACTCGAGCTTGCCGAGTTCGGCGTCACCGTCAACGCCATCTGCCCCGGCTATGTCCTGACCCCTCTCGTCGAAAAGCAGATCCCGGATACGGCCAAGGCGCGCGGCATGACCGAAGAGCAGGTGAAGACCGAGGTCATCCTCAAGGCGCAGCCGACGCGTGAATTCGTCAAGGCCGAAGAAATCGCGTCATTGTCGATCTATCTTGCCAGCGACGATGCCCGTCAGGTCACCGGCACGCACGTCTCGATTGACGGTGGCTGGACTGCGGCATAACCATAGACGGTCGAGCATGATCCGAAAAGTGCGGAGCGGTTTTCGGATCAGATTATGCTCAACCGAACAGATGGAACGAGATGACGGTTCGAAGGAAAGTTATCTCGTTCTAGAGTCCGGACTGGGGTTATCCCGTGACCGGCCTTGAAAGACCAAAATAATTGGGAACGACATGAACGACAGCATCCGCCTTATCCTCAACGGCGAGGATATTTCACTTTCCAGCCTGCGCCCGACCGAGACGCTCCTCGATTTTCTGCGTCTCAACCGGCATTTGACCGGCACGAAAGAAGGATGCGCGGAAGGCGATTGCGGCGCCTGCACTGTGCTGGTCGGCCGGCTGATCGATGGCGGATTGCATTACGAGTCGGTCAATGCCTGTATCCGTTTCGTCGGATCGCTGCATGCCACCCATGTCGTCACCGTCGAACATCTGGCCGCCAAGGACGGCACGCTACACCCCGTACAGCAGGCCATGGTCGACTGTCACGGCTCGCAATGCGGTTTCTGCACGCCGGGTTTCGTCATGTCGCTTTATGGCCTGTGGCTCGCGACCGAAAAGCCGAGCCGGGCACAGATCGAAAAAGCCCTGCAAGGCAATCTCTGTCGCTGCACCGGTTACGAGCCGATCGTCAAGGCGGCCGAACAGGTAAGCCAGGCGCGTCCGAGCGCTCTGTTCGATCCTCTTGAAAAGACAAGGGCGGACATCATCGCCCGCCTCTGGGCCATGCAGGGCGGCGATACCATCACCATTGCCTCCGGCGAAGATCGCCTGATCGTGCCGGGCTCGGTCGCAGCCCTTGCGCAAGTGTTGGCCGACGAGCCGAAGGCGACCGTCGTTGCCGGCTCCACCGATGTCGGCCTCTGGGTCACCAAGCAGATGCGCAAGCTCGACCCCGTCGTATTCATCAACCATCTGACGGACTTGCAAAAGATTGTTATGGAAGACACCGGCCTCACCATCGGCGCCGGCGTCACCTACACCCAAGCCTTTGCAGCCATGGCCGAAAAGATCCCGGCGATCGCGAACCTCATCAACCGCATCGGCGGCGAGCAGGTGCGCAACATGGGCACGATCGGCGGCAACATCGCCAACGGCTCGCCCATCGGCGACACGCCGCCGCCACTGATCGCGCTCGGCGCGACCGTGAAACTGCGCTCCGTTGCCGGCACCCGCACGCTGCCGTTGGAAGACTTCTTCATCGATTACGGCAAGCAGGACCGTAATCCCGGCGAATTCGTCGAAAGCATTTTCGTGCCCTATCCCGCCGAAGACATTCATTTCGCCGTCTACAAGATCTCCAAGCGCCGGGATGAGGATATTTCGGCGCTCTGTGGCGCTTTCCACTTGGCACTGGATGCAGCCGGTAACGTCGCCGATATCCGCATCGCCTTCGGCGGCATGGCCGGCACGCCGAAGCGCGCCCGCACGGTGGAAGCCGAACTGATCGGCAAGCCCTGGACGGAAGCAACGGTCACCGCCGCCCGCTCGGCCTTCGATGCCGATTACACACCGCTCACCGACTGGCGCGCCAGCGCCGAATACCGGCAGTTGACCGCCAAAAACCTGCTCATCCGCTTCTATCTTGAAACGGCTGGTGCGCCGCAGGAATTGAAGCGCTTCGCAACGGTGGAGGCATAATCATGGACAAATCCACCTTCGAAGAACGCAAGGTCATCAACGGCTCGATGCATGGTTCGCTGAAGCACGACTCGGCGCACAAGCATGTAACGGGCGCCGCCGACTATATCGACGACCTGCCGGAGCCGGCGGACCTTCTGCATGGCGCACTTGGCCTTTCCGACCGCGCCCATGCGGACATCGCCGGCATCGACCTCTCCGCCGTGAAAGCCTATCCGGGCGTCGTCTGGGTGTTCACTGCAAAGGACATTCCCGGCGCCAACGACACCAGCTCCAACGGCATGCATGACGAGCCGCTGCTGGCCGACACCAAGGTCGAGTTTCACGGCCAGCCGATCTTCGCCGTGATCGCCGAGACCCGCGATGCAGCCCGTCGCGCCGCGCGCCTTGCCAACATCGACTATCGCGATCTGCCCCATTGGAGCGACATCGATGGCGCGCTCGCCAATGGCGCACCGGTGGTCTACGAGCCGATGACCCTGAAGCGCGGCGAGCCGGAAACCGAGATGGCCAATGCCAAGCACCGCATCAAGGCGCAGATGCGCATCGGTGGCCAGGAGCATTTCTATCTCGAAAGCCACATCGCCATGGCGATCCCCGGCGAAGACGACGAGGTTGCCGTTTGGTCGTCCACCCAGCATCCGAGCGAGATCCAGCACATCGTCGGCCATGTGCTCAACATTCCGTCCAACGCCGTCACCGTCAACGTGCGCCGCATGGGCGGCGGCTTCGGTGGCAAGGAAACGCAGGGCAACCAGTTCGCAGCCCTCGCCGCTGTCGCCGCCAAAAAGCTTGGCCGCGCCATCAAATTCCGCCCCGACCGCGACGAGGACATGGCTGCCACCGGCAAGCGCCACGATTTCCTGGTCGATTACGAGATCGGCTTCGACGACGACGGCCGCATCCACGCCGTCGACGCGACCTATGCCGCCCGCTGTGGCTTCTCCTCTGATCTCTCCGGCCCGGTCACCGACCGCGCCTTGTTCCATGCGGATTCGAGCTATTTCTATCCGCATGTCCATCTCGTCTCGAAACCGCTGAAGACGCACACTGTTTCCAACACCGCCTTCCGCGGCTTCGGCGGCCCGCAGGGCATGGTCGGCGGCGAACGGTTCATCGAAGAGATCGCCTATGCGCTGGGCAAGGACCCGCTGGAGGTCCGCCGTGCGAATTTCTACGGCCAGCCGGGCTCCGGCCGCACGCTGACGCCCTATCATCAGGAGGTGGAGGACAACATCATCCACCGTATCGTCGACGAGTTGGAAGAGAGCTCCGACTATCAGGCGCGGCGCAACGCCATCATCGAGTTCAACCGCTCCAGCCGCTTCATCCGCAAGGGTATCGCGCTGACGCCGGTGAAATTCGGCATCTCCTTCACCATGACCGCCTTCAACCAGGCCGGCGCGTTGGTGCACATCTATCAGGACGGCTCCATCCATCTGAACCATGGTGGCACGGAAATGGGCCAGGGCCTCTATACCAAGGTGGCGCAGGTTCTGGCCGACAGTTTCCAGGTGGATATCGACCGGGTGAAGATCACGGCCACCACCACCGGCAAGGTCCCGAACACCTCGGCGACGGCAGCATCCTCCGGCTCCGATCTCAACGGCATGGCAGCCTTTGACGCCGCCCGACAGATCAAGGAGCGGCTGGTTGCCTTTGCCGTCGAGAAATGGGGCGTCGCCGCCGAAGAAATACAGTTCCTGCCGAACCGGGTGCGGGTCGGCGACATGGAAATTCCCTTCCCGGATTTCATCAAGCAGGCCTATTTCGCGCGCGTGCAGCTTTCCGCCGCCGGCTTCTACAAGACGCCGAAAATCCATTGGGACCGCAAGGCCGGCCGCGGCACGCCGTTCTATTACTTCTCCTATGGCGCCGCCTGCTCCGAAGTGTCGATCGACACGCTGACCGGCGAATATCTGATCGACCGCACCGATATCCTCCACGATGTCGGCCGGTCGCTGAACCCGGCGATCGACATCGGCCAGGTCGAAGGCGCTTTCGTGCAGGGCATGGGCTGGCTGACGACCGAAGAGCTTTGGTGGGACGCCAAGGGGCGGCTGCGCACGCACGCGCCTTCGACCTACAAGATCCCCCTCGCCTCCGACCGGCCGAAGATTTTCAACGTCCGCCTTGCCGAATGGTCCGAAAATGCCGAGGCCACCGTCGGCCGCTCCAAGGCCGTCGGCGAACCGCCTTTCATGCTCAGCATCTCGGTGCTCGAAGCCTTGTCCATGGCCGTCGCTAGCGTCGCGGACTACCGCGTCTGCCCGCGGCTCGACGCGCCGGCAACGCCGGAACGGGTGCTGATGGCGGTAGAGCGGCTGAAGGGGATGTGACCATGGCGGTCCGCGAAGTGCTTTCCGGCGTCATACCCAGGAGCGACTTCCGCGCATTTCTCGCGACACGCCCCTCTTCCATCCTCATCGAGATCGTTGAAACACAGGGTTCAACGCCGCGCGAGGCTGGCACCTTCATGCTCGTTTCCGAACGTGCCATCTGGGGCACGATCGGCGGCGGGCAGTTCGAATTTTTGGCGATCCAGAACGCCCGCGAATTGCTGGCGGGCAACGGCGTCGAACTGATGGACATCCCGCTTGGGCCGGAGATCGGCCAATGCTGCGGCGGTCGCACGCAACTGTGCTTTCAGAAGATGACGGCACAATTGCTCGAAGAACTCGAAGCCAAACGGGCCAGCGAAGCGGAACATCGGCCCGAGACCTATCTCTTCGGCGCGGGACATGTCGGCCATGCTCTCGCGGCCGCGCTGGCACCTCTGCCGCTTGCGGTGACGGTGATCGAGACGCGGAAGGAGGAATTGGCAAACCTGCCGGCAGAGACGAAAACTGTGCTTTCGCCAATGCCGGAGGCGCTGGTGCGAGATATTCCGGCCGGCTCGGCCATCGTCATCCTGACCCATGATCACGCCCTCGATTTCCTGATCGCCAAGGAAGCGCTCGCTCGCACCGATCTTGCCTATGTCGGCATGATCGGCTCGGCAACCAAGCGGGCCACCTTCTCCCGTTGGCTGACCCGCGAAGGCGGCGACAAGGCCTCGCTTGAGCGACTGACGCTGCCGATCGGCGGGGCCACGGTGAAAGACAAACGTCCGGAAGTGATCGCCGCCATGACGGCCGCCGAGCTGCTGACGGCCTTCGCGGCTTACCCCATACGATCATCCTCATAACGCGGCTCGCGCCCGTCCAGAAAACCCAGATCGCGCTTAAGCCGATCCGGCATTCCCTCCAGATCCAAGTGTGGCGAAGGCTCTGTGCCCCTCATGAAGACCTGCGCCAGTGTTTCCAACATGCGGGCCAAGGCTGATGGCCCGGCGTTCGTCTGTTCGACGGCATAGCAATCCATGACAATACCTCAATCCAATCGGTGATGTGGATTGCAGTTTGCCGCTGAAAATGCTGAAATTCCAATCGAACAATCGTCTGCATACATAAAGAGAACTTATCCATGAAGCTCTCGAAACAGTTTCCGCTGAATGCGCTGCGGGTCTTCGAGGCCGCTGCCCGACACGGCAGTTTCACGCGCGCCGGTAAAGAGCTCGGCATGACGCAGACGGCCGTCAGCTATCAGATCAAGCTTCTGGAGGAGAATGTCGGCGAGCCGCTGTTCCTGAGGCGGCCGCGCCAGATCGAGTTGACCGACGCTGGCCAGCGCTTGGCGCCGAAGGTAAGCGAGGCCTTTGGCATGCTGCATGAGGCGATGGCTTCGGTCAGCAGCGATGCCGAAACCACGCTCCTCATTCACTCGACACCGACCTTCGCCTCACAATGGCTTGCTCGCCACCTGGGCTCATTTCAACTGCTGCACCCGAATGTCGCGGTACGGCTTGCCACATCAGACAAGATCATTGATTTCTCTCGCGAGTCGTCCGACATCGCCATTCGCAGTGGCCGCGGAACTTGGCCGGGGCTGCGCGCGCATCTTTTGATGAAAATGAACTTCACGCCCATGCTGAGCCCAGCGCTCGGAGCCAGCATCGGCGGCGTCCATACGCCGGCCGATCTTCTCAAACTTCGGATCATCGATGCCGGCGACCCGTGGTGGGTGCAATGGTTCGAAGCGGCTGGGGTTCCGGATCCCGGCCTGCAAGGCCGGCCGAGAAGCAGGCTTGGGGCACAATCCTTCGAAGCAAGCGCCGCCATCGCCGGACAAGGCGTCGCCGTCCTGACGCCTGAATTCTATGCCGACGACCTAGCCGCCGGCCGGCTTGTCCAGCCCTTCGATATCCTCTGCAACGATGGCTCGAATTATTGGCTCGCCTATCCCGAAAACAGACGTCACATGCCAAGAATCCGCGTTTTCCGGAATTGGATACTCGGCGAGTTCGGCATGCCGCTGGAATAGGCGTCGTTCAATAGGCCATATCCGGCGCATAGAAGCAGCGCGGCGTGTTCTCGTCCGGAAACAGACAGAGATGATAGGCTCCGTCCGGCGAACGCATCGTCTTGCGCTGTGGCAGCGTGAAGATATGGGCGTGCGTCACGTAGCGATGATCTCCGGGATAGAGTGTGATCCGATAGCCGCCCGGGATAACGGTAACCGTGCGCGAGGGGATCATCTCGCAATCACCGGTCTTGCTGTCACCGTTGCAACAATAAGGATCGTAGGACCAGCCGGAGGGCGCATCGTGCGCCATGGCGGAAGTTGCGAAGAGGAATAGTGCAAACGCCAGTATACCACGCATGGGCAAATCTCCGACGATGCGGCGAACCGGGGGCTCCGCTGCCCGTTTATCGCCGACGGCGCTGAAAAAAGCGTCCGATTTTGATCTATGGCGAACTTAACGCTCGACAAGAGCGGCAGTATATCGGTCACGGAAGTGTGTGATAATACGAAAAGTAGTCCCTCGCTCAAACTCCGCTTCCCTCTGCGCCCAACATTTTGCAAGGTGTCGAGTCGGAGGAAGAAAAGGGGACCTGAATGTATGAATACGCCATAGCGTGGGAATGGCTGGCCTTTGCTGCCCGCTGGTTCCACGTCATAACCGCCATTGCCTGGATCGGCTCGTCTTTCTATTTCATCGCGCTTGATCTTGGGCTGGTGAAGCGCCCGCATCTTCCGCCCGGCGCCTACGGCGAGGAATGGCAGGTGCATGGCGGCGGTTTCTACCACATCCAGAAATATCTGGTGGCGCCGGCCACGATGCCCGAGCACCTGACGTGGTTCAAATATGAGAGCTATTTCACCTGGCTTTCAGGCTTCCTGATGCTCTGCATCGTCTATTACGGCGGCGCAAATCTCTTCCTCATCGACCGGCATGTGCTCGATGTCAGCGTTCCCGTCGCCATCCTGATTTCGCTGGCTTCGCTCGCTGGCGGTTGGATCGTCTATGATCTGCTCTGCAAGTCGCCGCTCGGCAACAATACCTGGGGCCTGATGGTGGTGCTCTACGCCGTCCTCGTCTTCATGGCGTGGGGCTATACGCACCTGTTCACCGGCCGCGCCGCCTTCCTGCATCTCGGTGCCTTCACGGCGACGATCATGTCGGCCAATGTCTTCATGATCATCATTCCCAATCAGAAGATCGTCGTCGCCGACCTTATCGCCGGACGCACGCCCGATCCGAAATATGGCCGCATCGCAAAGCAGCGCTCGTTGCACAACAACTACCTGACGCTGCCCGTCATCTTCTTCATGCTGTCGAACCACTATCCGCTGGCCTTCGGCACCGCCTATAACTGGATCATCGCGGCGCTGGTGTTCCTCATGGGCGTCACCATCCGCCACTGGTTCAACACGACCCATGCCCGCAAGGGGCGGCCGACCTGGACCTGGATCGTCACCTTCATCCTCTTCATTCTCATCATATGGCTCTCGACCGTGCCGAAGATTCTGACCGGCGAGAAGGATGCCAACGCCATCGCACCGGCTTTCCAGCAGTTCGCATCGGATGCACACTTTCCGGCCGTGAAGCAGATGATCTCGACGCGCTGTTCGATGTGCCATGCCGCCGAGCCGGCGTTTGAAGGCATTGCGCGGGCGCCGAAGGAAGTGATGCTGGAAAACGACGCGGAAATCGCTATGCATGCCCGAGATATCTATATTCAGGCCGGCCGCAGCCACGCCATGCCTCCCGGCAACGTCACCGATGTGACGCCGGAGGAACGCAAGCTGCTGGTCGCCTGGTTCGAAAGCTCCGTCGGAGAAAAAGACCAATGATTACCCTTTTGCGCGGCCGCCTGCTCTCCTTCAAGCGTGCGCCGCAGAGCCTGAGCGACACGGACAGCTACTCGTATGAAAGCGATGGCGGCCTGCTGATCGAGAATGGCATCATCGCAGCCGTCGGTCCCTATACGGAGGTCAAAGCGAAAGCGCCCGCAGACGTCGCCGAAGTCGACCACCGGCCGCACCTGATCCTGCCGGGCTTAATCGACATGCACCTGCATTTCCCGCAGATGCAGGTCATCGCCTCCTATGCCGCAAACCTGCTGGAGTGGCTGAACACCTATACCTTCCCCGAGGAATGCCGCTTCGTCGAAAGCGCGCATGCTGAGCGTATCGCCACCCATTTCTACGATGAGCTGATCCGACACGGCACGACGACGGCAGTTGCCTATTGCTCGGTGCACAAGACCTCCGCCGATGCTTATTTTGCCGAGGCCATGCGACGCAACATGTGCATGGTCGGCGGCAAGGTGATGATGGACCGCAATGCACCGCAGGGCCTGCTCGACACACCGCAGATGGGCTACGACGAGACCCGGCAGGTGATCGCCGACTGGCATGGCAAGGGCCGCAATCATGTCGCCATCACCCCACGCTTCGCCATCACCTCAACGCCTGAGCAGATGGAAGCGACCGCCGCACTCGCGCGCGAATTCCCGGATCTGCATATCCAAACGCATCTTTCCGAGAATGACGACGAGATCAAATTTACCTGCGAGCTCTATCCGGAAGCGATCGATTACACCGATATCTATGCGCGCTACGGCCTGCTCGGCCGCAAGAGCCTGTTCGGCCACGCGATCCACCTTTCCGAACGCGAAGCCGACGCCATGAGCGAAGCCGGCGCCGTCGCCGTCCACTGCCCCACGTCCAACCTCTTCCTCGGCTCCGGCCTCTTCCCGCTGAAAGCGCTTGCTCGCCGCGAAAAACCCGTCCGCATCGGCGTCGCCACCGATATCGGCGGCGGCTCCAGCTATTCGATGCTGCGCACGATGGACGAGGCCTACAAGATCCAGCAGCTTCTCGGCGAACGGCTGAACCCATTGGAAAGCTATTACTACATGACCCTTGGCAATGCCGAGGCCCTGTCGCTGACCGATAAGATCGGCACTCTCGATCCCGGCACCGACGCCGACCTCGTGATCCTCAACGCCTCGGCAACGCCGGCCATGGCGCTGAAGATGGAAGTGGTGAAGAGCCTGACCGAGGAGCTCTTCCTGTTGCAGACCATGGGGGATGATCGGGCGATCATCGAAACCTATGTCGCTGGAAAGCCGATGAAATCGATCCTGCAATAAAGCGATCCGACCTCGCCGCAATGTAACCGCCCAGAGGACAAACAGCCATGACCGCGCCGCTCACCATTGCCGAACTGAAGAAGCTCGCTCAGCGGCGCGTCCCGAAGATGTTCTTCCAGTATGCCGATTCCGGTTCTTGGACGGAGTCGACCTACCAGGCGAACGAGGCTGACTTCGCCAAGATCAAGCTGCGTCAACGCGTGCTCGTCGACATGTCCGACCGGTCGCTGGCAACCAGCATGGTCGGCCAGAAGGCTGCCATGCCGGTGGCGCTGGCGCCGACGGGTCTTACCGGCATGCAGCACGCCGATGGCGAGATGCTGGCGGCTCGCGCGGCGGAAGAATTCGGCATTCCTTTCACGCTCTCGACGATGAGCATCTGCTCGATCGAAGACATCGCCGCGGTCACGAAGCAGCCCTTCTGGTTCCAGCTCTACGTCATGAAGGACCGCGATTTCGTCTTGAACCTGATCCAGCGCGCCAAGGCGGCGAAATGCTCGGCACTCGTGTTGACGGCCGACCTGCAGATTCTCGGCCAGCGCCACAACGACATCCGCAACGGATTGTCGGCGCCGCCGAAAATGACGGCGAAAAATCTCTGGCAGATGGCAACACGGCCCGGCTGGTGCATAGGCATGCTGAAGACGAAGCGTCATTCCTTTGGCAATATCATCGGCCATGCCAAGGATATCTCCGACATGACGACGCTGTCGCACTGGACGCATTCGCAGTTCGATACCAAGCTTTCATGGAGCGATGTCGGCTGGATCAAGGAGCGCTGGGGCGGGCCGCTGATCATCAAGGGAATCCTCGACGTCGAGGATGCGAAGGCCGCCGTCGCTACCGGTGCGGACGCGATCATCGTTTCCAACCACGGCGGCCGGCAGCTTGACGGCGCTCCTTCGTCCATCAGCATGCTGCCGAGGATCGTCGACGCCGTCGGCGACAGGATCGAGGTACACCTCGATGGCGGCATCCGCTCCGGCCAGGACGTGCTCAAGGCCATGGCCCTCGGCGCCAAAGGCACCTTCATCGGCCGCCCTTTCCTCTATGGTCTGGGTGCCATGGGTAAGGAGGGCGTGACCCTCGCGCTTGAGATCATCCGCAAGGAGCTGGATATCTCCATGGCGCTCTGTGGCAAGCGGGATATCAAGACGGTGAATCGATCGATCCTCGCCGATCTCTAACGCAACCAGCCCGTCGCCAGACCGCTAGCCCATTCCATGCGGCCATTCTGCGCCGCCAGCTTCGCCATCGCCATGTGATCGTAGGCCACCTGCCGGAATATAGGCAGCCACATGCCGTCCACCTTCTCCAGAATGGCATAGGAGGCGAAGGGATGGCCTGCTTCAACCTTATGAAAATGAGGCAGATCGTCGTCGTAGGCGGGGCAGCCGACGCTGCCGGGATTGACGATCAGGCGGCCATCGGCAAGCCTGACAACGCGCTGAATATGAGTATGTCCGCACAGGATCAGTGGAAAATCGATGCCGGCGGCCAGTGCTTCGATTTCCTCGATGGGCTTCTGATAGACATGACCGTCTGGCGAGACGGATTCGAGCCAATAGGTATTATCGTCTTTGGGCGTCGCATGGCAAAGATAGGCCTCGTCCCTATAGACGGCACTGAAGGGCAAGCTACGCAGCCAATCGAGATGACGCTCGGCCAGTTCGGCATGGGCGGCACTATCCGAAGCGTGCATCTGCTCGGGCATCTGCTCGATCAGATACCGATCATGGTTGCCGCGAACCGTCACGGCATCAAGCGCAAGGAGAATATCCGCTGTCTTTCCCGCCGTCAGCGGCCCGCTAAAGCAGTCACCGAGATTGACGATGTCGGCAATGCCCTCCCCGCGGATATCCGCAAGCACCGCCTCCAGAGCCAGATGATTGCCATGTACATCCGCAATCGCCGCAAAACGCAAGTCTCAGCTCCCGCGATAGGTGGAATAGCCGTAGGGCGAGATCAGCAGCGGCACATGGTAATGCGCCGTCGTATCGGCAATGCCGAAACGGATCGGCACAAGATCGAGGAACGCCGGCTCCGGCAGCTTGGCGCCGGTTGCTCGTAGATAGTCGCCGGCGCGGAAGAGCAGCTCGTAAGTCCCGGCGATAAAACTGTCGTCGACCAGGATCGGCCCGCCGTCGACGCGCCCATCCGAATTGGTCGTGACCGTCTTCAGATGCCTCCGCGTCTCACCCTCGATCTTGAAAAGATCGATCGTCAAGCCTTCGGCGGGCTTACCGAGAGCAGTGTCGAGCACATGGGTGGTCAATCCGGTCATAGCGTCGGCGCTCCGATGATGAAGGGGGTGTCGAAGAAATATTCCTCGAGATTATTTCCAGGCCCGTCGCGATCCACGATGAGAAAATCACTCCGCTCGCCGAGCGCCATGAGGGGATAGTGCCAGACATTGCGGTAATAATTCACGCCCTGATCGCCTTGCGCCAGGAAAACTTGCGGCCTGCCGGGCTTGCCGCCCTCATCACGCGCGACCACAACGAGGAACGGCCAGCCGTTCAACGGTACGAAGCACTGGCTGCCGAAGGGATGACGCTCCATCATGTCGATCGAGAAGGGAAAGGCACGCGGCTGGCCGCGAAACAGATTGATGATGACCCTCGCTTCGTCGCCCACGGCCTCCGCGCTCGAAAGCGCATGAAACCGCTCCGTCGTGCCGCCATTGATGAATCGCATCGTGGTCGGATCAGCCTCGATCACATCGCCGAACGGCGCGAATGCGGCTTTTGTCAAAGGCTTGATGTCCAGATGCTGTGTCATTGAATGATCATTCGCCTTCCGCGCGCCAATGGCGAATGGACTCCAATCGCAGGAGCAGCTCCGGAAGAGATTTCTGTGCGATGTCCCATAGGGTCGTCAACTCGATGTCGAAATATCCCTGCATAATCCGATTCCTGAAGTCGCGCATCTCATCCCAAGACAACTCCGGATGGTCAACGACAAACTCAGGATAGTCCTCCGCAATGCGCGCAGCCGCCTCGCCGATCAACATGAGATTCATGCCGGTAGCACGCTGCTTCTCAACATTTTTGAAAAACGCTGCTTGATCGACTCCTCGAAGGAATTGATCAATTTCAGATGCAGCCCGCTGCATGCGCTCAAGGTAAATGATCAGCCGATCCAAACTCATACCGGCTTCACTTCGTCGACAATGGTCTGCCGTCTGCTTCCAGCTCTATCCAATGCTTTCCAAAGCCTCATCACAGCACCCTACCGAGCGGATACTAAGCCATGAACGGACCGAAACATAGCGTGCAGGCCGCGCATCAGCCTTCAGGAAGCATGGATTGCAGCCGCAGCAGGGCGATCTTCTCCACCTGCGCCGTCGCGGTCGCAAATTCCGCGTCCCGGTCATTGCCGATCCGTGTTTCGAAGGCGGCAAGAATGTCGTCTTTGCCCAGCCCCTTGACCGCAATGATAAAAGGGAAGCCGAATTTCGCTACGTAAGCCGTATTGAGCTCGGTGAAGCGCGCATGCTCGGCCGGTGTCAGCCGGTCAAGCCCGGCGCCTGCCTGCTCCTTGCGGCTGTCTTCGGTGAGCTTGCCGGCGATTGCGAGCCGACCGGCGAGATCGGGATGCGCGCGCAAAACGCCAAGCCGCTCGTCAGCGCTGGCAGCGCGGAAGATGGCGGTCAGCGCGCCATGGACACCGCCCGATGTCAAAGGCTCGGCAATTTTTCCGGTGTCATAAGCGCGTTCGGCGATGAACGGAGAGTGCTCAAAGACGCCGCCGAAGTGGGTCACGAAATCATCACGCGATATCATCTCAGGGCGCGCCTACGGGAAGGTGATGCTGGTGCCAATGGTTGGCGATCTCGATGCGCTTGGGTATCCAGACCTTGTCGTGCTTCAGCACATATTCAATGAAGCGCCTGAGCGCCGCTGCGCGACCCGGTCGCCCAACCAGACGGCAATGGAGGCCGACCGACATCATCTTCGGGCTCCCCTGCTTGCCCTCTTCATAGAGCGTGTCGAAAGCATCCTTGAGATAGGTGAAGAACTGATCGCCGGAATTGAAGCCCTGTGGCGTGGCGAAGCGCATATCGTTGGTTTCGAGCGTGTAGGGGATGATCAGAAATGGCTTACCGTCGATGCCATCGACCCAATAAGGCAGATCGTCGGCATAGGAATCCGACGAATAGAGGAAGCCGCCTTCCTCCATCACCAGCCGCAGCGTATTGTCGGAGGGCTTGCCCTGGTACATGCCATAGGGCCGCTCACCGGTCAGCTCTGTATGCAGGCGCACGGCTTCGAGGATGTGCTTGCGCTCCAGATCCTCTGAAAAATCCTTATATTCCAGCCAGCGATAGCCATGACTGGCAATTTCCCAACCGGCTTCCTTCATGGCGGCGACCGCTTCAGGATTGCGCGCCATGGCGAGCGTCACGCCATAGACGGTCGCCTGTACCTTGAGTTCGGTAAACATGCGCCACAGCCGCCAGAAGCCCGCGCGCGAACCATATTCGTAGATCGATTCCATGTTGAGATTGCGCTGGTTTGGCCACGAGGCCGCACCCACGATCTCGGAGAGCAGGTTTTCGGAGCCACCATCACCATCGAGAATGCAGCTTTCCCCGCCCTCTTCGTAATTGATCACGAACTGCACCGCGACGCGGGCGTCACCCGGCCATTTCGGATCGGGTGTATTGCGGCCATAGCCGACGAGATTGCGGGGATAGGTATCGGACATCAAAGCACCTTCTCGAATATGCGAGGACGGTAGCATTCACGGCCGGAATGTCGAGACGGAAAGTGTGAAATCTACTTTCCTTTCAACGTCGAGGTCTCAGGCGATCTTACGGGCGCTGACCTTGCCCATGGGATGCAGCGAGTGCACCCGGAACGGCCCGCCCGTGCCCTCTTCCATCATCAGCGCGATGTTCGACACCGGCATCGGCTCGGCAAGCACCGGCTCGAAGAAATCGCGCAACACCCGCTCCATCCGCGGCAGATCGGCGGGGCTGACCGTGCCGGTCAACATCATCTGGAAGCGGAATTCGTCCATCACATGCGGATGGCCCCATCGATGCAAATTGGCGAACTGCGCTGCCGACAGGCCGTCGGGATCGCTGCGCTCGATTTCCGCTTCGGTCAGCGGCGCGCGATAGTGATCGAAGGCCTGGATCAGCGACGCCGCCAGGAAATTCATCTGCTGAGATGGTTCTGATGGCACCAGCCCGAATGCACCGCCGAGACGCGCGACCTCCATCCGCGGAATCTCAAACGGCGTCACGGTGCCGGAAAAACGCATGAGATCGCGCAGAAGCGCCGCCTCGGACATATCCTCAGCCAGGCGAAACGGCGCTTTCAAAGTGCCGTTGAAGCCATAACGGCGCGGCACGGCGGTATGGAAGGCGATTTCATGAATGCCGAGGCCGCGAATAGCGGGCGGATCGACCATCTCGCCGGAATAGACATTGCGGCCGAGCCAATTTGCGGCCACGAGCGTCAGCGGATCGCTCGCAGACGGCGTGAAGCAAATGGCGTAGCGCATAAAATCTCCTCCAGAGCGCGAAAAGCCGGCCGACCGATCCAACCGGCAGCCGATGGGCAAGGAGATAGGTGATTTGCGTGACAGATTAACGACCTGAACGGCGTTTATATTCACGTTTTATGTGATGCTACCATAATGTGATGCGAAAGGGCGAAGCCTTCGGGCAGCTTGAAAGAACAGGGAATTTCCATGGCCTCCCGGATCGCTGCTTCGGCCAGGCGATGCGCAAGGCCGAAGCTGACCTTGAAGCCGCCGGTCAGCGCGATGAGCCGCGGATGGTCCGGATGCGCTCCCACCATGGGGTCCCGATCGATCGCCTTCGGCCGCAAGCCGGCCCAGCGTTCGACCACTTCGGCATCCGCCAGTTCCGGCGCCATTGTTCGCGCAGCGGTCAGCAGCTTATCCAACTGACCATCCGTCGATACCGGATCGTCGAAGCGGTTCTCGCTCGTGCTGCCGACTGCGACCAATCCGCCCTCATGCGGAACGATATAGAGCCCATCGCGGAAAATCACCGGCGAGCCGAGATCGACATCCGCTTTCAGCAGCGCCGCCTGACCCTTGACCGGCTGACCGAGTAAAGAATGACGTCCGGGCGTCAATCCATCCAATAGCGGAAAGGAGCGATGCCCGGAGGAGAGGATGCAACGGCTAAAGCAAATGGTGCCTTCGCGAGTCGTCGCGATACCGCGATCTGGATCGATACTTTGGATTTCCAGACCTTCGGCAAGCCGGACATGCTTCGCCCTATCAAGAAAGCCGGTAAGAACCCTTATGAAAGCTCGCGGCGCCACGCGGGCGGCGAGCGTGTCGAAGACGAATCCGCTGTCGCCGGCGGCCGGATCGATCCAGCCGTCTACCGGCGCAGCTTCGAGCACATGCCAATGAAATCGCCGCTCGCCATGATGCCAATGCGTTTCGGCATCCTGCGAGTGGCCCAAAGCGATCTTATGTAGATGCGGCTTCGGCAAAGGCATCAGCCGGCCGGAACGACGGTATCCGGCGGCAAGCCCGGTTTCCGCTTCCATCGCGGCAATCTCGTCCTCGAGAGAAACCAGCGCATCGAACTGGAACTGCTTCTTCTCAGACCACTTATCCGGCATATGCGGCATCAGCGCGCCCAGCAGGCCGCCGCTTGCCCCCTGCCCCAGCCGACCTGCGTCGACGAGCAGAGTCTCGATGCCCAGACGCTCCGCATGCACCGCCGCCCAAAGGCCCATGATGCCGCCGCCGACGATCAGCAGTTCGACGGATGATTGACCGGCAAGCCCCGGAGGATTATCGGCTCTTCCCATGACAGATCCAGTTTCCGATCAGACGCCCGCGGCAAACACTAATGCGGCAAGCCAAACGCTGGAATGGCGCGACGGCGATATGCCCTATTCGACCGCCTTTGGCGACCATTTTTATTGCCAGACCGATGGCCGGCTGGAATGCGGCCATGTCTTTCTCGCCGGCAACGGTCTGCCCGCGCGCTGGGATGAGCAACGGAGCTTCCTGATCGGCGAGCTTGGTTTCGGCACCGGCCTGAATTTCTGCGAGACCTGGCGGCAATGGCGCCAGCACCGCAAACAGGGTTCGCAACTTCACTTCATGTCCTTCGAGCTCTATCCGATGCGCGCCGCGGAGATCGACCGCGCGCTGTCGCACTGGCCGGAAATCGATGTCGAACGTCGGGCACTCGTCGCCGCCTGGCCGGAAGAACCGCGCGACATCGTCACGCTCGCCCTCGATGCTGAGACGCGCTTGAGCGTCGTCTGTGGCCCGGCGATCGACGGCGTGCGCCAAGCTGCAACAGGCTTCGACGCCTGGTACCTCGACGGCTTTGCCCCTTCCAGAAACGGCGATATGTGGTCGCCGGAGCTGATGCAGTTCCTCCATGACAAGACCGTCGCCGGCGGCACCTTCGCCACCTATGCCGCCGCCGGTTTCGTGCGTCGCAACCTGCAGGCGGCGGGCTTCACGGTCGAGCGGCGCAAAGGATTTGCGGGAAAACGCGAAATGCTCTGCGGCGTCAAATAAGTTTACCTGGTGGAACGCTCGGTCTGCAGCATGGCATCGCCGAGCCAGCGGCGGGCTTTGGTTTCCAGGAGTTCCGGGCTGATCGGCTTGGACATATAGTCGTCCATGCCCGCATCCAGACACATGTCGCGGTCGACATCGAGCGCATGCGCCGTGACACCGACGATCGGTACGTGCCAGCCCTGTCCCGCCTCCGTTTCCAGTTGCCGGATCATGCGCGTTGCCTGATGGCCGTTCATGATCGGCATGGAGACATCCATCATGATCAGCGATGGCCGAAGCCTTCGCCAAGCCTCCACGGCTTCCTGGCCGTTCGGGACCACGAGGAAACGCAGGCCCGTAACCTGCAGAATCTGCGTGAAGACGATCTGGTTGACCTCATTGTCCTCGGCAACGAGGATATCGATAGCGCTAACCGGCTTCGCCGCCACTTCGCGCTCGACGGCATCGATGGCGGCAACGGCCTCGGCCTCGATCGACTTCGAAGCGGCAGCGATTTCATCGCCGCTCATCCGCTGCCGGCGTGCCGTGCGCACGACATCGATGATGGTGTTACGCAGCACATTGGCGCGGGCTGGCTTCATCAGATGTGCTTGACCGTTCAGCGCCGCAAATTCCTTGTCGCTGCCGGCGACGTCCATGGATGTCAGGAAAATCAGCGACACCTTGTCGAAGCGAGAATCGGCGCGAATTGCACGCGCGACTTCATCGCCGTTCATGTCCGGCATGTGATAGTCGAGGATCACGGCATCGACCGGCACGCCCATGTCGAAAGCGGCATGGAGGATCGCGAGCCCCGTCTTGCCATCCTCGGCCGCGTAGCCGTCAAAACTCCATTGCTCCAACTGCTCGGTCAATATCCGGCGGTTGATCTCATTGTCGTCGACGACAAGAATACTCGCGCCCTTGACATTGACCGGCACCGGACGCGCTTCGTTGCGCATGGCCGCCGGTGGCATGGGCAGATGCACGGTGAAAACCGAACCCTTGCCCCACTCGCTCTCGACTTCGAGATAGCCGCCAAAGAGATCGACCAGCCCGGCAGTAATGGCAAGGCCAAGGCCTGTGCCTTCGTGGCGGCGCGTCGAAGAAGCGTCGACCTGCGAAAACTTCTCGAAAATGGAATCGAGCTTCTCGTCGGGAATACCAATGCCGGTGTCTTCGATACGCAACGTCAACATGATCTCGCCATTGTCGACCGGCCGGCTGTCCACCTCGACCAATACGTGGCCGCGCTCGGTGAATTTGACCGCATTGCCGACGAGGTTGGTGACGATCTGGCGGAAGCGGCCGGCGTCTCCCAGCACCATGGCCGGCACCTCGGGCGCGGTGCGCACCAGCAACTCGATGTCCTTGTCCGCCGCCGGCGAAGACAGCAGCGTCGCAACATCCTCCACCGCCTCGGCCGGATCGAAGGCAGCCTTGCGCAAGCGCATCTGCCCAGCATCGATCTTCGAGAAATCCAGAATATCGTTGATGATCGTCAACAGTGCATTGCCAGACTTGACGATGATGTCGACAAAGGTCTTCTGCCGGGCGTCGAGATCGGTCTTGGCGAGCAGCTCCGCCATGCCGAGAACACCGTTCATCGGCGTGCGGATTTCATGGCTCATGTTGGCGAGGAATTCGGACTTGGCACGGTCGGCGGCTTCGCTGCGCGAAAGCAGCAGTTGCAGCTCGGCCTCGCGTTCCTTCATCTCGGTGACATCGGTCAGCACCACGGTCCAACGGCGGCTTTCGCTCATCGTCGCTTCGAGCTGCATCCAGCGCTCGCCAGCGACCTGGAACACCGCCGAAACCGGCTTGCTCGCCGCCATGCTTCGGCTCCAGATACGCCGAACTGCCCCCGGATGGTGACCGAAATCGCCGCGCGCGGCGCAATGATGGAAGGCGGCGGACCAATGCTTACCGACCTCGAGATCGTCTGCCGGAATGCGCAGCATGTCCCGCACGGCATCGTTCGCCAGCATGATGATGCCGTCTTCGACGATGAGCAGTCCCTGCGACATGGCATGCGTCGCGTCCGTCATCAGCTCGCCGAGGCGTTCCAGCGCAAGACGCGCCTCGGTGATCTCACGGGCTTGCTGACGCACGGAGGAGATGTCCGCATAGGCGACCAGCATGCGGCCGTTCGAAATGCGGCGTGCATCCGCGATGACGGATTTGCCGTCGGCAAAGTTCATCTCAGTCTGGAAATGCGGTCCGGCATTGCGGAAGGATTCCAAACGCGCCTGATAAATATCGTCGATACTGCCGGCATCGGCATCGTATCGGCCAAGCTCAAAGTGCTTGGCGACAAGATCTCGATAAGACCGGCCTTCGAAGCGTTCGTCCTTCGGGAATTCCCAGATGTCGTAAAAGGCATCGTTGGTATATTCCACAACATAGTTGCCGTCGTGGATCATCACGCCGATCGGCATCGAGCGCAGGATGTTCTCCAAATCCTGATGCAATGTTTCGGCGTGCGCCTGCGCCTCGATCAACTCGGTCTCGCGCAGCTTCAACACCGAAATATCGGTCATGGACCCGACGGCATAGCGCTTGCCGTCAGAGGTGACGACGCGGTTGACGCGCGTCATGATCGGATGCGTCACATGCTCCCGATCGATCACCGTACCTTCGAATGCGAGTGCGCGCCCTTCGTTCAGCACCCGCTCGTTTTCCGCGAAGTAATCGTCGCCGCCGGTTTCGAACATTTCCTGTTCGGTCTTGCCCAGCACCTCGGCGCGGCTGAGCCCCGTGATGGCCGCATAGGCCTCGTTGGAATAGATCAGCCGATGGCTGGCATCGCGCACGAAGGCGGCAACCGGCAGGTCTTCGAGAATTGTGCGGTAAAGTCCGATCTCGTCGACGTCACCCGGGATATCGCCGCTTTCCCGATCAGAAGAGGCACGCGAAGGCACGGCCGGCGCGTCGAGGAACATGCCAAAGACATAAAGGCGGTCTTCAGACGGCGAAAAACTTTCGATCTGCACACGGGAACGTTCCCGCCCCGTCGGGTCGAAGCATAGCGCCATCTCTTCCGAGCCGAAGACCAGCGCCCGGCGCTCCTTGTCTTCGCGGTCGGCTTCCTCGCCGCTATCGAAGAGATCACGGCTGCGATTGCCGATGAAATCGCCGATGTCGCGGCGAAAAAAGCGCGCATAGGCTTCGTTGACGGCGACGTATCGCAGATCGCTGTTCTTGACATAGGCCGGCTGATCCAGATCTGCGATCCGGCGGCAGGCCATCTCCAGCAATTCACCGTCCGAGTTCAACGGGACCCCTCTTCTCACCGCTCGCTATAGTTTACTGAACCCAAGCTTTATCACAAATCGCTTTAACAAGCCGTTAACCATATTGCGAAGATGCAGAACGTCGCGTTCAGACCATTGACTATCCCAGAACGGACGTCCTTTGGTCGCAAACGACGGCAGCATTTGAGGTCGAACTCTGCCAAGAATCATATGAGCACAATGGTGGAGCGAGAGCATGAGCGACGATAGAAACACGGCCTTGCACGAGACTGACACTGCTGCCATTCCCGTCGAGCGCCGCCGCCGGGCCGGAGGTCGCGGGGCCGAGCGCAGCCGCAAGCCGAGTGGCACGAAATACCTCAACCTCGTCAACAATCTCGCCCGTACCGAACTTCTGTCGCCCGAGGCGCTCGACGATATCCACGAGGCGTCGCTGACCATTCTCGAAGAGATCGGCATGGACATCATCCTGCCGGAAGCGCGCGAGCGCATGAAGGCCGCCGGCGCCGATGTCACGCCGGGCAAGGAGCGCGTCCGCTTCGACCGCGGCATGATCACGGAGCTGATCGCCTCCGTCCCCTCGACCTTCACCTTGCACGCCCGCAACCCGCTCCGAAACGTTCAGATCGGCGGCAGGAACCTCGTCTTCGCCCAGGTCGCCTCGGCGCCTTTCGTCGCGGATCGCGAGGGCGGCAGACGCGCCGGGAATCAGGAGGACTTCCGCAAGTTGATCAAGCTTGCCCAATCCTACGACGTCATCCACCTGACCGGTGGCTATCCGGTCGAGCCTATCGATATTCACGCTTCGGTCCGCCATCTCGATTGCCTCTCCGATATCGTGAAGCTGACCGACAAGGCATTTCATTGCTATTCGCTCGGCAAACAGCGCAATCTCGATGCCATCGAGATCGCCCGCATCGGCCGCGGCATCAGCATGGAGCAGATGGAGCGGGAGCCGTCGCTCTTCACCGTCATCAATTCCTCCTCCCCGCTGCGCCTCGACGGACCGATGCTGCAGGGCATCATCGAGATGTCGTCGCGGGGTCAGGTCGTCATCGTTACGCCTTTCACGCTGGCGGGTGCCATGGCGCCGGTGACCATCGCTGGCGCGCTGGTGCAGCAGAATGCCGAGGCGCTCTGCGGCATTGCCTTCACGCAGATAGTGCGCAAGGGCGCGCCGGTCATGTATGGCGGCTTCACCTCGAACGTCGACATGAAAACGGGAGCCCCCGCCTTCGGCACGCCGGAATATATGAAGGCCGTGATTGCCGGCGGCCAGCTCGCCCGCCGCTATGGCATCCCCTACCGCACCTCCAACACCAATGCCTCCAATACGCTGGACGCCCAGGCAGCCTATGAATCGGCGCTGTCGCTCTGGGCGCTGACCCAAGGTGGCGGCAATTTCGTGCTGCATGCGGCCGGCTGGAGCGAGGGCGGCCTCACTGCCTCCTTCGAGAAATTCATTCTCGATGTCGACATGCTGCAGATGGTCGCCGAATTCCTGACACCGCTGGATGTCAGTAGCGAAGCGCTGGCGCTTGATGCCGTGCGCGATGTCGGCCCCGGCGGCCACTATTTCGGTACGGCGCACACACTCGCCCGTTACGAAACGGCCTTCTATTCGCCGATCCTGTCGGACTGGCGCAATCACGAGACCTGGACGGAAGCCGGCCGGCCAACGACCTATGATCACGCCAACCGCATTTTCAAGGAAACGCTCGCCCATTACGAACATCCGCCGCTCGACCCGGCGATTGAGGAAGAGCTGGACGCCTTTGTCGCCAAGCGCAAGAAGGAAGGCGGAGTCCCCACCGATTTCTAGTTGAAAATCAAAGGCTTTCACCTAGCTATCGTGAACAAAATTTAATGTCGAGACCCTCTTTTTAGCCGCGACTTCGCCCGCTTTCCTCCGCACCTTCAAGCTCGGCGTCGGCTGGGAGCTGTGTTTTGGGAAAGGGATTTCGATGTCTTTGCTTCGCACTTTAACGACGGACGGTTTGATCGCGCTGACGCTTGGCAGCGCCGCCGCCGTAACCACAACGACTGCCGGCGCCTCCGAGCGCGGCGCCTTCTTCGGCGGTCTTGCCGCCGGTGTCGTCGGCGGCGCCCTGGCTGCCGAAGCCGTGTGACCGGCCTACCCGGTCTATCCGGCTTATTATCCTGCCTATCGAACCTATTACGCTCCGGCCTATGTACGCGCCTATCCCGACTGCTACTGGGCATGGCGTCACGATGGTTGGGGTTGGCCCTACCGCGTCGAGGTCTGCCGCTAAGCCTATAAAGATCGGCCGCGACGCCGCCGGATTTCCGGCGGCACTTTCGCCGACCTTCCGAAAAGCTTTTGGCTTCACCTCTTGACTTCGGCGGCGAATAAGACCAAATGCGCGTCAGCTTTCACCTTCCGGCCGCCGCGTGAGCGTGCCCTGCGGGACTAAACGTACGCAAGAGAGGGACAAAAGCGCTTTTGAAATGAGACCGCACCCAAGGCGGTCGGATGCGCTGGAAAGCTTTTTCCAACTTACAAGTTCCCACTTCACGCGGGGTTCTTGACGCCAGAGACAGACCGGACCGCATGGTGCGACCCGGCCTATTCGCTTTGGCGCCCCGAAAGGTATTGAATTGACCGATTTTCACTCGCTTGGTCTCTCCAAGCAGATCGTTGACACGCTGTCGCAGAACAACTTCGCGACGCCGACGCCCATCCAGGCACAGGCTATCCCGCTTGTTCTCCAGGGCCGCGATCTCATCGGCCTCGCCCAGACAGGCACCGGCAAAACGGCCGCTTTCGGCCTGCCGATCATCGAAATGCTGCTGAAGGATGCCAAGCGTCCCGACAACCGCACCGTCCGCACGCTGATCCTCGCCCCCACCCGCGAACTGGTGAACCAGATCGCCGACAATCTTAAGCTGTTCGTCCGCAAGACGCCGCTGAGGATCAATGTCGTGGTCGGCGGCGCCTCGATCAACAAGCAGCAGCTTCAGCTTGAGCGCGGCACCGACATCCTCGTCGCAACCCCCGGCCGCCTGCTCGACCTCATCAACCGCCGCGCCCTGTCGCTCGGCCATGTCAGCTATCTCGTCCTCGACGAAGCCGACCAGATGCTCGACCTCGGCTTCATCCATGATCTCCGCAAGATCGCCAAGCTCGTCCCGGCCAAGCGCCAGACCCTGCTGTTTTCGGCCACCATGCCGAAGGCGATTGCCGATCTCGCTTCCGACTATCTGACCAATCCGCTGAAGGTCGAAGTCTCGCCTCCCGGCAAAGCTGCCGACAAGGTGGAGCAATATGTCCACTTCGTTGCCGGTCAGAACCACAAGACCGAGATCCTCAAGGAAACGATTTCAGCCAATCCGGATGGCCGCGCCATCGTGTTCCTGCGTACCAAGCACGGCGCCGAGAAGCTCATGAAGCATCTCGACCATGTTGGCTTTGCTGTCGCTTCCATTCACGGCAACAAGAGCCAGGGCCAGCGCGAGCGTGCGCTCAAGGGTTTCCGTGACGGTGAAGTCCGCGTTCTCGTCGCAACCGACGTCGCCGCCCGCGGCATCGATATTCCCGGCGTTTCGCATGTCTACAATTACGACCTGCCGGAAGTGCCGGATGCTTACGTTCACCGCATCGGCCGTACCGCGCGCGCCGGTCGCGACGGCATCGCCATCGCCTTCTGCTCTCCCGATGAAATCCGTCTGCTGCGCGACATCGAGCGCCTGATGGGCATCGAAATCGCCGTTGCCAGCGGCGAAGCTCCTGCCGATCGCGCCCGTCCGGCCCGCGGCAACAACCGAGGTGGCGGTCGTGGCGGCCAAGGTCAAGGCCGTGGCGCAGGCCAGGGTCGCTCCGAAGGTCGTCCGGCTCGCCCGGCTCGTCGTCCCTTCTTCGACAAAGAAAATGGCGAAGCCCGAGGCCAGACCGGCGAGCGCCAGGAGCGTCGTCCGCGCGAAGATCGTCCGCAGCGCGAAAACCATCGCAATGCCGATTTCCGCGGCCAGCGCCGCGACGAGCGGACACCGCGACCGGAAGCAGACAACGATCTCGTTTCGACGTCCGACTTCCGCCCGGCCAAGAAGCCGCATCACAACGGCCCGGCAAACGCTAACGGCGCCGCCCACGAAGCTGGCGCCCATCGCGGCCCCCGCCACGCCCATGGCCGCCCCTCGGGTCGCCACAATGAGGAGCGCGGCCACGGTCACGCCCACGGCGAACACCGCGAAGGCGGCAACGGCGGCATGAAGCGCCGCGGGCCGCGCAACGGCAACGGCCAGCGCCGCGAACGCGCTTGATCGAATGAAGAAAGGGGGCGAACAGCCCCCTTTTTTGTGAGTATTCCATAAGCGTTGGATTTCTTCCGACCATCCAAACGCTCGCCCTTTTTGGAGTGCCACCCAAGCAAACGGCAGCGATTTCGAAATCGCGTGGTTCTGCTGAAAATCTCGTTTCCAATGGCCTAGAACATTTGGATGTCTGTTCCGCCTCAATCGGGTCCCGTGCGAGTAGGATATTCGGGCATTCGCAGAATTCCCAACGTTGTAAGGCGAGACGTTGCGTGCGGCAGGATCAACACGGCCGATGTCTGCAAGCGACTGGGGGCAGCTCCTGCTTCTCGGCGGTCTTTGGGGCGGCTCGTTTTTCTTCGCCCGTATCGCCGTAGCCGAAATCCCGCCGCTGGCGCTTGTCCTCTACCGCGTCTCGATCGCCGCGCTTGTTCTGCACCTGTGGCTGCGAATACGCGGCATTTCGTTCTCTCCCGCCTTGGCCAGACCTGCCTCATTCCTGTGCCTGGCCATGCTCAATAACGTCATCCCATTTTCCCTGATCTTTACCGGGCAAACGAAAATCGGCGCGGGTCTCGCCTCCGTGCTCTATGCGACGACGCCTCTCTGGACGATCCTGGTGGCAAATCTGCTGACGGCAGACGAGAAGCTCTCGACCACAAAACTCGCGGGCGTGGGGCTTGGGATCGCTGGAGCGGCCGTCATGATCGGCCCCGGCCTTCTCTCCGATTTCGGCAGCCCGACTTGGGCGAAACTCGCCGTCGTCGGGGCAGCGATTTCCTATGCGTTTGCTGTCGTCTACGCCAAGCGATTCAAGGATTTAAAACCATCCGTCGTTGCAGCCGGCCAGCTCACCGCCTCCACCGTTCTGATGGTGCCGATTGTCCTTCTCGTCTACAGACCCCAGGATATCGTCACCTCAAGCCTTTCCATCTGGATGGCCATCGGTGTTCTTGCAGTCTTCACAACCGCATTCGCTTACATTCTCTATTTCAACATCATCGCCTCGGCAGGAGCGACTAACGCCTCCCTCGTGACGCTGCTGGTGCCCGCCAGCGCGATCATGCTGGGCACAGCCTTTTTAGGCGAGCGGCTTGAGCCTTATGAATTCGCCGGATTGGCGTTGATCATTTCCAGCCTGATTGTCGTGGACGGCAGATTATTTCGCCGCTGACGGGCGGATAACCGCCTGCCCCTACTCCGGAACCACGTCCGCCGTGCGTCGATTGGTAAGATAGACGCCGATCACCACGATCAGCGTGCCGATGATGATCGGCGGTGTCAGCGGTTCGCCGAAGACGATGGCCGCTTCGATGGCGACCGCGGGCGGCATCAGGTAGATCAGCGACGCAGCGCGCGATACCTGACCACGGCGAATGAGGTAGAGCAGCAGGCCGACCGCACCCATCGACAGGCCGAAGACCGACCAAGCGAGGGCAAAAAATGCTTCGTGCGTGCCGTCGAAGTGCAGATTCTCGAATATCAGCGCCAAAGGCGCGGTGACGATGAGAGCACCGACATATTGCAGCGTCGCGATGGTTCGGAGATCGCCGGTCTGCAGATGACGCTTTTGATAAAGCGTGCCGTACGTCACCGAGACCATCGACAACAGATTGACGCCGAGCGGGATCGCCGATTGCCAGAGATTGGCGGTATCCGATGCCAAAAGCTTCGGCGAGATGGCAATCGCTATGCCGACGAAGCCGAGCAGCAAGCCAAGCCGCTGCGCCGGCTTCAGGCGCTCGCCGACCAGATAGGGCGCGGCCATCGCCGTCATCAGCGGCTGCAGCGCCGCGATGATGCCCGAAATGCCCGCTGGCACGCCGCTGGCGATCGCCCACCAAAGACCGCCGAGATAAAACCCATGCAGAAAGATGCCGGAATAAATGGCGCGGAAGACGCTGGACCAATCACGCGGCCATCTCGCGCCGGTGAAAGCGCAAAACAGGACGAAAGCGAGCGCGGACAGGCTGTACCGGATCAGGAGAAAGGTAAACGGACCCGAGTGCATCGTCGCATATTTCGCAACGATCCAGCCTGTAGACCAAAGAAAGACGAAGATCGCCGGCGCGAATGTGTCGAGGGACATGGGGCTCTGACTGAAATTGATGTGGCAGGCTCGGTCCGGGCCTGAATTGAAACCGGGACGTCGCGTGCACAGGGGCAACCGCTGATAACCGAAGACGGCCAAAGCGTCAAAATCGAACCGCTGAAACCAATCATCAATTTTTCTTCATGTCCGCTTCCCGACCGTTGGCCTGAGGACTCGGCACACCACCATGCGCCGACGACAAAATAAGCACACGCTCAGATTTTGATCGCGGCGCCGCGGTAGTAAACTTTCATTTACGGATACGTCGGCTCAAAAAGCCCGGAATTCCGCCATTTTCGGCGGTTTCGAAATTCGTGCGCGCAAATGCGCATACTTCTTGCATTGTCAAAATTGTTGTATTCAAATGGGAAAAAACACGGGGACCGCGCCTTTGGCATTTGATGAAATGATTACTGCGGACGAAAATCCGCGCGCACCTTACGAAAAATATTTCGAGTGGTACTCAGGCCAGGACAGAGGCCACCTCATTGCCAAATCCCGCGATGCGGAAAACATCTTCCGAAAGACGGGCATTACCTTCGCAGTCTACGGGCACGCGGACTCCGCCGAAAAGCTCATCCCCTTCGACATCATCCCCCGCATCATTTCCGGCCGAGAATGGCGCAAGCTCGCCCAAGGCATCGAACAGCGCGTCATCGCGCTCAACGCTTTTCTCGACGATATCTACCACAAACAGGAAATCATTCGTGCCGGTCGCGTCCCGCGCGAGCTGATCGAGAGGAACGACGCTTTCCTGCCGGAAATGATCGGCTTCCGCCCGCCGGGTGGCGTCTACACCCACATCGTCGGCACCGATATCGTGCGCACCGGCGAGGATCAGTTCTACGTGCTGGAAGACAATGCCCGCACGCCCTCCGGCGTCAGCTACATGCTGGAAAACCGGGAAACGATGATGCAGATGTTCCCGGAACTGTTTCATCAGAACAAGGTGCAGCGCGTCGAGGACTATCCGCTGTTGCTGCGCCAGAGCCTCGCCTCGCTCGCTCCCCGCGGCTGCAACGGCAAGCCGCGCGTCGCCGTTCTGACCCCCGGCATCTACAATTCCGCCTATTACGAGCATTCCTTCCTTGCCGACATGATGGGCGTGGAGCTGGTCGAAGGCTCGGATCTGCGTGTCATCGACGGCAAGGTGAAGATGCGCACCACGCGCGGCTATGAGGCGATCGACGTTCTCTATCGCCGCGTCGACGACGACTTCCTCGACCCCCTCACCTTCCGTGCGGATTCGGCCCTCGGCATCCCCGGCATCATGGATGTCTATCGCGCCGGCCACATCACCATCGCCAATGCGCCCGGCACCGGCATCTCCGACGACAAGGCGATCTATTCCTACATGCCCGAGATCGTCGAATTCTACACCGGCCGCAAGCCGATCCTCGAAAACGTGCCGACCTGGCGCTGTTCCGAGCCGGCCAGCCTGAAATACGTACTCGAGAACCTGGCCGACCTCGTCGTCAAGGAAGTGCATGGTTCGGGCGGCTACGGCATGCTCGTCGGCCCGACCGCCTCGAAGAAAGAGCGGACGGAATTTGCCGAGAAGCTGAAGGCCAAGCCGAACAATTATATCGCCCAGCCGACCCTTTCGCTGTCGACCGTGCCTATCCTGGTCAACAAAGGCATCGCTCCCCGCCATGTCGACCTGCGCCCCTATGTCCTCGTTTCCGACAAGGTGCAGATCATTCCAGGCGGCTTGACCCGCGTGGCACTGAAGGAAGGGTCGCTGGTGGTCAATTCCAGCCAGGGCGGCGGCACCAAAGATACCTGGGTTCTGGAGGACTGAGACGGACATGCTTGGAAGAACCGCGAATGGCCTCTACTGGATGTTCCGTTACATCGAGCGCGCCGAAAACATAGCCCGTCTGGTCGATGCCGGCCAACGCATGTCGCTGACCCGCAGCGGTGCGGTGGAAGACGATTGGGATGGTGTATTGCAGAGCGCCGGCGTGCGTGAAGCCTATAACGAAGTGCACAGCAAGCTGACTGGCGCGGACGCGATCGATTACCTGATACGCGACCGCTCCAATCCGTCGAGTGTGATGTCCTGCATCGATTATGGCCGCAACAATGCCCGCATGGTCCGCACGGCGCTGACCCGCGACACCTGGGAAGCCACCAACGAATGCTGGATCGAGCTGAAGACATTGCTCGCCAAGCGCCTGAAGACCGCCGAAGTGCCGGAGATGATCGAGGTCATCAAGCGCCGCGCCGGATTGATCCGTGGCGCATTTCACGGCTCGATGCTACGCAACGAACTTTACAACTTCGCCCGCATCGGCACCTTCATCGAACGCGCTGACAACACGGCGCGCATTCTCGACGTGAAATACTACGTGCTGCTGCCGTCGATCTCGCATGTCGGCTCGTCGCTCGACAATGCGCAATGGGAATCGATCCTGCGCTCGGTCTCCGCCCATCGCGCCTATAAATGGGCGTATGATCCGGAGTACAAGCCGGCCAACATTGCCGACTTCCTGATCCTCAATGGCCAGATGCCGCGCTCGCTCGCCTATTGCTACGAAAAGATCGTCAGCAATATCGGCTATCTCGGGACCGAATACGATCAGCGGCTCCCCGCGCACGACACCGCCGATGCCATCCGCAAGATGCTGCAGACGCTCACGGTCAAAAGCATCATGGATCAGGGATTGCATGAGTTCCTGGAGGATTTCGTTTCGCGCAACAATAAGCTCAGCGCGGAAATCTCCGACGGCTACCGGTTCTATCAGTAAGCGGATCACACTATGAGACTGACGATCAGCCATACCACCGAATACCGCTACGACGAACCGGCGCAGTTTTCATTGCAGCGCCTGAGGCTCACGCCGCTCACCGGTCCCGGCCAGACCGTCCTCGATTGGAAGCTGACGGTCGAGGGCGCCCATCCGGAAGTGGAATATGAGGACCAGTTCGCCAATCGCGTGACGCTTGTTTCGCTCGACGGCGCACAGGACGCAACCCGGATCGTTGCCACCGGCGTGATCGAAACGCAGGACCTGAATGGCGTGACCGGCCAGCATACCGGCTTCAGCCCGCTCTGGCTCTTCCTGCGGGAAACGTCGCGCACCAAGGCCGGCAAGCTGGTGAAGGAGCTGTTGCGCGGCCTTTCCGGCGACAACGAACTCGGCAAGATGCATGCGCTGATGGGCGCAATCCACCAGACGGTGGAATACAAGCCCGGCACCAGCGATACGGAAACCACCGCAGAACAGGCGCTGGAAAAGAAGAGCGGCGTTTGCCAGGACCATGCCCACATCTTCATTGCCGGCGCCCGCGCGCTGCGCATACCGGCCCGCTATGTCTCAGGCTATCTCCTGATGGAAAGCAAGGCCGAGCAGGCCGCGACGCATGCCTGGGCTGAAGCGCATATTCCGGGTCTTGGCTGGGTGGGTTTCGATCCGGCCAACGATGTCTGCCCCGATGCGCGCTACGTTCGCATCGCGACCGGCCTCTGCTATCGCGACGCTGCCCCGGTCTCCGGCATGCGCCTCGGCACACCGGGCGAAAGCCTTTCTGTCAAGGTGACGGTGGAGAACCAGGGACAAAGCCAGAGTCAGAGCCAAAGCTGAGTTCAGAGCAGTTCATCGCTTCACGGAATCGCTGAACTGCTCTATCTCTTTGTTTTCACGCAATTCCGGACGGAAAACCGCTGCGCACTTTTCCTGGAATTGCCTAGTGCGCCTCGCCATCGGGCAACAGGAATTCCAACCCGTTGCGCCGCCCGATCTCAACCACACGCGGCATATCCTGAGGGTGCCCACCCGGCGGTGGCAGGTCGCGCGTGCCCACCGGCATCGCCTCGCCTGCTTCGGTAAAGAAGCCATCGTGAACGCGGCCGGGCGAATTGATGATCAGCAGCCGGCCCGGCGTCGAACCGATATTGCGGAACGCATGAATGGCGCCTGTCGGTATCTTGACGAAACTACCGGCCTGCGCCTGGACGGTCTCACCATCGACCATGAATTCGAACAGGCCCTCGAGGATATAAAACGCCTGGTCATCATCGGGATGCCTGTTCGGCGGCGCCCCCGCCCCTGGCGCCGTCAAAGTCTCGATGAGGCAATAGGCCCCGCCTGTGTCGGCGCTGTGAGCATGAAAACAAAAAAGATTGCCAAAGAGATAGTAGGTATCGGCCTGCAAGGCTGACATAGCGATCCCCCGGATGCCAGATTAAGAATGCAATCCGGAAGGAACTATATCATGAACTGCTGATCAAAGCAGCGCGGCCGGAAACAGGCACCGACATACGCCGCACACTTAGAGCGGTTCAGCGTTTCACGGAATCGCTTTCCCGCTCTATCCCTTTGGTTTGACGCATTCCGGACGGAAAACTGCTTCGCACTTTTCCTGGAATTGCTCCAGCGAACGGCCGCAACATACGAAAAGGGCGGAACTTTCGTCCCGCCCCTTTCCAATTCCAGTCGCCAAACTTAGTGGCTGTCGCGATTGTTCGGGATTTCCGAGCCGCGTGGGCCGACGAGGAAGTCGAGGTCAGCGCCGGTATCGGCCTGCATGACCGACTTCACATAGAGGCCGCCGTAACCGCCGGTAAGCGGCTTGACCGGGGAAACCCAGGCGGCGCGGCGCTTTGCCAATTCCTCATCCGACACTTCGAGCTGGATGGTGCGGGCAGGAACGTCGACGGCGATGATGTCGCCGTTCTGAACCAGTGCCAGCGGTCCGCCATCGGCAGCTTCCGGAGCCGTATGCAGGATAACGGTGCCGTAGGCCGTACCGGACATGCGCGCATCGGAAATGCGGATCATGTCGGTGATGCCCTTCTTCAGCACCTTCGGCGGAAGACCCATGTTGCCGACTTCGGCCATGCCCGGATAACCCTTCGGGCCGCAGTATTTCAGCACCATGACGCAGTTCTCGTCGATGTCGAGATCCTCGCGGTTGATGCGGGCGTGATAGTCCTCGATGCTTTCGAAGACGACGGCGCGGCCTTTATGCTGCATCAGATGCGGAGAAGCGGCCGACGGCTTCAAGACAGCACCCTTCGGAGCGAGGTTACCGCGCAGAACCGCGATACCGCCCGACTGCGTCAGCGCCTTTTCGCGCGGCACGATGACGTCGTCATTGTAGTTGACGACATCCTTGACGCCGGCCCAGATCGTGTCGCCGGTCACCGTGATGGCGTCCTTATGCAGCAGGCCCATTTCGCCGACTGCCTTGATGACGACGGGCAGGCCGCCGGCATAGTAGAACTCTTCCATCAGGTGCTTGCCCGACGGCTGCAGGTTGACGATCGTCGGCACTTCGCGGCCAAGGCGGTCCCAATCGTCCAGCGACAGATCGACGCCGACGCGGCCGGCAAGCGCTAGCAGGTGCAGAACGGCATTGGTCGAGCCGCCGACGGCGCCATTGACGCGGATGGCGTTTTCGAACGCTTCCTTGGTCAGAATGTCGGACGGCTTCAGATCTTCCTTGACCATGTCGACGATACGGCGGCCGGAAAGCTGCGAGATGACGCGGCGGCGCGCATCGACAGCCGGGATAGCCGCATTGCCGGGCAGCGTCATGCCGAGTGCTTCGGCCATCGACGCCATGGTCGAGGCTGTACCCATGGTCATACAGCTACCGGCCGAGCGAGCCATGCCCTGCTCTGCATCCATGAATTCATCCAGCGACATCTCGCCGGATTTCACCATTTCCGAGAACTGCCAGATTGCCGTGCCGGAGCCGACATCCTTGCCGCGCCACTTGCCGTTCAGCATCGGGCCGCCGGAAACGAGGATGACCGGGATGTCGACCGAAGCCGCACCCATCAGCAGGCTCGGCGTGGTCTTGTCGCAGCCGCCGAGCAGCACGACGCCGTCAACCGGATTGCCGCGGATCGCTTCTTCAACGTCCATAGCCGCCAGGTTGCGGAACATCATCGCCGTCGGGCGCAGCGTGCTTTCGCCAACAGAGAAGACCGGGAATTCGACCGGGAAACCACCCGCTTCGTAGACGCCGCGCTTCACGCGCTCCGCAAGATCACGCAGGTGCGCGTTGCAGGGCGTCAGCTCCGACCAGGTATTACAGATGCCAATGATCGGCCGGCCGTCGAAGGTGTCGGCCGGAAGGCCCTGGTTCTTCATCCAGGAGCGATGCATGATCGCGTTCTTGCCGGTGCCGCCGAACCAGTCATAGGAACGCAGCTTGCGCGGCCATTCAGCTTTCTTTTTCATGTCTCAGTACCTTTTGCGTCGCCCAGGCCGCCTCGTTCGCGCCTGGGCTTTGAAATCGATGGTCAGGCCAGCGTGTACGCGGTCTTGACGGTGGTGAAGAACTCGGCGGCATATTTGCCCTGCTCGCGCGGACCGAAGGACGAACCCTTGCGGCCGCCGAAAGGCACATGGAAATCGACGCCGGCCGTCGGCAGGTTGACCATCACCATGCCGGCTTCGGCATTGCGCTTGAAATGCATCGCGTGCTTCAGGCTGGTCGTGGCAATGCCGGAAGACAGGCCGAATGGCGTGTCGTTGGCCGTTGCCAGCGCCTCTTCGTAATCCTTCACCCGGATGACCGAGGCGACCGGCCCGAAGATCTCTTCGCGGCTGATACGCATCTGGTTCGTCGCTTCGGTGAACAGCGTCGGCTGCAGGTAGAAGCCGGGCGTGTCGCGGCTGACGAGTCCGCCGCCGAAGGCGAGCTTGGCGCCCTCCTGTTTGCCGATCTCGATATAGTCGGTATCCGTCTTCAACTGCTTGGCGTCGACGACCGGACCGATATGGGTGCCGGACTTCAGCGCGTTGTCGACATTCAGCGTCTTCAGCTTCTCCGTCAGCGCCGCCACGAACCTGTCGTGGATGCCTTCGGTGACGATCAGGCGTGACGAGGCCGTGCAGCGCTGGCCGGTCGAGAAGAAGGCGGAATTGGCAGCGGCCTCGACGGCAACGGTCAGATCGGCATCGTCAAGCACGACCATCGGGTTCTTGCCGCCCATTTCGAGCTGGTACTTGCGGCCATGCTCGACGGAGGAAAGTGCGACGCGCTTGCCAGTGCCGACCGAGCCGGTGAAGGTGATGCCGGAAAGAACCGGGCTGTCGAGCATTGCCTGACCGACGACCGAGCCCTTGCCCATGACGAGGTTCAACACGCCCTTCGGCAGGCCGGCGCGATGGAGAATATCGACGATCGCCCAAGAACAGCCGGGTACGAGATCGGCCGGCTTGAAGACGACAGTATTGCCGTAGCAGAGCGCCGGCGCGATCTTCCAGGCGGGAATGGCGATCGGGAAGTTCCAGGGCGTAATCACGCCGATGACGCCGAGCGGCTCGCGCGTGATTTCGACCCCGATGTTCGGGCGCACCGAAGGAACGACTTCGCCCGCCAGCCGCAGGGCTTCGCCGGCGAAGAATTCGAAGATCTGCGCGGCACGGATCGTCTCGCCGATCGCCTCGGGCAGCGTCTTGCCTTCTTCGCGGGCAAGCAGCGCACCGAGTTCATCCTTGCGCGCCAGGATTTCCTCGCCCGCCTTCTTCAGGATCGTGTGGCGCTCGAGAATGCCGGAACGCGACCACGCCGGAAAGGCTGCCTTGGCCGCGGCAATGGCGTCGGCAACGTCCTGTACGCTGGCGCTGGCATAGAGGCCGACAACTTCGTTGGTATCGGACGGATTGATATTCTCGGCGCCGGTCGTACCGGTCCATTCGCCGGCGATCAGATTCTGATGAATGGTCATGGCTTCATGCCTTCCTGGGTCTTCTTGGAGACGACCGGCCACTTAAGGAGTAGCCGGCCTCGATACACTAGAGCTGGCGAATGGCCACTTTCTCTTCGGCGGCAATAGCAAGTCGATTGCGCAGCGGCAGGCCGAAGTCGGCCACTTCGATTTCGAAGACATCGCCGGCTTCCGGCTTGATGCCTTCCGCGAAGGAGAGCGTCGCTGTGCCGAACATATGGACGTGGATGTCGCCGGGAATGCGGAACAGGCCGTACTTGAAATGATGGTATTCGAGATTGGCGAAAGTATGCGACATGTTCGCCTCGCCCGAGAGGAAGGGCTTTTCGAAGATCACCTTGTCGCCGCGCTTGATGCGCGAAGTGCCCCGGATATCTTCCGGTGCGGCGCCGATACGGATTTCCGGGCCGAAGCTTGCCGGGCGCAGCTTGGAATGGGCGAGATAGAGATAGTTGATCCGCTCGGTGACGTGATCGGAAAATTCGTTCGAGAGCGCGAAACCGATGCGGAACGGCGAGCCATCCTTGGCGATGACGTAAATGCCCGCCATCTCCGGCTCTTCGCCGCCATCAAGCGCGAAAGACGGTGACACGAGCGCCGCGCCGGGTGCCGTCGCACCAAAGCCGTTGCCCTTGTAGAACCATTCCGGCTGCACGCCCTTCTCGCCGTCCTTCGGCTTGCCGCCTTCGAGGCCCATCTTGAACATCTTCATCGAGTCAGTCAGCGTCTCTTCAGCAGCCTCCGTCGTCTTCTTGTGCATGGAATCGCGGGTTGCAGCGGAGCCGAGATGGGTCAGACCGGTACCGGTCAGATGCATGTGTGCGGCATCGGGATGGGTGATCGGCGGCAGGAAACGACCTTCGGCATATGCTTTTTCCAGATCGATCTCTTCGCCAAGCCCATGTGCCTCAATGACCGCGACGAGAGATTTGTCGTTGTCGGCGGCTTCCATGGCCAAGGCGTAGACGCTGCCGGCATTCAGAACAGCCTTAGCGGGGGTGCCCGGCCCATTGCGCACGGCGACGACGATGCCACCGTTCGAACCCTTGATCTGGGAAATGAGCATGTTTTTCATCCTTTTCTAACGGACAGAGATCGGATGCAGTTTCCCGCTCCGGCTCTCAGCGAGAGCCGGACTCTGTCATGGATTTGGTTTTAAAAGCCCGGCTGATCGCGCTGCGATCAGCCCTTGTTCTTGTTGTAGACGTCGATGAACACGGCAGCGAGAAGGACCGCACCCTTGATCATCTTCTGCGAGTCCGTCTGATAGCCGAGGATGGACATGCCCTGGTTCAGCACGCCCATGATCAAGGCACCGATGACGGCCCCCGTCACCTTACCGACGCCGCCGGATGCCGAAGCGCCGCCGATGAAGCAGGCCGCGATCACGTCGAGTTCCAGACCGTCGCCGCCCTTGGCAGTTGCCGAGTTCAGGCGCGTGGCGATGATGATGCCGGCAATGCTGGCAAGGATGCCCATGTTGATGAAGGTATAGAACGTCAAGCGGCGGGTATCGATACCCGAAAGCTTCGTCGCCTTCTCATTGCCGCCCATGGCATAGATGCGGCGGCCGATCGTAGTGCGCTGTGTGGCGAAGCTGTAGAGAGCAATCAACAGCAGCATCAGAACCAGAACGTTCGGCAGCCCTCTGTATGAGGAAATCTGGTAGCCGATGAAGATGGTCGCAGCCGCAACCACCAGATTCTGGCCAAGAAAGAAGCTGAACGGCTCGACGTCAATGCCGTGCTGCTCGTTAACATTGCGGCGACGCCATGAGAGGAGGAACATAACGATCGGGATGGCGATGGTCAGGAAAATCGACGTCGAACGGATGGTACCCATATCGACAAAGTCCGGAATGAAACCAGTCGCGACGATCTGGAAAGCAGGCGGGAACGGACCGATGCTGCTGCCGTTGCCGGTCGTATTGATGATCGTATAGGTCAAGCCGCGGAAAACCAGCATGCCCGAAAGCGTAACGATGAACGACGGAATGCGGTGGTAGGCGATGAAATATCCATGCCAGGCACCGACCGCGGCACCCATCAGAAGACAAATGACGGTCGCAAGCGCCAGATTCATATGCATCTGCACAACCAGCACGCCGGCAACGGCACCGACGAAACCGACGACGGAACCGACGGACAGGTCGATATGACCGGCCACGATGACCAGCAGCATGCCCAACGCCATGATGACAATGAATGAATTCTGCAGCACGATGTTGGTCAGGTTCTGCGGCCTGAACAGAACGCCGTTCGTGAGATACTGAAACAGCAGCATGATGACGACGAGCGCGATCAACATGCCGTATTCGCGAATATTGTTGCGGATATGGTCGCCGATGGAAACGACGTGGCTGCTTTCCGTAGCTGGGCTGGCCGTAGTCATTGATGCTTCTCCCCTGAGCGCATGATAGCGCGCATGATACTCTCCTGGCTTGCCTCTGCCTTCGGCAGCTCGGCAACGATTCGACCCTCGTTCATGACATAGATACGGTCGCAGGTACCGAGAAGCTCCGGCATTTCCGATGAAATCATCAGAACGCCCTTTCCGTCGGCGGCAAGCTGGTTGATGATGGAATAAATTTCGTATTTGGCGCCGACGTCGATGCCGCGCGTCGGCTCGTCAAGGATCAGGACGTCCGGATCAGAGAACAGCCACTTCGACAGCACCACCTTCTGCTGGTTGCCGCCGGACAGGTTGCCCGTCTCCTGGAAGACGCCTGCCGAGCGAATTCGCAGCTTCGAGCGATAGTTCGTCGCCACCTGCAGTTCCCGAACGTCGTCAATGACGGTCGCCTTGGAGACGCCCATCAAATTGGCGAGCGTCGTATTGTGCAGGATGCTGTTCGACAGCACGAGACCGAGCTGCTTGCGATCCTCGGTCACATAGGCGAGACCGGCATCGATCGCCCTGCGCACCGTGCTGGTGTCCACCTGCTTGCCATCGACGAAGACCTCGCCGCTGACCTTGTGACCGTAGGACTTGCCGAACACGCTCATGGCAAATTCGGTGCGGCCGGCGCCCATCAGGCCGGCAATGCCGACAACTTCGCCCTTGCGCACATTGACGTTGATATTGTGCAGGACCTGACGATCGCGATGGTGCTGGTGGAAGGCGTTCCAGTTTTTGACTTCGAAGATCGTCTCGCCGATCGGCACCGAGCGCGGCGGATAACGGTCGGCCAGCTCGCGGCCCACCATGTTACGAATGATGATGTCTTCGCTGATCTCTTCTTCGTGACAGTCCAGCGCCTTCACCGTCATGCCGTCACGCAATACCGTGATCTGATCGGCCACCTTGCGCACTTCGTTGAGCTTGTGCGTGATGATGATCGAGGTGATGCCCTGATTGCGGAACTCAATGAGGAGATTCAGGAGCGCATCGGAATCGCTTTCATTGAGCGACGCCGTCGGCTCGTCGAGAATGAGCAGCTTGACGCTTTTCGACAAGGCCTTGGCGATCTCGACGAGCTGCTGCTTGCCGACCCCGATGTCGGTGACCAGCGTATTCGGAGATTCCTTGAGGCCCACCTTGGCAAGAAGCTGCTTGGTGCGGGTGAAGGTTTCCTGCCAATTGATCATGCCATTGGCGACGACCTCATTGCCCAGAAAAATGTTTTCCGCGATCGACAGCAGCGGCACGAGCGCCAGCTCCTGGTGGATGATGATGATGCCGATCTCTTCGGAGTCTCTGATGGTTTTGAACTGACGGACGGCGCCGTCATAGAAGATATCGCCATCATAGGTGCCGGCCGGGTAGACGCCCGAAAGCACCTTCATGAGGGTGGACTTGCCTGCCCCATTTTCCCCGACCAAGGCATGGATTTCGCCCTGCCGGACCTTCAGATTGACATTTTCCAAGGCGTTCACACCAGGAAACGACTTGGTGATGCTCCGCATTTCGAGGATGGTATTGTCCATTGTCCGTATCCAACGCCGCGATCAAACATAACAGACCGGGCGATCGTCTTAAATATCAAAGCCAGGGCCCGCATTTCAGCGAGCCCTGACCGGTATGTCGGAAGATTACTTCAGCTGATCAGCCTTGTAGTAACCGCCTTCTACGAGGATCTTCTCATAGTTGGTCTTGTCGACTGCGACCGGGGTCAGCAGGTAGGACGGAACAACCTTGACGCCGTTGTCGTAGGTCTTGGTGTCGTTGACTTCAGGCGTCTTGCCTTCCATCAGAGCGTTGACCATGTTGACGGTGACCTTTGCGAGGTCACGGGTGTCCTTGAAGATCGTGGAGTGCTGCTCGCCAGCAATGATGGACTTAACCGACGGAATTTCGGAGTCCTGACCGGTAACGATCGGCAGCTTCACGCCGCCGCTGCCATAACCAACGCCCTTGAGCGAGGAGAGGATGCCGATCGACAGGCCGTCATAAGGAGACAGAACGGCATCGACTTTAGCGTCGGTGTAGTAGGCCGACAGCAGGTTGTCCATACGAGCTTGGGCCGTTGCCGGGTCCCAACGCAGCGTACCGACCTTGTCCATGCCCATCTGGCCGGACTTCACGACCAGCTTGCCGCTGTCGATGTAGGGCTTCAGGACAGACATTGCGCCGTCATAGAAGAAGAAGGCGTTGTTGTCGTCCGGAGAACCGCCGAAGAGTTCGATGTTGAACGGACCCTTGCCATCCTTGAGGCCGAGAGCGTCGACGATCGAGCCAGCCTGGAGAACGCCAACCTTGAAGTTGTCGAAGGTCGCATAATAGTCGACATTGCCGCTGTTGCGGATCAGACGGTCATAAGCGATGACCTTGATGCCGGCATCGTGAGCCTTCTGCAGAACGTCGGACAGCGTGGTGCCGTCGATCGAGGCAACGACGAGAACCTTGTCGCCCTTCGTGACCATGTTCTCGATCTGCGAGAGCTGGTTCGGAATGTCGTCGTCGCCATACTGCAGGTCGGTGCCGTAGCCGGCTGCCTGAAGCTGCTTGACGATGTTGTTGCCGTCATCGATCCAGCGAGCCGAAGCCTTGGTCGGCATAGCGATACCGACGGTACCCTTATCTGCCGCGAAGGCAGGCGCAACCAGCGTAGCGACGCCGAGCGCTGCGCCGGCCATCAATGAGATAATGGATTTCATTACTCTCTCCCTTAGTTAATAATGCGGCGGACGAAAAAACGCCCGCCCGAGACTGCGGCAGGTTCCGTAGAAGGAATGGTTACTTCTAATTGTGAGAAACGAAGTAGGTCTCCTCCACGCTCTCACGTGCATGAGCTGCACCCAGCGCACGACCGGCAAACTCGTACGATTTCGTATAACTGTCAAATAGAATAACTGGCGCGACATATACCTAGTTTGGTATAATGTTAAAAAATAGTACTTTTTTGCCGACGAACAGGAAATTTGGCCGTGATGGAGAAAATATATAGCGATTATCCGAGCGAAAGCATCGAGATTCATTCCGACAGTTTTCGTGACGACACGCTGCTCAAGGCCGGTTTGAAACTCAATCACCTGCGTATGATCGTCACAATCGAGGATCATGGTCAGATTTCGGCCGCCGCTGAGTCGATGAACATCTCACAACCTGCAGCCTCTCGCATGCTGTCAGAAATGGAGTCGATCGTCAAAAGCCCCCTTTACGAACGTGTCGCACGTGGCGTCGTGCTGACACCCTTCGGCCTGGCACTGGCCAAGCGGGCACGCAAGATCCTGCTCGAACTGCGTGAAGTCAGCCGCGAGATCGGCGAACTCAGGACCGGCAAAGGCGGTTCGGTCTTTCTCGGCGCCGTCACCGCACCCGCGATCAGCCTCGTTGTGCCGGCGATCCAGCGCGTGACGCGCGCCTATCCCGGCATCGAGATCAATATCGAGGTCGAGACCAGCAACGTGCTCGCGCGTGAACTGCTCGCCGCCCGCCACGACTTCATCATCAGCCGCATTCCAGACGAGCTCGATCCCCGCTTGTTCAACGCCCACGAGATCGGGGTGGAGAAGGCCTGCCTGATCGTCCGCAATGGCCATCCGCTGCTGGAAAAAGGCGTTGCCAGCCTCGAGGACCTGCCGGGCTATGACTGGGTCTTCCAACCGCCCGGCACGCTGTTGCGGCGCAAGGTAGAAGACATCTTCATCAAGGCCGGCGTGCCCCTGCCGGAAAACATTATCAACACCTCTTCGCTGCTCCTGACGCTCGCCATCGTCTGCAAGACGGACGCCATCACCCCGATCGCGCTCGATATGGCGCAATTCATCTGTGGACAGACATCGCAAGCCGGCGAATCCTGCATCCTGCCCATCGATTTCGATATCGAAGTGAAGCCTTACAGCCTGATTACGGCCCGCGAGCGTGCCATGCCACCAAGCGCCCGGCTGCTGCACGACATGATTCTGCAGGAAAGCAGGAACCCCGATCCGGCCATCGGCTTGCAGCCATAAGCTCCGCGCCAACTTGCACGGCTATCCCGAACACTTCTGGAGGCAGGCATGTTGTTCGGGCAATCGCTGTTTCAATCCGTCCTCGATCGTCTCGATGCGGAGGAAGAAAAGTCTGAGAAGAATGAGGCGGCGCATCGCATCCGCGGCCTCAACGTGAGCTTTGCCGCAACCGTTTTCGGAGGCGAGCCGGCGGCATCCTCCCGTCCGGACGATGCCTATGTCGACAATCTCGGCAACGACATCCCCTCGCGCGAGCCAATGCGGCCGGATTCTAAACCGAAAGAGCCGGAGCCGGCGGTCATGCCGGACTATCTCGCACGAACCTCGCGGGAAGACGTGGCGGCCGAACTGGAGATCTCTTCGCAGACCACCCTTCAGTCTCTTCACGAAAAACGCCGCGCGTTCGCCAAGGCCAATCATCCCGACGGCGTCGCCCCGCCCTTCCGCGAGCAGGCGACGACACGCATGATGATTGCCAATCAATTGATCGACGAGGCCATACGGCGTCTCGCGCGATAGCTACTTCTTCTCGTCCGTCGGCGCGTCGTCTTCCGCCTCGTCGCTCGCAGCGGCACGTTCAGCCTCGGCCTTGGGCGGCTGCGGATTGAAGCTGAAGAGCAGCATCCAGGCGGCATAGACGCCAAGGCCGCCTGCGAGGACCGCCCAGAAAGGCTGCGGCCCCAGAGCCTCGACGATCGCCCAGCCTAAGCAGACGGCAACGATCAGAACCCGCACCCAAAGCGGCTTATAGATAGGATGGTTGGGATCGATCAGTTGCATGGGCCTCGTTCGCCTGTTGGAGAGAACTTGTCTTTAGCGCATGATCCCGAAAAGTGCGAAGTGGTTTTGAAAGAGACTATGCCGATCAAATCGGGCACAGGGCGCCGATTTCAGAAAAAGCCATTTTCGCGACATGAATTTCAGAATTGTGAAATGCTAGCGGCTTGACGCCGCCATTGGAAAATGGAATGAAAATTCCATACGGATCATTATTCGGTTTATTTGTTCCGAATTAGGGAGGTAAAGATGACTGTCAGATTTGGTCTGCTCGGCGCCGGGCGCATCGGTAAAGTGCACGCGAAGGCCGTGAGCGGCGATGCCAACGCCAAACTCGTTGCGGTGGCGGATGCGTTCCCGGCCGCTGCGGAAGCGATTTCCTCCGCCTACGGCTGCGAAGTCCGCACCATCGAAGCGATCGAGGCTGCGAAGGACATCGATGCCGTCGTGATCTGCACGCCGACCGACACCCACGCCGATCTTATCGAGCGCTTTGCGCGCGCCGGCAAGGCAATTTTCTGCGAAAAGCCGATCGATCTCGATGTTGCCCGCGTCAAGGCCTGCATCAAGGTGGTCGAAGAGGTGAAGGGCAAGCTGATGGTCGGCTTCAACCGTCGCTTCGACCCGCATTTCATGGCGGTCAAGAAGGCCATCGACGATGGCCGCATCGGCGCGGTCGAGATGGTGACGATCACCTCGCGCGATCCCGGCGCCCCGCCGGTCGACTATATCAAGCGCTCCGGCGGTATCTTCCGCGACATGACCATCCATGATTTCGACATGGCCCGCTTCCTGCTCGGCGAAGAGCCGGTCGCCGTGACCGCCACCGCCGCAGTCCTCGTCGACAAGGCGATTGGCGAGGCCGGCGATTACGACAGCGTCTCCGTCATCCTGCAGACCGCATCCGGCAAACAGGCGATCATCTCCAACTCCCGCCGCGCCACCTATGGCTACGACCAGCGCATCGAGATCCATGGCTCGAAGGGCATGGTCGCTGCCGAAAACCAGCGCCCCTTCTCCATCGAAGTTGCCAACGGCGACGGCTATACCCGCCCGCCCCTGCACGACTTCTTCATGACCCGCTACACGGAAGCCTACGCCAACGAGATCGCAAGCTTCATCGCTGCAGTCGAAAAGGGCTCTGCGATCACGCCATCCGGCGCCGACGGCCTCGCCGCGCTCAAGCTTGCGGACGCAGCGGTTCAATCCGTCAAGGACGGGAAGCTGGTTAAGGTCGATTAAGACCGCGCTCAGCGTCCAGAAAATCAAAAATGGCCGGGTTGATCGCCCGGTCATTAACGTAAATGTGGAATCATCAAAAATGTTAAGGTTCCACATTTTTGCGATAACCGCTAACGCTGCCGGCCCCAAGCGCACGGTCGACTCATGTCGCTCACATCTCCGGAGTTCAAAGAGAAATACCGTTATTGCTCGCCCAGGCGAGGAAATACGTTCGGGCTGCAGGCCGAAGTCCAATTGCCTCTCGCAGTCGCCGAGTTGCCTCGTCTCTATCGCCCGACAGCAAGGCTGCGCTGAATGACAGCAAAGAGGGGCTGTCTTTCAGGGCCGCTGCAAGGCGCGAGGGATCGAGGTGAGATTCGAGCCATGGAATGCCAGTGGACTGCATCTTCTCAGCCAGATCAGCCGCGACCAAATCCAGGTCCGATGCCGCCGTAACCTCCCACCAATGATCTCGGCCATACACGAGTGTCCCCAACCTAGTGCGAAGGGTCGCGCTCGGCTCTGAAGGTTTTCCTTCAATGGCGTTCTGCCCTGCCATGGAGGCCACCGCAGCCACGAAGACGCCGAGGTTAACGGTAAACTTGCCGTTCTCTTCCAAATTCCAGCGGCTCGCTTGCAGGTTTACGATCAGCCAATCTTTGCCTTGAGACCGGTGCCAGTTGCGTCCCGACTTTTTAAACCCCTCACTTTTGAGCAATTGCGCAAATCCGCGCTTGATAACTTCATCTATGCTTTTTGCAGCGCCGCCCATACATTATCTCCAAGCTCGCAGACCACTATATGGATAGGAATTCGATCCTGTCACCGAGCAACTAGGCGAGAGCAATCATTAAACGGTTCGATGACCGCAATTGGCGGCTAGTTGCCATCAGGGGGAAGAAATCGAAACCGCGTTGGGCGGAGAAATCTTCGGGATACGCAACACCCCTCTTAACTGGCGTTACAAGGTTTTGGTGAAGGTTGGCCGGTCGATTCCACATTTAGGGCTTAATCGCCCGGCCATTTTTATTCGCTCATATCACTTCGTCGCCGGCTGATCGGTCACCGGTTGAGCGGTCGGCTCAGCCGCAGCGGCCTGATTCGCGTTTGGCGGCGACGCGAACCAGTATTTGGCCGATGTGGTACCCCGCTTGATGACGACGTGTTGGTTGGCGAAGATGCGATAGGGCTGGCTCCATTCTCCGTCCGGCCACTGCACGCGCACCACGGCACGTTCATTGGTTCCAAGACCGAAATGCGTGAAGCCGACATGGCCTGATGCGTGGCCACCGCCGATCTGGACGCGCTGCACCTGCGTCTGCGTGCCGGCCCGGACATTGATGGTGGCGCCGATGCCCATATGGTTGATCGGGCCGTTGTCCAATTCGATTTCGGTCCAATTGCCGAGGGGGCGATAACCCCAGTCGGTCTTGGCGCCGAGATTGCGGAACAGGAAGGCGCGCTGCATGCGGTTGACGACGAGGATGTCGAGCATGCCGTCATTGTTGAAGTCCTCGACCACCGCGCCGCGCCCCTTGCCGGGAAGCGCAATGCCGGCCTCGTCGCCCTTCTCGGTGAACTTTCCGTCGAAGCCGCCGAGCAGCAAGTTGTCGGGATCGCTGCTGGCGAAATCCGGCATGGCTTCGACATTGCCCTTGGTCAAAAACAGATCCATGTTGGTATCGTTGTTGATGTCGGCGAACTGCGCATGCCAGGCCGTCGACGGCCTGTGGTCCTTGCCGATATAGGGCCGATAGGCGGCTGCTCCCTTTTCATAGGCGGTGTCGCGATAGGTCGGGCTGTTCTCGTCAGCCTCGTCATCGAGTTCTTGCAGCTTGTTGTCACCCATCGATGTGATGAAGTATTCCGGCTTGCCATTTGCCTTCGGATCGGCCTCCGCAAGGCCCATGCCCCAGATCTTCAACGGCGCCCAGCCTTCTGCAGTCGTATATTGCCGCGGCGGCCGTCCCGGCGCGATGTCCCAGAGCTGCTCCTGTCCGCCGCGATAATATTGCCGGTCGTTGGCGACGCGCAGCGAATCCTGGCCCGAATGGTTCCAATCGGTGAACAGCATCGACAGCGTGCAATAGCTCGGCTTCAGCGGCAGCGGATTGGAATAGTCGACCTTGTCATTACTGACAGGACGATCGAAAACATTGTCGCTGCAGGTGCCGAAGGGCGTTCCCGGCGCATAGCGGTCGACATAATTGCCGAAAGCAAGCGTCGGATATTTATTGCCGGCTTCCCAGGTGGCCGCAAAAGCGACCGTCCAATCCTTGCCGCCGTCGAAGGCGAAGGTGCGATTGGCTTTTTCGAAGATGCAGTCCGGACCGCCCTTCAGGATGATATTTTCACCGAGCCGCAACAGCACGACATCCGTATAACCGTCATTGTCGATATCGATCGGATAGACGCCGAGGACGGACCGGAGATCCTTGTCGGAAAGATTGATCGGCTTCTCTTTGAATTTCAGAGCGCCGCCCGTCTCGCTTTCATTGACATAAAGCGCCAACGGGCTGGTGCCGCCGGCTATCATAAGATCGGGCTTGCGGTCGCCGTTGCAGTCGAAGCTGGCGACGCCGCCACCGACGAAATATTCCCAGCCGCCGGTATATTGATGATCTATGCCGGCGGCGACCGCTTCCTCCTGGAAATGCGGGACATCCATCAGAAAAGGCGCCGGCGCGGGCGTGTCCTCGGCGAAACCGCCGGGCGCGAATGAGAACGAAAACAAGCCGGCAACGGCAAGGAGGGCTGCGATCTTCTTCATTTATCCACCCCTGCCTGCTCGATAACCAGCGTCTTGAGGAAAGCGACGATGCGGGCGCGATCGTCATCGGACGCGCCGACATAGGCGTCACGGGCAGCGCGGCCGTCGCCGCCATGGGCGCGGATCACGCCGTCAAGGGTCGTGATGTCGTTGCGATGGCCGTAGGGCGGTGTCGAAGCCACACCCCAAAGCTCCGCCGTCATGAAGATATTGCGATCGACGAAGCGTTGCGCCAAAAGTTCGTTGCCGAGCTGGTCGACGGTGTTGTCGGTCATGGTGTGACGCTTGAGATCGCCGAACAGCGGCACCAGCACCTGCCCCTTATCATTGCGCTTCAGCTTCTTCGTCCAGTCGAGCTGCGACAGGTCGTAGACAGCAGGGTCTTTCACCTGCGAGACGTTCAACGTGCCGGCAACGTCGTTCGGACCGGGATCGGAGAAGGAGAGACTGTCGAGCGGCAGGCTCGTCCTGTGACAGGCCGTGCAGCCCATGCCATCGAATAGCTTCTCACCGGCGGCCGCCATGTCGCGCCATTGCGCGTTGTCCGGCACCTTCTGCACCGGCGCCGGCAAGGTTGCCTGCCAGGCCACCATCGCCGAAACGTCGCCGTCGCTGATCTCGTCGGCATGTCCGTCACCATCGAAATCCGTGGCCCCCGTCCAGCGGCCGCCGAAGCGCTCCACTGGCTCCATACCATGATGCTGGTTCAACGCGTTGACCGTGAACTGCCGGAGCGAGGTCATCACGCCCTTCTGGCTGAAGGGCCGGATGACAAGATCCATGTCGACGCCGTCGAGTTCCTGCATATCGACCAGGCCATTGGGCTGCGCGGTCAACCAGCCGAATTTGACGCCCTTGGTTTCGAGCGCGATGCGCTGGGGCTGGCCGGTTTTCGCCGCAAGCGTAATTGCCTCGGCGCGCTGGTGCTGCAGATCGACGGTCATCTCGCGCGCCAGAAGCTCGACCAGACCATCGCCGAACAGGCTGTTGGTGCCGCGCTCATTGGAGAATTGCGGATCGGTCGTGTCGAAATCCGCGCTCTCGAAACCTTCGGACACGAAGACATTGGTGGTGAAATCGCCGGCGCCGCCCGGAAAGGGCATGTTATGGCAGGAGGAACAGGCATTGGCGTCGACACCGGCCGTCCGGCTGAATTCGTTCATCACCGGGTGCTTGCGCTTGGTCGGCACGATCGCCTGCGTGGCGCCGGGGCGCCCTGCCCCGTCCTCCACCGTGAAGCGTGCCGTAAACAGCGCCTCGCCGATCTCGATGAGATTCTTGAGTTGCTCGACCGTCTGATGGCCGGAAACATCGGCGCCGGCCTGGCCCAGCGCCGCGGTCTTCTCCTCCCAAGGCTGCGCCGCGATAGCGGGCAATCCCGTCGCAGCAAGACAGAGGCACATCAGTGCCATTCGTTTCATAGTCCCCTCCTCAACCAGTCTGGCCGTTCAACTCCGTAACGACACCCGATCTGACGATATCGTCGTCCATCATCGCCAGCGCGCGGTTGAGATGCCCTTCGAACACCAGCGTCGGTTCGTCCGCCATCACCCGCAGCTCCGGCATGCCCTCCATGCGTACGACATGCGATTCCGCCAGCCCCTCGGAAATGCCCTCCAGCAACAGGTCGTAATAGCGCGTCCCCGGTCCGGTGATCGCGATCGGCATGCTTTCGTGCAGGCTGAGGACACGCGACAGGCCGATACCAAGCGCCAGCCCCGCCTGACGGAAGGCGAAAATGTTGCGGCGGCTGCCTTGCCGGGCGCTGGCGGCGATCTTGTCGAGTTCGGCAACCGGCACGAATTTCGCAGGGATCGTATCCAGCGGCACGTCGAAGGCGGCACGCAGGATGGCGTAAAAGCCGGCATAGGCTTCGATGCAGCCGCGCGAACCGCAGCGGCAGAGACCGCCGCCCGACATGTGCAGCATATGGCCGAAATTCGGCGCCGATATTTCGTGCTTTCCTTCCTCGCCGCGGCGCACGATTCCGAGACCAATGCTGTGGCCGAGCGAGAGAGCCGCAAGCCCCCGGAAGTCGCGGCCCTTTTTATTCTCTTCCTGCCGGCCGACGGCAGCGGCCACGAGCAGCGTCTCGTTGCCGAGGATGACTTTCGCCGACCATTCGTCGCGCAGCACCGCGGCAAAATCGATCTGCTCGCGCCCGAAGATCGGCGACCAGCGCAGCACCGGCTCGGAGCTCTCGACCAGGCCCTTGCTGCTGATCGAAATCATCAGCACCTTGTCCCGCGGCAATCGCGAACGGGCGACGATCCGGTTCAAGGCATCGCACAGCCCCGTGACGAAAGAGCCGACACCCGAGACGTTCTGCTGCCTCTCCTCGGTGAAGCGGTCGATCAGCCGGCCGGCATAATCCACAAGCGAATATTGCACTGCATCCGAGGAAATAATGACGACGATGAGATAGCCGCAATCGCGCCGCTGCGAGAAGAGCACGCGCGGCCGGCCGCGGCCGCTGGCGGCCTGCTGCTCTGCCTTTTCGATGATCTGCGCCCGCTCCAGGTCGGTGGTGATGACCGATACCGTCGCCGAGGAAAGCTTGGTGAAATCAGAGAGTTCCGTATGGGCGAGCGGGCCGTGACGGCGCAGTGCCGTCAGCACCAGAACACTGTTTTTCTGGCGGACCAATTCGGTGCTGGATTTGGCCAGCATTATCAAGCCTCCCGCTCATGCCATCCTCCCCTCCGCATCTCCGGCCGGCTTTTGTCAGCGGCGATTAAACCTGGAGATGCGGGTGTTGACAGGTGAAAAAATCTCTGACACTAAATTTCTCGACTGTCGAGAAAAAAATCCGAACCTTTCTCGTCAGCGTTATCGCGGCGGCCGGCGGGAGCTTAGGGCACGTGCGGTCGCATTCACTCGGGAGGATAATATGAGAGCTTTTATTAAGCTGGCTGCGGGCGCGGCCATCGTTTTGACCATGCAGACGACAGCCTTCGCGAAGGATCTGGTCGTCGGCGTTTCCTGGTCGAACTTCCAGGAAGAGCGTTGGAAGACCGATGAAGCAGCCATCAAGAAGGCTCTGGCAGCAGCCGGCGCCAAGTACATTTCCGCTGACGCTCAGTCGTCGGCTTCCAAGCAGCTCACGGACGTTGAGTCGCTGATTTCTCAGGGTGCCAACGCCCTCATCATCCTCGCACAGGATTCCGACGCCATCGGCCCGGCCGTTGAAAAGGCTGCCGACGAAGGCATTCCGGTTGTCGGCTATGACCGCCTGATCGAAAATCCGGCTGCCTTCTACATCACCTTCGACAACAAGGAAGTGGGCCGCATGCAGGCTCGCGAGATCCTGAAGGCGAAGCCGGAAGGCAACTACGTCTTCATCAAGGGCTCGTCGTCCGACCCGAACGCCGACTTCCTGTTCTCCGGCCAGATGGAAGTGCTGAAGCCTGCCATCGACGGCGGCAAGATCAAGAACGTCGGTGAAGCCTATACGGACGGCTGGCTGCCGCAGAACGCGCAGCGCAACATGGAGCAGTTCCTGACCGCCAACAACAACAAGGTTGACGCGGTCGTCGCCTCCAACGACGGCACCGCCGGCGGCGCCGTTGCAGCCCTCGACGCACAGGGCCTCGCCGGCTCCGTTCCGGTTTCCGGCCAGGATGCCGACAAGGCAGCTCTGAACCGTATCGCGCTCGGCAAGCAGACCGTTTCGGTCTGGAAGGACTCGCGCGAACTCGGCAAGCGCGCCGCTGAAATCGCCATCGACCTCGCTGGCGGCAAGACGATGGACAAGATCTCCGGCGTTCAGACCTTCAATGGCGGCCCGAAGCACGTTCCGATGAAGTCGGTCTTCCTGACCCCGATCCCGATCACCAAGGACAACCTCAACGTCGTCATCGACGCAGGCTGGATCAGCAAGGCTGAAGCTTGCCAGGGCGTTAAGGCCGGCAGCGTTGCAGCCTGCAAGTAAGCTGTCCTTGAACGGTTGACCCGACCATAACACCGACGCCGCAACGGCACCCCCGTTGCGGCGTCGAATGCGGATCAGGAGCAGACAACTCTCCCTTGCAGGTGGAGATGGAGCTTCCCGCATCCTTGCTGCGCCATCGCATATCCCATTGGCCTGCCGGATGGCGGTCATCGGGACCGGAACGAAGACCGGCCACACAGGCGATGACGCATTTTTGAGATCGGCGCGATATTGCCAGCGATTGCCCAGAATGCATCGCAGGCCGCGCCCAACAGTGGGAGAACGGCAAAGCGATGGCCGACATGACACAGTCCACCACATCGAGCGGTCCCCGCAATGCAGAAGCCGGAGCAATCACCCGGTTCCTGCGTGCCACCGAAATCGATACCCGCCTGCTCGGCATGATCGGAGCGCTGCTGATCATCTGGATCGGCTTCGATCTTTATCTTCGGATATTCGACGGCCGGGAATTCCTCACCGCCAGAAACCTTTGGAACCTTTCGGTGCAGACCTGCGAAATCGCGGTCCTCGCCACCGGCATGGTGCTGGTCATCGTCACGCGCAACATCGACCTTTCGGTCGGCTCGCTGCTCGGCTTCGTCGCCATGATCATGGGCGTCATCCAGGCCAAGTGGCTGCCGCAATATCTCGGCTTCGACAGTTCCTGGACCTGGGTCATCACACTGCTCTGCGGCCTGGCGATCGGCACGGCCATCGGCGCCTTCCAGGGCGCGATCACCGCCTTCTTGAATGTTCCCTCCTTCATCGTCACGCTCGGCGGGCTTCTCGTCTGGCGCGGCCTTGCCTGGTATGTCACCAGCGGCCAGACCGTGGCCCCGATGGACTCCACCTTCCTCGTCATGGGCGGCGGCGGCGCGACCGGTTCGATCGGCGCCACCTGGAGCTGGGTGGTGGGTGTGATCTCCTGCCTGCTGATCATCTTTGGCATCATCAGCTCGCGCCAGCAGAGAAAGCGCTTTCACTTTCCGCGCCGTCCGCTTTGGGCCGAATATTTCCTCGCCGCCCTCGGCTCGCTGCTCGTCCTCGGCACGGTCTATCTCTTCAACAGCTATTATTGGCCGATCGGCATCGCCAAGCGCTACGCCACGGATCATAATATCACCTGGCCGGAAACGGGATTGAACATTCCCTACGGCATCGCCGTTCCGGTTCTCATCGCCGTCTTCATCGGCATCGTGATGACCTTCATCGCCACGCGCCTTCGCTTCGGCCGCTATGTCTTCGCGATCGGCGGCAATCCGGAAGCTGCCGAACTCGCCGGCATCAAGACCAAATGGGTCATCGTGAGGATCTTCGCGCTGATGGGCTTCCTCGCCGCCGTCGCGGCCGCTATTTCCACGGCGCGCCTGAACTCGGCCGTCAACTCGCAGGGCACGACCTACGAACTCTTCACCATCGCCGCGGCCGTTATCGGCGGCACCTCGCTTGCCGGCGGCAGCGGCACGGTTGCCGGCGCCATGATCGGCGCCCTCGTCATGCAATCGCTGCAATCGGGCATGGGTCTCGCCAATGTCGATACGCCAATTCAGAACGTCGTCGTGGGCATTGTCCTGGTGGTCGCCGTTTGGCTTGACATCGTCTACCGCTCGCGCGCCAAGTAAAAGGAATTCGGAACCATGACGGACCAAACCACTCCGCTTGTGGAAATGAGGAACATTTCCATCTCCTTCGGCGGCATTCACGCCGTCGACAACGCCTCGGTCGACCTCTACCCCGGCGAAGTCGTGGCGCTGCTCGGCCATAACGGCGCCGGCAAGTCGACGCTGATCAAGATTCTCTCCGGCGCCTACAAGCGCGACAGCGGCGATATCCTGATCAACGGCGAACCGGCTGATATCCGCACGCCACGCGACGCCAAGAAATACGGCATCGAGACGATCTACCAGACGCTCGCCGTCGCCGACAATGTCGACGCCGCCGCCAATCTCTATCTCGGCCGCGAGCTGCAAACCCGCTGGGGCACGCTCGACGACGTCGCCATGGAGGCTTCGGCCCGCAAGGTGATGGGACGCCTGAACCCCAACTTCAAGCGCTTCAAGGAGCCGGTGAAGGCGCTCTCCGGCGGCCAGCGCCAGTCGGTGGCGATCGCCCGCGCCATCCTCTTCAACGCCCGCATCCTGATCATGGACGAGCCGACGGCGGCTCTCGGCCCGCAGGAAACCGCGCAGGTGGGCGACCTGATCAAGGAGCTGAAGAAGGACGGCATCGGCATCTTCCTCATCAGCCACGACATCCACGATGTCTTCGACCTCGCCGACCGCGTTTCGGTGATGAAGAACGGCCAGGTCGTCGGCCACGCCCGCACCGAAGACGTCACAAAGGACGAAGTCCTCGGCATGATCATCCTCGGCAAAGTCCCGCCCAAAGCCATCCCCGGTCCCGGCGCGATGAAGAGCTGAGCCCGATATCCTAAGCAAACAAACAGGGCCGCGCCCCCAGGGGATCGCGGCCCTTTTTCATTCTGAGATACCGATATGCGCTTTCCCGCATTTTCCGCATTGAAGCCAAACGCTTCCTAGGCTAAGAACCACCTCATCGGACAGGCGAGTCAACCCGCCTCAGGCATGCACCCGTAGCTCAGCTGGATAGAGTGTTGGATTCCGATTCCAAAGGTCACAGGTTCGAATCCTGTCGGGTGCGCCAACAATTTCAACTACATATGGTCATTTCGTTAGCAAAGCGCTCTTTCCACAGGAAGCATATAGGAAGCAAGCGCTTTAATCGTAGCTTAACTGCCATTGATGCGGATGTATGCGACTCGCGCGTTAATCATAACGCCACCATCTCAGGACTGACGCAACGTGCACCGGCATTTGCTCTAGGTCGGGTAAAGCCTGCGTGAACCTTTAGCGCTCTGCGCCGTCATAACGGCTTGTGCATTGTCATCGGATTTGCGCCAAACAGTCTACTATAAAACTCCATCGCATACCGATCAGTCATTCCGGCAATGAAGTCACAGATAGTGCGAGTCTTGCCGAGGCCGTCACTGTGACGAAAAATCTCGCGAAAGTCGGGAGGCATCAATCGTTCACCATTGGGCGAAGCTATCACCTCAAATATTTTCCTAATCACGTCCTTACCGCGATATTCGACCACCTGAAGCATCGGAGACCTGATTACCGCCTCGTATGTTATGTTCTTCATTACCTCCACAGAAACAAAGGTTTTGATATCGAACCTGGCTTGGTGAAGCTGCGGATATTCCTTGTGGGGAACAACTTCAATGCCATTGAGAAAAAGCGATATTAAGTTGGCTGTGAAACGGGTTCGATGATATCCATTTCCGGCAGTCAGAGAGGATAGTTTCTGTGCAGCTATAGAGGAATACATTTTTCGCTTATCAGGAGCTATCTTAGTATTTCTAAGAAAGGTCTGCTCATCACTGCCGATCGCGAATATTTTGCTGAATACCTCGTACAGAACCTCTTGAACGTCCGAGACACTCACTTTGGATTCATCTTTATACTGTTTGTCGATCCGCTTATTTATTGTTTCGACGACCGCCTCGTATATCGAGTCAGAAAAGCTGAAGAGATCGAGAGGTCCGTGAATTCCGCTTTTAAAAATATCCTCAAGATCGTATGTGGAGTATGCGATGTCGTCCGCGATATCCATTATTGAGCATTCGATCGTTTTGAAGTCGGCGATCTCGCTGACTCCGAGCACGTGCGACTTTATCTCCTGCACTAGGTCGAAGTCCGATTTGTAGAATCCCTTCATGGGAGTGGTCGCTTTGTCTTCAGGACGCTCCTTGCTCCCTATGGGTATTACCCGGTCATATTTCAGAACGGACGCCAAAGACCGATAAGTTAAATTCAACCCGCGCCGTAGATCCGTTCCGCGGCTAACTGGCGGCCCTGCTTCATCGCCATCAAGTGTCTTCTTCTCCAAGGTGGATAGGATGCGCAATGTCTGCGCATTTCCTTCGAATCCACCGGCATCGCGCATGCACTCATCGAGAGCTTCTTCGCCATTGTGCCCAAACGGCGGATGCCCAAGGTCATGAGCAAGACCTGCGAACTCAACAATGTCGACATTAATGGGTGATTTTTGGAAGAAATCCGAAGTGTTATTGAGTTTAATTGCTATCGACTTAGCAATCTGAGCCACTTCTAATGAATGAGTGAGCCGATTTCTAAAAAAATCGCTTTCATGACCGGGGAAGACCTGGGTTTTCCCTTGTAAGCGTCTGAAACTTGCACTGTGAATGAGGCGCGCATAGTCACGCCGCGCCTCCTCTCTGTATTCTTCTGGATTGTCCTGCGTTACGGGACGCTCGTCATCACCAGCAGAATACAATCCTTGCATGTCAATCTCATGGCTACTTTTTCACCTTATGATTGACGGTATGCTGCGATTTGTCATTGGTCAAGCTCCACTTGCCAGTGGATTGCTCGATCGCAGTCCTCAATGTTTTCAGTTCGCTAACGGCGGTGCGGTAAACCGGATCGTTGTCTGTCTTGACCGCCGTTACACTCCGACCAGATTTTAATGCCGTTGTAGCTGCCATAACGCTCTCCCCTTTGTGCCAACGCGTGAGCGCGTGCGCATGAAATGCGCACTCTATATGCTATGGGATTACCCATTGCATATAAGTTAATCCGCCGGCAAGTTGAATAACGCCGCAACTTCGCTTCAGTTTCCATCTGTAGCGATTCGCGTCGAAATTGCCGGTGGATCTTGATCGAAAGGTACGTGACCCGGCTGGTTTATGCAAGTGTGCCGGATTGCCACGCCATTAGCTGCTCATCAGAGCCGCGCTAGCGGAAAGCCGATTCTCCCACCTCTTAAATACCATGCCCGTGCCGACAGAGATCGGCCTTGACTCCTCGTTGACCCAGAACATAATAAGAACAAAAGGCGGCACCAATGAGGAAACGAGGAAGATTTATGCCGCGCGATATCCGTTCCGTCACACCTGCTTATGAAACCCTGCGCTTTGTCGCTTCAGTTTGCATGGAGAGAATCAGTAAACAGACGAGGCGAGACTTTGCGGGCTATGCCGTAGGAAAGCGCCGCAAGCTCTCTGTCGTGCCTTACATCGCGCACGACATGGCGAAAGAGCTTGTGCGTTCGGTGAAAGTTGCCAAGGGAGGGCAACTCGCCGCCCCGGAAGAGATCGCCGAAAAGATTGAAGCAATATTGCTCGGCATTGATGAGCAAACGGCCTTTAATTTGGCAAGCGTCTCAACCGAAGAAAAGGAAGCGGTTGTTGATCTGGTCGCCGATCAGGTGCGGGCGAAGATGCTTTCAGACTATTCGGTAGCGGAAATCGAGAAAGAACCGGAGCCGCCAAAGGCTATCGAGTGGAATGGATGGAAAGGTTTTGAATCCATCAAATCCGACGAGAAGCCTCAATACAAATGGCGGCATACGTGGGCAGATCGAAGCGGAAATGACTTCGTTGGCTACAAGTGCGGCGCCTGCATTGGGCGCATTTTTCAGATCGACTATACGGCCCAGCGGGATAAATGGTTTTGGCTGGTCGAGCATGTGCCGCTTGAGCGTCCGGAGCGGGAATGCCGTTCTGCCGGTTGGGAGTGGTCGGCCCGAGAGGCGGCATGTCGAGCAGAGAAATGCTATGACGCCATTGCGAGACTTAATGGACGGCAGGCTTAGGGAGAGAAGGCATGTGCGGTCGCATTTATATCAAAGCATCATTGCGCGAGCTGCTTGCGAATTTTTCATTCGCCGGCCCCGGTGATACGGAGCCGCTGTCAAACAGCTTTCCGAACTACAATGGCGCACCGACGCAATCCTATCCCGTCATTATCAGGGATATCGTCGGAGAGCCGGATATCACCGGCCCTATCTTTGCATCGGCCAAATGGGGATTTGTGCCCGAATGGGCAAAAGACGAGCAGCCCGGCAAGCCCGCGCCGATCAATGCCAAGGCGGAAGGAATCCAAACGAACGGCATGTTTCGGCAAGCCTACAAGTCAAAGCGCTGCCTCGTCCCGATCAATGGTTTTTTCGAATGGAAAGACATCTACGGGACCGGCAAGAACAAGCAACCCTATGCCATTGCCATGAAGGACGGCAGTCCCTTTGCGCTTGCCGGCATCTGGTCGCTTCGGCGAGATCGAGATACCGGCCTCGATAAGCGGACCTTCGCTGTCGTGACCTGCGCTCCAAACGAAATAATGGGAAAGATTCACGACCGAATGCCGGTCATCCTGCACCCGGAAGACTATGAGCGTTGGCTGTCGCCCGAGCCGGACCCTGCCGACCTTATGAAACCGTTTCCCTCCGATCTGATGACCATGTGGAAAATCGGCAAGGACGTTGGGAATGTAAAGAACAACCGGCCCGACATTATCGACCCCATTCCCAACGATCCGGAGCCGCCATTGCTATGAGCGACGAAACCCGCACCGATACCCATCCATTCCGTTGAGATTTGTTTAGAGGAAGGCGAGAACGGGCGTTGGGGATATGGCCGCGACTTGGGTGGACCAGACGAATGGAAGATTGCTATTGCATCGGCATCACGCCCGTAAACTGCAAAGCAACAGAAAATGAGCGAAACCATCCGTCAAGGCGACATTGTGCGCACCACAGGAATACGGTCTCCGGCAATGCTTGTGGTAAAGCTCCATCTGCAAGCAGACGATAGCGAGCTTGCGGAGCTGATCTGGTTTGATGCGAACATGAATGCGCGACAGTTGACCCTCGACACCGGATTCCTTGAACATGTCCCACGCGCCGAATGATCAAACGAAACCTGTACCCAAAACATCGGCGCAGTATGCCATGGACGACGCTTACCAAGCGCTGATTTACCTTGAGGCCGTGAGGAGAGTGCTCGGCCCAAGGGCGAACGGCCCATACAGCGATTTCGTTTACGACTACCCTATGTTGCATCCGTCGAGCTTTCTTCTCGCACATGCGATCGAGCTTTCGCTGACATCTTATTTGCGCGCTTCAGGAGAGAAGCGCGGCCAGAGCGGCCACGACCTAGTTCGCAGGCTTGAGGCAGCCGAAGCCATTGGCTTCACACCTAGCCAGTCATTTAGGCGATGCGTGATTGCTATCGCGAAGTCGCACAACACGATGCAATTTCGATTCGCCAAAAGCGATCCGGCCCCGTTCATGAGCCCAAGAGACGCTCTTGCTCAAGTGTTGCCCGATATGGAGGCGATTTACTTTTTCGTTGTCGACAAAGTCACAGGATCCGCACCTGGGGGCAATGCCAGTCCAGTAGGACCGCTTTAAAGCAAAGGCCGCCTTGCATGCGCAAGGCGGCCTCTCAATTAGGTAGCTATTTACCCGCAATCCGACGGGAAAACCATTTCTGAAACAACACTTCCGTGCCGCGTGGCCCGAGGTAGGCCAGCCCGGCAATCAGGCCCGTTGTGGCCGGCGGTCCGACGTTCAGATAGGAGGCAATCCCCTCCCCTATGAACGCCATTCCGAAGGCAACCGGGATTTCCCAAAGCAGTTCGAGGCCGAAGAATTTCCGACGCCCCTTGCGCGCTTCGTTGCTATGCCACATGGCCCGGCCAACCATCGCGCCGACGATAGTCGAGAGCGCGCCGCCACCCCAAGCATCCAGCAGCTCATAGAGCGAATTGTATTTGTCTGACATCAGCCGGGCTTTCCGCAATTGTATTGAGCAAAGCGCCCGCGATGGCGAGCGATATTGATGGCAACCGGCCTGTCATGGCCGACAAGATAGCTGTTGGTCTCTGGCATCGGGTCCATAGGCACCAGAAGATCGCACGGCTCAATTGCCTTGGTTGTCGGGCTGCACGCAGCCGCCGAGCAACAAGCACAAATCAACATCGTCAGCCTGAAATACTTTCGCATCGATCTTTTGTCCGTCTTTAAGGATGGTGACACGGCTTTCCTGAAGGCCTGCCGCAATCTCGGTTTTGGCCGCGCGCTTGCCGACCAGATAGGCCGGCGCGGACGCCAAGGCGGCACCGATTACGATGCCGCCTCCAATCTTGATAATGTCGAATGGCGTCATGAGAGCTTCCGCCAAGCGACGTAGAGGGTGAGGCCAACTACGACCACGGCGATAGCCATCCGCAGCCAGTCGCCGGACGAGAGATCGCCCTGTTGGGCCGAAACGACTTCGACGGCCTTCACAAGCGGCTCTTGAGCGATAGGTGCCGCCGCGCCGACGCCGCCGGCAACCAGCGCCACCGCCCTGGATTTGGCTTGCGTCTCCGTCTCCGCCGTGTACTTGGCGCCAGCAACCGGCCCCTTCGAAGGGTATTGCTTCCAGGGCAACTGCCAGTGCGGGCCATCCTTAAACGTCTTCCAGTCTCCGCCCCACTCGACGGCAATGCGGAGTTCCTTTGCCGCCTGCTTCATGGCCTTGGCGATCTTGTGATAGAGCGGCCAATCCCAAGAGACGGAGCCGTTGACGACCGGCGCGAGATCGACCGCATGGCCGTAGCCGTTTTCCGCCCGCAGATGCCGCGAATTCATCGTCGTGGATGCGCCGGATGATACCATCTCCTTTTGGCGTCCGATGTCACGGACGCCCTCAAGCACGGTGAAATCAACCTCTGTGATCTGGATTGCGCGACGCACGACGCGCACAAGATCAGGGTGGACGCAAATAAGGCGCGAATTGCTCCGCGTCGACAGCGTATAAGCCATAATTTCTCTCCATATTTTGGGGTAAAAATTGCACCACGTATCTTTACATAGTGCATAATATGCCCTATGTTTTACCCATCGAAGCGAGGGGTATATGGGCAAACTGGTTCAAATCGGAAACATCATCATTCGGGTCTATGCGAACGACCATTTGCCCCCGCACTTCCACGTCATCACCCCGGATGGGGATGCGCTGGTTGAGATTGCCACGCTGGAAATCCTGCGCGGCAAGCTGGCCCGCAAGGCACACGACACCGCCCTTGAATGGGCAGCAAAGAACAGGGCGGCGATTGCCGCCGAGTGGAACCGGACAAACCCCCGCTTTCCCATCGCTTGAAGAAGGAAAACAGATATGGACACGCCCCGCATTGAAAGCGTTACGCCAGCGTCGAACATGACGCTGGAAATTCAATGGAAGGACGCCCCGGCATCCGCCGCCAATCTTGTCGGCTGGATTGCAACGGGCGGCGAACTTCTGGCTCCGCTGAAGTCCGCGGATGTCTGGAAAACCGCGACTGTTGCGGACTATGGCGCAACGGTCGAATGGGCCGGCGACGATCTGGCGATAGATGCCTTTCACCTTTTCCAGATCGCAGAGGACCAACGCGATTTCGCGGTTGAGGATCTGCGCAAATGGCAGGAGGAAATCGGCCTTTCCAACAATGAGGCAGCAGATTTTCTTGGCGTCAGTCTGCGTACATGGAAGAATTACCGCGCCGGCGCACCGATCAGTCATGCCGTCAAGATGCTGCTACGCGCGAGCCAACGCGACCCGCTTTTGATGCATGCCCATTACCGACCGCGTCAGACTGGCAGGCCGAAAGCTGCCTAGCCGCCTCGGCACCGAGGGAACCTGCCTTCGCAGGTAACGGTATCCGTCACGGCCGATTTATCGTCCTCATACCAACGTTAGGCATCTCCCGACGCATTTGATAGAGAACCGTCCGCCACTTCAAGGCGGGGCGCAAAGAGGGAATCAGCGATAACTTCAAGCACCAACTCAGGTAACGCAGCTTCAACATACGTCTGAGCCGCATTGATATTCGGCCATATTGCGTCTCCCTTCTCACCTCCCATCAATGCACCCCAGTGCGTCGGGAAATATCGAGCCAACATTCCAAGGATGAAAGAAACCATATAAGTTATGGATAGCTGAGAAAACCAAGCGTCTGGGGAGAATCTCGACACTAGATGCGGGCTCGGATTGCCGCCCATCGTACGAATAACTCGCGTGTCTAGTACTTGTGGGAAATATTTTTTGACTCCGGTTTCATCTATCTTGAGAACGGTTCTTTCAGCGCTAGCGTCATAAGGGTCCTCTTCTGGCGAAAGCTCAAATCCGGCACCCGCATATTCGATACATACGGGATGATCAGGCGTGCCGTGAACAGTAATCGTCGCACCGGAATCGGGAGAATAGACAAAGTTCTTGAGTCGGATCCATCGTCGCGGGCGTTCAGCTGAAACATCAGTGGATATGTCGGGAAGCCGATCCAGTATATCCGAGAGCGACGTTTCCCGCCCAAGGCGCTGTTCTTCATTATCGAATGGGACAGGGATAGTGCGATCATAGACCCGCAACATCGTGCGTTTGTGGGTTGCCGCGACGAGGTCTGAGAACAGTCCTCCGCATGTGCGTACGCGAAGCTTACTGATCGAGGCTAGCGCGACAGGTAGATCGCTCGATAACGTCGCGGACCACGCTATCGCTTCTAATCCGTGCCCCTGCCTCAATCCCTCCTCGCCAGAGTCCCTACGATGCAATAGCGTCAACGAACGGCAGAGGGAGGCAACACCATAAAAAGCGAGAAGAGGTCGAACGGCGAACGACGCCGTAGATGCGCTGCGAAAATACTCACGTCCCTGTCGTGCGGAAGCGATAATTTCCTTCGCCCGTCGTGCGTTCAGTTTCCTTCCGTGAATCCTTTCAAACCAATCGCTGACGATATCTCGGCTTTCCAAATGTAGTAAGCTTTGCCAAACATCTGAGTTCATTAATATCCCCTCGGTCAGAAGTGACCATACACAAGCCGTTTCGGTATGTCGTTATGCCAAGCCTCGACAACGCAGGCCACTATAGGAAAACGGGACAGTGACCAGCGTTTTCTGGTGTCCGCTTCGCGGTGAAAGCGGTAACGAACCCGCCCGCTAATGCGCTGCCAACTAGTTCTCGTCCGTTCGGCCGGACCGGCGGGGCGTGAGGAATGCCGAAGGCGTGGCGGGAGTGCCCGGCGCGCTATTTGGAGCAACCTTTCCGCCGGCGTCCGCTGATTCGGACGGGTCACCAGCTTCGGCCGCTCTCTCCATACTGCCCTCGCCTTCCGTCGCCGACTTGCCGTCATAAAGCCGTCCGGACACTTCAACTTCGAAGCCCGAGGTTTTCGTATATTTGGACCGCGCCGTCTTGATGATGTACGGCACGCCGTCGAGCCCAGGACGAACGCCTGCGAATAGCAGAGGCAAGCCTGCCTCAATCTGCGGATCGCCCACCACCGCCACCGAGACGTTGCCCTCCCCGCGCGCAAGCTCTTTCGCCTTGGCACGCGCCGCCTTGTCAGCTTCTGCCGGCGAAGAAAACGCTTCGGGTATGCGGTAGATGCTATCGCCATCGGCATCCGCGGCCGCCTCGATTTCGACCCGCTTCGCCTTTTCCGCATCCTGATAGTAGGACACAACCTTGCTGTACTTCGTGCGGTCGTTGATATCGACTTTCAGCGTGCCGGTTTTGATGACGGCAGGCGTCAGGATGATCGAGCCGAGAGACGAGCCGGAGGCCGACAGGCCCGAGCCGCGCCGGGCAAACAATAACCGCCCCTGCTTGATCGCGAAGAGGGCGTTATGCCGGTCAGCCAGCCGCCGCAGGAAATGGATATTCGTCTCGTCCTGCTGCCCTATCCATTCGTAGCGATGTGCCGCTAGATCGGTGTCCACGGCGGGTGTCAGCCCGCTTTCGCCGGCAATGTCGGATATGAGATCGCCGAGCGTGACCTTATCCCAAGCGCGTTCCTGCCGCTCTTTCAACTTGCCGCTGCGCAGGTCCGCCGCCCTGCCCGCTATCGACATCTTATAGGGCAAGCAATCGAGGCTGATCTTGTCAGCCGTGAATTGCCCCTTTGGCACGAGGTTGTTGCCATATCCCATTTTGACAGAGATCACGGCACCCTTGCGCGGCAGAGCAAGGAAATTCGGCGGGCCGTCGTTCAGCTCGATATCGACCGTATCCGACTTCAATCCCTCTTCATCCGTCACCGTGACCGAAATCAGTCGCTCATAGAACTGCCCAGCGACGGGAACGCCATCGACAGTAATTTCGACACGAGGCTCCATGTTCAATCCCAAAGGCTAATCAGCCGACGTTCCACGCTCGCGCTCGGCATGTCGGGCATGATGATTCCCATGCCGAGCGGCAGGACGGGACCAAGGGCGGCAAGGCCGCGATTAGCGGCAAGCACCGCTTCGACAACGCCCGCCGTCCGTCCGTAGTGAGCGAGGCAGGCAAGATCGACCGTCTCGCCCTGTCGCGTGGTGTAAATGGTCGCCATCTGATCACCGAAAAAGTTTGGAAAGCAAAGAGCTTGCGCTATCGACCAACCCGGCGGCACCCGCCGCCGTTTCCGTCCGGTTCCGCTTGAGCGAGATTACGTAGGCATTACGGCGAGGCGCACCCTTGGCATCGTGGAACGATTGATCTTCCTCGACGGATTGCACCGTGAACATGCCGCGAATAATGCCTTCCATCGCATCGCCACTGACCAGCATCATTTCAGTTCCGGCCATTGACGCCGCTATGATGCCGTCAAGCTGCGATTGCCCCCCGAATTCTTCCGGAAATAAAACGCCCTGAATCGTCACTTCGTCGGACGTTGGTCCGGTCCATTGCTGCGGATTAAGGGTTTGGCCCACGGAGATCTCAACCCAAGGGGTATTCACCTTGCGCTTGATATTCTGATAGCCAAAGCCCAACGCCTCGAAGGCATAGCCTCCTAGCATCATCGATGTTACACCCGTCATAATCTACCTATAATTGAGCTGTTTTTGTAGCAAGCAATGAACGTCGGAGAGAATGCATGGGCTCAAACGTCAACTGCGAAGGCAGTTAGTTAGGCTATCTTCGACGCTACTGCGATCTGCCCATACGCATAGGGATCCCGTGTCCGTGCAACCTTTATCCGGCTTCGGCAGACCGTCCACTTCAACGCCCTCTACCTCTTTCTGATAGGGACCACAACCGCCGCGTTTAATGTATGATAAAGACGGTCGGAGATGGGGAGGACCAAAGATGTTACACATTAGGCATTATTTGGTTGCAGTAGCAATTTGCACACTGGTTCCAATCAACTCCTCTGCGCAAGAGGTGTGCTTCAAGGATGCGAGCAAGAAGTTCGAGGATTGGAGAGCAGAGAATGGAAAGACTTTAGATAGTCTTTCTGCCAAATTCAAAGCTTCCAAAGACCCCTATAAGGAATTAGTTGACTACGACGGTATGAAAATACCAATTGCTGCTGCTCTCATCATTGAAGGTGAAAAGTATGGGAAGAAAGCAGATGTCGAGGTTAACCTAGTTGTAGGTGACGCGCAGGGATGTTCGAAGCAAACGCAGGTGCCTCGCGGTGTGTATGATTTTGCGCGGGAAGTTCTCGGCATTACAACTGTCCTGCCTGAGAAGGCAACCAGAATTGACTTCGAAGAGCTTCGGCGCGGCAACATTGCAGGGGGTAAAGAATCGGTCATCAATAAAACAGGGCGCGATATTGACAAAATATTTAACCCCTTCAGATGGTGATTAAGTATCAACTGCGTATATGAGCGACGGGAGAGCGGGCCATCGAAGGTCCGCCTTCCATCAATTCCGGTCCTCTGCAGGCCAAGAATACTGGCGGCCTGAGCCTCATGCCGACGGCTGATTTTCGTTCGTTTATGATCCTGAGCCTAATCGCTGAATTGCGTATCGGCCGCATTCTTTATTGCCGCGCCGAGCTGAGCAATCGCGGCACCGGCCGCCACTTGCGGGTCAGCAACTCCGGTTATCGAGATCGGCGCATGCACCGTGATATTTGGCGGCTGCTGATTAACGACTCGAACATCTTGCGTTCCGCTCGGTCGGCTCATCGCCGCAATGGACGATGCATCGATACGGGCAGTTATCAAGCCAAGATCGTCGGCCGTCTTGCCGGGCAGGGTTTCCGTGGCTGATCCTCCCAAACCGGCGGCGCGGGCTGCACGCGCGCTATCAATCGCAGATTGTGCATAGACGCCAGTCGGAGCCGGGCCATTTGCGGGCATGGCGAATGACTTCAGATACGAACCGATGCCATGCAAAGCATCTTCCGGGCCGGGCAACCAAGCCTTTCCCTGTTTGTAAAACGTGTCGCCGGTATAGCTCTGCTCGCCAAACTCCCACGCGCCCGCCCCGGCCATGCCATATATCCCAAGACGCGCAAACCCTTTAAGCATTGTCGACCAGCCGCCTAGCAAGCCAGTAGCAGCACCGCCCGCAGCAGCTCCGGTTGCAGCTGTTGCCGCCACGCCGCCCGCAGTCGCCGTTCCACCACCGACAATCGCCGCGATGGAGCCGACCGTCTTGAGCGCACCAAGCAACGTGCTTGCACCCGACAGCAGAAACATCGCGGTTGCCAGCTTGCGAACAGTGCCGGCGAGAAAGGCAAAACCCGCTCCCCACAGCATGAGCTTGAAACCATAGCCCGCCATTTCCGCAAAGAACGTGGCAATAGGGTTTTCACGAATGGCGTCCGTCAACTCACGAATGGATGCCCCCCATTCCTTCGCCTTCATAAAGAAGCGGCCAAGGTTTTCGCCTGCGTTCGGATCGACCTTCCCAAGCATCAGGTCGCTAACGTCGTTGACCAACTCGCGGATACCGCCATCGTAGCCGAAGCCTTTCGCAAAGCCCTGCGCCCCGACTTTGATTTGATCGAAGATGGTCGCCCGGCTTCCGAGCGTATCCAAGACATCACTGATTGCTTGCGCGCCTTCCCGGATCGAAGGCAACATGCTGTCCCCAACTTCCCAAAAGATGTTGGATACCTTGTTACCCAAAAGCTCGAGCGCATTGCCGGTAGTGCTGGCACGCTGCTTATACTCGTTCATGGCAGAGCCGGCATACTTCGTGCGGTCGCTGACGCTGGCAAGCGCATCGTCCAGAAGCTTCACGTTGCCGACCAGCGGAATGAACGCTTTGGCCTCGTCACCGAAGAAGTCGGAGACAATGGATATCTGTTGATCTTTCGGAGCCTTGGCGATGGCGGCGAGAACTTTTTTTAGCGCCGCCGGCGCATCCTTCTGCATTTCCTTGGCGATCTTCGGCAGGTCGAGACCGAGCCTTGCCGCCACTTCGCGCTGACTCTTTTTCGCGGATGCGCCCCGCGTCAAAGCCTTCGTTACGTTCTGCATCGCGGTCGCCGCCACTTCCGGTTCCGCGCCGGCTGCGATCATGGCGCTACCGATGCCGGCAACCTGTTCTTTCGTAAAGCCGGCGATCTTGCCGAGCGCACCGACGCGCAGCATGAAGTCTGTAATTTCAGACGCCTTGCTCGCCATGTTGTTCGACAGATGGTTCATCACATCGGCGAGGTCGCCAGTTTCGGCAACCGTCAAGCCGAACTGCGTTTTCAGCTTAGCCAGGCTAGAGCCGGCCTTTTCCGCCGTGATGTCGAAGGCGATGCCAACGCGCGAGGCCATTTCGGCAAAGCCCTGCAAATCCTGTGTTGCGATACCGGACTCACCAGCAGCGGCGTAGAGGGCCGCGATGTTATCGGCGGACATCGGGATTTCGCCAGACATGCGCCGGATACTACGGCGCATGGTCTCGAACTGCTCGCTTGACGCATCGACCACCTTTTTGACATCGGCAAATGCGGACTCGAAATTGATCGCCTCGCCCGCCGTGGCACGCAAACCCTCCCTCACACCAAGATAGCCAGCACCAAACACAACCGCCTGCCCGACCATACTGCGAATAGGCGCAAAGGTCGCCCGCTGCTGCGCCCGGAGGCCGTCGAGCGCTCGCGTGATATGCTTGGCGCGAGCCGTCACATCGTCCAGAAGCGAAACCCGGAGGGTGCTTTGAAGTGTGGTCATGATATTCCCTCCAGCGCATCACGCAGGGCGCGAGCCGTGTCGAAATAGGCGATCAATTTTTCAGGTGACCACCGCTCGATAACATCGAGCGGTGTGTGGGCGAAGCGGGCAACGAACAGGGCGACTAAGCGCCAATCGTGTTGATTTATGCGTTTCCCAAAATGTCCTTGGTCGCATCAAGAATGCGCCGATAATCGGCGGCGCAGATCTTCTTGAAGGCCGGAATCGGCACGTCTGAAATCGCGGAGAGAACGGCGACGTTCTGCGATATCTCGCCCTTGAACTGATCGCCGGCCATGAAGTCGCCCACGGTCGCCTCTCGGAAAGTCAGATCGGAATAGGCGATTTCGTTGTGGGTGACGGGCTTGGAAAGAGTGAGTCTGACAACTTCGGTCATGATGATTCCTCGAAGAAAATGGCCCGCATAAAGCGGGCTTGATAAAGGGAGATTGTCGGGGGGAAGGTGCCGCCTTACAGCAGCAGAGCGTTGCGGATATCGCCGTATTGCGAGACGCCGCCGACCTTGAAATCAAAGTCGTCCATCTCGTAGATTTCCTCGCCGTCGATTTCGAGTTTGTAATAATTCACGTCAACGGCATAGTCGTTCTCGGCAAGGTCGCCGGGCTTCCATGTGCCGTGATCGGGCTTATACATTTTGCCGCGAATGGAGAGCACCGCGCTATGCGTGGTGCCGTCTTCATCGACGAGTGCGCCGGTCACCATGAACGGTGTGTCAACGCCCGGCTTGACGCCGTGGAGCTTCAAAATCTGCGGGTCGAGACCCGGCATCTTGAACTTGAATTCCAGCGCCTCATAGCCGAGGTTGACCTTGCGGGCTTTGATCATGCCGGCGTTGCGCACGTCTTCGCGCTTGGCTTCGGGCACGGGCACGGTGATGTCGCCGATCTGGCCGAGTTTGCTTTGACGGTCGGCCCACATCATGCAATCGCGGATGATGTAGCTGGGTAGGGTCTTTTCTGCCATGTCAGATTGTCCTTGATCAAGCGGCGAGCGAAAGCGGGCCGGTTTCGATGGCACCATTCACCTCGTCCAGCAAAAGCCGGTAGTAGAGAATGTTGCGGTGTGTGGTGACGTGGATTTGCTCCATCAGGCCGACCGGCTCAAACTCCACGTCGAGGAAGAGTTTGCCGGCGGCGAGCGTGGTCGGCTCATTGATATCCGCCAGCCAGACACGCCCGCCAAGGATGTCCTCATTGTTTTTGAAGACCCGAAGCGCGGCGTTACCGTCCTCGATCAGCATCTTGAGATTTCCCTTGGTGAACTTGCGGTCCACATAAAGGAAATAGAGGTCTTCCAAAGCCTCATTCACCATGTCGGCGGTCGCGCGCACGCTATCGAACTGCCAAAGGTCGTCATCGGTAGCGAGGCGACTGCCCCAAGTGCGGAAGCCGCCGCGCTCATTGATGATGGTGGCGACCTGCTTTTCGTTCAGATAGTTGCTGTCATCCGGGTAGGAGATTGTCCGGGCAACGCCATCGATCGTGCGAATGATCTTGTTCGAGACCGAACCGGACACGCCCTCCGACGAAGCAACCACGCGGGCGCGCACCCCGGCAAAGACGGCCGCCACCGGCTTTGTGACCGGAACGCCGCTGACGTTCTTGATGGTCTTCGGATCGATGATGAGAATGCGACCGCCGTTGATCGTACGGCGGAAGCGGACGGCTTCTGCGTTCGTGGTATTCGGACCGGTGATGTAGGCTCGCGCCCGGATTTTCGGGCAAATAACGTTGAGTGCCGAGACAAACGGATTGGCAACATCGCCCACATTGGCCGTCGCCGCCGGCAGAACCTTGTCGGCATCGTCGCCACCGCCGGTAAAGGTGATTGTCGGCGGCTGCGACAACGCCCTGCCCGGCTCGACAACCCGCACGGCAACAACCTTGTCGGCATTCGCTCCCATGCCCATAACCGCCTCAAGCTTAGGCAAAACCTTGCCTGGATCGTTGCCGCCGCCGGTCGCTTCCACAATGGGCGATTCCGTCAGCTTTGCGCCCTGCTCCGAAAGCGAAATCGAAACGACGCCACCTTCCACCCAGGCGCCGGTATTGCCGGCAGTGATCACCACGTGCGGCTGATAGCCGGTAATCGCCTTGGCGCGCAGCGCGGCATAAAGGCCGGTACGGGCGACCGCATCGCCAAGGAGATTGCTTTGCAACGTGGCAGCGTCGGCGCTATCCGGCACACGGTTGACGATGCACCACGAGCCACCTTCGTTGAAAACGGTGGTCACATCTTCCAGAAGCGTGCCCGCCGCGCCGAGCGCTGCCGCTTGCGGCAGAGACGTAATCAGCGTCGGATAGTTCGCGGGAAAGGCGGCGGCGTCCGCGTCGGGTGCCGTACCATTGATAAGGGTGATGCCGTTACGTTGGACACGCAGAAGCGACGGGGTTTCCGCGCTTTCGGCAAGTGTCACGCCATGGGCATAGGACAGGTCGGCCATGAATGGTCTCCATTAAAAGTGACAGATGAGTTTGAGAATTGCGCCGCCTGCCAAAAGCAGCACGGCCGAGATGGAACAACCCGCCGAAACCGGCGGGCTGAATTCAGCAAGGAAGAGAATGTTGGGCGCGGATTGGCGTGCTATCGGTACGTTGCCGCCGCCCACATGGCATCGATCGCATCCGGGGAGAGGCTGAACGAAGCCCCGATTTGCTCAAGCAATTGGTCCGTACGCAGAAACTCGGTCGGATATTCCCACGCATTGAGCGCCTTCGCCCTCGCCTTGCTATCGGCAATCTGATTGATAGCAGCCGTCACGTCGTCCGGCATGATATCGTTATCGATCAGAGCGTCACGGAACTGGCGTGGCGTGAGAGGCGGCATAGCCGCGCGCCTCTCTTCCGGGGACATGAGATCGATTGGATTCACGATCCGGTTGCCGCTCCACTTCATCCCGTAGACAGTTCCGCCGGGACCGCGCGTGAAGTCGCCGGCCTCCGCCTTGCTGATACCTATGATCCGATAGCCGGCGATCTGTGAATGTTCCGGGTCCGGCTCCATCGAAACAACGCAATCGTTATCGTCCAGTGCCACATAGAAATCGAATGGCGGCAGCGATTTGTATAAATCATGCCATTCGGTATTAGCAGCGTCGTAGAAGACATAGATTTGAACCACCTGCCCGCCCGCAAGCTCAACCGCTTCAACTTGCCCTGTTAGTTTTCCGAAATCGTGCATAGCATCCCTCAGAATGGGAAAGCGGCAAACCAGCCGCGATTTTGAATGTAGAGCTGCGGCTGACGAGAGCCGAACCTGTATTGGTCGCCGCTCACGCGCTGCGCCATGGTCAAAACATAAGCACCGTTGTTGATGACCGAGCCGTTGGACATCAGCACCTCGACGTACCCCGCCATCTGTGAATTGGTGACTGCATTGGCAACGTGAGCTTGTGCCCATGCGCTGGCGCGATCTTCTATCCGCTGATTGAGGTCGCCGAACTGTTGGGTCCAGACGGCTCCGTTGGCAGTAATATAGAAATGGATTTGGCCACCTTGGTCCTGCCAAATAAGAGAACCATTGCCATCAACCACCCATCGCCCACGCTTCACATTCGGATGATGCAGCCAAATGCTGGGATCGGTCATCCTTATTTCGAGGGAGCCGGACATGATATCGCCAGTGCGATTGACCGGTGCATAACCAAGGCTGGCCTGCTTGGTGTCCAACGTTGTCTGGAGGTTCGTTATGTCCGCGATAGCGTGCTTGTGGCCGGTATCGGATTTCAGGTTCAGAGCCGTTTGGGTTGCGTTCGAAATTGGCTTGGCCGCATCCGACGTATTGTTGACGTTTCCAAGTGAAAGGGCGGTGCGTTGAGCCGCGCTGTCGGCGGCAGTTAGCAACGCCTTTCCCGGCGCCGTCGCGTCCGTCAGATCGGCCGATGTCAGCGTGACCGCACCTTGCCGGCCGGCAACAGACTGCACAACGTCGGTTGGTGTGCGCAGCTCCTGCCAGTTCGCCAGCACGTTCGCCGGCTCGGCCTGCAAGATGAAGCTTTTGTTGAGATCGGTGCGGATCGCGACATCGCCCCTTTGCACCGCCAGCGCCAACATTGCGGCCTGCGTTGCAACGACAAAGGTGTCGGTGATCGCAGATGCGGGCAGTTGCGTTGCCGGAATTTTGCCCGCCCCGTCTAGCGAGGCGTAGCCGTTCGCGACCCCTTTGTTGGCGATGTTCTCCGCCGAATAGCCAAGGCTCGCCTGTTTGCCGGCCAGCAACGCATCAACGGTGGACACTGAATATGCGTCGGCAATGCCATAGCCCGCCAAGCTGGTCGGCTTGCCGGCGACATCGGCAAAGTCCACGAAGCTCCACGTCATCGACCCGGCAGCACCGCCGGCAGTCAGGACCTTTTTCGAACTACCGATACCTGTGGCCGGCACATGCAGGTTGCCGTCCCCGGTCGGATGGACATAGTTATTGGCTCCAGCCGCAACGCCGTTGAGTTTGGTTTTGTCGCCAGCCGACAGAAAGCCGCTGGTCGTGGTTGTTGCGTCCGGATGAGCGGCAACTCCGCCGGCCCCGACATGGGAAGCGGCAGCAAATGCCGTCGATGCCTGCAATGCTGCGGAACCGAGTTGCAGTAAAACGCGGGTCGCGCCGGCATCTACTGCCGCAGCCAAAGAGCGGCCATATACTGACGACGCTCCCTCAAATGCGGCTGTCCACGCCGTCGAGAAATCCGGCAAATCGGCGACGGCAAGCGACAACGCAGCCTTCGCCGCTGCCACATCGCCCGCCTTGAGGATCGCGCGACCGGTTGCGCCGCTGTCGGCAATGTCGCCGGCATTCAGCGTGATGACGCCTGTTTTTCCAGCGACCGAGGAAACAGCGGTGAACGTCGGAACACGCTCCCAACGAGTTGGGCCACGGCGCAACTGGTCGCCAGCCGAGACGTCTCCGACATCATCGGCGGCGACCTTGCCGGGTACAGAGACAACCCAAAAATCACCCTGATTTCCCGAACCGGACGAGATGGCCGGCGTGTTCGTCGCGGCGTCGTAAACCCCAAGAAAGCTGCCATCGACGGGAAGAAACGTCCCGGAAATCTTGCCATCAGGGCCGAGCGGCACATATCCGTCGGGCTTCCCCTTATTGGCAACATCTTCGGCAACGTACGAGAGCTTGTCCTGCTTGCCAGTCAGGAGGTTGAAGATTTCGGCTTTGGTGTGAGCATCGCCAATCCCATAACCGCCAAGCGTCGTCGGCTTGTCGTCAATTTCCGACCACGGATGGCGATGCCGGTCATAGTCCTGCGCCTTCACATAACGGACATCGCTATAAGCGAGGTCGAGCGATAGAGTAAGGTCGCTCACCATCTCGCCGCCGCCCCTCAATCCGGTCCCCGCAGTGATCGAACGCGTTTTCGGCACTGTCAGGGAAAGGACTTCCCGAAGGGCATCTTCGACGGTCGTGGACGCCAGTCCGCCGCCGGCCTCGCGATAGACTCGGTCGGCCTGATAATCGATATGGGACGTGGCTGAGATAATCCAGTTGGCGCGGATGGGATCGCCCGCGCCAAAGGTCCGTTCGATATCGACGGCGAGCGAACCGCTGTCACGATTGTAGGAAATCAACCGGCCCAACATCACACCATAAGGAGCATCGCGTGTGACCAGCGCCAAGTAGGCAGCCGGGGAATAGCGACGCTTGTTGGTCGAGCTGATACCGATGGTCATCGGACCGGTCTTCACCTCGATAGCAGAGTTGCTTTCCGCGATGAAGACGGCCCCAAGCTGTAGGTCCTCCTGCAATTGCGCAATGAGCGGCGACACGGCTTCATCGATCCGCTTCAATCCGTTTTCCTGCAATTCGCGAACAGCCGACCGCCAATCCTTTTCGATTTCCTCCTGTCCATGAAGGCGCAAATCGACATCTTCGAAGCGCCTGTTCCAGTAATCGGGATCGCCGAGATCATCGCCGACCCTGATTTGATATTGATCCAGTCGGCGCATAACCGGTCACTCCTGTACTGCGGTGATTTCCTCGAAGGAGAGGATTTGATTTTTGATCTGGTCGGCGAGAACACCCTTGATGGTGCCGCCCTGGCTTGGGCGAATAGTCAGCCCCGCGACCTTGACGACGGTTGCGACTTGGACGCGGTAGTCCGCGTCCGGCTTGAAGGCCGGCGTGGTGCTTTTGGCAGGCATGTTTCGTCTCCGGGAAATTTAGAGCGCTACGTCAACGCGCTCTTCGACATGGAAAGGAACGAGGGCATTGTTTGTGGTGCCGTCGATCTGGATTTTGTAGGCGTTGATTGCCGGGGTGGCGGTAAAGCTGTAGGTGCGTCGGAAACGACCGGGATCGATGGGCTGATCCACAAAGCCGCTGCTTTCGATCAGCGTATTGTCATCCTTGCGCAACTTGACCGTGATCGTGTGCCGATCCGCTTCGAACTTGGCTATGATGAGCTGAACCGTGATCGTCGTCGCCGAGGTAGCAAGCGTTCGGCGCGTCGAAATGTGTTTCAGCGTGGTCCGCTGTCGCCAGATGCGTATGCGGCTGCTCGGTATCTCCAGAGCGGGCGCAACGGCATTCGTGCCGGTCATCACCACACGATGGCGGAGCAGCGGCGGCAAGCCCACCAGCAGATTAGGCGTTAACACGTTCAACGGCTTCCATGCGCCGTTGATCATCACCTGATGTTCAATCTCGCAGGATTTCGGCTTGATCGTTCCGGCAAGGATATCGATGGAAGCGATGCCGCCCGAAAGCGTCAGCGCGGCCAACTCGATTTCGACGCGAGACGCCTTGAAGACCAGATATTCCATCTGGAAATACAGGTCTCTCGTCAGATCGCCTTGATAGTAGGCGCCGTCTGTCGAGTAAAACAACGTGCCCTGCGCATACTTGTTGCTGTCAACGACCGCGACCTTGTGGTTGCCAAGCGTGGTGATAATCAAAGCATAGCGCTGCCCGGCTTCGAGAAACACGGGCGGGATGGCAACATAGGTATCGTTCGGCGCAACCTTGATACTGGCGTAGGGGATCGTGACATGCGTCACAAGATGCTCGGGGTCAGGCGATCCGCTGGCCGTGGTGTAGCCGATGGAAATGTGCACATCGCCATCCGCGCCCTTTTCCGTGAAACGCAACTTCAGGCCAGAAAGCCAACCGTCCTGCGAGTTGAGGAACGTCTGCGCGATCTGCGCGCCCGATACGGTCCGGTCGGTGACCTGCGCAACCCAATAGTTGTCGTTCCATTCGTCCTCCCAAAACTGCTGGACGCGAAGGAGCGTGTGCGCGTTCAGAGGATCCCACCACGATTGACCATAGACGTTATCGAGAATTTGCGTACCGGTAACGAGGAAGGTTTCGCCGTTCTTCTTAAAGGTGTTGGTGGCGCTATCGTAGACGCCATCGGCCCACCACTGCGAATTGTTGCAGACGTTATAGGCAGGCCCATAGCGCAGGCGCGAACGGGCAACCGACAACTGTTTCATCTCATGCGTCTGAAAGCCGTACTGCGCAATGGCAATCGAACCATCGACAGCGCCCGCCGAAGACGCCAAACGGATTTCCCGCCCCGAGATCGCCGGCAGCAGCAAGCCGTTGCCCGGCACGTAGGCGTTGAGATCGAGCGGGTTGTAGAGGGAAATCTGCGTTTCATTCCGGTTCTCGTGGGAAAACCGAACGCCCTCTTCGACAAGGCAAAGCAGGTCGATATTTTCGTTGTCGGTTTCGTTGGTCGTCAGGAAGCGGTCCGACGCCCAATCGGACGCGTCGTCCGGTATTTCCATTTTCTCTTTCAGGCGGGCAATGTCACGCATGACATTGATCAGCTCGCCCGAGCCGGCCATGCCCGCCATGCCCTTTTTGAGCGCGGTGATATCACTGGCAATCGTGTTGATGCGCGGCTCAATCTGCGTCCGCCAGACTTCGAGCGAGCGAATGCGGGTGTCGTTGCGCGTGACAGATGGCAGCGCGTTGGCAGCTTCCATCGCAATGGCCTCGATACCGGTCGTGTTCAGCGTCACCCAGGCGATGACGATCAACGATTGGTCGATGACCGGGCGCGGCAGTGTCGCGCTCTCCTGCCCCGGAATGAGGTCAATCTTGGCCGCACGCTGGCGTTCCACCACCATCATGCGCGGTTCGGTCGTGTCGCTTTCCAGATCAACGAGGAAGTCGCGGGTCTCATTGCGGCTGTCTTCCTCCTGACCGTAGGCGATAACGGCAACCAGCCGCTTCGTGGCCGAAGGCAGGATCGAGACGATATTGCGGGTCGATGCCTGCGCCATTTCGAAGATGGCGCCATCGGGCCGATAGATGCGACCGGCCGCGACCTGCAATTCGGTGGCGCTGTTTTTGGTGACAGCAAAGCCGGCATAGCCGGGTGCATCCGCCGTCACCGCATCCTTGACCAGCGTGTCAAAGGTCGTGCGGGCGGATGACTGGATAGCGTTGAGGTCGCTGTGACGCGCCTCCATGCGATCCTGAAACGGTACTGTTTTCAGCATATGTCAGCTCCTGAGAAGACGGCCAGCAATGAAGGGCGTTCCAGCAACGATGAGCTGGCCCGCCTGCGGGCTGCGGTAGGTTTTTGTGTTGATGAGAATCGTATCCCGCGCCGATTTCGCGGCGCGAAGGGCTCGCAGGGTTTCGCGATATTTTTCCCCGTCCGAGGCGGCAAAAAAGCTTCCGAAGAAACCGCCTACCAAGAGCGCCCGGCGTGGTTTGACGGACGGCACATGCACCACGAGCTCGGCAGTGAATGGCGCGACACCAAAGCGGCTCACACCCAAATAGGAAGCACCGCGACGGCGCGGGACCATTTCAGGGTCCCAAATGACAATGCGCTCAAACACCCGTGTTTCGGATCGCATGTTCGACCAGTAACGACGGTGCAATGGTCGCCCGAAAAATGCCGCCCGCCCTGCCCTTGCTGCGGTATATTCTGCTTCGGGCTGGACCGTCGCCGGGCGCATCCCATAGCGAATGACGGACGGCGCACCATCCGCCCGCCGGAACGCAGCGACCGAACGGTTGTGATCGAGCGATACGAGGAAGCGCAAGCTTCTGCCGAGATAGGTAACAGAGCGCCGACGCGGGCGCCGAAGCAGCGCCCGTTCGTATAAGGCGTAGCCAAGACCCGGAATGATGTCTGTGATCTCTTCGACATTGATGGGCTGCTCTATGCCGCGCTCGACAAAAGTAATGCGCGGGCGCGTTCGATCTGCCGCCTTGCTGTCGGATATGAACGACGCGCCGAGCGCCGAATATGCCCGCGCCGAGAGAAACAGCCGCTTCCCGGCAAAGGACCGCGATGCGCGGGTGTAGATGCGAATTTGCGGCATGCGATCGGCAAGTGCCGCACGCTGCTCTTCCGACATGCCACCCGAAAGAAAGAAGGTTCCAGGGGGCCGGATTGCCCTGACAATCTCGCTGCCGACAATGCCGGCATAAGCTTCAAGGCCGGCAAGCGTACCCTTGATCCGATGATGATAGATCGCATCCGCGATCACTCGGCGCTGATGATGCACCGGCCATTTCGGATTCCAGATATCGACCGAATAGGCATGCGCGAGCGCCGGCAGGAAATGCACGGGCGTTGTCAACGGATCGAGGTAGGCTTGCCAATCGATTCCGATTGCATCCGTGCGCTCACCGACCGCAGCAAGCGCCTTTTCCAACGGCAATGAGCTTTGCGGCAGCAAATGCGTCTCCGCCGGGATCATGATTGCACCCGGAAGGTCAGGTTGACGCTCGTCAGATAGGGCGCGACGTTGGCGCGGGCGGGCATATCCGAGAACACGGCATTTTCAATCCGCATGACATTCGGGACATACGCCGCCGCCAGCAACGCCGTGGCGGGAATTTCAGCTCCGATATGATAGCGGGCCACGCCAAACGACCGAACGCTTTTAGCCGCGGCATCCACGACCTGCGCAGGATCGGGACCGCGCGGCACGATGAGCGTTGCCGAGAGGGAGTAGCGGTCGATCTGTGCCGCCGAAACGGTCACATCGTCCGTGAGCGGTCTTATGTGCTTGGCGTCGAGCGCCTTCGCGACGGCAAAGACCGCATCGAGTGGGGCCGCAACTCCTTCGGCACCAAGCAGATAGACGAGAACCTTACCTGCCCCGCCATTGGCGATTCGAATGTCATGCGCTTGCGGCCAAGCCTTCAGGGCCGCAGCCAGATATCCATCTTCCGAACCTGCCGCCGGGGCGGAGAAGGTCGCGAGATAACGGCGCAACAAGGCGCTGTCATCTTCGCGAAAGATCAGCTTGCCACGCCCGTCCAGCGTAATAATGCGTTCGACGCCTGCCTTCGATACCGCGTGGTCAAGATCAGCACCCTTCGCGAAAGCTGGCAACGTCGAGCGCAGGCCGTCATTGACGCGGGCGCGCATCAGCAGTTCGCGGTAAGCATGAGCCTCCTGATCGATCTTGAGCGGATCGGTTTCGAGGCCACCCACATCATACTCATAGCCGGCCTCTTCGGCTCGCTTCTCAAGATCTGACATCCGGGCCGCAAGGATTGTCTCGAAGTCGAGTTTTTCAATCGCGTCCGGTTCCGGCAGGCGTGAAACATCAATGATCGTTGGCGCGTAGATTGCCATGGTCAGCCCCCGCTGTAGACGACGCGGACGCTTGCGCTCTCCGAAACGGAGTAGTCGCCGCGATGGCCGCGTGGGTAATAGGTTCCGAAGATTTCCAGCATGATCGAGCCGTCCGCATCGGCTCGCGTGACCCGACCCGCCGTCATGCGATAACGTGGCTCCCATTCGAGGATTGCTGTCGCCGCAGCGGCGTAGACGGCAAGAATGGTGCGCCGGGTCATCTTGGCATCGATCAGATCGAGCAAGTCGCTGCCGAACGTTCGACGCATAACGCGCGAGCCCTTCGGCGTGGTCAGTATCTTCCGAATGGACTGCTCAACATGGCCCCAATTACTGAGCTGCTTTCCGCTTGCGGCGCTTACGCCCGTCGAATCCGGCATTGTCCGAACCTCTTTCTGATTTGACAGGTGACACGACATCGCCAAACGTTGGCGTAAGCTCCCTCGCCTGATGGCAGGTCAGCGAGATAATTTCGCCGGACGCACGCCATTGCGATCGCGCCAAGATCGCGCCTCTTGCAATCCGTTCGATTCTCGTATGATTTGCACTTAATGCGCGTAATTCGTCCGCGCGGGGAGATAGAAATTGAAACCAATTCCCATGTTAGTTGTGACGGCACTAACCTTTTCCGGTTGCCCTGGCATCAGCAACGCAGCCGTCGCCGAACCTCTCCCAATGCCTGAATTTGATACACTGCTTTTCTGCCGGAATCTCACATCGAAGATGCTCGTAAAATCCGAGCAGGCGGTGGAAACCGCCAAATGCGTCTATCAGGAGAGAATCGCCAAAGGGCAATTGCAGAACCACTGGAGCCTTATGACTCCCAACGCTGTCAAAAACTGCATGAAATACCAAGAGCCAGGTAGGCAGAGTTATTTCACTTTTCGCGGGTGTGTCAGTTATTCTATAGGTCTTGAATGCATGAAAGACGCCTATCGCTGCTCACTCAAGTAATGAACTTTTCATCGGCAATGACTCACAATCTAGTCTTTGGCGAACACACGAGACGAGCCCTCGACAATCGGCCATAGCCCCTTGGACGAGCCTGCCCCAACGTCCACCTTGTCGCCGATGCGGGCAACCCGTTTCCCGCCCTCGCCGCCGAGCTGCACGTTGGGCGATACCACGATGACGGTCGCGCCCGTTACCTTGACCAGATCGGCCGAGGCTTCAACAACGGTATTGCCGATCTTGATATGCAGCGGCATATCCTTGTTCTCGCGAGCGTTGGCATCGCTGTAGGTCGAGAAATCTATCTGCGCGTCCGTCATGTCGCCGTTCTCCGATACGACATCGACTTGCTCGCCCTTCTCATAAAGCACGTCCACCTTGACGCCACCTGCCGCCAAGGTTCGCGCACCGATCCACGGCGTAAGGTAGGGCTTGCCGTTCTGATCGGACAGTTTCACCCGGTACTTGCTCTTGTCGTCGCTGACTTCGGCAATCGTCCCTTTCCTGCGGCGGTTGCGGTTCCGCCGCTCAAGCTCGGCAATGCGATGCATCATATCCGCAAGCTGTTCGACCAACGTGCTCATCACGGCATCTCGAAGGCTGGCGTCATCAACATGGCATCGGCTTCGCCGTAGACCATGCCATACCGCCGCATGGCGGCCTGCAGTTCGTCGACATCGCCCGAAATCTGCGCGCGCATGAGTTCGATATTCTTCGCCATATCTGGCGACTTGCGAATTAGATCGGTCTCGCATTTGGCGAAAAACCGCGCCAACGGCGTGCCGGGACCGAGCGCCGTACCACGAACAGGGTCGGCAACAACCTCCGTCGTGAGCTTCAATCTATGGGCAGCAAGCCGCGTTCCGTTCGCATCCGCGCTAACACGGTCGCGCTCGACACCCACAAGACGAAGACTAAGGCACCGAAAGAGGTCTGCCCACTCGTTCTGCGGATCGTTGAGTGCATCACCAATCTGACGCATGGTCATATCAAGGTGAAACTCGAAATTCGCGTCTGTGGCCGGAAGCCCGCCATAGATAACGCTTTCGTCCGTTTCCGGGTCGGTCACGACATGCGGCGACGCAATCCCCGCTTCAAAGATGATATCGACGTTTCCGTTTTTATTGAGTGCCCGCGTCTCAAGTCCTTCTGTCACCTTTGACGCGCCGACATAGACCGAAATGAACGGCCTTTCCTTATGCGTTCTAAGCGCGCCATCTGCCCCGATGTCGAGCGTGCCGATTTCACTGTCGAGCACATTGTCGCCGACCATGGTGCGCCCGATTAGGGCTTGCACGGCGGCGATGCGTATGGCGATGCAGGCAAGCGACATGTGGCGTTCTCACTTTTCTCGAAGGACGGCGACAATCAAATTGCTGTAGCGGTCGGAGATAAAACCGACTTCCCACACCGGTTCACCCTGTCGATCGATCGCGCGCACGGCATCGCCGGGTTGAAGTTTCGGACCGTCATAGGAACCGCGATCAAGGAAAAGCTCCGCCTCCCCCGCAGCAAGGCGACTGCGAAAGACGCCGGCCTGTCCGACTCCTATCGGCTTGGAATCGTCGCCGCCCTCGCAGAGCGTTTCGCAGCGAACAATGATTTGCGGGCGCTCCGGGTCGAGCTTCCCATTCTTCATGAAGGACAGCCGCACCCGCTCGCCAAAAGCGCCGCCGATCTTACGATCAACGGCAGCTTCCAGTTTTCGCCAATCGACCATGTTATTGATGCAGAACTACATCGCCACGGTCAGACGGATTTTCGGCGACGTTGGCGGAGTAACCGATCTTCGTCTTGCCGCCAGTGGCGTCCGAAGTCACCAAACCAGCATCCCAATAAACCGGTATGCCTTCGCCCCACGCCTGCGCAGCAACTTTAGGTAGACTGTAGACGCCTTCGCGGTCAAGGTTGACGCGCTCGCCTTGATTGGCGGAGTGTGCAGCGACACCGAAGAGCTTGCCAACAAGCACGCCATCGCCGGACTGAACATCGGTGGGCGCAGTCATTTCGAGCGTGTCGCCTTCCTGAATATAGTTTTTCATCGTGAGCGTTCCTTATGAACAATGAGGACGTGAGGCGGACCCGAAGGCCCGCCCATGTTGATCCGCGCCGGTTAGGACAGCTTGCCGGGATTGTGATAGCCGAACCGGAAGTCGGTCGCGCCACAGCCGAAATCGTGCTCCACCGACATGCTGAAACCCTGCCGACCGAACGGCTCGTCCATGCGCACGCGCGGCGCTTCGTATCCGTCCAGATAGCCCCAGCGATAATTCGAACCGGTCGAGGGGTCCGCGAACAGATCCCAGGACGGCCCATCGATCTGCGAGGTTTCGACAAGCTCAAACTTGCCCGAGAAAATATTGACGGTCGAAACCGTGGCTGGCGTGATCGAGGCCAGGAACTTTTCGGCGTTCGTAAGCTGATCAGGACCAACGAGCATGATGCGGGCCGGATTCGCCAACATCGGCTTGTCATCGATAGTCTTCTGTTTACTCATGGCCTTGCGGCCCAAGCCCACGCTATCGACAGTTATCGCCGCGTCGGCACCGACGTTGGCATGGTCGGCGTGGAAAACGGTCTTTCCATCCGCCAGCTTGCCGTTGTAGGCGCCGGCATAGAAGGTGACTTCCTCAAACAGCGCCACCGATGCGCCGTAGCTGGTCAGCAGATCGGAAATCGCGCCGAGATCGTCATTGATAAGCATCTGACGGCTGATGTTGAGCGCGATGGCATAGCTGAATGCCTGCACCGATTCCTTGCCTTCACCGAAGGTCCCATATTTGATCTCGCCGTTTTCCAGCACCTTCTTCAGCATCGGGAAGTCGCCGACGCGGACAATCGTATCAGGGCGGAAGTCGCGGAAGTTTTTCTTCCGGGCGAACTTGCGGAACGTCGGTTGCGCGAGCGCATAGCGCTGCTCAAGCGTACGATTCACAGCGCCCTCAAAGATGGCCGGGAAATCGGACGTTGCATGCGATGCACGCGTAAAGATGTCGTCGATGTCGCGGGCATTGAGCATGCGGCGACCACGGAAGTCGACGATATCGGCGGCGATGTCGATCAGTCCCTGCCCCGTGAATTGGCGTGCAGCAGCCGACGGACCGTCTTTCGGCATCGGAGCACCGAGGCCGTAAGCGAGCGCTTCGACACGGGCCGCACGGATCGTCTCGGTTTCATCCTGCCCAACCTGCGCACGCACGTGGCTGTCAGTCTTGACCGACTGGTCCTTATCGAACAGCTTTTCGAACAGTGCCGAGCGGAAAGCATCAACCGTCGTTCCGGCGCGGATATGATCGCGCCCAAAGTCGGCAAGGCCGGCGCGGCTGGCGAGGTCGTCAATGGTCGCGGATCGCGTCCGTTCGGCAAGAATGCCTTGCTGCTCGGCGTCGGCATTGTGATTGCCCGGCTGCGAAATCGGGGTGCCGCGCGTGGCATTTTCAAGCGTGGCAATCTCGCCGCGAACCTGCTCGATTTCAGCAAGGATGCCGGCATGATCCTGCTCGATAGCACGAGCGGCCTCGCTCGACAGACCGTCCACCAACTCGCCCCGCTTTTTCTCGGCGCGGCTGGTCAGATCGCTCAATTTGCTGCGCAACGCAAAAATTGCCGGCGAGGCTTGCAGCATGTGGTTCAAGCCGCCACCTCCCAATAAGCTGTCGTGCCCGATCAGCGGAGCGGCATGGGAAGGGTCGGCGGAGATGATAGCAAAGGCGAGGCCGAAGCAAAGAAATGCGGCGACGGTCGCGAAAACATATGCAGCCTTTTTCATGGCGTGCGGTTCCTTATGTAGAGTACCGGGCAAAACAAGCGCCGTCGCCCTGCGTCCCGGCGGAGCGCAGGCGGCGAACTTCAAAAAGGGGGAATTGGGATTAGGCCAGGCGAAGCGCGGCTTCGGCCATTCGCATGCGGGTGGCGCGGATCAAATGGCTATCCGGCTCGCCGATAAGCAACGGAAAGGTTGCCTCGCTTGAGCGAACCTGCGCGCCGGGATCGGCGGGCACCGTCACAAACGAAACCTCGTTCGGCGTCCAGCGCTCCACGAAAATCTTTTCAACGTCGCCCTTCTTCTGAGCTTCCTCAATGCGGATTTTGTCGATGGAATAACCAACCGATACATTCTTGATGATCTTGTCAGAGACCAGTCCGAACATGCGGTCGGCGGCTACATCGATTCCGGGCTTCGGGAAACGTATCGTGCACATGCCCTCGCTACCCTCGACCCATGCCCGGTCCACGACGGCCACCTGAGAAAAGGTGGACCAACGGGAATGACTGTCGAGAACAGGAGCGCCCGCATTCATGCGCGAGAGGTCAATCGCCCGTTCGCTGACGACAAGGATTTCGTCAAACGGCACGGCGGTATCCCATCCCGTATAACGGAGACGGCGAACCGCCGACCCAGTCGTAAACGCCAGCGTCACCGTGCGCGCGTCGGTGTTGATAGAGCTGTTAAGAGCCTCGCCTCGAAACTGCATCGGCAGGCTGGTGGGTGCCTTTCGCACTTCAAGTCTCGTCATCGTCTTGGCTTTCTTCTGCCTTGTCGGGGGGATCGTCATCCCATCCCTGTTGCAATTGCCCCGCCTGCGAAACCCGGCGGGCGTCCGTGTCGAAGACAAGTCCGAGCTTGTCTATCTTCCGCTGGAATTCCGCGATTTCGGCAATCACCTCGTCGGGGTCTTCGCCGGACTCGGCAATGACGGAAGCGTGCGACCGGAAGCCGGCGCGCACTTCCTTCACTTTTGCGTTAGTGTCTTTCAGCGGATCGGCCGAATAGAAGCGCGGCGGCGACCATTTCACCGGAACTTTCGGCGACTTTATCAGGCCCGCGAAATATGCTGCCTCGCAAAACCAGTCCCAAATTGGCTGCAACAGCATCGGAATGATGAACTTCCACTGCAGCTCAGAGATGATCCGCTTGAAAGTTTCGATGCCGATTTTGCCCGACGAATAGTTTACCTTGTCCAGCCTACCGGCCAGAATGAAATAAGGCATCCGCCAACCCGCCGCGATAGTATGCAGCATCGAGACTTTGTAAGGATCGTAACCGCCGGTCGCCGCCGGCTGCGAGAAGTCGAGACGCCGGCCACCGACCGCATTGTAGAAGGAGCCCGGCTCAAACTTTTCGACGCGCTCACCACGCGCATTGTAGACGCCCGGCTGAAGGGGCTTTCCCGTGCCTTCTTCCACCGGGGTTCCGAGCGTGTCTTGCTCCTCGCCGCCGCTCATCACGCCGACAAGACAAGACTCAAGCCGCTTTCTGACCAGCTCCGATTCCTCGTATTTCGCGAGATCGTGCATGTCATCCATTGCCGGCACGCCCCAGGGCGTACCGCGAACCTGCGTTCGCTGCTTTTCAAAGACATGGGCGATTTCGGAAGCGAGAACCGGCTTCGATATCACCGACGACATGGGATCGAAGAAGCTGTTACCGGGATGCGAACCAAACATCCAATAGGCGCGCTTGCGGCCAATGGCGTCAAACTCGATACCCTGTATGACCTTCCCGCTCCCGGAAAGAATTCCTTCCCTAGAACTGTCGATCAGGTCCGTTTCGAGAACCTGCAACTGCAACGGAACCGGCAAGCCATCCTCAAGCCTGCGACGGCGACGACGTACCAAGCCATCGCCGCTTTCGAACATGCCTCGAACGGCCAAGGATTGGAGGCCGTAGAAATCGAGATCGCCATCGGCATCGCAAACTTTGCTCCATTCGTCAAAAAGCTCGTTGACCTTTTTGTCCTTGGCGCGCGGCACGATGCCATCGCCAATCGCATGCGAGACGAGCTGTGCGACGGCATGCGCTGCATAAGGGTTGTTGCGAACGAGATCGCGCATGCGGTCGCGGAGCGTCCGGCCAGCGCGGGAAATCTCCGCGTCCGCCGATGTCGAGCGTGCGCGCCTGCCGGATTTCAGGCGGCTGGTTTCGGCTGCGGCGTAACCGCGCGACATGATTTCCATCGCGGCGCGGTTTTTAATCCGGCGAAGGCCAGATTCCGGCGCAAAATAGCCAATGGTCCGGTCGATGATATTGGCAACACTCATCAGTCGAGCGCCGCGCGAATGATGCGTGGGCGTGTCGAGCGGCTGGCTTTCAATGCCGCAAGCGTTTCGCGCATCTCTTTCAACGAGTGATATTCGACTTCGCGGCGTGTTCCGCCCGAATGAAATATCACCTTCCTCGCGCCCATGAGAATGGCCTCTTCGAGGGCGGCAATCTGATCGTCTGTTGTAGCCATCGCTATAACCACTCCGATTTTGCGATTTTCGGTGCATGTGAAGTTGCCGGCACTTCCGGCGGCGTGGACAGTTCGCCCTCACGATGCGCCCAATTGGGATTGACCATCTGCCGGGCGGCAAAGGCATAGACCGTGCAGTCAAGCGCCTCGTGGCGACGACCCGGAACCGGCACGAACTGGCGGAAGGTCTGACCGCGCACATAGCGAACCACCATCTGTTCGCCCGTGATCTGCTCATACCAAACGTCCGGCAGGTCTTTCGAAAAACGCATAGACTTCGGGCGAACAAGCCGACCGAAAATGTTGCTCTTGATGCCGTCCACGCCGACGATGAAAAGCCTTCCGCCTTTGACCGAAGTCTTCGAACGCTCGATCCAGGGCCGATTGCCTGCCGCTCCCTTGATCGCCAGTACACGGCGATTGAACCGAGGGAACGCGAAACGATAGACGGTCTCCATCGTTTCGCCGTCCGAGCTGTCGATGCAGACGGCATCAACCTTGATCTTGCCGCCTAGCGGGTGATCCCACCGGGTCGATATCGCAACGTCCAGCTCGGTCCATGTCGAATGATCGTCATAGCGGCCCCATATGACCGTATGCCCGAGAATGTAGGGAATGCCCGCCTTGTCCCATCCGACAAAGGTCGCCTCAAGTCGGTCATCCTGCACGTCTACGCCGGCGGTGATAATGAGAACGTCCGCCGGGATAGCCTCAAGCCCAAAGTCTTCGGCACGCGTAGCAAGCTCGATGTCGTCTAGCTCGTCGCCTTCCTCTTCCCATCCTTGGGCGAGGATTGTGTTGACGAACGTTTGCAGCGTCGTCGGATCATTTTTGACTGACACAAATTCCCGCGCCAAACGCCCCCAGGACGCATTGGGCAAAAGCGAAATCAGAGCGTTCATCCGAAAGCCGGCATGATCCTTGATCTCCGGCCGCAGTGCCCGCCAACGCCCGGCGGCGACCATGGCGGGCTTGTGCCGCTCGTCTATGGCGCAACCGCATTCCGGGCAAACATAATAAGCCTTTTCCGGCTCACCTTCCGGCCAATGGATATCGCCCCATGTTATTTCATGGAAGTGCCCGCACTCCGGGCAAGGCAGTTCATAAATCCGCTTGTCCGATTGTTCGTAGGCGCGCAGCACATGGCTGGTCGCCTTGTAGACAGGCGTAGACCCCATAACAATCTTGCGGTCCGCGAACGAAAGTGTGCGCCGCTCGGCAAGCAAGATCGGCGAGCCTTCCTTCGTCGCATCCATGCCGTCCGCCTCGTCAATGAAGAGGATACGGACATTGTGGCGACGAAGGTTGCGCGGTGCCTTTGCTGCAATCACCTTGAGGAAGCCGCCGGGAAAGCGTCGGGCGAGAAGCGTGTTACGCCCGCCCTCGTCGGCATCGCCGGTCAGCAAACCCCGAAGCGACGGGGACGCGTCAAAGATCGGCTCGACATCGGACACCATATAGTCGCGGCAGTCGGCCTCTGTCGGCAACAATGAAAGAATGGGCGATGGGTCGTTTGCGCAGAAGCTTGCAAGCGCGCTGGTCAGCAACGTGGTGAAGCCGACACGAACGGGCTTAACAAGCGTGACGCGCTCAATTGCAGCGCTGCCGATCGCATCGGCAATCTCGATCTGCGGCGGCCAGAGCTGGACCATGCCCGTGAGCGACGACACGCCTTCGGGAAGATAGACGTTCTTTTCAATCCAGTCCGATAGCCGCAGCTTCGGAGGCGGAAGCAGACTGTCCCACAGCGCCCGCCTCAATGTCGCCAGTGCTGTCGCCATCGTCTTCGTTACCAAGCTCGGTAAGTGCCGACCGTATTTCGCGGTCGATCAGGTCAACGTCGTAAGTGGTGAGATGCGGAAGCTTCTGCCGGCATCGCGACGGGACCGACAGCATGCCGTTGCGAATGCGGCGACCTATCGAGGTCCATTCGTTGCGGACATCGACAATGGCGATCAGCTCCCGACGAAGCGCCGCGTTTTTCAATGCGGTCTGGTCTGCCTGTTCTCTTGCCAGCCGCGCGCGTTCGGCTGTCAGCGCGTCGGAGCCGTCGCCTGTCCGGCCCGCTGCCATCATGCGCAGATGTTCGCAATAGCGCTGGACCGACCCGGCCATGTCGAAGCGATTCCGATCTGTCTTCACCACGATTCCACGCTCGACAAAATCGGAGATCGCCCGCTTGGACACCCCTAACAAGTCAGCGAGTTGGGCGGCGGTCATTTCGCCGTTGCTCGCGTCTTCCGGCTCCGATGCAGCAGCTTCCGCCTGCGCAAACAGCGTGGTTTCGGCCGCAGTCGAGTGTTTCTTGTGCGCCTTGGCCGCGAAACTCGCGCTTACGCTGAATTTCTCGGCGGCTTCGCGAACCGTATGGCCCTCGTCTAAGTAGGCGATAACCTGCATTCGGAGTTCGTCGGGATAGCTCTTTGCCATCTGATTCCGATTCCACCGAAAGAGCGGTGGAATCCCCCTATAATTTTCTTCACAGAGCGAAATCCCGCAGTCGCGCGCACCCGCTATTCGGACTCTTTCGGGGGAAGGACCCGACCGAGGGGGCCGGGAGGCCGGCGGCGATGAGGGGTCGAAGGCAAGGCCGTCAGGGCGCGAGCTTGGTCAAGGCGGCTTCGACCCGTTCCTTGAGCAACGGTGCCGCGACACGATGGAAGGCCGCAGAGGTCGCGCCCGTGGTCATCTCCCTTGGGATGAACACACCCGACCGGGCAAAGGTGATCTTTGAGCCTGATCGGTTCAACCGATAGAAGACGTGTCCGTTGAAGTGAGGCACGTCGATGCGGTCAGGAAACAAGCCGCCACGCATGAAAGCGCCCGGATAAAGCGTCGGCTTGCCGAATGGTCTCGCCACGACACCCGATGGGGTTTCCTTGGGGCGAAGATACTTTAGGCGAATGTTACCGCCTCGCGTCGCCATGTCGTAGTAGAGCTTGCCCGGTCGCGCCGCGGATGGATTGCCTACCGCCTTGACGATGGTGGCGCGCGGCAGGCCGGTTTGCTTCGTCAGCTCGCGTATGACAACCGTCTTGGCGCGATTGCCGACCTGATTGACAACGCGCGGCAAGACTTTCGGAAAGCGCTCTTTCAGCTCGCCTATCCGCTTGCCATATTCCGTCAGGTTGCGGTCAACCCATTGCATGGACAGTGCAGTCATCAGCAAGCCCTACCTGCGGGAAACAGAAAAGGCGATCACTCTGGACCGCCTTCGATACGATGATGATTTTGGCAATGCAGTAGCACCGGCCTTGAATCGCTGCTCTCATTCGAGAGGGTCAAGGCAGGGTCCACCCGGCTTAACAGCGTGGGAGCTTTCCGCTCCGCTCGCCAGCCTCTGAGGCGGCGCGCTTGCACATGGACGGTAGATCATCCTGCCCATTGCTTCTCACAACTTTTCCAAGAGCGCAAGAGGGGCTTCTATGAGGTGTTCCTTGCCGAAAAGCTCCACCTTAACCACCGCTCCGGTCGCCACTCGTTTGCCGTCTATGGTGCGATCCTTGCGCATCTTGCAGATCAGGCCGTTGAAGTTCGCGAAGGGACCAAAGGTAAAGCGAACGGTCATCCCGCGCTTGAACACCATGCAGTGCTGCGCGTCGGGCGCTTCATCGAATGCCTTGAATCTTTGCACTTCCTGATCGGAGACACGATGCGGCGATATCATTCCGCCGACGAAGCCAGCGACCCCATCAACACGGCAGATGCCGCATACCGCAGCCGGCGAATAGACGATGTTGACCAGCACATATCCAGGCAAAAGTGGGCGCATTACGTTGGCAACGATCTTGCCACGAATGACCTGCTGGCCGATGTTTTCGAGCGGCAAAAACACCTTCACGCCCGCCCTCTGAAGGGCATCTTCAACAGCTTTTTCCTGCTTGTGCTTCGTCTCGACTACGAACCATTCACGCTTTCCCGGCTGATTTTCCGCCGCCATGGAAAGCATCGTGGCCTTGATTCGCTTGCGGCTGCGCATCTGATCGAACAACGATGCAAAGCGTGTCAGGTCGTAAAGCTCCGGGTTAACCGGTTTGCTGGCGGCATAAATTTTCGCGTCATGCATCATTGGAATTTCCCTCGTTAACTTGCCGTTCAAAAGCAGACCACGCCTCACAAACCGCCGCGTCCAAGTCCGTGATGTCGGATGGGACAGGCGGGAAAAAGAACCACTCAACGCCCGCCGGAATGGGCAACCATGGCAGACCGCTGCGGGCAAAGAACCGCTCCCAGGCCTGCGCAAGCTCGCCGTTTCGGTGTGTGGTTTCGAACTTCTCGGAGATCCGGAAAACGTTGGGAGCGACACTCACGCCCTTATGGTCCGTCGCCCGCTCGTCCATGGTGTTGACCTTTGGCCAGCCGTATTTGCTGCGGCGCTCGCGAAGGATCGCTTCCGCTTCCTCGCCACCCGCAGCTACCATTCGGCGTTGGAAGGGCGTCAGGCTCGGCATCGCCGTGAAGAGAGGCCGAAGCAGCTCGGCACAACGGCCTGCATGCCACGCTCTGGTGTACGGGCCGTGGACGATTGGCAGTGCAACGTCCGACTTCGGGTCCTCAAGCTTTTCCCAATCGCGGCCCGTCAGGAACGCGCCGGCCCACGGAACTGAGATTTTCGCTTTCTCGGCACGCTCGATGTAGGTCGGCGATTTGGTGATGCATGCGGTGCGCTGTTCTGGCGAAAGCTTCTGCCAAGCCTTCCGAGCAGCATATTCGCTGTCCTTGTCCCGCGTCGGCCATTTGGCGTACCAGCGACGGAAAGCCCGCTCGATCGCTTCCGGCTTTTCCTCCGAACCGTCGTCGCGCGCATCTCTCTCTTGCTGATAATCAGTATTTTCTGAATCTAAGTTATTACTAAGTGCCGATTTTGCCGGCGACGGTAAAACCGGCGCCGGTTTTGCCGGCGCCGGCATTTCAGTCTGCGGTAAAAATGCCACACCTTCGGAAGGCTCCGATTGGTCCTCTTCCGCCGAACGCGGCTCATCGAAAATGACCAGATTGGATGCGCCGAATTTGCCGTCCGCACGAGACTGCTCGCGCTCGGCATAACCGTACTCGACAAGTTCGGCGATCATCTTGCGCGCCTTATCGCGCCCGCAACCGCCCTTTTTGATGATGTCCCCAATGACAACAGTCCAGTTGTCCGGCTTGGAAAGCAGGTAGCCGAGCAGCCACCGTGCTTCCATGGAAAGACGGTCATCCTCGAAGACGTGATTGGGAACGGCGGTATAGCGGGCATTTCGCGCGCCGCGCCGAATGGTAGCTTCGACAGTCATCGTCCACCGCCTTTGCGCACGATGTCGCGCAGGAACGAGCGAACCGCATGTAGGCCAAGCACGACGGTTTGCGGTAATCCGCCGTCAGGCAACCGAGTGGCGTTGATGGCGGCAAATTCCACGTCCAGCGCGTCCACACCAAGCCTGAAGTGCGCTTCCGTCAGGACGCGCCGGATTGCTGCGCAATCGCGAAAGATGACGCCTGCGGGCACGCGCAAGAGCCACGCCGCGCGTTCAGCATCCGTTTCGCAATCGGCAAGCTCTTCAACAATGGGGAGAAGCTGGCTCATCGGCCCACCTCGCGCTCCACCTTGCGCGCAAGAACGCGATAGGCGTCCATCTGCTTGCAGAGATCAGCATGCGCCTGTTTCTGGCTGGCGATGGCGCTTGCCGCGTCCGCACAGATAGCCTCGAAGCTGCGGAACGATGCGTCCAGCCGGGCGGATTCTTTCAGAAACTCGTCAAACAGCGGATTGGAGCCTGCCGGGCCAAAGAATTGTTCGCGTACCTGCGCAACCCAATCGCGTGGCACGCCCAAATCCTTGGCAACGGCGGCGTCCGTCCAGGGTGCTTTATAGGCATCCTTGCCATAGACCTCGTCCAGCTTGTCATTGATGATGCGCCGATCCTCGCGGGTCATCTCGCGCGGCTTATCTGCTGTGGAAGGGGCGCATTCACTCGCCATGATTTTTGTTCCTTTGCGCTTCGCCGGGCTGGCGTGAATCGGGCAAAAGTCCTTGCGCGGACCGTTGCCGACCACCCATCCCTTGTTCTGGAAAAACTGAATTGCCGCGACCGGCGGCTTTCGATTAACCCCTGTCTGAAAGGGGAAATAAGCGACAGCGCCACAGCTCGCGCAGTCGATCCGCATAGCCTTGGTAGACTTGTCGCCGTAGGGAATGGAAACTTCTGGAAAGACGCGTTCGCTCATTGGGAGAGGTTCCCCGAGCCTTCGGCAGGCAGGTAGTCTTTCCAGTCAACGCGCCGTGTCACCGTGCAATCGCCATAGGTGCCGTCTTCCTGCAGCTCCCATACGAACCAAGCCGTATTCATGCGGCTGCTCGCTTTGTTCCCCTCCCACCCGTCGCGGTGCATCATTGGCAACCTGCGTTTGAAGACGTAGGCGCGGGCCGGCGGACAATCATCCATAACGAAATTGCGGTCATCATCCGCAAAGCCGCAGAGGAAATTCAGGTTGAGCAAAAGCGCCATCTTGCGCGGTCGGAAGACGCGCAGTGCATGGGCGACGAAGGCGTTGAGAACGTCACCATAAGGCGGGTTCGTCACGATGTCGTAAGACCCGCATTCCGCAGGCTGCGAGGTCAGAAAGTCTTGAACTGACTGCAATTCGCCGTGTTGGTCCGCCGTGCCGTAATCGATCAGATCGGCGAGGACGACGCCATAACCGGCGAGTTCCAGCACATGGGAAATCGCCCCGCGCCCACAGGCGGGCTCAAGCAACATTGCCGAAAAGGTTTCGAGTGCCAGAAGCGTGAACATGGCTTCGGGCGGCGTTTCATAAAGATTGTTGCCGCGCTCGTCCTTCGTCGCGCTCGCCGTGCCCACCGCTGCGCGGAGATTGGCGCGTGTTGGCGCGAGTCCGGCCGAAATCCTTGCCTGAATAGCACGCTCAACTATGCCCGGTTCGCGTTGCTCAGCAGCCGCATATTTGCGGGCTTCATGAATTTCCTTTCGGGAAAGACCGGCTTGATCGGCGGTAAAAGCGTTCTCGTTGGGAACGCTTTTCGGGCGTCCCTTAAAGGTCCTGCCCGCCGATTGCGCCTCGTCCCACTTGTCGGCGATCAAAATTTTCGCGCGGGTCTCAATCAGCAAGGCGTCGGCCTGCATTCGCCGCGCCTTGGCGATCAGCTTTTCCGTTGCGCCGATCTGCTCCGCAAACTGCGCCGCCGTCTTTGCCTGCGCGTAGGCAACAGACGCGACAATCCGGGCGTTGACGATATCGCCCTCATCAAGCAGTGCCCTCGCCCGTTCGACGGTCGCCACTAGCCCAGAGGCGTCGGCAACCGACACAATCTCCGGCACAACCGCAACTGTCGGCCCGTCGGACGCATCAGGCAAATCGCCCGGCTCCGCTATACCCTGCAGCGTTATCAGCAACTCGCGAGCGCGGTCAGTGGGGTAGTACGTCTTGCCGTCTTTCTTATCGCGGGAGAGATAGCGATTGCTGACAGCCTTGTTTGCCGCCACGATTTGCTTTTGCTCCGCAACGATGACAACGCCGTCATGCACCGCCGTCATGATGACCGCGAGCCCGTTCGGGCCGGGCTTGGGAAGCTTGACCGATTCATAAACGCCCATCAGTTCGCCCTCATCAAACGGTCGAGATAGGCTTGACCGAGGCCGGTCAGCTTCGCAGCGCGCTCGTCTTCGCAGATATGGAGATAGCCGCAGCGGTGGCATTCCCGCGCGAGCTGGCGACGCCCAAGCCCAACCGAAATATCCACGCGCCCACCGGCAAACTGCACTTCACGCAAAAAGCCCCTTGCACGTTCGGACAAGGGGCGGGCCATCAGCTCATCAATGGCGGGGTCGGTTTGGTGTTTCATTGCCCACCTCCGACAACCTGAAAGCCAACCTTCTGCCCACCCCTCGCCTTTACGGCAGCAAGTGCTTTTCGCAGCACCGCCAGCCCCGCTTCTAGTTCGGCGGCATCCCGATCCATCTTCATCGCTTCCGCAGGCGTCACCACCAAATCGGCAATCGCAACCGCTCCGCCGGAAATCAGGTCGCCAGCCTTACGCACCGTGTCGGAATAGGCCGCGACAAGGCAGTGATCGGTTCCGTGCGAACCCTCAGGGTCCACGAGCCGCTTTCCACTCAGCTCGGCCATGGCGGAGGTGACGACCGGCACACCACATTCCGATTCGAGGGCATAGACCGCATGCAGCGGCATCAATTCCGGATCGGTGGCGTTGTTCATCCGCCCGATGTGGCTTTTCGAGATAGAGGAAATCTCCGCAGAGCGCTCGATGCCGCCGGCAAGGCGAATAAGATCGCGTTGCGCAGCCTTGATGCGATGAAACCATGCAGTTGATATCATGAGATAAAGCCTTTCCCGCGCCGGGAAATTCCCAGCGTTTTTCCCGTAGTGGGAATTGATCGAAGGTGAGAAATTCAGGGCGTTACGAAGCTACGGAGGCCCACATGCAAAACGAGAATTCCCCGCGCGCGGCGGCAGAAAGGAAAGCGCCACGGCGCGGGCTGCAGCAGGCCGGGAGGATTGGCCGCGCGAAGATGAAAAGAGGCGCTTCATTCTGCCGCCTCCAATGGGATTGCTGCCAGCTCGGCAAGACGCTCGAACGTGACTCCGTCGATACCTCGACGCCGGCCGGCACGAACAACCCGTACCCAATAGCAAGACGGTATCGAACCACGCCGACGCATGGCTTTCGCGGATTCGTACGGCACGCAGATATCAAGGGCAAAAGCCGCCGTTGAAGGCCAAAGAATTATGATCGTCGCATGGGTCATGCGTGATAGGTGCATTATACCCCTATTTTTGTCAACCCCGTTTAGGTCAGACACCGACCCATAAAATAGGTACAAAATACCCCATGATCCAGCGGCAAGAACAATTCGAGCGCGAGCAGCGCGCAGCTAGGCTCCGCGAAGCTCAGGAGAAATCCGGACTTGGCGGATACCGAAAGCTTGCCCAACGTTTTGGGTGGAACGAAAACACGGTCAAAGGTCACCTCCAGGGCAAAAGCAGCTTTGGAACCGTAGCCGGGAAGCAGTATGCGAAAGCATTTGGTGTTTCTTTCCAATGGCTCTACCACGGCACAGGAAACCCCGATGACATCGATATCGAACCTGCCTCCATTATTGACGTGCCACTAATATCGATGATCAGCGCCGGGCACTTGGCTGGACATGAGGGAATTACGGACTTTTCGGAATTTCCTACGGTATCGGCGCTGGACTTGCCCGAGGGTGATTGGATTGCGCTGAGGGTCGAGGGCGACTCGATGAACAAGATATCGCCTCCAGAATCCATTATCTTTGCCAACCGCAGGGATAAAAGACTGGTCCACAACGCTTGCTACATCATAGCCGACGAGCAAGGCAACGCGACTTACAAGCGGTTTAGGAGCGACCAAGAACCGCCCTTCCAACCTGCATCATATCTCGACATACCCCCGCCAACGCTGACCGGCACCATTACCGTTATCGGAAGAGTGAGAAGATCCGTCATTGATATGTAATCAGTGAACAGCAGGATGCCCGCCACTTCAAATTGCATGTATTCAGACCCCGCCGAGCGGGGTTTTTTTGTATCCGATTCGCCCCTAAAAATTGACTGATTCCTGTATGGGTGTAATTTACCCCCATTTTTTTCTTGCGCAATATAGGTGCATATTGTACCTACTTCTCACCCAAGCCGAGAGACCTTCAGCGGTACGGGCAAATAGCCGGGCGAACTCCTCCAATCGCGACGAGAAGCCGGCCCCATGAAATGGAGAGAGAACAGTGCGCAATATTCCAAGGGAAATGGCTGATCTGGCACGCGAACGCGGCGTCGGCATGACCGAAGCCGATTTGAAAGCCGAAGGCTTCACAAAAGACGAAATCGAAAAGCACGCGCCCAAAGCGGCGGAGATACTGCGCGCCGCGGAATACACACGCGCCGCCTGACGCTCGCATCCGCTCCGGTCTCCGGCCTTCGGGCCGGTTTCCCGAACGGATGAACGGAGATCACCTCATGTTCCGCATTTCCCCAATGACAGAGATTCCCACTGGCCTGCCACAGCTCGATAGGGACGTGCGTGTGCTCTGCGCTGCAATCGGGCTCATCACTGCCGGCATGGCGTTCGCCACGCTGACAATCGTGCTGCCGCTCTGATTGAGGCGAAGCATGGCCAAGATAGAGGTTTCACCAAAACTCAAAGACGACGGCACGCACGCGGCTATAGCCGCAACCCACATCGGACAAGCCCACATCGCGGGCACGGGACCGAGCGGCGCGACCTGTGGGCAATGCACTTTCTGGCATGCTTGGCGGAAAGCGAAAGTCAATGGCGAAAGCCAGCTCGTCGCCGTCGAGCCGGGCACTTTCAGCATGCGCCATAAAAGCCGCCCGAGCGAGCGCAAAGACGCGCTCTGCAACAAACCTATCATCAATAAGGCGAGACGAACCATTCCGGCCGCAGCCACCGCATGCCGCTTCTTCACGCCACGAACGACCGAGATCTAATCAGCAATGCTGTCGCCAAAGGCCATTCAGATCGCACCCCGGAAAAGTTCACTGTTTCGCGTCCGCTTCTATGGCGGCGCCACCATCACCACCACCGCCGCCAACGCCCTGCAAGCCGAGCAGAAAGCTCGCCGCCAGCGCCCTGGCTTCATCGAAACTGTCCGTATTGTGAAAGGAAACCGCTAGAATGATGACCGCCGAGACGACCAGCAGCAACCCGATGCCTATGCAGCGCCCGCGTCTGCGCCGCAGCGATGTGCCGAATTACCTTGCGTGTAAGCACGGCATCGACATTGCCGTTTCAACGCTTGCTAAAATGGCAACTGTTGGCGGCGGCCCGGCCATGCAGTACAGCGGGCGCATTCCGCTCTATCACGTTCAAGATTTGGATACTTGGGCGGAAGAGCGTCTGTCGAAAGCCGTTCGCTCAACATCGGAGCGCAGCTTAGTGGGCAAGCAGTGCCTATCAGATCAACGGTGAAGCATTAGCTTTGAACCATCCGCTTGGAATAAGCTTGCCTTCAAGATGGTCTGGACGGTTTTGCAAGATGCGGTAACTTAGGTGCAAGATTCGTCACAAGTGTGAGATATGGCAAAAACCGATTGGATTGCAAATGCAGTTGTGGTCTTGATGGGCCTGATTACTGTCGGCGGCGCCGTTTGGTTGGGCCTATATTTGCAGGGACGCGGACCAATACCTCCAAAGCAGCTATCTGCTGAGTATATAGGGCCTAGCGATCCGCTACAGGACCTACAAAATACAGGCACAAATATTTCCGTTTCTATCTCCAGCGGCGGAAAACCTGTCCCGAAAATCTACATCTACCGAGCGTCACTAGAAAATACTGGCCATGCACCGATACTACCGTCAGATTTTTTTGGGGACCTCAAGCTGTCGGCGCTCCCCGATTGGCACATTGTTGCTGTCGGGAACTCACCTTGGCGCGGGGCGCAAAGCGTTTCCGTAGATTGGAAGCGAACTTCTGATAACTTGTATACCGCCTCCCCTACCCTGCTCAATAGCGGCGACGAGATCGCGATAAGCGTTTACCTCACGGCAAAGGAAGACGTTGAGACGGCCGCAGTGCTTAAGGGCGCGAGTGCCCCGATAGCCTTCGAAACAAGGGTTGCAAATCTTCCTTCCATAAGTCTAAAGCCAAATATTATTATGGAAAAAGCGCAGCCGGTTGCCGGAGGAATTACGGTGGAGATTCGAAATTGGGGTGTTTGGTTTTTTCTCGTAATTTTCGCCATATACTTTGCACTTCATCTATTCCTATTAAGACGCTTTGCGAGCGTCTCGAAGCTTAACTATGGCTACCTTGTTCTCATTTTTATTGCTTCAATATTTAGCATTTCAGCGGCAGAGGCGACTACTACATACGTTTTTGGGCCATACGCGGGCTTACCTGATGTTCCGGCAGATGGTTGGCTAAATATACCGCCTCTAGCGCTAAACTTCGGCCTTCTTCTTTTATTCTACCTTTTCCCCATTCTTAGGCCGCAGTACCTTCGCTCGGGTCCCTGATACGCCTTTGCCCGCCGGACAAGTGGACAATCTCAGAGCGGTTTGAACGGGTCAGATCTCAGAGTCGGATTCGAAAAGGGTTCAACGATATCCATACCTTGCTAGCCGTCTGGTGATGAGACGAATGTGGGCGATCATGATCCACGCTTCGGCTGA